>CAYZCW010000007.1:159311-181294 GCA_964477035.1 uncultured Bacteroidales bacterium
CCGGCCGGGCAAACTACAGATTTTCTATAATCATCAGCGGCTGGTCCTTGCTGATCTTTTCCCCGTTCTCCGCCAGGATCTTCAGGATCCTGCACTTTCCCGGGGCCAGGATCTCATTGAACAGCTTCATGGCCTCCAGGATGCAAACCGGGTCGCCTTTCTTCACGACGCTGCCTTCCTCCACGAAGGGTGGGGCATTCTCGCCCCCGGATCTGTAGAATGTTCCGGCCATGACCGCCTTGATGGCCTCTCCTTCCGGTACGGCTTCTTCGGCTTGCCCTTGCGGCTCTTCCGCGGGCTGCTCCCTGGCGACCTTTTCCTCGGCCTGCAGGGAGGTTCTTACGTTCATGGTCTCCCTCAGGGCCGGCATCCTGAAGTTGCCGTTTCCGGAGCTCAGGCTCAGGCTGAAATCCCCCTTGCTGATGACCAGCTCATTGACATGCATGCGGCCCGCTTTTTCAAGGATCTCCTTCAGGGCTTCATAATCCCCGGGCTGAAGCAGGGGGGCGGCGGGGGAGGGAGCGGTCTTGGCGGTGGATTTCTCTTCCTGCTGCCGGCTTCTTGTCAGTTCCTCCAGCTCCTGGTCGGCCGGTGACTTCGGCCGGGTCTCCACCGGGGTGGCCCGCCATTTGAAGTACTCCGTGGCCACCTCCGGAAACAGGCAGTAGGACAGGATGTCTTCCTCGCTTCGGATCAGTTTCGGGTCGGAAATGTTTTTGGTGGCCGTGGGCAGGACGGGCTTCAGGTCGTCGGCCGGGCGGTGGTCGATGGGCTTTTCCCTGCCCAGGATCTTCTTGATAAAGGTGGGGGCAATGGGGGCCGGGGAGCGGCCATACATTCCCTTAACGTATTTCTTGACCTCATCGGGAACCATCTTATAGCGTTTGCCGGTGAGCACATTCATGACGGCCTGGGTGCCAACGATCTGGCTGGTGGGGGTTACCAGGGGCGGGTAGCCCAGGTCGGCCCGGACGCGGCTGACCTCCTCCAGGGCCTCCGGCAGCTTGTCCAGGGCGCCCTGCTGCTCCAGTTGCGAACGGAAGTTGGAGATCATGCCGCCCGGGATCTGGTGGATCAGGATCTCCGAGTCGATGGCGGGTTCATAGCCACGGCCCTTGGAACGGGTGGGGGTCAGGGCAGTGAAGTACCTGTTGACGCGCCTGAGGGCGTCCATGTCCAGCTCTGCCTGGTACTCGGTTTCCCGGAAGATGCCCAGCATGCTCTCGACCGGTGGCTGGGACGAGAAGCCGGCCATGGAGGCCACGGCGCAGTCAATGGCGCCGGCTCCGGCCCGCACCCCCTCCAGGTAGGAGGCAACCGCCATGCCGCTGGTGGCGTGGCAGTGGACCTGTATGGGAATGTCCACGGCCTGCTGCAGCGCCTCCACCAACTCCTTTGCCTGGGTGGGGGAGAGGATCCCGGCCATGTCCTTGATGCACAGGGAGTCAATGCCCAGGGCCACTTGTTCCCGGGCGTATTGGACGTAGCGCTCCACCGTGTGCACCGGGCTGATGGTGTAGGAGAGTGCTCCCTGGGCGTGGGCCCCGTGCCGTTTGACGGCCCGGATGGCAGACTCCAGGTTGCGGGTGTCGTTGAGGGCGTCGAAAATCCGGAAGATGTCGATGCCGTTCTCGTGGGCGGTTTCCACAAAGCGGTCGAGCAGGTCGTCCGGGTAGTTCTTGTAGCCAACGATGTTCTGTCCCCGCAGCAGCATCTGCAGGGGGGTGCGTTTGGCCCGCTCCTTGATCAGGCGCAGCCGCTCCCAGGGGTTTTCCCTCAGAAACCGCAGGCATACGTCAAATGTGGCCCCGCCCCAGACCTCCAGTGAATAGTATCCTATCTGGTCGATGGTGTCGATGATGTCGATGATGTCACGGGTCCGCATCCTGGTGGCCCAGAGCGATTGGTGTCCGTCCCTTAGGGTGGTGTCGGTGATCCTGACGATGTGTTTTTTTTTCATGGGGTCAAATCCTTTGCATGTTGTTGCTTGATTTCTTGGCACCCCCTCTTTGCTACTGCTTGGGGCGCTTACCTGCCTTCAGCTTATTCGGCAAATTGGCCCATGGCCGCAAACTTGGCATAGCGTCGCTGCAGCAAACGCTCGGTGCCGGTATGGCGGAGGGAGTGCAAGGCCTTTTCCAGGGCCTGTTGCACCGCCTGGGCCACCAGGTCCGGGTGTTCGTGTGCCCCGGGACCGGGTTCGGCGATGATCTCATCGATGACCCCCAGCCGCAGCAGGGAAGTGGCGGTCAGGTTGAGGGCTTCTGCCGCATCGGGGGCATAGCCGGCGTCCCGCCAGAGGATGGAGGCGCACCCTTCGGGGGAAATTACGGAGTATATGGCATTGGAAAGCATCAGCACCCGGTCGCCCACGCCTATGCCCAGGGCGCCCCCGCTGCCGCCTTCGCCGATGACCACACAGAGGATGGGTACCCGGATGCCGGCCATTTCAGTGATGTTGCGGGCGATGGACTCCGCCTGCCCCCTTTCCTCCGCCTCAATGCCCGGGAAGGCCCCGGGGGTGTCAATGAAGCTGATCACGGGTATGCGGAAGCGTTCGGCAATCCTCATCAGCCGCAAGGCCTTGCGGTACCCTTCCGGTTTGGCCATGCCGAAGTTGCGCGCCACCTGCTCCTCCGTGTTCTTGCCTTTGTTGTGCCCGATGACCATGACCGGTAAGCCTCCGATGCGGGCAAACCCGCCGATCAGGGCCTGGTCGTCGGCATAATAACGGTCTCCGTGCAATTCGGTGAAATCGGTGCAGATCCGTTCCAGGTAGTCCTGGAATACGGGCCTGCCGGGATGCCTGCTGATCTTGACAACCTCCCAGGCGGACAAGGCTTTGGCCTGCTTTTCCGTGGTGACTCTCTTCGATGATTTCCGTGCATTCATGGATGAAGTTTCCTGTCGCTTATCTGTTGATAAAGCCCAATATCCGGCTGATTTCCTGTTTCATGTCCTTGCGGTTCACGATGCGGTCCACAAAACCATGCTCCAGCAGGTATTCCGCCGTCTGAAAATCCCCGGGCAGTTTCTCCCCGATGGTCTGTTCGATCACCCGCCGGCCTGCGAAACCGATTACGGCCCCGGGCTCAGCCAGGTTGATGTCGCCCATCATGGCATAGCTGGCCGTCACCCCCCCCGTAGTCGGGTTGGTCAGGACCGAAATGTACGGGATGTTCTTCCTGTTGAGCCGTGCGATCCCGGCGCAGGTCTTGGCCATTTGCATGAGGGACAGCACCCCTTCCTGCATGCGGGCCCCTCCCGAAGCAGATACGATGATGTAAGGCAGGCGCCGGTTGCAGGCCTCATTGGCCGCCCGCAGGATCTTTTCCCCGGTGGCGCTGCCCAGGCTGCCCCCCAGGAAACGGAAGTCCATGACGGAGGCGACGACCGGTATCCCGTGGATATTTCCTTTACCGCAAATCACCGCCTCGCTCACCCCCGAACGCTCCTGGTTGGCCTTGATCTTGTCCCGGTAGCTTCCCTTCAGGTCGGAGAAATTCAGGGCATCCACCGGGAGTACGCCCGCGAACAACTCCCGGAAGCTGCCCTCGTCGAACAGCAGGCGGATGCGTTCCGGTGCCGACATGCTGCCGTGGTGGTTGCAGGCGGGGCACACGTTGAGGTTTTCCAGCCATTCGGCTTCATACACATGGGCGTGGCAGTGGCTGCACTTGATCCAGAAACTTTTCCTGGTCTTCTTTTTCTCGGTGGGTGGTTTGGTGTACCAGGCCATAGGATTCCCTGTTATTCCCTCGTTTTCCGGCACGAAAGATACGAATAAACGGCTGTTTTAAAAAAAAATCATGTAAAAAGCGGCTGATCAGTTAAATGGGGTTGGAAAACTGGCATGGCGGACGATCAGAAGGGGAGGGGCAGCAGGACGGGAATGAGGGCCCAGGCAATCCCCCCGGCCAACAGACCGAGTAACAGCACCGGCAACAAATTTCTCCTGAGCAGGACCCCCTCCACCCCGCTCAGACCGACGGTGGCACAGGCCGCGATGATGTTGTGTACCCCGACCATGTTGCCCAGGGCCCCGCCCACGTTCTGTAGGCTGACAACCAGGATCCTGGACAGTCCGAGCTCCTCGGCCAGGGTGTATTGGAACAAAGAGAACAACATATTGGATACGGCGTTGGAGCCCGCCATGAAGGATCCCAGGGCCCCGACAAACGGGCTGAAAAGCGGCCAGGCCCCCCTGGCCAGTCCCGCGACAGACTCCGCCATGGCAATGGGCATGTCGGGCAGGCCGCCCGGGTTGTTTCCCGATTGCATCATGAGCCGGATCATCGGCACCGCGAATACCAGGGCCAGCGCCGGGGCCCTGGTTCTGGAAAAGGCCTCCTTCCAGGCATGAACGGCCCTGGCCCGCCCCATCCCGAACAAGGGAATGGCCAGCAGGGCCACCAGCAGAAACGGCAGGATGCCCGGGTTGTTCAGGGGGGCGATGCCGGCATCGATCCCGGTCCCAAGGAGGTTTTCCGTATGAAGCCTTGCCCCGCTTATCCAACGGCCGAAGGGGAGGGCGCGGATGCGGGTCAGCACCAGCAGCAAGGCGATCAGGCCGTAAGGAAGCCAGGCCCTTAACAAACCGGGCGGGTCCTTTGGGGGCCTCCCGGAGGGGGAGGGGCCACCTGCGGAAAGCCCACTGCCCGCCTCGCGGATGCCGGGCCGGATCGAGCCCATCCAGTTCGCTTCCCATTGTCCTTCCGGGGGGAAGTCCCACGTCTTTTTGGGCACCAGGAACCCGGCCCGGGTCAGGGGTATGAGGATGGCCATCCCGGCCAGTCCGCCGATGATGGAAGGAAACTCCGGTCCCAGCAGGAATGCCACCAGGGTGTATGGGACCATAAAGGACAGGCCGGCCAGCAGGGCGTAGGGCCAGGCCCTGAGGCCTTCGAGAAAACCCTTGTTTCTGCCAAAGAAACGGGTCAACATGGAGCTCATGAGCAGCGGCACCAGCATGCCGGGAACCAGGTGCAGCAGGGCGGTCCACTGACCGACCCCATGCAGCATCAAGTCGTGTCCCAGGCCATGGTCCGCCAGCGCCCCGGCAATGTGGGGAAGGTCCAGGCTGGTCCCGACCCCGATCAGGGTGGGGGTGCCCACGGCCCCGAACGACACGGCCGTGCTGTTGGCGACCAGCGACACCATCACGGCCGCCAGGGCCGGAAAGCCCATGGCAAGCAGAAGGGGGGCGGCCAGGGCGGCCGGGGTGCCGAATCCGGCGGCGCCCTCGATGAAGCTGCCGAACAGCCAGGCAATGAGGATGGCCTGCACCCTCCTGTCCGGAGAGATGTGCATGAAGCCCCGGTTGATGGCATGGATGGCCCCGCTTTGCTGAAGGGTGAACAGCAGCAGCAAGGCCCCGAAGACGATCAGGATGATGTCCAGGGCAATGGCCAGGCCGTTGATGGCGGCCGCTGCGGCCCAGTTTGGCGGCATGTCCCATACAAAAAGCACCAGTACCAGGGTCAGCCCAAAGGCCAGCGGCATGGCACGGGTGGCCGGCAGGCGGAACCCCGCCATGCCCACAAGCAGGGCCAGGATGGGCAGGAAGGCCAGCAAGGCAAGCAGTTCTCCGGAAAGGTTCAATCCCTCAACCATCATCAATGCATAATCCATTGGCAATCTTCATGAAGCCGCCGGTCCGAAGCAGTATCCCGCGGATAACAGCCAAACATTTTGCGCCTGGATTTGTTTGATCACTGAACCACAAACCGGGACTCCCGCCATGGCAAAAATTGCATTTTTCTCCACCCAGAGCTACGACCGCCGGTTCTTTGAAGACGCTTCAGACAAGCACCACTTCGAATTCTTTGAGACCCGGCTCACCCCGAAAACGGCCAACCTGGCCAAGGGATTCGACGGGGTGTGCGTGTTTGTGAACGACAAGGTCAATGAGGAGGTGCTTGCCGTGTTGTCCGGGCTGGACGTCGGACTGGTGGCCCTGCGTTGTGCCGGTTTTAACAACGTGGACCTGAAGGCTGCCGAGAAAAACGGCCTCCGCGTGATGAGGGTACCTTCCTACTCTCCCGAGGCCGTGGCCGAGCATGCCTTTGCCCTGATCATGACCCTGGCCAGGAAGACCCACCGTGCCTACAACCGGATCAGGGACGGCAATTTTTCACTGGAACGTCTCAACGGTTTTACCATTCACGGCAAGACCATCGGGGTGGTCGGCACGGGCCAGATCGGCAGGGCCTTCTGCCGGATTGCGGCCGGTTTCGGGGCCAGGGTGATCGCCCACGACAAATACCCATCCGACGAAATGCAGGAACTGGGGGTGGTGTACATGGGATTTGAGGAGGTACTGGAAGAAAGCGACATCGTCAGCCTGCACTGCCCACTGACCCCGGAAACCCACCACCTGATCAACCGGGAGGCGCTTCAGAGAATGAGAACCGGTTCGATGCTGATCAATACCAGCCGGGGCAAACTGGTGGATACCTCCGCCGTGATCCAGTCGCTCAGGGACGAGCACCTGGGGTTCCTGGGGATCGATGTGTACGAACAGGAGGAGAAGTTGTTTTTCAGGGACCTGTCCGAGCTGATCATCCGCGACGACCAAATCGCCCAGCTGATGATTTTCCCCAATGTGCTGATCACCGCCCACCAGGGTTTTTTCACCCGGGAGAGCCTGCTGGAGATTACCCGCTCCACCCTTCAGAATTTTGATGATTATGAAGCGGGGAAGGAGTCTGACAATGAGGTGAGCTGCCAGCTGATCAAGGACTGCTGATGCCGGCCCCTTCTTTCCATTGGGGCACCTCCCGGGAGTTGGCCAGGTCCCGTCCGATGTCAAAAAACAACCATAGGTCCTGGTAGATGCCGTCGAAATCCCATTTCTCATGCACCACATCCGAAGGGTCGTGGTAGCGGGCGTCCCTGTCGGTCCGGACCCAATCCGCATAGCCACTTTCCTTGCCGATGTATTCCTGTCCCGCATTGGCAAAGATTACGGGCACGCCCTGCCGGGCCAGGGGGAAATGGTCTGAGCGGAAATAATACCCTTTTTCCGGTTCCTGATCCGGCCTGATGCGGCGTCCCTGCTTTTCTGCGTGACGGGC
The DNA here is from genome assembly GCA_964477035.1 of uncultured Bacteroidales bacterium. Lineage (GTDB taxonomy): Bacteria > Bacteroidota > Bacteroidia > Bacteroidales > UBA7960 > SLSG01. The sequence continues at coordinate 166,388 of CAYZCW010000007.1, forward strand.
CAGAACCTCATCCATGCCCGAAAGGCCGTAGCCAACCACTTCCAGGTCGCTGGTGGGACCGTACACATTCATCCCGTCCATATTGATGCCGCCGATGGTTTTATCGAGGGGGAACAGGGGGTTTTCTGCATAAAACCCCGATCCGATGAGTCCCGACTCCTCGGCCGTCACGGCCATGAATACCACGCTTCTTTCCGGCCGGGAGGGCAGGGCGGCAAACCGTTCGGCCATGGCGATCAGCGCGGCCGTGCCGGTGGCATTGTCCATGGCCCCGTGGTAGATGACCGGGCTGCCATCTTCCCGGTCCTTTCTGCCCAGATGGTCCCAGTGGGCCATGTAGAGGAAAGACTCCTCCGGATAAAGGCTGCCCTCCAGGTAACCGGCCACGTTATAGCAGGTCTGGCGAACGATGCGGTTGGAGAATTCCATGCCGGCCTTCAGGGACCAGGCTTCAGCCCGGAAACCCCTGCCGGCGGCACGCGCGGCGGCCTCCTCCAGGCTGGTGCCGGCGGCTTTGAAAACTTCTGCTGCTGCGTCCCGGTGCAGCCAGCCTTCCATCAGCAGACGCCGTTCCTCCCCGTTGTCGATGTCGTACTGGGGGCCCGTCCATGAGTTGCGCACCACATCCCAGCCATAGCCGGCCGGACCCGTCTGGTGTACGATCAGGGCGGCGGCGGCGCCTTGCCTGGCGGCCTCTTCAAACTTATAGGTCCACCGCCCGTAATAGGTCATGGCCGTGCCGTGGAACAGGGTTTCGTCCTGTGTGGCAAAGCCCGGATCGTTTACCAGGACCACCACCGTTTTGCCGGTGACATCCAGTCCTTCATAGTCATTCCACCCGAATTCCGGGGCCACGATGCCGTATCCGGCGAACACCACCCCGCTGTTTTCCAGCCTGAGGTGTTCCAGCGGGGTAAACGAGTTGACCACGACCTGGTCAGGGAGCTTGAAATCCAGCTCCCGGTCCCCGCCCGACAGGCGGAGGGCGGTGTGGCCATAGCCGTTGACTTCGATCAGGGGCACCGCCTGCCGGTAGCTGCCCTGGTTGGCGGGCTGTAATCCGGCGTCCCTGAAGGCCTGTTCGAGGTACTCCACGGTGAGGCGGCCGCCCGGGCTGGCCGGAGCCCTTCCTTCAAACGCCGGGGAGGAAAGGGTGCGGATGTGTGTCTCGAGTTGTTCGCTGAACACTTCGATGTCCGGCGTGCCCTGCCGGCAGGCGCCTGCCGCGGCGAGCAGGGCGGCGATAAGATAAATAAGCGGTCGTTGGCTCTTGCGATGTGTCATGAAAAAGGGGGGTATTGGGGTCCGGTTGCAGGCTTTCACCAAAGCGGTCCCGGTTCATTTTTGCAATTTTACGCATTCTTTTGCATTCTTTTGTTATTTTTACCTTAGAGGGAACTTCTCAGGCCCCTGCCGCGAATCCATAAACCCGGTTTGCGGCAGGCTGTTTTTCCTCCAGAAGTGATCCAACAGCATGACCAGCCGATGAAACACCCTGGCGGCATACCGGGACGGGTCTTCGCCCTTATTCTTTTCCTGCTGCTGCTGGCAGGCACGGCCGCCCTGCACCTGCGCCGTCAGGCGGCCGGGGAGTGGATACGGGAAGAAATGATGCAACAGGCCGCTTCGGTGCTTCTCTTCGGTCCCGAGAGCGCCCGGCCCGCAGACCCCTATTTCAGCCTTCCCTGGACCCTTTGGCAGGACCCCAGATCCCCGGTGCTTTTGAATGGAACCTGGAGCTGATGGTCCATGAGCCGGCAGCGCTGTCCGCAGAGGTGCCTGCCATGCAATGGACGGGGAAGTTGCCTTACCGGACTCCCCGTTGTCGCACTGACCGCCTATGCGGGTCCGGACGACCGCCGGCGGGCCATCGAAGCGGGATGCGACGATTTTATGACCAAGCCGATCACGGTCGCGGGGTTCATGGAAAAGCTGAAAGGAATCCTGGCCGGCCGGGACGGAAAGGCCCGCTGAGGCCGGAGGGGTTTACCAGGCCAGCCTGCGGTAGATTCCCCAGGCGCTGAGCCCCAGCACCAGGACCATGGCCAGCCCGGCCACCACGGCGACCGCCATCACATCCTGATGCCGTTTCAGCACGATGCCCAGCAGGGCCCAGGCCACCGCCAGTCCGAGGAAAGGGTTGTCCAGTTTTTGCATGGCCAGGGCAGATACCACGGCTCCGGAAACCACCATGAGCAGGGCCCAGAATTCCTGGGACAGGCCCCAACCGCCCCATTGCCAGGACACCAGCAGGGCCGTGGCGTTGGCGATGGTGGCAATGCAGATCCATCCCAGGTAGATGCCGAAGGCGGCCCTGGTCAGGCTCAGAGGCATGCCGGACAGCCGGGCATTGATCAGGATGAGAACCACCAACAGCCCCGTCATGATCCCCATGGACAACGGCAAGCGTTCGTAATGCCAGGCCAGGATCCAGCCGGCATTGAGCAGGCAGCTTGCGACGAAGAGCCAGCCGATGGAGGCATTCAGCCCTGGCTGCCCCCTGCCCATTTGCTGGATGACAAAGCCCAGCAACAACAGATAGATCACCCCCCAGATCGAGAAGGTCAGTCCGGCCGGGGTAAACAGGTTGGGAAGCTGATTGGACAATTCCCCCGTGGTCTTGCCGTTCAGGGGCAGTGCATTGGCCAGGTAGTTCATCATGATCATCACGATGAAGGCAAGCAGGTTGGCGGTTTTCAGGGTCATGGCTGGTATTGTTTAAGCCGGGCGACCGCCCGGTGCAAATCAAGCTCCATCCGGAGCATCCGGTCCTTGCTTTGGTAATAGTACGAAATTTCCGTGAGATATTGCAGCAGGCTGATCCTGTTTTCCTTCAGGGCCCTGTCCAGATGGGGCATGTGGTCGGCCTGCCCGAGCCCCTGCCGGTAAACCTCCAGGCCCTTCTGCAGATCCAGGGCTTCGGCGTGCAATGCCTTCAGGCTATTGTGAACGTACAGCTGCCCGTCGGCCCGGATTTCCTCGGCGGCCAGGGTCCTCGCCCTGGCCAGCCGGAGGGTGTTCTTGTTTTCCCAGAGGGGGATGCTCACGCCCACGGCCACCCCCCGGAACCCTTCATGCGTCAGTGCTTCGCTGGTATAGCCGGCGGAGAGGGAGGGGAGGTTTTGCGCGCGCTGCAGTTTTTCTTCCATTTTGCTGATCTCCACCTCCTGTCTCAATTGTTGGAGCAAGGGGATGCCAGGCGCACCGGCCTCGAACCAGCTTTCGAAATCGGCCGGGATCACGGCATCGGGAAAGCGGTCATCAGTCAGCTCCAGCGGCATGCCCCCGTTCAGCCGCCGCAATTCGGCCAGCAAACGCTCCCGCTCGATCTCATGGCGGCGCACTGCCTGCTCCCTGTCCAGGAAGTTCAGGCTGGCCTTGTTGTAATCCAGCAGGCTGGCGTCCCCGGCCTCCAGCTTCCGGGCCCAGGCCGCCTGCAACTCCCGGGCATGCTCCAGCCTGGCCTTTAGTTCGTGGCCCAGGGCATTTGCGTGGACCAGTTCGAGGCACAGCAGGGTGGCTTCCAGCCGGATGGCGAGCCATTGTCCGGCATAGGCAGCCTCCAGCTGGTTCCTCCTTTCCCCGGCAATGCGGCTCCGGTGGCCGTAAGCGGTGGGAAAGTCAAAGGACTGCATCAGGCTGAGGTTTTTTCTGGGCCCCAGGCTTTCCGGATGCCCCCACAGGTAGGCAAAACCCAGCTCCGGGCCGGGGGGGAACAGGCCCGTTTGGCTTTCCAGCACCTGTGCCCCGGTTTCGGCCCGCAAGGCCGCCAGGGTTTTGTTGTTGGCTTCGATGAGGCGAACCGCCTCCTCAATGCCTGACTGGGCCATCAGCGGTAGCCACAGCATAAATAGGGACAGGATCAGGATAACTCGCTTCATAACAGTCTTTTCATGAGGTAAGTGACATCATTTGTTTTATCGTCGGACGGGGCCCTGCCCTGCAGCCGGCCGGAGCGGCCATGCCGGACTCAGGCGCCGGCACGGTCCACCCTTCGGCCTCTGGTGCGGAACAGGCTGTACGCCATGGGCACCAGGTAGATGTTCAGCAGGGTGGACGTCAGCAGGCCCCCGAGGATCACCTTGGCCATGGGACTTTGTATCTCGTTGCCGGCCACCTCCCCGCTCAGGGCCAGGGGGATCAATGCCAGCCCGGCCGTCAGGGCGGTCATCAGGATGGGGTTGAGGCGGTCGGCCGATCCCAGGATGATGCCCTCCCGGATCCCGGCCCCTTCCGACTCCAGCCGCTGGTAACGTGAGATCAGCAGGATGCCGTTGCGGGTGGCGATGCCAAAGAGGGTGATGAAGCCGATGATGGCCGGAATGCTGACGATGCCCGAGGTGAAACGGATGGCAAACACCCCGCCGATCAGTGCCAGGGGCAGGTTCAGCAGCACGATGCCTGAAAGCCCCGGGTGCCTGAACTCCTGGAAGAGCAGCAGGAAGATGACCAGCACCGCGACCAGGGAAGCCAGGATGAGGGTGCGGGTGGCGGCCTCGGCGCTTTCAAACTGTCCGCCGTACTCGATCCGGTACCCCTCGGGCAGGCTCACCTCCCGGGCGATGGCTTCCCGGATTCCTTCCACCGCCGTGCTGAGTCCGCCCCCGGCCACATTGGCCGACACCACGAGCTTGCGCTGCACATTTTCCCGGCTGATGGTGTTGGGTCCGGAGGCGGAGACAATATCGCCCAGCTGCCCCAGGGGAACGAATTGCCCGCCCGGGGTGCGCATGAGGGCGTCCCGCAGCCCGTCCAGGTCCCGGGTATGGTGTTCGTCCAGACGAAGGACCAGGTCGAACGACCGCTGGTCCTCGAACACCTCCCCGAGTTTCTTCTCCGAAAAGGCCAGCTCCACAAAGTTCACGAAGTCGCCGGCACCGACCCCGTACCATGCAAGCCGCTCGCGGTTGGCGCGGACCTGTATCTGCGGCACCTCCACCTGCTCCTCCGTGGTCACGTCCACCAGGTTGGGGATGCCGGCGATGGCCGCTTCGATCTGCTTGCCGGTGAGGTAGAGGGTGCTCAGGTCGGGCCCGAACACTTTGATCGCAATGTTGGCACGGGTGCCGGAGATCATGTGGTCGATGCGGTGTCCCAGGGGCTGTCCGACCAGGAAGGCCACCCCGGGCACCGAGCCGAGCCTGTCCCGGATGTCGTCCAGGAAGGCCTCTCTCGACCGCCCGTTGAGCTCGTAGTTGATGTCGATCTCGGAGCTGTTGGTGGCCTGTGAATGCTCGTCCAGTTCCCCCCGCCCGGTGCGGCGCGAGGTGCCGGTCACCTCGGGGATATCCAAAACGGCCCGTTCCAGGGCGTCGCCGATCCCGTTGCTCTCCTCCAGGGAGATGCCCGGCTGGCTGATGGCGTTGATGGTCAGGGCTCCCTCATTGAACTCCGGCAAAAAGCTGCGTCCCATGCCCAGAAGGGTGATGATGGCCGCCACCAGGAGGACCAGGGTGGCAGCAATGGCCGTTCGTTTCCAGCCCAGGGCGGCTTCCAGGGAACGGCGGTACAGCCGGTTCAGGTGGCGGCTCAGCCAGGGTTCCCGGACGGCCTTTTTCAGGCGCTTCTCGTCCGTAAGCAGGTAGTAACAGAGGACGGGCGTCAGGGTCATGGCCACGACCAGGGAGGCCGCAAGGGATACGATAAAGGCCACCCCCAGGGGCTGGAGCATGCGCCCTTCCATGCCGGTGAGGAAGAACAGCGGCACGAAGGCCACGATGATGATCAGGGTGGCCTTCACGATGGACGACCGGATCTCCTTGGAGGTGTCGAACACGACCTGCATGACGGGGACCCGCTTTTCGGGCGGGAGCATCACATTCTGCCGGAGCCGTTTGTAGGCGTTCTCCACGTCGATGATGGCATCGTCGACCAGCAGCCCGATGGCGATGGCCATGCCCCCCAGGCTCATGGTGTTGATATTCAGGTTGAGCAGGTGCATGGCGATGATGGCCGACAGCAGGGAGACCGGAATGGCCACCAGGGAAATGATGGTGGTGCGGAAACTCATCAGGAAGAGGAACAGCACGATCACCACCAGAACGGCCCCCTCCATAAGGACCCGCTGCACATTGTCGATGGCCGTTTCAATGAAGTCGGCCTGCCGGAATATGGCACTGTCCAGCACCACATCGGGGGGCAGGGAAGCCCTGAGGGCCTCCAGGTTTGCGTCGATGGCCTCGGTCAGCTTCAGGGTGTTTGCCAGGGGTTGTTTGGAGATGGAAAGGATCACTGCCGGCCGCGCATTCTGGCTGCCGTGCCCCCTCTTGATGCCCGCCCCGATGCGGATTTCCGCCACATCATCGACCCGCACGGGACGTCCGTTTTGCCAGCGGACCAGGGAGCGGCCCAGCTCTTCCACCTGGTTTGTGCGTGCCATCCCGCGAACCACGTATTCATTGCCATACTGCCTCAGGATGCCCCCCTGGGCGTTCAGGCTGAATTCGCTGCAGGCCGCGGCCAGTTCCTTCAGGGAGACATCGAAGTGCTTCATGCGGTAGGGGTCGGCCAGTACCTGGTATTGCTTGTAGTCTCCCCCGATGATGGTGACCTGGGAGACGCCCTCGGTGGCCATGAGCACGGGCTTGATGTCCCAGTCGGCAATGGTGCGCAGGTCGAGCATGCTGGTGCTGTCTGCCTGCAGGCCGACAAAGACGACCTCGCCCATGACGGAGGACTGGGGTGCGAGGGTCGGGGTGCCGATGCCGGCCGGCATGACCGGGGTCACCTCCACCATTTTCTCGCTGACCACCTGCCGGGCTTTGTAAATATCCGTGCCCCAGTCAAAGTCCACCCAGACAAAGGAAAATCCCTGGGAGGAGGCCGAGCGCACCCGGCGCACGCCGGTGGCGCCGTTGACAGCGGTTTCTATCGGGAAGGTGACCAGCCGTTCCACCTCCTCCGGGGCCATGCCGTGGGCGTCGGTCATGATGACCACGGTGGGTGCCGTGATGTCGGGGAAGACGTCCACGTCCATGCGGGAGGCGATCTGCCCCCCGGCCACCATGACCACCACGGCCATCAGGACCACAAAGAGGCGGTTGTCGAGCGAAAACTGCAATATTCTGTCCAGCATAATGGATGGTTTTTAGGTGTTTGTCAGTGAACGTGCCCGGAATGCGGGTCCAGGTCGCCTGAAGTGGCCGCCATCTTCACCAGGATGGCGCCCCGGCTCACGATGCGCTCCCCTGCTGCCAGCCCCCCCAGGATGCGGGTCAGCTGCCCGTCGGTCTCTCCGGTTTGGACCTCCCTTTTGACAAAGCTTTCCGGATGAACCTGGACGAAAACGAAATAATTCCCCTGCTCCTCGAGGAGCGCGCTGTTGGGTACCACCTGCACAGGCTCCTCTTCGCGGGCAATCAGGTACACGTCCAGGAGTCCCCCGGGCACCAGCCCATCCTGGGACGGCAACTCCAGGTGCACGGGAAGCAGGTGGCTTCCCGGATGCACGTTGCGGGCCACCGAGAGGACGCGTCCGTTCAGTTCGCTGAGCCGCCGCATGGACCCGTGAATGGGTCCCAGGTTGGCGTCGTAAATGTGCTCCAGCATCCCGGCATGCCGCTGCTGCACCTCCGCACGGACCACCAGCCGGTTGTTCCGGGAGATCACTGCCAGGGGCTGCCCCGCGCTGACGTGCTCTCCGTGAGAGACCAGCAACTGGGTCAGGCTGCCTTCGGAAGGGCTGTTCACGGTCAGGCTTCCTCCGGCCTGGATGTCCATGAGGTTGTCATAAACGGCCTTGGCATCCAGGTATTCCTGTCTGGCCTGCAGGAGCTCGCGCCGGCTGACCAGCTGGTCCGCGGCAAGCGCCTCCATGCGCTCATAATCCGCTTTCCGGCGTTCATAAAGGTTGCGCGCCTCCAGGTAGCGGATCCTGGGGTTGTTTTCCGACAGGGCGCCTCCGTCAATGTACAGGACTGCCTCGCCTGAGGCGATGGACTGCCCTTCGTACAGGGGCCGGTCTGAAAGCCTGGCCATTCCCGTGGCAGGAGAGACCAGGACAAACTCTTCGCCCTGGGCCGGGAGCACCTCGCCGACCGTTCTGATCGTGGGACCGAAGGGGATGGCCTGTACCAGGGCCGTGGCGAAGGAGAGGCCCCAGCTGTGTTCCTTGGTGAAGGCGACCGCCCCGGGGATGTCCGTTTGCAGGTCTTCGGCGGCGTGGATGGCCCGGTGCAGGTTGTCGTAAACCTGAACCACGCCGGCTTCGATGGTTTCCTGACGGCCCGCCCATTCGATCTCGAAAAAGAGTTGATGGGAACCTGCCTGCTGCGGTTGCAGCTCAATCCGGAACACCCCCGGGCGCAGGGCCGATGCCATTTCCTGGTGGATATCCTGCCCTTCGGAGACCAGGCGCAGGGCCACTTTGTCCGCCTCCAGCGGCTTGAAGTCAGACAGCCGGGTAAGATGCACCCCGAAGACAGAGGGGGTGCCCACCGCCAGGGGATCTGCCTCAGCGAACACCTCCAGGTATTCGCCGTAGGCCGTGACAATCAGCTTGACCTCATCATGCGTGTGGTCATGGGAGGGTTCGTGGTCATGGCCGGTGTGGCAGGCGGACAGCCACAACAACAGGACCATGAGCATGGGGTATTTTCTGGACATGATGGATGGGTGTTGTCTGCCGCGTTGCCCGGTATCCTGGCCGTCGGGGGCTTTTGTTCCGGGCGTCGCAGCAGGGTATTCAGAAAAAAAATAGATGGACTACGGGCGGTCGGGCCCGTACAAAGGGGAATTTCTCCCGGCGGTTTTTTCAGATAACGGGGGGAGCCCGCAGGCCATGGGCCTGTCTTTCATGGACCCGGCAAGCCAGTCCCGACGGGGGTGCCTGTCTGAATGCCAGGCCCGTTTGTACCGGAAGCACCAGCCTTAAAAGCGGGGAGGGAAGGGTCGGTGTCTGTGGTGACAGGTTTGAAAGGGGACCGCCCAGGGGACAGGAAAGTCCGTAACGACCGGACACCGGCTGGGCCATGGACAACTCCGTGAGGGCACAGCAGGAGGGGGGATCCTCATTCCCTGCCCCCCGGGCGCCATCGTCCGGTTTGTCTTGTCCATCCCGGCACTCCGTGGCATGGAAGCAGACATGGTCCTCGTGGTGGTGGTGCGGAATCACCGCGTGTGACCAGAGCACCAGCTTGGCCAGCAGGATCAGCAGGACGGCGAGGTGGTTCCTGGGCATTTTAAGCTGTGTTACACCGGCAAATATAATGAAAAATCGATCTCATTCACCGCTGAGGCAGTTCCCGGATCTCTATCCGGCGGAATTCCGTCGGATGGCTCTCCGCCTGCAGGGCGATGTGGCCGGAGCGGAGCGCTTGTCCCTCCAGGGGCGCATAAGCAGGGTATTCCCGGAGCATGGGCCCGCTGTAACGCAGCCGGCCGTACGTCAGCACGGTGTCTCCCTGGACGATGTGGTGGACGAGCGAATCCCCCAGGACCACGAGCTCCATAAGCACCCAATCGTCCCCGTGCAGGGTCGGCCCGTCCGACGAAAAGCAATGGGCCTCCACGGGCCGCCCGCCCACGCTCACCCGGGTGCCGGGGGTGCATACGCTGCCCGTGGGGCGTTCCCCCTCCCCGGACCCGCCCAGCATCTGTGCTTCGACCGAGATGGGAAAATGCTGGTGGAGCGCCATGGTGGCGGGCGCCTGGGCGTGGAACATGATGCCGTTGTTGCGGAAGGCCCAGGCGGGCCCGCCCGGGACCTGCTCCCCGGTGAAGCGGTATTCCACCCTCAGGATGTAATGGGAGAAAGACCGGTGGTAGAAGAGGTGCCCGAAACGGTCGCCGAAATGCTCATAGCCGTCGTAGCAGACCTTCAATATGCCGTCTTCCACCCTGAAGGTTTCCAGGGGGTCCTCACCAGGGGGGAGGCCGGCGATCTTGACCTCCCATCCCTGCAGGTCGGTCCCGTTGAACAGGGATTGCCAGCTGCCTTCTTCGGCGGGCTGCCGCAGGCAGGACGGGCCGGCCAGCAGGATGGCTGCCAGCAGGGGGAAGAGGGTGTGGACAGGGTGTCTTTTCATCCTCGGATGGGGTATTTTTGGGTTCAGGCTTTGTCCCATTGTTCCCGGATCAGCCGGGCCGCTGCAGGAATGGTTTCCCTGCGGTCGCCCTCGCTGCCGCATTCCAGGGAGATAAAACCCCGGTAGTTGATTTGCTTGAGTCCTTTCATGCCCAGGGTGTAGTCGTCTCCGGGGTCTTCCCCCGGCATGCGCCTCCTCTGCCTGCTGGCAATGTGCATGTGGTGCAGGAAGGGTCCGGCAGAAATAATCGCTCCCTGGTCGCTGGTCTCCTCCCAGGTCATATGCCAGAAGTCGCCCATGCAGCCCGCCCCCCCGCTGCCACTGTCCCGGCAGATGGCCGCCGCATCGGCCAGTTGCCTAAGGAAATAGGCTTCCCGGCGGTTCAGGGGCTCCAGCAGGATCCTGGTCCCCTGTGCCAGGGCGTATTCCCCCAGTTCTGCAAGCTGGTCCACCAGCATGGCCCGGGCCTCCTGATGGGGCAGGCTTTCCTGGTGGTTGAAGGCCGGCACCACGATCAGTCCGGCGGCGCCCAGGGCCCCGGCCGCCTCCAGGATCTCCCGTATGGAGGCCATGGCTTCCTGGCGGACGGAAGGCTCCCGGGCGATCAGCCAGCCACGGAAACCGGCCACGACGGCGCTGACCGCCACGGAGCGGTTCTGCAGGGCCCGCTGGATGGCCGGCACCCTGTCACCAAGGCCGGCGCCGTGGGGCTCCAGGCCCGTGAAACCATGGGTTTCCAGAAAGTCCAGCTTTTCCTCCAGGCCGTCGCCCGGGGCCACGCCCTCCTGGCTTGAAAGGCGCAACAGGGCCTGGGATCCCTGCCCGGCTGCCTCTTCCCTGACCATGGACGTACATTGTCCGGCCAGGACGGCGGCACCGCCCAGGGCGGTCATGCTTAAAAAGGATCTTCGGTTCATCGTGAAGGGGGTTTTTGTGTGAATGATTGGCCCTGATGGATTATGCCACCTGAAACGAACACGTTTCCCGCCGGGGTCTCCGGGGGTGTGGCTGCCGGTCTCAGGCTTCCGGGCCCGTTCCCGGCACCGGGACCTGGGCGCGGATGGCGACCGGGCCCATGGCCGGTTCTTCCGGTCCCAGCCTCATCCCGGAATTCATCATTTCCTCCCAGGTGACCTCCCTGCCCGTATAGGCCGACACCCGTCCCATGATGGCCGCCATGGTGGATACGGCACAGGCCTCGGCCTCATTCAGCGGGGTGTCGTTGCGGATGGCAGCCACCAGGTCGATGACCTCCTGGTCGTACGGGCTGACGCTGACCTGCCGGGTGGGCTGTCCCGCCCCGTCCAGGGGGTAGGCATACTCCCAGAGGAGGTTGCCCTGCAGGTCCTCGATGCGGTTCTGGCAGTTGGTCCGTCCCTTGCTGCCGGTGATCCTCTCGGACACATTGTTGGCGCAGCCGTCGATCTGTCGGCACATGCTGTGCAGGTGCATGCCGTCGTCGAACACGAAATCCACGCTGAAGAAATCATACTGGTCGCCCGTGCGCCTGCGGTGGCGGCCCCCGAAACCGGTGGCTTTGACAGGGTGCTTGCCCGTGAACCAGTTGATGACGTCGATGTTGTGCATATGCTGCTCCACGATGTGGTCGCCCGACAGCCAGTTCCAGTTCACCCAGTCGCGGAGCATGGCTTCCATGTCGGTCCATCCGGCCTGCCTGGCCACATGCCAGAGCTGGCTCTGGTTCCAGTAACAGTTGGCGGCCACCAGCTCCCCGATGGCCCCGGCGCGGATGTGCTCAAAGGTGGTGACATAGTCGCGCTGGTGGTGTCTCTGGGTCCCGGTAACCACCTTGAGACCGGCGGCATCGGCCATGCGGGCCGCGGCCATGATGGCACGGGCACCGACCGGGTCCACCGCGACGGGTTTTTCCATGAAGACATGCTTGCGGGCCCGCACGGCCGCATCGAAATGGCTGGGGCGGAAATAGGGCGGGGTGGCCAGCAGGACGACATCCACGTCCGTGGCAATGACGTGCTGGTAGGCATCGAAGCCGGTGAAGCATTTCTCATCGGGCACCTCCACGCCCTGGCGTTCGCGCAGTTCCCGCCTGCAGCGCTCCAGGCGGTCGGGAAACACATCCCCCAGCGCGGTGACCTCCAGGCCGGGGCCGGCGTTCAGAAAGTTGATGGCGGCCCCGGTGCCGCGGCCCCCGCACCCGATCAGGCCCGCTTTCAGGGCCTTCCCCTCCGGGGCCTGGTCATAAAACACAGGGACGGCCGCTTTGGGTCTGGAATCGCTGCATGCCTTGAGGATGGCGCCGGCGCCCAGGGCGCCGAGGGCGGCCATGGATGCGGTTCCCTTCAGGAAGCTCCGGCGGTCTGTTGTCTTTGTTTGCTGGTCCATAGTTGTTCCGTATATGGTATTTAAGTTATTGATTCGTTGAATCCATTGGCCAGCTGATTGCCAGCCGAAAACCAACTTCGTTGTTGTCGGAATACCACCAGATGCTCTTGGGGATCTGGGGATCGGTGATCAGCCAGTCATCGTGCCGTGTGTGGCTGCGACTGGCGGTCCGGACCTGGTAGGCGTCACTCCGGAAGGAGCCTCCCCGGATCACCCGTTCGGTTCCCGAAGGCGGCCCCTGGGGGTTGCGCACCGGGCTGCCTTCCGGGTAGTGTGCATAGGTTTCGGGGGCATAGAAATCGGAGCAGAACTCCCAGACGTTGCCGAGCATGTTTTTGAGCCCGAAAGGATTTGCCTTGACCCGCCCGGGCGGCTGGGTGCGCGAGGCGCTGTTGCCCCGGTACACCACATAGGTGCCGATGGTGGTCGTGTCAGCTCCAAACAGCCTGTTGCGCAAACTTTCCCGCGTGAATCGCCTCGGATCCCCTTCGAAGAAATAAGGGGAGGAGGTTCCCCCCCGGGCCGCGTATTCCCATTCCGCCTCCGTGGGCAGGCGGTAGTCCTTGCCGGTTTTCATGCCCAGCCAGCGGCAGAATGTTTCTGCCGCATGGTAGGTCATCGTGATGGCGGGCCGGTCTCCCCAGCCCCAGCCCTGGTCCGGGCTGCCCCAGGGCGGGGTGGGCCCGGAGATGGCATCCACCCCGTCTGCCCGCGGGCCGGTCCCGACATAGGAGCCTGCCTCGGTCCGGCCTTCCGAAACGGTCTCCCTGAAGAAAGCCATGTACATATCCCAGGTCACCTCCACCTCGGCCAGGAAAAACGGGCCCAGCTCCACCTCCCGCAAGGGTCCCTCATCCGGGCCCCTGCCCGGCTCCCCGGCCGGACTCCCTATTTGGAACCGGCCACCCGGTATGGGAAGCATGTCGAAGGACACCCCGGTGCCGGGGATTGTCTCGGTGAACCTTTCGAAGCCCTCCACCCGGGCGGCTTCCTGGTAAATGACCGTTGTGGCCTGCTCCAGCTGTCCCAGGCCGAAATCGATGGTCTGCTGCGCCACCTCCGAATAATGGCCCACATGGAGGTGACAGTTCAGGCAGTTCAGTTCGTCCTGCCTGTCGGTATAGTAGAGGTGGGCATGCAGGCCTTCCTCTGAAAGCTGCAGGGGAAACAGGTTCTGGTGGCAGGCGATGCAGGACGCTTCATAGGTGTGGCGGACAGCCTGTTCCAGTTGCCTTTTGGCCTCCCAGTCGATGGCGTCCGTGTCCTTGAACAGCATGCCGTAAACGTCCCTGGCCCCGGTCACGGCCTTGGCCGTCAGGTGACCCAGTGTCCCGGGAGGGGGCAAATGGCATTGCACGCAATGGACCACGATGCCGGACGGGTTGTCGTAATGGGTGGAAAGCCGCCAGTTGTCTTCCGCATGGGGGTGGACATGGCAGCTCATGCAAAAGCTGTCGGTGGAGGTATAGGCGATGAACTGCCCGGACAGAACGATCAGGGCCATGCCGGCCAGGAATCCTGTGACCAGGTAACGGCGGTAAGGTCTTCTTTTATCCTGTCTCTCGATGGGCATGGCCTGGTTCTTTTCGGCAGCGGGGGCGGTTATTTAACGAAATCGGCCCTGTTCAGGTAATCCAGACTCATCCGGACACTTTCCAGGGGGGCGTGGTTGTAGCGCTCCACCTCCACGATCAGGTAGTCCACGGCCGAACCCTCCAGGCTCGCAAAGATCCTTTCGAAGTCGATGGTGCCGCTGGCACCCACCTCGGCTTCATCCTTGACATGCCAGTGTTCGAAACGCTCCGGCCAGGCCTCCATATAGGCCACGGGGTCTGCGCCCCCCACGATGACCCAATACAGGTCCATCTGGAACATGACCTTGTCCGGATCGGTGTTCCGCAGCATGAAGTCATAGATGACTTCCCCTTCCAGCTCGCCGAACTCCCCGTCATGGTTGTGGTAACCAAACCGGATGCCATGCTGGTTGCAGCGCTCCCCTATGGCATTGAAATAATCGCAATACCGCTTCAGTCCGTCAAGGCTTTCATAGCCTTCCGGTCCCATGACCGGCTGCACGATGTAACGCACCCCGGCTGCCAGGTGTGCCTGGATGCATTCGTCCCACCAGGCCATGGCCTCCTCCCACGCCTCGTCAGAGGCAGGCAGGCCCCGGCTGGTATGGGAGCTGATGAATTCCATCCCGTGGGCTTCCACCAGATCGCGGAAGGCTTCGGGGTCCATGCCGTAAAAGCCCCCGTTGCGGTAACCGGCAGCTTCCACAAACTGGTAGCCCATCTTGCCAAGGGCTTCCAGGGTGGCCGCCGGATCCTCGTTCATGGCTTCCCGCACGGACCATAGTTGCAGGCCGATGTCCTTCTTTGCCGTGGGTTCATTGCCGCAGGAGGACCATGTAAGGGCAAAGGCCATCAGGATGAGGCCCGCGAGCAGGCCAGGGGTTGTGATACGTTTTTTTTTCATGGTTTCATGTTTTTTGGTTCGTCGGATATCGTTTTTTCGG
>CAYZCW010000008.1:0-149209 GCA_964477035.1 uncultured Bacteroidales bacterium
TGTGATTAACCCCGCTTGTCTGAGGGGTTCCCTCATTTGGGGAGTGCAAAGGTAAGAACTTTTTTATTATAGCCAACAAAAAAGTTGAAAAAAATAAAAAAACCAGATCGATTGACACTCCTTCAGAAGGGACTACAAAGATAATATTTTTTCACAGTCCACCAACCAAAAACAATACATAGTTTTTAACAATTAATCAACACCCTGGGGGCGGGGCGATTAACCGGAAAAGAAAGGGTGCCGGATGATTCAGCCTACGAACTGGTCCACCAGGTGCTCCACGGAAATGCCTTCGGCCTCGGCCTTGTAGTTACGGACAATACGGTGCCTCAGGATGGCATACGCAATGGCGTTGACATCTTCAATGTCCGGGGCATATTTCCCTCGTATGGCAGCATGGCATTTGGCCCCCACGATCAGGTACTGGGAAGCCCTGGGTCCGGCTCCCCAGCTGATGTATTCATTGGCCGCTTTATGGGCTCCCGGGGTGTTGGGACGGGTCCGGCTTGCCAGTTTAACGGCGTACGCCATCACATTGTCCGTAACGGGCACACGCCGCACCAGGTCCTGATAGTACAGGATTTCCCGGGCCTCCAGCATGACCTGTAACGCCACCTGCCGGTCTGATGTGGTGGTGCGCACCACCTCAACCTCTTCCTCAAAACTCGGGTAATCCAGGTTCACATTGAACATGAACCGGTCGAGCTGCGCTTCAGGCAAGGGATAGGTGCCTTCCTGTTCGATCGGGTTCTGGGTGGCCAGCACAAAAAAAGGATCCTGCAACCGGTGTGTTGTCCCCGCGGCAGTGACCGAACGTTCCTGCATGGCCTCGAGAAGCGCCGACTGGGTTTTTGGAGGGGTCCGGTTGATCTCATCTGCAAGAATGATGTTGGCAAACAAAGGACCCTTGATAAACCGGAAGTTGCGGGTTTCATCCAGGATCTCCGTCCCGATGATGTCAGAGGGCATCAGGTCGGGGGTAAACTGTATCCGGCTGTATTTCAGACCAAGCACCCTGGAAATGGTGTTGACAAGAAGGGTTTTTGCCAGGCCGGGCACGCCCACCATCAGGCAATGTCCCCGGCTGAAAATCGATATCAACACGTCTCTGACCACCTCATCCTGTCCGACAATCACACGGCCGATCTCTTCCTTCAGTTCCTTAAACTTAACTGACAGGCTGTCAAGGGCTTCAACATCCGATGAAAAGTGCATGGGTTTATTTGGGTTTTAAATGGCTACCGCAGCCATTGGTGCTCAAACACACAATCGCGGTACTGCTCGTGGATGAAAACATAGGTGGAGGAAAGCTTCCTGTCGATCCACCTCCGGATGGCCTGGCGCTCCTTTTGGTTAAGGGCAAGTTGCTGGATCAGGTCATAGTCCTCCTGCAGGTTGGCCCGGTGGGCATCCACCCGGCTGATCAGCTTTACGATCCGGTAAGCCTGCTGCCCCTCCTCAGTGACCATCAGATGGGGTTCGGACACCTGTTCAGGCTCAAGCCGGTCGACGATAAACACCAGGTTGGGATCCACCTGACCCAGTTCATCGGCCCGGAAACGGTTCGTACCGGTGAAAGGATTGACCATCAGGCCCTGGTTGATCCTCCCCGGGTGGTCCGAAAACGCCAGGGCAGCCTCCGCGAAAGTCTTCTCTCCCGACAGGATGAGGGTCCTGATGCTGTCCAGTTCTGCACGCGCCTTTTGAAGGTCTTCCGGGCTGACTTTCGGCCGCAGCAGCAGATGCCGTACATTCACCTGTTCTCCGCGGCGTTCAATCATTTGCAGGATGTGGAGCCCGGCTTCGGTTTCAACCACCTCGCTGACTTCCCCCGGTCGCAGGCCAAAGGCCACCGCCTCAAACTCCGGGTAGAGCTCTCCCCTTCCGTAAAAACCCAACTCCCCGCCCCGCCGGGCCGAGCCGGGATCTTCCGAATACAGGATGGCCAGGGTGGAAAACCCTTCTCCCTGGAGGATCCGCTCCCTGAATTCTTCCAGGCGGGCCTTGATCAAGTCTTTCTCCTCCTGCCGTACGGCCGGTGTTTTGGTGATCTTTGCCAGCACGAGCTCGCTTTCCACCATGGGGATGCTGTCCGGATGGAGGTTGTTGAAGAAACTTCTGACCTCCGAAGGCGTCACGCTCACATTCTGGGTGATGTTGCCTTCCATACGCTGGCTCAGTTCCTGCTCCCGGACCATCTCACGGAATTCCTCTTTCAGCTCCTCGATCGATTTGCCGTAGTAAGCCTCCAGGCGTTCACGCGAACCGATCTGCTGGATAAAGAACCGGATGCGCCGCTCCAGCACCTGTTCCACATGGTCCTCCCCGACCTCCACGCTGTCCAGGAGGGCCTGGTTATACAAGAGTTTCTGGTACAGGACCTCATCCAGCATGGCGCAGGAGGGGTTGGGGCCGAGGTCTATCCCCTGCCCTTCGAGTTGCCTCTGCTGGTTGATGATATCCGATCCCAGGATCGCATTGTTTCCCACCACGGCGATGACCTGGTCAATCACCACCTTCTCCTGGGCATGCGAGTACCCGGGGGCCAGCCATGCAGCCAGTGAAATCAAAAATATTGCGCCTGCGTTTTTATTCATTCTCATGTGGTTTGTGGCTGGAAATCCAGCCTGGTCCTTTGGTGTCTGTCATATGCCCCGCAGCATGCCGGGGGTCAGTAGCGGGTTTCAAATTTTCCTGTGCTGAGCGCCTCCTGATAATATTCGTTGCGCAGCCGGTTGATCAACGCGTGTTTTCGCCTGTTCATCAGGATGCTGCGTACATTGTCCTGTTCCATGGCCAGGGGAGAGACCTCCCCCTTGAGCTTGGTTTGCCGTATATTCAGGAAATACCGGTAAAAATCGTCCGTGAGTTCCACATGCCGGTTGGTCCGGAGGAACTGTTCATGATCCTGGGCCGTTATGGGGATGTCGCGCAACAGCTCGGTGAACAGCAACCACGTATCCGGTTCCATAAAGTATCCCGCTGCATGCTGCAGGCAATAGTCCTCCAGCAGCATCATGTCGCCGGGATCCTCTGACCGGTAAAGGCGCCGTGGCAGTTGCATATCGGGGGCGTCCAGCGGCACTTTCACATAGGTTACCTGAACGATATGGTCCTGCAGCCTGAAACTGTTCTGGTTGTCTTCGTAATACTCCATGACCTGCCTTTCGGTCACGGTGGTATCCAACTGGCTTTTCACGAGCTCGTTCTCAAAGGCAAACACGATGAGGGAATTCCGGTAATCACTGATCTGTTTCTCAAAGTCCATTTTTTCCCTCGGAAGGGATTCCAGGGCCCGGTGAAGAAAGACCTGCTGACGCACCCAGTTTTCCACATAACTTCTGACAATCTGGAGGCTGTCCTCCGCCGTGGCGGAGGGGGGCACGATGCCCCGGATGTCTGACAAATACAGGCGGCTGTCGTAGGCCCTGGCCAGGAGGTGGTCTCCCTGTGGCTCCGTTTCCTGCCTGCAGGAAGGGAACACGGCAAGGATGCCTGTCAGCAGCATGACCCGCAGGAAGGGGCGCCCTATAAACAGATGCAGGAAACAACTCCGGCTATGGCGCATGAAACGAAACTCAGGCATGGCTCATCAAGGTTGCAGGGTTTCCAGCAGGGGATAATCCACGACCACCTCGTACCGGTTCCGGAGTTTGGCAACCCACTCCCGCTCCAGGTGGTTCTGATAGTCTGCCACCACCAGCCCCCTGACCTCCCGGAACTCCTGTGGCCTCGGGGCCTGGATTCCGTGGACATGGACGAGCAGGTGGCTGCCATTGAGCAGGAAGGGACCATAGAGACCGGGCGCCCAGTCCACCTTGTCGGTGACCGGATGATCGCCCCGCTCGAACAGGCGGTGCTGGGCGGAAAGCTGTGCGTTCCCGACGGCCTCGATCACTTCCCGGGTCAGTTCGCTGTCGTAGGCATTCTTTTGCCGCCCTTCAAGGAAAGCCCGGGCCGACCCGGCAGCCTCCCTTTCCCTGGCCTGGTATATGGTCAGCTCCATCCTTTCATCCCAGTGGTAATCGTCTCGATGTTGTTCAAAAAAGGCATGCAGTCCCAGGGTATCCTCCATCGCCCTGGACCAGACTTCCCTGTCGGTCAGTTCAAAAAGCAGGATGCCGTCGTGGTATTCCTGCATCACGGCCCTGAATTCCGGGTGTTTCTCTTCCAGAAATTGCTCCTCATAACGGATCAGCCTTTCAGAGACATAGCTGCTGTAGCTTTCATTGACCAGGTTGCGGGGATCGGGGCGGAGCCTTGGGGCATAGCGGCTTCTAAGGTAGGCAGCAAACTCCTGCTGTGTCACCGTGACCCCGGCAAACCAGAAAAGCGGCTGATCCAGCGCCTCCCATAGACCCCGGGGATCCTCCCCCCGTAAGAATTCCTCGTCCGCAAGCTCGTAAAAAGCATGCAGGGCGGCAAGGTCCTCTCCAAAACCATATTGCTCCTTCAACCGGTCAACCACCGCAGCCTGACTCAGCTGGGAGCGGGCATCGCGCGTGACACGTTCTTTCAGCTCCTCTCGGACGTCTTCCAGCGCCGCCGCGGGGGGCGTGCGATCAATCAGTCTGATGATATGCCAGCCGTATTGGGACCGCACGGGCGGTGTATAATCCCCCGGGCTGTCCAGCCCGTGGATGGCCTCCACGAACTCCGGGACGATCCGGTTTGACTGGAAAGGGGGCATTTCCCCGCCCCGGGCCACGGTCGACTGATCCTCCGAATACCGCGCAGCCACATCCTCAAAAGCCATCCCCTGCCGGAGGGCCTCATAGGCTTCCTGTATCCTGCGCCCGGCATCCTCCAGCAATTGCTCGTCACCACCAGGCGGGGTCATGGTCATGATATGCGCCACCCGGGCCGTGCCCATGGCAGGCAGGCGGTCGGAAACCTTCACCAGGTGGTAGCCAAAACGGGTCCGCACCGGCAGGGAGACCTCCCCCACCGGGGTATTGTAGGCCGCAGACTCGAAGGGATAGACCATGTTGAAAACGGTAAAATAACCCAGATCGCCGCGGTTCCCCGGCCTCCCGGGATTGTTTTCTCCGGGAGGAACGCCCCTGGCGGAGGGGTCTTCCGAGTACGTTTCGGCCAGGTCTCCGAAGTCCTCTCCCTGCAGGTGGCGCTCACGGATCTCCATCAAACGGTTGTAGACCCGGAGGGTGTCGGATGGCAACGCATGCTCTTCCAGTCCGAGCAGGATATGCGATGCCCTGATGTCGTATTGCATTCTCTGCCAGGCTTCCTCCACCAGGTGCCCGGTGATGGATTCATCCGAAAAGTAAGGACGGGCAAGCTGCCGGCGGTATTGTTCCAGTTCACTCAGGAACTCTGGCTGGGTATCCAGTCCCTGGGACATGGCCTCCACTACCTTGAGGTTAAAATCAATGTAAAGGTCCAGGTATTCACGGACCGACTTCGGATCGGCCACCTTCATGTCGATGTTGTTCTTCCGGTAAGCCGACATAAACTGGGACGCGGTAATGACCCTGTCCCCGACCGTCATCAGCACGGGATCGGTCTCTTGTGCCCGGACCGGGCCGGAAAGAAGCCCCGACAAAACAAGAACAAGGATGGCAATGCGTTTATTCATTCTATTGGGATTGATTTATGGTTAAAATAGTCCCGGACGGGGACAGCCAGGGCAGGTCTCCTCCCCGCTTCACCGAAGGCCTACCGGCTGTAATTGGGCGCTTCCCGGGTGATGGTGACGTCATGCACGTGGCTTTCCTTGACGCCCGCGCTGGTAATGCGCGTAAAGCGGGCCTTTTGCAGCTCCTCAATGTTCCTGGCCCCGCAATAACCCATGCCGGCACGCAGGCCGCCCACCATCTGGTGCACCACTTCCGAAAGGGTCCCTTTGTAAGGCACCCTTCCGACGATCCCTTCGGGAACCAGTTTCTTCACATCGTCCTCCACATCCTGAAAATACCGGTCCTTGGATCCCTGCTGCATGGCTTCCACGGAGCCCATGCCGCGGTACGTCTTGTATTTACGGCCTTCATAAATCACGGTTTCTCCCGGAGATTCCTCCACCCCGGCAAACAGGGAGCCCGCCATGATGGAAGAGGCCCCGGCCGCAATGGCCTTGACGATATCCCCGGTATACCGTATGCCTCCGTCGGCAATGACCGGCACGCCGCTGCCCTCCAAAGCCCTGGCCACCCCATAGATGGCCGTCAGCTGGGGAACCCCGACCCCGGCCACGATGCGGGTCGTGCAAATGCTTCCCGGGCCGATGCCCACCTTGATGGCATCGGCGCCCGCCTTCATCAGATCCCTGGCCGCCTCCGGCGTGGCCACATTGCCCACGACCATGTCCAGCTCCGGGAAACGGGCCTTCACGCTGCGGGCCATATCGATCACCCCCCTGGAGTGTCCGTGGGCGGTGTCGATGACCACGGCATCCACCCCGGCGGCCACAAGGGCTTCGACCCGCTCAATGGTGTCCCGGGTGACGCCCACGGCTGCGGCGACCCTCAGACGTCCGCGCTCGTCCTTGCAGGCATTGGGGCGTTCCTTGATCTTGATGATGTCCCGGTACGTGATCAGTCCCACGAGCCGGTGACCCGCATCCACCACGGGCAGCTTTTCAATTTTATGTTCCTGCAGGATCTCTTCCGCGTCCTCAAAGTCCACAAACTCGGAGGTGGTGATCAGGTTTTCGGAAGTCATGACCTCCCTGACGGGTTTTTCAAGGTCTTTTTCAAACCGAAGGTCCCTGTTGGTGATGATGCCCACCAATCGGTTGTCATCGTCCACCACCGGGATGCCGCCGATCTTGAATTCCTTCATGATCTGCAGGGCCTCGCCGATCACGGCATTGTCATGCAGGGTGATGGGATCGATGATCATGCCGTTTTCCGACCGCTTGACCTTCCTGACCTTGGCCGCCTGGTCTTCGATTCCCATGTTCTTGTGCAACACCCCGATGCCTCCCTCCTGGGCCATGGCAATGGCCATGCGCGATTCGGTCACGGTGTCCATCGCCGCCGACACAATGGGCACGCGGAGGGGGATGTTCCTGGAAAACATGGAAGCGATATCGACCTCCCTCGGCAGGATCTCCGAAAAGGCCGGCACCAGAAGGACGTCATCATAGGTCAGTCCCTCGCCCGTAAACTTGTCATTGTCGTGCTGCATGAACCCCGTTTGTTTTATGATTTGCAAAAGTAGGAAAAATGCGACATACTCTGTTTTAAAAAATCCTAAATGCCTGGGAGAAAAAGGGCTGGATCTGCCTTACCTGAGCAGAAGCACGGTCCCGCGCTTTTCCAGGATGTCCCCGCCGGGCAGTCCCACTTCCAGGTGGAAAGCGTAAGTGCCCTGGGGGGCCTCTTCGCCCTCCCGGGTGCGCCCGTCCCAGCCAACCCATTGCCCGATGTCCTCCTCCAGCCTTTCGGCATAGATCTCCTGCCCCCAACGGTTGAAGACCCGCAGGCGGACAAAGTCGGGAAGAAAGTTGATGAATACGGGACGGAAATGCCGGTTGGCCTCTATGAGGCTATTGGGATTGAAAGCGTTGTATATTTTGATCTCGGGTTCCAGAAACACCGGGACCACATTGGACCGGGCCTTGCCTCCGGGCATGTCGGCCTGGAGGAAGTACAGGATTTCCCCGGCGATCGTGCCCAGCTGGTCTGAAAGATCGTCCCGGGCGCTCAATTCGCTCTCCGTATAGAGGCCCACCGAAGTGAAAGGCCCGCCCCCGGTGCTCCTGAACAGTTCGAACCCCACGGGCGAGGATGGATCCTGTTCCCATTGCAGGTCGACCAACAGGCTGGTTTCGGACAGTTCTGCAAGACCGGCCTCCAGCCACAGGGAAGACACGGGGCCCGCCTCCAGGCTGGGGTCTGCGCAATTCCCACCGGCCAGAAAGGCATGCACCCGGTAATACCAGGGTCCCTCGGTACCGGCCGCCACCTGGTCCTCAAAAACACCCAATCCTCCTTTCAGGTCCGCCGCCGGCACCACCCCTGCCTCTTCAAATCCCTGGTCCCTTTGCCTGGATCGCAGGATGCGGTACTCGAATGCATCCACATCACCGATGGCCTCGAAGGTCACACGGACCTGGTCCGGAGCGGCCACGTCCACCAGCCAGATATCCAGATCAGACAGAGTGGACGACTGGAAAGACACCGTCCAGGCATTGGAGTGGGAGGTCCTGTGATCGACCCCTCCGATCCGCTCCACGGCACGGATGCGGAAGCGGTAGGGGCCGGGGCCATGGTCAAAGACATACTCATACTCATCGGCCGGCGCGCTGGTGAAATCAAGGGTCGCCGCCACGTACTCCCCGCCCCCGGGCGGGGTGACCAGCACCTGGTTGTGGGTAAATGGCGGGGCGACCGGATCCTCGCCGTCGGTCACCGTGTAGTTGTTCCATTGCAGCAGGATGCTGCCCCGGCAGGGGTCGATGCCGGCAACGGGATCCGGGTTGTAGAGCAGGATGGTGCCGTGTATGAAACTCATGGGGGATGCGGCATCCCCGTCTTCATCCACCAGGTAGATGGAATACCTCTCGGAACGGATCAAAGGCAGGGGATTCTGCCTGTCCCCCCAGACCGCTCCCGGCAGTTCTGCCACCGGAATGGTATCCAGGGGCTCCTGCCTGTCGTTGATGGAACGCAGGAAGACCATCCTGGCACCTGCGGGGGGCGGGGTATCGTAGGACCAGTAAAGAAGGACGGGCGCCATGTTCCAGCCGGCATCCCCTGCTTCCTGTTCCTCTGCCACAGTGACCCTTTCGAGGGTGACGCCGGACATTTGTGCCGATACCCTGTAGGAAAAGGGAACCAGACAAAGAAAGACTGCCAGCCATGCCGGCAAGAGCCGGATGAATTTGTGCCCGATATAAAACAAGTGGTTTCTCATTGTCCGTGCCAGCTATTGAAGAAACCCCCAACGGCCGGTTTTATTGCCCCGGGGCCCCTTACTTTTTACCCACCACCAGCTCGATCATGCTGTCCTCGTGCAGGTACTTCTCTGCCAGCTGGGTGATTTTCTCTGCGGTGATTTGCTGCAGTTCCTTCATAAATCCTTCGTAGTGGGATTGTCCCATGCGGAAGGCCCGCACTTCCTTGAACCGCTCGGCTTGCGCAAAGGGCCCGTCGAACGACCGCAGGAAGTTCCCGGCCAGGTAACTCTTGAGGGTGCCCAGCTCTTCCCCTGTGGCGGGCCGGGTGCGCAGGTTCCTGATCTCTGCATGGATCTGGTCGATCGCTTTCTGGCACACCCCCACCCCCACCTCGGTGGCTATGAAGAAATAGCCGTCGCGAAGCAGGGAGACCAGGCTGGAGCCGATTCCGTAAGTATACCCCTTGTCCTGGCGGATATTCTGCATCAGCCTGGAGCCAAAAAAACCTCCCAGCAGGGCGTTGGTGATCACCAGCCCGTGATGGTCCGGGTGGGCCCGGTTAAAGAGCCTGCGCCCGATGCGCACGGCCGACTGCAAGGCGTCCGGTTTCTCCAGGAGGATTTTCTTTTCGGGAGCCGCGTGGATGGGATAGTGAGGCGGGGGAGGCACCATGCCGGCGGCCCATTCCTTTTGTCCAAGCGTTTTTTCAAGCAGTTCCGTGATGTTGCCGGGCAGGCGCCCCGATACGATACAAAAGCCGTTGGCCGGCTGGATGTAGTCCCGGTGAAAGTCCACCAGCCACTGCCTCTCCACCCGGTCAAAGTCCTCCGGACGGACACGGGACCCGTAAGGATGTTCCGCCCCGTAGAGCAGTTCATTGAAAAAGGTCCGCGCCATGAACTGAACCTTTTGGTTCTCGATCTGGTGGCGCTGCTTCCGGTTCTTGAGAAAGAGCCGCATCTCGTCCTCCGGGAACACCGGATGCACCACCATTTCCTGCAGCAGCTCCAGCATGGGTTCCAGGTGTTTTTGCAGGACAAACACGCCCAGGGATACGAGGTCCTTCTGGGCGTCTTCACGAAAATAGGCCCCGTAAAAGTCCATGGTGCCGCTGATGGCTTCGGCATCCCGCTTCCGGGTCCCCGCCTTCAGGAGACTGGAGGCAGCGAAACCCACCAGGGGTGCCGGCTGGAAATAACTCCCTGCAAAGAACACCAGTTCCACCTTCACCACATCTTCCGTCCCGCCCTCCAGCAAATACACGGGAAGGCCGTTCCCGAGCGTGGCTTCCGCCGGGCGGATAAACGGGATGTCTGCGATGACCTGGTTGGCCGGGGGATTGTGTCGATCTGCCATGCTTGCACGATTGTGACCGGGCCCCGCCTATTTGCGGAAGCCCTCTAAATTACGATTTTTTATCCATTTACCGTTTCACGGGCCGCATAATGCAGAATGGCCGCCCCTTCGCGGCGGAACAGGCTTTTTGCCTGCTGTTGAATATCCTCCGGGCGCACCCTGGCATAGGCCTCCATCTGCCTGTTCAGCAGCCCGGCATCTCCCATCAGCTCGTAATAGGCCAGGTTGATGGCCTTGGCCAGCACGTGGCTTTCGGCAAAGGTATGGGCGGCCTCCACCTTGTTCTTTACTTTTTGCAGTTCCTGCCCGCCGACCGGCTCTTCCGACAGGGCCTGCAGTTCCTCCCAGATGGCCTCTTCAACAGCCCCGAAGGCGGCCTCACGGTGCAGGGTGGCCTGGACCAGGAACAAGCCGGGATCCAGGCTGCCGGTCAGATAGGCATGGGCCTCCCCCACCAGTTTTCTTCCCCGGACAAGCCGGCGGGCAAAGCGGGCGGATTCCCCGCTGGCCAGGATGTCGCTCAGCAGGTCGGCCGGGAAAAAGTCCTTGTCGCCCCTGCCGCAGGTGTGGAAAGCCAGGTAAAGCTGGGTGGAGGGCACGTCCCGTTCCACCCGGAGCCTGCGCTGCCTGATCACCGGGGCCTCTGCAGGAAGCACCCTCCCGGGGCGTTTGCCCGGGGGGATGTCCCCGAACCAGGTCTCGGCCAGGCGAAAAACATGCTGGGGATCCACCTGGCCGGCAACGGCCAGGATGGCATTCCCGGGATGGTAATAATCCCGGAAAAAATCCCGGACCTGCTCCAGGCGGGCCTGCCGGATGTGATCGATGCTTTTGCCGATGGTGGCCCAGCGGTAGGGATGCCGCTGCCAGGCAAGGGGCCGGAGCAGCAGCCACGCATCCCCGTAAGGCTGGTTCAGGTAGGACTGCCTGTATTCCTCCACCACCACGTTTTTCTGGGTTTCCAGTTTCTCTTCCGACAGGGCCAGTCCCAGCATCCTGTCCGACTCCAGCCAGAAGGCGGTTTCCAGGTTGACCGCCGGCAGGGTCAGATAGTAATTGGTGATGTCGTTGGTGGTGAAGGCGTTATTCTCCCCCCCGGCCCTCTGCAGGCGGACATCGTAATCGGGGATGTGGACCGACCCCTCGAACATCAGGTGCTCGAACAGGTGCGCAAACCCCGTACGGTCGGGATGCTCATCCCTGGCTCCCACATCGTACAGGAGGTTGAAGGCAGCCATCGGGGTGGTGGGATCACGATGGGCCAGCACCCGCAGCCCGTTGGAAAGGGTATGTCTTTCAAAATTTACCGCCATACGAATATGTCCTCTTTGGATTGTGGGCGCCGGTCCTCCAGCCAGCGGAAATCCCGCAACAGCCGGTCGTCCGGCGGCAGCTCCTCCGGGGGAAACAACTGGGCCTCGGGCTGCGCAAGGAAACGGATGCCCGACACTTTATTGTCCTCCACAAAGATGATGATCTCCGAGGCCAGGGCTTTGTTGATGCCGATATAGTCTCCGGCCTCCTCCAGGATATGGTAGAGGGATTCCCCGTTCCCGGAAACGTCGATGCGCCAAAGCTCGTTCTCCCTGAAGTGGCCTGTCAGGTTGCGGCCCTTCACCTGGTTGAACCCCAGATCCGCCTCCTCCGAGGCGATGAAGGCGGCATCGTAGAGGTGGATGGAGCGCACCTCCTCCTCGCTGGTCACGACCTCGATCCTCCGGGCGGTCAGCTGGTGGACATCGGCCCACAGCACCGGATCATGGAACAGGTAGATGGTGGAGTCCGCAAAGCTGTATACGATGGAGTCACTCAGGCCCTGCAGGTCGCTGCGGTAGAACCGGGCCCTGTGGTAAGCATACACCCAGCGCTGGTCGAGGGTGTCATTGTAGAAGGAGCGCAGGGTATCGGCATGCAGGAAGAGGGAATCGTTCTCCGCCACCACGATCAGCATGGCGTCCCCTGTGACCGTCGAGGTCCCGGTCCGTTCAAAATGCTCGGCCAGGTGGCCTTTGATGAGGGTGTTCTCCACGCTGTCGCGCATGACCACGTTGCGGTCCGCACGGCCGTAACCCCGTGTCCTGTCGTAGAACAGGGTGTCCCCGGTCAGCGACTGCTCATGGTTGGTAAACCAGGCATCCCTGCTGAAACGGGCCACATCGTTGGCCGTGTCGTACCAGCCATTGCGGCAATAGATGGTATTTTCCTCACTCACGATGGTGGTGGGACCGAAGAAAAAGGCCACCTCCGTCAGGGTGTTGTACCGGAGGGTGTCTGAGTGCATGGTGTAGTCCGGGTTCAGCAGGACCACCTGGTCGCGGAAGAAAAAATCCTTGGAATCGGCATAGTAAAACCCCTCCTGGCTCGTCAGTTCATTTTCCGCATCCACGATGCGCCCCCCGGAGGCGTATCGTGCCGTGTTGGCATCGAGGTCGTAATACAGCACGGGAGCCGTCAGGGTCATCTGGGGATCCACCATCCGGACATTTCCCCTCAGTTCGGCCTGCCTGCTGTTGCCGTTGTAGTGCAGCACATCCCCGTAGATGCTGACCGTATCGCTGACCTGGATGAAGATATTGCCGTAGGCCCGGAGGCTGTTCGTGACGGCGTACAGGTAGGCACTGTCACAATACATCTGGGCCTCCTCATGCCGGAAATGGACGTTGTCGATCAGCCGCCGCACATCGTCTCCCAGGGCACGGTCGAACTGCATGCGGTCTGCATGCACCAGTTCAATGCGCGTGGGTTCCCCGCCGGCCGGCCCGGTCAATCCGGCGACCACAAACAACGCGGCCACGGCCCCCAGGACCCGGAGGGTCTTGCGGACAATCATCAGGCATTCGCACGGCAGCCGGTCCTTCATGTTATGAAACAATAACTCAAAAAAACCCGAATTCTTGTTCACGCCCGGAACAAACGCATGCCATGACACGGAGCACTGCCCGCTTACCTGGCCTTGTAGTCCATGCTGAAGTAATCCTGCACCTCCTTCTTCACCACGGGGGCAAGCAGCAGGATGGCAATCAGGTTGGGGATGGTCATGAAGGTGATGACCATGTCCACGAAACTCCAGACCAGGTCAATTCCCCAGATGGCGCCCAAAAATACAAACACGGCGTAGACATAGTAATAAGGGGTGATGGCCTTGTCCCCGAACAGGTATTGCGCCGCCCGGGTTCCGTAGTAGGACCAGGAAATGATCGTGGAAAACGCGAACAGCAGCAGGCCCAGGGCGATGATGTGGGGGGCGATGTACCCCAGGTTGATCTCCGCCAGCCCGGTCTCAAAGGCCAGCACCGTCATGCCCACGCCCTGTATGCCCGATTCCCAGGCACCGGTCATGATGATGACCAGGGCGGTCAGGGTGCAGATAAACAGGGTGTCGATGAAGGGCTCCAGGCTTGCCACCAATCCTTCCCTCAATGGATAGGGGGTCTTGGCGGCAGAGTGTGCCATGGCGGCGGATCCCTGTCCTGCCTCATTGGAGAACAGCCCGCGCCGAATCCCCATGGTAAGGGTCAGGATAAAGGCCGAGCCAACAAACCCGCCTGCGGCGGCCGTGCCGGTAAAGGCATCCGTGAAGATCAGCCGGAAGGCCGGTCCGAGCCACTCCAGGTGCAGCACAAAGATGGTCATCGCGGCCAGGAAATAGAAGGCCGCCATGAAGGGCACCAGGCGGGAAGTCACCTCGGCAATCCGCTTGAGTCCGCCGACGACGATCAGCAGCACCAGTCCCGCAATGACCAGCCCGCTGATCCAGGTCGGGATGTTATAACTGGTGTTGAGCACATCGGTCATGGAGTTGCTCTGCGCCATGTTGCCGGTTCCCATGGAACACAGCACGGCCGCCGAGGCAAAGATGATGGCCAGGGTCTTGGCGTGCCTGCCCAGCTTGTCCTTCAACCCATACTCCATATAATACATGGGGCCACCGGACACGGTGCCGTCCGCGTTAAACTTCCGGTACTTCAATCCCAGGGTGCATTCCACCAGCTTCAGCATCATGCCGAAAAAGCCCGTGACCCACATCCAGAAAATGGCCCCCGGGCCGCCCAGGTAAATGGCCAGGGCCACCCCCACGATGTTCCCGGTGCCTACCGTGGCAGAAAGTGCCGTGGTCAGCGCCTTGAAATGGTTCACGTCCCCATGGTCGTCCTTTTTGGAGAACCTCCCCGCCAGGATGGCGAAAGAGTGTCCGAACATGCGCACGTGCAGGAAACGGAACTTAAAGGCGAAATAGATCCCGGTGGGCAGCAAGAGGGCCAGGAGCAGGTAGCCCCCGACAAAATCGTTGTACCAGGTAATCACGGTGTTCATTCCTTCCAGGAAACCAGACATGAGGCAACAGGGTTTTTAGGTTTAAATCAATCCGATGCTATGCAAAAACACGATGGCAATGGCCACCGGCGCAATGAATTTGAGCAGGAACATGAACACCCGGAAAAAAGAGACCCTCAGGGTCCCCCCGTTGGACAGCTCGTCCCGGACATGGGCCGAGCCCATGAACCATCCGACGAAAAGCACAATGAGGAGGCCCCCAAGGGGCAGCAGGATGTTGGAGGAGGAAAAGTCCATCAGGTCAAACACGGTCTTTCCGAACACCAGGGTCTCTTTCATCTCCCCGAACGACAAGGTGCACAACACCCCCACCAGGGTGGCCGCCGCGGCGGCCATGATCGTGGCATTCCTCCTGCGGATGTTCAGCTCTTCCACCATGAACGCCACCACCACCTCCAGGATCGAAATGGAGGACGTGAGTGCGGCAATGGCCAGCAGCACGAAGAAGATCACGGAGAAGAAGTAACCCCCGGGTATCTGCTGGAAAATATTGGGCAGCACGTGAAAGATCAGCCCGGGCCCCTCATCCGGTGCCAGGCCGAAGGCGAATACCGCGGGGAATATGGCCACACCGGCCAGGACGGCAATCAGGGTGTCGGCAAGGGAGACCTCCACCGAGATCCGGCTCAGGTTGTTCTCCTTGCCGATGTAGGAACCGTACGTGATCAGTGCGCCCATGCCGATGCTGAGGGAGAAAAAGGCCTGTCCCAGGGCCGAGAGGAACACCTGGGGGCTCAGTTCCGAAAAGTCGGGCCGGAATAAAAAGCGCAGCCCTCCCATGGCCCCCGGGAGGGTCAGGGAGCGTACCGCCATGATGAGCAACAGAAGGACCAGAAAGGGCATCAGGATCTTGGCGTACTTCTCGATGCCTTTTTTGACCCCGGCAATGATGATGCCGGCGGTCATCACCATGAACACCAGCTGCCACAAAAGGGGCCTGGCCGCCTGGGTGTGAAAAGACTGGAACATCTCCCCCAGTTCGGCGGAGCTTTTCCCCTGAAAGGCATTGGTCAGGGCCTTGTAGACGTATTCGAGGGTCCAGCCGGCGATGGTGCTGTAAAAGGCCAGGATCATGAATGCCGCGGCAATGCCCATCACCCCGACGATCCACCAGGGCCTGCCGGGGGCCAGGCGCCGGAATGCCCCGAAGGTGTTTCGCTGTCCCCGCCGCCCGATCACAAACTCGGACAGCATGACCGGGATGCCCAGCAGCAGGATGAATCCCAGGTATACCAGGAGAAAGGCCCCGCCCCCGTTATCCCCCACCACATAGGGAAAACGCCAGATATTTCCCAGGCCAATGGCCGAACCGGCCGCGGCACAGAGAATTCCGAACTTGCTCGAAAACCCCTCACGCAGCCCACTATCCTTGTCAGACATGTGTCGTTGGTTTGTTGGTTGATTGGTATTCCCGCAGCAGCCCGGGAAGAGGCCAAAAATAGTAAAGTTTGGACAAAATCCACGGCCGCGGCAAAAAAAACCTTAGTCCCCCCGCACCATGGCCTCAAAGGAGCGGTAAAGCTCCAGGGCCCGGGCATCCCCGAAGGGCATCACATTGGTCATCACCACCACGGCGATGCCCGAATGGATATCGACCGAGAAAAAGGTGTTGAAATAGCCGCTCCAGTATGCCGATCCTTCCCGGCGGCCATAAGTGTTTCCGGATCCCTCCAGGGCCCAGGCCAGGCCATGCCGGAAGTCCTGCCCCTCCGTTTCCTGTCCGCCGGCCACCTGATCCTGCGAACCATCTCCCGGAACAATCACCCGCCCCAGCTGGTCTTCGAACAGGCTTTGCACGGTTTCCGGCCGGAGGATACTCACCCCGTCCAGCGTCCCTCCCTGCAGGATGCATTGCAGAAAGCGCAGGTAGTCCCCCAGGCTGGAATGCAGGCCCGCGCCTCCGCTGTGGGACCTGCCGGACCCGCCCGGGGGGGGCATGGGTGCGGGAACCAGGGCCCCGTCCTTTGCCGGATCACGCACTCCCAGGGTCACGACCAGACCGGCCAGGGAGTCGGGCACCTCAAACCAGGTATGGTCCATCCCCAGGGGGCCGGTGATGTGGGTACGGAAATAGGTCTCCAGGTCCATGCCCGAAAGGGCCTCCACCAGGTATCCGGCCCAGTCGGTGCTGGTTCCGTAATGCCAGGAGATCCCGGCATCCTGCAGGCGGGGATGGTCCCGGTGGGGCCAGTCGTCCGGCAGCCGGAAATCGCTCAGCCGGCGGTCGAACAAGGCATAGCCGAATCCCGAAGTATGGGTCAGCAGGTGGCGGAGGGTGATGGGCTGCTCCCCGGGGAGCAGCTGTCCGTCCGGCATAAGAACCGGCACCTCCTGAATGGCCGGCAGGTAGGTATCCAGTGGCTCATCCAGGGTCACCAACCCCCTTTCCACCAGCTGCATGGCCGCCACACTCGTGACCGCCTTGGTCATGGAGGCGATCCGGAAGATGTGGTTCTGGTGCAGCGGGTCTTCGCGGTCCCATCGTCCCTCTCCCAGACACCGGGTGTATGTATCCCCATCGGCCGTGACCGCTCCGAAGGCGGCGGCCCTCAGGTCGGTCCGGGTGAACAGGGAATCCAGCTGCCGGTCCAGGGCAGCGTGGTCCCAGGCGGTGTTTTCGCCGGTCTGGCAGGCGGCGGCCAGAAGGCAGGCCGCTGACAGGATAAAAAGTCTTCTGATCATCATGGGAAATGGATTTCCCCAAAAGTACAAAAAGCACCAAGGGGACCGCTGACCCGCCGGACAAAAAAAATCCGCGGCCGGGCCGGCTATCTTTGCAAAAAGGGCGCGGCCCCGCGGGCTGCCTCCCGGGATGATCATGCCCTATGTTCTGGAAGGATTTCCTGTACTTTACGAGCGCGCAGCGAAACGGCATCCGGGTGCTGCTGGTCCTGATCCTGCTGGTGGTCTCCATGCCTCCGCTGTATCGTCGGATGCGTCCGCTGCCACCGGCCGACTTCTCCCCCTACATGCCCCTGGTCGAGGCCCTGAAGGAGCAACAAAGGGGGGACGCCGGGAGGGAAAGCGGGACCGCCCTGCCCGCTTCCGGGGAAGCCCGCACGGGAACAGGGGCTTCGGCCGGATCCCGCGGGGAGCCTGTTCTCACCCCTTCCCCCTTTGATCCGAACGAGCTGTCGGCCGAAGAATGGGAAGGAATGGGCCTGCCGGGATATGTGGGCAGGAGCATCCGCAACTACCTTTCCGCCGGAGGCCGTTTCCGCTACCGGGAGGACCTGAAGCGCATCTACCTGATGGAGGAAGACTGGTACCATCAGCTGGAACCTTTTATCAGCCTGCCGCGAAGGCCGGGGTCCGGCAAGCCAGGCAGGGCGGGGGACGGGACAGCGGATGGGATGGCCCGGGATGCAGGGGCCCGTGAAGGCGTCACCCCGGACAGGGAGGACGGGGCAGGCCCGGAGGGGAAGCCAAAGGCCGCTGAACGGGAAACCCGCAGGAGCCCGGCGCCGGAAAAACAGCTGCAGATCGACATCAACCGGGCGGATACCGCCCTGCTTCAAACCATCCGGGGAATCGGCCCAACCTTCAGCAGGCGCATCACGGCCTACCGGGACCTGCTGGGCGGGTACCTGGGTCTTGACCAGCTCCTGGAGGTTTACGGGCTGGACTCCGCCCGCTGGGAGCAGGTCCGCGACCACATTCTGATCGACACCACCGCCATCCGGCGGATCAACCTCAATGAATGCAGCTTTGCCGAACTGCTCCGGCATCCCTACATCGACCGCAACCTGGCCGGGGCCCTCACCGCCCTGGTCCGGCAACACGGCCCCCTCTCCGGGGTATCCGAGATCCGGCGATCCCACCTGGTGGACGAAACGACCTACCGGCGCATTGCGCCCTATCTTTCTGTTTACTAGACACATAAATTCAACCATTGCCGTCGCAGGCCGGCACGGGACCAGGCATTGAACCTTTCCGACCAAAGCTTGTTATGTTTATGTAGTCCGATTAAAAACTATGCTCATAACCCCAAAAAGCACAAGCATGCATACAAAACGGATCACCCTGGCGTTGATCGCCGGCCTCGCCCTGGCGGGCACGACGGCCTGCCAGCAGGCCTCACAAGGAAATTCATCGAATCATCAACCAAAAGAAATGGAAGCAATGAAAGCACAAGACGGAAAATACGAACTGGCACCCCTGCCATACGCCCATGACGCATTGGAGCCATACATCGACAAACAAACCATGGAAATCCATCACGGCAAGCACCACCAGGCCTATGTCAACAACCTGAACAACGCCATTGCAGGGACTCCCCTGGAATCCATGAGCCTGGAAGAAGTCTTCAAAAACATGAGCCAGCACCCGGTGGCCGTTCGCAACAACGGGGGGGGGCATTACAACCATACCCTCTTCTGGCAGGTCATGGGACCCGACGGCAACGGAGCCCCTTCAGGCAACCTGCTCGCCGCCATTGAAGGCCGTTTCGGCTCCTTCGAACAATTCCAGGAAGAATTCAACAAGGCCGCCGCAGGCCGTTTCGGAAGCGGCTGGGCCTGGCTGATCGTGGATGGCTCCGGCCAGCTGCAGGTGACCTCCACCCCCAACCAGGACAACCCGCTCATGGACGTGGCCGAAGTACAGGGCATGCCCATCCTCGGCGTGGATGTCTGGGAACACGCCTACTACCTGAAGTACCAGAACAGGCGGCCCGAGTACGTGGGCAATTTCTGGCACGTGATCAACTGGACCGAAGTGGAAAGACGCTTCGAAGCTGCCAAATAACAGCCCTGCGCCCCGGCCCTGCACATACCCGGCCGGACCGCAGCGGATAAACGATTAAGGGTGATGAGTGATGACACCGGCAGGAGCCCCTCGGGGCGACTGCCGGTTTTTTTATTCGGGGCCTTTTCCCTATCTTTGCCGCATCCAATAAGGAAGCATTCTTTCCGTATAAAGTCCGTAAACAACCAAATAAAAAAGGAGTACCATTTATGATGACGACCGAAAAAATCACCTCACAAAAAGCCATTGAACTGGAGGACAAACACGGCGCGCACAACTACCACCCGCTTCCCGTGGTCCTGTCACGCGGGGAAGGCGTATTCGTCTGGGATGTGGAAGGAAAACGTTATTACGATTTCCTCTCGGCTTACTCGGCCGTGAACCAGGGACACTGCCACCCGAAAATCGTCGATGCCCTCATCGAACAATCCAACACCCTGGCACTGACCTCCAGGGCCTTTCACAACGATGTGCTGGGGGTGTATGAAAAGTACATCACCGGACTGTTCGGCTATGACAAGGTACTCCCCATGAATACCGGGGCGGAAGCCGTGGAAACGGCCATCAAGCTCTGCCGCAAATGGGCCTACAAGGAAAAGGGCGTTCCCGCCAACCAGGCAAAGATCGTCGTGTGCGAAAACAATTTTCACGGCCGTACCACCACCATCGTGTCCTTTTCGAACGACCCGGACGGCTATGGCGATTACGGCCCCTACACCCCCGGTTTCATCCGCATCCCTTACAATGACGCGGACGCCCTGGCGGAAGCGCTGAAAGATCCTGACGTGGCCGGGTTCCTGGTGGAACCCATACAGGGGGAAGCCGGGGTGTTTGTGCCCGACGAAGGCTACCTGGCCACCTGCCATGCCCTGTGCAAGAAGCACAATGTACTGTTCATCGCCGACGAGGTGCAGACCGGCATCGCCCGCACGGGCAGGATGCTTGCCTGCGATCACGAAAACATCAAGCCCGATGTGCTGATCCTGGGCAAGGCCATCAGCGGCGGCATTTACCCCGTATCGGCCGTTCTGGCCGACGATCCCGTCATGATGGTCATCCGGCCCGGACAGCATGGATCCACCTTCGGGGGCAACCCGGTGGCTGCCAGGGTGGCCATGGCGGCCCTGGAGGTGGTCCGGGAGGAGAAACTGGCCGAACGGTCTGAACGCCTCGGGGAATTGCTCCGGAAGGAACTCAGGGGCATCCAGTCGGACAGGGTCACCCTGGTCCGGGGCAAAGGACTGCTCAACGCCATCGTCATCAAACCCAAAGACGGCAAAGAGGCCTGGGATGTGTGCATGAAGATGGCGGAGAACGGCCTGCTGGCAAAACCCACCCACGGGGACATCATCCGTTTTGCCCCGCCCCTTATCATCACCGAGGAGCAGCTGCTCGAATGCGTGGACATCATCCGCAAGTCCATCCTGTCCTTCGAATAAAACCAGGGCGGAAAGGCCAGGCAATATCATCTGACAAGGCGTCCCGCAATCCGGGACGCTTTTTTTTCCCTGGTTGACCACCCGGCCCATCCCGGGAAGGGTCCGGATACCCGTGGGCTAGTCCTCCCAGAAAAGCTCCGAGGCGATGCGGTCGGCAAACAACCTGCCGGATCGGGTCAGCCGCAGCACCTCCCCTGCCCTTGCCAGCTGTCCGTTCGCCAGGTAGGGACGGGCCGCCAGCAGCAGGGCCTCGCGACGGTCCCTGCCCCAGGTGCCGGCCACCCGCTGCAGGCTGCAGCCCCACTGGGTGCGCAAAGACGTCATCACATATTCATCGAAGCGTTGGGCCGGACCGAGCTCTTCGGTTTCAAAAGGGATGAGCCCGGACCGCAGGGAGGCCACGTAGGCAGCGGTGTTGGACACATTCCACCACCGCTGTCCCTCCCGGTGGCTGTGGGCAGAGGGACCCAGCCCAAGATAGGGGCTGCCGTCCCAGTAAGACAGGTTGTGGCGGGAATACCTGCCGGGCAACGAAAAATTGGAAATCTCATAATGCTCGTACCCCCGGCCAGCCATCCGGTCCATCAGGATCTCAAACTGCCGGGCCACCTGGTCCTCGTCCACCGGGGCGGCCTGCCCCTTGCGGATCATGACATCCAGGGGCGTTTTTTTCTCCACCGTCAGGGCGTAGGCAGACATATGGGGAACCTCCAGGCCGAAGACCTTCTCCAGGTTCTGCTCCCAGCCCTTGTCCGACAGGGTGGGCGTGCCATAGATCAGGTCCACCGTCAGGTTGTCAAAACCGGTCCGCCGGGCATCTTTGATCGCCCGCAGGGCCTGTCCGGGCGTGTGTATCCGGTTCATGTAGAGCAGGTCGGCCTGATGAAAGGACTGTATCCCGATGCTGAGGCGGTTCACGGGCGTATCCCTCAGGGAAGCCAGGCAGCCCGCATCCAGGTCGTCCGGGTTGGCTTCCAGGGTCACCTCGGTCCTGCCGTCGAATGCGAAGCACTCCCCCAGGGCGGCAAACAAGCGCTGCAGCGCCGGGACCGGCAGCACGGAAGGGGTCCCCCCTCCGATGTAAAGGCTGTCAAGGCGGGTCCTTCCCCCGGCGGAACCGTCCGGCCGGAAAAATCCGGCCTGCATCTGCATTTCCCGGATCAGGCATTCGACCAGGGCATCCGACAAACGATGGGATACCGAAAAATGGAAATTGCAGTAATGACATGCCTGCCTGCAAAAGGGAATATGAATATACACACCGGCCATAATCAAAAACCTTGCGGGAAGCAATCGAACTGTCTTTTTTTTCTATATTTGATGGCCAAGCACCCACCGACATGATACGCAGCGACACCCTCGGCCTGACCCTGTACACCTTTTCCCTCCTGTCTTCCCATCCCAAACTTACGCATTTTGTCTCAACCCGTCACGGGGGCGTCAGCGAAAACAGCTTCTCCAGCCTCAATCTGGGTTTTCATGTAGGCGACAACAACCTGAACGTGCTATACAACCGCAAACTGCTGGCCGGGGCCGCCGGCATCGATATTTTTCACTTAACCTGCGCCGGGCAATGCCATAGCGGGAATGTGGTGATCATCGATGAGGGATCCCGGGGCAGGGGTTCGGTCGACAGGGAAAGCGCCATTCCCAATGCCGACGGCATGATCACCAACGCGGAAAGGCTTTGTCTGGGGATACAGGTGGCCGATTGTGTGCCCATCCTGCTGTACGACCCCGTGGAGCAGGTCATCGCCGCCCTGCACGCCGGATGGAGGGGGTCGCTCCGCAAAATCGCCGCCACCGCGGTGGAGAAAATGATCCAGCATTACGGGTGCCGGGCCGAGAACATCCTGGCGGGACTCGGTCCGGCCAACGGGCCCTGCTGTTATGAGGTGGGGCCGGATGTGGTGTATGAAACCGAACGGGCCCTGGGAAGCACGCGGGAGGTCATCCGCCCGGGCAGGGAGCCCGGCAGGTTCATCTTCGACCAGTGGCGGATCAACGAACGGCAACTGCTGGAACAAGGCCTGAAACCGGGCAACATTGAAACAGGCAGGTTGTGCACCCAGTGCCGGCAGGATGCCTTTTTTTCCTCCCGGGCAGGAGAGGGCACCACCGGCCGGTTCATGGCCGGCATCATGCTCCAGAAACAATAACCCACATGACTGTTAAACCCAATCTGCACACCATGGAAGAGACCACTGAAAAAATCAAGGGATTGCCAGACAACGCGTACCGTGAACTCAGGGAAGGGGAGGAATACATTCCCGTGATGGCGCCGGGGAAGATCTACCCCGAAGTCAATTTCCGTTCGGTGGCCATGGGCCTGCTCATGGCCGTGGTGTTTTCGGCCGCCGCGGCCTACCTCGGACTGAAGATCGGGCAGGTCTTCGAAGCCGCCATTCCCATCGCCATCATCGCGGTGGGGCTTTCGGCCCTCACCAAAAGAAAGAACGCCCTGGGCGAGAATGTGATCATCCAGTCGATCGGCTCCAGCTCAGGGGTGATCGTGGCCGGGGCCATCTTCACCCTGCCGGCCCTTTACATCCTCAACCTGGAGGCCCATTTTTACCAGGTCTTTTTGTCCTCCATGCTCGGGGGCTTTCTGGGCATTTTGCTGTTGATCCCCTTCCGCAAATATTTCGTAGCCGAGATGCACGGCAGGTTTCCCTTCCCGGAAGCCACCGCCACCACCGAGGTGCTGGTCTCGGGCGAGAAGGGAGGAAGTCAGGCCAAGGTGCTTCTGTTCAGCGGCCTCCTCGGGGGGGTGTATGATTTCATCATCGCCACGTTCGGCTGGTGGAACGAGGTCTTCGAAACCCGGGTCATTCCCTTCGGGGACGTCCTGGCCGACAAGGCCAAGCTGGTGTTCAAGCTGAACCTGGGGGCAGCCATCGTCGGCCTGGGGTACATCATCGGGCTGAAATACGCCGTGATCATCTGTGCGGGGTCTTTCGTCGGATGGTTTGTGATCATTCCCCTGGTAGCCCATGCAGCCGCTGCCTTCGGAGGAGAAGCCCATGCCGTGGCCCAGCTGGCGCCGGAGGTGATCTTCCGCGATTACGTGCGCATGATCGGGATCGGCGGCATCGCCATGGCCGGTCTCATCGGCATCATACGCTCCTCAGGCATCATCCGCAACGCGGTGGGCCTGGCCGTGAAAGAAACATTCAGCAAACAGGCTGCTGCCGACAGCAGCCTGCGTACCCGGCGCGACCTTCCCATGAGCCTGATCCTGGGCGGAACCATCGTCACCGCCCTGCTCATTTTCATTTTTTTCCAGTTCGGGGTGGTGCAGAACCTCACCCATGCGCTGGTGGGACTCCTCATCGTGATGGTGGTGTCCTTCCTGTTCACTACAGTGGCCGCCAATGCCATTGCCATTGTGGGCACCAACCCGGTGTCCGGCATGACCCTGATGACCCTCATTCTGACCTCCCTGATCATGACCAGCGTGGGACTGTCCGGCACCGCCGGCATGGTGGCCGCCCTGATTATCGGAGGGGTGGTATGCACCGCCCTGGCCATGTCGGGGGCCTTCATCTCCGACCTGAAGATCGGCTACTGGCTGGGGGCCTCCCCCTACAAGCAGCAAGGCTGGAAGTTTCTGGGAACCATCGTCTCGGCCGCCACCGTGGGCGGGGTGATCATCATCCTGAACCAGACATACGGCTTTACCGGACCCGGGGCCATGGTCGCCCCCCAGGCCAATGCCATGGCGGCGGTGATCGAACCGATGATGACCGGGGGGACGGCGCCCTGGCTATTATACGGGGCCGGGGCCTTCCTTTCCCTGGTCCTGACCATGTTGGGCGTGCCGGCCCTGGCTTTTGCCCTGGGCATGTTCATCCCGCTGGACCTGAACACCCCCCTGCTGGTGGGCGGCCTTATTTCCTGGTATGTGATGAACCGCAGCACGGACAGCCTGCTCAACACCAAACGCAGGGAACGGGGCACCCTCATCGCCAGTGGTTTCATCGCAGGCGGCGCCCTGATGGGCGTGGTGAGCGCCCTGTTGAAATTCAGCGGGCTGCACCTGGAGGCGGCCGGCTGGCTTGCCAGGCCGGGCTCGCAATGGCTGGGGCTGTTGATGTTCACCCTGCTTTGCACCTACCTGTACCGCAACGCATTAAAGGCCACCAAGGAAGACTAAAGGGACGGGGGCGCTGCCACAGGGACGAGCGGCCCATCCGACGTAAAACCATTAATACGACAGACCCATGAAAGAAAAACTACTGGAACGCTTCCTGCGCTATATCAGCATAGACACCCAGAGCGATCCGAACAGCCAGGAATTTCCCAGCACCAAAAAACAATTCGACCTGGCCCGCTTGCTGGTGGACGAGCTCCGCGGGCTCGGGCTGGAGGATGCGGCGGTGGATGAGCATTGTTATGTCACGGCCACCCTGCCCGCCAACAGCCAGCGGAAGATCCCCGTGATCGGGTTCCTGGCCCACATGGACAGCAGCCCGGACATGAATGGCGCGAACATCAGGCCCCGGATCATAGAAAACTACGACGGGGGGGATGTGCTGCTCAACGAGGAAAAAGACATGCATTTGAGGGTCAGCGACTTCCCCATGCTGGAAAAATACAAGGGACAGACCCTGATCACCACCGACGGCACCAGCCTGCTGGCGGCCGACGACAAGGCCGGCATCGCGGAGATCATGACGGCCCTGGAATACCTGGTGTCGCATCCGGAGACCCCCCACGGCACGATAAAAATCGGATTCACCCCGGATGAGGAGATCGGCCGCGGGGTCGACCGCTTCGGGGTGGAAAAATTCGGGGCGGAATTTGCCTACACCCTGGACGGCAGCGAAGTGGGGGAACTGCAATTCGAGAATTTCAACGCCGCCCTGGCCCAGGTGAAGGTCCAGGGACGCAACGTCCACCCGGGCGATGCCAAACACAAGATGATCAACGCCCTGATCATCGGCATGGAGTTCAATGACATGCTTCCCGTGTTCGACCGGCCGGAATTCACGGAAGGCTACGAGGGGTTTTACCACATCATGAAGTTCGAGGGCACGGTGGAAGAAGCCAGCCTGCTGTATATTCTGCGCGACCATGACCGCAGGAAGTTTGAGGAAAAGAAAGACATGGTCAGGGAGGTGGCCGGCTTTTTGAATAAAAAATACGGGGAAGGCACCGTGAAGCTGGAGGTCAGGGACCAGTACTACAACATGCGGGAAAAGGTGGAGCCGGTCTATCACACCGTGGAGATCGCCGAACGGGCCATGAAAGAGCTCGGGATTGTCCCCATCATCCGGCCCATACGGGGCGGCACCGACGGCTCAAAGCTGTCCTATATGGGCCTGCCCTGCCCGAATATTTTTGCCGGGGGGCACAACTTCCACGGCAAGTATGAGTACATCAGCCTGGAAAGCATGGAGAAGGCCACCCAGGTGATCCTGAAGATGATCGAACTCTACCATGAGCAGGGAACATGAACCCCGGCGTCCCAACGGAACCGGAAAGGGGGCTACTGCCCCCTTTTTTCATGCAGCAGCAGGGCGGCAAGCTCCACCACCCGGCTGGAATAGGCATACTCATTGTCATACCAGGCAAGCAGCTGCACGAAGCGATCCCCCAGCACTTTGGTACTCAGGGCATCGAACACCGCCGAGTGCGGATTGCCCACGATGTCTTTTGACACGACGGGGTCCTCGCAATAATGAAGGATGTTCCGCAAAGGGCCTTCCGCCGCCCGGCGGAAGGCGGCATTGAGGTCCGCGGCCGTCACGGGCGATTTCAGGTTGGCGCAGAATTCCACGAAGGAGCCGTCGCTGACGGGCACCCTGGTGGCAAAGCCTTCGAAACGCCCCTCGAGAAATGGCATGATGTCCCGGACCGCCCGGATGGCACTCGTGGTGGTGGGGATGATGTTCTCGTTGGCACAACGTGCCCTGCGCAGGTCCTGGTGGGGGGCATCCATGACGTTCTGGCTGTTGGTATAAGGATGGACCGTGTTCATGAAGACCTGGTCAATCCCCCAGGCATCCTCCAGCACCTTCAGTACCGGGGCCACACAATTGGTGGTACAGGAGGCGTTGGAAACGAGATGCTGTGAGGGCTTCAGGCTGTCGTGGTTCACCCCGATCACCACCATATTGTCGAGCTTCTCCTTGGGCGGACAGGTCAGGATCACCTTGCCGGCACCCTGCTGCAAGTGCCCGTTCAGGCCGTCACGCGTCAGGAAGAGGCCGGAGGCCTCGATCACCAGGTCTACCCGGTGCAGGCCCCAGGGAATGCGCGAGGGATGGTAATGCCCGTATTTCCGGATGCGGCGGCCGTCCACCACCAGCTCCCCGCTGACTTCATCTGCCCCGACCTCCCGGCCGAAGCGTCCGTGCACGGAATCATACCGCAGCAAATGCACCATGGTCGTCAGCAACATGGGGTCGTTCACGGCCACCACCTCCATATCATCCCGCTCACCGGCCAGACGGAACACCAGCTTGCCGATCCGGCCGAGGCCGTTGATACCAATTCGGATCATATCAAAAGTGTGTTGTTATATATCCAGGTCCAGCCGGATTTGCCGCTGCTTGTCCCCCGGGCCAGGCTTTCTCCGGGATGCAGGGACCGGGTCGGATGCATCTTCCCGGGTCTTTTCGTCGGATGGGGGGCTGGGCACGACACCGTCCTCCCCGCCAACGGCCTGACCGGATGGTTTGCCGGAGGGCTCCTCCTGAACGGGGAGCTCCTCCTGCGGGGCCACGGGGGAGGCGACACCTTCCTGTGTCTCATCGACCGGGCTTTCCGTTTCCGGCTGCTCCTCCCCGTCCCCATGGATCCATTCAAGTCCCTCCGGCTCCAGGTTGGTGATCCGCTTGCCACGCGCTTTGGCACCCTTTACTGAGATGAAGCCGGCCGCGTCGATCTCCTCCTGCGTCTTTGCCCTGCGCGGTGATTCCGGCAGACGCACCAGCAGCCTGGGGCTGGACGAGTCGGTTACCAGCAGCAGCCGGCTGCTGCGGTGGTCCCCGATGAATCCCACGGCCTTTCCGTTCCCCTCCGGCTGGAAACGCTTCATGTAGTGATGACCGGTCTCCCCCTCGATATAGACAGCCGTCAGGACCATGTCCTCATGGAACTTTTTCAGCAGCACCGGCTTTTCGTCAAAATGCGCCGACAAATCGACGGGCAACAAACGGCAGGTCCCCGAGGCATACACAGCCAGGATGCGGTCCCCGCCCTGGAAAGCGCCCAGGTACATGCCGCGCTTGTCGTTGTTTAACCTGAGCACGGCCTCGTCGAACCAGATGTCCATGGCCCCCAGGGTGGACACCCCCTGGTCCTTCAGCACGATGCGGCGTATGCTGTGCTTGGTCAGGATGTTCCCCGCAGCCGCCCGGCCCTTGATGGCCAGCTCGCTGAAGTCCAGATCGAACACCGGTTTCTTGAGTTTGGGCTTGTGGCGCAGGTGCACGCTCACCACCTCGGCCTCCCCGTTCGGGTTGGCGGTGAAGTACAGGACCTTGCTTCCTTTGGTGCCCCTGGTCAGGTCGTAATCCCGGTCACGCGTGACCCCTTTTACCGGGAAGCGTTTCATGTAGGCGTTTCCCCTGGGCCCGTCCACATAGATCATGTTGTAGATGGTGCGGTCGTCGTTGCGGTCGAACACCCCGATGTGGATGATGTTCTTTCCGACGAAACTCTTCGGGGTGACCCTGGTCACCGTGAAGGTGCCGTCCTCCCTGAAAACGATGATGTCGTCCAGGTCGGAGCATTCACAAACGTATTCATCTTTCTTCAGGCCCGTGCCCGCAAACCCCTCTGTGCGGTTCACATAGAGTTTCTCGTTGGCCACGGCCACGCGGGCTGCCTCGATGGTGTCGAACAGGCGGATCTCGGTCTTCCGCTCCCGGCCCTTGCCATAGGTGTCGCGGATTCGTTTGAAGTAGGCAATGGCGTAATCCACCAGGTTGTCCAGGTGGTGGTTGACCGACTCGAGCTTCTCCTGCAGGGACCGCAGGACCTCATCCGCTTTGAAGGCGTTGTAACGGGAGATCCGCTTGATGCGGATTTCTGTCAGTTTTACGATGTCATCCCGGGTAATATCCCGGTAAAACAAGGCCTTATGGGGTTTCAGGCCCTTGTCGATCGTTTCGATGACCGCCTCCCAGGTCTCGCATTCCTCGATCCTGCGGTAAATGCGTTTTTCTATGAATACCTTTTCCAGGCTTCCGAACAGGATCTGCTCCAGCAGTTCCTGTTTTTCGATCTCCAGCTCCTTCTTCAGCAGGCCCAGCGTATTGTCTGTGGAGATTTTCAGCACCTCGTTGACATTCAGAAAACGGGGCTTGTCGATATCGATCACACAGCAATTGGGGGAAATACTGACTTCGCAGTCGGT
Source organism: uncultured Bacteroidales bacterium (assembly GCA_964477035.1). Lineage (GTDB taxonomy): Bacteria > Bacteroidota > Bacteroidia > Bacteroidales > UBA7960 > SLSG01. The sequence continues at coordinate 29,105 of CAYZCW010000008.1, forward strand.
AAACAGGTACAGGGCGTCAATGGCCTGGTCAGGCGAAATGCCCGGGGCCAGGTGGATCAGGATCTCGACCTTGTCGGAGGTGTTGTCCTCTATCTTGCGGATCTTGATCTTGCCCTTGTCATTGGCCGCCACGATGCTGTCCATTAAATTCCCCGTGGTGGTACCGTATGGGATCTCGTTGATTACCAAAGTTTTCTTATCCAATATCTGGATGCGGGCGCGGACCCGGACCTTGCCGCCCCGCATCCCGCCATGGTAACGGGAGAAATCCGCCAGGCCCCCGGATGGAAAGTCCGGTACAATATCCGGTTCTTCCCCCCGGAGATGGGCAATGGAGGCGTCGATCAGCTCCAGAAAATTGTGCGGCAGGATCTTGGAAGCGAGTCCCACGGCAATGCCCTCCACCCCCTGGGCAAGCAGCAAGGGGAATTTAACCGGCAAATTCACGGGCTCCCTGTTCCTGCCGTCATAGCTTGTCTTCCAGGTGGTGGTCTTGCTGTTGTACAGGACATCCAGGGCAAACCTGGAAGGGCGGGCTTCAATGTAGCGGGGCGCCGCGGCGCTGTCTCCCGTCAAAATGTTGCCCCAGTTTCCCTGGGTATCGATGAGCAGGTCCTTTTGCCCCAGCTGCACCAGGGCATCCCCGATGGAAGCATCCCCGTGCGGGTGGTACTTCATGGTGTGGCCGATGATGTTCGCCACCTTGTTGTACCGGCCGTCATCCAGATCCTTCATCGCATGCAGGATGCGGCGCTGCACGGGCTTGAGGCCGTCACGCACCTCGGGCACGGCCCGCTCCAGGATCACATAGGAGGCATAGTCCAGAAACCAGTCTTCATACATGCCTGAAAGACGCATGGTTTGAAATCCGTCTCCTTCAGGGGGGGTAGCTGATGACCCGGTGGAAAGGCCGTCCTGGTTTTCGGATAAGGATTGGTCCTCGGTCATTGCCGGCATGGGTTTTTGGGATGAAGGGACTTAAAAAACGCTGCAAAGATAATGATTCTTTTTGGACGGGGACCTATCTCAACAGCCGCAGCAGCAGCACTTCGGCCAGTAAAAAGGCCAGGGCCATCCAGAGGAACAGCCGCCAGAGCTGCCGGCCTGTCTGCAGGGCCTCCAGGCTGATGCCGAAGTCCTCCGCCCTCCCGTCGATGATCCCCATGCCCTGCAGCCCGGCATCCAGGCCGGCACCGGCAAGCTCCGCCGGGGAGTGGGGGTCAAGCAGGGATTCCCGCCGGTCGTAATTGAACGACAAACCCATGATGGCGGTATCCCCCGCATGCAAGCCGTAATTGCCCGCCCTGTAGAGCTGGTCGCGGACCATCAGTTGAACCTGGTTGCCCAACCGCCTCTGCCCGGGAATCATTTCCGAGTCGTCCCCCCGGATCGCATAAACCACCCCGGGGCCCTCCAGGGGTTGCCTCAGGAGGATGGGGGCGGCGGACCCCAGCACATGGTACAGGGGTTCCAGCCCGGAACTCATCAGCGCCATGTTCACCAGGGCCGGCACAAACACCGGGTGGTCCTGGAAATTGCTGTGGTCCTGACTTATGGGAACGGCTGAAAGGTACACACGGCCCCGGCCGTATTCCTGCACGCTCAGGAAGGACCGCCCGTTCATCAGCCCCAGAAGCTCCTCTCCCGTGGACCCGCCCCCGCCCTCAAGCCGGTAATGGCGGCTGACTGCCGGCAGGTCGGCACGTTCCGGCAGTTCTTCAAACACATCCCGGAAAAGCGCATGCCGTTCATTGATCAGTGTGACCCGCGTCGGGACGGTATCCGGGCTCCCGTATCCCCGCATCCCCATGTCAGACAGAAAGGCATTGTAGGAATCCAGGTCAGCTTCCCCTCCGGGGAAAACCGCCAGACTCCCTCCCTGGTCCACATAGGTCCCGAGGGCCTGTGCCAGGCCAGGCGACAGCTGCTGCAATCCTTGCAGGACGACAAGGTGGTGCCGGGGCAGGGAGGAAAGATCGGCCGCAAAAGCGGGAACGGACAAAAACCGGAATGTCGTGTCAGGACCAAAGAGGGCCCGGAGGTAGGGGCTGCCCGGAGGCTGTTCTATGGCAAGCACCGGAACTTCTTGCGTGACGCGGAAGCTGAAAAAGAGCCGGTCGTCGAACGTGACGGGATAATCCACCACCTCCACCCATGCCTGGTGCGTACCGGGGCCGGACAGGGTCCAGCTGAGGACCACCTCGGTCCGCCCCCCGGGTTCCAGGTCGTACGAAGCCACGGTCCGCTGGACCCCGTCTATGAACAACCGGACCGGCTGGCCGCTGAGGGCCTGCCCGCCATCCTGCCGCAGGGCGACATGCAATGAGACGGTTTGGCCCGGCAGGCGAACCGGCGCATCAAACCAGCAGCTGTCAATGAACACGTTATCCGCCTGCTGCGCCGGAAGGGGCACCAGGAAGGAGGTGAGGGAAGTATCCGGGCGGGCCTCATCCACACGGAGGGTGCTTTTCTGGAAGTCGCTGATGTAATAGGACTTGCCTGCCTCCTGGCCGAGTTCCCCGAAAAGAATGGATTGCCGCTCCATGATGCCGCCAAGGGTTTGGATCCGTGGACTCAGGGGAACCTCTTCCAGCATGCGGAGGAACTCCTCCCGGCTCACAAAACGCTGGTGCCTGCCTTCCAGGTCATTGGTCAACAGCAGGAAGCGGTCCGACGGCTGGTAGATGCCGGCAATCCTGCGGGCCCGGTCCTTGGCCTCGTCCAGCAACCTGCCGGCTGTCCCCAGCGCATCCATGCTGAATGAATTGTCCACCCAGATCCCCACGGCATTCCCCCGGGCATCCACCGGGGCGTGTGCAGCGGGCAGGTATGGCCTGGAAAAGGCGAGCACCAGCGAGGCCACGGCCAGGATCCGGGCTGCGAGCACCAGGAGGTGGCGAAGGCGGGACTGCCTTCTGGACTGGTCGCTCAGCTGCTGCAAAAATGCCACGTTGGAAAACAGCACCTTGCGGAACCGCCTGAAATGAAACAGGTGGATAAGAACCGGCAACAGGATGGCTGGCAGGGCCCAAAGAAAACCCGGAGAAGCAAACTGTATCAAAAACATAGGAGATTGGCTTCAGATAAACCTCAGGATCCCTGCAAAGGTAATCAATTCAGGCAAAAGCGCATCCCCTGAAACACAATGCACCCCCCGGGGAGCTGCCAGCTGAAAAATTTTGAGTAATATTGTCCGTTAAATCAGAATGACCTATGCAGTATCATAACACCATCATTTCGGGAACCGGAAGCTATATTCCCACCCGGATCATCGACAACAGCCAGTTTGCCAGGCAAACATTTTTTGAAAAGGACGAAAGCCCGATAGAAGGCCCCGGGGAGGAGGTCGTGCGCAAATTCCGCGACATCACGGGCATCGCCCAGAGGCGCTGGGTCACAGAAAACCAAACCACCTCGCAGATCGCAGCCCTGGCAGCCGAAGAGGCCATTGCCTCCGCAGGCGTTGACCGGGAAACGATCGATCACATCATCGTGGCCCATGATTTCGGGGACGTGGTGAAAGGGACCATCCAGACGGATACGTTGCCGGCCGTGGCCTCGAGGGTCAAGCACCTGCTGGGCATCGACAATCCGGCCTGTGTGGCCTACGACCTGATCTTTGGCTGCCCCGGTTGGGTTCAGGGGATCATCCAGGCCGACTCCTACATCCGTTCCGGACTTGCCCGGCGGTGCCTTGTGATCGGGGCCGAGACCCTTTCCCGGGTGGTCGACAAATACGACCGCGACACCATGATATTCAGCGACGGGGCCGGAGCCGCCATCCTCGAAGGGGAGCAGTCGGACACCAAACGGGGAGTGCTGGCATCCGCGACCGTAAGCCATACCCGGGAGGAGGTTGGTTACCTCTACCTCGGAAAGTCCAATGCTCCGGAAAGCGATCCCCGGGTGCGCTACATCAAGATGCACGGAAGAAAAATATATGAATACTCTCTTTCCCATGTCCCCAAAGCCATGAAACTGTCTCTCGACAAAGCCGGCACTCCCATCGAAGAGGTCCGCAAGGTGCTGCTGCACCAGGCCAATGAAAAGATGGACGAGGCGATCGTGAGCCGTTTTTTCCGGCTTTTCGGGGTGCGGGCCGATACCGCCAGGGTCATGCCGATGAACATCCATGAATTGGGAAACAGCTCGGTGGCCACCGTTCCCACATTGTACGACATGATCCTCAAGGGATCGCTCCCAAACCACCGGATCGAACCGGGGGACGTGATCCTGTTTGCATCTGTGGGTGCAGGGATGAACATAAATTCTATCGTTTACAGGCAGTAGCCGATGTTTACAGGGCGCGACCACCGGCAACAGACTGGCAGTGGCCTCCTGTTTTTCCAGTTATTCACCAAAACCACTTTTCCATCATCATGCGTTTGTTTAAGACAATATTGCTTGCCTGCGGCATCATGCTGGCCGCCCTGCCCCTAACCCGGGCAGCGGACGATGCACGGTTGATGCGTTATCCCCATATCAACGGGGACCAGATCGTGTTCGTGTACGCCGGAAACCTGTGGACCGTTCCCGCCTCCGGGGGGGATGCGCGGCAACTGACCTCCCACCAGGGACTGGAGTTGTTCCCGAAAATCTCGCCCGACGGCCGGTGGATCGCCTTCTCGGCGGAGTACAGCGGATCCCGGCAGGTTTACGTGATGCCGGCCCGGGGAGGCACCCCAAGGCAACTGACCTTTTACAACGACGTGGGCCCCATGCCCCAGCGCGGCGGATTCGACAATGTCGTGATGGACTGGACGGCCGACAGCAAAAAGATCCTGTTCCGCAGCAACCGGACGGAGTATGGCGACCGCATGGGACGCTACTATCTGGTTTCCATTGAGGGCGGCTTTGAGGAAGAATTGCCTGTTCCCTACGGCGGCTTCGCCGCGTTGTCGCCCGACAACAACAAGCTGGCCTTTACCTGGGTCGACCGGGAGTTCCGCACCTGGAAACGGTACAAGGGGGGAAGGGCCTCCAACATCTGGGTGTACGACCTGGTAGAGGGACACAGCGAACCCGTGACCGACTGGGTGGGAACCGATCACATCCCGCATTGGTACGGCGACAAAATCTATTTTGCCTCCGACCGGGATCTCTGGCTGAACATTTACAGCCACGACTTGCGCACCGGGGAGGTCCGGCAGCTTACCTTCCACGATGATTTTGACGTGATGTGGCCGGCCGGCAGCTACGACCAGCTTGTGTACGAGAGTGGGGGAAGGTTGTACCGGCTCGACCTGGACAGCGGACAGGCGGAGCGCGTGGTGGTGAACCTGCATTTCGATTACGCCAACACCCTGCCTTACCATAAGAATGTCAAAGACAACATCCACAGCACGGCCCTCTCCCCCGGCGGCAACCGGGTACTGTTCGATGCCCGCGGCGACATCTTCTCGGTACCGGCCGGGGAAGGCACCACCCACAACCTCACCCGCACCCAGGGAGTCCGGGAGGTCTATCCTTCCTGGTCGCCCGATGGCCGGTGGATTGCCTGGTACGGCGATGCCACGGGAGAATACGAGGTCTACCTGCTGGAGAACAAGGAAAACGCTGAGCCCAGACAGGTCACCGAGGGCTCACGGGGGTGGAAATACCCTTCTGTATGGTCGCCCGACAGCCGCTTCCTGGTCTTCTTCGACCGGAGCATGCGGTTGCAGCTGCTGGAGGTGGAAAGCGGCACGGTCCGCGTGATTGACACCCCGACATCCGACGAAATACGGCATTATGCCTTTTCCCCCGACTCGCGCTGGGTCGCCTATACCAAAAACGGCCCCAACGGACAGGGGAACATCTGGGTCTATGATGTGGAGGGGCAGGCAACCAACCAGCTGACCGACGGGACATTTTCCGATATGAACCCCGTCTTCTCCACCGACGGGCAGTACCTGTTTTTTACCTCCAACAGGGACTTCAACCTGAGCTTCTCCGATTTCGAGTTCAACTACCTGTATACCCGGGCCACGCGCATCTATGCCCTGCACCTGACGGCCGGCAGCCCCAGGCTGTTTGAACCGAAGGAAACCACGGAACCGGCGGGGAAGGCAGAGGCCGGGAACAGCCCCGGCCAGGAGGAAATCCGCGTGGAGATCGACTTCCATGAGGCCGGCCGGCGCATCGTGGCGTTTCCCCTGGGATCGGGCTCCTACCGTGGCCTGCATCCGGTGAAGGACGGACTGGTCTACTTTACCGATTCCGGCATGAACCGCTACAACGTGAAGGAACAGAGCAACCAGCTGATCATGGAAGGCATCCGGGGTGCGACTGTGTCGCATGATGGCAGCAAATTCCTGTACACGCACCGGGGCGACTACGGGGTGGCCACCCTGGCGCCCAACCAGCGTCCGGGTGAGGGACGCCTCAACCTGGACCAGATGACCATGCGCATCGAACCCCGCAAGGAGTGGGAACAGCTGTTTGTGGACGGCTGGCGTATTTTCCGGGACTTTTTCTACGTGGCCAATGTACATAATGTGGACTGGGAGGGCTTCCGCGACCGCTACGGGGCCTTGCTGCCCTTCCTCAACCACCGCTTCGACCTGGACTACCTGTTCGGGGAAATGGTCGCCGAGACCAATACCGGCCATGCCTATGTCGATTACGGGGATTTTCCCCGGGTGGACAGGGTGCAGACCGGCCTGCTCGGGGCGGAACTGCAGGCCGATCCCCGTTACGAACGATTCGTGATCCGCAAGATCTATGAGGGAGAGAACTGGAACCCGGCCCGCTTCTCCCCCCTGACCGCCCAGGGCATCGATGTCAGGGAAGGCGACTTTCTGATCGCGATCGAAGGCCAGGAGGTCACCACGGCCGACAACCCTTACCGCTTCCTGGAGAACCGGGTTGGGGTGGCCACCCGCATCACGGTCAGCGACCGGCCCGGGGGACAGGAAAGCCGCACCTACACCATACAGCCCATCGCCAGCGAAACGGAGCTGAAATACCTGGATTGGGTGAACACCCGCCGGGAAATGACCGAGCGGCTGTCCGGGGGACGCATCGGCTACATCCACGTACCCAACACCTCGGCCGATGGCAACCGGGAATTGTTCCGCGGCATGTACGCCTACCACCACATGGATGCCCTGATTATCGACGAACGCTTCAATGGCGGGGGCTTTATTCCCGACCGCATGGTGGAGATCCTTTCCCGGGAAACGCATGCACACTGGCACCGGGCCGGACTGCCCGAGCCCATGCGCACCCCCGGGGTGGCCCATGACGGGCCCAAGGCCATGCTCATCAACCAGTATTCCGCCTCCGGGGGCGATGCGTTTCCCTATTTCTTCCGCCAGCGGAGCCTCGGCCCCATCATCGGCACCCGGACCTGGGGCGGGCTGGTGGGGATGAGCGGCAATGCCCGCCTGGCCGACGGCGGCTACATCGCCGTTCCCCGCTTCGGCATCTACAACCAGCAAGGGGAGTATATCATTGAGGGAATCGGCATTTACCCCGACATCGAAGTGGTGGATGCTCCGCACAGGGTGGCCCGGGGGGAAGACCCCTCCCTGGAAAAGGCCATTGAGGTGTTGCTCGAAGAACTGGAAAGGAACCCGCCCCGCAAATGGCCCGTCCCAGAGGACCCGGACCGCTCCGGGTGGATCGAGGTGGAAATCCGCTGAGCCTGTCAGAAAGGGTAGCCGATCGCCAGGCTGAACACGAGCTTGTCGCGCCTCCAGTTTTTGCTCAACGGCCTCACCGGCTCCAGGTATCCCTGCCGCTCCGTTCGCGGGTCTGCCAGGGGAAAGGCCACATCGAGCCGAAGCACGAAGAAGGTGGCATCCAAGCGGAGGCCGGCCCCACTGCCCAGGGCGATCTGCCTGAAAAAGCCGTCCCACGAGAACGCCCCCCCGGGGGTGTTCTCGTGTTCTTTCAAGGTCCAGATATTCCCCGCATCGGCGAACACGGCTCCCCTGAGCATGCCGGTGATGCCAAACCGGTATTCAAGACTGGCCTCCAGCTTGATCTCCCCGCTGTGGTAAGGGTTGAACCCGCCCGAGAGGCTGTCGGGCGGGACATAGGCTCCGGGCCCCAGCGTCCGCGGCTGAAAGGCCCGGATGCTGTTGACTCCCCCGATGTAGAACTGTTTCACATAAGGCAGATAGTCCGAATTGCCATAAGGGAAACCGGCCCCTGCGACGAGCCTCATGGCCAGGCGCCCCCCCTTGCGGGCACGCAGGTAATAACGCGCATCCATATCCGCCCGGGTATACTGGGAGAACTCATGACCCCACAGGGTGCGGGCGCGGCCCTTCGCCTGGTCGCTGCCCGACAGGGCACCGGCGGCAATCCATGCCAGGTTCCCTGAAAGATCGAGGTTTAAATTGAGGTACAGATCGTTCCTTCCGCGATCCCCCGTTTCCTGCTGGGAGTTGTAAAGCCAGGAATACTGGGAGCCGATGATGTATTGTTCAAACAAGCCCCGCCGCATGAGCAGATCCCCGGCGAGCAATCCTTCCAGGTCCTGGCTGACATCGTTCAGGCTGAAAAGGTTTATCACCACCGGATGGAATTTCTGATGGATGGTCTGGCTGCGGTTCCAGCTGAAACCATATTGCAGCTGCCAGGAATTCAGACTGAATGCATCCGAACGGTTCAAATGCCTCCAACCGGCCTGGAAACTGGTCCGCGGCAAAAAGCGGGAATCGGATACCGGCCGGAAAAAAGGCACCACAAAACGCGGAAATACAAGTTCGGCGCCCAGCCCGGCCTCCCAGGCGCTGGCAGAAGCGGGCTGACGTCCGAGCAATGCCTCATAGCTTGCATCCACGTTGATATGAAGGCGTTCTGCCCCCCCCAACAGGTTGTTGTTGGTGAAGGAGGCATCGAAGCCGGGTCCGGCAAAATTATTGGATTTGCTCACCCCCCTGACTTCGGCCGCCAGGGTCAGTTTTTTGGCGGGTGAAAGCAGGATCCTGAGATCCAGCACCCCTTCATCCCCATCCGGAAGGCCGGCAGGCTCCTGGAAACGAAAATTAATGAAACGAAAGACACCCAGACCCATGAGGCGGTTCAGGCTGCGGTCATGGGCATCCAGGTTGTACAGGCTTCCTGGTTCTAGGGAAAGAACGGAACGGAATAGACCAGGACGGAATTGATCCTGGCTGTCAAACAGGGTGATGCCTTCCCCGGCGGAGAGGCCACCCTGCTTCGTGGTGGAGCCGGCGGGATCCGACAGGTAGTCCGCCTGGATGCGGATGTTCCCGACCCGGTAGGTCATCAGGGCCTGGGGAGGGGTGTCATGTTTGATCCTCAGATGGAGGTCGACCGTACGGCTTCCTTGCATGGTATCCGCCAGGAAAATGAGATAATCCGGATGGAAGTAAAAATACCCCAGCCTTTTCATCTCCCGGTCGAGGCGGTCCCTCTCCTTCTTCAGTTCATCCAGGCGGTAGGGCCTGCCCGGTTTCAGCAGGCTCCCTTCCAACAGGGCGTTGACCTGCCGGGCGGCCGCATTGGTGGCCTCCGCCGGATAAAGGGTTCCCAGGATATAAGGGGGCTGAAGATGGACCAGGAATTGTACCGAGGCCGTCCTGGGTGTCGTATGGACCTGATAGGAAGCCGAGCCATCGAAGTAGCCCATATTGAACAGGCGGTTCTCAATGAGTTGCCGGCTGCGCTCGGGGTCGACCTGCTCCATCAGCACGGGCGGCCGGCCAAAACGGTTCCTCATCAGGTACCGCAGCCCCCGGCCCCTGGGTTCCCCGGCGGCAAAATACATCCAAAGCCGCGGCCGGGACGGACCGATGCGTTGGTTGGGTGCGGGCCTGATGACGCGTTGCAGCTCCTCCTCAATCATGGGTTTCTCCCGGAGGGTCTCCGCTGACTCGAACTCAATGGTGCTTCCCTTGTAAAGCCGCTGGTCTTCCTCAAGAAACCTCAGGCCCGTGCAGGATGATAGCCACAGTAGCAGGATAACCACCAGGGAACGGCCTGTGATGTTCCGGGCAGATGCGGCAGGGAAGGGGGCTATTGGATGGCGGCGGGTCATGGTGTCTGGTCTGTTTTGAACAGGTCACGCAATTCTTGATAGGTTCTGCGAAAACGCAGGGCTAGCCCGGTTTTTATGAGCTGTCCCTCGAACAGGTCCCCGAACTCCTTTTTCCGGAATCCCAGCAGGACTAAGCTCCCCTCCTCGTTCAGCAGGTACTCGATGGTGAAGTCCCCCGCGATGTCACCGGCCGAGGCCTCTCTCCTGCGTTCATCCTCCAGTTCGACATTGCCCCCCACAGTGATGCGCATCCGTTCATCGAAAAAATTCCTGGAAACTTCCATGTTCAGACGGGTGGACCCCTCCACGCCTTCCCCTGTAAAATGCTCCTGGCTTTGAAGATCGAACCGGATGTCCACGCCCCGTATGTACCTGTCCGACAACCTGTTCAGCTGCTGCGAAAGAAGGCGGCTGGCGCTTGTCCGCGCCGCTGCCGTCATGCCGGGACCCTCCCCCAATGCTTCAAAGGGGTTGTCCTGCAGGAAAGTGCCCAGAACCAGCAGGGCAAATGCCTGTTTGTTGCGCTCCGATTCGTGCTGGTTCAGCTCCTGAAGCCTGGCCTGGAGGCGGCCGTCAAGGGCGTTGCGGTGTTCCTCCGGCAGCCCGATTTCGAAACGGATGTCCGGTTCCATCATCCTGCCCGTCATCCTCATAATGACCGTGAAAGGGAACAACTGCCTCAGGGCCGGGTCATCGGCCCCGCCCGGGTGATGCTCAAAAAGCTCCCGCACCTGGGTGCGGACCGCATACTGGGCGGTGAGGTCCACTTCCGGGTTCATGGGATCACCCGTCCAGAGGATGCTGCTGCCACGCCGGATATTGAAGTGCCGGCGAACCACATCATAAAACGTCATCAGGTAGGCCCCTTCGGTCAGCTCATACCGTCCCGCAAGCGAAACCCTTCCCCCGGGGTCCGTACCATAGCTCAGCATCCCGCCGCCACGCAGCTGCAAGTAATCCCCTGCATGGGGGTCAATCAGGATACGTAGCCTCGCCGTGGGGTCGACCTCGATGTTGACGCCGACATCCAGGTTCCGGAAGGCATGGGTCAGGGGCGCCGCCACGGGGGATTCCTCTTCGAAAGGCCAGGCAGAAGGGTCTCCCTCCGGGAGAAAGGCCACCACGCCTTCCGAGCCGATGGCGCGGGGGTCTGACTGCGGAATGACCATGTCGAAAAAGGACCCTTCCTTCAGGGCAAAGCTTCCCTCCAGGACCGGAGCGTCTGCCTGGCCGCGAAGCTGCAGGTCGCTGCTGAACTGCACCCTCCCCGAGAAGAGGGGGTTCTCCCCCGGGGGGATGTCCAGGGCAAGAAACTGATCCGAAGTCAGGTCCAGCGAAAAGCCCACCGACCCCGGGTCTGACAGGTCCAGGTGCCCATTCAGGCTGGCCGGCCGGCCAGCCCTGTCCAGCAGGGTAAAATTCCGAAAGGTGATGCGGTTGCGGTCAAAATACAAAGTGTCATCCTTCAGGCTGAAACCGGTGTGCAGGTAGGTGACCTGAAAGCCGGTTTCCCTGAAACGGATAAACCCCGACAAGTCCGGCCCCATGCTGTCTCCCCCAGCCTGCAAACGGCCCGTGACATGGCCCTGCAGTCCCGTGATTTCTCCCATGGCAAATCCTTCCAGCGTGCCCAGGTCGAGCCCCCCCAGGATCAGGTCCAGCCCGTAAAGTGGAGCCTCTCCCGGTTCAAAGTAGCCTTTCATGGAAACATCATTGCCGCGGCCAGTCAGGGAGGAGGAAAACACAAAACGGTCCGTGCCCCCGTTCTCCACCTGCAGGCTGAGGTCTCCCATGCCGGTCCCCCCGTAAGTCAGATCCTTCAGTCCGATGTCCGCTTTGAGCGACAGTTTCCCGAACAAATCCTCCACGACCACCTGCCCGTCCAGCAAGCCCCCCGGGCCATCCGTCTCCATCAGGGAGGCAAGCTGACCCAGATCAAACTGCCTCAGGCTTAGCCGAAATGGTGGCTGATGCCAGACAGGGCCTTCCCCGCCTGCCCCGTCCTGTGCTTCCCGTGCAAGCGGGGGACCCAGCCATGGCCCGCCAGCCCCTTCCAGGCTCTGCAACGCCAGCGAGGCCCCTTCCCTTTCCAGCCTGAACCCCTGGAAGATCAACAAGCCGGGACCGGCCAGGATGGCGTGGCCGGGTGCCACCGTCCAGGTGTCCCCGTGCAGCAGCAGGGCTTCCCCGAAACGGAGTTCGAACCATGGGTCCCTTCGGCTGATCAGACCTTCGGCCCCCAGCCAGGCATGGCCCTCCTGGTCGTCAAAGCCGAGGGAGAATTGCAGCAGCTGCTCCCGGAAAGACCCTTGAAGAACGGGCCGGTGAAGGTCCAGGCCCACCCCTTCGAATCGTGTGAGGCCCAATGTAAAGCCCGCCATTTCCGGGTCTGTGCCGGCACGGACCTCCAGCCCGGAAAGCACCATACCCCCGTACTCCAGGTGCGGGATGTCCCCTTTCAGGTGCAGTGCCGGTGCCTCCGTGCTGAAGTCGCACGTCAGGGAGAGGGGACCGTAAGACGCCAGCTCCGGCAGGAACACGCCGGTGAGCCAATCCGAAGGGAGGACCCTCACTTCCAGGCTGAACCAGGTCGCTTCCTCCCCGGCTTCCCGGCCCTGACCATCCCCACTCCCCGGGCCTGCGGCAGCACCGGTCGCCGGCCCTTGTGGCTCATCTCCCAGGAGGGACAGCAGGTGCGGGAGCAGGAGGTCCGGAACCTTCAGGGGGGAGGCATTGCCCCTGTAGTTTGCCTGGAGGATGGGCGAAGAAATTCCCATCCGAAAGGTTCCGCTGTCCACCCCGGATGCATCCGGTGCGGATGCCAGCACCAACAGGGAGTCCATGGAAAACAACCGCTTCTGCGTCTGCAGGCTCGCCTCCTCCAGCCGGGCAAATCCCTCGATGAAATCGTCGCCGCGGGGGCTCAGCCGGGCCCGCAGCCGGGTGCTGAACACCATGACGGAATCCGACCAGCCAAGCGCCATGGCATCCAGGCGGTCAAGGTTCATGGAGGCCTCCAGCACCGGCACCGCTCCCCCCAGGGACAGGCTTGTCCCGGCCGAAAGCTGCAGGTGGGGGTCATGGTACATCAGGGCGGCATCCAGGACCCCATCCCCCAGGGTCCCTTCCGCGGTCAGGCCGGAATAATGGTATCCGCGCAGCAGGGCATGATGAACCCGCAGGGAAAAGCTTCCCGTCGCTGTCGCGGGGTCCGCCCCCCTGCCGTCTGCCTGCAAGGCCAGGGAAAGGCTGTCGGGAAGTGCTGCGTTTCCCAGCAGGGATCCCAGCCGCAAGTGCCTGAAATCCACCGTGCCGTTGTAGACCGGATCCCTGTCCGACAATCCATACACCCCACCCGCCAGATCCACCTGCCCCAGCCCGCTATCCAGGGAAACCAAGGCCTGTAGTGCATCGGGGCGGCTGCTCAGGCTGCCTTGCACCACCAGGGTGTCCCAACCGGCAAACCCTTCGGGAAAAATGCCTGCCAGCAAGGGGTGAAAGGAGAGGGCATGGCTGGCTGCCACCATAAAAGCAGGAAGTTCCAGCTCCAGGGAGTCCGCCTCCGGCAATCCCCCGATCCGGCCCTGTCCCTGAACAAAAAGGAATCCCGGCAATTCGAGGGACAACTGTCCGATATCCAGCCTGTCAACGGTTCCGGAAAGCTGCAAGGCCGCCCGCAGTTCATCAATCTCTGCCGGGAGGAGGTCCTCCGCTGCGGCAACCAGGTCCAGCACATCCCGGCCCAGCAGGATACGGCCTTCTTCCAGGGCCACTTCAGCGGATCCAGGATGCCTGTCATCCAGGTGAAAAGGCCCCGGGCCGAGGATCCTTGAGGCCTCCACCAGGGAAGCGGCGGTCTCCAGCCTGAAGCCGTGCACCTCCAACTTGTCATCCACGGCCAGGCGTGCCCTCACATCCAGCAGGGAAAGCCTGCCCGGCAAGGCGGCGGACAGGTGGCGGAGGTCGGCCGACAGGCCTTGTTCGCCCAGCAGGAAGTCAGCCACCTGCAACCGGAGTCGCTCAACCTCCCAGGGACTGCCCCCGTTGCGGAAGGCCACCCGGGCATCCAGTCCGTCCACCTCCAGGCTTTCGAGCAGCAGATCCAAAGCGGGCCATCCGGGTGGTTCCGCCGGAACGTCTTCCTCACGGCCCCCGGCTTCCGGCAAAAGGGCCTGAAAGACGGCGCCGGACAGGCGGGTGGGACCGATGTGCAGGGCGGTGAATGCAGGGTCTGCCCGGGTCAGGCGGGTGCTGAACTGTCCGAGGACCAGGGACCATTCCATCCCCCCGGGCTGGTCTGCCATGCGCAGGTGGATATCTTCAAGGGCCAGGTCGCTGACACGGAGGGACCAGCCCGTGGCTCCGGCACCTGCTCCGGCTTCCTCTTCCGAATTCTCTGTGAGCGCGCCGTATCCGGCGACGGGCGGGTTGCCGGACAGCCGTTGCAGGAACACTTCCGCATTGAACAGGCTGTCAGGATGGCAGCGGGTAAGCTGCAGGCGGGCATGCCGCAAGGAGACAGACCGCACGTCCAGCACCTGGTTCCACAGGGCCGCCGGACGGATGCGCAGGCGAAAGCTCCCGGCGTACAACAGGGTGTCCCCGCGGTGGTCCTCAGCCATGAGGCCGTCCAGCCGTACCATGCCCGGCAGCAGCACCCACAACCTGTCCAGTCCGATCCGGGTTCCCGTGCGCCGGGAGAGTTCCTCTGTCAGCGTCCGGGCCAGGCGTTGCTGAAACGGGGGCAGCTGGACGAGCACTCCCAGCAGCAGGATCACAAATACCAGCAGCAGGGGCAGCCGCAGCAGCCATCGGAGAACCCGGCGGACGGGATGTCGGTGTTTTGTTCCAGACATAGGTTATTGTCGGATGCGGCGTCCGGGATGGCCCGTCCAGGCGGGTCAATCAGGACGTCCAATGGAAACCAAGGTACAAAAGAAGCCCCAGGTTTCCAACTTGCGGTAAGCTTTTCATGATTGTTTAAAAAACTTTAGGAACTTTGTGGCATCAACAATCCCGAAACATGGCCAGGAAAGAGAAGCATTACCGGCACGGCATCGTGTACAGCACCAACCCTGATTTCAGGTTTGAACCATCCGACGAGGAAAGGGAAACGCCCCCTCCCGGAGAGCAGCAGCTGAAAATAGGGATCAGCAAGAAAGGGCGGGGCGGCAAGACCGTCAGCCTGGTCACCGGGTTCACGGGACGCACGGCCGACCTGGAAGCGCTGGGCAAGGAGCTCAGGACACGTTGCGGGGTGGGAGGATCTGCCAAGGACGGAGAGATCCTGCTGCAGGGAGATGTGCGGGACAAGGCGCTGGACTTTCTTCTGGGGAAAGGCTACCAGGCAAAAAAGGCGGGAGGATGATCCCCCCGCCCTGTACAATCAGTCCATGAATGCGAATCAATCTTCCTCGTATTCCTTCAGGATGTCCTTGACCCCGTCGGTGGTCACACGGCCATAGGTTTTATCTCCCACCATGACCACGGGAGCGAGCCCGCAGGCCCCCACGCAGCGCAGGCAGGTAATGGAAAACTTTCCGTCCGGGGTTGTTTCCCCGACAGGCACCTTCAGGATCCGTTTGAATTCCTCGAGCACCTTTTCGGCCCCGCGCACGTAGCAGGCAGTCCCGGTACAGATGGAGATCGGGTACCGTCCCTTGGGAAGCATGGTGAAGAAGGAATAGAACGTGACCACTCCGTAGACCTTGGCCACGCTGACTTGGAGCTCCTCGGCCACCACCTCCTGCACTTCTGCGGGCAGGTAGCCGAAAATTTCCTGGGCTTTGTGCAGTACGTTGATCAGCTCGCCCGGCTTGTTGCCGAAGGATTTGGCGACCTCCCTGAGTTGCTGCACATCACTTTCCTTGAGTTTTACTTTTATGGATGTCATTATTTCTGGTTTTATTGTTTGTCAATCAATGATCCTGAAGGCCGGGCACCTAGTCGAGCAACACCTTCTTATCTTTCTTGGCGAAGTAATGGGTATGCAGCAGGTGGTGGGCCTTCTCACTCATGGGCTTGCCCAGGAATTCCTCATACAGGGTCTTGATGTACGGGTTTTCGTGGGATTTGCGGATGGGCTTTCCGGCATCCTCCTGATAGATGGCCTTTTGACGGGCCTTGAGCACATCGGGATTGCCGTGATGCAGGGGTTGCCCGCCACCACCAATGCAGCCGCTGGGGCAGGCCATGATCTCAATGGCATGGTAATGGCTTTTGCCTGCCTTGATCTCTTCCAGAAGCTTGCGGGCATTGCCCAGGCCGTGGGCGATGCCGATATGGATATCCACCCCGTTGAAATCGATGGATGCCGAACGGATGCCTTCCAGGCCGCGCAGCTGCTCGAAGTCGACCTTTTCGAGGGTCTTTCCTGTATGGATCTCATAGGCGGTCCGGGCGGCGGCTTCAATGACCCCGCCGGTGGTGCCGAAGATCACCCCTGCGCCCGTTGACTCGCCCATAGGCTTGTCAAAATCCTCGTCCGGCAAATCATTCAGACTGAGGTTGGAGCTCTTGATCAGGGCCGCCAGCTCGCGTGTGGAGATGGAAAAGTCCACATCCGGATTGCCGTCCACCTGGAATTCCTCCCGGGTGCATTCATATTTCTTGGCCACGCAGGGCATCACAGACACCACGACCATGTCCTTGCGGTCCACTTTGATCTTGTCGGCAAAATAGGTCTTGGCAATGGAACCGAACATCTGCTGGGGGGAACGGGCCGTGGAGGGAATGTCGAGCATGTCCGGGAAATGGTATTCAAAAAAGTTGACCCATCCGGGGCAGCAGGAAGTGAGCATGGGCAGCTTGACCTCCTTATCGCCTCCCAGGTGCCGGGTCAGGCGGTCCAGCAGCTCGGTGCCCTCCTCCATGATGGTCAGGTCGGCCGCGAAATCCGTGTCAAACACATAGTCAAACCCAAGGCGGCGCAGGGCGCTGACCATTTTCCCGGTCACCAGGGTGCCCGGCTCCATGCCGAACTCCTCGCCCAGGGCAGCCCTGACGGCGGGAGCGGTCTGTACGACCACGGTTTTGGTCGGATCGGCCAGGGCACGCACCACCTGGTTGGTATGGTCCACCTCTGTGAGGGCCCCGGTGGGGCAAACAGCCACGCACTGACCGCAATAGGTGCATTCGCTGTGGTCCAGGTCCCTTTCGAAGGCAGGGGCCACCACGGCTTCGAATCCACGGTTGATGCCGGAGAGCACGCCCACGGTCTGGAAGTCGTTGCACATGGTCTCGCACCGGCGGCACATGATGCACTTGTCCATCTCACGAATAATGGCCGGTGAAAAGTCGGGCTTGTAGGTCGACTTCTCTCCCTGGAACGGGATGCTGCGCACCCCCATCTTGATGGCCATGTTCTGCAGGTCGCAATGTCCGCTTTTCGCACAGATCAGGCAGTCGAACGGATGGTCCGACAGGATGAGTTCCAGGACGGTCTTGCGGGCGTTCAGCACCCGCATGCTGTGGGTGTGGACCACCATATCCCCGGTGCATTCGGTGGCACAGGACGGGGCCAGGTTGCGCCGGCCTTCCACCTCCACCACACACACCCGGCAACCGCCCGGTTTGTGTTCTATATTCAGGTCTCCCAGGTTCATGTAACACAGGGTGGGAATCTCAATCCCCAGCTTCTTTGCGGCGTGGAAAATGGTGGTTCCTTTTTCCACCTCGACAGGCCTGTTGTCGATCGTCAATTTAATCAGTTCCATTATCTTGGTTCCTTGTTTGGTTTCTAAATGATTGTTACTGCATTGAACTTGCATTTCTCCATACAGGCACCACACTTGATGCACAGCGACTGGTCGATTACGTGAAGTTGTTTGCGCTCGCCGGCGATGCAGTTGACCGGGCAGTTGCGTGCACAGGCGGTGCAGCCGACGCAATTCTCCGGGATGATCTCGTACCGGATCAGGTCCTTGCAAACGCCTGATGGACAGCGGTGCTCTTCAATGTGGGCGACATATTCATCCAGGAAATTGTCCATGGTGGACAATACCGGATTGGGGGATGTCTGCCCGAGACCGCACAGGGAGGTGTCCTTGATGACATGGCTCAGGTTCCTGAGGTTGTCCAGGTCTTCCCTTCCGGCCTGTCCCTTGGTGACCTTGTCGAGCAGTTCGTAAAGCCGTTTGTTGCCGATGCGGCAGGGGGAGCATTTCCCACAGCTTTCCTCGACGGTGAAGTCGAGGTAGAATTTGGCCACGGCCACCATGCAGTCATCCTCATCCATGACGATCATCCCGCCGGAGCCCATCATGGAGCCGGCTGCCAGCAGGTTGTCAAAGTCTATGGGGGTATCCAGGTGTTTTTCGGTGAGGCAGCCGCCGGAGGGGCCGCCTGTCTGCACGGCCTTGAACTTTTTGCCGTCCTTGATGCCGCCGCCAATTTCAAAGATCACCTCCCGGAGGGTAATGCCCATGGGCACTTCGATCAGTCCCACGTTGTTGATCTTCCCTGCCAGGGCGAACACCTTGGTCCCTTTGGATTTTTCGGTGCCAATGCCGGCAAACCACCTGGCTCCCTTATTGTAGATGACGGGAATGTTGGCAAAGGTCTCCACATTATTCACATTGGTGGGCTTTCCCAGGTAACCGCTCTGTGCCGGGAACGGGGGTTTGAAGGTGGGTTCGCCCCTTTCCCCTTCCATGGAGTGGATCAACGCGGTTTCTTCCCCGCAGACAAAGGCACCCGCCCCATAGCGGATCTCCACATCGAAATGGAAACCGCTGCCGAGGATGTCGTCTCCCAGGAGGCCGTATTCACGGGCTTGCTGGATGGCGATCTTCAGGCGGTGAATGGCCAGCGGGTATTCGGCCCTAATATAGATCAGGCCTTTGGTGGCCCCGATACAATATCCATTGATGATCATGGCCTCCAGCACACTGTGGGGATCTCCCTCCAGAATAGACCGGTCCATAAAAGCGCCTGGGTCACCCTCGTCCGCATTGCAGACAACGTATTTCTGATCGGCCGCCACCTTGCTGGCGATCTGCCATTTGATCCCTGTGGGAAAGCCACCGCCCCCGCGTCCGCGCAAGCCGGAATCAATCATTTCTTGAATGGCCTGTTCGGGGGTCATTTCCGCAAGCACCTTTCCAAGGGCTTCATAACCATCCGCTGCCAGGTATTCATCAATATTTTCCGGGTCGATCAGGCCGCAGTTGCGCAGGGCGATGCGTATCTGCTTCTTGTAAAAACCCATGTGCTTGGAATCAGGGATCTGCTCCTTTTTTACCGGGTCCCTGTACAAGAGTTTCTCGACCTTGCGCCCCTTTACGGCATGTTCCGACACAATGATCCCGGCGTCTTCGGGGCTCACCGACACATAAAATGTATTGTCGGGAATGATCTTCACAATGGGTCCCTTTTCGCAGAAACCGAAACAACCCGTGGTGACCACCTGAACGGTCTCTTCCAGGCCATGGGCCTTAACTTCCTTTTTCAGGTTCTCATAAAGCATGTCGCTGGCCGAGGCCCGGCATCCGGTACCCCCGCAAACCAGCATATGCATATTGAACTTAGCCATTCTGATATTCCTCCTGTTTAAATATGTTTAGTCAATGGTTTCATAGTTGACGGGAATGATTCCTTCCAGAAGTTCCCCGTTCTTGATGTATTTTTCGATGATGCTGTCGGCCTTGGCCTCATCCACATAACCGAAAACGACAGGCTCCTTGCCGGGAAGGGTTACCTCAACGGTTGGCTCAGCATAACAGTAGCCCATGCAGCCGGTCTGGGAAACAATGGCATCGATGTTGCGTTTGTCCAGTTCATCGATCAGGAATTCCATCACCTGCTTCGCGCCGGAGGCAATCCCACAGGTTGCCATGGCTACCTTAATGAGGACCCGGCCTTCGGGTTTTTCGCTTTTTTCCCGCAAGGCGATCTTCGACTGGAAGTCTTCCTTCATCTTCTTAAGATCAGCCAGTGATTTGATTTTTGTCATGTTTGAATCTCCTTTTTGATACGTGGTTAATAAAAAGTTTGGCTTCTTATTGGGTGTTTATTCATTCTGCTTTTTCCAGATCCTTCAGGTTCTCCCCGATCATCTCCCGGATGCTGCGCATGACGGAGGCTTCCCCCAGGGGAACCCCCTCCAGAATTTGTTTGACCTCCCTGGTGTCGAAGCAGTAATCCCTTTCATCCACCCGGTGATGGTAAATAAAATCCCTGTCCTGGTTGATGCCACTAAGCATGGCCACCACCCCCGGCATGTCGCCCAGGGCCGGCCTGTCGATGTGGTCACGGACAAACTCTGCCACCAGCCGGGTCCCCCGTCCAGGTGCCGATTCAATCAGCAGCCCACCCCCGCATTGCTCTGCATTCTGTTTCAGCAGCGGGATTCCAAGGCCGACTTTTCTCGTTGTCCGGGTAGTAAAGTAAGGGTCAGTGACCCTATCCAGGACATCCTGGCTCATCCCCTTTCCGTTGTCCTCCACAGCTATTACCAGGCAGTTGCGGGGAACAGACTCTTCCACCAGGATCCGGACCTGTTCCGCCCCGGCAGCCAGGGCATTCTGGACGATGTCCAGCACATGCAAAGACAAATCTTTCATGGTTATTGTCCCTCCATCAGGGGTTCCACCATGATCCCCCTTCCCGGGGCGCCCTGCAGGGCCAGGGCAATCTCCCTGAAACTAAGATCCTCCAGTTGCATGCGCGTGGCATGCTGCCCGATTTGGTCCGGATGGTGGGCATCCGAGCCCCTTACAAAGGTTGTTCCTTCCAGATAGGGGAAACGGGTCACGAGTTCCTGAACAGTCCCATGAGCGGACACTTCCAGGGCATCGACTGCCAATCCCGGGGGCACGAAACCCAACTGGCTGATAAGGCTGTAGCTGGGCCGGTCGATGTGTGCCGGGATGAACAGCCCCCCCAGGCCATGAACCATTTGTTCCACCTGTTCCAATGTCTGGTCCAGGGCGGAAATCAGCAACCTGGGCTCTTCATCCAGGATGTTACCCTGGGCGTCCACCACCACCTGGTATCCAAACAGCCGGGGGTTGTTCGGAATATCCGGCAGGTGCCTGTCCAGGTATTCCTGGAACTGGATTCTTGACTCATTTGTTTCAAAGAACGCGAGGCAGTGGGTTTCTTCCCTGGTGGTCACCTCCGCCCCAAAGAGGACCAGGATTCCGTACTTTTCTGCCAGCTGGCTGATGAGGGGTCCGTGCCGGGTGCTGTTATGGTCGGTAATCCCCAGGATGTGGATGCCCTTCCCGGCCGCCTGCTCCACCACCGCCGAGGGGCTCATGTCCAGGTCCCCGCAGGGGGAAAGGACCGTGTGCACATGCAAATCAGCCCTGTATACCGGCATCATTTTTCAATAAATCATAGACCTTTCCGGCAACCTCAAAGGCCGGCAGGCTGGTTCCCAGAATCGGTATTTCCTCCAGGTCGCTTTGCCGCGCGGTGTCCTCATCCGGCTTGTTGCCTCCGACCAGCAAAATGGCCGCAAGGTCCTTCAGGGAGGCAATGGCCATGATGTTTTTATGGGTCTGCAGGGTCAGCCACACTTCGCCGGCATCGGCATTGCCCATGACGTCACTCAACAGGTCGGACACATAGCCCCCCGTGATGTCGCGGCTGAGACCCTTCCTGCCGCTGTACACCTTGAGATCCAGTTTTTCCGTTAACTCAGAAACCTTCATGGTATCCATCATTATTGTTGTTGCTCTTTGTTTCTGCGTGCAGGATCCAGGAAAATGGTCATGGCCACCCGGGTCCCTTTCTCCACCTGGCTGTCAATCTCCAGATGGTCCGTATTCTTCTTGATATTTGGCAGGCCCATCCCGGCCCCGAATCCCATTTCCCGCACACTCACACTGGCCGTGGAAAACCCTTCCTGCATGGCCTGCTCAATGTCCGGAATGCCGGGCCCTTCATCCACCAGCTCGATGCACACGGCTTCCGGGTCGATGGCAACATACATGGTGCCGCTGTATGCGTGGGCCACCACATTCACCTCTGCCTCATAGGAAGCCACCACGGTCCGCTTAATCACCCCGAGATCGACCTGCATTTGCTTAAGTACCTTCTTGATCTGACTGGAGGCATAGCCCGCCCTTGTAAAGTTCCCTCCTTCAATATTGTATTCCAACAGGATCCTTTCCACCTCAGCCACCTCTTTTAAAAAACGGGACTCAGTCCGGCCGTGAACAACAATCCACAGGTTTTGAACACAGAATACCGGCACTCAAGGACAATCATGTCGTTTTCGCGGGCCAGTTCCAGCATCTCTTCCGACACCTTTTTATTCCTGGCAAATACCACACAGTGTATATCCGACATTTCGGCCGTGCGGATGGTCTGGGTATTGGCCAATCCCGTGATCAACAACACATGGTCGTCCTTCAGGGTCAGCACATCGCTCATCAGGTCAGACGCAAATGCCGCATCGACGGCATAATCCATCTTATCCTCCCCGCAAAGGACCCTTGCATCAAGAATTCCGGCAATTTCTTTTATCTGCATAACGCCCGTTTTAATCGCTTTGGGACCGGGGAGTCTGGCCGCATCCATGCCAGCCTTTCTTATTTTTTGTGCAAAGATAAATGATTGGGGATCATAAACCAAGAATTGTTGTTAATTATTTCACATCTTAGACAACCCAGCATGCCCCTCCGGCATGAAGTGGCTTCAGAAGTTGCCGCCGGTCAAGCAAATCCGGCCCCCTCCCGGATAATTTAGAATCTCTCTAACTTTCATTCCCGCCA
Organism: uncultured Bacteroidales bacterium; assembly: GCA_964477035.1. Classification (GTDB taxonomy): domain Bacteria; phylum Bacteroidota; class Bacteroidia; order Bacteroidales; family UBA7960; genus SLSG01. The sequence goes on from CAYZCW010000008.1 coordinate 51,821, forward strand.
CCCCGGGCATCAAAACCCGGGGGTGTGGTATATCCAGGCCTGGGAACCGGAACCGGGCCCAGGCAGGCAGAAATCAAAGGCCTACTTATTGAGTTTGTTGAGGATGACCGCCAGGTCGGAATATATCGAAGTGTTTTCCACAATGATATTCTCGGGCACCTTGATGGACTGGGGGGTAAAGTTCCAGATGGCCTTGATGCCCCAGGCAACCATCAGGTCGGCTGTTTCCTGGGCCTTGTGGTCCGGGGTGGTGATGATGCCGATCCGCGCGGGGATTTTCCTGCTCAGGTCCCGGAAATCATCCACCGAGTAAATCCGGACATTTTTGATCAGGGTATTGGCAAGCAAAGGATTTGTATCAAAGCCCGCGGCAATTTTCAGCCCGTAATGATTCAGTCCTTCATAGTTGATCAGCGCCCGGCCCAGGTTTCCGACACCAAACAGAAAGGCATGCTCATGGGTGTTGAAGTCAAGAAATTCAATGATGGTTTCAATCAGCTTGTCCACATTGTACCCAATCTTGGTCCTTCCCCTGATCCCGGTATAGGACAAATCCTTGGTAACCAAAGTGGCATCCATCTTGAATGTGGCAGCGATCTGGCTGCTCGACACGAATTCCACATGATTGATCTTAAGGGCCTTGAAGTAACTGAGGTAGCCCGGGAGCCGTCTGAGTGTCGGCTCGGGCACAGGGACTCCCTCCCTGCCGGAGTGATTGTTGCCTCGGATTTTCATGGATTCCTCCCTTCCTGGTTTTGGAACACACCTGATATTGGCTACTTATTTCTTTAATAACGTGATTCATTTGATAACAACAAAGATAGCATTTATATTTTTATGTTGTTATTCTTTTCACATCTTTTCTTTTTAATTTGCTCAATTATCTGATAAAGAGAGATCACGTCGTAATTTGATACCCTAAAGATATTGATTAATTCAAATCATTACGCCATTTATTAAGGAAACTTATCGCCAATCCCCAACAAGCCATTTATATGTTAAAGCGATTATTTTCTTATTTTGTTCACGGGTGAAGACAACAAGGGGTTGTCTCCGGGGCGTCCGTGGATGAACAATCCTTCGGACAACATGCCGCAGAGACAACCCCTGTCTATCTTTCCGTTATTCTACCCAAGCGCCTACATCAGTGACGCTTGCGTGGATAATAATGGGTGTGCAGCAGGTCATGGGAACGGTGCCCGAGCGGTTCATGGAGGAAGGATTTATAGATTTCCGTCACCTCCGGGTTCTCGTGCGACTTCCTGATCACCATGTGCTCGTCTTCATCATAAATTCCTGCGGCACGCTTTTTCCGGATCTCCATATTGGTGGGTATGGGCTGTCCGCCGCCCCCGATGCATCCGCTGGGGCAGGCCATGACTTCGATGAAGTGAAAGGATGCCTCTCCCGATTTCACCTTGTCCATCAGAATCTTGGCATTGGCCAGGCCGTGGGCGATCGCCACATTCAGCTCCACCCCTTCCAGGAAGGCCCACTCGGGTTTTACGTCCTTGATCTTGATGGAGGCCTCCTTCACCCCTTCCATCCCGCGCACGGGCTTGATGTTCAGGTTGGCAAAAGGCACTTCGCGTCCCGTGACGATCTCATAGGCCGTCCGCAGGGCGGCTTCCATAACCCCCCCGGTCGTACCAAAGATGACGGCAGCGCCGGTGGAATCCCCCAGGATGCTGTCGTACTTTTCATCCTCAAGCTTCAGGAAATCAATCCCTGCCTGGTGGATCATCATGCCGAGTTCCCGGGTGGTCAGCACATAGTCCACATCCTTGTAACCGCTGCCACGCATCTCGGGCCGCTCCGCCTCGAACTTCTTCGCCGTACAGGGCATGATGGAAACAACCACCATTTCCGCGGGGTTCTTGTTCACTTTTTCGGCATAATAGGTCTTGGCCAGGGGACCGAACATTTGCTGGGGCGACTTGCAGGTGGAGAGGTTGTCCAGGTATTCCGGGTACAGGTGTTCCTGGAATTTGATCCAGCCGGGTGAACAACTGGTCATCATGGGCAGGGCGACTTCCTTGCCATCGACCAGGGCCTCCTTCAGGCGTGTCAGCAACTCCGTGCCCTCCTCCATGATGGTCAGGTCGGCCGTGAAGTCGGTATCGAGAACCTTGTCAAAGCCCAGGCGCCGAAGGGCAGCCACCATCTTCCCGGTGACCCGGCTGCCGGGCTCCATGCCAAACTCCTCCCCGATGGCAACCCGTGTTGCCGGTGCAGTCTGTACAACCACAAACTTGGAAGGATCGTAAATGGCATCAAACACCTCATCGATGTAATTGCGTTCGGTCAGGGCGGCCGTCGGACAACGGTTGATACACTGCCCGCAATTGGTGCAAACGACATCATTCATCGGTTTGTCCAGGAAGGTGGATATCTTCATCTGGTTGCCCTTATGGGTCACAGCCAGTGCACTCACGGCCTGCAGCTGGCTGCAAGTGCGTACACAGCGCTGGCAACGGATGCATTTGCTGTCGTCCTTCTCGATGGAGGGGCTGCTGATGTCATGAACCTTGTTCATGTCCTTGACCAGGTCAAGAAAGACATGGTCCCCGATGCGGTAGTCGTTCGACATGTTCTGCAATTCGCAATGACCATTCTTGAAACACTTGGTGCAGTCCGCGTTGTGTTCCGACAACAACAGCTCCACGACATGCTTCCGGGCCTGTCGGACCTTCAGACTGTTTGTCTGGATCTCCATGCCCTCACTCACCGGGGTGGCACAGGAGGCGGGCAGAAGGCGGGCGCCTTTCTGCTCCACCACGCAAACGCGGCAATTCCCGGCCACACACAGGTCATCATGATGGCACAGGGTGGGGATCGTGAAATTGAGCTTTCGGGCCGCCTCCAGAATGGTCGTACCCTCATCCACGGATATCGGGATGTTGTTGATCTTCAGGTTTACTTTATATTTACTCATGGGTTATTCTCCTGTCTTTGGTTAACGGGCCGGATTTAGTAAATAATCTCCTCCCTGAAATTGTTAATGATTGAATTAAAGGGGTTGGGAACCGACTGTCCCAGTCCGCACTTGGAGGCGATGCGCATGGTTTCAGACAATTTCTGAAGTTCCTCCAGGTAGGACGGGGGTTTGATCCCCTTCTTCACCGCTTCAATTCCCTTGAGGAGTTGCTGGCAACCAACCCGGCAGGGAGTGCACTGACCACAGGATTCTTCCTCGAAAAATTCCAGGTAGTCATGCAGGATATTGTACATCGACCTTGAGCTGTTGAAGATCATCATGGAACCCCCGGTGGGGATGCCTTCAAAACCGATCAGCGTGTCCTTGAAGTGCTTGCGGGCAACGCAAAATCCCGAGGCCCCGCCAACCTGTACCGCTTTGGTGTCCCCGTCTCCAAACTCATTGACGAATTGCTCCAGGGTCATTCCGAGCTCCAGTTCATAAATGCCGGCGTTGGGGGTGTCGCCCGATACGGAGAACACCTTGGAGCCTCTGGAATCGAATGTCCCCATGTCCTTGAATTGCTGGGGCCCGTGATGGGCAATCATCAGGGCAAACACCAGGGTTTCCACATTGTTGATGGAAGTGGGCTTGCCCAGATAGCCCTTGGAAGTCGGAAAAGGCGGCTTGTTTCTGGGTTCTCCGCGATTGCCCTCCATGGACTCCATCAGGGCGGTTTCCTCTCCGCAGACATAGGCACCGCTTCCGGAACGGATAAAAATGGCAAACTCCATGTTGCGCTCCTTCATCTTCTTGTTGAAGACATCGATCTTTTCATGGAGCTGGGGCAACAGAAAGTTGTATTCCGCCCGAAGGTAGATGTAGCCTTCGGATGCACCGATGCAGTACCCGCAAAGGGCCATGCCGGCCAGCACCTTTTCAGGCACCTGCGTCAGGATCTCGCGGTCTTTGAAAGTCCCTGGTTCCCCCTCATCCGCATTGCAGATCACATATTTCTGGTCTGCTTCCTCGTTCTTGGCAAATTTCCATTTCAAGCCGGTGGGAAAGCCTGCACCTCCCCGGCCACGAAGGCCTGAGTCGATGACATCGAGAATGATCTCGTCCTGTGAACGCTGAAAGGTTTTATCCAGAATGGCAAGGTGGTCTACCTTGTCAAATATGAGATCAACTTTTTTAATCTTATTTTCCATAATTCAGGTTTTTTACATTTGATTCGAACATGATGACCAGTGGTTTCCCACTCAGGCTTTCTTGAGGTAGCCACGGATGATTTCGACCGCCTTCTCGGGGGTGACCTCGGGGTACACCTCATCATTGACCAGCATGACGGGGCCTTTGTGACACCATCCCAGGCAGTTGGCCTGAAGAAGGCTGAACAAACCATCGGAGGTCGTTTCTCCAAGCTTGACCTTCAACATGTCCTGCAACGTTTCCACAATCGCATCCTTGCCTTTCATGTGGCAGGTGATGGTCTTGCAAATGCGGACAATGTACTTCCCCCGGGGAACGGTGTCCAGGAAGGTGTAAAAAGAGGCCGTGCCATACACATCGGCCGTACTGAGGTCCAGCTCCGTGGCGATGGCCACCATGGCCTCTTCCGAAAGAAACCGCTCCGATTGAACAACAGCCTGCAGCACCGGCATCAGGCTGTCACGGCGGCGACCGTACTTATCGGCCTGCTCCTTTACAAATTCTTCAATTTTAGTCATATTCGTCCCTTTCCGAAATTTATTTGATGGTACATGAAATTTGGAAATCAGTGATTTTTCGCGCCAAAAATATAAAGGATGTTTGGATTAAATAATTTTTTCTTTATTTATTTTACACAAACCCCTTAATTTAGAAGCATACTAAATAAATTTTTCTTCAATGCAGTGTTTTATTGTTGTTTTTCAACAAATTACGACTGACTGAATGCGCCAACCCGGCATGCCCGGAGTGCAGGAAACAGCGGGTATGGGGAACCGTTCCCGTCCCGAAAATTCGTACATTTGCCCCTCAGGAGAGCAGACGCCGTCCAGCATGAGCCCAGAAACAAACCGGTATTTCCTTTCACTTTGCTACGATGGCAGCCCGTTTTCCGGCTGGCAGGTGCAAACCGGGTCTCCGACCGTGCAAGGGACGGTGGAAAAGGCTTTGGGAATCCTGCTGGGACAGGACGTCCGGGTAACAGGCTGCGGCCGCACCGACACCGGGGTTCACGCACGGTCCTTCTATGCCCACTTCGATACCGGCCTGACATCCGGACAAATAAGGGACAAACACCTGGTTTACAAAATGAACCGCATGCTGCCTCCCGAAATCGCCATCCGGGCGCTTATCCCCGTGGCCCCCAGCACCCATGCCCGTTTTGATGCCTTGAGCAGGACCTACCGGTACCAGATATGCACCCGTAAAAACCCGTTCTATGCGGGCAGGGCATGGCTGATGGAAAGAAGGCCCGATATGCAGGCCATCAGAGAGGCCACGGCCCTTTTAATGAATTACCGGGATTTTTCCAGTTTTTCCAAATCCAACACCCAGACACGAACGAACGACTGCCGGATCATCCAGGCAGGGTGGTTCACCCGGGAGGACTTACTCATCTTCGAGATCCGGGCCGACAGGTTCCTGCGCAACATGGTCAGGGCCATTGTCGGGACCCTTTGGGAGGTGGGCCTGGGCAAGCTGGATCCGGAAGGTTTCACCAGGGTCATCGAAGCCCGCGACCGCCGCCGGGCAGGGTATTCGGTGCCCGGAGCCGGCCTGTACCTGCATGATGTATGCTACCCGGAAGGCCTTTTGGGAGAAGAGATCACCGGTTAAATGGCGGTACGGGGCCCTTCGGCCATTCATTATTTCTTTTTATTCAGCCGCTCCCTGACGGTATCGATGACAGGCGGCATCTTCACCTTCTTGTGCTTATCCCCGGGCAGCCTGGCGTACCCCAACAGAAACCCATAGGCTTCCATTCCGGGAATCTCATCGAAAACAACCTTCAGCATGGCCATGCCCGGGATGAACAGAATCATCCCTGCCAGGCCCCAGATGAAGTTTCCGACAAACAGGGCGATGATGGTCATGAGCGGGTTCATGGAGACCTTGCCCCCGACAATCTTTGGGGTAAAGAAATTGCTTTCGGCCAGCTGGATAAAGTAGAAACACAGAAAAATGCCGATGGGAGCCCACAGGGTGTCTTTGGTCAAAAGGGCATAGACAATGGGCAGGGTGGCCCCGATAAACGGCCCCAGGAAAGGAATCACATTGAGCATGGCGGCAAACACGGCAAACAACAGGGCATGCCTCAGGCCAAAGCTGAACAGGGCGATGCTGTTGAGCACGGCCAGGATCAGGATCACGATCAGCATGCCGGTGATGTAATTCTGAACCACCCCCTTCACCTTGTAAATAACCCCCTGGACCTTCTCCCGGTGCTCATCGGGGAAAGCCCTCTTGAGGAATTCGATCAGAAAGGCCCGGTAATACAGAAACAGGAAGATGTAGACCGGGATGATGAACATCAGGGTCACGGTGGTGGCCGTGGCGATGATGCCCTGCCCCAGCGTGGCCATGTTATCGGTCAGGTAACGAAACACCGTATTTTGAATGGAGTCCATGGAGATGGGAACGGCCCCTTCAATGTGGCGCTCCATGAACTCGTTGACCACCCCGATCAGCTCGGACATGCGCTGGTTCAGCAGGCTGATGTCGTCTGAAAGACCCAGAACCTGGTTGTAGAAGAAGATGGTCAGCCCGCTGAGGATTCCCAACAGGGCGATCAGGCTCAGGAAGGTGGCCAGCAGCTTGGGCACCCGGTGGCGTTCCAGCCAGGATGCCAGGGGGCTGACCAACACGGCCAGCATGCCGGCAATGAGCAGGGGCACCAGGATGCTTTTGGCAGTGATCATGACAAACACCACCAGGATCACCGCCAGAAGGCTGTGCACCAGCCTGACATATGCGGGGGGTTTGATTTCCATAGCTGTCATTCCGACCCGTTCTTTGGGCTAAATTACATAAAATATCTCCAAAGGGAGGAGTCCAGAGCGGAAATTACCCTCAACTGAGTCCGATCCGATAAGAAAATTTAATCAGAAAGGTATGGTGGGCTTTTTCACCGAGCAACCCATGCAAGCCATCAAAATAGTCCAGGACTCCGGCCTGTTCTGTTCCGGCCCTTTTCTGGCTCCACACCAGATAAAGGGAGGAGCCGGGGCTGTATTCCCAGCGCAGGACGGCATTGGAAAGAAACTCCATGATTCTGAAATCGGGTTTCCTGAAGGAATAATCCACTATCCCGTCCAAGTCTTCATCCACCTGGTAGATTCCCTGGTTCAACACCAGCTGATCCCCATCCAGCAAAGCATACCGGTCAGCGAATACCGGTGCCGCCGCATTGGTCACATATTTGAATGACCGATACTGACCAGCAGCCACAAAAGGCTGCCCCCACAACTGGATGCTCAGATCGGGCATGAGGGTGTAGTTCAGCCGGAGCGACACACTGAGCATTTCCTGGTCGATGGTTCCGAATATATAGCGGGGGTTTCCCCCATGATCCGCCAGGAGGATGAACTGCATGGCTTCCATCCGCCTGGTATAGGAAGGGTTGAAAGACAGGTTCAGGGTATTCGTTGGCTTATAAGTGAGCCCCCCACCCAGGCCGTAGCGACTCATGGATTGCTCTGTCCCTTTCTGCAGGCTTGCATTTGCATAGGCAGAAAATTGCCTCCTCATGTCAGACCCTGCAGAAATGGAGGTGTTCAGCTGGTTGTTCATCCGAAGAACCGGGCCGCCTCTCAGCTGACTCACCGACCAATGGTTGTGCAGGTAGTCCACCGAGGCGGAGGTGTACCAGTAGTTTTTGTAGCGGATAAATCCGTTGATGTTGTGTGATACCAGCAGGTTCTTTCCGGAAAAGTCCCAACTTGTCGATTGGTTGTAATATATATTGTAAGTACGGTAAAATGCTTTCGGTCGCCATTCCCTGTACCCGAAGCCAGCGATCTGAACCACCCTGTCTGCCTCCCGCATATACCCAAGGTCGTTGATCTCAAAACCGGGGGTTTTCCAGGTTCCCCCCATTTTGAAGCTCCAATGCCCGCCCCCGCTCTTGGACAGCAGCACCTTGCCCCCGCTGCCCGTCAGGGAGGTTCTGGTCGAATCCACCATGAGGTGCGGGGTGCCGGGCCGCTGAAAATACCTGGCTGAAGACAATTGCGTCCTCAGCAGGGCCCGCTCACTGCCACGGACCTGACTAAAGGCCGCGCTGACATCCACTGACCATGTTTTGTTTTTAAAATACTGCATAAGATCCACCCCCCCGGTATATGCGGCGGCATGCAACTGGTCGGACAAACCACCATCCAACCTTCGGTGGACACCCGTCAGCATGAGTCCCATGATGCGGGTGCCATCCGCATTGTCTTTTTGAATTCTTCCCAGGAAATAGTTCGTTAACGGTTCTGCCACCATTTCGGTGCGGTTGCCTTCCAGGTCGATCTCAGCGTGCTCCTCAGCCGTCACCGCATCGATCAGGACCAGGGAGAGTCCCTCACTGTTTTTCCCGGTTAGCTTGGCGGCCCCAAGAATGGCCGTGGAGGACGGGATGCTGGCATATGCACCGCTTTCCAGTCCCAGCTGTCCGGAAGGGCGCCGGCCGATCCTCCGGGAATAAAACAGGTCATCGCTGCCGTGTCCTCCGCTTCCCATCCCCAGGTTGAAGCGGCTGATGCTGTTGCCTTCTATGAAGAATGGCCGCCTTTCAGAGAAAAATGTCTCAAAGGCAGTCAGGTTGACCACGGAAGGGTCGGCTTCGACCTGCCCGAAATCCGGGTTCAGGGTCAGGTCCAGAATCATGTTGTTGCTTAGACCCGCCTTTGCATCCAGCCCCAGCTTGTAGTGCCTGTCACGACCCGTCAGGAACGGATGGCCGTCCACCGCTGGGTAGCGGCTGGTCGCCGTCACCGCATAAGGGGTCAGGTCAAGAATTCCCCGGGGCTTGATTTCCTCCAGCCCGGAGAGGGTGCCGAAACGGTGCACCACCCCAGGAGAATCCCGGGGAATATGGCTCCAGAAGTCCATTTCTCCCTTCCGGTGAATCCGCCGGATGACCTGCAATCCCCAGAAGCCTCCTCCCTGGCTTTCAAAGCGCAGCTGACTGAAAGGGATGCGCATTTCTGCCACCCACCCCTGTTCATCAAGGGAGGTCTTCACCCACCAGTTCGGATCCCAGCTGGCATCCTCGTTTCTTCCATCATTGGAAATCACGTGGTCGAACTTCACCCCAGCGGCGTTCACGCCAAAGACGAAAGCGGTCCGTAGGTCATGGTAGCTGTCGAAGCAAACCGACACCAGGTCGCCATCCTCCTGATCCCTGCGGGTTAAGCGGCTCACAATGCTGTCGGGGGCCGTATCCCTGGCCCGGATGGCCACGTAAAGGCTGTGGTCGTCATACAGTATCTTGAATTCGGTATCCTGGGAAGGAGCGCCCCCATTGTAGGGGTCGTATTGCACGAAGCCCCCGGACCATTCCCCGAGTCCCCAGGCAGGATCGTCCAGCAAGCCATCAATGGTGGGGGACTCGCCAGCAATCACGTGCGCCCGGTAATATCGTTTCGCATTCTCTTCTGAACGGGCATGGCTTATACAAAGGCAGGCCAGCATCATGGCCACAATTTTTGTCCTCATGGTTTTTGTTTGGTTGCAGGTAAAGTCACACCGGCACTATCAATGATCAAGCCAATCCGTACAACAGACTACTTATCAGCCATTGATTCGTTGAGGTCTGCAACATAAGTTCCAAAATCCTGTACTATTTCGGACAAGGCCGCGCCGGGAGTAAAAACCCTTTGCCAAGGGGGCAACTCATCGCCTGTTTCCTCCACGAAGGGCTCTAAGGAAAGGTCATTTCGAACTGCAACCTGCTGGCATTGAATTCTCACACAAAAGCCGTCCGTCAAGAAAGGTTCGCTGCGCCGGGAATGCGTGTCACGACATATTGTTTGGCGCCCGTCTGGGGGGAATGATTGCCAACCCTGCAGCCCGGGGGAAACAGCATATTTTCATTCGTATTCAAAGCCTGTTTGGAAAATGCGATGCCATTCGAATCCTCCATCAATGCATAGGCCAGGTCCTTTTTCATCCTGTCTGATGGATAATGTAACCCAAACATCCCTTCAAACCCCGGAGGAATTGTTCGTTTTCGCAACAATCCTGTACGAATATGAACAGCCTCACCCCCTTAATGGGAAGATTATCCGGAACACCTACAAAAGAATACCTGCTTTGCCCCAAAAATAAAGAGGCTGTCCCCGCAACCGGGGACAGCCTCCATGAATCGCTTGTATGCCAGTCCTTTCTAGAGCAGGCCTTTCTGCCTCAGGAAGGGTTCGATGGTGGGTTCCTCGCCGCGGAAGCGCACATAGGCGTCCATCCCTTCATAGAGGGCATTGCCGGCCAGGATGTACTCACGGAATTTGGCCGCCAGTTCCTGGTTGAACAAATCCCCCGAGTCCTTGAAAGCATAGAAGGCGTCGGCATCCAGTATGCCCGCCCAGCGGTACACGTAATAGCCTGCCGCATAGCCGGTGCCGTGGATATGCCCGAAATTGGTGGTACGGTAACGGGGCACGATCTCGTCGATCAGGCCGATGCGGTTGAGGGTGGCCTCCTCAAAGGCATTCACATCGATTTCATCGCCATGATCTGCCGTGTGCCAGTCCATGTCGAGGATGGCGGCGGCCAGGTATTCGACATTCAGGAAACCCTGATTGAAATGCTGGGCATTGGTGAGCTTTTCGATCAGTTCATCCGGAATGGCTTCACCGGTTTCGTAGTGCAGGGCATATTCCTTCAGCAGGGCGGGTTCGCCGGCCCAGTTCTCCATAATCTGGGAAGGCAGTTCCACGAAGTCGCGCGGCACGCTGCGGCTGGTGCGGCGGTATTGCCCATCAGCAAAGAAGTTGTGCACGGCATGACCGAATTCGTGAAAATAAGTGGTCGTTTCATCCCAGCTCAGCATGGCAGGCTTGTCGCCTGAAGGGCGGGTGAAGTTCATCACCATGGTGACAATCGGGGTGACCTTCTCCCCGTTCTCATAGGCCCCGCTGCGGTAAGTCCCGCACCAGGCACCGCTGCGTTTGCCCGGACGCGGGTGGGGATCGATGTACAGCACGGCCAGGTGGCTGCCGTCGTGGTCGAGCACCTCAAAGGCCTCCACTTCCGGATGGTAGGTGGGAATCTCCGGCCGCTTGATGAAGGTCAGGCCCCACAGCTTGTTGGCCAGCAGGAAACTGCCCTGCCGCACATTGTCAATGGTGAAGTACGGCTTGACTTCTTCCTCGTTCAGGTCATACCGCTCGGAACGCACCTTCTCTGAATAGTACCACCAATCCCACGAAGCCAAATCGAAGTCCTTGCCTTCCCGGTCGATGATGGCCTGCATGTCCTCCCTTTCTCCTTTTGCTCGTGCCAGGGCGGGCTCCCATACCTGGTACAGGAAGTTGTACACATTCTCAGGTTTCTCGGCCATCTGGTCCTCCAGGAAAAAATCCGCGTAATTGTCGTAGCCCATCAGGCGGGACCGTTCCTGCCGCAGCTGCATCAGTTCGGCAAACAAGGCCTTGTTGTCGTGCTCATTGTCGTTATCGCCCCGCATGAAGTAGGCACGGTAGATTTGCTCCCGCAAGTCGCGGCGTTCGGAGAACTGCAGAAAGGGGGTCCAGCTGGGTTTGGCCAGGGTAAAGGCCCACTGCCCTTCATGGCCAAGGCGGCTTGCCTCGGTGGCGGCAGACTGGATCACATCGGCCGGCAGGCCTTCCAGGCCGGCCTCATCCTCGATCACCAGCACAAAGCCGTTGTTCTCGGCCAGCAGGTTCTCACCCAGTTGCAGGGAGATCATGGACATTCTTTCGTTGAGTTCCTTGAGCTTTTCGCGCTCCCCTTCAGGCAGGGCCGCCCCGCTGCGTTCAAAGTCACGATAGATCTTCTCCACCAGCCGCATCTGCTCCCGGTCCAGGTCCATGCTCTCTCGGTTCTCGTAAACGGCCTGGATGCGCTCGAACAAGGCCTGGTTCAGCCGGATCTCGTTGCTGTGCGCCGACAGCATGGGGGTGGTCTCCCGGGCGATCTCCTGCAGACGGGGGTTGGTCTCTGCACTGCGCAGCCCGCCAAATACCGGGCTGACCTTGCGCATCAGGGCGCCGCTGTTGTCATACGCCACGATGGTGTTCTCGAAGGTCGGCTCCTCCGGGTTGTTGATGATCGCATCGATCTCGGCCTTTTCCTGCCGGATGGCTTCCTCATAGGCCGGCAAAAAATGTTCGTCCTGGATCTTGTCAAACGGGGGCGCCCCGAAAGGGGTGTCCCATTCCGCAAAGAAGGGGTTCTCCTCCACGGCCTGCGAACAGGCCGACAACATGACCATGGCTGGCATAATCAATAAAAACAGTTTTCTCATGGGTTGATGAATGGTTTTTTTGCGGACCCCAGGGGTTCCATGCCAGCGGGATAACGCCCTCGGCACGTGGCCCGGCCGGGCCGCAGGTTGGGTTAATAATGTACAGGCATCAAGGCCACAAAGTTAAGACAATTATCAATCGACGGCATCATGATATTAAAAAAGACAGGATGCGTCATTGCCGGACGGGCGTAAAGGCCGTCCCTACCTGGCACCCGGCCGGCGGTAACGAACCGGAGGTTCCGGCTCTTCCTGCAGTTCGACCCCTTCGGTTTCCAGGAGGTTCAAGGCCTCCTGCACGGCACGCCACAGCTGGGGATCCTCGCCCCGGATCAGTGCGGCGGGCAGCTGCTCCACCTCGATGTCGGGGGCCACCCCTTCGGCCTCCACGGCCCAGCGCCCATCCACATCGAAGAAACCGCCCCGGGGCGCCATCATGCGTCCCCCATCCACAAAGGAAGGTGTATCCCAGATGCCGACCAGTCCGCCCCAGGTACGGGTACCCACCAGCGGCCCCAGCGCCATGTTGCGGAACATATAGGGCAGTAAATCGCCGCCCGAGCCCGCGCGTTCGTTGATGATCATGACCTTGGGACCCCAGATGCCGGCCATGGGCGTGGTGAACGGCCTGCGGTCCGCCGCCTTGGAGTTGAAATACCCGTGCAGCCTTCGGGCCATGATATCCACCATGTAATCGGCGGCGGATCCTCCCCCGTTGTTGCGCTCGTCTATAATGACCCCCTTCTTGTCCTGCTGGGCAAAGTAATAGCGGTTGAAGAAGGTGTAACCCCCACCGCCGGTATTCGGCAGGTACACGTAGGCCAGCCGGCCGCCGGACCACGCATCCACCTTGCGGCGGTTATCTTCCACCCAGTCGAACATACGGAGCTGGGACTCATTGGCTACCGGCACCACGGTTACCAGCCGCGATCCTTCCATCACGGGACGGTCATTGACCCGGAGCACGGTCTGCCGGTTGGCGGTGGCCTCAAAATAGCGGTAGAGGTTGTCGGATGGGTCGATAACCACCCCGTCCACCTCCAGCAGGTAGTCGCCCTCCCGCACCCCGATTCCGGGTTCGGCCAGGGGCGCCCTGAGGCCCGGGTTCCATCTTTCGCCGGTGTATATCTTGCGGATTCGGAAGGCCCCGTTTTCCCGCGTCAGGTCGGCGCCCAGCAAGCCCACGGGAACCTGCTCCACCGAAGGCATGTCTCCGCCATGAACATAGGAATGGCCAATGGCCACCTCCCCGCCCATGATCTCGACCACATAGTTCAGATCACTGCGGTGGCGCACATGCTCCACCCAGGGACGGTACCACCCGTAAATCTCGTTCCAGGGCGCGCCATGCACGTTGTCCACATACAGGAAGTCGCGCTGCAGCCTCCAACCCTCGCGGAATATCTGCCGCCACTCGGCCTCCGGCCCGATACGCATGCGCAGCCGGCCGGCAGCCTCCAGCCTGCCGTCCCCGGGACTGCGGGCAGGGCCACCCGCATCCACGATGCCCCAGGTGGAGCCGCTGCGGTACAGCAGGGACTTCCGGTCATGGGATGCCACGGCCTCCTGAACCGGGGAAAGGAAGGCCTCCGCCTTGCGGTCTTTGATGTTGTACCGGTGCAGGGTCCAGCCGGGCTGGTGGGGGACGGATTCCAGGTAGAAGACTTGGTTCTCCGGACCCTCCACCAGTCCCGCATAATTCCTCGGGGGGATGTCCACCGCCACGATCCGCTCCATCAGTCCCTCCGGGTCGATGCGCACGGCAGGCGTCCCTGCCTCCTCCGGGGCGGGATCTTCCCCGCGCCTTCCCCTGCCGGACTCCTGTGCGGGTTCCTCAGTTTCAGGCTCCACGGACACCTGCTCCTCATCGCTGCGCGGCAGCAGGGGGGAGACCCCGTCGGCCGCCAGGACGGCGAGGTACAGGGCCCGCGTCACGGGACGGTCGAAGGAACTCATGTCGAGCCAGCCCGTATTGAGGCCGTAATCGGTGCTGGCAAGAAAATACAGGTATTTTCCCGAGGCATCCCAGACCGGGGTGACGGCATCGGCCATGCCGTCGGTCACCTGGATGCGCTGCCCGGTTTCCACATGGTAGACCACGATGGCTTTGAAAAGATTGTCCAGCGTATGTGCGTAGGCGATCCAGCGGCTGTCGGGCGACCATACCGGGTTCATGGTCCGTTCGGGCCGCACAAACCGGTCCGTATCCACCAGGGTGACCCGCCCGCTGTCCAGGTCCACGTAATACAGGTTCAGGTGGGTGTCGGTATAGGCGATGTACTTCCCGTCGGGCGACCAGGCCGGACGGAAAAAGAAGCTCGGATCGGGAAGGTCATAAGCCCTCGGGGGGGCCATGCCCTCCTGCTCACCCACCATGAGGCGGTATTCACCACCCTGGTCCGAAAACCAGGCGATGCGGCCGCCGTCGGGCGACCAGACGGGATAACGGTCTGCGGCGCCCGGGCTGCGGGTGATGTTGCGCCAGGGGCCATGCTCCTTCGGTACGGTAAATACCTCGCCCCTGTACTCGAACAGCGCCCGCTGCCCCCTGGGGGACAGGGAGGCGTTCTGCAGGGCGGTGGCCGGGACGTCCTCCCAGCGATCGCGCGACCAGTGGAAATCCCCCCGGACATGAATGACCAGCCGCTCGGTCTGTCCGCTTTCAGGGTCAAGCACATGCAGCGCACCCCCTTGTTCATACACGATGACACCGCCACCGGAGGCCAGGTTCTTCACGTCAAAGTCCGCATGAAAGGTCTCCTGCCTCAATGCCATGGTCGTCGGATGGAACGACCAGATGTTGGCGGCAAAATCCCGTTCGGAAATGAAAAACACCCTGTCATCATGCCAGATGGGCTTCATATGCCTTTCCCCGTCATGCTGGGGGGTGGTGACCAGGTGGTGGTCCTGCAGGTCCAGGATCCAGATGGGCTTGGCCTGCCCCGCCCGGTAATTGCGCCATTCCGGGTCCCAGAAACCCACCTCCTGGTAAGCCATATACCGTCCGTCGGGCGAAAGGTCACCGGCCACGGCGCGCGGCACCGGCAGCGGCTCGGGGGTCCCCCCTTCCCGGTGCACCTTATAGAACCGGGATTCCCGTGTGGGCACGGCCTCCCGGGAGGAGACAAACACCACGTGCTGCCCGTCGGGCGTCACGTAAACGTCTGTATTGCCATCGTACTGTGCGGTGAAGGCGATGTGCCGTCCGTCGGGAGAAAAGTGCGGGTGGCTCTCAGCCCCCTCATTGCTGGTCAGGCGCCAGGCATCTCCTCCCGAACGGTCCGCCGCCCACAAATCATTGGCATAAACAAATACGATGCGGGCGTCGCTCACGGTGGGCTGACGCAACAGGAGGGTGCCCTGTCCCGCCGCTGCCAGGGAGAGGAATGCCATCATCCCCGTCATAACCATTGTCCTTGTTTTCATTGGCTGTTGATTTAAATTAAGACGGCGCTAATGTAAAAAAAAACGGCCTTTGCCTACAACGAATTTTTGTACTTTTGAGCGCTTGCATATCCATGACATTGACCCACCACAGAGACTTTTAGTGCCATGATCACTCCCACCAGAACCATCAGATCCCTCAGCCTCATCCTTCTGCTGCTCCTTGCCGGCCTGCACGGCAGGGCGCAGGACAGGCCCAACTACGGTCAAAACGACAGGGAGGTCCTGCTGAAGGCATTGCACGCCGTGCCGGAAGACAGCATCACCCACTGGATGCACACCCTGATAGCCCCCGGAATGCGGGGCCGCCTGGCCGGCGACATAGGGTATGACCGCGCCGCCCACTGGGCCGCCGGGAAGCTATCCGCCTGGGGGCTGCAGCCCTTTTTCGGCCACCAGGGATTCTTTCAGGTGTTCGACCAGCCTTATACCCTCATCCGTGATACAGGGAGCCTCAGCCTGCTTGTGCCGATGAACGGAGAGGACCTTCTCAGAAAGGATTACCAGTACGCCCTTGATTACTGGCCCTGGGGCGTGTCGGGCAGCGGACAGGTCAAAGGAGAGGTGGTCTATGCGGGCTACGGCATCACAGCCCCCGAACTGGGATACGACGACTTTGCCGGGGTGGATGTGGCAGGAAAAATTGTCCTGTGCGAGCTGGGCATTCCCTACGCAGGGACCGACCCGGACATCCTCACCCGCTGGCAGCCCTACCGGGAGGTCCAGTATAAAATACAGAACGCCATCAGGCACGGCGCCCGGGGGATGCTGTTTGCCTACCACGTGGCCGGCCCCCGCCCCACGGTAGATCCCGGGTTCGTGTTTCTGGCCGTGGCCGACCATGTCGTGGAAGATTTTTTCAGTGGCACCGGAAGGGACCGGAAGGCCTTGCGCGAAGGCATCAACCGGGACCTGCAGCCCGCCTCTTTTCCCACCGGCAAGCTGGCGGAAATGAGCCTTACGATCGAACATTACCCGGACGGCAAGACATCCAATGTGGTGGCCATGATCGAAGGAAAGCACCCGGAGCTCAAACAGGAGTACCTGGTGGTCGGAGCCCACCTGGACCACCTGGGGATGATGCCGGTATTGTTTCCGGGGGCGCTTGACAATGCCTCCGGGGTGGCCATCGCCCTGGGCGTGGCCAAGGCCATCAGCCAGGCCGGCATCCAGCTGGACCGGAGCGTGGTCATCCTGCTGTTTGGCGCGGAAGAAGTCGGCCTGGTCGGGGCCACCTGGTTCGTGGAGCATTTTCCGTATCCGACGGACCGCATCAAAATGATGATCAACCTGGACATGGTGGGCCGCGGCAATGCCCTGTTTGCCGCCACCTCCGACCCCTGGGCGGCACTGCTCCCGTACTTCGAGCGCAACAACGAGCTGTGGGTGCACCGCCCCATGATGACGCGCAGCGGTCCGTGGGCTTACTCCTTCCGGCCCCGCACCGACGGGGCGGTGTTCAGCAACTTCCGCATCCCCACCATCCATTTCGGGGCCCGCGGGGCTTCGGGGCGCAGCCTCTATCATGTACCGGAGGACGACATGCGGCAGATCGAGGTGGAGATTATGCGCGATGTGGTCAAGCTGCTGACGATGACCCTCACGGACCTGGCCAATGAGCCGGTCATTTTTTCCGGTGCCGATTAACGGCCTCCGGCAGGTCGCGGGCACCGGAACGCCCACCATGGTCCGAATAAACAGTCAACCCGTATGCAAGACGCACTTGGCAACCACTACGACTCCGTTCCCGATCCCGATGAACTGGGCATCGACCGCCGCTGTTTTCTTCGGATGGGGGCCCTGTTTGCCGGGGGCCTGGCTGCGCTGGGCGGGATCAGCGGCTGCCGGACCCGGGAGATCGACCCGGTGGCCCTGGCTTCCGGGGAGTTGCTGCAGGGCGCGCACATTGTAAGGACCGGCTGCCCGGCCCACAACTGCGGGGGCCGCTGCGTGCTGAAACTGCACATCAAGGACGGCACCATCCGACGAATAGAAACCGACGACAGGCCGCATGACGACATCAGCGATCCCCAGCTGAGGGCGTGCATACGCGGGAGGGCCTACCGCCGCAGGCAGTACCATCCGGACCGGCTCAAATACCCCATGAAACGGGTGGGCCAAAGGGGCCAAGGCCGCTTCGAACGCATCTCCTGGGATGAAGCCCTGGACACCATGGCATCCCAGCTAAGCCGCATCAGGGAACAGTACGGGAACGATGCCATTCTGGTTCCCTACGGCACAGGCAGCTACAACCAGACCAACGGAAGGCAGACGGCGGCCCGCCTGATGAACCTCTACGGAGGCTCTCTGGGCTTTTACAACAGCTACAGCTGGGCATGCATCTCCATGGCCACCCCCTATGTCTACGGCACGAATGTCACCGGCAACCAGCGACAGGACTGGGTCAACTCCCGCTACATCATCATGTGGGGGTGGAACCCGGCCGAGATGCGCGATGGCACCAACAGCGAATACTTCATCAAAAAGGCCAGGGAAAACGGGGCCAGGGTGGTTTGCATCGACCCGCGCATGAGCATGAGCGCCACGGCCCTGGCCGATGAATGGATTCCCATCAGGCCGGGCACCGACGTGGCCCTGATGAGCGCCATGGCCCATGTCATCATCTCGGAAGGCCTGCACGACGAAGACTTCATCCGCCGCTGCTGCACCGGTTTTGACAAATCGCAGATGCCTCCGGGGCTGGAGCATGAGGAAAGCTATTCGGATTATATCTTCGGCACCCGCGACGGGCAGCCGAAAACGCCCGAATGGGCCGAGGCCATCACCGGCATCCCCCGGCAGACGATCCGGCGCATCGCCCGCGAATACGGGTCCGTCAGGCCGGCCATGCTATACCAGGGCTACGGCATGCAGCGCCGCGCTTACGGGGAACAGCCCGTGCTGGGCGGCTGCGTCCTGGCCGCCATTACCGGCAATGTGGGCATCCCGGGAGGCTGGGCCAGCGGCATCGCGCTGCAGGCCGGGGACGGAGGCCCTTTCTGGAATGTGTTTCCTGTGGGCCGCAATCCGGTGCGGGCCACCATCCCGGTCTTTTTGTGGACCGAAGCGGTGCTGCGGGGCAGGGAGATGGGGCCGGAGGACGGGGTCCGGGGCGCCGAACGGCTGCAGAACGACATCAAGCTGATCTGGTGCGTGGCCTCCAACATCCTGATCAACCAGCATGCGGATGTGAACCGTTCCGCCCGGATCCTGGCCGACGAAAACCTGGTGGAGTTCATTGCGGTCCAGGACCAGTTCCTGACGCCCTCGGCGCGCTTTGCCGACCTGGTGCTGCCCGTCTGCACCCAGTTCGAGACCTGGGGGCTGGAAGACGGCTGGAAATACGGGGATGAGGTGATCCTCATGCCCAAGGTGGCGGAGCCGCCCTTCGAGACCAAAAGCGATTACCAGATCTGCAGCGAGCTGGCCCGCCGGCTCGGCCTGGAGGAAGCCTATACTTTGGGCCGCAGCGAGCGGGACTGGATCGAATGGGCCGTAAAGCATTACCGCAACACCCGCTTCCCGGACATCCCCAGCCTGGACAAGCTCCACGAGATGAACCGGGGGGTGTATTCCACCCCGGTGACGGAACCAAAGATTGCCTTTGCGGACTTCCGGCGCGACCCGGAACGGCACCCTCTCAACACCCCCTCGGGCAAGGTGGAGCTGTTCTCCAGGCGCCTGTACGACATGGGCAAACCCGACACCATCCCGGCGGTACCCAAGTACATCCAGGAGTGGGAAAGCCCGTTCGGGGTGGAGAGTCAGCGCTTTCCGCTCCAGGCCATCGGTCACCACTACATGCCCAGGGTGCACTCCACCCATGACGGGATCGACTGGCTGGAAGAAGCCTTCCCCCAGCGGCTGTTCATCAACCCCATCGATGCCGGGCCCCGGGGGATACAGGATGGGGACGAGGTGCTGGTTTACAACGACCGGGGAAAGATCCTCATCCCCTGCCGGCTGAGCCGCAAGATCATGCCCGGGGTGGTGAACATCCCCCAGGGTGCCTGGTGGCAACCGGATAAGGACGGGGTGGACCGCAGGGGGAATGTGAACGTGCTGACCAGCCACCGGTGGACCCCCCTGGCTTTCGGCAATGCGCAACACACGATCATGGTGGAGGTTCAGAAGGCAGCATCCAAAAACAAACCCGTCTAAACCCATGACCCATGCAACTGGCCTTTTATTTTGACGCATCGTCCTGTTCGGGTTGCAAGACCTGCCAGGTGGCCTGTAAGGACAAGCACGATTCTCCCGCCGGGGTTAGGTGGCGTCGCGTCTATGAAGTCTGCGGCGGGGAATGGCGGCAAGAGGGACCGGCCTGGGTTCCCGAACTGTTTGCCTACCATATGTCGGTGGCCTGCAACCACTGCCAGGACCCGGTCTGCCTGCAGGCATGTCCCAACAAGGCCATCGTCAAGGACGGCAACGGGCTGGTGCTGATCGACCCGAAACGCTGCATGGGCTGCCGCTACTGTGAGTGGACCTGTCCTTACGGGGCCCTGCAGTTCGACCCGGACGAGAAACGAATGACCAAATGCAGCTTTTGCGCCGACTACCTGGCCGAAGGCCAGCCACCGGCCTGTGTCGCAGCCTGCCCGATGCGCGCCCTCGGTTACGGTCCGCTGGAAGAATTGCAGCAGCGGCACGGTAAAAATGACGAGGTGTACCCCTTCCCGGAAGCCAGACACACGCAGCCCGCTGTGGTGGTCAAATCCCATCCGACGGAAAGCCAGAGAAAAAAACATCCCGCCCACATCGCCAACAAGGAGGAAGTGAGATGAATTCCAATGAATGGCCCCTGATCTTATTTACCCTGTTCTCCCAGGCCGGTGCCGGCATCCTGGTGTTCGGCATCCTGCTGCTGAACCGGAGCGATGGCATGCAGGCAGCCACAGACCCCCGCCGGGTCCTGATCCTGACGGCCATGGTGCTCAGCGGACTGGCCCTGGCCATTGCGTTCCTTCACCTGGGAAGGCCCCTGCAATCGGTCTACGCCCTGAGCAACACGGGCAGCTCCTGGCTCAGCCGGGAGATCATCCTGGTGGCCGCCCTGTTCGGTCTCCTTCTGCTGGCCTCCCTCCTGCCGTTCAACACCCTGTGGGGAACCGGCACGGGCAAGGCACTCACCGGCCTGGCGGCGGTGACGGGGCTGCTGCTGGTCTATTCCATGGCACGGCTGTATATGATCTCCACGGTGCCTGCCTGGAACACGGCCTGGACACCCGTCGGCTTTTTCAACAGCAGCCTGTTGCTGGGCAGCATGGCCTCTTTGCTGGTCATCGCCTGGCTGCTTCCGCGGGGCGGCGCCCCGGTGGAAGCGGCCATCCGGCTGCTGGTATGGGCCGCCCTGGCCGGCAGCGCCATCCACCTGCTGCACGCCCTGGCGGGACCGGGCTGGCAGGTTGAACCGGGACTGCCCTTCCCTCCCGCCCCCATTCCTGTGGCATGGAAGCTGGCACGCATCCTGTGCCTGCTTGCCGGCATCGTCCTGCTGATGCTGTGGCACCGGATGCCCGCAGCGGCAGTTCCCGGCTGGCTCTTGCCCGCCCTGGCACTGACGGGGGTGGCCGCCGCAGAGGTCATGGCACGTTATATCTTTTACGCAACTTACTTCCGGGTCGGCATGTGACAGACCGGGGCCCGGGCCTATGCACGACAAACACGACATATGGCTGAAAGCCGCCGTGGTGGGCAGCCTTTGGGGGGCCTCCGAGATCGTGCTCGGCAGCTTCCTTCACAACCTGCGCATCCCCTTCAGCGGCAACCTGCTGACCGCCATCGGCATCATCCTCATGGTGTCGGGCTACCGCACATGGCCCGAAAAGGGACTCGTGTGGCGGGCAGGACTGATCTGTGCCGCCCTGAAAACCTTGTCCCCCAGCCCCGTCATCCTGGGGCCGATGCTGTCCATCTTCATGCAGGCCACCCTCATGGAGGCCGCGATCCGGGCAGGGCGCGGAACCTGGGCGGGCATGCTGGCAGGCGGCGGATTGGCCATGAGCTGGAACCTGTTGTACCGCATCCTCTCTACCTTACTGATCTACGGCAACCCGGTGGTGGACCTGTACCAGCAGCTGGTCAGTTATCTGTTCCGCCAGACCGGGCTGCAGTTCACCGGCTACTGGACCCCCATACTTGTCCTCGGGGGCTTGTTTTTTTCTTTCGGGATGGTGGCGGGGGCGGCCGGCATCCAGGTATCACGGGCAGCCCGCAAGCGAGATGGCATGCCTTCCTGGCAGCCCGTATTCCGGCGAAAGGGCCAGCCGGTACCATTCCATGACAGGGGACCCGCGGAAAAGACCTGGTCGCCCCTTCAGCCTTTTGCCTTCCTGGCGCTGCTCGCCGCGGGGCTGCATGCCATGGCCGTGTTGTCCCTGCCGCTTTCCATGGCCCTGCTTTCCGCTTTCCTGTTGCTGGCATGGTGGCACGACCGCCGGCTTGTGGGGCGTTTCGCCGGAAAGAAAGGATTCTGGCTGGGCATGGCGGTGATGGTCCTGCTGTCCGGGCTGCTGCTGGGTCCGCCGGGAAGCGACAGGGTCCTGGATCCCGGGGGACTCCGCATCGGGGCCGAGATGTGCATGCGCGCGATTTACGTCATCACCGGATTCGGCATCATCAGCAAGGAATTGAAGCATCCCGGCATCATGCGCTGGGTCAAAAGAAGGCATTTGGAGCCCTTCCTGCTGGCCGTCCGCATCGCCTTCCAGGCCACCCCCTCCATGATAGAGGCCATTCCGGGCCGGCAGGCCTGGAGAAACCCCGGCAGGGTGCTGACGGGCATGGTGAAGAGCATGGAGTTCTCTCTGGAGGCCATCCGGAATGGCAACCGGGGCTTTGGCAGGGTATTCATCATCACGGGCGCGCGGGGCGCGGGAAAGACGACCCTGGCCGCAGAAGTCGTCCGGGGATTAAAAAAACAGGGGGCGGCGTTTTCGGGGATTCTGGCCCCGGAGATCCTGGTTGACGGCCTCCGGGACGGCTACCTGGTGGAGGACCTGGGCCGGGGATCGCGCAAGGTGCTGTGCCGCAGAAAAGCAGACCCGGACCCTTCCCTGCCGGGAGCCTTCGTGTTTGACCCTGAGGGGATCCGCTTCGGGGAAGAGGCCCTGGCACCTCCGCTCTCCCCCAATGCGCACCTTGTCATTGTCGACGAGCTGGGACCTTACGAATTGAAAGGCATGGGGTGGGCCCGCGCCATGGACCGCCTGATGGAGGCCCATGAAGGGGATATGCTGTGGGTGGTGCGTCCGTCCCTGGTCCACAAAATGCTGGAACGCTGGCCAGCCGCAAACAGCAGGGTTTTCTGGGCGGGGAAGGACCCGGCCGGGGAGGTCCTGGAGGCCATGGGCCTGGAAGCCAATACCAATGCACATCATGAACAATAAGGCCATGCCCCGTGCCACCGGGGTGGTGCTGGCCGGCGGCAGGAGTTCCCGCTTCGGCCGCGACAAGGGGCTGCACCGGTTTCGGGGAGAGCCCCTGGTCAGCCATGCCCTTAAAACCATCCGGCCCGTTTGCAGGGAGCTGATGGTCAGCACGGGCAACCGCCAGGGCTATGCCTTTCTGAACCTGCCCCTGCTGCCCGACCTGTTTCCCGGGGCGGGGCCGATGGCCGGCATCCATAGCGCCCTGGTCCATGCCGGGGAGGACCGGGTCGTCATCATTGGCTGCGACACCCCGTTCATTCCTCCTGAACTGCCGGCACTGCTGCTTCAGGAGCTGGGCGACCACCAGCTCATTTTGCCCGTGCACCGGGGCTTTACCGAAACCATGTGCGCGGTGTACAAAAAGGAATGCCTGCCCCTGGTGGAGCAGGCGCTGAAAGCAGGGGTGCACAGGATACTGGATGTGGCGGACCGGCTGCATGTGCGGCACCTTCCGGTGGACGGACAGGCTTTTTATCATGCGGATCTGTTCCGCAACATCAACCGTCCGGGCGACCTGCCTGCCTAGGGCTTGAGGCAGGAGGGATCCACCTGGATGACATAATTTTCGATGACACGGACTTCACCGGCCGTCTCCCAGCCCCCAAAGCCCGTGATATCCCCATAGCCGGCGAGGCGTCCGAAAGCTTCAGTGTAGACAGCTGCCAGGGGCTTGTAGGACCAGTGCCATCTCTCTTCTGCATGTCCTTGCGACCGCCCGGATCCAAGAGCCGTGTATGGCTGGCAGAAACCAAAGGCCGCCGCATGCTCCTGCAGCCAGCGATAGACCGCCAGGCCCTCGCCCGCCTCAAAATAGTCATTGTCCAGTGCATTCAGGTCGATGTCCGTCCCCCAGTGGTGCCGGGAGGTGCCAGGCATGGCACTGAATTTCAGAATCTCCCTGGCCCTTTCTGCCGGGTCGGCGATGGACGGGGCGTGGATGCCCCCGGACAGGACCCGCCGCCCAAACCATTTGTCCTCCCAGAGGCGTTTCTGGTGGTCGAAGGTGCGCAAGGCGGAAAGAATGGTCAGTCTGATCCCGTCTTCGCGGGCCGCAGTCTCCATGTCCAAAAATGCCCGGTAGGCATCCCGGTGCATGAACAAACCGCTACGCGAAGCAAACCGCTGCGCCACCGGAACGAACAGGGAGTCTGAGGCCGGGTTCACCCGGCCCATCAGCCGGTCCAGGGAAATACCCGTCAAATCTTCTGAAGCATCCATGTCTGTGTTGTCTTCCCTGCCGTTCAGTGAAACCCTCAGGGAGCCGGCAAGGCTTGCTTCCGAGCCCTCGGCCTCCGCAACGGCAGGCGCCTCCCGGCCATCATTCAGGACGGACCTTCTGGCCGCCCGCTCCCCCTTCGAAAACACCAGCAGCAGGGCCAGCAGGACCACCAGGACCGGTCCCAGGTAACGAAACCAGGCGGATTTGCCGTCGTTTGCCATCATCCCTGCCCGCCCCTATTTGAGCCAGGCATCGAGCCAGTTGAAGAACTCCCGCTGCCATAGGATGCTGTTCTGGGGACTCAGCACCCAGTGGTTCTCCCCGGGGAACACCAGGAACCTGCTGGGAATGCCCTGCAGGCGGGCCGCATTATAGGCCTGCATGCCCTCCGATAAGGGCACGCGGAAATCCTTCGCCCCGTGAATCACCAGGATGGGCGTATCCCAGTTGCCCACGAACAGGTGGGGGGAAAAATCATAGCTGTGCGGGCGGGGGTTCTGCCAGTAGGGACCGCCAATGTCGTGGTTGGCAAAGAACATTTCCTCCGTGGTCCCGTACCAGCTTTCGAAATTGAACATGCCGCAATGGGCGATGAAGGCATTGAAGCGTCCCTGGTGGTTTCCCGCCAGCCAGAACACAGAGAATCCGCCATAGCTGGCACCCACAGCACCCAGCCTTTCCTTGTCCACGTAAGGTTCCTCACTGACTGCGTCGATGGCTGCCAGCAGGTCCAGCATGTTCTGTCCGCCGTAGTCCTGGCTGATCTGGTCGTTCCACTCCTGTCCAAAGCTGGGCAAACCGCGCCGGTTCGGGGCCACCACGATGTAGTCGTTGGCGGCCATCATCTGGAAGTTCCATCGGTAGGAAAAAAACTGGCTGACCGCACTCTGGGGGCCTCCCCCGCAATACAGCAGGGCGGGATACTTGCGTCCGGGATCGAAGTCGGGCGGAAAGATCACCCATACCAGCATGTCCTTGCCATCGGTGGTCTCCACCCAGCGTTTCTCGACACGGGCCAGCGACAAACGGTCCAGAACCACCTGGTTGATAAAACTGAGCTGCTCCTGTGTCCCCGTCCGCCTGTCAATGCGGAAAATCTCGGAAGGCATGGACATGCTCATGCGCCCGGCCACCAGGTACGGGCCGGCAGGGGCCACGGAGGTGTAGTTGTGGTCTCCCTCTGTCAGCCGGCTGATCACACCGCTTGCCACATCGAGCACATGCACCTGGTAGGTGGCCTGGATGCCGCTGATGAAATACAGCAGCCGGCCGTCCTCCGACCAGCTCATGCCGCTGCTGCTCTGATCAAAACCTGCCGAATAATCCCGGTAAAACCCGGTCTGCAGGTCCATGATCATGATGCGGCTCTTGTCCGACTCGAAGCCGTCTGTCTCCATGCTTTCCCAGGCCATATACCTTCCGTCCGGCGAGAATACCGGGGCCATGTCATAGCCGGGATTGAAGGCGGTCAGGTTGCGGGTCTCCCCGGTCTGAAGGTCATACAGGTATATATCCGAGTTGGTGCTTAGGGCATACTCCCTGCCGAATTTCTTCTTGCTGGTGTAGGCCAGGGTACGGCCATCCGGGCTCCAGACGATTTGTTCATTGCCCCCGAAGGGCGCCAGAGGGGCATTATAGGGCTCCCCTTCCATGATATCGACCGGAGTCCCCAGGCCGTCCTCCCTGTACGGGGCGATGAATGCATGGCTGAAAGTGCCGTCCTGCCAGCTGTCCCAATGCCTGTACATGAGGTCGTCATACAGGTAGGCGTCGGCCTGGGGCAGGTCCGGGTGGCGGTCCCGGATGTCCTCCAGCACGCGCACCCGCTGCGTAAAATAGATGTGCTGCATGTCGGGCGCGTATTCAAAACCGGCCAGCCCGCCTGCCACATCCGACAGCTGAGCGGGCTGGGTGCCGTCGGGGTTCATCTCCCAGAGCTGCATGCTGCCTGAGCGGGCACTCAGGAAACCGATCTTCCGGCCGTCGGGCCGCCAGCGGGCATTGGACTTGCTGCCGGGGATGGCGGTCAGCTGGCGCGGCTCCCCACCGGCCACCGGCATCACATACAACCCACGTTGCCCGCGGTTGTCTTCCACCTCATAACGGGTCACCCCAAACAGCAGCAGGCTGCCATCGGGCGACACCTGGACGTCTGACAGGCGGCCGAACTCCCAGAGTGTCTCGGGCTGCATTCGCTGTGCCTGAGCCTGGGAGGCAAAGGAAAGGGACAATAACAATAAGGAACAAATCAAAACGGCTTTTCTCATCAGGATCTATTATTTTTTAACATCACACGGCGGCGGCAAACGCCCCCCTTAAAACAAAGACTTCATGAATGGCCAAAGGCATTATTTTTTGTCGGACAGGGCTTCCCGGATCCGGGCTTCCAGCTCATCCGACAGTTCCGGGTTGTCCAGCAGCAGCTGTTTGACCGCATCCCGGCCCTGGCCCAGTTTGGTGTCCCCGTAGCTGAACCAGGACCCCGATTTTTTAACGATGTTGTGGTCCACCGCCAGGTCAATGATCTCCCCCGTCTTGGAGATCCCCAGCCCGTAAATGATGTCGAACTCTGCCTGCCGGAAAGGAGGGGCCAGTTTGTTCTTCACCACCTTGACCCGGGTGCGGTTCCCGATCACATTGTCTCCCTCCTTGATCTGGGAGGTGCGGCGGATGTCCAGGCGCACCGAGGCATAGAACTTCAGCGCATTGCCGCCCGTGGTGGTCTCCGGGTTGCCGAACATCACCCCGATCTTTTCCCGGAGCTGGTTGATGAATATGCAGCAGCACCCGGTTTTGTTGATCGTCCCGGTGAGTTTTCTCAGGGCCTGGGACATCAGCCGGGCCTGGAGCCCCATTTTGGAGTCGCCCATCTCCCCCTCGATCTCGCTTTTGGGGGTGAGTGCGGCCACGGAGTCGATCACGATGATGTCGATGGCCCCCGACCGGATCAGGTTCTCGGTGATCTCCAGGGCCTGCTCCCCGTTGTCGGGCTGGCTGACCAGCAGGTTCTCCACATCCACCCCCAGCTTCTTGGCATAATTGCTGTCAAAGGCATTCTCCGCGTCTATAAAGGCGGCGATGCCGCCTGCACGCTGGGCCTCTGCGATGGCGTGGATGGCCAGGGTGGTCTTGCCCGAGGATTCCGGCCCGTAGATCTCCACCACCCTGCCACGCGGCAAGCCCCCGGTGCCCAGGGCCATGTCCAGGGTCAGGGACCCGGTGGAGATGGCTTCCACAGGCACCACGGCCGAGTCGCCCAGCTTCATGATCGTGCCCTTGCCGTAAGATTTCTCAATCTTGTCCAGGGTCAGTTGCAGGGCTTTCATCTTCTCGGTATTGTCGTTCTGTGCTTTTTCTTTGCTCATGTTGAAAACGGTTTATGGAATGATTGTCGGATGGCGTTACCCGTCCGCAGGGGTCACAGGTCAAATTTACAAACAATTTCCCTTGTCGAAGATCTTTTTCGATGAACGGCTGCAAAGGTGCACCAGCTTCTTGGTGTCAAAGAAGGGATCATCCAGCAGGGGGCCCAGTTCCGTGACACGGGCATGGCAGCTGAGTGGTCCCAGTTCCTCCTGCAGGTCCCCTCCCTTGAGGGCCAGCACCCCGTTTGGCAGGCTGCTGCATCCGCCCGGCATGATCTTGTCCTTCACCCAGCCCATGAACACCGGCAGGCGGGTGACGGCCCGGCTCACCACGAAATCGAACGGTCCCTCCACCTGCTCTGCCCGGGCCTGCAGTGCGCGGACATTACGCAAGCCGGTCCGGCGGATGACGTCGTCCACCACCCGGACCTTCTTCCCGATGGAATCGACCAGCAGGAAGTCGCACTCCGGAAAGGCAATGGCCAGGGGGATGCCCGGAAAACCGCCCCCCGTACCCACATCCATGATGCGGGCGCCGGGAGCAAACCGGACTGCCATGGCAATGGACAGGGAGTGCAGCAGGTGGCGGATGAAAAAATGGTCCATGTCCCGGCGCGAGATCACATTGATCCTGGCATTCCACTCCCGGTAAAGGTTTTCGAGGCCGTCCAGCTGCTCCAGCTGCACGCAGGACAGCCAGGGCAGATATTTTTTCAGGTGATTCACGGCAAAAAACGGGAATAAATGTATTTTTGTTCCGGCCGGGCAGGGCCTGTAAACCCAGCCCGTCCCCAAAAATAGTGTTTATGCTGCAATTCCCTAAACACCCCATAAAAAAGCTTCCCCTCATCCTGCTGGCCCTGTTGTTTGCTTTCCCGTCGGATGGGTTTGCCCAGCGCGGCCTGACCATCGGGGACTACATAGACACATACAGCCCCATCGCCATGCAGGAGATGAGGCGGCACGGCATCCCGGCCAGCATCAAGCTGGCACAGGGCATCCTGGAGTCGGGATTCGGCAACAGCGAACTGGCCGTCAACGCCAACAACCATTTCGGCATCAAATGCCACGGCTGGCCCGGACGGGGCTACAACTTTGATGACGACGCCCCCAATGAGTGTTTCCGCCTCTATGACGATCCGGTCCAGTCCTACCTGGACCATTCCCAGTTCCTGCTGACCCGTCCCCGCTACGCCTTTCTTTTTGAGCTGGGAGCCACCGACTACAGGGCCTGGGCCCACGGGCTCAGGCGGGCAGGATATGCCACCAACCCGAACTACCCGCAGAAGCTCATCCGCATCATCGAAGAACACAACCTGACCGCCTTTGACCAGTGGGCGATGAACCTGGCAGCCGACCTTCCGGCGGTTCCGGACGGAAAACGCGCGGGCATCCCCCAGCAATCTGTCAGTGTCAGGACCCAGCAGCAGGCAGCGGGTCCGCGGGAGGAGTTCCGGGTGAACCGGATCCGGACGGTCAGGGCCCGGGAGGGCGACACCCCTGAAAGCATTGCCAGGGAAATGGGGCTGCGTGCCTGGCAGATCGTCCGGTACAACGAACTGGAGGGAGGGCGGCTGATCGTGGCCGGGCAGAACATCTTCCTGCAGCCCAAGCGCAGGAGGGGGGAATACACCTTTCATGTGGCGGAGGCCGGCCAAAGCATGTACGGCATTTCCCAGGCTTACGGCATCCAGCTCGAGCACCTGTACCGTCGCAACAACATGTCCCTGGAGGATAACGAGCAGCCTTTTCCGGGCCAGCGCATCCGGCTCCGGGGAAGAACCCGTTAAGACCGGCCGGACACAACCCCTCTTACAAGGCATGCTGAACATACTGATCCTGATGGCAACCGGTACGGTTCTGGGGATCCTGCTGAGAAAAAGGCAGGACCTGCCCCGCAGGCTCGACCGGGCCATGACCTGGAGCATCTATCTTTTATTGTTTCTGTTGGGCTTGTCCATCGGGACCGACCAGGACATCCTGCTTCAGCTTCCGGAACTGGGATACAGCGCCCTGGTTATCAGCCTTGGAGGGATTGCCGGGAGCGTGGCCGTCGCCCGGTTCGGCTGGAGGCTTTTGTCTGGCAAAGGAAAGGGCAAGGGGTCATGAAGTCGAGCCTGATCATCCTCGGTTTTTTTTGCGGGGGCTTGCTGACCGGTTATGCCGGCTTGCTTCCGGAAGCCCTGGGAAGGGGTGACTACAGCCTTTACGCCCTGTACCTGCTGATGTTCCTCGTGGGCATCGGCATGGGGGCGGACAGCCGCTCCCTGCGCGCCATGCGCCAATACGGGATCAAACTTTTTCTGGTGCCCCTGTTCACCGTCACAGGCACCTTTGCCGGGGTGCTGGCGGTCCTGTGGCTGCTGCCGGACATCGGCCCCCGGGAAGGCCTGGCTGTGGGCGCCGGATTCGGCTATTACAGCCTTTCCAGCGTCATCATCAGCGAGCTGCACAGCAGCAGCCTGGGAGTGATCGCCCTGCTCTCCAACGTCATGCGGGAGATCATCACCCTGCTGGCCGCCCCCCTGCTGGTGGCCGGTTTTGGCAGGATCGCCCCGGTCGTGGCAGCGGGCGCCACCAGCATGGACACCACCCTGCCGGTCATCACCACCACCGCGGGCAGGGAGTTTGCCGTCATTGCCCTGCTTCACGGCATGGTCCTGACCGTCCTGGTGCCGTTGCTCGTCCCCCTGATCCTGGCCCTGCTGCCTTAGGGCTCGCCCAGGCTGAAGGAGGCCGCATAGCCGCCCCGGGAATGAACCGGCCAGGCCTCGACCCCCAGGCTGTCGCAGAGGGCCGTCCAGCGGTCCGTCACCCAGCGGGGGCTGGACAGGTCCATGATCACCAGGCCGGGCTGTGCCGACAGGATCCAGTCCGCCAGGTCGATGGGCGGATTCTGGCAAAGCAGCAGGTAATCCGCCCTGATCCCTTCGGGTGGCGGATGCCCTTCCCGGCCGGGGATCAGAAACACCTTGTCAAAGAAAAGCAGCAGGGGGCCCTGCCTCAGCCAGTTCCCTTCCGGCGGGGGCGACCCTGCAGACAGGTTTACCTCCACCACCCCGCTTCTGCCCATGCGCCGCAACCGGTGGCCCTGCAAATACCCCCGGGCCCGGTCCGGTTGGGAGGCCCCGCGCGCGCAGCGCAGCCAGATGGTCCGGCCGGGAGCAAAGAAATCCACCGAGGTGGCCCGGTTGACATGGTATACGGCGAAGCCGCCCTGCCTCTGCCGGCCGGTTTGCCTGAAGGAGGCGGAAGCCGACAAAAGAAGCAGGCAGGCCAGGCCCCACAGCAGGGCCGCCCGGTTGTCCCGGATGAGATATAGGAAAACCAGACAAATCACCAGGTAGACCAGAAAGGTTTCGGGCAGGCTGACGTAGACCGGGGACCAGACGGCCCCGGGCAGTCCCTCCACGAAAGCCACCGAGGTGTTCAGCAGCCGGAGCGCCCAGGACAAAAGATTGCCTGCCAACAGGGAAGCTGCCGGGATGTAGGAAAGGCACAGGCAGATCAGGGCCAGGTGGATGATCAGCCCTGCAAGGGGAATGGCCAGTATGTTGGTCAGCAGAAAATACAGCGGAAACTGGTTGAAGTAAAACAGCGCCAGGGGGCCGGTGGCCAGCTGGGCCGCCAGGGAAACCGTGGCCAGAGCCCAGGCCTTCCTGGGAAGGGGATGACGGGGAGCCAGCCATTGCTGCAGGCTTGGCTGCAGGCTCACAATGCCCAGCACGGCCAGGTAACTGAGCTGGAAACCGATGCGTCCGAGCATGCCGGGGTCTGCCAGCAAAAGGACCAGGGCGGAGGCCGACAACGTATTGTAAACGGAGGTACGGCGGCCCAGATGTTGTCCGGCAGCCACGAAGGAAAACATGGCCGAGGCACGCATCACCGATGGAGAGAAACCGGTCAGGGCCGCATACATCCAGACAAAGGCCACCACGAGCCCCCCCTGCAGCCACCGGCCCCGGGGCCACCTTTTCAGGAAAGAAAACAGGGCCTGGAACACCAGGAATAAAATGCCCACATGGAGGCCGGAGACGCACAACACATGCATCGCGCCGGCCCCCGCAAACGCCTTTTGCAGGTCCTCATCCAAAGAGTCACGGAACCCCAGGAAAAGGGCCGACAGCACAGCGAACTCCTGTCCGTCCAGCCCGTTGGCCTGAAAAATGTCCATGGCCTGTTGCCGAAGCTTCAGGGCCAGGCGCACAGGGGGTGCCCCCCGTCTTTCCCCCGTGGCAACCCAGCTGGCCGAAGGGCGGTAGGCGGAATGGAACAGGTTTCCCCGGGCAAGAAACCGCCGGTAGTCGAACTGGTCCGGGTTTGGGGGTCCTTCCACCTCCTGGTATGCATTGGAGGTCAGAATCACATCCCCATACTGCAGGGCCGCCGCCAGGCTGTCTTTCTGCAGGTAGAGCATGAGCTTGCCCCGGGTCCGGCGGGCCGTGCCTTCCGAAAGGCAGGCCACCACACGGCCCACCACCTGGTAGGAGTTGGGTTTCACGGCCGGCGGCTCCACCAGGCGCAGGAGAAGGAAGCCCGTTTCCCCGTGGAAGGTGCTGAAATGGCCCGGATACCTGGCCTGGTGCCGCTGCTGTCCCAGCTGCCAACCGAGCAGGAACAGGGCCAGAAACACCCACAGGCCGAAACACCAGCGCCTTCCGTAGGGACGTCCCCACCTGCCTGCAGACAGACACAGGGGCACGGACACGGCCGGAAGAACAAACAGGGCCGCCCAGCCTGGCAGGCGGCAACCCGTCGCCAGCCAGAAGGCCAGCCCTGCGATCAAGGGAATCATCAGCCTGGGCAAAGGAAGCTGCAGGGGGCCGGACATGGTTTTTGGGGCAAATATACAGGGGACGGTCCGGCCAGTGCAAACGGGGGAAGGGCTTTACCAGCCAACGGTCCGGGAAAACGCCCCACGAGCAGGGGACTGCGAAATGGCCGTCCCGGGCAAAAGGGCGCCCCTACTGCCGCAGCATACCGGCCACGATACCGGCTGCCCTACGGCTCGCTCCCGCCCCCCCCAGCAAACGGCCAAGCTCCTCATAGCCTGAGAGTACTTCCTGCCGCCGGTCTCCCTCCTGCAGCAGCCGGCCGAGTTCCTCCGCAAGCAATCGCTCCCGGAAGTCTGACTGTATGAGCTCACGCAGCAGGGGACGGTCCACAACCAGGTTCACCAGGGAGATGTACCGGACCTTGACCAGATGACGGGCAAGGTAATAGGAAAGGGGATTGGCCTGGTAACATACGACCTGGGGCACCCCCAGCAGGGCCGCCTCCAGGGTGGCCGTGCCCGATGCCACCAGGGCTGCCCGGGAATGGACGAGCAGGTCGTAGGTCCGGTTAAACAACAGGGAGACATTCTCATGGGCGAGGGCGTCCCGGTACACCTCAGGGGGGTTCAGCGACAGGCCGGCCACGACGAAATGGCAATCCGGGAAACGGCGGGCCACCGAGCCCATCCCCTTCAGCATGCGGGAAATTTCCTGGCGCCGGCTTCCGGGCAAAATGGCGACCAGGGGGCGGTCTGGCGGCAATTGGTTCTGTTGCCTGAACAGGGCCTGATCAGGCTGTCGTACCTCCTGCTGCAAGGCATCCAGCAAAGGATGGCCCACAAAGTCCACCGCCATCCCCCGGTCGGCGTAAAAGGCCTTCTCGAAGGGCAGGATCACCATCATTTTGTCCACATCCCGGCGGATCCGCTTCACCCGGTTTTGTTTCCAGGCCCATACCTGGGGCGAGATGTAATAAGCCACGGGGATGCCGGCTTCACGGGCAAAGGAGGCCATGCGCAGGTTGAAGCCGGGATAGTCGACCAGGATGAGCACATCGGGCTGCCAGTCCAGCAGATCCCGCTTGCACAGCCGCAGGTTTCCCAGCACCGTGCGAAGGTTCATCACCACCTCTGCAAAGCCCATGAAAGCAAGGTCGCGGATATGGCGGACCACCTCCCCGCCCTCTCCTTGCATGCGGTCGCCGCCCCAGACCCGGAACCGGGCCCCGGGGTCATTTTCCCTGATGGCCCGCATCAGGTTGGCCGCATGCAGGTCGCCCGAGGCCTCCCCGGCAATGATGTAGTATTTCATTACAGGAACAGATAAAAGAAAACCCCGGCATACACGAATGTGACCAGCAGGATGCCGCGGCCTGTGCGGTCATACTTCAGGTTCACCATATAGTACCGGAACACGATGAAGTTTGAGAACAGGGCAAGCAGCATCATGGTGGAATCCCTCAGCATGAGGGAGCCGTCGGGCTTGCTTCCGAACTGCTGCAGGACAAGCCACAGCAAGAGGTAGCCAAGGGGAGGCAACACGAGCGCCAGGCCGATGCCCAGACCCCAGTTATCTTTTTTCAGCATCCAGGTTCCATTTTTGCAGTTCGGGAAGCAGGTCGTGTGCCGTGAAGTCGAACTGTATGGGCACGACCGATACATACTTGTTCTCCAGGGCCCACTCATCCGTTTCATTGGAGTTTTCATGCAGGCTGAAGCGGCCCGTGAGCCAGAAATAATCCTTGCCCCTGGGGTCCTGCCGGTGATCAAACTCCTCTTCCCAGTTGGCACGTGCCTGCCGGCACACCCTCACCCCTTCGATCTCGTTCTCCGGGACAGCCGGGATGTTCACATTCAGGCAGATCCCACTGGGCAGGCCTTTCTTCAGGACGGTCCGGGCGATCTGCTGCACATAGCGTTTGCCGGAGAGAAAGTCGGCATCGAACCGGTAGTCCAGCAGGGAGAATCCGATGGAAGGAATGCCCTCCATGGCGCCTTCGATGGCGGCCGACATCGTCCCGCTGTAAATGACGTTGATGGAGGCATTGGACCCGTGGTTGATGCCCGATACCAACAGGTCGGGCTTGCGGTGCAGCACCTTGTTGACGGCCAGTTTGACACAGTCGACCGGGGTGCCGCTGCAACTGTATTCCTGGTGTCCGCCGTCCACGGTGATCCGCTCCAGGCGCAGGGGGTTGACGATGGTGACGGCATGTCCCATGCCGCTTTGCGGCTTGTCGGGCGCCACGACCACGACCTCACCCAGCTCCAGCATGAACTGCACCAGGTGACGGATGCCCGGGGCCATCACGCCATCGTCGTTCGTTATCAGAATCACAGGTTTTTTCATCGGATGGATCTTTCAGGGGGGCCCGGTCCGGAACCCCGCCACAAAGCTACTAAGAATCCGGCTTGATCCGACAATTTAAGGCGCTGCGAACCGCCGATCAGACCTTGGTCACCCCCCCCGACACAATGAACTTCATGACCTCGGATGCCGGGACCTGCAAAGGCTCCACATGGGTGGCCGGCACCACGAACAGGTTTCCCGAGAAATTGTAGGAGTGCGGCAAATACACGGCCACCAGGTCCTCCCCCATGCCGATGGGCCCGAGGTCCTCCTCCGTGATAAAGCCCAGTTTGTACACCCTGTTTTCGCGGTTCATGAGCACCCTGACCGGCCGGGTAAACTTCTTTTTCTGTCCGACAAATGCCGACATCAGGTCATTCAGGGCCGAATACAGGATCTTAAACAAGGGGATGCGGTCGAGCAGGCGGTTGAGCCAACGCGACAGGGGTGTCCGTATCAGGAAGGATCCGACAAAGCCGGTCAGGGTGATGCCCGCCAGCACGAGCAACAGGCCCAGCCCGGGAATATGCAGCGGGACCAGGCCGTCCACGTAACGAATGACCCGGTAGACCACATACAGGGTGATGGAAAGGGGGGCGATCAGCAACAGACCCTGCAGGAAATAGTTCCCGGTCTTGCGGCCAATGCGCCGGAGCAACAGGTGTTTTCGGTTCATGGCTTAACGTTTTTTAACGCGTGCCAAATTGGCACTAAATGGTTGACTGGCCTGCTTTTTGAGCGGCCATCAAAAAACAAATGTAATCATTCAGGGCATTGTCCTGACAGTCCGTCGGCGGACTGCATTCATTGCCAAACACGCAAACCTCAATAAAAATGGAAATATTCATCATTTTCGGTGTGTTCATGCTGTTGAGCTGGATGGTCTCCTCCCGGCTCAAATCCCGTTTTGCCAAATATTCACGCATGCCCCTGCGCTCCGGCCTTTCCGGCCGCGAGGTGGCCGAGCGCATGCTGGAAGATCACGGGGTGGCAGGCGTGCGCGTCATTTCCACCCCCGGGCGGCTCACCGACCATTACAACCCGGCGGACCGCACCGTGAACCTCAGTCCGGAGGTGTACCAGGGCCGCAGCATCGCCGCGGCGGCGGTTGCCGCCCACGAGTGCGGACATGCCGTCCAGCATGCCAGGGCGTACGCCTTTCTGAAGATGCGGTCCACCCTCGTTCCCGTGGTCAGCATCAGCTCCAAATACATGCAGTGGGTGCTTCTCCTGGGCATCCTGACGGTGGAAACCATGCCCGGGCTGCTGCTGGCCGGAATCGTCATGTTCGCCATGACCACCCTGTTCAGCTTCGTCACCCTGCCCGTGGAGTTTGATGCCACCCGGCGGGCACTTGCCTGGCTGACCGATACGGGCATGACTTCCGGGCAGGAGCATGAACATGCCAGGGACGCCCTGAAATGGGCCGCCCTCACCTATGTGGTGGCCGCCCTGGCATCCCTGGCCACCCTGATGTACTACATCATGATCTTCATGGGCAGGAGGAACTGACAGGTGAGGGGAACGGATACCCCCCCATACGCCTGCTGTCAGCCGGTCGCCGGGCGGCGACCGGCTGACAGCATTTCCTTCAGAACACCATAAAGACGCGGCACGGGCAGGCCCACCACATTCAGGTAACACCCCCTGACCTCTTCGATGCCCACCGCCCCGATCCATTCCTGTATGCCGTAGGCCCCTGCCTTGTCAAAGGGGCTGAATTGCCGGATATAATAATCCATCTCGTTATCCTCCAGCGGGCGGAACCGCACCCGGGTCGTTTCATGAAAGACCATGGTTTGATCCCGGTGGCGGATACAGACTCCCGTGAGAACGCGGTGCCAGCGGCCGGACAACTGCCGCAGCATGCGCATGGCCTCCTCCGCATCTCCTGGTTTGTTCAGGATGTGGCTCCGGTCGGCCACCACAGTATCGGCGGTGATGACCACCACACGGGGATCGATCAATTCGTTGCCGAAAAACCCGGCCTTCTCCCGGCACAGGTGGGTGACCACCCGGGCCGGGGCCCACCCGCGGGGAACCTCCTCGGAAAACGGTGCCGTCAGCACCCGGAAGGGTATCCCGGTACGGGCCATCAGCTCCTTGCGGCGGGGAGACTGCGACCCCAGGATGATATCAAAGGATTTGACCAGCTCTAAAAACACCATAGGCTCAGGAATAATACATGGGGAAAAAGGCCATAGACAGGATCCCGGCCAGCATCATGGCCTTTGCGGCCAGTTGCAGGCGGCGGCACTGTGCCACGGAAGAGGACTTCGGAAGGGCGGCCAGCAGGATCAGGAGCAGCACCTGCACCAGGGCCAGCCAGAGGACGATGGCCCATGCCCCCCTGGTGGACAGCAGGACCTGAAAACCGCCGGTCATCAACAGCAGCAGCAGGGCCAGGCCCGCCACTACCCGGCGGGCGGAAGCCAGGCCCCAGGCGATGGGGATGCTCCGGCAGCCCGTACGAAGGTCGCCCGGCAGGTCCTGCATGTCTTTGATCACCTCACGCAAGAAAGTAGACACCAGGGCAAAGCCAGCGTAAAACAAGGCCAGCAACGCCGCCTCCCGCCGCAAAGGTGCCGAAGCCCCCTCCCTGACGGCCCCTGCATGCATTTCAGCGTACCATACCAGAAGGATCACCAGGGCGGCCAGCAGGGACACGATCAGGTTGCCCGTCACCAAACGCCTTTTATAGCGTATGGCATAGGCCCACAGCAAGGCCGGCACGGCGGCAAAAACGGGCATCAGGAGCCACTGCCGGAGGCGGACCGCAAGCAGGATTCCCACCGAAAATCCTGTAATATTCAACAGTTTGTGAGAAAAAATGACCTGGGCGCGGCTGAGATGCCTGCCCACCACCATGCGGTGGGGCTTGTTGATCCGGTCGGTGCGCAGGTCAAAATAGTCATTGATGGCATAGCCGGCAGCGGCCAGCATCAGGGTGGCTGCAAGAAGCAGGAGGAACCAGGCATGGGTCATGCCGGGGGGTACCCCATGGATGGCCAGCAGGGGAATCAGGACAAAATAGCGGAACAAGGCCTGTGTGCCGGCAAGCATCAGGAGGTTGGGCCAGCGGAACAGAACCACAAAGGAGCGGAGATTGTTCATGCAACAGCAAGAATGAGACTTACCAGTGAAAACCGTCGTCGTCGAACCAGGTCCCCTGCACTTTCATCACCTGCTCCAACACGTCCCGGACACATCCCTGCCCGCCGGCCT
Organism: uncultured Bacteroidales bacterium; assembly: GCA_964477035.1. GTDB lineage: Bacteria > Bacteroidota > Bacteroidia > Bacteroidales > UBA7960 > SLSG01. The sequence continues at coordinate 90,008 of CAYZCW010000008.1, forward strand.
TGTCTGAGATATAGGCAGAAACGGATTTGATCTCCTCGGCTGCATCTGCAGGACAGGCCGCCACACCCACACGCGTCATCACCTCATAATCGGGCACGTCGTCCCCCATGTACAACACCTCTTCGGGTTTCACCCCGTTTTCCTCCATAAGCCGCTCAAAAACACTCAGTTTGTGGCCAACCCCCAGAAAGATCTCCTCCACCCCCAGGGTGGAGAAACGCCGGCGGACGGCCTCACACCGCCCACCTGAGATGATGATGATCCGGTAACCCTTGCGCACGGCCAGCTGCAGGGCATAGCCATCCTTGACGTTCATGCTGCGCAGCATCTCCCCATCGGGGGTCAGCAGGACGATGCCATCGGTCATCACCCCGTCCACGTCAAAAATAAATGTGGTTACCGACGAAAGAAGCTGCTTGTAACTGCTCATGACCAATGCGGTGTTTGATGGAAAGCCGCCCCCTTGCGGGGATGGGACAGGCGTAAAAATAGGGAAAATTTGTCAAACGCAAGGCCCAGGCAGCACCGGTCAGGCCTTTTCAGAAGAGGCACCCCGGCTGCGCCACCTTCGGACAAAGGCGATGAGAAATCCGGTGAGCATCACCAGGATGCTTAGCCACAACAGGTTGATATAAGGGAACAGCACCGTTTTGATGACGATGAATGACGGCCGGTCCTCATACACCTCCAGCAGGATGGTGAAGGGGGTGTCGGTCACATTCCTGAAACGGAACCTCAGGTCCAGGTCCCGGATGCCATCGTCCTCATGAAACAGGAACCCGTCCCTGACCACCATCACCGGGCTGGCCTGGTACTGCTGGCCGAAATGGGTGTAGACCTCCAGGTGTGCGGTGAGGCGGATGTCGTCGGGGTCTACGGTCCCATCCGACGAGACACCTGATTCCAGGCCCCTAAGCACCAGGTGGTTGTTGCCCAGATGCACGGTATCGTTCACGGCCAGGGTCAGGGCCTCCGCCAGGACCGCCTCCCCCGGGGAGAGGTCCCTCTCCAGGTCGGCAAAGGTGATATAGGTAAAGATGTCGCGCAGGGGGTAGACCTTGGTGTAGGGCTCATAGACATTGCCCATGCGTTCGTTGAGCCTGATGGAGGGAAACGCGCTGAAAACCCTGTAGAACGCCCCGTCCCTGTTTTCCTTCAGAAAGTCGACCTGGTAGCGGATGAGGTTGCCTTCCCGCTGGTTGCCGGTATAGACCACATGGTACTCCCCCATGGGAAGCACTTCGCCCTGGATCAACAGAAGGTTCTCATCTTCCGCCAGCTGCTGCCCCAGGCTGTAGCCCGAGGTGTTGCGGGAGATGGTGGTCTTCTGAGAAAAGGTCAGGACCACGGCCAGCAGGAACAGGGCCATGCCCAGATGACTGACAACGGCCCCCGTGCCGGCCAGCTTCCTGCGGAAGCGCAGCAAAAGATCGAGGGAGGAAAAAAGGGCAAACAGGGAGGCAAACAGCATCAGCAGGTGGTCGGCAGCCCTGACGCCTGTCAGTATAGACAACAGGACGGTCCCCGCCAGGGCGAGGACCAGGGAGAGGGACAGGCTCCGGACGAAGGGCGCCAGGGAGTTGCTGCCCCAGCGTATGAAATGGGTCAGGGCGATCAGCAGGGCGATCACCACGGCGAAAGGCAGCTGCCAGGTATTATAGTGGGTGACCGGATCCAGGGGCGGTGTCAGGGAAGTGCCGGCCAGGCGGTTCAGGACCGGGATGGAGGTGGAGAAAAAGATCTGAAAGGCCGAAAGCACCAGGACAAGGGCCCCCACAAAAAGCCAGAATTCCCGCGTGAAGGGTTCTTCGTTGTCCCTCGGGGGCAGTTTGCCGACATGCCTGGCCAGCAGGTAGGCCGCGGCCAGCACCAGGACCAGGATGTAGGAAAGGATATGCCTTCCCATGCCGTCATTGCCGAAGGAATGCACCGAGGTCTCGCTCAGGACCCCGCTGCGCGTCAGGTAAGTAGCGTAAACGACCAGCACGAAAGACAGGATGATGAATAAAAAGCCCGGGAAGTAGCTGTTCCGTTTATTTTTCGACACCAGCATCAGGTGCAGGGCAGCCACCAGAACCAGCCAGGGCACCAGGGAGGCGTTCTCAATGGGATCCCAGGCCCAGAAACCTCCGAAGGTAAGGGATTCATAGGCCCACACCCCACCCAGCAGGATGCCGATCCCCAGGAAGAACACCCCGAGGATGGTCCATGGCAGGGCCGGGCGGATCCAATCATGGAACCTGCGTTGCCACAGGGCGGCCATCGCATAGGAAAATGGCACCAGGACGGAAGCATATCCGATGAAGGTAAACGGAGGATGCGACAGCATCCAGAAGTTGCGCAGCAAGGGGTTCAGCCCGTTGCCATCTGTCACCTGGGCCAGGTAGGCGGGGTTGGAGAAAAAGGGATTGTCCAGGTTTTCGGCCGACTCCCTCAGCAACAGGAAGGGACTCATGCCGATGTCCAGACCGCCCAGGCGGACACCCAGCACCATCGACACCATGAACACCTGGGACAGCGCCATAAAGGTCATCACGGGGGGCGTCCACTCCCTTGCATGCCGGATCAACAACAGCCCAAAAGCGGCCTGGCAGAGGATCCAGAAGAGGAAGCTGCCTTCCTGTCCCGCCCAGAATGCCGCGAGCACATAGCCTATCCCCAGGTCATTTTCCACATGCACCCAGACATAGCGGTACTCATAAAAACGGCCGACCAGGATCATGAGCAGCATCAGGGAGGCCACCCCCACCATCAGGCTGTGAAACTGAAACGACCGCCTTCCCCAGTGGGCCCATTGCCGGCCATCGGTTCGCCGGCTGCCTGATGCCAGAAAAAAGGAAATCAGGGATATCAGGGCCGCCAGAAAGGCCATGACCAGGGCAAAATGGCCCAGTTGGCCGGGCAGCAGGTGTTCTCCTGTATACTGGATGTCCATACCTTTGTCAGTTCTTTGTTTGGAGAAGGCAAATGTAATGCAAATAGGCCACATGCTGCCTGCCGCCTTTGGCATCCTACCAGCTGTGCAGTGGCCGCTCCGGCAAAGGCTTGTAACCAAAAACCCAGTTCAGTCCCAGGTGCATGCTCGCCCAGCTGCTCTGGTCGGGAATAATGATCCCCAGCACATTGTCCCCCACCAGGTAAAGCTGCAGGGGGCCCAGGTTGGCATGGATGCCCGCACCGATATGCCCCTGTCTCCCGTTCGCCATGCTGTAAGCCAGGGTCAGTCCCAGGGAAGGGGATGCCTGCACATTGTACGAAGCGGTCAGGGAGGGATACCAATGCCCGTCAAACAAATGCCCCCTGCCGAGCAGGGCGAGGCGGTGGCGCCCTCCCGGGGCATAAGCCACCGATCCGTACAATTTTGGTGAAAGGTGTGAACGGTAGGTCACCGTGGTTCTTTGTTCCTCAAAATGGTCGGGCAACCCGTCGATGAACTCCTCCATGTTTGCCACAAAACCGTCGTCGAAAAAATCCTGCCCGTCGATGCCCTGGTAGCGGACCGTCCCGTCCAGGCGCAACTCCCTTCCTCCCTGCTGCCAGTCGATGAAGCCGAGGTCTATGACGCTCAGGGCGATGCTCCAGCGGGTCCCGGCACTGACGACCATTCCGGCATCCAGGGCTGCGCCGGCATTGTTCAGGTTGGTGCGCGCATCATAAGATCCGGCCGCCCCTCCAAAGGAGAAAGGTTCGCGGGGGGAGGTTCCACCAGAGGTGTTGGCGGCCTGCCACAGCCTCCAATCCGCCTCCAGCAGCTGGTGCCCTGCCCGGGCCGTATCGGCCACAAGGGCCATGCTGTAGTGGTGCAGGCGCTGGTTGGCCAGCCCGAACAACACCCTGCCGCGCAGGCCCAACGTGATGAAGCCCCCGAGTTTTCTGGCGTAGGAAACGGACAAGTCCCGGTAGTGTATCACCTCCCAGGCCGCCCCACTGAAATCTGCCGGCCCGGAGAAGGCGTCACTGCCCCGGAGAACCAGCCGCGCCAGATCCTCCGGATAGGCCAGGTAGGCCGTAGCCTTGTCACTCACCCCCAGAGAGATGAAATCCCGGTCGCCCCTCAGGCCCGCCGACACCCACTCCAGCTGCAGCTCCAATCCCGCCATATTGCGCTTGTCAAGCCGGTCCAAAAGGCGGTCCTCATCCCAGTACACCTCGTCCCGGGCGTCCCGCCTCACCACATCCCCGGCCACGAAGCCCTGGTTCGAGAGATTGGCGTACAGGGAAGACAACAGGGGTGCCCCGGCATACACCCGGGGCTGGGGGAATTGGGCCGGGTTGGCCTGGCTGGACTGGGGTATGCCCTGCATCCAGTACAGGGTATTGTAAGCCTGGGAAGAGGCCTTTTGCGGGGCAAGCAGGAGGCCGCCCAGGAGGGCCAGCAAGAGGGTGACCCCACGGGCCGTCAGCCCGGGGCCATGGGAACTCCTGCCGGTCTCCCGAACCGGCTTTATGTTTGCTGCAGTGACATGGGGCAAATCTGGCATACGGTTCTGCTTCAGGCTGTCTGCCGGGTCATCTCCGGCCACCATCCGGCGACCCATGGTCGGCGGAAGGGAATGCGCCAAATATTTCGCGAATTTAGGAAAAATCTTTTAAAGGGCGGGGAACGGTCAGTCTTCCCTCAGACTCAGTTTGTCCGCCCCCCACCGTCGGTTAGATCCTCAAAGACCGTCATAAAGGGGAAAATCCTGCAGAAACAGCCACCTTCCTCCGGCAGTGTCCCAGCGGCAACAATAATGATCCAGGCCATTGGTCACGGCCAGGTAAGCCACACGGAAGGAAAAATTATAGCGGGCGATCTGGTCGAACACCTCCTGGGTCACGGGAACCTGGGGAGCCTTGCATTCAATGATCATCAGGGCCTGTCCCTCCCCGCCATAGACGATGGCATCCGCCCTTTTCTGCATTTTGTTGTATTGAAGGGAAGCCTCCACTGCAATCCGGCCCGCCGGATAATTCTTATGACTGACCAGCCAGTGCAGGAAATGCTGCCGGACCCATTCTTCCGGGGTGAGGGCCACATACCGCCGGCGGAAGGCATCAAAAATGGCAGGACGGCCGTTGATTTCGGCTGTTCTTAACGGGAAGGGCGGAAGATTCAGGGCCTGCATTTACCGGGAGGGTCCTTACGTGTTGCTAAAAGTCAAAGATACGTAAATATATAGCCTGGTTGGGCGGATTGTTCCCGGCCTCCCGATTCGGATCATGGATTGTGGCGGATAAATTGTATTTTTGCCAAAACCGGGCCCCGCTATGAAAACACGAGAGGAAATCGTTCAGAACTGGTTGCTGCGCTATACCGGCACCCGTGCCGAAGACACCGGGGAGTATATCCTGTTGACCAATTTCAACCAGTACGTGAACCTGTTTGCCCAATGGTTCGGCGTGCCCGTCAACGGTCAGGACAGGGTCATGCCCAGCGCCACCAGCGACAACATCACCATCATCAATTTCGGGATGGGCAGTCCGAATGCCGCCACCATCATGGACCTGCTCAGCGCGGTCCGCCCGCGCGCCGTCTTGTTCCTGGGCAAATGCGGCGGCCTCAAAAAGATCAACAGCCTGGGCGACCTGATCCTGCCCATTGCCGCCATACGCGGGGAAGGAACCTCCAACGACTATTTTCCCCCTGAGGTACCTGCCCTGCCGGCTTTTAACCTGCAAAAAGCGGTGTCGACAAACATCCGGAACCACAATCTGGACTACTGGACGGGCACCATCTACACCACCAACAGGAGGGTCTGGGAACATGACGAGGTGTTCAAGGACTACCTCAGGCGCATCCGGGTCATGGGCATCGACATGGAGACGGCCACCATTTTTTCCGTAGGCTTTTATAACCGCATCCCCACCGGGGCCCTCCTGCTGGTCTCCGACCAGCCCATGATCTCCAGCGGGGTCAAAACCGAGGAAAGCGACAAGAAAGTATCCGGTCAGTTTGTGGAGAAACACCTCCGCATCGGGATCGACTCCCTGAAAGAACTCATCAACAACGGTCTGACAGTAAAACACCTGAAGTTTGACTACGAAGATTAAGTGCCCAAGCCCCATGATATGGCAGCGCCCCGTTTTGAAGACATTCTGAAAGACATCCGCAACAGGATCCTTTACCCCGTCTATTTTCTGATGGGTGAGGAACCCTTCTATATCGACGTCATCTCGGATTACCTGGAAGACAATATCCTGACGGAGGAAGAAAAAGAATTCAACCTGAGCGTCCTTTACGGAAGGGACACCGATGTGCAAACGGTCATCAGCACGGCCAAGCGCTTCCCGATGATGGCCAGCCACCACATCGTGATCGTCAAGGAAGCCCAGTCCCTTCAGAATATTGATGACCTGGGCCCCTACATTCTCCAGCCGCTGCAATCCACCATCCTGGTGGTCTGCTACAAGTACAAGACGTTGGACCGCAGAAAGAAGTTTGTCAGGGACATCGAAAAGACGGGCCTGGTTTTTGAAGGGAAGAAACTGTACGACAACCAGGTCCCCGACTGGATCGGTTCCTACGTCAGGCGCAAGGGGTACCGCATCGGCCCGCAAGCCGGGCAGATGCTGGCCGACCACCTGGGATCGGACCTGGGCAGGATCGTGAATGAGCTGGGGAAGGTGTTCATCAACCTGAAAAAGGGGGAGGAGATCACCACCCGGGTCATCGAGGAGAATATCGGGATCAGCAAGGATTTCAACATTTTTGAATACCAGCAGGCCCTGGGTGACCGGGACCGTTACAAAGCGTTTCACATCGCGCAGTATTTCGCCGACAATCCCAAGGGGAACCCCATGGCGTTGATCCTGGGGGTGCTTTACCAGTATTTCTCCAGGACGCTGATCTACCACAGCCTGCGGGATAAAAGCAGGAACAGCGCCGCAGCCGCCCTGTCGGTCAACCCCTTTTTCATCGCAGGCATACAGAATGCGGCTAAAAACCATTCGCCCCGCCACCTGCTTCGCATTATTTCCTATCTTCGCGAATACGACCTGAAGGCCAAGGGCTGGGATAATGCATCAGTGAACGAAGGGGAATTGCTCCGGGAGCTGACGTACAAAATTCTGAAAACATCCGATTAAAGCATGAAGTATTGGTTGGTCAAAAGCGAACCGGAGGCTTATTCCTGGGCCCGTTTCCTGAGGGAAGGGCGGACCGCCTGGGACGGGGTAAGGAACTACCAGGCCAGAAACAACCTGAAGGCCATGAAAAAAGGGGACCTGGTTCTTTTCTACCACAGCGTCACGGAAAAACGCGTGGTGGGGATGGCCCGTGTGGTCAGGGAGCATTACCCTGACCCGTCCGCCGCAGGGGATAACCGTTGGCTGGCAGTCGACCTGGTTCCGGAGCAAACCCTTGAGAAGCCTGTTTCCCTGGGGAAGATCAAGGCGGACGAACGGCTGCATGAAATCGCCCTGCTGAGGCAATCCCGCTTGTCTGTCCTGCCCCTTCCCCCGGAGGCCTTTGATGCCATCCTGGAACTGGGCAGCCGGCCGGACGACGGACAAACCCACAAAGACCGCCATGAACCTGCTTGACCTCGTATTGCTCCTGATCCTTGCCTGGGGAGCCATAGCGGGTTACCGCAACGGCCTGTTCCGGGAGGTGGCCTCCCTGCTGGGCCTGGTCCTGGGGGTGTTTCTGGCCATCATCGCTGCCGATGTGACCGGGAGGGTGGCTGCCGGGATGGTGGACTGGAACGTGCTGCCACTGAAGGTGCTGGCTTTTGTGGTTGTTTTTGCCCTCATTATCCTCATCCTGAAGGCCCTGGCCGGGGCGCTCACGGGCCTGTTCAAAGCGGTGATGCTCAACTTTTTCAACCGCCTGGCCGGCTTTTTCTTCGGACTGCTCAAGGCCTCCATCCTGATCAGCCTGGTCTTGTTTTTTCTCCAGCTGTTCAATGACCGCACGGAGCTCCTCCCGGAAAGCGTTTTCCAGGGAAGCCTGCTGGCCGGCTACCTGCAACCGCTGGCACCGGCCGTGTTCCGCGGACTCGCTTTGTTCTGAAAACCGCCCTGCCCTGAATGCCCGGGCACCGGGCCGCCGGACAAAAAAGCCACCTGTTATTCAAAGGACCCGGCAGCTTTCCGGATGATGTCCCATGCCCGTTTTGTATGAGGGGACCCGGTGTTCCGCTGTCCCACCATCAGCCGGATGGTATAACGGCCTTTCAGTACGGTATGGGTCAGAAACACCTGTCCTGAGCTGTTGATCTCCTCCAGGAGCCGCCTGTTCAGCCTGTCGAGCTCCTCTTCCGGCAGCCCCCCCGGGTTGTACCTGAAACATACCAGACTGAGGGTCAATGGGGCCAACAACTCGAACCGGGGGTCATCCTCCACCCAACCCGCAAACTCACGGGCCAGCCGTACATGCCGCCCGACCATCTCCCGAATGCCTTCCAGGCCATAGGTCCTCAGAACAAACCACAGCTTGAGGGCCCGGAACCGCCGGCCCAACTGGATGCCCCAGTCGCGGTAATTCCTGACCTGGCTGTCGGCCGGGGTCTTGAGGTATTCGGGCAGGATCTCCAGGCTGCGGACCAGGGAGGCTGCATCCTTTACGAAATAGGCAGAACAGTCAAAATTGGTCAGCATCCACTTGTGGGGATTGAACACAAAGGAGTCGGCCTGCTCCACCCCCTTGGTGATCCAGCGGAATGCCGGGTGGATGGCGGCTGTGCCGGCAAAGGCCGCATCCACATGCAGCCAGACGCCGTGCTTCTGACAAATGGCCGCAATGGCGGGCACCGGATCCATGGCCAGGGAGGAGGTAGTCCCCAGGGTGGCCACCACGCAGGCCGGGATGCGCCCGGCCCCAAGGTCGTCCCGGATCGCCCGGTCGAGGGCCCGGGGATCCATGGCAAGGTCCTCATCTGTGGCCACCCGGTGCAGGTTTTCCTTTCCGTAACCCGCGATCTTCATGCCCTTCTCGATGCTTGAGTGGGTCTCTGAAGAGACATACACCACCAGCGGCTTGTGCAGGCCCACCCGGTTGCCCTCGAAACCGGTGACCCGTTCCCTGGCGGAAATCAAGGCACAGAGGGTGGCTGTAGAGGCCGTATCCTGGATGACTCCCTCAAAGTGGGATGGCAGCCCCAGGGCAAGGGCCAGCCATTGCATCACCCTTTCCTCCAGTTCGGCGGCGGCGGGGGATGTCTGCCACAACATGCCCTGCACCCCCAGGCCGGCCGTCAGCAGCTCGGCCAGCACCGAGGCGGGACTGTTGTTCGCCGGGAAATAGGCAAACCAGCCCGGATGCTGCCAGTGGGTGATGCCGGGCAGGATCTGTTCCCGGAAGTCCCTGAAAACGTCTTCCATCGGCTCGGGTTGCTCGGGCGGGGCCTGGGGAAGGGTCTTCAGGATATCCCCCGGCTGCACAGCCGGTCTGACGGGGTAGTCCTCAATATTTTCAAAATAGTCGGACAGCCAGTCGATCATGGCGTGTCCGTGCCGGCGGAAGGCTGCTGGGTCCATGGGAACGGGTTTTGCCCCAAATGTAAGGAATAATTCCCAGGCTCAGACAACAAAGCCCCGGACACCAAAAGGCACCCCGGCGTTGCGGCTGACGACAAGCTCCCTTTCCCCTGCCCAGTGATATTCTATGCGGGTATGCACGTCCAGGCTGGTGACTTCCTCCAGCTCAGCCTGGGTGAGCACCTCGTTGTTTCGCAGGAAGGTGATGGCCACCTCACAGGCATAATAAGTCTCCAGAACGACGAGCTTGTTGTTCACCAACCGCCACCGTCCCCTCCGGTCGGCAGACCGCAGGGCATTCAGCCTGGGTTGCAGGGTCATTTGGTTGGTATTGAGGAAAGCCCCCTTCACATCACTGACCCGGAAGTGGACCCTGATGTCCTGATCCAGTCCCCCCCGGAGGGAAAACAGGCCAAGGATGCTCACCCCGCTGCCCAGGCTGCGGCTGGAGGTCAGGCTGCCGTATATCATGTTCGCATCCGTCCGGGTATACCCCCAGGAGGTTTCAGGTTCCTCCGGGAGGATGTCCCGGCAGTGACCAAAGTACCGGAGCTTTTCCCGGTCGAGAATGACGCCGGGAACATATTGCTCCGTACTGATGGGCAACAGCCTGAGGCCCGCAATGTGTTTACGTATAAATCTCAGAAAATCCATAACTCATTAAGTATTTATCCTTGTTCAGGACAAATATATGCATTCTCTTCATATTAAAAAGGCATGCATCACGAAATTCAGTGAAGGTCTTTCATTTTGGCGGACAACAGGTAGGTGGTCACACGGTTGTTGAAAGCGTGCTGGATCTCTCGGATGAGGGGGTGGTCAGAAGGAAGGGGCAGGTCACCGATGCGGTTGATGGGAAGCACCCTGCGGGAGGTGCTGCTGAGAAATGCGGCCTCCATCAGAGGCAACTCGCCGGCCGCGATGCGGCGTTCATGAACCGGGATGCCCTTGTCGCGGCAACAGCCCATCACATGTTTGCGGGTAATGCCCGGCAGCACATCGGCCACCGGAGGGGTCAGCACGGAATCCTCCCGGATGAAGAACACATTGGAACGGCTGCCCTCGGTAATGCAGCCCCGGGGATCCACCAGCAGGGTTTCATGAACCTGTTCCTGCTGCCGCACCTTTGAAGTCATCCGGGCCAGTCCGGGATTGACCTGTTTGGCATTCGGATTCAGCCGGGTTCCCTGAAAAAGTACCACCGGGATGCCGGCACGGTATAGCTCCGGAGCGGGATACTCATGGGCCACCTGGCAGGCCGTCCAGCGCAGGGTACCGGGGCCCGGATGGCAGACCAGCCTGATGTTCCCGTTCCGGATCCCGCCCTCACGGACCAGCCTGAAAATGGCCTGCGCCATGTCCTTCTCCGGACAGGGCAAGGCCTCACCCGTAAGATGCAGGGAATGGCACAGTCGATCCAGGTGGTCCTCCAAAAACAAGGGAACGCCGTCCATGACCCGGAACACCTCGTAGACATCCCCCGGCCGTCCCGCAGGATCCGGAGTGGCCGGTGAAAACCGGATCAGGACCCCGTCCTGCAAAAAATGGGTTCCCAGGCAATCTTTCATGGGCGGACCTTTGCGGCAAAGGTAAAGAAATTGCCCCAGCACGGGCAGGATGGCAGCCACGCATGCGAAATTTTTCTATTTTAGCGGGCGCAACCCATCCTTGAACCACTAACCTGCCAATGTCCCATGAAATCCCTGTTCTCCCATCTCCTTCTGCTGGTAATGCTGGTCCCCACCCTGCAAGCACAGACCGCCAGGCAAACCGGTCTGAGGGACAACTCGCCGAAGGTCTTTGCCTTTACCGGCGCCACCATCGTGACCGCCCCCGGCCACTCCATGGAGGAAGCCACCCTGGTGGTACGCGACGGCATCATTGAAGCGGTCGGACGGCGCGTGGACATCCCAACGGATGCCCACGTGACTGACCTCAGTGGAAAAACCATCTACCCGGGATTTATAGACCTTTACGCCCCTTACGGAATCGCCCCTTTGCCCCAGGGAGGAGCAGAGACCAGGGCCCATTGGAACCCCGGGGTCCGCAGTTTCTTCAGCGCCGCCCACGCCTTCAACCCGGCTCCGGAGGAGGCTGCCGCGTTGCGGTCACAGGGTTTTGTCCTGGCACATGCCGTGCCCACCCAGGGGATCTTTGCAGGACAGGGAGCCCTGGTCGCACTGGGTGACGGGCCTGCAGGGAAAATGCTCCTGGAAAAGGATGTTTCCCAGGTACTCAATGCCAGCCGGACCGGTCGTTTTCCCAGGGGCTATCCCACCGCCTCCATGGGCGCCTACTCCCTGATCCGGCAGACCCTCTATGATGCCCTCTGGCATGCAGAAGCCCGGGACACCTACCTGGCCGGTCCGCAAGGCATGCGGCGGCCGGAAAGGAATCCCGCCCTGGAGGCATTGCATGCCAGTCTGAAAGGAGAAAAGGCCTTCCTGTTTGAAGCAGCCGATGAACAGTGGCTGTTGCGGGCTGCCGACCTTGCCGGGGAGTTTTCACTCCGGTTGTGGGTGGTGGGCAGCGGTTTCGAATACCGGCGTGCCGACGCGGTGGCAGCCACCGGGCTGCCCCTGATCCTTCCCCTGGACTTTCCCGCCCCGCCCGAAGTGGACAGTCCGGAAAGCGGGATGCAGGTATCCCTGGAGGATCTTCGCCATTGGTACCTGGCTCCCGAGAATCCCGGCCGGCTCGCCGCCAGAGGGGTTCAGTTCGGATTGACCAGCCCGTCCGGCGACAACAAATCCGGATTTCTGGCCAACCTGAAACTGGCCGTAAAAAGGGGATTGAAGGAACAGGATGCCCTGGCAGCCCTGACCACAACCCCCGCGGAACTCCTGGGCATATCGAAGCGCTATGGGACACTGGAACGGGGCAAGGCGGCCAGTTTCATCATCGCCAGCGGCAACCTCTTTTCCGGGGAGGGTGACATAGAGCATGTCTGGGTGGAGGGGACCCGGTATCCCGTCAAGCCCCCCCAGGCTGATCTTGCGGGGCGCTGGACCCTGGAGGGGGAGGGACTGCCGGAGGGCCTCCTGCTGGTGGTGGAAGGCAGCCCGGCACGCCCCCGGGGAACCATGCGGTCAGGCGAAAAAAGCGTCCGCCTGCAGCACATCCGTGCCGGCCGGCAACGGCTTAACTTCCGCTTCCTGGGAGACTCCATCGGCATGCCGGGCATCTACCGGTTTTCGGCGGATATGCAGGAGGGCAAGCTCGTCGGACTGGCCGAATCCCCCTCAGGAGATTTCCTGACATGGCAGGCCAGGCTTGAGGAAGCAGGCGGACGGCGGCAGGGAACGCGGCCGCAGGAAAATCCCGTGCTGGCGGTGCCGGAAAGGTTTCCTTCCCTTGATTACGGGCTGACCAGCCTGCCCGACCCGGTCCCCCACCTGCTGGTACGCAACGCCACCCTGTGGACGCAAGGACCTGCCGGCAAGCTGGAAGGCGCCGACATGCTCGTGAGCGGGGGCAAGATCGTGGCGGTGGGTCAGGGCCTGCAAGCCCCCCGCGGTGCCATGGTGATCGATGCCACCGGCATGCACGTGACCCCGGGACTGATCGACCCACACCTGCATACGAGCGTCATCGGGGCGGTCAACGAGACCGGCGACGCCATCACCTCCGAGACCCGCATCCAGGACGTGATCGATGCCAACAATGTCTGGATCTACCGCCTGCTGGCAGGGGGACTCACCACCGCCAAGCTGTTCCACGGTTCGGCCAACCCCATCGGGGGGCAGGACGCCGTGATCAAGATGCGCTGGGGCAGCCTTCCCGGAGAGATGCTGGTGGAAGATGCCGCCCCCGGGCTGAAGTTTGCCCTCGGGGAGAACGTCAAACGCAGCCCGGACCGCTACCCCAACACCCGCATGGGCACGGAGCAGATCATCAGGGATGCATTCGAGGCAGCCCTGGAATATGAAAGGCAATGGGCGCAGTGGCGCGCCAGGCCCACCGGGCTGCCCCCCCGGCGCGACCTGCAGCTGGAGCCCATCCTGGAAGTGCTCAAAGGGGAGCGACAGGCCCATGTCCATGCCTACCGGCAGGATGAGATGCTCATGACCATGCGTCTTGCCGAAGACTTTGGGTTTACCGTATCCACCTTCGAACATGGTCTGGAAGGGTACAAGATCGCCGATGAATTGCGCGCACACGGGGCGGCGGCTGTTGTATGGACTGACTGGTCTTCCTTCAAGGTGGAGGCCTACGACGGCATCCTGCAGAATGCACGCCTGCTGCATGATGCCGGGGTGCTGACCACCCTTCATTCGGACAACACCCAGCTGTCCACGCGCATGAACTGGGAAGCGGCCAAGGTCATGAAGACCGGCCTGGACGAAATCCATGCACTCGGATTGATCACACATTATCCGGCCCGCATCATGGGGATCGACCACCGGGTCGGATCCCTGGAGCCCGGCAAAGACGCCGACTTCGTCATTTGGAACGGCCACCCCCTGTCGACCTTTTCCACGGCAAGCCAGACCTGGATCGAGGGACGCCGGTATTTCGACCGGGAGGAAGACCTGCGGCTCCGCGAGGAAGTCCGCCGGGAAAGGGCCCTGATCATCCAGGAAATCCTCCGCCAGCAAGCAACCAACAGCCAATAACCAGCAGCCAACAACCAACAGCCAACAATCCCCAACAGCCAACCCCCAACCCCATGAACCACCCAGTAGACACCGCCGCGTTTTTCCCGTTGAAGGTCCTCGCAGTCGCCTTCGTCCTTGCCCTGGGAATGATCCCGGAAACCACCTCGCAGGTCCCCGCGCCGGCCCAGGACGGACCGGTCGCCCTGGTCGGGGGCAACATCCACCTGGAAAGCGGAACCGTCATCCAGGCCGGCACCTTGCTTTTTGAAAACGGACGGATCGTGGCCCTCGGCACGGAAGTGTCCGTCCCCGGGCATGCAAGGCGCATCGACGTAAGCGGCAAGGAGGTGTATCCCGGGCTGATCCTGGGACGCACCACCATCGGTCTTTCCGAGATCGGGCGCCTGAGCGAAACAACCGACCTGAGCGAGATCGGGAACATCAACCCCAACGTCCGCCCGCAGGTGGCCTTTCATTCGGCCAGCGACCACATCGGGGTGGCTGCAGTGCATGGGGTCACCACGGCGGTGATCTCCCCCAGCGGCGGCATCATCTCCGGTCAGACGGCCGCCATGATGACCGACGGCTGGACCTGGGAGCAGATGACCCTGCGCGCCCCCCTGGGACTGGCCATCACCTGGCCATCCATGCGCAATGAGGCAGAACGGCAGAAGGCCCTGACAGAGCTGCAGGAGGCATTCGACAGCGCCAAAAGGTACCGGCAGGCCCGTGCGTCAGGCAAGCAGCACCCGGTCGACCTGCGCTGGGAAGCCATGCTGCCCGTGCTGGACGGCAGCCTGCCCGTATTCATTCAGGCAGACGAACTGCCACACATCCAGGCCGCCATGACCTGGGCCGAAAAGGAAGGGTTGCGCATGGTGCTGGTCGGAGGCAGGGATGCCGGGTATATGGCCTCCCAGCTGGCAGCCAGGGGCATTCCCGTGATGATCACCCCGGTGGTTTCCGGTCCTGCCCGGGCCTGGGAGCCCTACGACCAGTCGTACGCCCTTCCTGCCAGGCTGCATGAAGCAGGTGTCCCCTTCTGCATCGGGGGCGAGGCCTCCGCTGCCGGCGCCTACCGCGTGGCCTTCCATGCGGGGACTGCCGTGGCTTTTGGTCTCCCGGCGGAGGAGGCCCTCCGGGCAGTGACCATCGGTGCAGCCCGCATCCTGGGGATCGACGACCGGGTGGGCAGCCTGGCACCGGGCAAGGATGCCACCATCATAGTCACCAACGGCGACCCGCTGGAGTTGTGGACTGTTACAGAAATGGTCTTCATCCAGGGCCGTGAACTCCAGGGCACGGACAAACACCTGCGGCTTTACCAGCTTTACCTGGAGAAGCACCGCCAGGCAACTCCCCGTTAGGATGGCGAAGGGACCTATTCGTACTTGAGGTTTTCCACCGGGTTGAGCCGGATGATGCGCTGCGACTGCCACCAGACAGTCAGCAGGGAAACGCCTGCCACGGCCATCACTGGGAGTACGAACAACCACCAGGGCATGGGCGCCCGCAGGGCATAACCTGACATCCACCGCTGCAGAAGGTACCAGGATGGGGGCAGTGCCACCAGGGCGGCCAGGGCGCACAGGACCAGGTAATCCCTGAAAAGGGAAAAGAAGATGGCCGCATGGCCCGCCCCCAGAACCTTGCGGATCCCCACCTCTTTTTTGCGTTGTTCGGCCGCGCTGGCAGCCATGCCGATCAGTCCAAATACGGTGACCGCCAGGGCCAGCAGGGAGAACAGGCCGAACACTTTACCGAATCGCTTCTCCTGGGCAAACTGTGCCTCATAAAGGGGTTCCAGGAAAAACGGCTCAAACGGGTTGTCGGGAAACACCGAGGTGAACAGATTTTCAAGCTGGGCAAGCTGTCCGGGTGTCGGAGGCGCCTCCAGGCTGACGCTCAGGTAGCCCCCATGTCGTTGTGGCCAGCGGAAAAGCTGGGGTTCGATGGCTTCCCCGGGAGACAATTGGTGAAAGTCAGCCACCACGCCGGAAATCAGGAAGTCATTGCCTTCCAGGACCAGGCGCTGTCCGACTGCCGCCTCAGGGCTCTCGAAGCCCAGCCAGATGGCCCCGTAGCCGTTCAGCACCACCCTCCCGGCATCGATGGCCTCGTTGCCGGTGAAGCCTTCTCCCGCCAGGAAACCAATCTCATAGGTATCGAAAAAACGGCTGTCCGCTTCGGTCACACGGAAATTTTTTCCGTCGTTGATGGTCCCGCCGAAACGGTAGATGCCGCCCCGGTTGAATATGTTCGGTTTGCCGGGCACCACCGAGGAGAAACAGGCCCCCTTCACGCCGGGCAGGTTTTCCGCCTCGTTGCAGAACACCCTGAAACGCGACACCAGGGTATTGTCTCCCACCGCCGGGGCTTTGCATACAAGCATGTTTTCGATCTTAAAACCAAAGGCCTGCCGTGAGATATGCCGGTACTGCAGGTACACCCCCAGGGTGCCTGCCAGCAGGGCCATGGCGATGAAAAACTGGAAGCCAACCAGCACCCTGCGCGGACCGGCTTTTCCTCCGGTTCCGGCCAGGGTTCCCTTCAGGATATGGACCAGCTTCGCGGTAGACAGGCTTGCCGGCTGGTAGGCACCTGCCGACAGGGTGCCGAACAGGAAGGCCGCCCCCAGCACCGCCGGGAACCAGGACCATTCCGCGGCCAGGGCTCCCGCCGGCAGGCCCGCCACGGTCCGGAACAGGGGAAGACTCACCTCGTACAGGCCCAGTGCAAGGACGAGGGCCATCGCATTGACAATGGCCGACTCCACCAGAAACTGCATGGTCAGTTGCCGGGAAGAAGCCCCGCCCACCCGGCGCAGGCCCACCTCCCGGAGCCTCCTTAAAGAAGCAATTGAGCCCAGATTGAAAAAATTCACCCAGGCAATCAGCAGGATGAACCAGGCAATGATGGCCAGCATATCGACCGTCTCTTTTTTGCCATTGGCCTTGAGCTCGTGCATGTAATGCGATCCCAGGTGAATGTCTGACAGGGGCTGCAGTCTGAAGGACATGCCCATCTGGTAGGCGCTTAGGGTCTCCCCGAACTCCCTGTCGATGTACTCGGCCACGGCCCGGTCAACCGCCCCGGGATCAGTACCCGGAAGCAGCCTCACATAAGTATAAAAGCCGGAGTTGAACCAGCCCCCCGTGAACAAATCCGGCACCTCCTGCATCCAGGTCGCCATGGAAAGGAACAAGTCTGCCTCCAGGTGCCGGTTTGGTTCCAGGTCCTCATACACGGCCGTGACCCGGTAAAGCTGGTCCCGGTTCCTGGTAATGACCTTACCCAGGGGATCCTCATCCCCGAAGTATTTCCTGGCCGTTGATGCAGACAGCGCAGCCGTTCCCGGAAGGTCAAGGCAAGTGGCCCCATCCCCGGCCAACACGTCGATACCCAGCAGGTCAAACAGGGCGGACTCGCC
Organism: uncultured Bacteroidales bacterium; assembly: GCA_964477035.1. GTDB lineage: Bacteria > Bacteroidota > Bacteroidia > Bacteroidales > UBA7960 > SLSG01. Next base: position 107,495 of record CAYZCW010000008.1, read on the forward strand.
CCAATAGGCCCTGCTTTCCTCAAAAAAATCCTCCCCATGAAAGAACACCCCGTCCACATGGTACATACGGGCAAAAGACACCACCGCCGGCACCCGTTCCATCATGGCGGGACCGATGGTCGGGGACGAGGAGGCAAAGGCCACCAGGTCCCCGTTTTCCAGCCACCGGGAATACTGCACCCGGTAGGTACGTTCCCAGTGGGGGGTTTGTTTATCAAAACTCCTGTGAAACCGGACATAGCCCGTGATGTGGAGGCAGGCGGCCACCCCGATGGCCAGTCCCAGGATGTTGATCAGCAGGAACCCGCCCTGCTTTTTGAATTGCCTGAAGGCAATGACCAGGTAATAATAGAGCATGAAGAAAGAGTCGGATGTTGCTCCCGAATTTATCAAACTCCATACCATGCAGTATAAAAAAGGCGTTATCAACCTTTTGTCAGTCAGGCCGCTTCCGGCAAGCTGTCCGCAAACGCACACCTGTGTCCGCCAGGGAACACCGCAGCATGGACGCCCCTCCGGATGGATAAAAAAAAACAGAGGGATTGCCGGAATCCATTAAATTTGCATGGCAACAACAAACCAAGGAATGGGAAAAAAGCCAGGGAAAACGGACCTCCGCAACAGGGAACAGGAAAAGCAGCGCAGAAAACAATTGCTTTACCAGCTGAAGCCCCTGCTATGGGCTTTTATCGCCTGGTTTGCCATCAATGCCCTGATCCACCTGCCGGCCTTCAGCCAGCCGGTCAGGGATTTCTTTGTGGGTTTTACCACGCATGCCGCCTATTGGTTCGCCAAAGTCCTTTTCATCCCCGCAGAAATGACCCAGGTGCCCTATCTTTCGGTGAAAGGTTTTTATATGCAGGTGGTGCCGGAATGCACGGCTTATAACTTTTATATCTTCGGCATCACGCTGGTGTTGTTTGCCCGCTGGCCATGGAGGCACAAGCTCGTGAACCTGGGCATCATCCTGCTGGGCATTTTCATCATGAACAACATTCGGTTTGTCACCATGGGTTATGTGGGCAATTTACGGCCGGAATTGTTCGATCCGATTCACGACTATGCCTGGAACATCCTCTTCGGGTTCATGGTATTTGGCATCTGGGCCTGGAGGGAAACGGCCGCCCGTAAGGCATTGCTAACAGCCGCCCAAATTAAACACGCAGGAAAGACAGTCCCCTCATGATCAAAAAAGCGGCCATACTGATCGGCCTTTCGCTCGCGGTCACAGCCCTCTGGTTCGGCGGGCTCCACATCCTGTATGCCCGCCTGCTGACTTTTCTGGCCAACAGCCTGCTGGGAGCCGCAGGCAGCGAAGGGGGAATCGCCCTCATCCAGGACGACGGGGAATGGCTGTTCCGGGTCAGGGTGGTCATCGGCGGCCGGCTCGGTTACTTCAATCAGCGGCTGCAGACCCTGCTGCTGCCCTCGGTCATGATGCTTTCCTGGCAGGCCTTCACCCCCTGGTTTATGACCCGCCGGCGGGCCCTGGCTTCTGCCGGGATCAACCTGGGGCTGTTCGTCCTGGCGCAGGTCATCTTCCTGTTGCTGCTCACCGGCTTCCACACCTCCGACACCGCCCGTTTTTTTTACAACCTGCTGATGGACAGCTTCTACATCCTCGCCCTGCTGCTGATCATACTGGACAACATCCGCAACCCCGGCCTGCTCACGGCCATGTTCTCCCGTCCGGCGACCCCCGGGAAGACCGGCCAGCCCGGAGCGTCCGCAGCAGCCGGTAGGGCACCCCGAAGGAAACCGTCAAAAAACAAACCGGCCGGAAAAACGTTTACCAAATAGGGCGCGCACGGCATGCCCACAAAACATTGCCTCCGGAACATCTCAAAATATCACAAAAGTGAAGCATTTCACACGCATCCTGATCCTCCTCATGGCAGCCCTCAGCCTGGGAGGCTGCTCCAGAGAGGAAACGGCCGAAGTCATCGTCACCGTCCTGTATTCCACCCCCTCCGGGCAGCATTTTCCGGATGTGGAGGCCACCATCCAGGTCTTCGAAGGCAATGGGGAGGGACTGGACGGCAGCCTGGCCGACTGGCGGAACGGCGCCGTGATGAACACCCGGACGGGAGAAGTCGTTGAATCCATTCATACGGCCACCGTCGGGGAAGACGGGCGGGCCATCGTCGGTCCAATGGATTACGGTCAATATTACTTTTCCGTATCCTCCAAGTCCAAGCCGCAGCATTTTGGCAACAGGATACAGGTGAGCCAGCAAACCGTGCGCTTTCAGGTCATCTTCGAATAGACCCCCGGCGGGCCGAGGCCGGCAAGCAACCCTGAAGCCTTGGCGGGCACCCATTAAAAAAAAACCCTTCCGTGAAGGGTTTTTGCGATTCCGCCAGGATTCGAACCTGGGACCCACAGCTTAGAAGGCTGTTGCTCTATCCAACTGAGCTACGGAACCGTCTTTGGTGTCGCTTTGCCGCCATGGGGCGGTTTCGCGGTGCCGCAAAGGTACGCTTATTTCACGTTTTGTGCAAGTGCCCACCCTCCCAGGCACCGCCCCGGGCCCAACCAGCCCGGAAAAAAGCCGGCAAGTTGCTTCAATGGCTTTTTTGTCCGGGCAAATTTTCTTATTTTTCGGGAAAATCCACCTGCGCAGTGTTCCGGCCGCCTGAAAACGGCCCCGCCGGAACGTTGTGCCGCTCTTTATACACCTTCAATCCAATCCATGATGAAAAAACCCATCCGACATTTACTGAACAGGCATCCGGCAATCATCCTGATGCTGCTGTTGATCTTTCTGGCCTCATGCGGCGGGGGCGGCGGCGCCCAGAAGCGGGTACAGGATGAAAAACTCAGGGAAGTGAAACAGAGCGTGTCCCAGAATATCCACAGTGCCCGGGGGGACATCCAGCAAAGGATCACCTACCTGGATGAGCAGATCGAAGAAGCCGAAGCAGAGGTCCGGGAGCAGCTGGAAGCCTACCGGGACACGCTGCAGCAACAGGAGGAACGTCTCAGCGAAGAACTGAAGCTGGTCGAGGAGGCCACCCTGGAAACCTGGGACTCCGTGCTGGCCCACGTCTCGGATGTAATCCGCACCACCCGCAGCAAAACCAACGAGGTATCCCTGGCCGTCAGGGAAATGCTCGAAGGGGAGTGATCAAAGCCCCCATGTCTTCAGCCTGGAGGGGCTGTGTGCCGCAATGAGTGCACGGGCCAGCACCAGGCTTGAATCGATCACGGGCACATCGCGGAAGGTGCGCTGGCCGTATATCAGGGGAAATTCGGTACAGCCCAGCACGATCAGGTCGGCTCCCTGGTCCAGGAGCGACGCCATGGACTGCAACAGGATGTCCCTGGGTCTGCCCGGAATGCTGCCCGGCGTGGCTTTTATGCCATAGACCGGATGGTAGATGGCCAGGTGCAGCTTGTGCTGCTCCCTGTCGCTGAGGTTGACCGTCTCCAGCCCCATCTCATTCAGCATGTCGTACTGCCGGGTAATGAATGTCCCGGTGGTGCCCAGGATTCCCGCCCTTGTCCGGCTGGGCCAGGTCTCCCGTATAAAGTGCCCGACCTCCCGGACCATGTGCAGCAGGCTCACCTGCGAGCCGGCGGCATGCAGTTCGGACGTCACCACATCATAAATCTGAGGGGCATGGGCCGAATTGCAGGCCAGGGCCGCCAGGCGCACCCCCAGGCCCTCCATGGACAGAATGGCCTGGGCGATGCGGTAGGCGGGGTTGGTCCGGATCCTGCCCAGCAAAAAGTCCGTCCGGTCATGGATCAATTCCGGCACCGACCAGAGGACCTGGGGCAGGTGTTCCTGATCACGGCCCGCCCGTGTCTGCTCCACGATGTGCCGCGACAGGTCGATGCCCGCCTGGGGGCCCATGCCGCCCACGATGCCGATGATTCCTTGCTTCTTCATGATTCTTGTTTTCGTCGGATGCGACCCGCGCCTCAGAGGCGGGCCTCCAGGATCAGCCGCAGCAGCTTACCGAATTCCCGGGCCGTCACCTGGTTGCCGCGAACGTAGGTATCCACCCGGTGGACAATGACCAGGTCCATCTCCGGGATGACCATCAGGTAATGGCCCCCGGCCCCGCGGGCGGAATAGCTCCCCTCGGGAAGGCTCACCCCGGGCAGGTGCGGAAATTTGTTGTGGTCCCTCGCCACCCACCACATATAGCCGTAACCGTCGGTGCCGTAAAGGGCCGCATCGGAATGGTAGCGGGTGCTCTCCGTGATCCAGTGGGCGGGCACCACCTGCTCCCCGTTCCAGCGCCCCCCGCGCAGCATGAGCAGCCCGAAACGCGCCAGGTCACGGGCTGTGATATGGAAGGGGTAGGCCGCATGGATGGATTCTTCCCCGTGCACATACCAGCCGTCATCCGCCTCAAAGTGCTCCATGCCGATGGGGCGGGCGATCTCCTCCTCCATGGCTTCGAATACCTTCCTGCCGGTCAGCTGTTCAAATACCGTACCCAGGGCGTTGAAATCCCAGTTGTTGTAATACCAGAAAGTGCCTGGCCTGACCACCAGCCCGGTGGGTTTCAGATCCTTCATTCCCTGCGACTCGTAAAGGGCGTCGTGGTAAATGCCCGAGCGCGCCTTGATGCAGTCGCGGATGGTCGCGGTGCGTTCCAGGGGGGTCAGCGGGGGCACATCGTCGATCCCGATATCCTCCATACTCCGGTCCAGGTCGATGATCCCATCTTCCACATAATTTCCGAACAAGGCGCTGAGGACGCTCTTGCGGATGGAGTGGGTCATGAACTTGCGGTCGGTCTCCCCCCACTCATCCACGATCAGTCCGTCGGTCACGATGAGTACAGCGGAGGTGTTGATGGAATTTGAATAGGCCCTTGCCAGGGCGAGCCGCTCCGAATCGAAGCCGTGATCTTCCGGCCTTTCGGCCTTCTCCCAGGCCTCGCCCGGGAAACGTTCAACCTTTTCGGGTGCGGCACAGCCTGCCAGCAGCAGGGGCAACACGATCAATACAAGAGGGGACATTTTTGTTTTCATGGGATGGGTCTTTGGTTAATGATGGTGTATGGGTTATCGGGTCTGGTACATTCCATGCAGGTGCAACAACTCCTGCACCCGCTCCAGTGGGATGGCCGGCACGTGGCGGCCCTGGTGGCCGGTGACCGGCCGGGCCATGAAGAGGGAATTGTAGATGGCCTCCTGGGTGGCCTCCTCCACCGCCTGGAACAGGGGGTTCATGGCATTGTTGCCCAGCAGGGGCGGGAGATCGTCCGGCAGCAAGAGTCCGTCGTGCGGAATGGTATAGGCCGTGGAAAACGCGATGGCGAAGTCGCCCGATCCATTGGACATCAACCGGGTGGTGCGGCCCATGCCCGTGAAGGACCGCCGTGCCAGCCGTTCCAGGTTGCGGTCCGACAGGGGGGCGTCGGTGGCGATCACGATCATGCAGGAGCCCTCCTCCGGGTCCGGCTCGTTGCCGGCCGCCGGGGCCTCACTGAAGGGGATGCCCTGCAGCTGCAGGACCCTGCCGAAGTTCGACTGCACCAGCACCCCGACGGTATACCTCCGGCCCCCGATGGGCGGTGTCCGGCGCGAGGCCGTGCCGATGCCGCCCTTGTAGCCGAAGGCCACGGTACCCGTGCCGGCGCCCACGCTGCCCTCTGCCACGGGTCCCCCGCGGGCCGCAAGGATGGCCTCATGCACATCCGCCGGCTGCACATGCCGCCCGCGGATGTCGTTCAGGTAGCCATCGTTGGTCTCTCCCACCACGGCATTGACCGAACGGACGCCTTCGTTCCCGTCCGACGACAACACATAGGCCACCACCGCCTCGACCGCCGTGCCCACGTTCAGGGTGTTGGTCAGCACGACGGGCGTCTCGATGGTCCCCAGCTCCCGCACCTGCAGGTAGCCGGCCAGCTTGCCGAAGCCGTTGTAGCAGTGGATCGCGGCCGGCACCTTGTCATGGAACAGATTGCCTCCGTGGGGCAGGATGGCGGTGACCCCGGTGCGGACCGAGTCTCCCCGCCACAGCGTCTTGTGGCCCACGAGAACCCCCGCCACGTCGGTGATCGCATTGAGGGGGCCGGTTTCCAGACTCCCTACCTTCAGTCCGATGTCGGCCGCGCGGGCACGGTCGCCCGTGGGCCCGGGGCTGTCCTGATGGAACGGCAGGGCGGCCATCGCAAGTGCAAGGATCAGCGGGCGCATCATTTCAGCTGCAGACCCTCCCCGGTCTGGTAAATCATGTCCTCCTCCCCGATGTAGGGGCGGTCCCGGACATGCCCCATCTCCCGGTCCCTCACAAAGGGGTACAGGTATTGTCCTCCGTTCACGTAATTGATCCGGGTCACGTCGGCCGGGCCCCAGCCGGGCACCTCGATCTTGACGATGGTGCCCGGGTATTCCTCCCCGGCGATGCCGGTCTCGTAATAGCCACGGAAAAAGTGCACCCGGGTCTTATGCACCACAATGTCCAGGGTTTCGAAGTCGATGCCCACCCGGGCATGCCAGCCCGGGTCGGTGATCTGCCGCAGCTCCGGGGTGACCACGATGCGGTTGTTGTCGCCAAAGCGCAGCACCAGGTGGTGGGCGTCCCGGAATTCCACCACGGCATCGTCCAGCCGCACGGGCTCCCCGGCGAACGCGTCGGTGGTGCCGCCGATGGCCACCGGGCCGGTTTGCTGGCCGGGCTGCAGGTTTTTTCCGGTCGCCTCCCCGAAGAAGGCCTCATCCGTCAAAGTGCCGATGCAGAAGTTGGCGGCTCCCCGCCGGATCAGCTCGTTGGTGATCCAGGTGGCGCCCCCGGTGCGGTCGCAGCCATCGGCCACCACCACAGGGGTTTCCCCGGCGGCCACGGCCTGCAGGATGCGCTCCACCCCGTCTTCCACCTGGTAAATATCCTTGAATACGAAATCTTCACGGTGCCGCCAGAAGAACGCATTCATGTCGTCTGCGATCTCGTCGGCCAGGGCGGGGTCCCCGTTGGTCACCACGTAAATGGAGGCCCCGTTGTCGGGCACATCGGCATAGGCAAAGCCGAAATTCACCGACACATAGACGTCCTTCTCCCGGTTTTCCCAACGCCGGGCCCGCTCCATGATCTCCCGGGCGGGATAGCGCACCGTTCCCTGGAAAAAGCTGGGGGTGATCACCCCGGGCTTGCGGGTGGCCACCACGGGCCGGTAGCTTCCCTGCAGGGCGCGGACCATCACATCGGCGGCCCGCTGCCCCATCAGGGTGGCGTCGTAATGCGGAAAGCGCTTCACCGAGAAGACGGCATCGGCCGCTCCGGGGGCCACCAGCTCATCATCCACGCAGGCATGCAGGTCGAGCGTCACGGTGATTACCGCCTGCTCGCCCACCACCTGGCGCACCTGCCGTGCCAGCTCCGCTTCGGGACGGGCCACGCCCACCACGGCCATGGAGCCGTGCAGGGCCAGGTGCACCCCGTCGAACGGCCCCTTGTCACGCAGCTCCTGCAGCATGCGTGTGGTGAAGAAATCCCACGTCTCCCGGGAATTCCAGCTGCGCGAAGTCCCTCCCACCGGCATGCCGGCCGGGGAGGTGATCCCCACCAGCTCCACCCCCCCATAGGCGGCCATGCGCTCCTCAAAGCCGCCCACGTAGCCTGTCCCCTGCCCCAGGATGCGGTCGGTCGGCTCCCCGCTGGCCAGCCAGTCCGCCAGGGCGGCAGGCTCCGGACAGTAGGTGCAGGTCTCGTGAACAAACTCCAGGACGGCGATGCGGTACACCTCCTGCCGGGGAGGCACCGTTCGCCTGGAGGCAGACTGGGCAAAAACAAGGCTGGGGGCCGCTGCCAGCAGGACGGCCAGCCACAGGCGAAGCGGCCGGGAGGGGCTGCGCCGCAACAAAGCGGGGCTTGGGATGATCATGATGGGATCCATTTGGATGAAAAAACAAAAGCATTCCGGGCAAATATGATGAAATTTCTCCGGATTATTTACTTTTAATGGCAACAAACTTTCACCATGCGCCGGCAACGGAGGCCTTCCGTGCGGCCGCAGCAAAACTTTCACCCCTATGAAACGCCTGATCTATCTGGTCGCTGCGCTCCTGTTGCTGCCCCTGGGGGCATATCCTTACGGCCCGCAGCAGCGCCTCGACAGCGTGCTGGAACTGTACCACACCCACAACCAGTTCAGCGGCACCGTCCTGGTGGCCCGGCACGGGGAGCTGCTCTATGCCAGAGGCTTCGGCCACGCAAGTCTGGAGCACGGGGTGCCCAACACCCCCGCCACCAAGTTCCGGATCGCCTCCATCACCAAGCAGTTCACTTCCATGCTGGTCATGCGGCAGGTGGCCGCAGGCCGGATGTCGACCGACGACCCCATCCGGCGATACCTCCCCGACTACCCCTCCCCCCAGGGGGATGTGGTCACCATCCACCACCTGCTGTCCCACACATCCGGCTTTCCGCATTATGCGGGGATACCGGACTTCTTCCCCCTGTACGGAAGGAAGGCATTTGAACACAGCGAATTCGTGGCCCTGTTCCGCGACCTGGAACTGATGTACGAGCCCGGCACGGACTACAGCTACAGCAGCTTCGGCTACTACCTGCTGGGTTACATCCTGGAGGAGGTCACCGGCAAGTCGTTCGGGGAATTGCTCCGGGAAGAGATCCTGGATCCGCTCGGGATGCACGACACGGGACTGGTCGACCACCGGGAGGTGCTGCCAAACAAAGCTGCCGGCTACGACCTGATGCCCTGGGGCTTTGTTCACTCCGAATACCGGGACCTGTCGACTGCCCTGGCCACGGGGGACATGTACACGACGGTGCTCGACATGGTGCAGTGGGACCGTGCCCTGAGGGAAAACCGCCTGCTGGAACCTTCCCTGCAGGAGCGTCTTTTCACCCCCAACCTGTCCGGCTACGGCTACGGCTGGGTGATGGGACACCACCGCCTGCCGGAGGGCGACAGCCTGTTCTTCCAGCAGCATACGGGGGGCACCAACGGCTTCACCAGCATCGCCACCCGCCTTCCGCAAGAAGGCTATTACATCCTGGTGTTCTGCAACACCCGTCCGGGTGAGATCCGTTCCATCGAAAGGGACATCCTCCGCGTGCTCTACGGGCGGGAGGTGGACTTCCGGGCATCGGCATCCGTGGCGGCGGCCCGCATCATGGAGGCGGAAGGCCTGGAAACGGCCCTGCGTTTCATCAGGGGGCTTTCGGACGGGGAAGGGCGCGGCACGGCCAGCCCGGGGAGCGGTGTCCGTTACCGCCTGGAGCTGCAGGACATCACCGGCCTGGGCGGGGCCCTGTTGGAAGAGGGGGCCTTAGAGGACGGGCTGGCCTTCCTGGAGCTGGCGGCCGAACTGTATCCGGAGTCGGTGGCCGCCCTTTTGGCGCTGGGCGATGGCTATTATGCCTGCAGCATGCCCGGACTGGCCGTTTACACCTACGCCCAGGGCTTGCTGCTGAACCCCGCCCACCGGGGGCTGCTGGAAAGGATGAAACGATTCTGACCTCCGGCAGGAGGCCCGGCATCCAGGCTGATGACAGGCCCTGCCGGCTCCGGTGCCGGAAAACCGCCCTGCTGCACCTTGTGACTCCCGGTGCGTCGTTATTTCGGATAGGTCAGCCGCTCCAGGGAGACCTCCCGGGACCAGGCTTCTTTCTCCATAAGCCGTTCGGCAATGATCTCCCTGGCGAGCTCCCGCAAGGCCAGCTGGTTGTGCAGGATGCGCACATGGGCCTCTACGGCGTTGCGCCGGGTACGGACCATCTGCATGGCGGGGGCCATTTGCAGGGCGATAAACGCCCGGGTGATCCTGTCCTGGCTGTCGTTGACCGCCTTTTCAACCGCAGCGGCCTCTTCGGCCGTCAGCTTCCCCTGGGCCTGCATGGCCATATTCCACGACTGAAAGTACATGATCATGGGACCGGCCATCTGCTCCCGCGCCTTCTCCACGGCCTCCAGGAGTGCTTGCTCCGCATCCGGGGCAGAGGCGTTGGCATAGGCAATCATGTATCGGTTCAGGCCGTTCTCATCTTCCTCCAGCCGCATCTTCCAGCTCTCCTCCAGCATGGATTTCAATTCCCCCCCGGCCCCCTCCCAGCCACGGCCGCCAAGGCTTTTCAGCTCGGTGGCGGCCCGTTCCAGGGCCCGCGCATCGGTTTCGGACCGGGGCTTCTGTGCCTGCAGCGCACAGGGCAACGCAAGGACCGCTGAAAACAGAAAAAGCGCCAAAAGGGAGGTCCTCCGGGCCCCCGCCTGGGGGGCGGCATATCTGTCCCGGGACCTGCCGCCAGACAGTAAGAGCAGGCTGTGTTTCATGAAAATGTGCTTTGAGTCAAATATAAGTAAAAAAAAATATCCCCTGCCGCGGGTTTTTTAATTTTTATCTTACATTTGGGTGTTTTAAACAGAAGTATGACCCGGGAGCGGTGCCACCGTCAGGCAGCGTTCCGGGAGGGGAAAACCACCCGGACCCCGGCAGTACACCACAAAAAAAGGAGGCACTATGTTTCACGGACCCGCAACCGGCCCGGGCGACGACCAGGCGGCCGACCTCAAGTCCAGGCTGGGACTGAAGCTTTTCATCATTTATGCGTTGATCTACGCCGGCTTCGTGGCGATCGGTGTGGTCCGTCCCGAATGGATGGGCCTGCGCATCGTCTGGGGGCTGAACCTGGCCATCATTTACGGCTTCGGGCTGATCCTGCTGGCCATCATCATGGGGTTCCTGTACCACCTGGCCTGTACCCGGCTGGAAGAACGCCTCAACCATAAGGAGGACCAGCCATGATCTACGAAGCCTCCACCCTGGCCATTGTCATTTTCACCATATTCGTGGCAGCCGTTCTGGTGCTGTCTTTTTACTTTGCACGCAAAACGCATTCGGCCTCGGGTTATTTCGCAGCCGGCGGCACGATCCACTGGGGGGTCAACGGCATCGCCTTCGCCGGCGACTACCTCTCGGCCGCGTCTTTCCTTGGCATCTGCGGGATGATCGCCTTTTCGGGCTACGACGGTTTCCTCTACTCCATCGGCTTCCTGGCCGGCTGGGTCGTGGCCCTGTTCGTGGTGGCCGAACCCCTCAAGCGCATGGGCAAGTTCACCTTCACCGATGCCCTGGATTACAAATTCAACTCCCGGGGCATCAAGCTGACCGCCGCCCTGAGCACCCTGGTGGTGTCCATCTTCTACCTCATTCCGCAGATGGTGGGGGCGGGAGACCTGGTGGTGCCCCTGCTGGGGCTGCCCCACTGGGTGGGGGTGGTCATCGTCGGATCGGTGGTTATCTTCATCGTGGCCACGGCGGGCATGACCTCCACGACCTACGTGCAGTTCCTGAAGGGGGCGCTGCTGATTGTCTTTTCCATCACCCTGACCGCCTACATCCTGAACAAGGGCCTCCAAAGGGAGCCCCACCCGGACTACCACCATTACCAATCCCTGCAGGCCTCATGGGATGAGGATGGCGGGTTGGTGACGGCGGGAGGCGAAGTGATGCAGGTGGTGGCCTGGGAGCCGGACACATTTGTCCTCGTGCAGCAGGACGGGCAGGGCACATGGTACCGCCTGGCGGGCGGGGAGGATGCCCCCGTGCTGGAGGAAATGCTCACCATCACGACCACCCCCGATGGCCAACGCCTGTATAACGAGGCCCCGCAAGCGGAAGGGAGGTTCTACCAGGTGGGCCACCTTTCGCGCATCGTATCGGACGGGCAGGAGGTGGAACGGAGCGGGCCCACGAATCCCTTCACCTTCCTGAGCAAGATCGAAGACAGCGAGGTGGTCCGCTACACACGCACCAGTTTCTCCTGGGAGGGAGGAATGGTCACGGCCTGGTATCCGGATCCCACCCCGGGACGGGACATCATGCGCCCGGGGCTGTTTTACAAGCTGGAGCAGGCGAGCGTCTGGGAAAAGCTCAACTTCATCTCCCTGATGCTGGCCCTGTTCTTAGGCACCTCTGCCCTGCCGCACATCCTGATCCGCTATTATACCGTACCCAGCCCGCGGGACGCGCGCAAGTCGACCATCGTGGCCATCGCCGCCATTGGTTTCTTCTACATCCTGACCTTGTATATGGGACTGGGGGCGATGATCAACGGCATCATCGATGTGGAGAGCAGCAACATGGCCGGCCCCCTGCTGGCCCGCTCCTTCGGCATCGGTTTGTTCTCGGTGATCTCTGCCGTGGCCTTCGCCACCATCCTGGGGACCGTTTCCGGACTGATCGTGGCCTCCTCGGGGGCCATCGCCCACGACTTGCTCGACAAGTTTTTGGGACTGAATATGCAGGACCATGTCAAGGTCAGGGCGGGTAAGATCGCCGCCTTCGGGGTGGGGGTGTTCGCCATCCTGCTGGGCATTTTGCTCAAGGGGCTGAATGTGTCGTTTCTCGTCGGACTGGCCTTTGCGGTGGCTGCATCATCGAATTTGCCGGCCATCCTCATGATCCTGTTCTGGGACAAGACCACCAGCCGGGGCGTGGCCGCCTCCATCCTGGTGGGCATCGTGACCTCAGTCGGGCTGATCCTGCTATCGCCCACCATGTACAACCATTATGGGCTGCCACCTTCCAGTGCCCCCTTCCCGCTCGACAACCCGGGCATCGTGTCCATCCCCCTGTCGTTTATCACCATCGTGGGGGTGTCGTTGCTCACCCGCAGGAACCACGGCCGGAACGGGGTGGCTCACTGAAAGGCAGCGAAAAAAGATGACGGGGTTAATTTTTGACACAGCGCACCGACAGTCCATAGTTCTGGTCGCGTACGCTGGTGAACAGGTCTCCGTAATCATATAAAAGGTAGCGGCTGAAGGCGAAATCGTCGGACTGGCTGGAGGCGGTCCACCACAGGCCGGCGTTGCCCCTGCCGAAAAACGGGCCGAAGCTGTAGCGCCCGCCCCCGGGCAGGGCGCCGAAGCCGTAGTCGTCGGTACCGTAATGATTGCCATGGGCATTCCAGCGGGGATGCTCCGTGGTGGCACAGTCCCCGCCCCTGGGAGACCCGGCCTGGCGGCAGGACTTCAGGTAATTGCCCCAGTCGGCCTGACTCCCCGCAAGGGACGATGTCATCTCCTTCCAGTCGCCTTCCGTCGGCACCCTCCAGCCCACCGGGCAGAGGCCGCGGATATCGGCCACGGCAGCCCAGTTATACAGGGCCCCATAAAATCCTTTGTTCAGGGAGTCGTTGTTGTACCACGAAAAGGCCGAACCCCGCACACTGGCCCAGTCGTCGTTCGTGACCATCAGCCGGATGGGATCCCCGTTGCGGAAATGGGTGGTCCTCAGGTTTTCCGCCATCCATATCTGGTTGCCAATTTTGACGGTCTGGTACACGTTGCCGTCCACATCCTCCACCGGCTCCATGGGCTGCACGGGTCCCGGTTCGTGGCCGTTGGGTCCGTTGCCGTTGTCCTCGCAGGCCATGGCCAGGCCCGCCAGCAGCACAGGCAGCAGGGACCGGAGCAGAAACCAATGGCATACACTGCGGGCCATCCGGGCAAAGGTCATCGGTGAAAAAACAGCTAAACTTAGGAAGATTTCGGGTGAAAAGCAAGCAGAAACCGCTCCGCCCTGCCTGAGCGCGGATTTTCTATTCATGGCTTCTGGTTTTAACGCATCCATATATTTTTTATATATTTATGGGACCAATGGCAGGATTCCTTTGTTCGTAAATAAGACCCATGAAGGTCCGGTATGTCATCGCTGCCCTGTTTTTTCTCCTGTCGGCACCTGCCGGCGGCCATTCCCAGCATGTCCTCGAATTCATCATCCCGCCCTGCCCCCATGTGGGAATCGTTGAATCCGGGGGACACGACCCCGGTGCCCTGTTGTTCCCCAACCCGGTAACGGGTTGCCTGACGCTCCGCTTGGCGGGACAGGACGGCCTGTTGGAGGACCGGGTCGTGCTGCTGGACATGCAGGGCAAGATCATCATGGAACAGACAGTGGGCCCGTCCTGCCGGGAAGCTCGCATCGACCTGGCGGGGGTGGTGCCGGGGGTGTATATCCTGCGGTTCAGCAACGGCGGACGCAGGCATCAGCAAAAAATCATCGTCGGAAACCATTGACGCCATGATCAAAGGACTCGCCTGCATAGGGACCTGCTTATGGCTGCTGCTCCTTTCCGTTCAGGGCATGGGGCCGCCTTACCTGCCGGGAGATTCGGTCACCCTGGTGGCGGTGGATTACGTGGCGGGGGAGCTTCAGTGGCAGTATTCGTTCGACCAGCAGCAATGGCATGATTTCGAAGGGAAAACGGGCCTGCAAATGGTGTTCTATCCGACGATGGACACCTACCTGAGGCTGAAGATCACCGACCCGGCCTGCCCCCCGGCTTACTATACAGACACCCGCCTGGTGGCGCTCAGCGACATCTTCCGCTGCGGGGATACACTCACCGATCCGAGGGACGGGCAGTCCTATCCGACGGTGGTGATCGGGGACCGCTGCTGGATGGCGCGCAACCTGAATGTGGGCACCATGGTGCCGGGCAACGTCAGCCAGACCGATCCGGAACTCATCCAGAAATACTGCTACGGCAACGACCCGGACAACTGCGACAGATATGGCGGTTTATACCAGTGGAACCAGGTGATGGACTACACCACCGCCGAAGGGGCGCGCGGCATCTGCCCGCCGGGCTGGCACGTGCCCACCGATCAGGAATACAAGGAGCTGGAGATGGCCCTGGGGATGTCGCCCGAAGATGCCGACCGGACCGGCTTCCGCGGCTTCGGCATCGGCACCCGGATGAAGGCCGGGGGCACCTCAGGCTTCGAGGCCCTGATGGGCGGGGGGCGGACCAGCGGGGGCACCTGGATCTACATCGAAGGCAGCAGCACCGAGTTCGGCTATTTCTATACCTCCACCGAGTCGGTGCGGCAGGGCAACGCCTTCCGCCGTTGCCTGCGCTCGGCCAGCAGCGCGGTGGGGCGCTACGACAGCTGGCCCAAGACCTACGGCCTCTCCGTTCGCTGCATCAAGGATGAATAACCCCTGGCACCATGAAAAAGACAAAGTGCATGATTATTTTCGCCGCGGCCCTGCTGCTGGCCTGCCTGCCGGCCTGCGACAAGAACAATGAAGGACCGGGCGACCTGCCCCTGGCGTTCGAGTCCCTGACCATCGACAGCGACAGCATCCCGGTGGGCGGCACCGCCCGTGTCACGGCCCGGGCCACCGGCAGCGGGCTCCTCTACCACTGGTCGGTGACGGCCGGTGCCCTGCTGGGCAGCGGGGAGGAGGTGATCTACACGACCGATCCCTGCCAGCCCGGGGAGCACACCATCACCTGCCGCGTCGCCGACAAGCGCGGGGACGAGGCGTCGCTCTCGGTCAAAGTCTATGTGTATTTCTAACCCGTCCCAAAGACATGGCCTGCGTGAGAACCATCCTGCTGCTTGCCATCCTCTGCCTTATGCCGGCGGATGACCTCCGGGCCCAGTGCTTTGCCTCCCCGGGCAATCCCATCGCGGGCAGCACGAACCTGGGCATCCTGCTCAGGGGCAAGGCGAGGGTGATCGGTTTCTACCAGCATGGGCTGTCCGACGAATACTTTGAGGGGCGAAGCCCGTCGGACTATGACCCGCCCGGGGCGATCGGCTCGGCCCATTACCATTACACGGGCTTCAGCCTCGGCTACGGGCTGACGCAGCGGCTGACGCTGGAGGCCGAGGCGGGCTATTTCTTGCGCAAAGCCCAGGAGTACAAGTACCTTGATTATGAACTCAGGGGACAGGGCCTGTCGAACGCCGTGCTGTCTGCCAAGGTCAATGTCTACAGCGACCCGGTCCGCTTGGTGGAGCTGAGCCTGTCGGCGGGGCCCAAGCTGCCCTTCTCAACCCGGCCCCAGGCGGCCGGCGGGGTGGAGTTGCCGGTCGACGTGCAGCCGTCCACCGGCAACTTCGGGGCCGTGCTGCAGTATTACTTCATCAAGGAATTCGACGGGGTCAGCATCCGGCTGATCCTGACCGGACGCTATGAGAACCACTTCACCGAGAACCGCCAGGGGTACCGCTTCGGGGATGCCCAGACCCACTCCCTCTATGTGTCCAAGCACCTGGCCAACCGGTGGACCGGGCTGACCAAGGACCTGACCCTGATCCTGCAGGCCCGGTATGAATACCGCGGACAGAACCACCGGCACGGGCAGCTGGTGGACTTCTCCGGCAGCCAGCTGCTGTGGCTCTCCCCCCAGCTGAACTACAACCTGAACCTGCTGTGGAACTTTTCCGTGATCCTGGATCTGCCCGTTTACCGCAACTACCGGGGCATCCAGCTGGCCGGCACCCGCGCCCTCACTTTTTCGGTGGCCAGGGACATCGGGTTCCGGTTGTAGGGTGTCAGGAGAGGGCGTGATTCAGACTGCATATCCAGGGCGGGGCGCACATTCTCTCGAATCAGCTTCAATGGCTTGCAGCCTGTGGCAAATACCTTCAAAGAACTGATTGAAAGCAAATCACAACAAAATGTGATTTTATTGTTTTTTCCATTCCACAAAGAGGAACAATAACAAATACCACAATATAATGTGATTTTGATTAGATATTTTAAAATCATGTGTATATTTGACAAAGAAATCACAGCATGATGTTAATTAAGCGTCTTGGAGAAACCATCAGAAGCCGGCGAAAAGAGCTGGGCATAACCCAGCCACATTTGGCTGAACTGGCAAAAGTGAGCACCAATACATTGTATAAACTGGAACGGGGCCAGGGCAATCCGTCATTGGGTGTGTTGAGCAATATAGCGGAAGTGCTGGGCATGGAATTAACGCTTGAAGTAAAAAAGATGCATTGATCAATGAGGGCAATGGAAGTATACCGTAATGGCGTTTTCGCCGGGATCCTGAAAGAAGAAAGCCGGCAGCATTATGTGTTCAAATATGATGACAATTATTTTTACGATGCAAGCAAACCGGCAATCAGTCTGACGTTGTCAAAGAAACAAAAGGAATACCGCAGTGATTTTTTGTTTCCCTTTTTTTCCAATATGTTAAGCGAAGGCGTAAACCGAAAATTGCAATCCATCCAATGGCGCATTGATGAGGAAGATGACTTTGGTTTGCTGGCAGCAACAGCAGCGCACGACACGATAGGGGCAGTGACCGTCAAACCAATTATGCCACAATGAACCTGGATGCTTTAAAACACTGTCCCGGGACTTTGACTGAAGGGTTTTCCACCTACAGCCCAAGCTGTTTGCGGAGGCTGTTTGATGGTAAAAAAGTCAGTCATCTTTTACCTTACGACCAGCCAGAACTAAACGAAGAGGTTGCCAGGGAGTTCATGGAAAACCGCAAAGGCCTATCCATATCGGGTGTGCAGGAAAAATTGAGTTTTATTTTAGAAAAGAATGTATTGCGCTTAACGAAAGAAGGCGAAAGGGGAAAATACATTCTTAAACCGATTCCGAGAGACTTGAAAAAAGTGGACCAGGTGCCTGCCAATGAACATTTGACCATGCAAATAGCCAGGCAGGTGTATGGACTGAATACGGCGGAAAATGCCATGATTTTTTTCAAAAATGGGGCACCCGCCTATATCACCAGGCGATTTGATGTGAAAGAAGATGGGAGCAAATGGGGCAGTGAGGATTTTGCCACACTGGCAGGAAAAACAAAAGACAATGCAGGGGCAAATTTCAAATACGACTCCAGCTATGAAGAAGTTGGGTCACTAATACAACAACATGTTCCGGCCTGGCGGATAGAAATAGAAAAGTTCTTCTCGTTGGTGGTGTTCAATTATGTGTTTTCCAATGGTGATGCCCACTTAAAAAACTTCTCCTTGCTTGAATCATCCAAAGGAGATTATTTGTTGAGTCCTGCTTATGACTTGATAAATACAACATTGCATGTGAACGATACAGATTTTGCATTGGACAAAGGGCTCTTTTCAGATGACTTTAAAAGCGAGCAATATAAAAAGAACGGGCATCCGACCCTCAGTGACTTTGCAGAATTTGCCAGGCGGATAGGCGTTACAGAGAATCGGTTTGAAAAACTTGTGAGCCCTTTTCTTGTGAAGCAAACCCTTGTGGAAACATTGGTGTATCGTTCATTCCTGAGCGATGCCGACAAAAGAGGGTACTTGCTCATGTATAATACGAAAAGAAATCATTTAATGGCCCGGTGAGACGAGGGGGATGGCAATGGGTGTTTTTGCCAAAAAAGCCCCTGCGCATTGAATGCACAGGGGCTTTTTGTTTTGGTCGGGGTGAGAGGATTCGAACCTCCGACCTCCTGCTCCCAAAGCAGGCGCGCTAACCGGACTACGCTACACCCCGAAAACGCCTATCCCGGCACGGGGCCGGGATAGTGTTTGTCTCTGGCGGAGAGAGGGGGATTCGAACCCCCGGTACCCTAATCGAGTACGACAGTTTAGCAAACTGTTGGTTTCAGCCACTCACCCACCTCTCCGGCTCTTTGCGCCACCTTGCTGCCGCGCCCTCGCAGAGCCCGGGCAGTTCGGTTTTTGCGTCTGCAAAGATAATGATTTCCTGACTTTGCACAAAAATTTTTAAAACTCCCCCCTCCAACAGCCAACAGCCAACAACCAACTACCCGTGATGCTCATGAAACTTCTTCAGCCGGGACTCCAGGTCCGGAAACTGCTCCCGCCGCACCAGTGAAACACAGGCCCTCAAACCCTCCAGGCGCTCGCTCCCGGTGATGGCCAGGGAGATGGCACTGATGCCGTAATAGACAAGCTCCTCGATCAGCTCCTCCCCGCTGAAGCCCGGGTAGGAGATGGTGAAATAGAAACCGTCGGCCAACGGCTCGTCCTCGTCCCGGTCGTACACCAGGCGGAAGCCATTGTCCAGAAACAGCTTCTTCATGATGGCGGCCTTGCGGCCGTATTCCCGAACCACCTCCACGAAGTCATATTCTCCGTCATTGACCGCCTTCAGGATGGCCGCCAGGGCGTACTGGGGGGAGTGGGCCGTGCCCGAGCTGAGGGCATAGATCGTGCCGAACACCATGGCGCGCCCGAACATATCGGACGAATAGTAGCGGCACAGGTTCTCCGCCCGGGTCTCGAACAGGCGGTCGGAGATCACCATCATGCCGATGCGCTGGCCTGCATAGCTGAAAGCCTTGGAGCTGCTGATGAATAAAATGTAATTGTCCGTATAATGGGCCACCGACACCTGGTAGGGCGCCTCCCCCGGTTTGGAGCAGTCACGGCGGAAGTCCATGCCGAAGTAGGCCAGGTCCTCCATGACCACCACATTGTATTTATTGGCCAGCTCCCCGATGATCCTGAGTTCGGTCTCTGTGAAGCAGATCCAGGAGGGGTTGTTGGGGTTGGAGTACAGCATCCCGGCGATGTGCCCTTTGGACAGCATGGACTCCAGCTTGTCGCGCAGTTTTTCGCCCCGGTGGTTGTATACGTCGAAGCTCTCGAACGGCACGCCCAGCACCCGGCATTGCTGCTTGTGCACCGGAAAGCCGGGGTCAATGAACAGGATGGTGTCCTTGTCCGGGTACATGCGGGTCACCGTCAGGAAAGAGGCGAAGCTGCCCTGCATGCTGCCCACCGTGGGCAGGCAGCCGCGTGGCCTGACGTCGATGTCCATGAACAGCTTCACGAAGCGGGAGACCTCCTTTTTCAGGGAGGGAATGCCGTCGATGTCCGGATAGATGGCCGCGATGCCCGAGCGCAGGGCCTCTACCTCGGCATCCACCCCGATGGGCGTGGGCGCCAGGCCCGGGATGCCCATTTCCATGCGGATGAAGCGGGTGCCGGTATCCTCCTCTATATGGTCGACCAGCCGCTTGATCTCGCGTATGGATGCCCTGCCCACGCTCTGCAGGTTCATCTCTTGCACATGCCGTTGAACGACATCGTAGGGAATGGGGGTATCTTTCTTCATTTTGGTTGGGTTTTTTTGTTCGGTTGGGGCGAAAAATAGTCATTTCCCTGAGATTAAAAAAATATATTTGCCGGGACCATTCTTTCCGCCATGTCAAGCCTTTTTCTGCAACAACTTGCCCTCTCGGTGCTGATCGCCGGCCTCTGGATCAGCGGGGCCACCCTGCTGTCCGAACGCCTGGGATCCAAGCTGGGCGGGATGGTCAGCAACATGCCCTCCACCATCCTGGTGTCCTTGCTGTTCATCGGCATCACCCAGGGCACCCCCTTTGCCACGGAGACCACCGCCACCATTCCCCTGGGCATGAGCCTGTCGACCCTCTTTCTGTTCGCCTTCATCGCCCTGCTGCCCCGCGGACTGACCCGGGCGGTGGCCGACTCCCTGGGCACCTGGCTGGTCCTTGCCCTTGCCGCCTCGCTGTTTCAGGAAACCGGACGCATCACCTGGACGGTCTTGTATTTCGTGATTGCCCTCACCACCTACCTGCTGGCCGAAAGGGTCCTGCACATCCCCGCCATGGGCCGCACCGGAAAAAGCTTTTCCCTGTCTCAGGTCGGGCTGCGTGCCTTGTTCGCGGGCAGCGTGGTGGGCACGGCCATCCTGGTGGCGCGCACCGGCTCGGCTTTCTGGGCCGGCATTTTTTCGACCTTTCCGGCCGTGATGCTCTCCTCCATGGTCATTCTCACCCTATCGGCAGGTCCGGCATTCGCCCGGGCCACGGGCAAGATCATGCTGCTGGCTTCCACCAACATCGTCATCTACGGCTATTTCTGCGGGCTGCTGTTTCCGGTGGCCGGGCTGGCCGGGGGCACGGCCCTGTCCTTTTTTATTGCCGTCGGATGGATCTGGCTACTCAGGCCCCTGATTCGCCGTGGCCGGTAAAAAAAATCATTCTCATCCGACGATCATTGATAATTTCTTGCTATTTTGCCGGCTGCAATTCCTAAATCCCTACCATCATGAAAAAACCCGTTTACAGTTTCTTGTTTTTACTGACTTTTCTGTGCTTCCATGCGGTGGCGCAGCTTCCGGGAGGCTATATGCTGCCGCCCCAGGAGATCATCGACCTGGTCGACGCCCCGTCCACCCCGTCGATGAGCATCAGCCCCGACAATTCGGTCATCCTGCTCACCGACAGCCCTGAGTTGCCGTCCATTGAGGAAATGGCCATGGAAGAATACCGCCTGGGAGGCATCCGTTTCGATCCCGTCACCAACGGACCCAGCCGCACCGGTTACGGTTCGGGCTTTACCCTGATGGACATCGACGGCACCAACAGCCGGCCGGTTCAGGGCCTGCCCGCCAACCCGCGCATCAGCAACACCCGCTGGTCGCCCGACGGCAGCAAGATCGCCTTCACCCACACCACCGCCACCGGCATCGAGCTGTGGGTGGTCGACGTGGCACAGGCCCGGGCGCGCCGGCTCACGGCCCCCATCATCAACGACATCATGGGCACCACCTTCACCTGGCTGTCCGACAACCATACGATCATATTCTCTGCCATTCCGGAGAACCGGGGAGCCGCTCCCGGGAGGCCCAGGGTGGCCGCCGGCCCCGTGGTGCAGCAGAGCATCGGCCGCCGGGCCGCCGTGCGCACCTTTCAGGACCTGCTGAGCGACCGTTATGATGAGGCCATTTTCGATTATTACACCACCGTCCAGATCACCAGGATCGATATGGACGGAAACACCAGCAAGCTGGGAGAACCGGGCGTGATCCGGTCCATCAGCGACTCCCCCGACGGGAACTACCTGATGGTGACCCGGCTGGTGAAGCCCTATTCCTATATCGTACCCGCCAGCCGCTTCCCCCACGTGATCGAGCTGATGGACATCGAAGGCAACCTGGTCCGCGTGCTGGCCGAAGTACCGCTGACCGATGACCTGCCCCAGGGCTTCGGAGCCGTCCGGACGGGTCCGCGAAGCCATACCTGGCGTGCAGACGCCCCGGCCACCCTTTACTGGGTCGAGGCCCTCGACGGGGGCGACCCGGCCGTTGAAGCGGAATACCGGGAGCAGTTGTTCAGCCTGAGCGCTCCCTTCACGGGCGATCCCCTGCCGGGCTTTAAGCTCGGTTTGCGGTACGGAGGCATCAGCTGGGGCAAGAACGACTTCGCCCTGGTCAGCGAATCCTGGCGCGCCACCCGCCTGGGACGCCTCCATGTGTTCAACCCCGAGAAGCCGCAGGAAGAACCGAAGCTGCTGGTGGAACGCAGCATGGAGGACCGCTACAACGACCCGGGCAGCTTTCAGTTTACCACCAATGAATACGGTCGCGGGGTGCTGCAATTCGACCGCCGCGGAAGGAAGCTTTACCTGGTGGGACAGGGGGCTTCTGCTGAAGGCGACCGGCCTTTCGTGGACGAGTACGACATCCGCAACGGACAGACCACCCGCCTGTGGCGCAGCGAGCCGCCCTATTTCGAGCGTCCCGTCCGGCTGATCGATGCCGAACGCCAGCTGGTGATCACCCGCAGGGAGTCGAACGATGTCCACCCGAACTACTTCCTGCGCGACATGCGCCGCAACCGCCTCACCCAGATCACCCAGCTGCCGGACCCCTTCCCGCAGCTGCGCGAGCTTCACAAGGAGATGGTCCATTATGAACGTGAAGACGGCATTCCCCTTTCGGGAACGCTCTACCTGCCGGCGGGCTACCGCCCGGGGGTGGATGCCCCCCTGCCGACCCTGCTTTGGGCCTATCCCCGGGAATTCAAGAGCGCGGATGCCGCCGGGCAGGTCAGCGGATCACCCCACACCTACACCCGCGTGGGTGCCAGCTCGATTGTGATGCTGGTGACCCAGGGCTATGCCGTACTGGACAACGCCAGTTTCCCCATCGTGGGCGAGGGCGATGACGAGCCCAACGACACTTTTGTGGAGCAGTTGGTGGCAAATGCCAGGGGAGCCATTGACAAGCTGGTGGAGATGGGGGTGACCGACCCGGAACGGGTGGGCGTGTCCGGCCATTCCTACGGGGCCTTCATGACGGCCAACCTGTTGTCACACAGCGACCTGTTCGCCGCCGGAGTGGCCCGCAGCGGGGCTTACAACCGGACGCTCACTCCTTTCGGATTCCAGGCGGAGGAACGCACCTACTGGCAGGCACCGGAGGTGTATTTCACCATGTCTCCCTTCTCCTTTGCCAACCGGGTCACCACCCCGATCCTGCTGATCCACGGCATCGACGACAACAACTCGGGCACTTTCCCCATCCAGAGCGAACGCTATTACGATGCCCTGCGCGGCCATGGCGCCACGGTGCGGCTGGTGATGCTCCCGCATGAGAGCCACGGCTACCGCGCCCGCGAATCGGTCCTGCACATGCACTGGGAATGGCTGGAGTGGTTCAACCGCTATGTAAAAAACAAGGGGAGGTAGACTCCGGGCCGGATGAGAAAGCCGGCCGGTAACAAAAGAAGGTTGACATGTGATCAACCTGTCAGACCGGTGCATTGAGGCGCCTGTGAATTGTTCTTCCGGGGAGGGAACAACGGTTCACGGGCGTCTCTTTGCCTTTCAGACCAGGAAGCCATGAAGGAATTGACCGATCTGGAAAAGAAAAAAGACATCCTGGATGCCTATATGGGCTATGTCAAGGCCTACACGGCCAGGGACTGGGAAAAGACCACCGGGGTTTTCAGCGGGGGGTTCACCATGTTCGGCACCGGCATCGACGAGGCGGGCTTTGACCGGGAGGCTTCCCTGGCCCTCTTCCGAAGGGAGTTCGAGCAGGCGCCGGATAAGGTGACTTACCGGCTCAGGGAGCATAGGGTGTTTGACCTGGGGCCGGATGTGGCCCTGGTCATGGCCGTGATGGACATGGAGATGATCAGCCGGGGCCATCACCGGGTGGAAACGCACAACAACCGCACCACGGCCGTCATGAAACGGGAGGGGGGTGTCTGGAAACTGGCCCACGCCCACTGGTCCCAGCCCGACAGCATTCAGGATGTGGGGGAAAGCGTGCCCTACAGGCTGCTGGTGGAACGCAGCCACGAACTGGAGGAGAAGGTCCGGGAACGCACCCGCCAGGTGAAGCAGCAAAACATCCGGCTCCAAAAGCTGAACCGGACGAAGGACAAGTTGTTCTCGGTCATGGCACACGACCTCAAAAACCCTTTCAATGCGATCCTGGGAATGTCCGAGCTCCTGATGAGCCACCATGAGAGGCTGGACGCTGAAAAAGTTAATAGGCACCTGCGCCTCATCCACACACAGGCCGGAAAAACCTACCGCATGCTGGAGAACCTGCTGGACTGGGCACGGTCTCAGACCGAGGAGATCTCCTTCCAGCCGGAAAAGGTGAACCTCCGGGAGGCGGCCGAAGAAGTCCTTTTAAGTTTTCGTCCGCTGGCAGGCGGCAAATCCATCCGGCTGCTGAATAGCATTCCCGAAAACATGGATTGCACTGCCGACAGGCATATGTTGGGTATCATCCTGAGCAATCTGATGGCCAATGCGGTCAAGTTTTCCTGTTCAAACAGCCTCATCGAAGTGTCAGCCAGGGCGTCCGGGGAAGCTGCGGAGGTGAGCGTTTCGGACCAGGGGGTGGGGATTGACCCCGGCAGACTGAAAATCCTGTTAGATGGGGAGCCGAACGCAAGCACCCGCGGCACCTCCCGGGAGACCGGCACGGGCCTTGGGCTGAATCTTTGCAGGGAATTCGTGAAGAAACACGGAGGCGTCATCCGGGTGGAGAGCGTCGTGGGGGAAGGCAGCACCTTCTCATTCACCCTTCCGCAGCACAAGAACGGGGGTTGACTTGGTGTTTTGGCATTATTGTCGTAACTTTCTCTTCGATCATCAAAACCCACGCCCATGGAAAACGTTCAGAACCCTGAAACCCAAGCGCATCACTCCTCCCCTCCGCCCCCTGCATCGCCCGTCATCGGCCTCGGCGACTGGCTGCTTACTTTGATCATCATGCTCATTCCCCTGGTCAACCTGATCATGCTGTTTGTATGGGGGTTCGGCGGTGGCACCAACCCCAGCAAGGCAAACTGGGCAAAGGCCTCCCTCATCCTGATGCTGATCAGCCTCGTGCTGGGCATCCTAATGTTCGGCGCGATCGTCAGCCTGGTCACTGCGTTCTTCTGATCCCGGGGAGACGCGTCCCGATCATTTTCTGGATCCAATCACCCTGAGAAGGGCGCACTTCCTGCGCCGGGAAACCGGCAGGGTGTGGCCGTTCATGCGAATACTGACCTTGTTGTCGCTGACCTGGAGCTCCCGCACCTGCTGCAGGTTCACAATATACGACTTGTGAATCCTGAAGAAGGAGTGGTTGTTCAGGATTTTCTCCAGCTTGAACAATGGCATCTCGACCACATCCTGCGCACCGCCCCGCAGCATCATGACGGTGAATCCCTTGTAGACAAACATGAACTCAATGTCCCGGACCCTTTGATACTTTTTCTTGAATTCGGATACCTTCATACGCCGTTTTACTTATCTGTTTAAAATACATACATCTTATAGGTCACTTATTATATCCGATCGTCCAACAGACTTATTTGCTTTATATTTTATCATTTTTGTGAGATAAAAATATTTACTATTTATTTCATTTCCAAGCATTGTTCGCGTGTTTCCATGCAAACGGAACGCACGAAACCCGGCCGGTCAATGATCGGAACAAGGCTTTCCCAGCCGTTATTACCTAAAGAACAGCAATATATGTTCTCGGGGTGCATGATTTCACACACCCCTCAAACGGTTATTATTTAATACGTATTTTTACTTATGCCCGAAAGGAATCCGGAATCAGAAGAAATACATCCCGGTGAAAAGCATTCTGGCATTGGTCACGGGGGTGGTGTCCCGGACCTTCCCCCTGGCATCGGGGGTCCCGTAGGCGGCGGTGGTGACCTCCAGCTCGAGGGCAAGACCGACCTTACCGGATGAAAAGGTCACGGAAGGGGCCACCCGGGAAATCCAGGCAATATCATGGCCCCGGCCGTACCAGGGCCCGTTGATCCTTTCCCTGGCCCCCAGGTTGCGGGACCAACCGCCAAACAGGCCGTAGCGCACCTTGTCGCCATAAAGGATGTTGGCCCAGGCCGTCAGGTGGTTCAGCGGGACATAGCGGGGGGCCGCCCAACCCGCTCCATAGGTCTCTGGCAGCTGCTCCCCGTACCCGCCCAGCATCAGGTGCTCACTCAGGTTTTGTCCCGCGATGAGCTTGCCCTTCAGATCCAGGGAGCCATGCCGGTAGCGGGCATACCCCATCCAGGCCCAGGTGGTCAGGTGGTCGTGGGTTTGAATCCCGTCGAAATCATTGACGAGCCGGGGTCGCAGCCTCTTCACGTCCGCCGCCAGCCCGCCGGTCAGCCGCCCGTCCGTCCAGGACCACTGAAGGTGCAGGTTCGGCAGCAATCCCTCTCTCAGGTAGTCCGGGCTGGTGCCCCGGGGGCCGTCGCTGGCGTTGTCCCGCTGGGCGATGGCGGCCAGCTGCAGCCGGCTCCGCCCGTGCCTGAAGGCCAGGCTTACCTGGGGATTGCGGATGAAGGGCTGGAAGGGGGCCCCCGTGTTCAGGGAAACCACCGTGGGAATCACCTCCGGCGCGAACAGGGGATGCCACCACTGCCCCAGCAACAGCTCCCATCGTTCCCAGTCCAGCTTCATCCAGGCATGGCGCAAACGCAGCCCGTTGATGTCGGCATTGGTCACCCCGGAAAAGTCTGCCTCCACCAGTCCCGAGGTCTGCGCACCAAAGGCCGTGGGACCCGACACATGCAGGGCCACCCGGGAGGTGATGGCCGAGAAGTTGAACACCGGGTCGGCGTGGATGTCGTTGCCGCCGGCATCCGGCAGGGGCGGGGCCGGGTACAGCAGGAAAAGGTCCTCCCTGGAGGCCACCACACTCCGGGAGTCCACCCAGTAATCCGTCTTGACAAAGCCTGACAGCCTCAGGACAGGCAAGGCTCCCGTGCTGTCTGTCCCGGTGGCCGAAGCCTTCCAGGAAAACGCACAAACCAGGAAACAAGCCGCCAGCGCCCAGGCGCCGGCACGGGGCACGGGCCCTGCACCGCCTCGTTCCCCGCCGGAACGGGAAAAGGATTCGTATGCCTTCATCTGCTTTGCATGGTTGTGAAAATGCTACTTGTTGTGTTCGTCGGATGGGGCAGCAGCCCGGGAACCCTTTGAAGCCATCATCACCAGGGGCGGCAGGGCCAGGGAAACCAGCATGCCGATGGTGCCGGCCTGTGGAGAGGGGATCCCTCCGAAATACAGGGCCAGGCACACGGCCAGTCCACCGGTGCCCGAGACCAGGGCCGCCGCCAAACCGGCCCGCTTGGTGAACAACCCGTAAAGAAAGGGCCCCAGGAAAAAGGAGCCCATGGCGCCCCAGGATATGCCCAGGATGGCCACGATGCTGTCATGGCTCTGCCAGGCCAGCAGCACCGAAGTGAATACAAACAAGCCGCTGGCCAGCCGCATCGCCAGGGTGAGCCTCTGATCGGAAAGTCGGGGGAAAACAAAGCCCTGGAGGAAGTCCTTTGCCAGGGTCGAGCTGGATACCAGGACCAGGGAGGCCAGGGTGGACATGGACGCCGAGAGGATCAGCAACAGGATGACCACGCTCAACCCGGCGGGAATCACATTGGTAAGCAGCTCCGGCATCAGGATGTCATACAGGGGCTGGCCTTCGGAGCCGAAGGCTGCCGGGGCATTCCCGGGATGGATGAACACCCGGGAGGTGGCCCCGATGAAATAGGCCACGCCTCCTATGAGCACCGCGAAGGCGGTGGAGGCCCACATGCCCTTGCGGATGGTGCTTTTGTCGCGGATGGCATAGAATTTCTGCATCAGCTGCGGCATGGCAAAGGGTGCCAGGCTCGTCAGGACCACCAGGGAAACCAGGGGCCACAGGCCGGGCGGGCCCACCACCCGGGTCAGCCCGGGGTCTATGTCAGACAGGTTGAAGGTGATTTGGGGGATGCCGCCCCCGATGCGGACGGTGCTGAACAGCAGCAAGGTCACACTCATGGCCATGATCATGCCGAACAACATATCGATCAGGGCCATGGACTTGTACCCGCCCAGGACGATGTACAGGGCGGAAAAAAAGCCCATGAACAAAAGGGCGTGTCCGAAGCTGATATCGAAATTGGCGGTAAACAGGTAGGAAAGGCCCATGAACACAGCCGCCGAATAGGGCACCATGAACACGAAGATCACCACGCTGGCCAGCAGCTTCAGCATGGGAGAATTATAGCGGGCCGCCAGGTATCCGGGCAGGGTGTGAACCTTCAGGTCCATGGCCGCCTGCTTTACCCGGGGCCCCACCAGGTACCAGACAAGCAAGACCCCCACCAGGGCGTTGAACACGGCCACCCACAAACCGGAATACCCAAAATTCCATCCGATGTTGCCGGCAAAACCAATAAACAGCACCGCGCTAAAATAGGCGGTCCCGTAGGAAAAGGCGGTCATCCACGGACCCACCTGGCCGCCGCCGAGGAAGAAGTCATTGAAGTTTTTGGTGCCACGGAAACCCCGGATTCCCACCGCCACGATCATGATCGCGTAGAGCGACAGGACAATTGCCTTGACCCACATCGTTTTAACTTGCTGGTTTGGACTCTTTTTCCTTTCTCAGGCTGATGCGGGCATCCACAGCCACCATGGCATCCCCCTCCCCGAGCAGCGGGTTCAGGTCAAGCTCCTCGATCTCCGGGGCCAGCCGGCAGAGAACCGATAACCTGAGAAGGATGTCTGCAAACAGCTCCTCGTTCAGGCCCTTCCGGCCCCGGACGCCTTGAATGATCTGGTAACTCTTAAGCCGCCGGATCATATCCAGTGCCTCCTGCCGGGACAGGGGGACGAGTGCCTGGGACACATCCTTCAGCACCTCGATGAAGATGCCGCCCATGCCGCATAGGACCATATGTCCGAACTTGTGCTCGTATTTGGCGCCGGCAAACAGTTCGGTACCCGACAGCATCGGCTGCAACAGCACCGCCGTTGAGTCCTCTATCTGCATCATGCGGGCAAACGTTTTCTCCACCTCGCTGTCGGTCCGGACATTGAGGACCACCCCGCCCACATCCGACTTGTGGACCGGACCGACGACCTTCATGGCCACCGGGTAGCCGAGCCGCCGGGCAGCCTTCACGGCCTCCTTGCGGCTGATCACCACGGCCTCTCCGGCCCTGGGGATGCGGACGGCGTCCAGCAGCCCCTGCACCTGTTCCGGAGCCAGGTAGCCATCTGCGGAGTTGTCGATGATCTGCCGGATGCGGTCCTTATCGGCTTTCGGAAGGGGGCCTTCCGCCTCCCGGGGTTCCGGGCTGTGGTAGGTGCGGCCCAGGGCATTGCCCAGGCTGACCTCATCCGGAAAATTGATGCGCCCCTTGCCGATAAAAGCTTCCACCTCCTCCCGGGCCGTGAGGATGCTTGGCAGGACCGGAAAGATGGGTTTGGAACAGGTTGTCATTTTTTTGTCCAGCACCTCGTAGACCTCAAAGACGGGAAAGAGCCCCGGCGTGCCGAATATGACGACCATGCCGTCGACCTGGGGAAAGCGGGTATCCACATAATCGATGATGAGGCCCAGTTGCTCGGCCGTGCCGGTGGCCAGAAAGTCGATGGGATTGCTCACCGACGAACCCGGGTGCAGCTTCTCGAGCAGCTCATAGGCATCGGGTGATTCGATGGGCGGGACCGACAACCCCCCGGCCGAAAGGGCGTCGGTGAGCATCACAGCCGGTCCGCCGGCATGGGTAATGATGGCCAGGTTCTTGCCCTTCAGGGGCGGATGCATGAAGATGCCGGCCACGGTGATCAGGTCCTCCCTGCCGTAGCAGCGCACGATGCCTGCCTTGCGGAAAAGGGCGTCCACAGCGGCATCCGGACTGGCCAGGGCCCCCGTATGGGAGGAGGCGGCCCGGCTGCCCGCATCGGAACTGCCGGCCTTGATGGCGGCAATCCGGCAGCCCTTGCGCACCAGAGAGGCCGCATGCTTCAGCAGCATCTGCGGCTTGGCCACGGTTTCCATATACAGCAGTTTCACCCGGGAACTGGTCTTGGGGTCGAACGTCTCATCCCAGTAGCGGACTACTTCTTCGACCCCCACCTGGGCGCTGTTGCCCACCGAAAAGACATTGGCAAAGGTCAGTCCCTTGGGGATGCCGGCCTCCATGATGAAGCAGGCCGTGGCACCCGAACCGGACACAAAATCACAGCCCGCAGGATCGAGTTTCGGGATCGGATAGGTGAATACGCTGTGGTGACTGGGGGTAAGCACCCCGATGCAGTTGGGACCGATGAGGGCTCCGCCCACCCCGTTCACGATCCGGACGAGTTCCTGCTCCAACAGGGTGCCCTCCATGCTTTCCTCGCTGAAGCCGGCAGACAGGACGATGAAGGCCCTGGTGTTTTTCTGATGCGCCAGGGCCTCCGCCTCGGCAGGCACGAAGCGCGCAGCCACAGCCAGGATGGCCAGGTCGACCTCCCCGGGCAGGGATGCGGCATCGGGAAAGGCCTCAAGGCCCTGCACCTGTTTTTCCTTTCGGTTGGTGACGTACAACCTGCCCTTGAAGCCCCCGTCAATCAGGTTCCTCAGCACCTTGCCGCCCGGCTTGGTCACGTCGTTGGAACCACCGATCACCACGATGCTGCCCGGGTTTATCAGTTGGTCATTGATCATGTCCGCAATGGATTTTTTGGCAGCTAAGGTAACGAAATTCCCCTATAAATTCAGGGCCGGGAGGGACTCCGAACGGGAAATTATTGTTATTTTGCGGCAGAAAAATCAACAGTCTTTACAATAAAACACCTGATTATGAACAAATTAAACAAAGAAGGCCAGGAACTGCTCGAATCCTCTGTCATCGCCCTGCGCGACTGCATGGGACTGCAGCCTGAGGAATCCCTGCTGGTCGTGACAGACGAGATCAAAAGGGACATCGGACAGGCACTGCACCAGGCCGGCAAGGACCTGTGCAGGGAATCCATCCTGGTTGAAATCAAATCGCGTGAGATCAACGGACAGGAACCCCCGCCCCTGGTGGCCGAGATGATGCGGAAGTCCGATGTGGTGGTTTGCCCCACGGCAAAATCCCTGACACATACCGATGCCCGCCGGGAAGCCGTCAAACTCGGGGTACGGGTGGGTACCATGCCGGGCATCACGGCGGAGATCATGAAGCGCTGCCTGAGCGCCGATTATGACAAGATCATCGGCCTGACCAACTACATTGCCCGGAAGCTGGAGGGCGTGTCCGAGATCCGGGTGGTCACCCAAAAGGGCACCGACCTCCGCATGCCGGTCGCCGGCCGCAAGATCCTCCCGAGCACCGGGGTGTTGCGCAACAAGGGAGAAAGCGGCAACCTGCCTTCCGGGGAGGTGTACCTGGCCCCCTGGGAGGGCCAGTCGAACGGCCGGGTGGTGATCGACGGCTCCATGGCGCAGCTGGGCATGCTGGAGGAGCCGCTGACCATAGAGGTGGTCGACGGCTACGCGGAAACCATTAGCGGGGGCCGGCAGGCGGAGCAGCTCACCGCCCTGTTTGAAAAAGCCGGCAGGGACGCACGCGCCGTGGCGGAATTCGGGATGGGGACCAACTACAAGGCCATCCTCACAGGGAAGATACTGGAAGACGAGAAGGTGTTCGGCACCATCCACATTGCCTTCGGCAACAACATCACCATGGGAGGCAATATCGCGGTGAACATCCACCTCGATGGCCTCGTCCGTGAGCCCGATGTGTATTTCGACGGGGAGCCCATCATGATCCGGGGGAAAATGGTGGACTACAACGCCTGAGAGAACGGAAGCTCATGAACAAGAAAGAACGCTTTGTCTTTGTGCTGGATTATTTCTCCACCCACCAGCCGGTGGCCGAAACGGAACTGCATTACCAGGACCCTTACCAGCTGCTTGTGGCGGTGATCCTGTCGGCCCAGTGTACCGACAAGAGGGTGAACCAGATCACCCCGGCCTTTTTTGAGCGGTTTCCCGAAGCAGACAGCCTCGCCCGGGCCGGGACCGAAGAGGTGTTTTCCCTGATCCGCTCCTGCTCCTATCCCAACTCCAAGACCCGCAATCTGATCGGCATGGCCCGCAAGCTGGTGACGGACTTCGGGGGCACGGTGCCGGAGGAGGTGGACGAGCTGATGCAGCTTCCGGGGGTGGGCCGCAAAACGGCCAATGTGATCGCCTCGGTGGTCTACAACAAACCCACCCTGGCAGTAGACACCCATGTCTTCCGGGTGGCTGCACGCATCGGCCTCACGACCAGGGCAAAGACGCCCCTGGAGGCAGAAAAACAGCTCCTGAGGTACATCCCCGAACACCAGGTGGCCATCGCCCACCACTGGCTGATCCTGCACGGAAGGTATGTCTGCCTGGCGCGCAGGCCCCGCTGCCTGCAGTGTCCCCTGGCGGTGGCCTGCAAGTATTTTGAGAAACAGGTAAAGCGTGGCGGGACCGCCTGAACATTTGCCTTGCGGAGGGCGTTTAACAGGCAAAATCCCCATGTATTCATAAACACCCCCGAGAATATGACACAGCTCAAACCGGGCGACAATGCCCCCGATTTCACCGGCATGGACCAGGACGGCAACGCCTTATCGCTGGCCGATTTCAAAGGCAGCAAACTGGTCATCTATTTTTACCCCAGGGACAACACCCCCGGATGCACCAGCCAGGCCTGCAACCTGCGCGACAATTACGAGGCCTTGCTGAAAAACGGTTACAAAGTGGTGGGCGTGAGTGCCGACAGTGAAAAGTCCCACAAAAAATTCATCGAGAAACACAGCCTGCCCTTTCCCCTGATCGCCGACACGGACAAGGAGATGCTCAAGGCTTACGGGGTCTGGGGACCCAAGAAATTCATGGGAAAGGCCTTCGATGGCATCCACCGCACCACCTTCGTCATTGACGAGGAGGGAAGGATCGCCGAAGTGATCGCCAAGGTCGACACCAAGAACCATACGGAGCAGATCCTGTCCTGAAGTCCCGGTCCTGACAAAGCGAACAGGCGACAAGACCGGGAGACTGCATCCGGGCAGGACTTTTTTCGTACATTTGCCCCATGCACAAGCAAGTCGGATACTTCAGGCGCAGGAAGATCCTGAAACAGGCCAACTACCTGGATCTTACCCCGATGGTACAGCATGAACATGAGACGGAACCGGAAGGAACCATCCGCCTGCTGATCCCGCGCTTCTCGGGCCCCATCCTGGGCAGGTTGCTGCAGCCCAGGGCCCGACACCCTTATATGACCGTGTCCCTCGACCGTTTCGGCACGGCCACCTGGCTGCTCTGTGACGGCAACAGGCAGGTCCGGGACATCTGCCGGGAACTGCAGGGACAGTTCGGCAAGGACATCGAACCCGCGGAGGAAAGGGTCACCACCTTCCTGTCCCAACTGTACAAACAGCGAATGATCGTGTTCCGGGAGCTGACCCCGCCCGACAGGGACAGGCACTGAACCGGACCAACCCAACCGGCTGCTCACCCATCCGACGAAACCCAATAGCCAACAGCCAATAACCAATAACCAACCCCCATGAACCACACCATCCGACACCTGGAACCGCAAAGGCTCTGGACCATTTTTGAAGAAATCTGCGCAATCCCCCACCCTTCCAAACACGAGGCACGCATCATCGAATACGTGAAAGGATTCGGGGAAAAACTCGGGCTGGACACACAAGTCGACCAGGTCGGCAACATCGTGATCCGCAAACCGGCCACGCCCGGCCTGGAGGATCGAAAAACCATCGTATTGCAAGGGCACCTCGACATGGTCCCGCAGAAGAACAACGACACCACCCACGATTTTGAAAAAGACCCGATCCGCCCGGTGATCGACGGGGAATGGGTGAAGGCCAGCGGCACCACGCTGGGGGCCGACAACGGCATCGGGGTGGCTGCGGCCATGGCCGTGCTGGCATCCAACGACCTGGAACACGGACCCATCGAATGCCTGTTCACCGTGGACGAGGAAACCGGGATGACCGGCGCCTTCGGCATCCAGCCGGGATTCCTGCGGGGCGACATCCTGATCAACCTGGATTCGGAGGACGAGGGAGAGCTGTATATCGGCTGTGCCGGCGGCATCGACACCAATGCCACGTTCCCCTGCCCGCAGGAGCCTGCTCCGGCCGGACACCGGGCATTCACCCTGGAGGTCAAGGGACTCCGGGGCGGCCACTCCGGACTGGACATCCACCTGGGACGGGGCAACGCCAACAAGATCCTGACCCGGCTGCTGTGGACGGTCCACAGGGAGCTGGGGGCCAGGCTGGCCGCCATAGAAGGGGGCAGCCTGCGCAATGCCATTCCCAGGGAAGCTTCGGCCATTGTGACAGTGGATGAAAAACGTGCCGAAGGCTTGAAAATGCGGGTGGCCGAGATCGGGGCCATGGTCTCCCATGAACTCTCGGTGGCAGACCCGGAACTGTCCATCCGCATCGCACCGGCCGATATGCCCGGATACGTCATGGAATCCGGCGCCGCAAACCGCCTGTTGTCGTCCCTCTATGGCTGTCCCAACGGCGTCATGCGCATGGATGCCAGCATGCCCGGGGTGGTCGAAACCAGTACCAACCTGGCCATCGTCCGGAGCAAGGACGACACGGTGGAGGTGGCCACCCTGCAGCGAAGCTCCGTCGATTCCGCCAAGGAGGATCTCTGCCAGATGATCCGCTCGGTCCTTGAACTGGGCGGGGCGGAGGTGCAGCATGCAGGCGCCTACCCCGGATGGAAGCCCAATGTGGACTCCCCCATCCTGAAGACCATGAAAGAAGTCTACAACAAGAAGTTTGGCAAGGTCCCGCAGCAGAAAGTGATCCATGCCGGGTTGGAATGCGGGCTGCTTGGCGGGGTGTATCCCGCCCTGGACATGATCTCTTTCGGTCCGACGATCCGCAACCCCCACTCCCCCGACGAGAAGGTGCATACCGGGACCGTCGGGCAATTCTGGGAGTTCCTGGTGGAGACCCTCCGGCACGCCCCCGTAAAATAGAGAGGCCGTCAACGGTTATCCGGTCAAGGCCGCCCCCGCTATCAGGGGGAGATGCTGCTTGTGGCAGATGACGACAGCCAGCCCCGAAAAGGCTGGCTGTTGTTTTATATAGATATGTAAACAACTGACAGTCTTTGCTTTTGCCGGGGGATTTCATTAAATTGCAGGAAACCAAAAAACCAAGGCCATGGAAGAGAGCAAAACAAACAGCCCGGGAAATACTGCCCGGATGATGAAAACGGCATGGGTCGTTGCCGGGATTCTGCTGATTATCGCCCTGACCGGGTGGATTTTGTTCGTGCTGCATTCCGGCAGGCTGACGGATGAGAAGGAAGCCCTATCGCAGGACAATGCATCGCTCGAACAGCATTTGCAACAGCTTCAGGAAACCAAGGCCGGCCTCGAGGCCGGGATCGTGGATTTGCAACAGGAGATGGATGAGCTGGCCACCGCCCATAGGGAGGAAATCAACCAGAAGGATGCCCGCATCGCACGCTTGGGCAGGCAGGCCGCCGAAGCCGAAAGTTTAAGGGAAAGGATTGCCGGGTACGAAAAGATGGAAAAAGACTACCGGAAGATGCAGGGCCAATACACCCAGCTGCTGTCCGAATGGGACGACCTGGACCAGAAGCACAAGCGGGTCGTTGCCAAACTGCAGAAGACGCAGGACAGCCTGGACATGGTCCGCGGACTCCAGGCTTACAATGTATCGGCCCTTACCCGCTGGGACCGCTGGCTGTGGGCGGACCGCTATCACGTCAGCCAGGCAAATCGGGTGGATGAAACCCGCATCACATTTGAGATCAACGCGAACCCTCTGGAGCCGGAAGGCAACCGGATGGTGTACCTTTGCATGATCGGCCCCGGGGAACAGGTCCTGTATCCCTCCGGCGAAAGCTTTGAAATAGCCGGCAGCGGGGACCTGCAGCCTTACACCCAGATGAAGGAAGTCGCCTACACCGGGGAGGCGCAACAAGTAAGGTTCGGGGTGGACCACCCGGATAGGCTGGCGCCGGGGACCTACACCATCGAAATTTACATCGACGGGGCGCTGGCCGGCACCACCAGGCTCCGCTTCGATTAGCAGGCGGGGCGGGGCAGGCAGAAGGGCCGGACTGCATCAAATTTTTTTCAGCCAGCTTTTGGTGGTAATAAAACTTTGGCTATCTTTGCAGTCCCAAAAACAATATTGCAATGAAACGCACATACCAGCCCTCAGTCAGGAGAAGGAAGAACAAGCACGGATTCAGGAAGCGCATGGCCACCAAGAACGGACAAAAGGTCCTGGCCGCCAGGAGGGCCAAAGGAAGGAAAAGGCTTTCAGTCTCTGATCAGAAGACCCACAAATAGGTTTTGGTTAAATAACCGGCCTTCCAGGGCCGGGAAAAAGACAATCGCTTGCGGTTGTCTTTTTTTTTTACCCCAATCGGTTTATCTTTACGTCCTTCCACCCCGGAAGCCTCACAAACCAACCCAGATGTCATGACAACCACCACAAAGGCCCGCTTCCTTCTCAAGGGCACGTTCCTTATTTCGCTTTGGTGTTTTATCTCTGCCTGCAGCGGCCCCGGACCGTCACAGCAGGATCCTGCCCTGTTCCAGGAGGGAGACCGCCACATCATCCTGATGCATCCGACGGTGACCAACCTGAAGACCTTTCTTTTCCTGACCGGCGAAGGCATTTTCCCCCTGCCGGAGGGGTACCGGGTCATCGGATTGTACAACCAGGATGGGCGGTATGACTACGCCCAATCCCTGGCCTTCATCCATGAAGAAGGACTGGATCACGTCGCCCTGCTCGGTCTGGAGCCTGCGGCCGATACGCAGCAGCTATACGGGGAGAACCCCTGGAGCGAAACGTTCCGGGAATTGTTCTCCCGCTCCCAGGGGGCCATATTCTTTGGCGGGCCCGACATCCCGCCCGCCCTGTACGGGGAGGAGACCGACCTGCTGACCGTGATTTCCGACCCGGCCCGCCACCACCTGGAACTGTCCTTTTTATTTCACCTGCTGGGCGGGACACAGGATACAAGCTTTGTTCCCCTGATGGAAAGCCGTCCCCACTACCGCATCCTGGGACTGTGCCTGGGCATGCAAAGCATGAATGTGGCCACCGGGGGCAGCCTGGTGCAGGACATCCCCACCACCCTTTACGGCCTGGGCAGTGTGGAGCAGGTCCTGGCCCTGGATACCGACCAGCAACACCGCAATTACCATACGCATTATGCGGCGGAAACGGAAATCAGTTCCTACCTGCCCCACCGCATCCGCATACTGCCAGGCTCCCAGCTTTGGTCCCTCACGGGGGATGAAGGCGTGCAACCTGCCGTCATGAGCTCCCACCACCAGGCGGCGGATGCCCTGGGAAGAGGCTTTGTGGTGACCGCCCGCTCGGTGGACGGCGCCATCGTGGAGGCCATCGAACACAGCCGCTACCCCCATGTGATCGGGGTGCAGTTCCACCCCGAGCTTCCGGCCATATTCCAGCCTGAAACCGGCATGCGCCTGCTGCCCGGGGAGGCACCTGGCCCACCCTACAGGGAGCAATTCCCCGGCAGGCAGGGGACGGAATTTCACCTTAATTTCTGGCGGCATATCGGCCTGATGTATCCATGACCCGGACACCCCCTGCCACCCAAACCCGGGAAGGTCGGCAGCGGGCTCATGGGACTATTTTTTGTATTTTTGTGTCCGAATCCAACCCAAACCTGGTTTTTAACCGCAGGCGTGCGGCCTGCCTGATCCCATGCTGAGACTCATTGCCACCTTCGTTCTGATCTACCTGCTGTTCCGCGTGCTGACCGCCTGGGTGTTTCCCCTGGTCGTGCGCTGGTGGGTGAACCGCTACAAAAAGAAATACTACAGGGACAACGCCCGGACGGCCCGGCAGGATCAGCAGCCCGAAAGCAAGACCGACCGGATCGGGGAGTACGTCGATTTTGAAGAAATAAAGCATGAAAAAGATCCAAAAAATGATGGCTGATTGGGATCCGCGAAAGTGGCTGCCCTATCCGGCGGCACTTGCACTGTTCGCAATCATGGCCATTTTATATGTCTTCCCCGTGACCCAGGGAAGGCTGTTGGTGCAATCCGACATCATCAAGTTCCAGGGCATGGCCAAGGAAATCGCAGATTTCCGGCAGGAGACCGGGGAAGAGGCCCTGTGGACCAACTCCATGTTCGGAGGCATGCCCGCCTTCCAGATATCCGTTATCTACGCCAACAACCTTTCCCATTTTCTGCACAAGGTGATGACCCTCTGGCTGCCCAGGCCGGCCGACATGATTTTCCTGTATTTCGCGGGCTTCTTCATTTTCCTGCTCCTGCTCAAGGTCAATGTCTGGATCGCACTGGCCGGAGCGGTGGGCTTCGCCTTCTCCTCTTACCACTTCATCATCCTGGAGGCGGGACACAATTCCAAGGCCGTGGCCATCGGATACATGGCCCCGGTGCTGGGGGCCATCCTCTGGACATTCAGGGGTAATTACCTCTGGGGCGGGGTGCTCTTTGCCGCTTTCATGGGGCTGCAGCTGTTCGCCAACCACTTCCAGATCACCTATTACCTGGGCATCATCGTGCTGATGTATGGCCTCCTGCTGCTGGCCCAGACCATCCGGGAGAAGCGGCTGCTGCATTTCGGGAAGGCGTTTGCCGCCCTGCTGGCGGGCCTCGTGGTGGCCATCGGGCT
Organism: uncultured Bacteroidales bacterium; assembly: GCA_964477035.1. Taxonomy (GTDB): domain Bacteria; phylum Bacteroidota; class Bacteroidia; order Bacteroidales; family UBA7960; genus SLSG01. The sequence continues at coordinate 145,987 of CAYZCW010000008.1, forward strand.
CAACGCGGGCAACTTCCTGTCGACCTATGCCTACGCCCCGGAAACCATGCGTGGGGGGACCGAACTGACCCTGGCGGGCAGCGAGAACCCGGACGGCCTGAGCAAGGAATACATCACGGCCTGGAGTTATGGCAAACAGGAATCCTTCAGCCTCCTGATACCCAACGTCAAGGGCGGTGCCACCGGTCCCCTGGGCAACAACCCCCGGGCCATGGATGCCGTGGACCCGGCCCTGCACCAGGTACTGGCGGGGGAAAACCAGTACTGGGGGAACCAGCCTGGCACGTCTGGTCCGGTGTATGTGGGGGCGGTCGTCCTGTTCTTCTTCGTGCTGGCCCTCTTTCTGGTCAAAGGCCCGCTCAAATGGGCCCTGCTCACCGCCACGGTGCTGTCGGTCCTGCTGGCCTGGGGCAAGAACTTCATGCCCCTGACCAGTTTCTTCATCGACTACGTGCCGGGCTATGACAAGTTCCGGGCCGTCTCCATGACCCTGGTGGTTGCCGCGCTCTGCATCCCGGCCCTGGCCTTTGTCGGGCTGCACAAACTATTCAGGAACCCGGGGCTGATCGACTTGAAGAGCAAGGCCCTCTGGTATGCGGTTGCCTTTACCGCCGGGCTGTCCCTGCTGTTCTACCTGTTTCCCAAACATTTTTTCACCTTCCTGAGCTTGTCCGAAAACAGGGATTTTCAGAACCTTTCCACGACAGACCCCATGATCGCCCCCCAGATCCGGCACTTCCTCGATGAGCTGGAGCGGGTGCGGGTGATCATCTTTCGTGCGGACACACTCCGCAGCCTGTTCTTCTCACTGGGAGCCGCCTTGCTGACCATCCTGCTGGTTTCACGCCGGCTCAGGCCGGGCCTTTTCGCCTTCCTGCTCGTGGCGCTGATCATCCTGGACATGTGGCCGGTAAACCGGCGCTATCTGAACGATGAGCATTTCGTGCCCCGCCGGAGGGCCGAAGTCCCTTTCCCGCTGAGGCAGGCAGACCAGCACATCCTGCAGGACCGGGAAGGCACCTTCCGGGTGCTCGACCTCACGGAAAGCCCCTTCAACAGTTCCAGGACCTCTTACTACCACCACTCCATCGGCGGGTACCACGGGGCCAAGCTGCAACGATACCAGGACCTGATCGACCACCGCATCACCCCCGAAATCATGCAGCTGATCCAGAAGCTGCAGGCCACCACTGCGGTGGACTCCGCCCAGGCGGTGCTGCCCGGACTCGGGACACTGAATATGTTGAATACCCGCTACATCATCGTGGACCCGGACGGAGAACCGGTGCGCAACCCCCACGCCCTGGGGAACGCATGGTTTGTGAACGATTTCCGGCTGGTGCCCGGTGCCAATGAGGAGATGACCGCCCTGGAAGAGATCGACCCGGCCCTAACGGCCGTGATCGACCAAAGGTTTGCCGGACACCTTGATGGCCTGGATCCCGGGGAGGGAGGGCACATCGGGATGATCCACTACCAGCCCAACCTGGTCCGTTACCGCAGCGACGCGCCCCAGCGGCAGCTGGCCCTGTTCTCGGAGGTCTATTACCCCGATGGCTGGAGGGTCTTCATTGACGGGGAGGAGGCCAGCCACTTCCGCGCCAACTATATCCTGCGTGCCATGGTGGTGCCGCCCGGGCAGCACGAGATCGAATTCCGGTTTGAACCACGGACTTACGTGGTGGGCGAAAGAATTTCCCTGGCATTCAGCATCCTGTTGGTCCTGGCGGCCCTGGCCCTTGCGGGCCTCCATGTTCGTCGGACGGGCCGGCAGGCCTCCGGAGGTTGATCCGGGCCACCACGGGAAGGCAGCGGGCAGAGACCGGCCAGTAGGGAGGCCCGCCCGGCCAGTACGCATGGCCTGGCAACCCTTAGGCGGGTTGGTTCACACGGCGGAATCACAATGGCGACAGGCATGAAGAAGGTCCTGATCATCACCTATTACTGGCCGCCCGGGGCGGGTGCCGGGGTACAACGCTGGCTGAAATTCGCCAAATACCTCCGTGAATTTGGATGGGAGCCTGTCATCTACACCCCCGCCAACCCCGAATCCCCCGAGCAGGATCCTTCCCTTCTGAAGGACTTGCCGACCGGGGTGCAGGTGATCCGGCGCAGGATCCGGGAACCCTACCGCCTGTTCCGGTGGTTCACGGGCCAGCCGGCTGGCAGCAAGTTCCAGCCCGGTTTTCTAAATGAGTCGGACAGCCCCGGCATCAAGCACCGCCTGGCCACCTGGTTGCGGGGCAACCTGTTCATCCCGGACGCCCGCAAGTGGTGGGTGACTCCCTCGGTGCGCTTCCTTTCCGGCTGGCTGCCCCACCATCCTGTCCATGCCCTGGTGTCCACCGGTCCCCCGCACAGCATGCACCTGATCGCCCTGCACCTGAAAAAGAAGCTGGGCCTTCCCTGGCTGGCGGACTTCAGGGATCCGTGGACACAGATCGATTTCTACCACAAGCTGATGCTAAGCCCTGCGGCAGACCGCCGCCACCACGTCCTTGAAAAGCGGGTGCTGCAATCGGCCGACCAGGTGGTGGCCGTGACCCGGCAGAATGCCGAAAGCCTTGCCAGGATTGCCGGCAGGGAGGTCGTTGTGGTGACCAATGGTTTCGACCCGGATGATTACGAAGGACTGCCGGGTTACGACCACAAACTGTTTACCATCACCCACCTGGGCTCCATGAATGCCGACCGCAACCCCCTGGCTCTTTGGAAGGTACTGCAAGAGCTGCTGGAAGAAGATCCAAGGTGGAAAGAATTCCTTCGGATCCGACTGATCGGCAAGACCGATGTGTCCGTGCAGGAGGCCATCCGGCGCAACAGGCTCGCCGGCCAGACCGAGACCATCCGCTACCTTCCGCACGACCGGGCACTGGCGGAAGCTTCCCGCTCGGCCTTACTGCTGCTGCCGCTGAACCGCGTGCCCCATGCCGGGGGCATCGCCACGGGAAAACTCTATGAATACCTGGCCCTGGACCGGCCCATCCTCTGCATCGGGCCCCCGGACGGGGAGGCCGCCCGCATCATCGAAGACACAGGGGCCGGAAGTACAGCAGATTTCGAGGGGGAGGACCGTCTCGGGAAAGTTCTGAAAGGGCATTTCGAAGCCTTCCTGCAAAAGCAGCTCGTCCGCCCCCGGGCCGACATCACCGCCTATTCAAGAAGGGAACTGGCAGGCCGTATGGCGGGGCTGCTGGACAGGGTCAGCAACAAAACCGGATGA
>CAYZCW010000009.1:0-117225 GCA_964477035.1 uncultured Bacteroidales bacterium
TTTCTCAGCCGGCTCAGCAACAGTTTGTTGTACCAGCTGGTCCGAAAGCGGGCCGGACAGGTCAGTCCCGAACAGTTTCATCAGCTGCTGCGCAAGCCCGTGGGGTTCATCCTGATGATGGGCTTCGTGTTCATTGCCTTCACCCAGCTGCAGTTTCCCGGCGAATGGGACATGGCGCCCCGCGACCGTTTCGGCATCAATATGATCTTGTTCCGGGGGTACTTCGTGCTGCTCTACGCAGGCTTTATCTGGGCTGGTTTGCGGCTGGCGGAATTCCTCCGGTTCATTCTTCTGGAGCGTGCAGAGCGCACCGACAACAAATTCTCCCTGCAGGTGGTCCCGTTTTTCGTGGACAGCATCAAACTGCTGGTGGTGATTTTCGGGGTGCTGGTGATCCTGGGTTCGGTGTTCGGCATCAATGTAGGCACCCTGGTGGCCGGACTCGGCATCGGGGGGCTTGCCGTGGCCCTGGCCGCCAAGGAGAGCCTGGAAAACCTGTTTGGCTCCATCACCATTTTCCTGGACAAACCATTCGTGGTGGGGGATATGGTGACCGTGGCCGGGATCACCGGGGTGGTGGAGCAGGTGGGTTTCCGAAGCACCCGAATCCGGACGCTGGACAAGAGCTATGTCACCCTGCCCAACAGGAAAATGATAGAGGGAGAGCTGGACAACCTCAGCTTGCGCACCTACAGGCGGGCCAATTTTGTCGTGGGACTGACCTACAATACCTCGATCGACCAGATGAAAGCCATCGTGCGCGACATCCAGGACTGCATCGACCAACATCCCAACACCAATCAGGAGGGGAGGGTGCGGTTCAAGGATTTTGGCCACAGCAGCCTGGACATCATGGTGATGTTTTTTGTGGATACGATGGACTGGACCACTTACCTGGATGTGAAGCAGGAGATCAACTACCGCATCGTGGAGATCGTTCACGGTCATAAGGCGCAGTTTGCCTTCCCCTCCACCAGTGTGTACATCGAGAAAGGGGCTTAATGATTATCTTTGCCGGAAACATACTAAATCCGGACCCAGGCAGTTATATAAGCAAATGAAGAAAAACCCAGTGAATCATAGTCTTTAACCCAATAATCCCTTTTGTCAATGGTCAATGCACTCCTTCTCCAGGTCCAGACAGGCGCCCAGGTACAGCTGGCAGATACCCTGGCACTGGAAACCATGCCAACACAGGAAACCCTAACCATCTGGAGCCTCGCCCTGAAAGGGGGCCTGGTGATGATCCCCCTGGTGATCATGTCCATCGTCGCCATATACATCTTCATTGAGCGCTACCTGGCCATCAGCCGGGCCTCCAGGGAGGAAACCAATTTCATGAACAACATCCGCGACTTCATCCACGACGGACGCATTGACTCCGCCAAGTCCCTCTGCCGCAACAACCAGTCGCCCATCGCCCGGATGATTGCCAAGGGCATTGTGCGCATCGGGCGCCCCCTGAGCGACATCAATGCCGCCATTGAGAATGTGGGCAAGCTGGAAGTGTCCAGCCTGGAGAAGAACATCGCCGTGCTGGCCACGGTGGCCGGGGCGGCCCCCATGCTCGGTTTCCTGGGAACCGTCATCGGGATGGTCCGGGCCTTCTACAACATGGCCATGGCCGGCAACAACATCGACATCAGCCTGCTGGCAGGCGGCATTTACGAGGCCATGATCACCACCATCACCGGACTCACGGTGGGCATCATCGCCTACATCTGCTACAACATCCTGGTGGCGCGCATCGAGAAGGTCGTTTTCATGCTGGAGGCCCGGGCCACCGAATTCATGGACCTGCTGCACGAACCGGCTTCCTAAAAGACAAACCATGGCAATCAAATTAAGAAATACACGCAACCTGCAGTTCAGCATGGCTTCCATGTCTGACCTGGTGTTTCTGTTGCTCATTTTCTTCATGCTGACCTCCACCCTGGTGGCCCCCAATGCGATCAAGCTGTTGCTGCCCAGCAGCGACAGCCGCACCATGGCCCGGCAGACCGCGACGGTCTACCTCAATGCCGACAGGCAGCTCTTTCTGGAGGAGATGCCGGTCGACCTGGAAGGGCTCTACGAGGGGCTGGTGCAGCGGCTTGCCGGGGAAAGTGAAGCCTCCGTTGTCCTGCGTGCCGACCAAAGCGTGCCCGTACAGCATATAGTGAGTGTGATCGACGTGGTGAACAACATCAACAGCTCCTACCAGACCAGGCATAAGGTGATCCTGGCCACCCAACCGCTTCGCTGATATGGAAGAGAACAGGAAAAAAGACAACACAAGGGCCCTGATTGGCACGGTGGTGTTCCACACCATCCTGCTGGCCTGCTTATTGTTGTTCGGACTTTCCACGCCATTGCCGTTGCCCGAAGAGGAAGGGGTGCTTGTCGCCCTGGGCTATGTGGATGCGGGTACGGGAGAGGCACAGCCCCTGACGGCCACCCCGCCCGTCCCGGAATCCCGTCCCTCCACCCCGGCCTCGGCAGCCGAGGAGATCGTGACCCAGCAGACGGAAGAGTCGGTCACCCTGCCATCCGACGTGCCCAGTCCGCGCACGGAAACCACCCGCCCGGAATCTGAGCGCAGGGAGCCTGTGCAGGAAGCCGTGGAGGCCGCTCCCGAGCGCCCCGTGGAGGAACCGCCCCGGCCCACGGTCGACCAGCGTGCCCTGTTTCCCGGGGCCGACCAGCGCAGCACGGAAGCCCAGAACCAGGGCGATACGGGCAGCGCAGGCAACCAGGGCAGGCCCGAAGGGGCCATCGACGGGGAGGGCGCCATGGGCGTCGGCCAGGGAGGGGTCGAGTACACCCTGACCGGGCGGAGGCATACCAGCATTCCCATCCCCGAGTACACCACCCAGGCCCAGGGCCGCGTGGTGGTCAGCATCACGGTGAACCGCCAGGGAGAAGTGACGCGCGCGCTGGCCGGGGCCAGGGGCACCACCACTTCCGACCAGACCCTTTGGCGGCTGGCCGAGTCGGCGGCCCGCCGCGCCCGTTTTGACGTGAAGCTGGACGCCCCCCAGGAGCAGACCGGGACGATCACCTACCATTTCATCCGACAACAATAGTCTTATCCCATCGCGACGCTGATGACCTACCGGCAGGCCCTCGACTACCTGTTCAGCCAGCTGCCCATGTTCCACCGGGTCGGCCCGGCAGCCTACAAGGCCAACCTGGACAACACCATTGCCCTGAGCAATCACCTGGGGCAACCCGAAAGGCGTTTCAGGAGCATCCATGTGGCCGGCACCAACGGCAAGGGCTCGGTATCGCATATGCTGGCCTCGGTCCTGCAGCAGCAGGGATACCGCACAGGGCTCGCCACCTCTCCCCATCTGAAAGACTTCAGGGAGCGCATCCGCATCAACGGCAAAAAGATCCCGGGCAGCCAGGTGGCCGGGTTCGTGGCGCGCCACAAGGCATTCTTTGAGCCCCTGCAGGCCTCCTTTTTCGAGATCAGCATCGCCCTGACCTTCGATTATTTTGCCCGGGAGGGGGTGGATGTGGCGGTGGTCGAGACGGGGCTGGGCGGCAGGCTGGACTCCACCAACCTGCTGGTCCCGGAGCTGTCGGTGATCACAGGGATCGGGATGGACCACATGAACCTGCTGGGCAATACCCTGGAGGCCATCGCCGGTGAAAAGGCCGGCATCATCAAACCCCTGACTCCGGTGCTCATTGGCAGGCGGCAGGACGAAGTCCACCCTGTTTTTGAACGCGTGGCCCGGGAGCGACAGGCCCCGCTGACGGTGGCATCCGATGTGGTGGCCCTATACGCCGCCCATCAGCGCTGGCGCCATGGCCGGCCGGTATTGGAGTTGGAGACCGGCTCGCCCTTCGGGGCCGGGCTGAAGGCAGGCTGCGACCTGACAGGCGATTACCAGAAGGAGAATGTGGTGACGGCCATGGCTGCCCTGTCCCTGCTTGGGAACCGGTTTCCCGTTTCCCGGGAGGCATTGCTCGGTGGACTGGCGCATGTAAGGCGGAATACGGGCTTTGCGGGACGCTGGCAGCAGATCGGCAGGCGGCCGCGCATTGTTTGCGATACGGCACACAACCAGGAGGGCCTGTCGGTGGTCATGCAACAGCTGCTAAGGCAGGACTTTGAAAGGCTGCACATCGTGTTCGGGGTGGTGGAGGACAAGGCACTGCCGGAAATCCTCCCCATACTGCCTGCAGGGGCTGCCTATTATTTCTGCAAGCCCGGGGTCCCCCGTGGTCTGGATGCCACGGTCCTGGCGCATGAAGCCGCCTTGCATGGTCTCAGGGGACAAGCCTGGCCGTCGGTAAAAGAAGCCCTGTCCCGGGCCAGGGAAATGGCCGGAGACAGGGATATGATTTTCGTGGGGGGCAGTACCTTTGTGGTGGCTGAGGTGCTCTGAGATCACGGCCAGGCCGGAGGGAAATCCCGTCCCCCATGCGCACCGGTCACCGCGTTCCCTGGCTATTTTCCGTTGCCGGAGGTCTCGGTTGTGCCTACCCCTTCTTCTCCGGCCGCTTCAGCTTCACGTTGCCTGCGGCGCTCTTCACGGGCGGCCTCGATGGCACGCTCCCTGGCCAGTCCGGTGACGTATTCCTGGAGCTCCTGGTTGCCACGGAATTCATTCATGATTTCCTGATACAGGGCGGTGGACAGCCCGTTGCCGGCCAGCAGTTCCTGCATTTGGGCCTGGGTTTGCCTCTGGAGGTTGGTCACCAGCGGGGCCACGGTATTGAAGGCATCGATCTCTTCATTGGAAAAGGCTCCCCCATCCAGTGCCCCGATCTTTGCGGCATTACCGATCTGGGTGAACCGCTCGGTGGTGAGGCCGTGCTCGTTGACAAGCTCGGCGATTTTTTCCTGGGACGACCTTTGCAGGATGCTCAGTTCGCGGTTGGAATCAAAGAAACCAAGCAGGGCGGCATCTTCCCAGGGGAATTCAATCGCGGGCTTCTCTTCTTCGCCCTCTTCTCCCCCGGTGGGGGGTTGGCTGGCATGGGCAACGGCAACAAAACCGGTCATGAGGGCAAAGACCAGGAACAGGTGAAAAAACGGCTTTGCCATTGTGGCAACGGTCAATTTAGGGATTCTCATCGGTAATGGTAATTTGGTGTTTTGTTAAGCGACAGGGGGCAGCGGGGCTGGGGAAGCTTCATCCACAGGGGGCCGGCATGCGTTCCTGTCATGGTTTGATTGAATTGACGGATAAAATTTGGCCCGTAAAAATAATACTATTTGAAAGAAATTCACCATTTTACGCGGTTTTTTTTGACAGACGGCGGTGCAACCGCTTCCGGACGGCGCTTACTGCCCGAAAAAAGCGTCGTGGAAATTCATCAGGTACACCTTTTTCGTGGCCCGCGTGATGGCTGTGTACAGCCAGCGAAGGTAGTCCGCATCCGGTTCACCGGGGGGCAGGTAGCCCATGTCCACAAAGACCTTCTCCCATTGTCCGCCCTGGGCTTTATGGCATGTGAGCGCATAGGCAAATTTGACCTGCAGGGCATTGAAATGGGGATTGGCCCGGACCCTGGCCAGGCGGGCTTGTCTGCCGGCCACATCCTGGTAGTCCTCCGACACGGCCTGAAACAGTCTGTTCTGCTCCTGGGAAGGCAGGGAGGGACCGTCATGATGGAGGATGTCGAGAACCACCTTCACATCCAGCTCGGGCTCTTCCGGGTAGTCGCACAACCGGACGGTCAGGTCGGCAAACCGGAAGCCGTAGAGGCTTTCATGGCGCCGGATGCGTGTCACTTCCAGGATGTCTCCGTTGGCAAGGAATCCCGCCGGACTGTCCTCCGGCAGCCAGAAGTAGTTGTTTCGGACCACCATGAGCAAATCCCCGCCCCCGATCTCCTCTTCCCGGAACAGCACCCTGTTGCGGATGCCCTGGTTGTAAAGCCGTGCCCGCTTGTTGGAGCGGCACACCACCAGGGCTTCATCCGGCTCACGCCCCGAAAAGGCGTCGTTGATCGCATCGCCCGTATCTTCTCCCCCCAGGCGTGCGAAGTCAGGGAGCCCTTCGGTGATGAAGGAGGGAAACCCGGCTTGGCCCCGGGCGATCATCTCCCGCAGGCGGGTGGCATTGAGCAGGATCCCGCTTTCCCTGGCCTGCCTGACCACTTCTTTTAATTCGTATTGCACGGCCTGCAACCCATAGGCACGTTCCATATAGGAGGCATCCAGTGAAGGGATTTCCGGGGCGCTGACCGGCGGAAGCTGGGCCGTGTCTCCGACCAGGACCAGCCGGCAGCCCCGACCCCCGTAGACATATTGCACCAGGTCGTCGAGCAGGCTGACGTTGCCAAACAGCCCCCCACTGGCAGGGGCGGTTTCCGTGCCACCGACCATGGAGGCTTCGTCCACGATGAACAGGGTATGTCGGTATCTGTTGGGCTGCAGGACAAGCCGCTGGGTCCCGTCGGCCTGCACCCTCAGGCGGTAGATATGCCGGTGGATGGTGTGGGCCCGCTCTCCGGTATAGGCGGCCATGACCTTGGCGGCACGGCCCGTCGGGGCCAGCAGGACGCCCTCCCGTTCCTGCCGCCGGAGTGTGCGGACCAGGCTGCTGATGATGGTGGTCTTGCCCGTGCCGGCATAGCCCTTCAGCAGGAAGATGCCCCGGCTTTCGTTCCCCGTAAGGAAGTCCGACAACAGCCGGATCAGCTCCTGCTGCCCGGGAGTCGGTTCATAGGGAAACTCACTGGCCATGGCCAGGGCGGTGTGGTTGCCTGCCTTCATGCCGTTTGGGTCCATGCTTGTCAGAAGGGATATCCGATGCCCAGGTTAAAATTCCATTGACTCAGCCGGGGAAAGGTTTCAAGCCACCGCCGGCCTCCCGGCAGCCCGGGGTCCCTGACCCGGAATGCGGCATCCACCCGGACGATGAAAAAATCGAAGTCCAGGCGCAGCCCGGCTCCGGCCCCGATGGCCAGGTCCCTGTGAAAACTGTCCAGGCGGAACTCCCCCTGCGGGAACTGGGGGTTTTCTTTGAGGAACCAGACATTGCCCGCGTCAATGAACAGGGCCCCCTTCCAGAACCGGTACACCCCAAAGCGGTATTCGACGTTGGCTTCCAGCTTGATGTCGCCGTAGCGGTCGAAACGAACCTGGCCGCTGTCCTGGTAGCTGCCCGGCCCCAGGGAATAGATGCGCCAGGCCCTGACGCTGTTGGCACCGCCTCCGTAATAGCTTTTAATGAATGGCATGACATCGATGTTGCCGTAAGGGATGCCTGCGCCCGCCATCAGCCTGAAAGCAAGCGTGTTGTCATGGTCGAATACCTTGTAATAGCGGATGTCCGCATCCCCCTTGACGTATTGGGCAAAAGGAATGTTGAACAGGCGGTAGTTGCCGTCGGCATCCGGTGGGTCCCCACCTTGCCTGGAGGCAAGGTACAGCAGGTTGCCGGCCACCTCCATATTGCCCCTGAAGTACACGAAATCATCGTCCCGTCCCAGTTGCTGGGTGCTGTACACATAGCTGTACTTGGTGCCCGCCACCAGGTGGTCTTTGAACCGGCTCATAATGAGGGGGTTGTTATTCGGGATCTTGGCTTGCAGCAGGGAATCGTTGAAGATCTTGATGGAACTGACCTCCAGGGGGAAGAGGTGGTGGCGTTTCAGCGGACTGGCACTCCATTCGAAGCCGTAGCTTACATTGAAGACGTAGCGGGTGTAGTCGGGCCGCTGCCGGTAGTTGATCCCGGTGAGCAGGGTGCTCTTCGGCCTGGCTGTTTTGGACAGGCGCTCCATGCGGATGGGGAACAGCAGCTTGGGAAAATCGATGCTTGCTTCGGCCCCCATCTCCAGGGTGTTGAAGGGAAGCCGTTGTATCACTTCTTCTTCGCCTGTTTCACCGGACACTTCCAGGGCGCCCTTGAGCCGCAGGTTGAACACCTCTGCCCCCCGGAAAGCGTTGCGGTTGAAAAAGATCAGGTTGCCTGCCACCCCCAGGTTGCCCGAGGTATTGAGCCCTTCGGCCTCCACCGTAAATGCGTTGGCCGGTGAGCGGGTCAGCTGGATCCGGGTGTCCAGGAAGCCCAGCGTATCGGATGGGACCCCCGCCTCCGTGTCCCGGTTCTCGCTGAACTGGATGCTGATGAACCGGAAGTTCCGCAGGCGCGACAGGTAGTTGTAAGTCTGTTCCACATCGCTGATGCGGTAATGCCCTCCCTGTTCGATCAGGATGTTGTTCACAATGGCCCTCGGACGGATGCGCAACCGGCCGTCGTGCACGAAGAAATAGGTGGTGGTGTCCCGCCTGGTGACCGAATGGTACAGGGTGGTGTCCGGGAACAGGCTCGACGGCCGGAACGGGGAATAGTCCGGATAGACATAAATGTCGTTGATGAGGAACCGGCGGTGCCGGGCATGGGCCAGGGTGTCGGTGTGGTCGGGCCTGGAGGCTTCCGGGTTGTTGATGACCACTTCAATGTCGAGCTGGTGGTTTGACAGGGTGCTGTCCACCCTGAAAAAGATGAACTCCCTGGAGAACTGGTGGAACCCCTGGTCCTTGAGGTTGCGGGAGATCCGCTCACGTTCCGCCTGCAACAGGTCCGCATCGTACCGCTGTCCCGGCCGTACCAGCGCATCCGACGAATCTTTCAGCACCAGGCCAGCCAGCCGGGGGTCGGAAATGGCATGGCGGATGTCCCTGACGGTGTAAGGGGTGCCTCCCGTCACGGTATAGGTGACCGATGCCCGCTTTCTTTCCAGGGAGGCCTCGTAGCCGATGCGTGCATGAAAATAGCCCTTGCCATGCATGTACAGTTCCAGCTGCCTGACGGTATTGTCTGCCAGGACAGGGTCGTAGAGAACGGGCGGCTCCCCGATGGTGTTTTTCATCCATCGTCGGATGCTGTTTTCGGGCCGGCGGTCGGCAAACTGGTACACATTCAGGTGAAAACGGTAGATGCCCAGGATGCGGCGGTTGGGCTTCTGCCTGATGAGGCTTCGCAGGTCTTCCCGGTCCACCCCGGCCTCTTCCAGCACGATCTGATTGCGTTGCAGCAGGTGGCTCCCTTCCGGCAGGTTGCGGGTGGGGTTGCAGGCTGCCAGGCCCAGTAAAAACGGCAATAAGATCGGGATCCTGCGCATCATCCGGCGTGTCCTTGGTGGCTAGACAAAAATAGCCATATTGGGTTGAAAAAGTGGAAAAACTTTGGCATCCGGAGGTTTTCCCAACGTCTATCTGTATCTTTGGCTTAAATTTATTCTGGGTTATGACGCTGATAAAATCTATTTCCGGCATCCGCGGCACCCTGGGCGGAAAGCCGGGTGAAGGGCTGTCGCCCCTGGATATCGTGCAATTCATCAGTGCCTACGGCATGTGGCTGAAAGCCAGGCATGCCGGGAAGTCCGTCCTGATGGTCGTGGGGCGTGATGCGCGGACCAGCGGCCTGATGGTGAACCGGCTGGTGCTGGGGACCTTGCAGGCCCTGGGCATCGACGTGATCGACGGGGGGGTGACCACCACACCCACCGTGGCCATGGGGGTGGTGTCTCACCGGGCCATGGGGGGGATCGTGATCACCGCCAGCCACAACCCGAGGAACTGGAATGCCCTCAAGTTCCTGGACGAAGCGGGGGAGTTCCTGTCGGCTGCCCAGGGCGAGGAGATCCTATCCCTGTCGGATGAGAAAGCGTTTGACTATGTGCCGGTGGAGTCATTCGGAAAATACGAATTCGATGAAGACATGCTGGAAAGGCACATCGAGCAAATCCTGGCCCTTCCCCTGGTCGATCGTGATGCGGTGGCTGCCGCAGGCCTGGTCGTGGCCGTGGACGGGGTCAATTCTTCCGGCGGACTGGCCGTTCCCCTGCTTTTGGAGGCCCTCGGGGTGAAAAAGGTGATCGAGGTGTATTGTGAACCCAATGGCCAGTTTGCCCATAACCCGGAACCCCTGCCGGAAAACCTGGGGGAGTTGTCTGTGGCCGTTGTCCGCGAAGGGGCCCATCTCGGACTGGCTGTCGATCCCGATGTGGACCGGCTGGCCATCGTCTGCGAAGACGGGGAGTTTTTCGGGGAGGAATACACCCTGGTGGCCGTGGCCGATTACGTGCTTTCCCGGAATCCTGGCCATACGGTCAGCAACCTGTCTTCGACGCAGGCACTGAAGGATGTGGCCGGGAAATACGGCTGCGGTTATTCCTCCTCCGCCGTGGGGGAGGTCCATGTGGTGCAGCTCATGAAGGAGACCGGTGCGGTGATCGGGGGCGAGGGCAACGGGGGCATCATCTACCCCCCGCTGCATTACGGAAGGGACGCCCTGGCGGGGATCGCCCTGTTTCTGACCCACCTTGTCCGGTCCGGCAAGACCTGCACGGCCCTGAAAAAGAAATACCCCGACTACCATATTTCCAAAAACAAGGTCGAGCTGCCGCAGGACATCGACCTGGACCAGCTGCTGGAGCATATGGCCCGGCAATATGCCAAACAGCCGGTCGACCGCACCGACGGGATCAAGATCTGGTTCGACGCGGAATGGGTCCACCTGAGGCGTTCCAATACCGAGTCCATCATCCGCATATACGCCGAGAGCGACCACCAGGTAAAGGCCGAAAACCTGGCCGAAAAAATCAGGACGGATATCCGGGCTTTCTTGAAGGGGGAGGAGGATTAGGCGGGCTGGTCCTGCCGGAGGATGGCACCGGCCACCTCCCTGGCCTCATCGATGCCGGTGATGCCCTCCACCGCCAGGCTCAGCCTGCCTTTGCTTTCCCTGAGGGTGCACAGGCGGTGGTTTGACTGCGCATAGGAGAGGACCTGTCCAAAGCGCCGGGTCTGGAAATAGGGGGCGTCCTCGCCCTGGGGAAAATAGCCGATCATCTTCCCGGATTTCAGGATGAGTTTCTCGAAGCCGGCCTCCCTGGCTTCCCACCTCAGCCGTACCGCCTCCAGCAGGCCCCGGGTCTGGACCGGCAGGGGACCGAACCTGTCGGCCACCTGGGCGGCGAACCGTGTCAGTTCCTTTTCATCACCGAGGCTGTCCAGTTCCTTATACAGGTTGAGCCTTTCCTGGATGTTGTTCACATAGTGGCTGGGGATCAACAGCTCCAGGTCCGTTTCCAGCTGGCATTCGGCCACGCGGTAACCTGCCCGGTCCTCTTCCTGGTACAGCTCCCTGAACTCCTGCTCCTTCAGCTCGGTCATGGCCTCATCCAGGATCTTCTGGTACATCTCGTAGCCGATTTCCGTGATGAAACCGCTCTGCTCCGCTCCAAGGATGTTGCCCGCCCCCCGGATGTCCAGGTCGCGCATGGCGATATTGAACCCGCTGCCCAGGTCCGAAAACTCCTCGATCGCCCGGAGACGCTTGCGCGCTTCCGGGGTGAGGCTGCTCAGGGGGGGGGTCAGCAGGTAGCAGAAGGCCTTCTTGTTGGTGCGTCCCACCCTCCCGCGCATCTGGTGCAGGTCGCTCAGTCCGAAGTGGTGCGCATTGTTGATGATGATGGTGTTGGCGTTGGGGATGTCGAGTCCCGATTCAATGATGGTGGTGGACACCAGCACATCGTAATCTCCCTGGATGAAGTCCACCATAATCTCTTCCAGCTTCGCCCCGTCCAGCTGACCATGGCCGATGGCGATGCGCAGGTCCGGGCACAGCCGCTGCACCACCCCCGCCACTTCCGGGATGTTCTGGACCCGGTTGTGCACGAAAAAGACCTGCCCCCCGCGTCCGACCTCCTGCATGATGGCATCCCGGATGAGTTCCTCGTTGAAGACGTGGATCTCGGTGATGATCGGGTAGCGGTTCGGGGGCGGGGTGTTGATCAGCGACAGGTCCCTCGCGCCCATGAGCGAAAACTGCAGGGTGCGCGGAATCGGTGTGGCACTCAGGGTCAGGGTGTCCACATCCACCTTCAGCTGTTTGAGCCTTTCCTTGGCCCCGACCCCGAACTTCTGCTCCTCATCCACGATGAGCAGTCCCAGGTCCTTGAATTTCAAGTCTTTTCCCAGCAGCCGGTGGGTGCCGATCAAAATGTCAATGCTGCCTGTGGCGAGGTCCTTCAGCACCCTGGTTTTCTCTTTCTGCGTGCGAAAACGGCTGATGTAGTCGACCCGGCAGGGGAAATCCTTCAGCCGTTCCGAAAAGGTCCGTTGGTGTTGCAGGGCCAGGATCGTGGTGGGGACCAGGACGGCCACCTGCCGGGAATCGGTCACCGCCTTGAAGGCCGCCCGTATGGCCACTTCCGTTTTGCCAAAGCCCACATCCCCGCATATGAGCCTGTCCATGGGATGGGAGGCCTCCATGTCCCGTTTCACGTCGGCCGTGGCTTTCTCCTGGTCGGGGGTGTCCTCGAAAATGAAGGAGGCCTCCAGTTCGTTCTGCAGGTAGGTGTCGGGGGAGAACGCGAATCCCTGCCTGGCCTTTCGCTTGGCATACAGGGCGATGAGGTCCTTGGCGATGTCCTTGACCTTCTTCTTGGTCTTGTTCTTCAGGTTGCTCCATGCCGGGGAGCCCAGGCGGTGCAGGGACGGCACCGTTCCTTCCCTGCCTACGTAACGGGAGATGCGGTGCAGGGAGTGGATGCTGATGTACAGGATGTCATTGTCCTTGTATATCAGTCGGATGGCCTCCTGGGGCTTGCCGTTGACCTCGATCATTTCCAGGCCGGAAAAGATCCCCACGCCGTGGTCAATATGGGTGATGTAGTCCCCCGCCTTCAGGTTGAAGAGCTCCTTCATGCTCATGGCCTGCTTGCCGGGGAGCTTCTCCCGGATCCGGTAGCGGTGGTAGCGTTCGAAGATCTGGTGGTCGGTATAGCAAACCAGCTTCCCGTCCCGGTCTATGAAGCCCTCGTGCAGGCCCAGGCGGAGGCCGGCATGCCGGAAGCGCATCTCATGGTCCTTCCCGTGGTGCAGCGTCTCGAAGATGGCGTCGATGCGTTCCAGCTGGTGGGGGTTGTCCGACACCAGGATGTTGGTCATGCCTTCCCGGGTCATCGCCTCCAGGTTGCTGACCAGCAACTCGAAGTTCTTGTTGAAGGAGGGCTGGGGGCTGAAGTGCCCCTCCAGGATGCGGCCCCCTTCCACGGAGATCAGGGGCTTTTTCAGCTCCACGACCCTCGCTTCGCGGAGTGTTTCCCCCAGGGCCTCTCCGCTCATATACAGTTCCTGTGCCGGCCGGTGGGCGATGTCGGGGTGACGGGTTGCCAGGGCTTCCTGTGCCTTGCCGAAGCCTTCCTGCATCCTCCCGGTGACCAGGGCCGGGTCGTCGATCCATACCAGGGTGTCCCGCGGCATGGAATGCAGCAGGAACTCCCGCCGCTCTTCGGTATGGACCATCTGCCGCACATCGGGCAACAGGCTGACCTGATCCTGCATTTTGACCGAGAGCTGTGTTTCCGGGTCGTACGAACGCAGGCTTTCCACCTCCCCGCCCATGATTTCGATGCGGAAAGGGTAATCGTTGGCATAAGAGAACACGTCGATGATCCCGCCGCGGACCGAGAAGGTCCCGGGCTCCACCACGAAGTCGGTATGTCCGAAACCAAAATCCAGCAGCACCTCCATCAGGAAATCGACCGAAAGCCGGTCGCCCTTGCGCACAGGAACCAGGTGCTTTTTCACCACCCGGCGGGAGACCACCTTCTCCTGCAAGGCCTCCGGGTAGCTGACGATCCAGATGCGTGAGGTTTCCGAGGCCAGGCGGTTGACCACCTCTGAGCGGAACAGCACGTTGGCGTTGTCGGTTTCCGCGAAGGTGTAAGGCTTTTTATAGGAAGCGGGAAAATGGAACAGGCTGCGCTCCTCGAAGCCCTTGCCCTTTTCTTCCAGAAGCGCTTCCAGGTCGTTGAAGAAATAGGCGGAAGATTCCCTGTCGGGCAGGATGAACAAGGCGCTTTTTTGCAGGTTGCGGTGCACCGATGCCGCCAGCACCGCCGCAGCCGATCCGGCAAGTCCCGTGACGCCCAGCGCCCCGGACTGTCTGCCCCGGGCGAAGGCGGTCAGTTCCCTGTGGGCGGCGGTCTCTGAGAAATGCCTGAAGAATTCCTGGAGGTCCAACGGGTGCCTGGATAAAAACAGGCAAAGATATGGATTGCCCGGGGATTGTCCAAATCAGCCCCCTTCACGCAGGAAGCCTTCGAGTTTTTCGACCATCCATTTGGGGCCGGTGAAAAAGGGCGAGCGCTGGTGGAGGGTTTCCGGCTGGATCCCCATGATCCGGCGGGTTCCGTCGGTGGCCCTGCCCCCTGCCTGTTCCGCGATGAAGGCGATGGGTTTGCATTCGTACAGCAGCCGCAGTTTTCCCCGGGGGTTGCTGGCGGTGGACGGGTACATGAAGATGCCCCCCTTGATCAGGTTGCGGTGGAAGTCCGCCACGAGCGATCCGATGTAACGGGAAGTATAAGGCCTCAGGGTAGGGGGGTCTATTTCCTGGCAGTATTTGATGTACCTCTTCACGCCCGGGGGGAAATGGACGTAATAGCCTTCGTTCACGGAATAGATATTGGCCGTCCCGGGGTAGACCATTTCGGGATGGGACAAACAGAAAATACCCACCGAGGGGTCGAGCGTGAAGCCGTTGACTCCCTTGCCGGTGGTGTACACCAGCATGGTGGAGGAGCCGTAGATGACGTAGCCGGCGGCCACCAGGTTGATGCCTGGCTGCAGCAGGTCCTCCAGGGTCCCGCCGCCGGCCTCGGTGATCCTGCGGTAGATGGAAAAGATCGTGCCGATGGACACATTGGCTTCGATGTTGCTGCTGCCGTCCAGCGGGTCGATCGCCACCACGTACTTGCCCAGCTCGGAGAACTCGTTCTGAAAGGAGATCACCTTTTCGTTCTCCTCCGAGGCGATGGCACAACACTCTCCCCCCCCTTTCAGTGCGGTGATGAACATCTCGTTGGCAAACACATCCAGCTTCTTCTGGGTCTCCCCCTGAATGTTTTCCCGTCCTGCCGTGCCGAGGATGTCCACCAGGCCGGCGGCGTTGATCTCCCGGTTGACGATCTTGGCCGCGGTGGCAATGTCATTCAGCAGGCGGGTGAGGGCCCCCTTGGCGTGGGGGTATTGCGACTGCCTCTCGATGATGAACTCGGTCAGGGTCTTGATCTTTTGTCTCATGCCTTATTTGCTTGGGTTAGGTTGTCCTGTTTTTCGTCGGATGGGTCCAGCATGTTTTTCAGCATGCCCAGGGCCGCAATGGCTGCCCGTACAATGTTTCTCTCCCGCTCGTCCCCGAACCGGAACAGCTTGCTGCGGACGCCTTCCGCTCCGGCCACCGCGATCCACACCGTGCCGACGGGCTTGCCGGGAGTCCCCCCGTCGGGTCCGGCGATGCCGCTCACGGCGATCGAGGCGTCCGTGCCGAGGCGCAGCCTGACCTCCCGGGCCATGCATTCCACCACCTCCCGGCTTACGGCCCCATGCTTTTGCAGCAGGGCTGGGCTGAGCCCGAGCAGTCCGGTTTTGACCTCGTTGTCGTAGGCCACGACCGATCCCCGGAACCAGGCCGAGCTGCCCGGCACGCTGGTGATGCGGTGGGCGATATAGCCTCCGGTGCAGCTCTCGGCGGTGGACAGGCTCATGCCCTTGCCCCGGAGGATCTGGCCGATCACTTCCTCCAGGCGCTGGTCGTCTTCACCCCATACATATTGGGGAATCAGGGCGCGCAGCTCCTCCATGGCCCGGTCGATCTGCCGGTGCAGCATGACCTCATCGGGTCCCGCGGCGCTCAGCCTGAGCTTCACGATGCCGGGGGAGGGCAGGTAGGCCAGCTTCAGCCCGGACGGCAGCGCCTCTTCCCATCCGGCGATCAGGTCGGCCAGGAAGCTTTCTCCGATCCCCTGGGTGAGCAGGGTCTTGTGCACGATATGATGGCCGCCGGCCAGGGCCTTCAGCCGGGGCAGGAGGGTGCTGTCGACCATGTGCTTCATCTCGTGGGGCACGCCCGGCATGAAAAGATAGATGATGCTGCCCTTTTCCATCCACAGCCCGGGGGCCGTCCCGAAGGGATTGCGGATCACGGCAGCCGATTCCGGCACAAAGGCTTGCCTCCGGTTCAGCTCGGTGAGCTCCAGGCCGCGCCGGGCAAAAAAGGCGGTGTTGTCGGCCAGGACCGTTTCGTCGAAGACCAGGCGGGTGCTGAAGAAATCGCAGATGACCGCCTTGGTGATGTCGTCCCGGGTGGGACCCAGTCCTCCGGTCACCACCACCAGCCCGGCCCTTTTTCCGGCTTCCCCCAGCATCTCCCGTATCTGCTCCGCCTGGTCGCCGACCACCGACACGCGGCCCACCGCGATCCCGGTGGCATTCAGCCGCGAGGCAAGGAAACCGGCATTGGTATTGATGGTCTGTCCGATGAGGATCTCATCCCCGATGGAAATAATTTCTGCCAGCATGTTGTTTATTGCGTTAAGGGCCCCGGCTGCCCGGGCGGAAAACGTCCTCTGGGGCAGGAATCCGCAAAATAATGATTATTTTTGCCTTTGGGCAAGGTTTTCATTCATTAAATATTTTCCCATGGCTGCCATCAAAGAATCCGAACTCATCCTGAACCCCGACGGGAGCATCTACCACCTGAAGCTCCGTCCGGAACAGATTGCCGACACCCTGATTCTGGTGGGTGACCAGGAGAGGGTTGCCCGCATCTCCCGGCATTTCGACCGCCTCGAGCACCGGGTGCAGAACCGGGAATTTGTGACCCACACGGGCTGGTTCAACAACCGGCGCCTCACGGTCCTGTCTTCGGGCATCGGCACCGACAACATCGATATCGTGGTCAACGAACTGGACGCCCTGGTCAACATCGACCTGGAAACCCGCACCATCAAAAAGGAGCATACCTCCCTGAAGATGGTGCGGCTGGGCACCTCCGGGGCCCTGCAGCCCGACCTGCCCGTTGATACCTTCGTGGCCTCCGCCTACGGACTTGGATTCGACGGCCTCCTCCATTTTTACTCCTACGACGAGTCCATTCTGGAAAAGGACCTCATGGAGGCCTTCAAGGCCCATACCGGCTGGAGCGACCGGCTTCCCCATCCCTACATCATAGGGGCCTCAGAAACCCTGCTCGCACAGGTCGGCCGTGACATGGCCGCCGGCATCACTGCCACGGCCAACGGCTTTTACGGTCCCCAGGGGCGCCGGCTGCGCATCCCCCTGGCCTTTCCCGGGCTGAACCGTCGCATCGAGGACTTTCACTCCGGGGGCCACCGGATCATGAATTTCGAAATGGAAACCTCTGCCCTCTTTGGCCTGGGGCGGGTGTTGGGACACCAGGCACTCACCGTCTGCGCCATCATCGCCAACCGCGTGCGCAAGGAGTACAGCAAGGATTACAGGAAGACGGTGGACCGGCTCATCGAAGTCGTCCTGGAGCGCATGACCTCCTAAAGAGCAACGGCATGGCGGACCAGGGGGAAAACATCCGGGAAATCAGGGCGCTGATGCGCCTCATGGACGAGCCGGATCCTGCCGTGTACCAGGAGGTGGCACACAGGATCCTCACTGTCGGTCCGCCGGCGGTCCCTTTCCTGGAAAACACCTGGGACGGCAGCTCCGACAGCCTCGTTCAGGAGCGGATCGACGACCTCCTCCGGCAGATCCGTTTTCAGGCCGTTCATACCGGCTTTGGACAGTGGGTGGCCTCGGGCTGCAAGGACCTGCTCGGTGGATGCCTGCTGCTGGCCAGGATGGGCAATCCGTCCCTGAGTGAGGAAGACGTGCATTTTGAGATCGGCCGCATACGCAAGGATGTGTGGCTGGAGATCAACGAGAACCTGACGGCCCTGGAGCAGGTCAGGGTGTTCAATCACGTCTTTTACGAGCTGCATGGCTTTTCGGGCAACATGGAGGATGTCCACGCCCCGGAAAACTTCTTCATCGACTGGGTGCTGGACCACCGCAAGGGCAACTCCATTTCCCTCAGCATCCTGTACATGCTGGTGGCGCAGGGTCTCGACCTGCCGGTGGCGGGGGTCAGCCTGCCGGAGCATTTCCTTCTGGCCTACCTGGGCCGGGCGGGGGAGGGGGAAGCCGCCGGGGGGGAAGAACCCCAGGTGCTTTTCTACATCAATGCCTACAGCAAGGGCAGTGTGTATTCCCGGCAGGAGGTGAGCGATTTTTTGCTGCGGCTGGGCCACGAGCCGGGGCCTGAATACCTGGCTCCCGGCAACAACAGGGCGCTCATGCAGCACCTGCTCGACGACCTGGTGGCGGCTTACATCCAGGCCGGTTCCCCCGATTATACCGCCCAGGCCGTTGCCCTGCGCGCACTGCTGGCAGGGGAATAAGGGCCGTCCAGGCCTTTTACTGCACCAGGGCTTCCTTGATCCGGGCCACCGGGATCTTTTCCTCCAGGCCTTCCTCCGCGATGGTGCGGAACAGCGGTTCGGTACTGATGAATCCCGTCTTCAGCGCGAGCATGAACACCCCGTACAGGGCGGCACTGCGCGCGCCGATGCCCCTGAAATCGTGCCGCACCACCTCTGCGCCCGTGGGCGGGACATCCAGGCTGTCATCGATCAGCAGGAGTCCCTCTTTCATCCCGGCGATGCGGGCACGGTTGTGGTTGAGCCCGTCTGCGGAGGTGATCAGCACCATGTCCGGCACCCCGATGCCATGGAAGTGGATGGGCCCGGGAGAGAGGTTCACCTCGGCCGTGGAGAAGCCCACCCCGACCGTGACGGGGTAACTGCCCTTCAGGGTGACCTCCAGGCCGGAGCGCATGGCGGCCTTGCCAAGCAGGTTGGCGGCCAGCTGCACGCCCTCCCCGGCCGACCCGCTCAGCACGAGCGAGCGGGCCTCCTTAAGGTAGTGTTTGAACTGGGCGGGAATGGGGCGGGTTTTGTCCAGCAGGCTGGCGGTCTTCTTGCCTTGTCCCGGGCTGAAGGCCTCCCGCTGCCGCGTCCACTCCCCTTCCTCCCTGCCGGCCTCCCGCGCAATGTCGGCCAGCTTGCGGCGGGGGTTGAGCTTGATCCCGTAGCTGGGGCAGATCTCCACCACTTCTGCCAGGGAGAACCCCTTGCTGCCGAAGGCCACGGCCAGCCGGCCGGAGATGTCGCCTATGCCCATGATGCGAGCGACGTAGGAGGCTCCGGCCGTATGCGCCAGGGCGCAGAGGTCGTAGCCTGCGAAAGGATTGCCGTCGAAAGAGGTGGTGGTCCGGAACCCGTGCGGGGTGAGTCCGCTGGTCTGCCCGCCGGTCATCCCGTAGAGCATGTTGTTGTGCACCACCACGGTCATGTTCAGGTTGAGGCGGGCGGCCTCCAGGAGGTGCTGCAGGCCGATGGTGGCGCCCCCGTCCCCGATGAACACCACCACTTTTTTGTCCGGATTGGCCAGTCCCAGGGTAATGCCTGCTCCCAGAGCCGCTGAACGCCCATGCAGTCCGTGGACGGTATGGGTGTTGAGGCATTTGTCGATGATGCCGTGGCAGCCGATGTCGGTCACCACGATGACATCCAGGGGCTGGTATCCCAGCTTCTGCAGCGCCCCGGCGGTGTGCTTGGCGATCAGGTCGTGTCCGCAGCCCTTGCAATAGGGCAGGCTGTCTGTGTTGAGCATGTCTTTTTTCATCGGGTTACCTCCTCCATGATTTCCTGTGGGGTGATCATGCGCCCCAGGGCTCCCGCAAAGCGGAGGCCGGCGGGGGTCTGTTGCCCGAAGAGCAACCCACCCAACTGGTTGTTGATGCTTTCCTCGGCCATGACGGTCCGCCTGTACCGGCTGATGGTCTCCGCATACTTCCCCGGTACCGGCAGCAAGGTTTTTGGGACCAGAAGGGAGGTTTTATGCCCCGCCTCCCGCAGGGTTTGCACGGCCTGCCGGGCCGCTGCCGCGGTGATGCCCGTGGCCACCACCAGGGTGTCTGCCCCGGGCTCCTCGTCCAGCTCATAGAGCAGGTGCTCCTGCATGCGCTGCACCACCTTGTCCTCCAGGCGCCGGGTGTTGGCCATGGCCTGGGGGGTGGTGTGCTGCAGGATGCCCGTCTCGTCGTGGGTGGAAGCATTCAGGCGCACCTGCTGCCGGTTTTGTCCCACGGGCAGGAAATCGGGCACCCACTCCGTGGCCTTGTAGGGCTTGTAGTCGCATTCCAGGGTGTACAGGGGCCACTTCCCCCGTTCGATCTCCTCCAGCCGTCCGGTGTGAAAGCTCCTTTGCGTCATCACCTCCTCCTTGGAGGTCAGCAGCACGACGGGGGTGCGCAGTTCCAGGGCGATCTTCACGGCCCTGGCGGGCAGCGTCCAGCAGTCCTCCATGCCGGCGGTGGCCAGTACCGGCACGGGATGGCCCCCGGATATCATCCCCTTCAGCAACAGCAGGTCGCCCTGGGCCCCGCAGGTGGCCGTGCCCGTGGCGGGCCCCAGCCGCTGCACCAGCACGATGACCATGGGCAGCTCCATCATATAGGCCATGTTGATGGATTCCAGCATGAGGGCGAAGCCGGGAAATGAGGTGGCGGTGACGGGCAGCCTGCCCGTGGCGGACAGTCCCGACATCCACTGAAGGGTGGTGATCTCGTCGGGGGCCGGCAGCATGAGTTCCATGCGCTGGCTGCCGTAAAGGTACAGCAGGTTCGCCGGCGTGATCGGATAGCCGATGAAGGCATCGGCCCCGGCACGTGCCAGGGACTCGATGATCAGCCGGGACCCGTCGACCAGGGCCCGGTCCCCTTTAGTCTTTTTTTGCATAGACAACTCCTTTCTGGGTTAAGCGTTCTGTTTCATCGTCGGACAGGCCCAGCCAGTCCCTCATCAGTTCCCTGGTATGCTGTCCGTAGTGGGGGGGAGGGCTCATGCCCGGGTGGGTCTCCATCCGCCCGGCGGTAAAGGCCACCGAGCGCACCCCCCGGATGCGCCGGCCGTCTTCATAAGTCCCTTCCAGCATCATGGTTTCGGACTCCGGCACCCCGAACACCTCCTTCATGTCAAACACCCCGCCCGCCGGAATGCGTTTGGAGGCCAGCAGTTCCAGGATGTCTTCCCGGTCGTGTGTTTCAATGAGTGACTGCAGGATCCCGTTGATGACCTGTTTGTGGCGCACACGGTCCTGGTTGCGCGCGAAGCGCTCGTCCCCTGCCAGCTCCGGCCTGCCCAGGGCAATGACCAGTTCCCGGTACTGCTTGTCGGTGCCGGCGGCCAGCACGATCTCCTTGCCGTCCCGGGTGCGGTAGATGGTCCCGTAGGGCACGATGTTCGGGTGGTCCGAGCCCAGCCGCCGGGGGATCTCTCCGCCCACCAGCCAGTTGGTGGCCTGGTTGGCCAGGGAGGAGATGCCGGCCCGGAACAGGGAGGCTTCAATATACTGCCCTTCCCCGCTTCTTTCCCGGTGAAGCAGCGCCAGCAGGATGGCCTCCTTGAGGTGGTGGGCGGCCAGCACGTCCATCAGGGCCACCGGCATCTTGGTGGGCGGGCCGTCCGGCTCCCCGTTCATGTAGGTGAAGCCGCTCTCGGCCTGGATGATGGCGTCGAAGCCGGCCCTGGGGTTGTTCAGCCCGTAGCCGGTGATGTGGGAATAGATCAGGCGGTCATTGTGCTTCTTCATCGTCGGATAGTCCACCTGCAGTTTCTCGGCATCCCCGGGCTTGTAGCTGACCAGCACGATGTCGCATTGGGCAGCCAGGCGGTGCACCAGCTCCAGTCCCTCGGGCTCGCAGAGGTTCACTGCGAAGGAGGACTTCCCCCAGTTGACAGAGGAGAAGTAGCCCGAGATGTCACCCTCCCCGGGTTCTTTGGGAAGCTTCCATTTGCGGGTGACGTCCCCCCCGGTGGTGACATTTTCCACCTTGACCACCGTGGCGCCCAGCTCGGCAAAAAACATGCCGATACTCGGCCCGGCCAGGACGCTGGCCAGTTCCAGTACCTTGATCCCTGAAAGCGGGGGTTTGCCTGTCATATTGTATGCTCTTTAAGGTTTGTTGTTTTGTTCGGATGGCAGCTTGCGGGGTTTGCGTTCCCCGAAGATGTTGCCCAGCAGGATGAAGACCACGGCGGCTCCGATGGCCACGTAGGTGTTCTCCAGTACAGGCAGTCCGAAGTTCCTGGCCAGGATGTTGAGGATCACGGCGAAGGTGCCTCCCATGAAGGCCCAGCGAACCCCTTCGATGGTGATCCAGCCGCGGCCGTAAATGCCCATGACGATCACGATGGCCCCGATGGCGCGTATGCCGTAAGATATGTAGGCCGTATCCAGGATGGCGCCGGTGCCGTAATAAGCCAGGGGGATGGTGAGCAGGTTGACCACGATCACCAGCCTGCGGGCCGTGGAGATCAGCTTCTGGTCCACCGCCGTCTTGTTGATCAGCCCGTGGTAAATGTCTTTGGTCGCGATGGTCACCACGGCGAAGTTCACCGGGCCGACAGTCGATAAAATGGCGGCCAGGATGCCCGCCAGGGCGATCCCCCCGAGTACCGGGTGGATGAATTCCGGGGTGGTCATCAGGGTGGGCAGCACCATTTTGGGATTGATGACCTGCAGGGCCTGGTCCCACAAGGGGCTGCCGGCCCCGCTGATGTCAAAATACTTCCCGGTTTTGGCCACCAGCCCTAGGAGGGCCACCAGGATCCCGAAGGGGGCGATGATGAAGGCGGAGAGGATGGCCGCCTTCTTTGCGATGGGGGCGCTGCGGGCGGCGAAGATGGGCTGTATGCTGGCCTGGCCGGCCATGCCGCCCAGCACCCCGCCCAGAATGAGGTTCCAGGCATAGCCGATGCCCCCGCTGAATGGGTTGTACAGGTTCCCGGGTGAGCCCTGGGCGACCATGGCCTCCCGGAGGGATGCCAGCCCGCCGACATCGCCTATGCCGATGACGGCGGCCACGCCGATGCCCAGGAACATGATCATCACGTGGATGATCCCGGTGATGGCCAGGGCGTGCATGCCGCCCAGGTAGGTGTAGGCGGTGATGATGACCGAGGAGATCACCACCGACTGCAGCCAGGGGGTGCCGAACATGGCGGAAATCACGCTGGCGGCAGTCTGCAGCTGCACGAACGCCAGCACCACATAGGCAAACAGGAAGGCCACGGCTGAAATGGCGCGGGCCCTTCTGCCGAAGAGGTTCTCCAGCATCTCACTGACGGTATGCACATTGTTCCGGCGGTAGTGCCGGGCCACCGTAAAACCGATGATCACCATGCCTGCGGCGGTGGAGATGTTGTAGAGGATGGGCTGCATGGTGCCTGTAAGAAAAGCCTTTTCACTGACCCCGATGGTGCTCATGCCGCCCAGCCATTCGGAGGCCACCACCACCGCACAGGCAATCACGCCCAGGTTGCGGCCCGCGATCAGGTAGTCTGCGGCCGAGCGGCTGGCCATCTTTTTGGTGAACAGGGATATCAGGGTGATCAGGCCGAAGTAGGCGATGACGATCAGCAGGTAGGTATTCATGGGCAGATCGGATAAGGTGACGGACGGTTGGCGGCCTTGCCGGCTTCCCTCCCCTGCGGGCTGGGATCGGTTCCCCGGCGCGGCAAATTTAAAGAATTCGGGACAATATCCAAAAGAAATGGGACAGGGGATGCCCTTCGGCTGCTGCCACGGATGTCGGCTGAAAACCAGTCTTTCCCGGATGTTCCTGCCGGGGCCGGGCATGCGGGGGGGGCTGGGCTCAGCAGGGTTCGTGCAGGGCTCCGCCGCAATGGTCCCTGCGGCAGCCAGTCACGGACGACAGGCAGTTGGTCCTTCCAAGGCGCCTGAGCACCCCGAGGAAGGCAAAGCAAAGGGCCTCCTTGAAGTCGACCGTCTCCCGGTCGGGGATGATGACACGGATCCGTTCGCCCAGGGCCTGTCTGAGCAGTTCCATGAAGAACAGGTTGTGCGCGCCCCCCCCGGTGACCAGGACGGAGGAGCCCCCTGTGCCCGTGAGGCTGCCCGCAATGACGCCTGCGGCATGTGCGTAGTAGGTGCGCAGCTTGTCGCGCAGCGGCAGCCCGGCTGCCTGAAGGAGGGGCCACAGGTGCTGGTCCACCCATTCCTGCCCCAGGCTCCTGGGACCGTCCAGGCGGTAGTATTCCAGGCCGTCAAGGGCTTGCAGCAGCCCGGGGCTGACCTTGCCCTGCCGGGCAATCCTGCCTTCCGGGTCGTAATCCGGCAGGGCCGGCCGGTCTGTGGCGGCCGATGCAGGTTCCCTGGGGCTGCCCGTTTCCATGGCCGCCCCCCCTGTTGCACCCGGGAGGCCGAAGTCTTCCTGCCGGCCTTCCTCCCTGACCAGGCGGTTGATCACCAGGTTGAGCGGACAGATGTCGAAGGCCCGCCGTGACCCCTGATGTTGCAGGGACACATTGGAAAAGCCTCCCAGGTTGAGGCACAGCCCGTGCCCGCCGAACAGCAGCTGGTCGGCCAGCGGAACCAGGGGGGCTCCCTGTCCGCCCAGGGCCACGTCGGCCGACCGGAAATCACAGGCCACCGGACAGCCCGTCTCGGCGGCGATGGCCGCCCCGCTCCCCAGCTGAAAGGTATAGCCCTGGTCCGGCCGGTGAAACACGGTATGGCCGTGGGAGGCGATCAGCACGGGCGGCCGGATGCCCTTCCGTGCCATGAAGTCCCGGATGGTCCGGCCGGCATAATGGCCGTAACGGCGGTCCAGAGCCACCAGCTCGCGTCCCCCGAGGATGGGCGCCTGGCGCAGACGCTCCTTCCAGGGAGCGGGGTAAGGGATGGTGACGGCCTGGAGGATGCGGTAGCTCCAGCGTCCTTCTTCCTCATGGAAAGCACAATGGGCCAGGTCCATCCCGTCCAGGGAAGTGCCCGACATCATGCCCAAAGCCACCTGTTCCATGTCGTTAAAGGGATGGGAGTAAAGCTTCCATACGGATGCCGCGGCTGCCTTTGACCAGGATCCGGTAGCCGGTCAATGGATGAGCGGACAGGTGCCCGGCTGCCGTGGCGGCATCCCTGAAGGCCAGGCAGGGGGTGTCTCGCTTCCCTTGCCAGGCATCCCACGCCCGCACAAAGGCTGGTCCGACGAGAACGATCTTCGAATACCCGCCTTCCTGGGCCAGGGCGATGATGTTCAGGTGCTCCTCCATGGACACCGCGCCCAGCTCCAGCATATCCCCCAGCAGCAAGGCGGTGGGTCCGTCGGTGAAGTGCCTGAAATTGTCCAGGGCCGCCCGCATGCTGGTCGGGTTGGCATTGTAGGCATCCATGACGACCATGTTGCGGGCGGTGTGCAGCAGCTGGGAGCGGTGGTTGCGGGGCTCGTACTCCGCCATGGCACCGGCGATGCCCTGGCTGTCCCTGCCGAAGTATAGGCCGGCCGCGACAGCGGCCAGCATGTTTTCCAGGTTGTAGGCGCCCGTCAGGCGGGTGGACAGACTCCCTGCAATGCCCGGGACAGCCGCCCCGAAAGGCTGCAGGGTCCTGAAGGAAACATCCAGGGTGGGAAAGGACTTCTCCGCCTGTCCCTGCAGGTGGTTCTGCCCGCCGGTGCCGTAAAGCACCCTGGTCATCCCTTCCGTAAGGCCGGTCAGCAGCGGGTTGTCCCCGTTCACGAAGACGGTGCCGCCGGTTTCGCGGAGGAAGTGGTAGAGTTCGCTTTTGGCCTTTACGACGTTCTCCGGGGTGCCGAATCCTTCCAGGTGGGCCTTTCCGATGTTGGTGATCAGGCCGTGGGTGGGCCTCGCCAGGCGGCACAGGGCGCCGATCTCCCCCACATGGTTGGCACCCATCTCCACGATGGCCACATCCAGGGGCTCCTTCATCTGAAGCAAGGTGAGGGGCACCCCGATATGGTTGTTCAGGTTGCCGCTGGTGGCCAGGGTCCGCAGGCCGGTGGCCAGGGCGGCATGGAGCAGTTCCTTGGTGGTGGTCTTGCCGTTGCTGCCGGTGATGGCGATGACGGGCATGTGGAACCGCCGGCGGTGCTTCAGGGAGAGGGCCTGCAGGGTGGCGAGGGCATCCTCCACAAGCAGGTAGCGCTCGTCGGCCTTCGCGGCAGGTTCGTCGATGACGGCCAGCCTGCACCCCTTGTCCAGGGCCTGGGCGGCGAAGCGGTTCCCGTTGAAGGTGTCTCCCTTCAGGGCAATGAAGATGGCACCCGGCCGGGCGGTCCGGCTGTCGGTGCAGACCGGGGCGCCCTTAAGGACCAGGTCATGAAGTTGTTGGATGGCAGGTGTTTCCATGGCGGGATAAAAATAGCAAAAAAAAAACCGCCCCGGAAGCAACAGACGTTGGTTTCAGGGCGGTCTTTGTGCGGATTTCCGGAAAGGGGAAGGGGTGCCGCGTTAATTGTTGAATCCCACGGGGCTGCCCACCCTGTCCATGGCGCAGCGGAAGCCGATGTCGTTCGTGGCATCGTTCTGGTCGAGGAATCGCCTGGTGCCGGGGTTGATCCAGTAAACGCGGTCTTTCCAGCTGCCGCCCTTAAAGACGCGGCTTTGGTCGTTGATCAGGCTCGTTTCCCCGTAGAGGTACATCTGCTGCTCACGGGCCAGTGCCTGGGCCTGTTCCGGATCCAGCTGGGCGCCTTCCTCCCCGATGAACAGGCTGGACATCAGGTCGCCGTCCCTGTGGGAACGGTTGTCGGCCACCCGGTAGTTGCGGCGGGCTTCGTTGTCGTCCACCCGGCTGATGCGCATGAAGTCGTCCATGACCAGGTTGCCATCTGCATCGGTTTCAGGATTCTGGAATACATTGCCGCGGAAGGGACGGTGTTCAGCCACGACCTCGTGCGACAGGGGCCTGAAGACATCCATCACCCATTCATTCACATTGCCGGCCATGTTATACAGACCATAATCGTTCGGCCAGTAGGAGCGGACCGGGACGGTAATCTCCCCGGCATCGTTCAGGTTGCCTGCCACACCCATCATGTCGCCCCGTCCACGCTGGACGTTGGCCATGAAGGCGCCCCGTGTCCTTCTTTCGGCGCTGCGCACATTGTGGCCATTCCATGGGTACTGCCTGCGGTCCACGATGCGTTCGTCGATGGTGTTGCCGATCAGTCCCAGGGCGGCAAATTCCCATTCTGCCTCGGTGGGCAGGCGGTAGCGGGGAAGCAGGATGCCGTCTTCCTGGCGGACAGGGCGTTCCCCTGTTTCGTTGGAGGGATTCATGTCGGGCAGGTTCCTGCGCACGACCCCTTCATACCTTCCGGCCAGGTAGGCCTCTGTGGTAAAGTGGTTGTCGGCGGTCTGCTGGTCCGTACTCCAGTCCAGGATGCCCTCGCGGATGAGCAGCATCTCGTTGACGCGGTCGGTGCGCCAGGCGGCGTAGTTGGAGGCCTGCACCCAGCTGACACCCACCACGGGGTAGTCACGGTAGGCGGGGTGTCGGAGGTAGTTTTCCACCAGGGGTTCGTTATAAGCCAGGGGCTCCCTCCAGACCAGGGTGTCGGGCAGGGCGTCGGTGTATACCTGCGGGTAGGCATCTCCAAAGACCCGTTTCACCCAGAACAGGTATTCCAGGTAGTCCTTGTTGCTGACCTCCGTTTCATCCATGTAGAATGAGGACACCGTCACCCGGCGGGGAATGTTGTTCCATTCCAGCATGACGTCGTCCAGGGTGCGTCCCATGACAAAGGTGCCTCCTTCGATGAACACCAGGTTGGGCCCGGCCTGTTGCTCCTGGTAGTCAGCCACCTCAAAGCCGCCGGTGCTCGGGTCGTTGTAAGCCCATCCAGTGGTCCTGGATACCTCCCTGCTGCCGCAGGATGCAAATACCAGGGGCAAGGTAATCAGGGTCCACTTGAAAAGCCTGAAGTGATTGAGCCTCCTTCTCATAATGCCTTATTTTTAATAGCGTACAAAAATAACTAAAAACTCGGACAGTTTAGTATACGGTATTTCATCTTTTTGGATTCACGTCCGAGGAAAAAACCCACGCTGATCTCATGAATTCCGTGCGTGGCCCCGGAGTATCCCGAGAGCGAATAGTCGTAGCTGTACCCGATCCGGTAGCCCTCCCGCTCCATGCCAAGCAGGAAAACCAGGGTGTTGGGACGCTTCAGGTCCTGCCGCAGCCATACCCCGGCAATGAACGGTTCGATCCCTGCATACAGCCCGTAGCTGATCCAGGTGAAGGGGGCCTGGTGCTGCACCACGACATTGGGCGACAGGGTGAAGGGGGTCCGCTGGGGCCCCAGGCGGTTGTCCCCGGTGCGCAGGTACATGCCCAGGTGCGCCGTGTACTTACGCCTCAGCCTGGCTTCCCCGTCCGTAAAAAAGCTTTCTTTGGGTTCGGCCAGGTGGTGGGCGGCCATTCCGCCGTAAAACGTCTCCCCATAGAGCAGCAAGCCGGCGGCGAAGTTGGCCGCATGGACCGTCTGGAAATCGGGAAGCGGCTCCGAAGGGTCGGCAAACTCCAGCCCCGCGTTCAGATCGACCCTGTGGTAGCCCGCCTGGGCCCCGAACTGCAGATACCAGTCGTCTGCCAGCCTCACGTGGTAGGTGTAGATGGCCGCCACCTGATTCCTGTTCAGCAGTCCGCCCTGCATGTCGCTGGTCACCAGCAGGCCGATCCCGCTGGAGATGGCCGGCAGGTAGCCGTCGTACGAAAAATTGAACACGGGCGACAGGTCGGGTCCGCCGAAGGGCTGTGCCCTGGAATTGAACACCAGCCGGCTGCCCCCTTCCGAACCGGCGAAGGCCGGGTTCAGGTAGAGGGGTGAGGAAAAAAACTGGGAGAAAATCACGTCCTGACCCGCCTGCGCAGGGGCTGACAGCAGGGCGCAAGCAATCAGCAGGAGAACGGACCGGATGATGGCATTCCTGGACAAGGCCTGTTGGGTTATTTAAAGCAATGTGTTGAAAGCCTGTTGAAATTGCTTTCCGGAAGGTTCGCTCCGGCAAGCCAGGCCGCAGGCTCGTTTTCTATGGAAACGAAAATAATGGATTATTGTTACACAGCCAAAGGGACCGCTTCGGATTTTTATCCGCAGCTCCGTCCATGGAGCAGGCCGGTGCGTCCGCAGGCAAAGCCTTTCCGGCCGCGGGCTGCAGACAGGAGCTGCCTTTCGCGGCGGTCCCCTGCCGGATCCTGCCAAGGCCGGTTCCCTGTGAAAAAATAAGCACCGGATTTTTCCGTTGTAAAACAAGTGATCCTGCCCGGTTGTTATAAGATATGATGAAGGTATTTCGTGCTTTGCTGTTTTTCTGGGGGCTGGGACTGGCCCTGCCCGCCCTGTCCGGGGGACCCGGCCTGCAGATTGGCTGGGAAGGGGTGAGGCGCCTGCCGGTGTCGGAAAGCCAGACCCTGGAAGTCATTTATTTCCAGGGGGCCGTCTATGCCGACAGCCTGCCCGATGTGCCCCTGTACACCCACCGGGTTGCCGGGGAGGTCCCCTACTTCACCACCGTTTTTCAGTTGTCGGACAAGGTGTTTGCTCCTGTCAGTGAGCAGGAGCAGGCGATTCTGGAGCAGGCAGGTTTCCGCCGGACGGAAGTGGTCCTGCATGCCGGCAGCCAGTGGGAGCGCAGGCAGCGGCACCAGGTCCTTCATTTTTATCCCTTCCGCTACGTCCCGGAAAGCGGGCGCTACGAGAAGCTGTTGTCGTTTACCCTGCACACGGAGCGCGTCTACGATCCCCGGGCGATGATGGAGCAGCCCGCGGACTATCCCGGGGAGTCCGTTCTCTCTTCCGGGGCCTGGTTCAGGGTCTGTGTCCCGGAGACCGGGGTGTACCGGCTGGGGTATGATGATCTGCTGGAGCTTGGGGTCGATGTGCAGGGCCTGCAGAAAAGCCAGGTCGGCCTCTTCGGAAACGGGGGCGGCCTGCTGCCTGAGGCCAACAACGCCTCCCGCACCACGGATCTGGTGGAGAATGCCATCCACATTTCCGGCACGGCCGGGGGCCCCTTCGGCCCATCCGACTATATGTTGTTTTACGGGGAATCGCCCCACCGCTGGGTGCTGGATGAATCCACCGGGGTGTTCCGGCACGAGGTCCACCTCTATGCGGAAGAGACCTGCTATTTTCTGAACACCACCGGCGTGGGGCAGGGCCGGCGGGTCACCGCCCAGGCAGAGTCTGCGGCATCCCCCACGCACACGGCGACCCGCTTCACCGACCGGGCCTACCACCAGCTGGACCAGCTCAGCCTGATCGGCAGCGGCAGGCAGTGGTTCGGGGAACTGTTCGACGCCACCCTGACCCGCCAGATCACCTTCGATTTGGGCGAGCTGGACCTGGAGGCTTCTTCCCATGTGGCGGTGAGCGCCGCGGCACGGTCCCCCTTCACCAGCAGCTTCACCATCCGGGCCGGGAGCGGGGAGGCGACCCTGTCCATCCCCTCGGTCGACCTGCTCGACTACAACAATTTCTTTGCCCGGCAGGCGGAGGCCTCCCTGTGGTTCCGGCCTGCCCGGCAGGGACCCTTGCAGGTCGGCCTGACCTACAACAAGCCGGCCGCCACGGCCCGTGGCTGGCTGCAGTACGTGGCGGTCAACGCCATCCGCCCCTTACGCTTTGCCGGCCCCCAGATGGGGTTTCGCAGTCCGGACGTTACGGGCCCGGGACATGTGGTTCGCCATGTGTTGTCCGGGGCCGGTGCCCAGGTGACGGTCTGGGATGTGACCGACCGCTTTCATGTACGCAGCCAGGAGATGACCACAGCGGGCAATGCCCGGGAATTCGTGCTGCCGGCCGACAGCCTGAGGGAGTTCATCGCCTTCGACGGGAGCACCTTTCCCACACCACGCCTGGCCGGCCGGGTAGAAAACCAGAACCTGCACGGCATGGCCCGTGCCGACCTGTTCATCCTCAGCCCGCCCGCTTTTCTGGAGCAGGCCGTTCGCCTGGCCGAATTCCGGGCCCTCCATGACGGGCTGGATGTGGCGGTGGTGACCCCCCAGCAGGTGTACAACGAATTTTCTTCCGGGGTGCCGGATGCCTCGGCCATCCGCAACTTCATGAAGATGTTCTACGACCGGGCGGACAGCCCCTCCGCCCTGCCCCGTTACCTGCTGCTGCTGGGCAACGGCACGATCGACAACAAAGACCGCCTGGGCTTCGGGGGCAACCTCATTCCCACCTACCAGAGCCTGGCTTCCCTCTCGCCGTCCAATTCCTTCATGACCGACGACTACTTCGGGCTGCTGGCCGACAGCGAGGGAGAGGGGGCGGCAGGCTTGCTGGATATCGGCATCGGGCGCCTTCCGGTGCGCACGGCGGAAGAGGCCGAAGCCGTGGTGGACAAGATCATCCGGTATGACCGGCGCATTGGGCCGGAAGAGGGACAAACGGGCGATCCGGGCACCTCGGTGCGGACCTCCAATTACGCCGACTGGCGCAACATGGTGGTCTTCATCGCAGATGACGGGGACTTCAACACCCACCTGAGCCATGCCGAACGGCTGGGGAACATTGTGCAGGAGGGCCATCCCGATTACAACCTGGAGAAGATCTACCTGGATGCCTATCCGATGGTGACCCTGGCAGGCGGTTCCCGCTACCCCCAGGTAAACCAGGCCATCAACGACCGGGTGAACAAGGGGGCCCTGCTCATCAACTACATCGGGCACGGCGGTGTCAAAGGGCTGGCCCACCAGCGGGTGGTGACCTTTGAGGACATCGAGACCTGGAACAACAAATACAACCTGCCCGTGTTCATGACCGCCACCTGTGAGTTTTCCAGCTTCGACCAGCCCGATCCCGCCGAACTGTCCGCCGGGGTGCGCATCCTGCTCAAGCCCGGAGGCGGGGCCGTGGCCCTGTATACCACCACCCGGCTGGCCTGGTCGGGAACCAACCTGACGCTGAACGAGAACTTCATGAAGAACGCCTTTCGCGTGGGAGAAGGGGGGGAGATGCCCCGGCTGGGCGATCTGATCCGGCGTGCCAAGGTCGACAGCGACGGCAATGTACAGCCCTGGCGCCTGAAAAATTTTGTGTTGCTGGGAGACCCCAGCATGCGCATGGGGTATCCGGAGTACCGGGTGGTGACCGAAAGCCTGCCCGACACCCTTCGGGCGTTTCAGCAGGTGACCGTCACGGGCCATATCGAGGACCGGTACGGGAACCGGATGACCGGGGTGAACGGGGTGGTCTATCCGACGGTATACGATAAATATGCCGCTTTCGAGACCCTGGCCAATGCCCCGGGCAGCATGAAGACCCAGTTCAGGATGCGCAACTCCCGCCTCTACCGCGGCAAGGCCAG
Organism: uncultured Bacteroidales bacterium; assembly: GCA_964477035.1. Classification (GTDB taxonomy): domain Bacteria; phylum Bacteroidota; class Bacteroidia; order Bacteroidales; family UBA7960; genus SLSG01. The sequence continues at coordinate 32,029 of CAYZCW010000009.1, forward strand.
TGTGACCAACGGGGAGTTCCGTTTCACCTTTGTGGTGCCCAAGGACATCGCCTACCAATACGGGGAAGGAAGGATCAGTTATTATTTCGATGATGGGGAACGGGACGGCCACGGACATACCACCGGGTTCATCATCGGCGGCACGCTGCAGGATTATCAGGCCGACCAGGAGGGGCCGGGGATCGAGCTCTACCTGAACGACACGACCTTCGTGTCCGGGATGCGAACCGATGCGAACCCCGTCCTGCTGGCCTTGCTGCGCGATGAGAGCGGCATCAACATCCGGGGGAGCATCGGCCATGACATCGTGGCCTTCCTGAACGAGGACGCCTCCCGTCCCATTGTCCTGAATGCCTATTTCCAGGCGGACCGGGACAGCTACCAGAGCGGCCGGGTCGTCTATCCCTTCTTCCGCCTGGAGGAGGGATGGCACACCCTCAGCCTGAGGGCGTGGGACATCCACAACAACCCTTCGGTGGCCAGCCTGGAGTTTTTGGTCAGCCGCAGCCCGGTCCTGGCGGTGGAGAACCTGCTGAATTACCCCAACCCTTTCCGGGAGGGGACCCATTTTGTGTTTTCGCACACCCGGCCATTTGAGGAGCTGGACGTGAGGGTGGAGGTGTTTGACCTGGGGGGGCGGCTGCTGAAGGTGATCGAGCAGCGGGTGCAGTCGGGCGGTTACCGCTCCCCGCCCATCCACTGGGATGGCACCGCCGACGGAGGCAAGCCCCTGGGCAACGGGGTGTACCTGTACCGCCTCACGGTGGCGGGACCGGACGGGGCCCGGCACCGGCTCAGCGAAAAGCTGGTGATTTTGAGGGACTAATCCGGTGGGAGCGGGGTCGTGGCAGGGCGGCAGAAACCCTGGCACGCTTTGGTGGCCCGTCAGACAATATGCTTTGGAATAATTCGTTATATTTGCGGCCTCAAAAGCCCGACCGGCCGGTCCGGATGCTTGTCCCCACCGGCTCTTTTTATTTGTAAACTAACCATCTTTTTTCAATGAAGTCAGCTCTTTCAGGGATCCTCCTGTTTTGCCTCCTTATGTTGTCCGGCCTGCAAGCCCAGGCCCAGACGGGCGACCCCCAATACCGCGACCTGCTCGGGCAGGAACGCCTGAACACCATCTCCACGGCGGTGCCCTTCCTGCTGATCGCCCCGGATGCCCGCGGGGGCGCCCTGGGGGATGCGGGCGTGTCCTCCAGCCCGGACGCCAACTCCATGCACTGGAACCCGGCCAAATTCGCCTTTGTCGAGGATGAGATGGGCTTTGCCATGAACTACACCCCCTGGCTGCGCTCCCTGGTGCCCGACATCAACCTGTCCTACCTGAGCGGTTTCCGGCGGCTGGACGATTTGCAGACGGTGGCCTTCTCCCTGGTGTACTTTTCCCTGGGGGAGATCAACTTCACCGATGAGGCGGGCAATTTCCTCTTCCCGGTAAGGCCCAATGAGTTTGCCGTGAGCCTGGCCTATGCCCGCAAGCTGGGAGAAAACCTGTCGGGAGCCATTGCCGCACGGTACATTTACAGCAACCTGACCGGGGGAAGGCAGTATGCCGGGTCTGTCGAGACCAAGCCCGGCATGGCCCTGGCGGCGGATGTGTCGGTATATTACCAGAGCGAGCTCAACTGGAACACCCCGACCACCTTCGCCGCGGGGGTCAACATCTCCAATATCGGGAACAAGGTCTCCTATACCGACGACATCAATGCCGACTTCATTCCCATCAACCTGAGGATGGGGCCCCGGCTGACGTTCGACCTGGATCCCTTCAACCAGCTGACCCTCATGGTGGACCTGAACAAGCTGCTGGTGCCCACCCCGCCCATCTACGCGCGGGATGATGACGGCAAGGTGATCATCGCCGACGACGGCAGTTACGTGATCGACCGGGGGCGTGACCCCAACCGTTCGGTCCCCTCGGGCATCTTCGGGTCCTTTACCGATGCCCCGCAGGGGTTCGGTGAGGAGCTCAGGGAGGTCACCTATTCCGCCGGGGTGGAGTACTGGTACGACCAGCAGTTCGCCCTGCGAGGGGGCTACTTCCACGAACACGAATCCAAGGGCAACCGCAAATACTTCACCGTGGGCGTCGGACTCAAATACAATGTCTTCGGGCTGGACTTTGCCTATGTGATCCCCCTGGCCCAGAGAAGCCCGCTGGAGAACGTGCTGCGCTTTTCCCTGCACCTGGACTTTGCCGCCCTCAGGCTGGACAACGGCAATTAGCGCCATGACGGTCCCGGCATATCCCTTCCGGATCGGCTTCGGCCACGACGTGCACCGGCTCACAGAGGGCATCCCCCTGGTGGTGGGCGGGGTGATCATTCCCTGGCACAAGGGCCCGGTGGGCCATTCCGACGGGGACGTGCTCATCCACGCCCTGATGGACGCCCTGCTGGGCGCCGCCGGCCTCCGAGACATCGGCAGTCAGTTTCCCGATACGGAGCCGGCGCTCAGGGGCATCAGCAGCCTCGTGTTGCTGCAGCGGACCATGAAACTGGTGTCGGATGCCGGATTCAGGGTGGGCAACGTGGATGCCACCGTCTGCCTGCAGGAGCCCCGGCTCTCGCCCCATATTCCGCAGATGATCGGGCGGCTGGCTCCCTTGCTGGGGGTGGAAGCCTCCCGGGTGTCGGTCAAGGCCACCACCACGGAACATCTGGGCTTTGCCGGGCGGGGGGAAGGCATCAGCGCCAGCGCCGTGGCCCTGCTGTACGCGGCTGAATAGGATGTGGCAATGCCGCCCCGCCGGTCAGCGGCGCAGCTGAAAGCTGGTGCCCAGGTAAAGTTTGCGCACCTGCTCGTCCCCGGCCAGGTCTTCGGCCGTTCCGGATTTCAGGATGGATCCTTCGAACAAGAGGTAGGCCCTGTCGGTGATCGACAGGGTTTCGTGTACGTTATGGTCGGTGATCAGCACCCCGATGTTCTTTTCCTTCAGGCGGGAGACAATGTCCTGGATGTCTTCCACGGCGATGGGGTCCACCCCGGCAAAAGGCTCGTCCAGCAGGATGAAACGGGGGTCGACGGCCAGGGACCGCGCGATCTCGGTCCGCCGGCGCTCCCCGCCCGAGAGGGTGTTGCCCTTGCTTTTGCGCACCTGCTGCAGGCCGAACTCTTCGATAAGTTCCTCCAGCCGGTGGGCCTGTTCGCTGCGGCTCTTGCCCGTGAACTCCAGCACGGCGCGTATGTTGTCTTCCACGCTCAGCTGGCGGAACACGCTCGCCTCCTGGGCGAGGTAGCCGATGCCCCGCTGGGCGCGCTTGTACATGGGTTCAGAGGTGATCTCCTCCTTGTCCAGGAAGATCCTTCCTTCATTGGGCTTGATCAATCCGACGATCATGTAAAATGTGGTGGTCTTGCCCGCCCCGTTCGGCCCGAGCAGTCCGACGATCTCGCCCCGCTCCACCTCCACCGACACGTGGTTGACCACCACCCGTTTCTTGTATTTTTTGACCAGGTCTTTCGAGTATAACCTCATGGCATTGGATTTCAGGCTGTTTTGTCACCATCCTGTGCCCGGGGGCTCAGATGATGCCTTCATTGAGTATGTCGTGCAGGTGGACCACCCCCAGGTAGCGGCCGTCCCCGACCACCAGCAGCTGGGTGATGTTGTTGCTTCTCATGATCTGCAGGGCGTCCACCGCCAGGGTGTCCGGGCCGACCGACCTCGGCGTGGCCGTCATGATGTCCCGGGCGCGCAGCGACTGGATGTCCCTGCCCGACTGCAGCATCCTCCGGAGGTCTCCGTCGGTGACAATGCCCACCAGGTGGTCTCCCTCCAGAACGGCCGTGGCGCCCAGGCGCTTGCCGGAGATCTCCAGGATCAGTTCCTGTATGCCGGCCCCGGCATCCACGGCGGGACGCTCGTTTCGGGGAAACAGGTCCGAAGCCTTCAGGTACAGCTGCCTGCCCAGTGAGCCGCCGGGATGGTAGCGTGCAAAATCGCTGAGGGTGAAACCCCTGCATTGCAGAAGGCAGATGGCCAGGGCGTCTCCCATGACCAGCTGGGCGGTGGTGCTGGTGGTGGGGGCCGGGTTGCCCGGCATGGCTTCCTTTTCCACGGCGGTGTGGATGAGCAGGTCGGCCTGTTTTGCCAGGAAGGAGTCCGGGTTGCCCACCATGCCGATGAGGGTGGCTCCCAGGTTCTTCAGCATGGGGGTGAGCACCTTGATCTCCGGGGTGTTGCCGCTGTTGCTGATGCAGATCACCACGTCGTTTCGCTGCACCATGCCCAGGTCGCCGTGCACCGCATCCGCGGCATGCATGAACAGGGCGGGGGTGCCCGTGGAGTTAAAGGTGGCCACGATCTTGCTGGCGATGATGGCGCTCTTGCCCACGCCGGTCACCACCACCCGGCCGGGCGACTCCAGGATGGTTTCCACGGAGCGCACGAATCCGCTGTCTATCTGAGGAATCAGCTTGTTGATGGCCTCCACTTCGGTCCTGATGGCCTCCCGGGCGATATTCCTGATCTGTTCTGCTGTTTTCAAGGCTTGGGGCGGGCTAAAATAGTTTTGTTTAAATGGTTTTAAGTGCTACATTTACGATACAAACCTACGGTTTTTTTTAAAATCAGAAAGAAACCTAAATCATTCCATTCCGGTTCCTGAATGGCGAAATTTTTGATATGTTTGTGATTCCCTGGGGCGTTCCCAGTACACCATTGTATTCATGCAGATAAAAAGTGATGCGTCCCTGAGCGGGTTGCTGAAGGAAATCTTTGGTTTTGACGCATTCAAGGGCGAGCAGGAGGCCATCATCCGCAGCCTGATGGAAGGCCGGGACACGTTTGTGATCATGCCCACGGGAGGCGGCAAGTCCATGTGTTACCAGCTCCCCGCCCTGATCAGTGCCGGGACGGCCATCATCGTCAGTCCGCTGATCGCGCTGATGAAGAATCAGGTGGATGCGATCCGCAACTTCGCAAGCTACGACGGCATTGCCCATGTGCTGAATTCCTCCCTGTCGCGCCAGGAGATCCAGCAGGTGAAAAGGGACCTGACCGCCGGCCTGACCAAGATGCTTTACGTGGCGCCGGAGTCCCTGACCAAGGAGGAAAACGTGGAATTCCTCAAGGAGATCGACATCTCCTTTTTCGCCGTGGACGAAGCCCACTGCATATCCGAGTGGGGCCATGACTTCCGGCCCGAGTACCGCCGGCTGCGCCCCATCATCCAGGCCTTCGAGAAGAAGGTCCCGGTCATTGCCCTGACGGCCACGGCCACCCCCAAGGTGCAGCAGGACATCCAGAAAAACCTCAGCATGCTGGATGCCAGGGTGTTCAAATCGTCCTTCAACCGCCCCAACCTGTATTATGAGATCCGGCCCAAGACAGCCGACTCCCTGCGGGATGTCATCCGCTACGTGAAGGGGCAGGAGGGCAAGTCGGGCATCATTTACTGCCTGAGCCGCAAACGCGTGGAAGAGCTGGCGCAAATGCTGCAGGTCAACGGGGTGCGTGCATTGCCTTACCATGCCGGCCTGGAGTCAGCCGTCAGGGTGTCGAACCAGGACCGTTTCCTCATGGAGGATGCGGAGGTGATCGTGGCCACCATCGCCTTCGGCATGGGCATCGACAAGCCGGATGTGCGCTATGTGATCCATTACGACATCCCCAAGAGCCTGGAGGCTTATTATCAGGAAACGGGCCGTTCGGGCCGCGACGGGGGGGAGGGCAATTGTGTGGCATTCTATGCCTATGAGGACATTCAGAAAATGGAAAAATTCCTCAAGGGCAAACCCGTGGCCGAGCAGGAGATCGGCATGCAGCTCCTCCACGAAACGGTGGCCTATGCAGAGTCCGCCATCTGCCGCAGGAAGATGCTGCTCAACTACTTCGGGGAGGTCTATCCGGAACCCAACTGCGGTTCCTGTGACAACTGCCTGAACCCAAAGGAAAAATTTGAAGGAAAAGAATATATTTGCCTGCTGATTGAGGCCGTGCTGGCCGTGAAGCAGATGTTCAAGCCAAAACATGTAATCAACGTACTCATGGGAAAGAACACCGCCACCGTGAAATCCTGCAAGCACAACAAGCTTGAAGTATTTGGCAAGGGGGCCGACAAGGACGAAAAATTCTGGAATGCCGTGCTGCGGCAGAGCCTGATTGAGCGCCTGCTGGAAAAGGAGATCGAAGATTACGGCACCATCAAGACCACACCGGAAGGCAGGGAATTTCTCAGGCAACCCCGCTCCGTCAAGATGAGCAAGGACCATGACTATGACAACCCCGCAGAGGGGGAGGGCCTTCCCGGGGTGGGACAAAAGACCAGTGCCACCGACAAGGTCCTGTTTGCCCTGCTCAAGGACCTCAGGAAGGAGATCGCCCGCAAGAACAACCTCCCGCCTTTTGTGATCTTCCAGGACCCCTCCCTGGAGGACATGGCCATACAATACCCGGTCACCCTGGAGGAGATGAAGCAGATCACCGGGGTGGGGAGTGGCAAGGCGGAGCGGTTCGGCCGGCCGTTCGTGGAGCTGATCTCCCGCTATGTGGAGGAGAACGAGATCGAGCGCCCGATGGATATGGTCGTGAAATCGGTCGTGAACAAATCCGGCCTGAAAGTCTACATCATCCAGAACATCGACCGCAAAGTGTCCCTGGAAGACATCGCCTTTGCCAAGGGCATCGAATTCGAAGACCTGCTCACGGAGATTGAAAGCATTGTGGCCGCGGGCACCAAGATCGACATCCGTTATTACATCAATCAGGTGGTGGAGCCCGACAAGCAGGAGGAGATATTTGATTATTTTAAGACGGCCGAAACAGACTCCTACGGTCACGCCCTCCAGGAACTGGGAGAGGATGAATTCACGGAAGAAGAAATCCGGCTCATGCGCATCCGCTTCCTCTCCGAAATGGGCAACTAACCTACCACCAACAGCCAACAGCCAAAAGCCAAAAGCCAACCACCAATGACAACAGACCCCACCCCCCGGGATGCCGGCACCCAGCCCGCTCCGGCCCGCCCCGCAAATGCAAGGCGCATTCCCTTCACCACCCTGATCAATTTGCTTTTATTCGTCGGACTGGTCGTGCTGTACGCGCTGTATTTCCTGCAGCTGAAGGGGCCCGCTGACGAAGAGGACACCCAGGAGCAGCTCACGGAGATGCAGGAGCAAATCGCCCGGGCCGGTGCGTCCTTTGCCTATGTCAGCTCCGACCGGCTGATGGAGGAGTATGACCTGGCCATCCGCATGCGGGAAGAGTTCGAGGGGGAACAGCGCCGCCTGGAAAGCGACCTGGAAAGGCGGCAGCGCACCTTTCAGAACGAAGTGGAGCGTTTTCAGCAAAACATCCAGGCCGGGACCATCAGCATGGACCAGGCCCAGATCCGCGAGCAGGAGCTGATGCAGATGCAGCAGGAGCTGATCCAGTCGAGCGACACCTACCGGGAACGCCTGGCCAGGAAGGAATTCGAAATGAACCTGGAACTGCTGGAAAAGATCTCTGAATTCCTGGGCCGGTACAACCGCGAAGCGGGCTACGACTTCATCCTGAGCTATTCCACCGGCGGGGGGATCCTGTTTGCCGACCCCCGGCACGACATCACCGCGGAGGTGGTGGAACGCCTCAACAACGAACACGCCAACACCCAATAGCCAACCGCCAATACCCAACCGCCAACAACCAGAAGCCAATAACCAACAGCCAACCTCCATGAAAAACCTCTTCTGCTTCCTGAGCCTGACCTTGTTGCTCGCCGGACTTCCCCTGGCACTTTGCGCACAGAATAACTTTGTTCTGGCCATCCACGGTGGTGCCGGCAGTCTGTCCCGGGAGGGGCTGACCCCCGAAAGAGAGACCGAATACCATGCCAAGCTGCAGGAGGCCCTGCTGGCAGGGATGGAGATCCTGCGCAGCGGCGGTACCAGCCTGGATGCGGTGGAGCAGGCGGTGCGCATCATGGAGGAGTCGCCCCTGTTCAATGCCGGCCGCGGGGCCGTGTTCACGGCCGATGGCACAATCGAACTGGACGCCTCCATCATGTGCGGAGCCACCCTGAATGCCGGGGCAGTGGCCGGGATCACCACCCTGAAGAGCCCCATCGCCGCGGCCCGCAAAGTCATGGAGAACTCGCCCCACGTCATGCTGATCGGCAAGGGGGCGGAGCAGTTCGGCTATGAGCAGGGACTGGAAGTGGTGGATCCTTCTTACTTTTTTGACCAGCGCCGCTGGGAGCAGTTCCGCGAATACCTGCGCAGGCAGCAAATGCGCGGGGCGCCGGATCCGGCCGATATGAGGGGCACGGTAGGCGCTGTGGCACTCGATATTCACGGCAACCTGGCCGCTGCGACTTCCACGGGTGGCATGAACGGCAAGCGTTACGGACGGGTGGGCGACGTTCCTGTGATCGGGGCCGGGACTTATGCCAACAATGCCAGCTGTGCCGTCTCCGCCACCGGGCACGGGGAATATTTCATCCGCTATGTGGTGGGCCATGAGATCTCTGCCCAGATGCTCTACAAGGGGTCGTCCCTGGAGCAGGCAGCGGGCCACACCATCATGGAGATGCTCCGGGAAGCCGGCGGCACGGGGGGGGTGGTTGCCGTGGACCGGCAAGGCAATGTGAGCATGCCGTTCAATACCTCGGGCATGTACCGCGGGTTCATCAAGGCAGACGGCACGATGGAGACCCGCATCTTCCCGGACTAGAGGCCGTCCTTACTGGTTCTCATACTGCATCATCTCGGCGGAGAAATACTGTATCTTCACCCCGGCATCCTCCAGCATTTTTTCCGACTCTGCCCCGTCGTGGTATTTCTTTTCGCAGACCACCCGGGTGATGCCGCAGTTGATGATCAGCATGGCACACACACGGCAGGGAGTCATCCGGCAGTACAGGGTGGCCCCTTCTATGCCGATCCCCAGGCGGGCGGCCTGGCAGATGGCATTCTGTTCTGCGTGGACCGTGCGGACGCAATGCATGCTGGTGCGTCCGTCTTCATGCAACATCTTCTTCATCTGATGTCCCACTTCATCACAATGGGCCAGTCCCTTGGGGGATCCGACGTAGCCGGTGACAAGGATCTGGCGGTCCCGGGCGATCACGCAGCCGCTGCGGCCACGGTCGCAGGTGGCCCGCTTGCTAACCGTGTGGGCAATCTCCATAAAATATTCGTCCCAGCTGGGACGCTGATAGCCGGAACTTTCCATCATGGTCATTTGTTTTGGGTGGTGAGGCCGTGCCCGCCCACCTTGCGGTAGAAGCATTCGATCTGCAGGCTCAGGGCGTGCCGGTTGCCATTGTTGGTAATCAGGTGGTCTGCCTGGCGGATGCATTCGGCCAGGTTCTGGTGGTAGGGGTTGTCCGAATGCATTTCCCGCTCTTCGTTCTGCAGGAAGGTATCGAACGACACCCGGTCAGTCTCCGAATTCCGCTTCCGGATGCGGTTGTAGCGGATGCGGGCATCGGCATCCACCGCCAGGAGAACGAATCCCGGCTTGTCTCTCAACAGGGCGACCTCCCCGGGGCTGCGGATGCTTTCGATGATGCAGGGCGCCCCTTGCCGGGTGGCGCGGGCAAACAGCTGTTCGATGATATGGGCCGGTCCGTTTTTCGCCCTCAGCTCGTTGGCCACGGCCGTCAGGGTGTCGCGGTTCACCTCCATGCCGCGGCTGCGAAGCTCTCCGGCCAGGAACTCCCGGACGCTGTGGTGCACGAAGCCTTTTTCCCGCACCAGGTAATCCACCACCGTGCCTTTCCCGGCCCCGAGGGTACCGGTGATGCCAACGATCAACATGCTTTTTTTTGTAAAAATAAGCGATTTTTTTCTCGCCCGGGGAAGGCCCGGGACAGGCCCAAGCCGGTCCAATAGAATGTTTATTTGAAAGTATCTGTAAATAAGTTAATTAAAGTATCCTGCGTCCCGATAAAAATTTTCTGCCCCGTGCATTTCGGATGAAAAATTGATCTACTTTTGCGCTAGAGACCGGTTCCTCCCGGGCGGGCGCAACGGCCTGGCCCGTCAGGGTTTCCGGAGTTGTAATCCAACAATAAAAACAACGATCCTTACATCCAGAAACTGAATGAAAGCTTCCGAGCTTCACCGGGAGGATTTGCCGGGCAAATCAGGCGAATCCTCCGAGGCCTGCGACGCGGATGAACCTCCCGGTTGTCCCGCACGGCCTGAAATCCTACACAAGAATGGCACGATGGTCCTTTCAGACCGTTCGCGCAACTTCCTTCACCGTTTTTTTCCCGGCAGCACAGAATCGAACTGGAACTCCTGGCAATGGCAGATCCGTCATAGCTTCACCCGCTTGTCCCAGTTAAGCGACATCCTGTTGCCGGACGAAAATGAGATCCGTCCGCAACCCGGACTGAATGACAGCCTGCCCCTGCGCATCACCCCCTATTATGCCAGCCTGCTGGACACTGAGGACAGCCGGCAGGCCCTGCGCCGCAGCGTGGTGCCGGTCCTGGACGAATTCCTGCTGGGACCCGGGGAGGCTTCCGACCCTTTATCAGAGGAGGGAGACAGCCCGGTTCCCAACCTGGTGCACCGGTATCCGGACCGGGTGCTTCTGCTGGCCACCGGCTTCTGTTCGACTTACTGCCGTTATTGCACCCGCTCCCACATGGTGGCCAAGGATAAGTGCCACGTGGGACCCGGCGCCTGGCTGCCGGCTCTGGAGTATATTCGCTCCCACCCGGCGGTGCGGGATGTGATCATCTCTGGGGGCGACCCCCTGACCATGCCCGATGGCCGCCTCGCCTACCTGTTATCGGCCCTGCGGGCCATTCCGCATGTGGAGATCATCCGCATCGGCACCAAGGTGCCGGTGGTGCTGCCCCAGCGCATCACCCCCGCCCTGGTGGCCATGCTCAGAAAATACCATCCCCTGTTCATGAGCATCCATTTCACCCACCCCGACGAGCTGAGCCCGGAGGTGGCCCAGGCCTGCGGCCGGCTCGCCGATGCGGGCATTCCCCTGGGGAGCCAGACCGTGCTGCTGAAGGGGATCAACGATGAGGTCGGGCTGATGCGCCGGTTGATGCAGGGATTGCTTCGTATCCGGGTTCGTCCATACTACCTCTACCAGTGCGATCCGGTGCCCGGCTCGGCCCATTTCCGCACCACGGTGGAGAAAGGACTGGAGATCATTGCCGGGTTGCGCGGCCATACCTCCGGCTATGCCGTGCCCCAATACGTGATCGATGCCCCGGGAGGCGGGGGCAAGATTCCCTTGCTGCCCCCTTACTTGCAGGGCCATGACAGCAGGGGGATCATCCTGCGCAATTACCAGGGAAGGCGCTTCGTCTACCCGGATCTGGACATTGCCTGAACCAGCAACCGCAAAACCGCACCCATGTTCAGGATAAGGAAAATCCAGGACGACTTGTTTCCCATGAACCGGCAGGCCGTGGAGCAGGTGCAGGAGATCCTCCGCAGCCGCTTCCCCGCCCTGAGGGAAGATCAGGTCGCGGCCATCCCCCACCAGCTGAGGGATCCATTGAAATACCGGTTCCGCAGCATCCTGTTCGTGGCAGAGAACATCCGGGGGAGGGTGCAGGGCTTTGCCCTGCTGATGCATGCCCCGGACGAGCGGTTCTGCTTTCTGGACTATATTGCCACCTCGCGCGGGGCCACGGCTTCCGGAACGGGCAGCGCCCTGTACGAACGCTGCAGGGAGGAAGCCCGCCTGCTGAAGGCCACCGGCATCTATATGGAGGGCCTGCCCGACGACCCCGCCCTCTGTCCTGACCTGGAAATCCTTGAGGAAAACAGGGCCCGGCTGAAATTCTGGGAACGTTTCGGGGTCAGGCCCATTGCCAATACCCGTTACGAGACCCCCGTAAAGGAAGGGGACACCTGTCCCCCATACCTGCTTGCCGACATCCTGGACAATGGGGAGCCTCCCGCTGCGGCCAGGGCCCGGCAGGTCTGTGAGGCCATTCTGCGTAGAAAATACGGGGATTACTGTCCGGACGACTACATTCGGGACGTGGTGGAATCCTTCCGCGACGATCCGGTGGTGCTGCGTCCCTTCCGGTACTTGCGTAAACAGCCGGCAGCAATTGCCGTTGCCCGCGGTCCTGACGAGGGTCCCCCGGTGCGGCTGTTCTACAATGAGCACCACGACATCCATCATGTACGGGAGCGGGGTTATGTGGAGTCGCCCGTCCGCATCCGGGTCCTGCTCAAGACCTTCGGGACGTCCCCCCTGTTGAAGCAGGGGACAGCCCGCTCGTTTCCGGAGAAACACATACGGGCGGTTCATGCCCCTGAGCTGGTGGACTACCTCAAGGCGGCCTGTCGTGCCACCCCGGAGGGCAGGTCGGTCTATCCCTATGTGTTTCCGATCCGCAATCCCGACCGCCGGCCGAAGGACCTGGGTATCCTGGCCGGCTATTACTGCATCGACACCTTCACCCCGGTCCACCGCAATGCCTGGGAGGCAGCCCGCCGCGCGGTCGACTGTGCCCTGAGCGGGGCAGAGGAGCTGCTGGGAGGGCATCCATGCGCATACGCCCTGGTCAGGCCCCCGGGCCACCACGCCGAAACCAGGGTTTACGGTGGGTTCTGTTACCTGAATTCAGCGGCGATCGCCGCCCATTACCTCAGCCGTTACGGGAGGGTGGCCTTGCTGGACATCGATTACCACCACGGCAACGGACACCAGGAGATCTTTTACCGCCGCAGCGATGTGCTGACCCTCAGCATACACGGACATCCATCCACCACCTATCCTTATTTCTGTGGCTTCCGACGGGAAAGGGGGGAAGGCCCGGGTTTGGGTTACAACCACAATTATCCGCTGCGGGAGCAGGCTCCCGCCACCGAATACCGCAAAGTGCTGGCCGCCGCCCTGCAGGAAGTGGCCCGGTACGCACCCGCCTGGCTGGTGGTTTCTTTCGGTCTGGACACCGCCAAGGGGGACCCCACGGGTTCGTTTGCCTTCACGGGCCGGGATTTTGAGAAGGCGGGACGCATGATCGGCAGCCTGCGCCTGCCCTTGCTGCTGGTGCAGGAGGGGGGCTACCTGACGCGGTCCATGGGGCAGAATGCCCTGTCATTCATCAAAGGGATACACGAAACCATCACCAGATCATGATCATTGGATTCACATACGACCTGAAGGAGGATTATCTGAAGGCCGGATTCAGCCAGGAAGAGGCAGCGGAGTTCGACGGACCCGCCACGATAGACGGGATCCAGCAGGCCCTGGAGGCCCTCGGACACAACGTTGACCGCATCGGTCACGTGAAGGCCTTGATGCAAAGGCTGGTCCGGGGGGACCGTTGGGACCTGGTGTTTAATATTTGTGAAGGGGTTCATGGGTCCGGGCGCGAGGCCCAGGTGCCTGCCCTGCTGGAGGCCCATGGCATCCCCTATGTATTTTCGGATGTCCTCGTATTGTCGCTGACCCTTCATAAGGGAATGGCCAAGCACGTGGTCCGCGACCTTGGCATCCCGACGGCACCCTTTGCCTTGGTCGACAGCCCCGGGGCGCTTGCGGCAGTGAACCTCCCCTTCCCCCTTTTTGTGAAACCCGTGGCGGAAGGGACCGGCAAGGGCATCGGGAGCAGTTCCCTGGTGCATGACCGGGCCGGCCTGGAAAGCGCCTGCCAGGAACGGCTGCAGAAGTATGGCCAGTCCGTACTGGTTGAAACCTTCCTGCCGGGCAGGGAATTCACCGTGGGCATCGTCGGAACGGGTTCCACGGCCCGTGTCATCGGCCTGATGGAGGTTGTCTGGCAGGACAGGGAAGGACCCGGCATCTATTCTTACGACAACAAGGCCCATTACGAGGAGCGGGTCCGTTACGGGGTGCCGGAGAAAGGGTTGTTTGAAGCCTGCTCGGAGGTGGCGCTGGCGGCCTGGCGGGGGCTGGGGTGCCGGGACGGGGGCAGGGTGGACCTGCGGCTGGATGCGGGGGGGGTGCCCCACTTTCTGGAGGTGAATCCGCTGGCGGGACTCGACCCGGTGCACAGCGACCTGCCTATACTGGCCCGCCTCCATGGCATCGGGTTCGGGGAGCTCATACGCATGATCCTGGACGAGGCACTGGCGCGCATGGACGGGCAGGTGTCAAAGACGACCGGCCGGCCCTCTCCGGCCCGGGAACCGGATCCTGGGTCCGGCGGGTCCAGGCGGGTATTGGTCCTTCACAGCCCCCTGCCCGTGGACGCCCCGCCCGATGAACTGGATGTGCTCGAGCAGGTGGCCTTCTTCCGGGAAGGCCTGGCCGGACCTGCCTGGCAACTGGAGGTGGCCCCTTTCCCTTCCGGCCTGGATGCCTTGCAGCAAATGCTGACTGCCGGCCAGCCGGACGTGGTGATCAACCTGACCGAGACCTTGTTGGGACAGGGCCGGCTGGTCCACCTGGCCCCCTCCCTGCTGGAGGCGTTGGGCATGCCTTTTACCGGCTGTTCTTCAGAGGCCATTTTCATGACATCCAATAAGTTGATTGCCAAATCCCTGATGCGGGCCGGCCAGATCCCGACCCCCTCCTCGTTTACCCGACAGCAGTTGCTGCAAGGGGCGGAGGTCCCGGTGGCCGACTACCTGGTCAAGTCGGTATGGGAGCACGCTTCTTTCGGCCTCCATGAGGACGGGCCAATGCTGTTCCGGGGAAAGGACCCGCTGCTGCAGGCCATGAACGCACTGCCCGGCATGGACACCTCCTGGTTTGCAGAGCAGTACATCGACGGGAGGGAGTTCAACCTGGCCTTACTGGGCCCGGCTGCCGATCCCATGCTGTTGCCGGTGGCGGAGATGTGCTTCAGCTACCCGCCCGGAAAGCCGCGCATTGTCGGATACAAGGCAAAATGGGAACCTGGCTCCTTTGAATACAAGAATACCTTCCGGCGCTTCGACATCCCCGAAGCGGACCGCGGCCTGCTGGACGATCTCCGCCAGCTGGCCCGGCGCTGCTGGGACCTCTTCGGTCTGAACGGATATGCCCGGGTGGATTTCCGCGTGGACGCCACGGGACAGCCCTGGGTGCTGGAGGTCAATGCCAACCCTTGTCTCTCTGCCGATTCGGGCTTCGTGGCCGCCTGCCGGGAGGCTGGGCTTTCTGCCGGGGAGGTGGCAGAACGCATCGTGGACCACAGCTGCCGTCCGGCAAACAAATCCTGACACGAAATGGAAAAACAGCATATGGCTGGCGAAAAAGAAACGGGCCCCCAGCACATCCGCTTTGAGCCCCTCCCGTCAGATCCCGGGGCGGTTCGCCGCATCGCCGCCTCGACCGGTTTCTTCCGCGAGGATGAGGTAGAGGTGGCCGTGGACCTGGTCCGGGAGGCCCTGGAGAAGGGGGCATCCTGCGGCTACCATTTTTTGTTTGCAGAGTCGGATGGGCAGGTCACCGGTTTCGCCTGCCTGGGTCCCGTGCCCCTCACCATCGGCTCCTACGACCTTTACTGGATCGTGGTGGAGGAAGGGCGGCGGGGGCAGGGAATCGGCAAGCAGCTGCTGCAGGAAGCAGAGCAGCAGGCCAGGCTGCTGGGAGGCAGGAAACTGTATATTGAGACCTCCTCCACCGCCCGCTACAGGCCCACAAGAGCCTTTTACCTGGCCTCCGGATATGCCGAAGAGGCATGCCTGCGGGATTTTTACCTGCCCGGGGACGACAAGCTTATCTATTCAAAATCCCTTGTTCCCAGTGCATGATGCGGCCCACCGGATAGACGTTGTGTTCCTGGTCATACCAGGGTGATTGCGCGTAAAACCAGTGAAGGATGGCCTGGGGGCTGGAGGCGAATGCCGGATCCGACGCCTTTCTTTCTTCCAGCCGCCGTCCCAGTTCCGGGTCTTCCGCCAGCATCTCCCGGGCGATGGCTTCCATGGCGTAGCTCTCGAAATACTCGGTACGCTGGAAGATGTTGTTGAAAAGTCCCCAGTATGCAAAAGAGGAAGGAGCCTCCGGCTCCAGGGCATGGGCGATGACCCGTGCCGTGGGCTGGTTCATCTCCACAATGACGCTGCCGGCAGGGTAGGTCCGTTCCTCCCTGATGGGCACAGCCCGGAAGCGGGCCGTCTGCCGGCCCTCACTGACCGATGCGGACAGGCTCACCTCTTCGAAGCGGTAAGACTCCACCTCCAGGGTCAGGTCGCTGCCGATGCGCTGCAACCTCACCCCGTGGGCCTTCAGCCTGTCGATGACGCTTTCCCACTGCACCGGGATGATGTAAGCTACGGGCAGCATGACCCGGGCCGTGGGTTCCATCCTGTTGAACCAGGCGACCGGATAGGTAACGGGCCGGTCGCTGTGATAGATGAACCACTGTCCCCCGCTCAGGGTGCTGGTCTTCTCCTCATATTCCACCCCCCGGAAGTCGACCATCACGCTGTCTCCCGTGCTGCCCAGATCCAGGGTAAAGGGACGGCTTCTCAGGTCGGCCGAAGCCGTATAAAGGTCGGCCTGGCCGACAGCCTGTCTGAAAGCTTCATGTTCCCTGTTGAGCAGCCGCATGCTTTCCAGGATGGTCAGGTAGGTCGACTCCACCCGCATGGCATAGGGCTTCAGCATGTGGGTTTCCAGAAGCAGCCCCGGGCGGTTGCGCTGGGAAGCGTAGCCGGTGGAAAGGGCCGGCGGGGTGGGACGGCTGACCAGCCCGCTGCGGGGGTCGTGCCACCTCCGGTAGCTGACATAGGGGAAAACGGGGTGGCCGTGCCCTTCCATAGCGGCTTCCCAGTAGGGCAGGAACACCTCCTCGCACCAGCGGGTAATCCCCTCATCCATATTGCCCCAGGTCTCCAGCATATAGGTCATTGTATACTGGTAATCCCCCCCGTTGGTCGAGTGGCTATCGATGAAGAAGTCCGGCTTCCACTGGTTCCACAGATCCAGGAAATGGCGCATCTCCCGGCTGTCTGCCTTGAGGTAATCACGGTTGAGATTGAGATTCAGTGCATTGGTTCGCCAGCCCATTTCCTCGGGTCCATTCTGGTTGATGCGGTTGTAGGGACCGAAGCGCTCATGCCCGTCCACGTTGAAGATGGGAATGAACAGCAGGGTCACCTTATCCAACAGCTCCAGGTGGCGTTGCTGCACCGCTACCTCCTGCAGCAGGCGCAGGCCGGCGTCCTTGCCCACAGGTTCCCCGGGATGGATGGCCGCCTGCACCAGTAGCACCAGGTTGCCGGAAGCATGCACCTCCTCCGGGCTGAACCGCCCGTGGCGGTCGAGGATCACCAGGGGGAGCTCCCGCAGCTGGTGGCTCTGTCCGAAGCTCGTGTAGTGCACCATGGGAGAGATGGCGGCAAGCCGCCGGCAATGCTCCAGGGTTTCGGCATAGGTGGGGGTGCGGTTTATCCCGGCTTCCCCGCCGGCGGGACCGCTTGCCGTAAGGGGCTGGGATAACAGGAAGGGAAGTGTCAGGGCCAGAAGCCTCCGTAAAAACATGGTTCGCAGCATGGGGATGGGGTTCATCGGAAAACAATAGGGCAATGCATCGACAAAAATAACCAAGTATGGCATACGGCGTGTGCCCTTGAGGGGTTTTTCCGTTGGAATGATCCCGATTTTTCCGTATATTTCCACCATAAACACCTATTGCGGGATGGTTTCCCGCCTCATCCATAAGACAAGCCGATCATGGAAGAACGACTGGTAACCATTGCAACGGACCATTACACCGCAGCCGAGGTGCTGCGGGCACGGTTTGAAAATGCCGGGATCAAGGTGTTTCTCAAGCATGTGAACCTGCTGCAGGGAGCTGTTTCGGAAGGGGTCCAGGTCCAGATCCGGGAATCCGACGTGGAACACGCCCTGCGGCTGATGGCTGAATGGAAAAGCGAGCAGGAGGAAGCGGATAAAAGAAATCTGTCTGCCGTCCGGCGCATCCTGGTGCCGGTGGATTTTTCAGGATATTCAAAAAATGCCTGCCTGTTCGCCCTGGACCTGGCCCGCAAACTCCGGGCCGACCTCAAGATCCTGCATGTGTATTATGCCCCGATCGTCGACCTGGTCCCCATCACGGACGCCTACTCCATACAGATTGACATGGACATCAACCTGAGGGAAATGGAGAGCCGGGCCAGAAAGGGTTTGGCGGAGTTCGTGGAGGACATCCGGAAGGAGTCCAGGAAGCGCGGCGTGGAAGGGGTGCGGATCGGTTATGCCCTGCGCGAGGGAATTGTGGAGGATGAGATTGCCCGCGTGGCAAGGGATTACAAACCCGGCCTGGTCGTACTCGGTGCCAGGGGCAAGGGGGACAAGCAGGGCGATATCGTGGGCAGTGTGGTGTACCGGGTGCTGGACCGCATCCGGGTCCCTGTCCTGGTGATTCCCGCCAACACCTCGTATGAAGAAGGCAAGGAGGTGAACAACATCGTGTATGCCACCGATTTCGACGACTCGGATTACCTGGCCATCCGCAGGCTGATCGGCATCGTGTCCGCCTTCCCTGTCAGGATCCACTGCATCCATGTGTCGCGCGATCCGGGCAAGAAATGGGACGATGTCAAGATGCAGGCCGTCAGGGATTATTTCGGCAGGGTCCACAAGGGACTCCAGGTTGAATGCCACCTGCTGAGGGGGGAGGACATCCTGAAGGAGGTGGAGGAATTCACCAATGCCCGGGACATTGACTTGTTTGCCCTGACCAACCGCAAGCGCAACCTGATCGCCCGACTGTTCAACCCCGGGCTGACCCGCAAGCTGATTAATCAGGGCAATGTGCCCCTGCTGGTATTCCGGGCCTGACCATCCTGCCGCAACCCGTCCGGCCGGGTTGTTTTATTGGGATGACCAGGCGGGCCAGGAAGACTGCCCGTGATTGTCCAGCCAGTTCAGCAGGTACTCGAAAATTTTTTGCTTGTCCTTTTCGTGCAGCAGCTCGTGCCTGCCGCCCGGCACCACCTTCAGGGTGAGGTTGCGGAACCGTTGTTTGTAGAAATGCTGGTGGATCCTTAAGGCGTCCTTGCCGAAGTGGCCCACCGGGTCGTCCTGTCCGCTCAGGATCAGCACCGGGAGGGTCTTGCGGTATTTCAGGTTGTGCTGGCTGCGTTTCATGGCGGCAATGCCCATGAACAGGGTCCTGTAAAACCCGTTGGAGCATTCGAAGCCGCATCCGGGATCCGCGGCGTAGGCATCCACCTCCTTCCGGGAGGAAGAGATCCATTCAAACGGGGTGGGCCGGGGCTTGAAATACCGGTTGAGGCTGGAATAGAAAAGCCTGTTGAACCATTTGCTTTTGGCCCGGGAGCCATGGATCAGGATGAGCCCCCTGACGGTCATCCGCAGCAGCCGGAGGAGGGGCGCCGGCATCCCGAAAGGACCCGAGAAGATCAGTCCCTGGATGTACACGGGATAGATGGCCATGAAATGCCTCGCCAGGGCGGAGCCCATGCTGTGTCCCAGGATGAAGACGGGAATGTCGGGATGTTCCTTGCGGATGGAGGTATACAGGGCACGGATGTTTTCCAGCATCGTTTCCCAGCCTTTGGTCCCGGACACGACCCCGCGTCCCTCCGTTTCGGTCACGCTCAGCCCGTGTCCCGGGTGGTCGGCACCAAAAAGGCCAATCCCTTGTCCGGCCAGGTAGCGGGCAAACTCACTGTAGCGTCCGGAATGTTCAGCCATGCCGTGGATCAGCTGGATGATGGCCCGTGGCTTCTTGCCGGCCGGCAAAAAGCTCCGGACACCGAACTTTTTGTTGCTGGTGCTGGTCAGAAAGAAACGCTGCTCAAGGATTTCCTCTGTTTCCATGGGATGGGGGATTTGGAAAAGGTCCGGTCGGGTTTCCCCAAAATTATAAAAGTTTATTAGATTTGCCCCTTTTGCGGTTGCAGCGGAAAAATAATGCATGAGCGACCACCCGGGTATCCAAACAAACCGAACCTGTGACAAAACAACCTGCGGACAATACAAGGCCACACCCCGGAAACGCCCATCCCGATTTCGGGAAGAAGCGCAGCCCCCTGCAGCGTGGCTTTTACCTGGTGGCCGGGAGTCTGTCTCTCGGGCTGGGCATTCTGGGCATCCCGCTGCCCCTCTTGCCCACCACCCCGTTTTTATTGTTGTCCGCCTGGCTGTTCGCCCGCAGTTCGGAACGGTTTTACCGCTGGTTGCTGACCCACCGGTATTTTGGTGAGATCATCCGCAACTACAGGGAGCAGGGTGGCATCCGGCGCGGGGTAAAGACCGGCGCGATTGCCCTGTTGTGGGTGACCATCACCCTGTCTGCCTTGTTGGTTGTGGGCCTGTGGTGGGTGCGGGGCCTGCTGTTGCTGATTGCCATCGGGGTGACCTGGCACATCGCCTCCCTGAAGACCCTCGAATAGGTTTTCCGGATCAATGACCGTCCTTGCCCGTGTGGACGTGCCCGTGTGCCACCTCCTCCTCCGTGGCCGGGCGCGTCTGCAGCACCTTGCCCTTGAAATGCAGGTCCAGGCCAGCCAGGGGGTGGTTGAAATCCATTTTGACGGTCTCTTCCCCTATTTCGATGACCTGGCCCCGGTGGGGATTGCCTTCCTGGTCTTCCATGTTCAGCACCTTGCCAATTTCCAGCAGGTCCTCGGCCGGCTTGCCGTCGACCATGAAAATGCTTTTGGGCAGGTCCACAATGGCCTTGTCATTGACGGGCCCGTATGCCTCTGCGGAGCCGACAGTGAACTCGAACGGCTCCTGGAGCCCGAGGTCTTTCACCTGCTCTTCGAACCGGGGAATAAGCCTTCCGGCGCCGACAAGAAATTCCACCGGGCTGTCTTCATGGACGGACTCGATGAGGTCTCCCTCCGGTCCCCCTTGACGCAGTTCATAGCTGAGGGAAACGACTTTGGCTTCGGATTGTGACATATTGAATGGGAATTTAATGAATAAAAAAGGGGCCATCCCGGGGGGCTGGGATCAGCCCAATGCGTTACCATCCGACGAAGATAGGCAAAATGTTGGCTTCCACCAAGTTTTTGGTGACGGCAGGGCCGGGGGCCATGGGGCGTTTTAAAAATTAATTTCGAAAAACCATGGTGATTTTTAAGAAAATTGTGTAATTTTGCGCTCCTGAAAGAAAACAAATACCCATCATGGCCAAGAAAACGAAAGAAGCGAGGGTTCAGGTGATCATGGAATGCACCGAGCATAAGGACAGCGGCATGCCCGGGACATCCAGGTACATCACCACCAAGAATAAGAAGAACACCCCTGAGAGGCTGGAGCTCAAGAAGTACAATCCCATTCTCAGGAAAATGACCACGCACAGAGAAATCAAATAACCCCCCCGATTATGGCAAAGAAAGTAGTTGCAACCCTGAAGACGGATACCGGCAAAGGTTTTGCCAAAGTGATCCGGATGAAGAAATCCGATAAGTCCGGCGCTTACACTTTCGAGGAAGACATCGTGGCATCCGACAAGGTACAGGAATTTTTCAAAGAAAGAAAATAGGTCGCCCGGAACCGAAGACATGCAGGCCTGTCCCAGCTTTCGGGTCAGGTCTTTTTTTTAAAGGATCGCGGTCATGGGACTCTTTGATTTTTTCTCGAAGGACAAGAAGGAGGATCTGGACAAGGGCTTGTCCAGGACCCGGACCAGCCTTTTTTCCAAACTGTCGAAGGCCGTGGCCGGCAAGTCACGGGTCGACGACCTGGTGCTGGACGAGCTGGAGGAGATCCTCATCAGTTCGGACGTCGGGGTGGCCACCACCCTCCGGATCATCGAACGGCTGGAGGAGCGGGTGGCCCGTGACAAATACCTTGGAGCGGACGAGCTGAACCGGCTGCTGAAGGAGGAGACCATGGCCCTGCTGGCTGAAACCTCCGGGGAGGGTTTCTCCGGCGCGGAAGCCCCGGCCGGGAACGGTCCTTACGTGATCATGGTGGTCGGGGTGAACGGGGTGGGCAAGACCACCACCATAGGCAAGCTGGCCCACAAGTTTAAAACGGCCGGCCGGAAAGTGGTCCTGGGTGCCTCCGACACCTTCCGGGCTGCGGCGGTCGATCAGCTTCTCATCTGGTCGGAGCGTGCCGGGGTGCCTGTGGTGTCCCGGGGCATGGGCGCCGACCCGGCGGCGGTGGCCTTTGAAACCATGCGCTACGCCCTGGACCATTCCATGGACGTGGCCATCCTCGATACGGCCGGCCGCCTGCACAACAAGGTGAACCTCATGAACGAACTGTCCAAGATCAAGAGGGTGATGCAGAAGGTGATTCCCGATGCCCCCCACGAGATCCTGCTGATCCTGGACGGGTCGACCGGGCAGAATGCCTTTGAGCAGGCCCGGCAGTTCACGGCGGCCACTGAAGTCAATGCCCTGGCCATCACCAAGCTGGACGGCACCGCCAAGGGCGGGGTCGTGATCGGCATCAGCGACCAGTTCCAGGTGCCGGTCAAGTACATCGGCGTGGGCGAGCGCATGGAGGACCTGCAGCTGTTCGACCGCGAAACCTTCGTAAGCAGCCTGTTCGACGCCTCCTGACGCGCCTTTTCCCACCGGGGCAGCTTCCGCAACAAGGGCATGTTCCCGCACCAAGGGACGCCCCCCTGCGGGTCACTTTCCAGACAGACCAAAGCCCATGAAGAAAAAACGCATCCGCATGCTCACGATGGGCTGTTCCAAGAACCTGGTCGACTCCGAAAAGGTCCTTGGCCAGCTTCCGCCGGGTCGTTTCGAACTGCACCACGAAGGGGAGGGGCCGGCCGACATCGTGATCATCAATACCTGTGGCTTCATCCGGGATGCCAAGGAAGAAAGCATCGACACCATCCTGCATTATGTGGAAGCCCGCCGGCAGGGGCTGATCGGCGAGCTGCTGGTGACCGGCTGCCTTTCTGAGCGTTACCGGGAAGAGCTGCGGCAGGAGATCCCGGAAGTGGACGCCTGGTTCGGGGTGTCCGATACCGACGCCCTGTTTGCCCGCCTGCGGGAACTTCATGCACCGGAGGACCCTTCCCGCCTGCTTGCCACGCCCTCTCATTACGCCTATCTGAAGGTCGCCGAGGGTTGTGACCGCAGCTGCTCGTTCTGCGCCATTCCCATGATCAGGGGCCGCTACCGGTCGCTGCCTGTCCCTGCACTGGAGAAAGAAGCCCGCCAGCTGGCCGGCAAGGGCGTCCGGGAGCTGCTGCTGATCGCCCAGGACCTGAGCTGGTATGGCCGTGACCTGCAGGGGCGGTCCCTGCTCACCCCATTGCTGGAATCCCTGTCGTCCATCGACGGCATCCGCTGGATCCGGCTGCATTATGCCTACCCGGCCCTGTTTCCGCAGGACCTCATCAGGCAGATGGCCGACAACCCCAAACTGTGCCGCTACCTGGACATCCCCTTCCAGCACATTCACGACGGGGTGTTGCGGTCCATGCGGCGGGGGCATACCCGGCGATCGACATACCGGCTGATCGAGAAGCTGCGCGGCGGGGTGCCTGGCCTGGCACTGCGCACCACCCTGATGGTGGGCTATCCGGGGGAAACAGATGCGGCCTTTGAAGAATTGATGCAGTTCGTGCGGGAGGTGCGTTTTGAGCGCATGGGGGTGTTCACCTATTCCCCCGAGGAAGGCACCCCTGCCTATCCGCTGGGCGACCCTGTCCCGGAGACCGTCAAGCTGGAAAGGGCCGACGCCCTGATGGCCCTGCAGCAGGAAATATCCATGGAGATCAACGAGTCACGCATCGGGCAGGTCCACACGGTGGTCATCGATTCCGAAGACGGGGACTACTTCCTGGGCCGCACCGAGTTCGACTCTCCTGAAGTGGACAACGAGGTCTTCCTGGACAAATCGCCCGGCATGGCGCCGGGCGATTTCGTCAGGGCAGAGATCACCGGGGCCGGAGAGTTCGAGTTGTACGGCCGGTTGGCTGTGTCCTGAGCGGACCATCTGCCCGGGCCGCCCGGAAAGGGATGCCCCTGTCCCGGGCCGCCCGACGCTGCAGGGATCAGTCCGCCTTCTCCAGCAGCAATGCGTTAAATACCAATTTGTTGTTCGATGGCATGGAGCCCCTGAAGTTGGGCACGAAGGAGTACAGCACGAGCTGGCCTTTGTCCTTGCGCACCCACACCATGGCCGGCCGCTTTGCCAGCAGCTCTTCCTTCTCCGCATACCCGCTCATCAGGACCTTGCCTTCGGGAAACATGCCCACCACCCGGCGGTCCATGCCGAAGACCGGGACGGAGGTCGACAAGACCGGGTTGGACCGGTGGAAGACCCCGATCTCCGGGGGCATGCCCAGACTCAGCGGGTGGTCTTGCAGAAGCTGCATGCGCAGCAACGAGCCGGGGCAGTTCAGTCCCTGCCGCTCCAGTCCGGCGGCCGCATTGCCCACCGGCAGGTTGTACGCCTGCCCGTCCTGACCGGGCTCCATCAGCCCCGTGAACAGGTCGACCGACCGGCCCCAGGACAGGATCGTGCCGCCCTGTTCGAAGAAACGCAACACATTCTGCCAGCCTTCCTTTCCCAGGCCCTTGACGTAGTCCGGATTGTAGAAGGGGATGAACACCTGTCCGCCACGCTCTGACCGTCCCTGCATGATCTGGCTTTTCGGGGCGTCGGGAAACACGATCACGTCGAAGCGGCGCGACAGCTCAGCTGTGGCGATCTCCCCCGGGCTCATCGCCACGTAAGGGATGTCGTAAGAGTCGAACAGCCAGCGGGTCCATCCCGCGTCCATGTCGTGCATATTGGTTTCACACAACAGGATGCGCGGCATGTCCAGGGAGCGGAAATCCCCTTCGGGGCGTTCCTCCAGGAAGGTGCCTCCCAGCAACAGCCTGCCTGACAGCTCGTCCAGTACATCCTGACTGCGGCCCCCGGCCTCCAGCAGAAAGCTGCCTGCCGGAAAACTGCCCTGGGGGGTGTCCACCGCCCCCCGGCTGCGCATCACGGGCAGGCCCTGCCCCAGGGCGGCAAATGCGGCATGGAAGCTCTCGTTATGATCGGCGCTGAGGAGCCAGTATCCGTTCAGGGGGGGCGGGGAAACGGCGGGGCGGAGGTCTTCATCCGACACGGGGCGCAGTGCCCCGGCCAGGCCGGGTGCCGGCTCCTTGAGCTCCTCCGAGTTGACGCCGCGGTGCAGGGGCAGCGACCAGCTGGTGATGTCGTACGGCCGGATGATCTCTCCACCGGGCGTGTAACGCCTCACCGGATATTGCTGGGTCTCCATCACCTCCTTGATGAACGGGCGGTAGGCCTGTGCCATGGGGATCACGAAGTCGCCCGCCAGGTATTGCCTTCCGGCCACCAGCATGTCCCTTTCCAGCACGTACAGCGCCACCCCGTGACGCCGCAGCAGCTGCAGCATCCGCAGGGCCTCCCCCGGATCGTGCTGGGATGCGGGCACGATATAGAAATAAGGCGGCTGGCTGAGGCCCCTCTTCACCTCGGTACGGCACAGGTCGTTGCGGAAGGCCAGGATGTCGTTTTTGTGCAGCGAGCCGGTCTTGATCATGGAGTAGGTCGACTCCAGCTCATAGGTCACGATGTCCCCCAGTGTCCACCAGCCTCCCGGCCAGGGGGCCATGAAGTTGATGCCTTTCTTGTATTCCGAGATGCCCTTGCCCGATACCGACAATTCCCCTGCTTCCACAAACACGGGGGTGGCCAGCTGCACGCTCGCCGCCTCGGTCAGCAGGCTGATCACGTTCTTCCAGGCGCTTGTCTCGGTGGATCCGGGCCAGTAATTGTCGAACAGGTAGTGCTGGCTGATGCCTGTAAGCCCCCTGGCCGTCATGTCCCGGGCCATGTTGGATCCGAACACCCAGGTCCAGCTCCAGAGGTTCTCATCGATGTTTTCGGCGATGGGGTCATGGTTGGGGGGCACGAAGTAGCGCACCCCGGTGGCGCCCATCTGGTGCTTTTCCACCAGCACCTGGGGAAACCACTCCAGGTTGTAGGCATCGGCGATGGCCTGGTTCTCCTTTTGGGTCAGGGTAATGAAGTCGCGGTTGATGTTGTGGCCGACATATTTGTGGTACAGCCCGGGCAGGGAACTCCCCTCGTACGGGGTGTCCAGGTACTGCTTGTAATGGTCCACCACCAGGTCCATGCCGTCCGGGTTATGGCTGGGGTTCATCATGAAGACCACGTCCTGCAGGTAGCGGTCCATGCCGGGTTCGGTCCCTTCGATGAGGGTATAGGCCATGCGCGGGGCCGCCTGGGAAGGGCCCACCTCTGTGGCATGCATCGACAGGGTGGCGAAGATGAACACCCTTCCCTGCTCGATCAGCCGCGCACGTTCCCCTTCCGGAATGTCCGGGTCCAGGGCCAGCCTGCGGTTGATTTCGCGCAGTTCGTCCAGGCGCCGGATGTTCTCTTCCGACGAGATGAAAGCGATGTAGATGGGGCGGCCGAATTCCGACTCCCCGACCTGTTCCAGGCGGATGCGACCCGACTCGGACTCCAGCAGGTGAAGGTAATCCATGAGGGGGCCGTAATTGATCATTTGACGGTCTGCCCCGGGTTCGAACCCGAAGTAGGAGGCGGGCGGGGTGATGATCTGGGCGCTTGCCCGGCTTGCGCCGCAAAGGGCACAAAGCAGGCACAGGATAAGGGCAAAGGTTTTGGGTCGCATGGCAATCGGGTTTGTTAAGGATGAATAAAGGATCAGAAAAATACCAGGTGGATGCCCCAGCCGGTGATGCGGTTGTATTCGAGGGCCGGGGTGGGAAATTTCAGGAAATTGACGGCCGACAGGACCGCCTTCAGCAGCCGGCTGTCGGTGGCAATGCGGGTGAGGTCCACATCGGGTGCCAGGAACCAGCGGCGGTAACGTTCCATGTAGGGCAGGGGCTGCCCGTGATGCATGGCCGGGTTGGAGCTGCCCCCCAGCATGCCGTAGGCTCCGTACCCCACGGACAGGTTGAGCCAGGGGGGCAGGGCCTGGCTGCCCAGGGTGCTGGATAGGTTGACAGACAGCCAGAAGGTCATGCCGTTGTAGTCTTTGATCAGCCTTTCGGCCAGGCTGTTGCCCAGCAGGTCCGGGCGGTGGCCCGCAAGGGGGGTGGTCCGGAAAGAATACTTCCAGAGGAGGGGCTGCTCCTGATACCACAACTCCTGCACCAGGAAGGAGGCCGCCCCGAGGGTGTTGGCCAGCTGGTCTCCCATCGAGAAGCCCCACTGGGCCGAATGCCCGTCAAGCAATTCGATGGTGGTCATGAAGGCGTAGGCAGAGGCCGTGCCGACCCAGGCGCTTCGCTTCCTGTCCAGGCCGGCAAGCCGGAATGCCCCCGCGCTGGTGCGGCCCAGGTGGTAGCTCGTGGTCACATGCCCCATCTTGTCCATTTGCAGCCAGTCGCCCATGTCGTTGTGAAAATGCAGGGAAGACCGGGGGTATTCTTTGTACCAGGCATGGTTCAGGGCCAGCAGGGAGGCGCCGTAAGCCGCGGCTTGTGTGCCGGCCACCCACACTATGGCCCGCCGCTCCGGGATTCCGGCGCGGATGCCGGGCAGGGAGTCTGACGCGTCAGATGGCAGCCACACCGACCGGGGAACCTGCCCGGTGCCGGCCGCCTGCCCTGTCTTGAAAGCAGGTGCTGCCCGGAAAACCTGCACCGCACCTGCCGCCTGCCCTTTCCCGGAGGTGGGTCTTCTCCCCTCTGGGCCGCCGGCCTTCAGGGTCATCCAGGGAATCAACAGCAGGACCAGGCAGGAGACGCGCATCGGCAAACTATTTGGATATGATGGTATCGTAGCCATCCCGGAGAATTTGCAGGGCCTCCTCCCTGGTTTCCCCTTCCGCGTAAGTCCGGAGGACCGGTTCGGTGCCCGAGGGCCGGATCATCAGCCATTGGGAGTCACTGAAATAGTATTTGAACCCGTCCAGGGTTTCGGTCCGGATCACCTCCCGGGAGCCGAAGCGTTGGTAGGCCCCGGCCTCACAGTTTTTGACGATGCGGTCCTTGTCCTCCGGGGGGAGCCGCAGGTCGGAGCGTTCGAAGGCAAACGGACCGGTCAGTTCGTATACTTCCCGGATGAGGCCCTGCAGCGACTTGCCCGTTTTCACCATGGCCTCCCAGATCAGCAGCCCGTTGTAGATGCCGTCCCGTTCGGGGATGTGGCCGGTCACTGCGATGCCGCCAGATTCCTCCCCGCCCACAAGCACGTTCTCGCGCAACATCAGCCCGCAGATGTGCTTGAAGCCGATCTTGACGATGTCCAGGGGCAGGCTGTAGAGGCCGCAGAGTGTGCCGATCTTGACCGTGGAACTGAAGCCGGTGGCCACCTTGCCGGACAGCTTGCGGTAGTGGTGGAGGTAATGGATCAGCAGCAGGATCACATGGTGGGAGTCCACATACCCTCCCCGGTGATCGAACAGGGCGATGCGGTCCGCATCCCCGTCCACCGCCAACCCGCAGTCGATGTCCCCTGCCAGGCGGATCACCTCGCTGAACGCCTCCAGGTTCTTCAGCAGCGGCTCCGGCGGGATGCCGTCGAACAGCGGCTGCCGTTCACAGTGCAGCAGGGTGATGTCGGGGAACAGCCGGCGCATCACGTTCTGCCCCGAGCCGTACATGGCATCAAAGGCAAACTGCATGGGCGAGCGGCGTATGGTTTCCAGATCGAACTTCTCCTCCAGGTAGTTGCAGTACATGGTCTCCAGGTCGATCCTTTCCACCAGCCCCTTTTCGGTGAGCCCTTCCAGGCTGTGGGCCTCCCAGTCTGCACCGGGCTGTTCCGGGATGAGGGCCTCCACCCGGGCGATGTCTTCGTCCATCAAAGGCCCCCCGTAATGGCCCTTCAGCTTGTAACCGTTGTATTCGGGAGGGTTGTGGCTGGCCGTGATCACCACGCCCAGGTCCGCTTTGCAGCGGAGCACGGCCAGGGAGATCATGGGGGTGGACACGAAGGTGTCGGCCAGGAACACATGCACTCCCATGGAAGCCAGCACCCTGGCGGACACTTCTGCAAAAAGCTCTCCGCCGAAGCGGCAGTCGTGCCCCACCACCACCGAGGGCCTGTCCTTCATCTGCAGGGCAAATCGTCCGGTGGCTTCCGCCACGCGGGCGACGTTGTGGGTGGTGAATTCGCGGGCGATGACGGCGCGCCAGCCGTCGGTTCCGAATTTGATGGGCGTCATGGCGGAAAGTTTCTGCCAAATATATCAAAAAATATCCGGCTAGTTCATGATTTGCCTTTCGTTCAAGGCCTGGCGGTACTTCCGGGCGTTGGCCAGGTGCTCGGCATAGGTACGGGCAAAGGCGTGGTAGCCACTGAAGTCGTCTTTGGCGCAGAAAAACAGGTAGTCGTGCCGCTCGTACTGCAGCACCCGGTCGATGACCTCCGGTCCGGGCAGGTTGATGGGGCCGGGAGGGAGCCCGGGATAGAGATAGGTATTGTAGGGGGAGTCAAAGGCCAGGTGCCTGTTTAGCACCCGCCGGATGCTGAAATCGCCCAGGGCGAAGACGACCGTGGGGTCTGCCTGCAGGGGCATGTTGCGGCGCAGGCGGTTGATGTAAACCCCTGCGACGCGGTCCATCTCATCGACCCGGTTGGTCTCGGCCTGCACGATGGAGGCCAGGATGCCCACTTCGTCGGGGGTCAAACCCATGGCGGCCGCCTGCCCCCGGCGCTCCTCATTCCAGAACCTTCCGTATTCGCGCCCCATGCGCTCGAGGAACTGCCTTGCCCCGGTGTTCCAGTAAAACTCGTAGGTGTTGGGCAGGAACAACAGCACAGATGTTTCCGGGGTCTTGCCGAAGGGTTCCAGGACCTGCACGTCATTGAGCAGCCGGATGAGGGAGGCGGAATCGGCCTCCACCTGCCGGGCGATCGTCCCGGCGAGCTGTTCCCTGGTGCGGATGTTGTTGAAGGTGACCCTCACCGGGTCCTGCCGCCCCGACCGCAGCAGGTTGATCAGTTCGTTGTTGCCCATCCGGTGGTGCAGCAGGTAGCGGCCCGGAGAGACCTTGTTCGGATAGTTTTTGCGCCGGGCCAGCCAACGGAAAGTCCGGCTGTTGCGAACCAGTCCGCTGTCTTCCAGCTGTTGCATCACATCCCCGAAATTGCTGCCGGTGGGGATGTACAAATGCTTGGTTTCTTGTCCTTTGAGGTCTATGTTGGGCCGGAGGACCACCATCCAGGCCGCCAGAACCGCCAGGGCTCCTGCGAGCAGGACCGCCAGGACGGCTGCCGCCAGAAACTTCCGCAGGTGATGATGTTTTCGGGCCTTATTCGCCATGTCAGAACAGTCGTTGCAGGAAATCCTCGTCCACCCATTGTCCTTCCCTCAGGTTCCATGCCTTGCGGGTGCCGGTCTGCTCAAAACCATGCCGCAGGAACAGCTTCCGGCTGGCCTCGTTTCCGTGGTCCACGGTGCAATACACCTGTTTCAGGCTCAGTACTTTGCGGGCATATTCAAGCAGCAGGGACAGGGCTTCCGAGGCATGGCCCCTGTGGCGGTGTTCCGGGGCGATGAAAATCCCCAGGGCGGCCCGCCGGTGGTGCGGGTCGAAATCGAACAGGTCGATCACACCCACCCTCTCGTCCCCGTTTCCGGTAATCACCAGCCGCAGCTGCCGGTCCTCGTATATGTCATTCCTGGCCGACAGGATGTATTGTTCCAGGTAAAAGCGGGAGAACGGGGTCAGGTTGCTGCCCAGGACCATGGTGTCCGGGTCGTTCTCCCACAGCTGGAGCGTGTCCAGGTCGGACAGCTCGAGGGGCTTCAGCCCGATCAGGTTTCCTTTCAAAAAGCTCATGCGCAAAAATAATCATTCTCGTCGGATGGGGCAGTGTCTTTATGACGGCAGCTCCCCGTCAAATACATGCACAGCCGGTCCTTCCAAATGGATCCCGGTGAACGGCTGCCCGGGTTTCTCCGGTGCCCGGAAGACCACTTTCAGCTCCCCGCCCCGGGTGCGGATGCGGAATCCCTTTCGGGGATCGCCCCCCAGCCGTGTCCATGCAGCCAGGGCGGCGGCGGTCACCCCGGTGCCGCAGCTGAGGGTCTCGTCTTCCACGCCCCGTTCGTACGTCCTGACGAACAAAACGCCGTCCTTCCCGGTCTCGGTGAAGTTCACGTTGATCCCTTCCTTCCGGAAAGGGGGACTTTGCCTGAGCTTTCTTCCTTCCTCAAACACCTCAGCCTGTTCCAGCCCGGTGGTGAACACCACGAGGTGGGGGGAGCCCGTATGGACCAGGTAGTGGTCGCCATGGGCCAGGGGAGGGGCGGCGTCAAGGAGGGAAAGGCTGACCTGCCAGGTGCCGGGCCCGGCTGCCTGCAAGTGTGCCCGGTGCATCCCGTCCGGGCCCAGGAAGGAGACCGCTTCCCGGACGATGCCCAGCCGGGCGGCGAAAGCGGCAACGCAGCGCCCCCCGTTGCCGCACATGGTGCCTGGCAGGCCGTCCGCATTGAAGTACTGCATGGCAAAAGCCCCTTCTGTGGCAGGCTGCATCAGGATGAGGCCATCGGCACCCACCCCGGTGCGGCGGTGGCACCATTGCCGGATCAGCTCCGGCCGGAGTGGCTCCCCGGGGCGGATCTGCCCCTGCAGGTTGTCGATCAGGATGAAATCGTTCCCCGTGCCGTGGAATTTGGAAAACCTTATGGCCATAACATCTCCAGCTTTTCAATCAGCCCCTGGTCGTCCAGGGGGATCAGGGGTTTGAAATCGGGGGTGGTTTCCAGAAGGAAGTAAAAGTCGGCATACTTCAGGAACAGGTTCGTGTCCAATGCGTGCAGGCTCACCGGTTCGAACGGGTCGAGTCCGTATACCACCACCCGGTTCTTCTCGCGTTTGTATCCAGAAAAGTTCAGGGGAGACTCCCAGAAATCCAGGTAGATGGTTCTTGCCACCGGCCTGTTGCCGAGCAGGGAATCCAGGCGCTGGGTGCCGGCAGAAGTCTTCTCCGGCCGGTCGTCGGGCGGCAGGGTGAACCCCATGGTGCTTACCAGGCGGTCCCTTTGCAACCGCATGGATGGGCTGCTGATGGCGGGCTGACCTCCTGGCAGGTCAGCCTGTGCGGGGAATTCGGTGGCAGACCCCGTCGGGACGGGAGGGGGGCCTTCGGAAGCGGTGGTCTCCTGCGGGTCCGTTTCTGCAGAGGGTTCCCGGGAAATGGGTTCGTCGGCGGGCGGGGACAGTGTGTCGGCTGCTGCCGCAGGCAGGTCCGCGCCGGATACGGTCTCCTGCCTCTGCAGCCTGGAGGCCGTTTGTTCCGTGGTTACGGTCGCCGCGGGCGCCTCCCCGTCCTGCCGGAACACCCTGGCAATTCTTTCCAGGGCCGCATCGGTAAAGGGATGCTCCGGGGGGCGGTCAAAATATAGGTAGACGATGCCTGCACCCAGGAAAAATCCGATGAGCAGGCCGGCTGAGACCAATAAAAAGCCGAAGCCGTCGTTTTTGTTTTGAGTGGTTCTGCGTGCCATGGGGTGCGGATGCGACAGGACCTTGCCTGAACGCCATCAAAGTTACAAAAAAACATGTGGAATCCGGCGGGGCCAGGCCGGCCTCCCGGGAAGAATTCAGCCCTTTGGCCGGGCTTTTCCGGGGACGCGCACCCGGCCCCTCTGTTCTTAGCACTTTTTAGGGTTTTTTTGATAATTATTATGATTTGTTTTTCGGGGCCGGGCATATTTCTTGCGTTTGGCAAACAGCCGGCCGGCTTCCGGCACGCCTTGCGCCGTAAAGCAGGCCGTTGGTAAACAAAACCCATGAATTCGTGTTTGAATAAATAAAGGAGAAAAACCCATGAAAAAGTTTCTGAACCTGTTGCTGGCAGCCATATTGGGAGGGGCTGTGACCCTCACTGCCTATGAGTTTTTCCTTCGTCCGGAGACAGCCGTGCAGGGTATATCCGCCCCCCAGGGATCGTTGAACCAGCCTCCTGCCACCCTGGCGAGGTATATGACAAAATTGCCGACCACCCTGCCCGATTTCACCCTGGTGTCGGAAATGACCGTCAATGCGGTGGTCCACATCCGCACACGCTACGAGCGCCGCAATCCGGTATACGACGAATTTTTCTCCGACCCGTTCCGGGACTTCTTCTTCGGACCCAGGCAGCGCCCGCAGCAGCGTCAGATGGAGGCCAGCGGGAGCGGCGTCATCATCAGCGAGGATGGCTACATCGTGACCAACAACCACGTGGTTGCGGAAGCCGACCTGATCGAGGTCACCCTGAACGACAACCGCATATATGATGCCGTGATTGTCGGCACGGATCCGACGACCGACCTGGCGCTGATCCGGATCGAGGAACGCGGCCTGCCCTACCTGGTATTCGGCGACTCCGACGAGGTGCGTATCGGGGAATGGGTTCTGGCCGTGGGCAACCCGTTCAACCTGACCTCCACCGTGACGGCGGGGATTGTCAGCGCCAAAGGCCGGAACATCAACATCCTCGGCGGGGATACCGCCATCGAGTCCTTCATCCAGACCGACGCCGCCGTCAACCGGGGCAACAGCGGGGGCGCGCTGGTGAACACCCAGGGCGACCTGATCGGCATCAATGCCGCCATTGCTTCCACCACGGGGACCTTCACGGGCTATTCCTTCGCCATCCCGTCCAACATCGCCAGCAAGGTGGTGGAGGACCTGATCGAGTTCGGGGAGGTGCAGCGCGGGATGCTGGGCGTGACCATCCGCGAGCTCAACAGCCGCGAGGCTGAGGAGAAGGGATTGCAGCGCTTCCGGGGTGCCTATGTGGAGCGCGTCACCGAGGGAGGCGCCGCCGATGAGGCCGGCATCCGCGAGGGGGACATCATCACCGGCATCGACGGTCAAACCATCCGCAACCCATCCGAATTGCTGGAGACCCTGGGTCGCAGACGGCCCGGGGACGAGGTCACGGTGAAATTGTACCGTGACGGCAGGGAGCGTGATGCCCGTGCCACATTGAAAAATATTTACGGAGAACGCTCCCTGGTGACCCGGGAGGAGGTCAGTGCCGTGGAGAACCTGGGAGCGCGTTTCGAAGCAGTGCCCCAGACCGACCTGGAACGGTTGGATATCGAGCAGGGGGTTCTTGTAACCGGGGTGGTGCGCGGCAAGCTGTTTGCCAATGCCGGCATCCGCGACGGATTCATCATCACCCACCTGGACAATGAGCCTGTGGGCTCCCCCCAGCAACTGACCCAGATGATCCGGGACAAGTCGGGCGGCATCCTCATCGAGGGGGTGTATCCCAACGGACGCAGGGGCTATTATGGAATTGGAATAAGGTAGACAGGCTATTGGATAGTTCCGGATTTTTTTGTACCTTTGGGGGCTTTTTTGGCGATGGGCCTCCCCCCAAAGGTACTTGCGCATTTTCAAAAACTTACGTAATATATTCCTTTCATTCTTTATGAGACAACTAAAGATTTCCAAGTCCATCACCAACCGTGATACCGCGTCGCTGGACAAATACCTTCAGGAAATCGGCAAGGTGCCCCTGATCACCGCCGAGGAAGAAGTGCAGCTCGCGCAGCGCATCAAGGCGGGTGATCAGGAAGCTTTGGAAAAACTCACCAAGGCCAACCTTCGTTTCGTGGTTTCTGTTGCCAAGCAGTATCAGAATCAGGGGCTGAGCCTTCCCGATTTGATCAATGAAGGCAACCTGGGCCTGATCAAAGCTGCCAAGCGCTTTGACGAGACCCGGGGCTTCAAATTCATCTCCTATGCGGTATGGTGGATCCGTCAATCCATCCTGCAGGCCCTGGCCGAGCAGTCCAGGATCGTTCGCCTGCCCCTGAACCAGGTGGGCTCCCTGAACAAGATCAAGAAAGAGGCCTCCCGGCTGGAGCAGCGCTTCGAGCGGCCCCCTTCCACAGAAGAGCTCGCCGAGGCCCTGGATGTAAACGAAGACAAGATTGCCGAATCGTTCCGGATCTCCACCCACCATGTGTCGGTGGATGCCCCCCTGATCCAGGGGGAGGACGCCAGCCTGCTGGATGTCTATGTGAACCAGGACTCCCCCAATGCAGACTCCAGCCTCATCCATGAATCCCTGGCGCGGGAGATCCAGCGGTCCCTGGCCACCCTGACCGAAAAGGAGCGGGACGTGATCAACCTGTATTTCGGGATCGGCATGAACCACGGACTGACCCTGGATGAGATCGGGGCCAAGTTCGACCTGACCCGGGAGCGCGTCCGCCAGATCAAAGAGAAAGCCATCCGGCGACTGAAGCACACCTCCCGGAGCAAACTGCTCAAGGCCTATCTTGGACAATAGACCTTGCCCGCAGGCTGGTTAGGCATCCGACGGATGCCTTTTTTTTTGTATCTTCGTGGCCACTTAAAAAAAGCTTATACCACTCCCTATGAAGCACCTACGATGGTTTTTTGCCGCTCTGACAATGGTTCTGGCCCTTCTGCCGCAGGCGGGATTCTCCCGCGAGATCCGCATCCAGGTCGTCGTGACCTCCGATGTGCATGCCCGCCTGTTCCCCTATGATTTTGTCAACGACAGGCCGACCCAGACCTCCCTGGCCAATGTGCACTACCTGATGGAGTCTGCGCGCGCCCGGCTGGGCAGCAACCTGATCCTGCTGGACAACGGGGACCTGCTGCAGGGCACCCCGGCGGCCTATTACGCCAATTTCGTGCAGGATTCCCGGCGCAACCTGTTCAGCCGGGTCATGAACCTGATGCAATACGATGCGGCCACCGTGGGCAACCACGACATCGAAGCGGGGCCGGCCGTGTACAACCGGCTGAAGGAGGAGTTCGACTTCCCCTACCTGGGCGCCAACGTCCTCGACGCAGAGACCGGGGAGCCTCATTTCCAGCCCTATGTGGTGCTTCGCCGCCAGCGGCTGAACATCGTCGTGCTCGGGCTGACCACCCCCAGCGTGCCCAACTGGCTGCCGCCCCACCTCTGGGAGGGGCTGTATTTCCAGGACATGGTGGAAGCCGCCGCCTACTGGGTGGAGCACATCCGCGAACATGAGAATCCCGATGCCATCATCGGCTTGTTCCACAGTGGCTTCGGTCAGGCAGACCCGCCCGCCGCCGCCCATCCGCTGGAGCAGGCCTCTGCCTACATCGCCCGCCACGTGCCCGGTTTCGACCTGATCTTCACGGGACACGACCACCGGGAGCGCATCGAACATGTCACGAATGTGGAAGGCCAGGAGGTCCTGGTGCTGGGGCCCGGCCATTTTGCCGAGAACCTGGCCGTGGGGGAGCTGGTCTTTGAGCGGGTCGACCGCCGGGAGCACGTCCTGCGGGGTGTCCGGGGCGAGATGGTGTCTGCCCGGCAGGTGCCGCCCAGCCAGGCCTTTTTCAGCGCCTTCGACAAGGATGTGTCGGAAATCATTGCCTTTGCCAACGAGCCCGTGGGGCGCCTGGGCGCCGGGATGCGCTCGGTGGAGTCCCTCTTTGGCAGCGCCCCCTTCACCGACCTGATCCACCAGGTGCAGCTGGAGGTCACAGGGGCCGAGATCTCGTTTACCGCCCCGCTGGCCTTTGACGAGGAGCTGCGGGCGGGTACCCTGATGGTACGCGATTTCTTCAGGATGTACGAGTACGAGAATTACCTTTATACCATGGCGCTGAGCGGCCGGGAGGTGCGTGACTTTCTGGAATATTCCTACGGGCTGTGGATGAACCACATGCAGGACGAAAACGACCGGCTGCTGCGGTTCCGCACCGACGAGCAGGGCAACATCCTGCCACAGAACCAGGCACGTTTCCTGATGCGGGCCCCCTTCTACAGCTTCGATTCGGCGGCGGGCATCCGTTACCGGGTCGATGTCTCCCGGCCGGCCGGTGGGCGTGTGACCATCCTTGAAATGGAAGACGGGCAGCCGTTCGATCCGGAAAAGACCTACCGGGTGGCCATCAACTCTTACCGTGGAAGTGGGGGAGGGGGGCACCTGACCGAAGGGGCCGGCATCCCGCATGCTGAGCTGGCGGACCGCATCCTGGCCACCACGGAGAGCGACCTCCGTTCGGAGCTGATCAACTATTTTCGCGAGAAGAAGGAAGTCATGCCGCCCGCCCGGTTGAACTGGGAGGTTGTGCCCGCCTCCTGGGCGGAGCAGGGCAGGGAGAGGGACCTGGAACTGATCCAATCCTACCGCAGCCGTCCCTGATCCGGCCTTCAGCTTCTTACAGGCCGCTGCGCAAAATGGCTTTCAGGATCCTTTTCACCTGGGAAGGGCCTTCATAGATGAAGCCGGTGTACACCTGTACCAGGCTGGCCCCCGCACGCAGTTTTTCCAGGGCATCTTCCGGGGTGATCACCCCACCGCTGGCAATGAGCGGCACGCCCCCCCCCGACTGCCGGTGGAGGTAAGCGATGGTGGCCGTGGCTTTGTCCCGGAGCGGTGCGCCGCTCAGCCCCCCCTGTCCGCATTGGGCCACTTCGGTGGGCGGGCTCTTCAGGCCTTCCCTGAGACGCGAGGTGTTCGTGGCGATGATGCCGCTGAGCCCGGTCAGCCGGACCACCTCCAGTACCTCGTCCAGTTGTTCCCGGGTCAGGTCGGGCGAGATCTTCAGCAGGACCGGCCTGGGTGCCGCCTGGGCCCTGTTGATCTCCTGTATGGCCCTAAGGAGGGAGACCAGTTCGTCCTTGTCCTGCAGTTGCGAGAGCCCGGCGATGTTCGGGCAACTCACATTCACCGTGAAATAGTCCACATAAGGGAACAACTCCCGGAAGCACCGGCAGTAGTCTGCCGCTGCCTGCTCCATGGGCGTCAGGGTGTTCTTTCCGATATTCCCCCCGATGATCACCCTGGGTTTGTGCCGGCGCATGTTTTCGATAAAGGCCTTGAGGCCGTGGTTGTTGAATCCCATCCGGTTGATCAGCGCCTGGTCGGCCGGCAGCCGGAACAGCCTGGGCCGTGGATTGCCCGGCTGGGGCTCCGGGGTGACCGTTCCGACCTCCACATGGCCGAAGCCAAAGTGCGACAGGGGGTTGTACAGCCTTGCCTCCTTGTCGAAACCGGCCGCCATGCCCACCGGGTTGGGAAAGCGCAGGCCGAACAGCTCCCGCTCCAGCCGGGGGTCCCTCAGGGTGAACAGCCGGCGGATGGGCGCGGCCAGACCCGGCAGGGCGAAGGCGCCCCGCAGCA
Source organism: uncultured Bacteroidales bacterium (assembly GCA_964477035.1). Taxonomy (GTDB): domain Bacteria; phylum Bacteroidota; class Bacteroidia; order Bacteroidales; family UBA7960; genus SLSG01. Next base: position 69,921 of record CAYZCW010000009.1, read on the forward strand.
TGCCGGCGACCAGGTGGTGGACCCGTTCGGGGTCCATGCGGAACAACAGGGGCCGGATCAGCAGTTTGTACATGGGGTGCAAAAAAAAAGTCCGGCCAGCGGACTTTCTGTGGGTTATTTTTTTTGTCGGATGGTTCTTTTCGGGGTCTCGACCCGTGGTTGATGGCTATCCACCTGCGGCGCAGGCGCCTTGGAGGCCGGCTTGGGTTTGGCGGCCGCCTTGGCCGGGGCTTCCGCATTCGGTCCCTCCTCCCCGTGGGCTCCCTCTGCTTCTTCGGGGGCCTCTTCCTTATCGATCAGTCCCTTTTCCAGCAGCAAGGCATACCAGGCAAACAGCTTCTTGATGTCGGAGGGATAGACGCGCTCCTTGTCGTATTCGGGCAGGATGCTTTCCAGTCTGGCCGCCAGCTCGGCGGGCGGGGCCTTGGGGTCGATGCTGGGCTTGCCGTCCTCCGCCTCGAATATTTTCAGCAGCACTTCCCTGAGGGACATGTCCTCACCCGTCGTGAACAGGCTGATGTCCTCCAGGCTGCTGGTGCGGTCTGTCGGGAACACCGGCATTTTGCGGCCGTCCACCAGGGATTCGACGATGAGGCTGTTTTTTGCCTGGGAAACGACGCGGTACAAACCGTTCTTTCCGGAGATGGCCAGTATTTTGCTCAGGTCCATGGGTATTGGCTATTGGTTATTGGCTGTTGGCTAATGGCCAACCTTACAAAAGTACAACAATGAATCAGACCGTGCAAGCCTAGGTAAACATTTGCAGATCCTGCAGCTTGCGGTACACTCCGCCCAGGGCGATCAGTTCCTGGTGGCTTCCCTGCTCCACGATGCGGCCCTCATGCATCACGCAGATCACATCGGCGTTCACCACCGTCGAGAGCCGGTGCGCGATCACGATGGAGGTGCGGTTGCGCATCACGTTCGACAGGGCCTCTTCGACCAGCTTCTCCGATTCGGTGTCCAGGGAGGAGGTGGCCTCGTCCAGGATGAGGATGGGCGGGTTTTGCAGGACGGCCCGGGCGATGCTGATGCGCTGGCGCTGCCCCCCGCTGAGCTTGCCGCCCCGGTCCCCGATATTGGTGTAATAGCCCAGGGGGCTGGCCATGATGAACTCGTGGGCGTTGGCGATGCGGGCCGCCTGCTCCACCTCCTCCATGCCTGCCCCGGGTTTGCCGAAGGCAATGTTGTTGAAGAAGGTGTCGTTGAACAGGATGGGCTCCTGGTTCACATTCCCGATCAGGGCGCGAAGGTCCTTGATCTTCAGTTCCTTGATGGGGATACCGTCCAGGGTGATCTCCCCTTCGCTCACATCATAAAAGCGGGGAATCAGGTCCACCAGGGTCGACTTGCCAGCGCCGGACTGTCCGACCAGCGCCAGCTTCTGTCCCTCCCCGATGCGCAGGCTGATGTGGCGCAGCACGAACTGGTCCTCGTACCGAAAGCCCACATCGTGGAAGGTGATGTCGGAGGTGAAGCTGGTCCTGGACTGCGCCTTGGGGCTTTCGAAGATGACGTTGCTGGCCGTGAGGACCTCGTCGATGCGGTCGGCCGAGGCCATGCCCTTCTGGATGTTGTAGTAGGCCTGGGAGAAAGACTTGGCCGGGTTGATCACCTGGGAGAAGATGGCCAGGTAACCGATCAGCCCCTGGCTCGACAGGGCCACGCTCCCCGAAAGGATCATGGCCCCCCCGTAGAGCATGATGACCACCACCACGATGGTCCCCAGGAACTCGCTGACCGGGCTGGCCAGGTACTGCCGCCGGTACATCTTGTTCATGATCCGGGTGTAGAAACTGTTCAGGCTCCTGAAACGGCCGTCCATCTTGTCCTCCGCGTTGAACGCCTTGATGATCCGCAGGCCTCCGAGGGTCTCCTCCATGACCGACAGGATCAGCCCCAGCTTGCTCTGCCCCCTCAGGGCCGTGCTCTTCAGGGATCGTCCGATGCGCCCGATCACCAGCCCGCTCACCGGCAGCAGCAACAGCACGAAGAGGGTCAGGTGGGGGCTCATCACGAACAGGCTGCCCAGGTAAACCAGGATGGTCAGCGGTTCGCGGAACATCATTTCCAGGGAGCTGATGATGCTGATCTCGATCTGGTGCACGTCGTTGGTCATCCGGGAGATCGTGTCCCCCTTTCGTTCCCCGGCATAATACGACAGGGGCAGGTCGATCGACTTGCGGTAGATCGCGTTGCGCAGGTCCATGGCCACTCCGTTGCGCACCGGTGTCAGGTGGTAGAGGGCCAGGTACTTGAAACCATTCTTGAGCAGGGAAGTGACGGTGACCACCACGCTGATGAATCCCAGGGCCCAGACCTCCCCATAATGGGTGATGAGCAGGCTGATGTAGTAATTGAAATTATTCTGCACCGCCTCGGGTGTCAGCCGCCAGGGCATGGCCTCGGTCACCAGGGGTTGTGTGCTGAACAGGATGCCCAGAAAGGGGATGATCATGGTCAGGGAAAACAGCGAAAACAGGGCAGACAGGAAGTTGAACCCGACATTGAGTGTCACCCTGAGCCAGTAGGGGCTGATGTAGGAAAGGATCTTTCTCAGGTAGGTCATGTCGCTGTGTTGTCCCTTAATCCGGGATGCCGGGAATGATCCCGGTATAATTGAACGGGGTGATCTGCTTGAGGCGGTCCTTCATCTCCGGCCGGATGTCCAGCCCGTCGATGAAGGCATCCAGGTCTTCGCGCGTGATCCGGTCGCCGTGGCGGGTCAGCTCCTTGAGTTTTTCGTAGGGTTCGGGGACCCCGAGCCTTCGCAGCACCGTCTGTATGGCCTCGGCCACCACGGCCACATTTCGTTCCAGGTCGGCCCCGATGGCTTCCCGGTTCAGCCGGAGCTTGCCCAGGCCTTTCAGGGTGGATTGCAGGGCGATGAGCAGGTGGGCCAGGGGCAGGCCCGCCACGCGCAACACGGTGGAGTCGCTCAGGTCGCGCTGCAGCCGGGATACGGGCAGCTTGGCCGACAGGTGCTCCAGCAGGGCGATGGCCACCCCCGCATTGCCTTCCGCATTCTCGAAATCGATCGGATTCACCTTATGCGGCATGGTGGAGGAGCCCGTTTCACCGGCCACGATCTTCTGCCTGAAATAGTCCATGGAGATGTAGGACCAGCAGTCCCGGTCCAGGTCGATCAGGATGGTGGCCAGCCGTTTGAGTCCGTCGAAGAGGGTTCCCAGGCGGTCGTAATGGTCGATTTGTGTCGTCGGATGGGACCGCAGCAGCCCGAGCTGCCTGGTGAATACGACGGCAAATGCATGCCAGTCGATCTCCGGGTAGGCCACATGGTGGGCATTGAAGTTGCCCGTGGCCCCGCCGAACTTGGCCGGGAAAGGCATGGCACGCAGGCCGTTCAGCTGGATGCGGATCCGTTCATGGAAGACCAGGATCTCCTTGCCTGCGGTGGTCGGGGAGGCGGGCTGCCCGTGGGTGTGGGCGAGCATGGGCACATCGATCCACTGTCCCGATAGGTCCTTCAGCTTGTCCATCAGCTTCTCCACGGCCGGGAAGACCACCGTTTCCAGCCCCTCCTTCAGGGAAAGGGGGAAGGCCGTGTTGTTGATGTCCTGTGAGGTCAGGCCGAAGTGGATGAACTCCTTGTAAGCTGCCAGTCCGAGGGCTTCGAAACGCTCCTTGAGGAAATACTCCACCGCCTTGATGTCGTGGTTGGTGATCTTCTCGATCTGCTTGACGCGCAGGGCATCCTCCCTGGAGAAATCCTGGTAAACCGCCCGGAGCTCCCCGAACCGCTCCCGGGGAAACTCCCCGAGCTCTGGCAGGGGGAGGGTACACAGGGCGATGAAGTATTCCACTTCCACCCGGATGCGGTACCTTATCAGGGCTTCTTCCGAAAAATAGGGGGCAAGGGGTGCCGTGACGGCGGCATACCTGCCGTCGACCGGGGAGATGTTGGAAAGGCCCTGTTCGTTCATGGTCTCTGCCGGGGTTCTTGCGGCCTCTGGCCGTGTTATTTGCGTTTGCGCTTCTGCACTTCCTGCTGCCGGGCCAGTTCTTCCATGCGGGCCTGCCACTTGGACTTCCTGACCGGCTTTTTCTTGTTCTCCTCGATCTTGAGCCGCAGCGCCTTCTCATCGACAAAGCGGCGGAACAGGAACATCTGTCCGAAGGTGATCACATTGGCCAGGAAGTAGTAATAGCTCAGTCCGCTGGCAAAATTGTTGAAGATGCCCATGAGCATTACCGGCATGAAATACATCATGGTCTTCATTCCCGGCATCTGCTGGCTGGATCCCATCATCTCGTTGTTCATGCGGGTGTAGAAGATCGTCGACACGGTCATCAGCAGGGTAAAGAGGCTTACGTGGTCTCCGTAGAAGGGGATGGTAAACGGCAGATTCAGGATGGAATCGTAGCTTGAGAGGTCGTCTGCCCAGAGGAAGGCCTCCTGCCGCAGCTCGATGGAGGCCGGGAAGAAGCGGAACAGGGCCAGCAGGATGGGCAGTTGCAGCAGCATGGGCACGCAGCCTGCCATGGGATTCACCCCGGCCTTCTTGTACAGGGCCATGGTCGCCTGCTGCTTCTTCATGGCATCTTCCTTCTTGGGGAATTTCTTGCCCAGCTCTTCGATGTCGGGCTTGAGCACCCGCATTTTGGCCTGGGAGATGTAGGTCTTGAAGGCGATCGGCAGCAGCACCACCTTCAGCAGGATGGTCAGGATGAGGATAATGATCCCGTAATTGAGCTGGAAACCATCCAGGAAGTTGAACACCGGGATTACGGCATAGCGGTTGATCCAGGACATGAGGAAGAAGCCCCATCCGAGCGGGATCTGACGCTCCAGGTCCAGGTCGTACGAGCGCAGGGTCCGGTAGTGGTTGGGCCCGAAGTAGAACCGCATCGGATAGACATTGTCCTGACGGGCATCGAAGGCCAGGTTGATGGAAGCGGTCAGGGTCTTTATGTGGTCCTCCTCCTCTTCGGGCAGGGTGAGGGAGCTGATGTCTGCGTTGATGAAACCCGTCTGGGAGATCAGGGTGGCGGAGAAGAACTGTTGCTTGAAGCTGATCCACTGCACACTGGTCGAGAGGCGTTCGGATCCGTCGCGCGTCTCCCTCAGCTTGGAGGTCTCGTCGTTCATGTAACGGTAGAAAACCGTGGCGTTGTTCTGCTCGTTGGTGCGGTTCTTTTCCTGCCGGGGTTGTTTGACCTGCCAGTCCAGGTTAATCAGGGTGGTGTTCGCGGCGATGGCCTCCCGGGTCCCCACGAAGCGCACCTGGAAGTCCACCATGTAATCATCCCCCGTCAGCCCGTAAAAAAACTCGATGTAGCTGGGGTTCCCGGGGCTGTGGGTGTCTGCATAGGCCCGCATGGAGAGGCCCGTGGAGTCGCTGCCGCTGATGGCGATCTCCCGGCTGCCTTCGAAGCGGGGGTCGTTCACGACCGGCTCGAAGAAAAGCTGGGCCGTGGATATCTGCCTGTTGCCTGAAAACAGGTTGAAGGCAAAGTGGTCCTCTTCCCCTTGGAACAGCATGAGGGGCTCCTGCTGGTAATCTTTATACTGCTTGAGTTCTGCCGAGCGGACATGGCCCCCTTTCGCATCGATGGTGAGCCGGAGGACGTCATTTTCGAGGGTGATCTGGGTGGCTTCCCCCTGGGCTGCCCTGGAAAAGTAGCCCATGCGGTCGCGCAGGCGCAGTTCCGTCAGGCTGTCTGGTTCCTGCTCCAGGGGCGTGGCCGTGGCCGCCTCCTGGTCCAACTGCTGCTGCATCTGCCGCTGCACCTCCCTGGCTTCCTCGGTGGCCTGTTGCATGGCGGCGATGCTGTCGTGCCGGCGCTGGGCCTCCAGTCGTTCCTCTTCGCTGGGGGCCATCCACAGGCTGTAGGCAAACAGAATGGCAGCGATCAGCACGAGGCCGATTATATTATCTCTGTTCATCGGGTAAGGTATTTAACGGGACTGCAAAGATAGTCAGTTTTTTTCAGCATGGACCAGGGAAGCGCGCACAAAATCAACGAACAAAGGGTGAGGCCGCGCCACGGTGCTGCTGTATTCCGGGTGGAACTGCACCCCGATGAACCAGGGATGCCCGGTCAGTTCGAAGACCTCCACGAGCCTGGTTTCGGGGTTGATCCCCGAGGGAACCATGCCGTGCTGTTCGAACAGCGGCAGGTATTTGTCGTTGAACTCGTAGCGGTGGCGGTGGCGCTCGGAGATCTCTTTCTTCCCGTAAATTTCAAAGGCCCTGCTGCCCTCTTTCAGGGTGCATGGGTAAGCGCCCAGCCTCATGGTCCCCCCCTTCATGCTCACTTTTTTCTGTTCTTCCATGATGTCGATCACCGGATCGGGGGAGGCTGGGTCCATTTCGGTGGAATGGGCCTGTTTCAGTCCAAGGACATTGCGTGCAAACTCCACCACGGCACATTGCATGCCCAGGCAGATGCCCAGGAAGGGGATGCCTTGCCGGCGTGCATACCCTATGGCCGCGATTTTGCCGTCGATTCCCCGGTCGCCGAAGCCCGGTGCCACGATGATGCCCGAGAGTCCCTGCAGTTCTTCCTTCAGGTTGTTGCGGTGGAGGTATTCGGAGTGAATCAGCTTCAGATGAACCCTGCAGTCGTTCGACGCCCCGGCATGGATGACCGATTCGATGATGGATTTGTAGGCGTCGACCAGCTCGACATACTTGCCCACCAGTCCGATGGTCACCGTGTGTGTGGGGTTGTCGAGCCGGGCCAGGAATTGCTGCCATTTCACCAGATCGGGCGGGCACTTCTCGTGCAGGCGCATTTTTTTCAAAACGACCAGGTCGAGTTTTTCCTCCCGCATCAGCAGGGGCACCCGGTAGATGCTGTTGGTATCGATCGACTCAATCACCGAAGTGGCATCGACATTGCAAAACAGGGCGATCTTGTTGCGGATTCCTTCGTTCAGCGGCTTTTCGGTCCGGCAGACCAGCACGTCGGGCTGCACCCCGTACTCCAGCATGGTTTTGACCGAGTGTTGGGTCGGTTTAGTCTTCAGCTCCCTGGCGGCGGCAAGGTAAGGGATGAGGGTCAGGTGGATCACCAGGCAACGGCGCCCCAGTTCCCATTTGAGTTGGCGGATCGCTTCAATATAAGGGAGGGATTCGATGTCGCCCACCGTGCCCCCGATCTCGGTGATCACGAAGTCGTACCGGTTGTTTTCTCCCAGGAGTTTGATGCTGTGTTTGATCTCGTCGGTGATGTGGGGGATGACCTGGACGGTTTCCCCGAGGTAGTCGCCGCGCCGCTCCTTTTCTATGACACTCTGGTAAATGCGCCCGGTGGTCACATTGTTGGCCTGGGAGGTGGGCACGTTCAGAAAGCGTTCATAATGTCCCAGGTCGAGGTCCGTTTCCGCCCCGTCCTCCGTGACGTAGCATTCCCCGTGCTCGTAGGGATTCAGGGTGCCGGGGTCGATGTTGATGTAGGGGTCCAGTTTCTGGATGGTCACGGTATATCCCCTCGCCTGCAGGAGTTTTGCCAGGGAGGCCGAGATGATGCCCTTGCCCAGGGAGGAGGTCACCCCCCCGGTGACGAAGATGTACTTGGTGGATTCGGATTGGTTGTTCATGGTACCTGGCTTTTCCCCGTGATCATCCGGGCTGACCCCTTTTTAACGGTTGCGAAAGTAAGAAAAAGATCGCCATGATGTGCCCCGGTTCAACTCTTTTTTTCGCCCTGTGAGTCGCCGCTCCGGCTCCCGGGAGTCAGGAGTCCTTTTCCGCTTTTTGCCTTGCCGCTTTGGCGGGCCCCGGCCATGGGGGTTTCCTGCGTTTGTGTTTTGACCGTCTTTTTTCTTGCCACCACCCCCTGCTTGTCGTCTTTCAGTTTTTCTTCGATCACCACATCCCGGATCTCCTCGGTTTCCACCGGCCAGAATCCGCAGCCCCCCGTTTTCTTGATCAGGAAATAGCCGGCCGCCAGGGCCAGGGTGATGCCGGCGATGCCCAGGATTTCCACCCCGCTGTACTTCTCAAAATCCATCACGATCACCTTGCGGGCCACGGCGATGATGGCCACAAGCAGCACCACCTCCACGTGGATCACATGCTCCTTGAAGTACACCTTGATCGTGTCGAGCAGCTCGATCCCGATCAGCACCAGCAGGAAGACACCGAACACGTTCATCATGTTGTCCAGGTCCACCAGCAGGGTGTCTTCGCCGGTTTCCAGGATGGCCATGACCACCGTATAGCCCAGTTCCAGGGTGGCCAGCACCAGCAGCAGGGACATCAGGGCGATGAGTGTCTTGATGATGTAACGTTCAATCCTGCTCACGAGGGACTTCAGGCGGGGAGGGGTCGCGTCGTTTTTAGCCATGGCTTGGAGGATTAGGGTTCGGGCGTTCCGGGCGGGGACCCCGGATGAAGGGATAAATATATAAAAAAACCGGGTAACAAATCCGGGCCGCAGCCCGGATCGTTACCCGGCATTCAGGAAACCACGGATCTTAGAGAATGTCGGACGGGATGGGTTCTTCCTGTTCCGGTTTGCTCATGCAAAGCAGGATTCTGGAAAGGTGGTCCGGGTCGATCGTGCCGTAAAAAGTGCCCGGCTTCTCTTTGTGGCCCGGAATGACATCCGGTTCTTCCGTTTCCTGGTGGACCGGCATTTCCAGGATGGTGCCGTTGGGGGCTTCGATGTATAAGATGTTGGGAAACAGTTCAATGTTGTTGGCAAAGGCGCCGGTGGCACCTAAAAACAACAGGGGAAAAATCAGCTTTTTCATGGTATGATATGTTTTATTGGTTATAATGGGTCGTTTGGTTAAAGCTTGTTATGTTTATTTAGATCAAATATAAATAAAATTTCTGACATGACCATGCCTTTTTCAGGAATTGATTCTTTAAAAAGCCATGGGGAAAATGAAAGCCATAATGCTTCCAACCATATATACAATAAAGAATGCAAAAAGTTTGACGGACCGCCTGATTTTATGAAAATTTAAAAAACGCTTGTTTAATTGAGGAATTATTTCTTTATTTTCCCCTCCTTTCCGGCAACGGATCCGGCCCGCCGGGGGGGCTGATCCCGGCACCTTCGCATTCATTGAAATATTTTATTACATTTAAAACCCCGTTCATTGTACACCAAACCGATTCTCTATGAAACGCTTCCGGAAGCTGGCCAGGATCCTGCTGGGCTTGATCCTCCTGGTATTTGGCCTGAATGCCTTTTATGATTTTCTGGGATTGCCCGCCATGCCCGAGGATGCCCGCCGGGTGTTCGACTACATGGGCTACATGATCATGTATGCGGTCCTGTTCCAGATGCTGGTGGGCGTGCTGCTGCTGATCAACCGCTTCGTGCCCCTGGCTCTGCTGGTGCTGGCCCCCATCAGCCTGAACATCCTGGCGTTTCACCTGTTCTTCTTTCCGGCCGGGATACTCCCCGGACTGGTGGTGGCTGCCCTGAACGTGTTTCTGCTCACCCAGTACCTGGATTTTTTCCGGCCCTTCCTGCAAAGCAAACCGGAAAAGTAGTTCATGCTTCTCAGCCGCTCTCCCCGCAACATCACCTTACTGGTCAGCAGCACGTTGACGGTGATGGCAGGCGCCATCATTGCCTCGGCCCTTCCCGAGATCAGCCGCGCCTTCGGCCACCTGGCCCGGGCCGAGCTGCTCAGCAAGCTGCTGCTGACGGTGCCTGCCCTGGCCACCGCCCTGCTGGCTCCTGTGGCGGGTTACCTGGCCGACCGTTCCGGCCGGCGCCGGTTGTTGTTGGCTTCCCTGCTGCTTTACGCCCTGGCAGGAACCACCGGAGCTTACCTGGATAATATCTACATGATCCTCGTCGGAAGGGCCTTTCTCGGGGTGGCCGTGGGCGGGCTGATGACGGCCGTGGTGACCCTCATCGGGGATTACTTCCAGGGAGAGGAGCGGAGTCGGTTCATGGGCTACCAGGCTGCGTTCGCGGGCCTGGGCGGGATGCTGTTCATCACGGGCGGCGGCCTGCTGACCGACATCAGCTGGCGGGCCCCCTTCTGGATCTATGGCCTGTCCCTGCTGGTCTGGCTGCTTGCCCGCCGGTGGATCCCGGAACCGGCACGCGGGACGGGGCAGGAACCCCGCCCTGCGACAGCGGAAGCCCCCGCCCCGGGCCGGGACCCTGTCCCCGGGACAACCGCCGGTGCCTTCACCGGCCAGGCTTCCCTGCTGCCGCTCCTGCGGCAGGTGCCCGGGGCCGTCTGGATGGTCTATCTGGTGGCCTTTTTCTCCATGTCCGTGTTCTATATGGTCCCGGTGCAGATGCCCTTCATGCTGGGTGCCCTGGAGGGCGTCAGCAACGCCCGCATCGGCATGGCCATCGCCTTCATGAACATCACCTCGGTGCCCATGGCCCTCAGCTACGGCCGCATCAAGCGCCGCCTGCCCTATGCCGGGGTGATGGCCCTGGTGTACCTGCTGGTGGCCGCCGGCTACCTCATCATCAGCCAGGGACAGACCTATGCCTCGATGGTCCTCGGCATCCTGGTGGCCGGGGCCGGCTTCGGCCTGCAGATGGCCAACATCAACCTCTGGCTCGTGTCCCTGGCCCCCCTGGAATTCAGGGGCCGCCTGGTGGGCTACCTCAACGCCATCATCTTTCTGGGGATGTTCCTCTCACCGGTCCTTTTGCACCCTCTGGTCGGGGAGGGCCCCCTGCACCGGGGCTTCCTGCTGGTGGCCCTGTTGCTGCTGGCCCTGTCCATCGTGTTTGCCCTGATGGCCCGGCGGCAAGGCCGTGCGCATCGTGGCAGGGGGCCACGGCCCCCCGTTTCGTAAGGGCATTCCGGGATCCTCTGCCGGACCATCAAGCCATCACAACACCAGGTTGTAATACCACAGCATCCATGCCAGGGCGCCGGCCGACAGGGCCCTGAGCCCATAGGCCAGCCGGGTGCGCAACGGCCATCCCGGCGTCCACCAGGTCCGCAGCCCGGCCCACACCATGGCCAGGGCGGTCAGCAGCACCACATAGAGCCAGAAGCCCATCGTGGCCACTGCCGCCCCGCCTTCCCCGAACGCCGACAGGGGCAGCAGGTGGACGGGATCGGGCCGCATGCCGGTGGCCATCAGCAACAGCAGCACCACCAGGGCGGCGGCGTGGGCCAGGGACACCCGGCGGGCCATCCGTTTCTCCGGCTCCGGCAGGACCGGCTGCCTGCGGATGCGCCGGATGAGCCACCTCCCGGCCCCTGACAGCAGCGTGGCCAGCGCCAGGACCACGGCCAGGGCCAGGATGCCCAGGGCAAACGGTCCGGAGCCATGCAGTGGCGGCCGGATATAGGTCTGGGGACCGTCCGTCATGAGCATGGGACGGCCCGAGGGCGCGGTGCCGGCCACCAGGTAGTTAAACGGTCCGAAGGGATTGGCGGTAATGGCTTCCAGGTTGCGGTAGATGCCGGGGTTGGTCTCTACAAACCGGAACTGCCTGCCCAGGTGGTTTACCAGCAGGAAACCCTCCCCGTCCACTTCCAGCCGCATGACCATGGACAACAGGTTCATGGGCTTCTCTCCCGTGGTTTCCGCCCGGCGGCTGGGCTGGTATTCTCCCGACAGTTGCCGGGCACGCGCCACGGCCTCCGGGGAGGGAGGGGATGGAGGCGCTTCCGGCAGTTCCGGAAAGAAAGCATCCATGAAGGCCTGAAACACGGCCGCATGGTGCTGGAAACTGCCCCCGCTGTAGGCGATGAAGAGCCCGGTCTGCTGATCCGGCAGCAGGTACATTCCCGCATCGAACACCGTGGAACTGCCGGCGTGGAACACGACCCTCTGCCCGTTGAAGCGCGATTCCATCAAGCCGTGGGCCATGCCCCCCAGCAAGGGATGGTGGGTGAACTGTGTCCTGTGCATCTGCGCGGTGGTGGCCGGCAACAGGATGCGGCCGTGGGGGTTGCTGCCCCCATGGAGGTGGGCCAGCATGAAAAGGGCCATGTCCTGGGCCGAAGTGGTCAGTCCCCCGGCCGGGGCCGGCATGTACTCAAAGCGGGCAGTCAGGGCGCGGCCATCGACCATTCTGGATGCCTCGACCAGCCGGTCCTGAAGGAAGGGGTGCAGCGGCTGGCCGAAGCTGCTGCTGTGCATGCCCAGGGGGACCAGGATGTGGTCCCGCACGTAGGCCTCGAACGGCATGCCCGTGACGCGCTCCACGATATAGCCCGCCAGGGAGGGCCCGTAGTTGGAGTAGGCCATCACCTCTCCCGGCGGGTAGATCCTGGCCGGCAGGTACCTGGTGACATAGTCGCGGAGGGGGAGGTGCCTGTCCGCATCGAGCACGAACAGGTGCTCCAGGATGTCTTCGAAGCCCGCAGTATGCGTCATCAGGTGGCGCAAGGTGACGGGCGGTACCGTCTCTCCTTTTGGGCCGCGGTACAGGCGGTCGGGGAGGGTGAAGTCCAGGTACTCATTGACATCCGCATCCAGATCAAGCATGCCGCGTTCTGCCAGCTGCATGACGGCGGTCCAGGTGAACACCTTGGATACGGAGCCGGTGCGGAACAGGCTGTGGACGGGGTCTACCGGCATGGCGGTTGCCTGGCTCTCGGTCCCGTAGCCCTGCAGCAACAGGATCTCCCCATCCCGGACCAGGGCCAGGCAGGCATTGGGCAGGTGGTGGTCGCGCATGGCCTCTTCCATTTGCCGGTGCAAAAAGGCCGTCCACCGGCGGGCCTCCTGTTCCGGGGCCACCGGTTCATCGGCCGGTTCATTGTGGGCTGTCTGGGGGGCTTGCGGGCCGGCAGCCAACCGGGCCGCTTCCTCGCCGGCCTCCTGCCCGCCCGCCGCAAGGTTGGCGGCGCCGGGGAGGGCTGCCGTGGCCAGGGCTGCAATCAGCAAGATCATCAGAAGCCGGGTGCTTTTTCTGCCCTGCCCGCGGGCAGGGGGGGGTTGGGTGTGTTTCATCACATCAAAATATTGGGACCGGACCGTCCGGTCCAGGATTAAAGTTAGGAAAAAAAGGGCGGGTTGTTGCAAGGCTTCCGCAAAATATCCCCCGGGCCTGGGCGGGCAAGCTTTGCTGCTATGGAAAAAAAGCATTATCTTGTCTGGGTGTGGTGGTCCGCCGCCACTTCAAAACATGCATCCCATGAAACACAACAGGCGAATGCCCCATCCGACGAAAATGGTGATTTTCTACTTGCTGCTGGCGGGCGGGCTGTGGTCCTGCGCCGAACTGGCGCGCGTGGCCGGTCAGCTGGACAGCGGCCGTCCCCTGACCCAGGAGGAGGTGGTGCACGGGCTGCGGCAGGCCCTGACCATCGGGGCCGACTCGGCCGCATCGCGCCTGGGGGCGGTGGACGGCTACTACCGCGACCAGCTGGTGCGCATTGCCCTGCCGCCGGAGGCGGACGTGATCACCGACAACCTGTCCCTGTTGCCCGGGGGGGAGCGGATGCTGGAGGACGTGGTGCTGCGCATCAACCGGGCGGCCGAGGATGCGGCCCGTGAGGCAGCGCCCGTGTTCGCCCGTGCCGTTGCGGGCATGAGCATACAGGACGGCTTCGCCATCCTGGGGGGGGCGCCCGATGCGGCCACCCTGTACCTGAGGGACAACACCCGGCAGGAGCTGCTGGCCCTCTATCAGCCCCGTATCCGGCAGTCGATCGACAAGCCGCTGGTGGGCGGGCTGTCCACCGCCGGAGCCTGGGACGCCCTGACGGGTCAGTGGAACGGGTTGGCGCGCTCCACGGCGGGCCGCATCGCGGGCCTGCAGGCGGTGGAGGTGGCGCTGGACGCCTACCTCACGGAAAGGGCCCTGGACGGGTTGTTTCTGAAGCTGGCCGAGGAGGAGCGCAAGATCCGGCAGGACCCCGCCGCGCGGGTCACCGAGCTGTTGCAGCGTGTCTTCGGACAGCCCTGATTCAAGCCCCCGGCTCCTTTAAAAATTTCTGCCAGAACTGCAGGGGCTTGGGGGTTTCCTCCCGTTCGCCGAGGTCCTTCCACGGAATGCGGCAGGTGAGCCCCTCCACCGGCCTGAAGCCCCTTTTCCGCCAGAAGCCGTCCAGGGGGACGTAGTCCGCCGGCCGCAGGGGATGGTCCGACGGCCGCAGCACCGCACAAAAACAGAGGCGTTCGAAGCCGTCCAGCCTGCGGGCGTGCGCCTCCCGCCGCCTGAAGAACTCCAGCCCCGCGCCCTGCCCCCGGTAAGGCTTCAGCAGGACCGACTCCCCGTAGTAAAAGATGCGCGACACGTCCGCGCCCATGGCGGCCCAGGGTCCGCGGATGTTCTCCGTCTCCTGTGCCAGCGGCATGCCCGTGGAGGCACCCACGACCTGTTCCCCGTCCAGTGCGGCCACCAGGATGCTGCCCGGGGCCCCGGCAAAGGTCCGCAGGTAGTCCTCTTCGTAGTCCGGATCGCCATCGTACAGATAGGGAAAATCGCGGAACACCCGGATGCGCAGTCCCGCCAGGGCCGGGATCCAGGGCAGGGCCTCGCGGCCCAAAAGCGTCATGTAGGTCAGCCGGTCCTTGCTCATCGGATGGGGCATTGGTTTTATGGCCAAAGATAGTCAGGGGCTGAAAAAAAGCCACCGTCACAGCAATGGATTTTTCCATATATTTGAAAGTCCGCAATATGCCGGGCCGTTCCCGCTCCCTGGACGCTCCTGCCCACTGGCCGCCCCCGTCCCCCCCTGGCCGGGAGGGAAGCGCCATCCCGTTTTCGCGGGCAGGATGCCCGGGCTTACAGGCGGCTGCCGTTGCGGCCCTGGAACCACAGATCCTTTCACCACAAACCCACACCCCATGCACACCACCGATGCCCCCGTTTCCCTGGCCCGAGGGCTTTTCCTCGCCCTGGCCATGATGGCCCTGGCCGCCTTGTCGTTCTACCTGTTGCGGCCGCCGGCCGCCCGGCCATACGATGCCCCGGAGGACCTCTTCTCGGCCGAACGCGCCGCCCGCCACCTGGAGGCGATCGCCGCCGAGAGCCATCCCATGGGCAGCCCCGCCAACGAGCGGGTGCGCGACTACCTGATGCTGGAGCTCGAGGCGCTCGGGCTGGCGCCCGTCTTGCATGAGACGGAATACTTCGACCCGGTCAGCCAGCATGCCGCCCGCCTGGGCAATGTGCTGGCGCGCATCCCCGGCACGGAAGGGGGGCGGGCCATCCTGCTCATGGCCCATTATGACAGCCGTGAGGGCAGCTACGGGGCGGCCGACAACGGCTCCTCGGTGGCCGCCATTCTGGAGTTCCTGCGGCTGCTGGGCCACCGCCCGCCCCTGGCCAGCGACCTCATCGTGCTGTTCAGCGATGGGGAGGAATACGGGCTGCTCGGGGCCAGGGCCTTCGTGGAGGAGCACCCCTGGGCCGGTGAGGTGGCCATGGTCTTCAACCTGGAGGCCCGCGGCACGAAAGGGGCTTCCATCCTCTTCGAGACCGGGGAGGGCAACCGCCGCATGGTCAGGGCTTTTGCCCGCGGCAGCCGCAAGCCCCTGGGCACTTCCCTCGGCTACGAGATTTACAGCCGCATGCCCAACGACACCGACTTCAGCCCCTTCAAGCAACGCGGCTATGCCGGGCTGAACATCGCCTACCTGGACAACCCCTTCGACTACCATACCGCGGCCGACCACCTCGACAACCTGTCCCTGCGCTCTTTGCAGCACCAGGGATCCTACCTGGAGTCGCTCGTGCCCTACCTGGGGGATTCGGAGCTTGACCTGCAGGATGAGCGCAACGCCGTGTTCTTCAACACCCTGGGCTTTCACGTCGCCCATTATCCCTTCTCGCGGGCCCTGCCCCTGGCCGTGGCGGCCCTGCTGCTGTTTGTGCTGCTGCTTCTGCCGGCCCTGCACCGGGGGCACCTCCGCCTGCTGAAGGCCCTTTACGGCCTGCTGGCTTTCGTGCTGTACCTGTTCCTGGTGTACGTGCTGTTCGGGGCCCTGTACGGCATCCTCTCCGGTTACTACCCCGGCACCGACCACATCCTGCTGGACTATCACCACCACCAGCTGTTCGCGGCCTTTACCGCCCTGTGGCTGGTCTTTACCCTGCTGTTCTTCCGCGCCTGCCTGCGGGGCGTGCGGTGGTGGGAAGCCCTGCTGCTGCTCCTGGGCGGTGGGCTCCTGCTGTGGTGGGCCGGTCGCATCGACCTGCTGCACGGGGGCGGGCTGCTGGTGTCCGTCCTGGTCCTTTACCTGATGGCCCGCCGGCCCCTGTCCTCCGCCGCGCTGTGGACCGGCGCCCAGTTCCTGTGGCTCGTCCTGGTGTGGGTCACCGCCCTGGCCTTCCCCGGGGTGAGCTACCTGCTGCTGTGGCCCCTGGTCTTCAGCCTGGCCGGCGCCCTGCTGCTGCTCCTCCTCCCGGCCGGACCGCCTGCGCGCCGGACGCGCCTGCTGGTCCTGCTGGCGGCCGCCCTGCCCGCCCTGGCCTGGCTGCCCTACATCAGCTACACCTTCACCCTGGCCATGGGCCTGGGCATGATCGCCATCGCGCTGATCCTGCCCGCCCTGATGGCCGGGCTGCTCGTGCCCCAGCTGGAGGTGGTGGTCTGCGGACGCGGCTGGCTGGTGACCCTTCTGGTGTTTTTTGCCGGATGCTTCCTGCTGTACCAGGGCGCCGTCCGCCCGGATTACGACGCGCGCCACCAGCAGCCCAACAGCATCCGCCTGGCCTGTGACGGCACCGAAGGCCGGAGCTGGTGGATGGCCCCTGAGGAGCACCACGATGCCTGGACGGAGCAGTTCCTGACCGACCGGCCCGACACCCTGCCGCTGGAGCCCTTCTTCCCTTATACGGCAGAGACCATGCTGGCCAGGGAAACCCACATCCCGGGACCGGCCCTGCCGTACGCCCTCTTGCTGTCCGACACCCTGGCAGGCGCGGAGCGCCGCCTCGGCATGCAGCTGTTCTCTCCCGGCGGGCAGCGGCTGGAAGTCTATATCCGGGCGGGGGAGTCCCCCGTCAGCATCCGCCTGAACGGGGCGGGGCCTTGGCCCCTCCGGGCGATCGGGCAGGACGCCTGGCATTATTTGCGGTACTTCAATATGGCGGAGGATGGGATCCACCTGGAAGTGGTCGCCGGGGCGGCAGCGGCCGTGGAGCTGCAGCTGACCGACATCGTGACGGGCTTTCCGGCCTGGGCGAACAAGGAGCCCCGGCCGCCCGCCATGCGGCACCATGTGGACCGCACCCTGGCAGGCATGCGGTACGTGTTTCCGGTCCCTTCAGTCGTGCCTTAAGGCCCGCACCGGGTCGATGCGCGCCGCCCGGAAGGCCGGGTACAGTCCGGCGATCAGGCTGACCCCCACCGAGAAGGCCAGGGCCCCCAGGATGAGCCAGGCCGGGAAGTAGAAGATGCGGATGGGCTCGATCCCTTCGGGCAGCAGCTGCCCATGGATCACCGCCGAGGCGATGCGGGTGACGGCCCATCCCAGGGCGATGCCGCCCACCGCCCCGGCCAGCCCGATGACCGAGGCCTCGGTGAAGAACACCATGCGGATCTGCCGTTCATTGCCGCCGATGGCCTTCATGATGCCGATCTCGCGGGTGCGTTCCAGTATGGACATCACCATGGTGTTGGTGATGCCCAATCCCGCCACCAGCAGGGCGATGGTGCCGATGGAGCCCAGGGCGGCCCCCATGGCCAGGAACATGCGTTTGATCTCCTCCAGCTGGTCCGCCATGGTGAACAGGCCCACATCCATGGCCTCCAGCCCCTCGCGCACCCCCTGCATGGCCTCCATGCTTTCGGTGCGCACGTGGATGGCCCCGTACTGCCCTTCGCGGCGGGAGCCGCTCAGCAGTTCCCAGACGTTGGTGAAGCCCAGCTGCGGCATCCTTGCCGCCGTGCCCGAAGGCAGGATGACCGCCCCGCCGATGCCGCCCGGGCCGAACTCTCCCTGGTCGCCCAGGATGCCGCAGATGGTCACCTCGGTGCGGACCTCCTCCAGGGGCAGGGCCGGGATGGGGATGCCCGAGGGACCGAAGCCCTGTGCCGCCCCTTCAGCCAGTCCGGCGAGGCCCCCTGCCATGGCCCGCATGGCCATCATGGGCAGTCCGCCGGCCAGGGCCTCCGCATCCAGCCTTACCGACACGAGCGTCAGGCTCTTGCCGATCAGCTCTTCGGGCCGCATCCGGCGGGGGGCGTCCACGGAGTCCTCCTCCGTCCTTTCGGGCGCCTTATCCTTTTTCAGCAGCAGGATGTTGAAGCGGTTCCTGAGCATCTCCTCCCGCACGACCACCTGCAGGGATGTATCCGATGAGAAGAAGGCGCCTGCCAGCAGCTTGTTGTAGGGCGGGTAGGCGCCCGCCGCGGCGGGCAGGGCGGTGAGGGGCAGGTTCACCGAGTCGCCGAAAAGCGTGATCCGCACCGGGATGTTCACCTGGGGGTAGGCCAGGGCGACCCCGGGGATGGCCCGGATGGCCTGCAGCAGGGAGTCGTTGAGCGGGGTGGCATCTGCCGGGACCTGCCCGGCCGCGGCGGTGCCCGTCTGCCCCGGCACCCCGTTTTTCGGGGTGACCGTGATGGAGGTGAACACCTCGGAGGCCATGAAGGCCTCGGTGATGTTTTTCTGCATGCCCGCCGAGAACGACACCATGGAGGTGAGGGCCCCGATGCCGATCATCACCCCCAGCAGGGTGAGGAAGGTGCGCAGGCGGGTGCGCCTGAGGTTGGAAAAGCCCATGATGATCAGGTCTGCCAGGGTCATGGTGCGGGGGTGTTTTGGGTGATCTGTTCGATGCGGCCGTCCTTCAGCCGGATGATGCGGCCGGCCACTGCCTGGGCCGTTTCCAGGTCGTGCGTCACCAGGATGACCGACAGCTCCTGCTCCCGGTTGAGTTGCCGGAGCAGGGCGATGATCTCGCCGGCCGTTTCGCTGTCGAGGTTGCCCGTAGGCTCGTCGGCCAGCAGCATGCGCGGTTTGTTGGCCAGGGCGCGGGCGATGGCCACCCTTTGGGTCTCGCCCCCCGACAGTTCATCGGGGCGGTGGGTGAGGCGCCCGGCCAGGCCGACCCCCTCCAGCAGCTCCTCGGCCCGCTGCCTGCGCTTCCTGCGGGGCAGTCCGCCGAAGGCGAGCGCCAGCTCCACGTTCTCCAGGGCATTGCGGGTGGTCACCAGGTTGAACGACTGGAAGATCATGCCCACCGAGAAGCGGCGGTGCAGGGCCATCTCCTGGCGGCTCATGCCCCCCAGGTCCCTGCCCTCGAACAGGATGCTGCCCTTGCTGGGCCGGTCCAGGCCGCCGATCAGGTTCAGCAGGGTCGACTTGCCCGAGCCCGACTTGCCCACCAGGGCCAGCAGCTCGCCCTGCGGCATGTCGAACGTCACCTCCCTCAGGGCCGGGATGTCGATCCTCCCTTTGCGGTAGGTCTTGCCCAGGTCGTTCGTTTTCAGGATGCTCATCGGATGGGGTTGTATTTTTTGGAGCCCCCGCTCAGAAGCGGTAGCCCAGGGTAAAGTAGGTGCCGCGGGTGGTGGCTTTTGGCAAGCCTTGCGGGGCGATGTCCGTCAGTCCGCTGCGCCAGGTGATTCCTGCGCGGACGCCCATCACTTCCAGGCCGAAGCCGAAGCTCAGCCCCCATTCCCCTTCGGGATGGGTGCCGCCCAGATCCAGCCCGTCCTCCCCGTCGCGGCCGGCAAAGCTGTGCCGGTAGTAACCACCTGCATTGACGAACAGGCGCCCCATCTCCGCGGGTCCGCCTGCCAGGGTCAGGTTCAGATGGAGGGGCGCCATGAGGGAATGCCTGCGGTAGGTCCCTTCGGCCGAGCGGCTGGCGTGGCGGTCGTACAGCAGCTCCGGCTGCAGGGAGACCCTGCGGCCCAGGTGCAGCTCCAGAAACAGCCCTGCCCCCCAGGAGAAGGCCGTATTGGCCTGGTAGAAGTCCTCCGGAAACTCGTGGTAGCCCGAGCCGGTGTGAGTGAGCAGCCCGGCATGCAGCCGCGGCGCCTTCGGGTCCGCCATCCGGGCGAATGCCGGGGAAGGCGCCAGGGCGGGCGCGGTGGCGAATTCGCTCACCAGGTCATACAGGAAGAGGGTAATGCGGGCCATGCCCTGGTAGTCGAGCAAATCCCACGTATCCTCCGGTTTGTGGTAGGGCGATTTGGAGCCGGTGAACGCATGCGCGGCGGGGATGCCTTTCTCCCCGAACGGCCCCGTGTCGGTCCGCCGTGGAATCTCCGCCGTCATCCCCTTAATGCGCAGCCCGTGCCCGCCGGCCACCCTTGCGGCCAGTTCCCCGCCCCCTTGCAGGGTGCCCATGCCGGGCAGGTTCAGGCCGTTGTTGGCCTCGTACATGCCCACCATGTCGAGGCTGAACATGAACTGTATCTGATCATTGGGGATGAGCCCGTTTTGTTGCAGAAACTCCCGCGCCCCCAGCAGCCCACTCTCCTCCCCGTCGAAGGCGATGAACACCAGGCTGCGTCCGGCACGTTGCGGACTCTCTGCGAAGAGGCGCGCCAGCTCCATCACGGCGGCCGTGCCCGAGGCGTTGTCGTCCGCCCCGGGGAAGATGACCCTTTCACCGTCTTTCAGCTGGTAGCCCAGGTGGTCGTAATGGGCTCCGATCACGATGTACTCGTCCGTCAGGGCGGGATCGCTCCCGGGCAGGTAGCCCACCACATTGACCGCCGGCACCCAGGCCAGCCCGATGCGCAGGTCCAAGGGCTGAAAAAAGTCCTCTCCCAGGGGCCGCAGCCCCGCCTCTTCGAATTGCCGGGCGATATAATGCTTTGCCCGCACCTTGCCTTCGGTCCCCAGCCCGCGCCCCTCCATGGAGTCGGCCGCCAGGGTGGCCACGTGGGTCTGCAGCCTCTCGGCCAGGGAGGGCAGCTCGCGGACCTCCCCCAGGGCGGCCGGGGGTTGTGGGATGGCCGGATCGGTTGCCCGGGCACCCGCTGCGGGGGCTTTCAGGGCTTCGGCCGTGCGGGGCCCTTCACCAAAAGCCTGGCGTCCTGCCGGACCGGCCAGGAGGCAAAAAATCAGGAAATACGGGATAAGCGGTCGGAACAAAGGCATGTATGTGAGGGAATTGATTCGGGCATGAAATTAGGTAAAATCCACGAAAAAAATCCCTTCAAAAAAAATCCGGTCCCCGGTTCACCCGGTCCACGCGGCTGTGGATCAGGTCCCGCCGACAACCAGCCTGGCCGTGCGGCAGCCCTGGGCATCGGTGAGCGACAGCAGGTAGAGTCCCGGATGCAGGCCGCTGACGTCCAGCACCCACTCCCCGGACGGGCCGTCCGCCGGGCCGTAGGTGCGTACGGGCAGCCCGCTGAGGTTGTACAGCACCATTCTGAAGGGCGTCCCGTCCGGGCCGCCGGCCGACAGCCGGACCCGGTCCCGGGCCGGGTTGGGGTGCAGCTGCAGGTCCTCCTGCCGCGTGTTCCCGCCGGCAAAGGGGCTGTGGTTTCCCGTGCTGCGGTCCAGCTTCAGGGTGGAGGTCCACTTATGGGAAGGCCCCTCCACCACGTAGGAATGGGTGGCGATCACGGAGCCGTGCATGGGATCCATGTACGTGACCATCGTTCCTGCCAGCCCGGTGCCGACCAGAAAGTGGCCGCCCCCGCCGGTCCACCCCCAGCGGATCACAAAAGGCCGCTTGCCTTTGATCTCTGCTTCGGTCTCCGGGAGGGAGAGGGCGGAGAACTGAAAGTCCGTGAACAGGTTCCCGAAATGCCATAGGATGTCCTCGATGCTGCCGGGCGTGCCCTGCAGGTAGTTCCAGTGATTGCACGAGCGGTTGCAGCAGTGGTTGCTGCCGAAGTTGTGCCAGGTGGCCGTGGTGCGCGTGTATTCGGCGATCTCGCATTGCTGCACCTCCACGCCCTGGAAGGCCAGCATGCTCTGGGACACGGCCGCCCAGCACCACTGGCTCATCTCCTGGAACACCACCGGCACATCCAGCTGCTGTGCCCCGGCCGGTTTCACGGCGGACCCTGCCAGCATGGCGGCCAGCAGGGCGGCGGCCCAAATTGAATTTCTTGTTTTCATGGGATAAAAAAGATTGCACTTCCGGCACCCCGGCAAGCCCGGGGCAGGCAACGGCCGGCCGTCGGATTTATGGAAGCGTTTTGAGCCGGATCAGCAGTTCCTCCACGGTCAGGGGCCCGCCGGCATCATCCAGCCCGGAGTCAAACTTGGTAGTCTGGAGCGGCAGCACCGTCGGGGCGCTGGCATCCTGCCCTTCCCAGAAGAGCAGGCAGTCCACCCCCAGGGAGTACACCCTCAGGATGGCCGTACCCTTCTTTGGTGCGCTCCCGCCGGGGACCGCCGTTTCCGGCAGCTGCCCCGCCAGCCCGGACAGGCCGATGGCCGCCAGTGCCCAGCCATCTCCCTCCGGCACCACCGCGGCCATCAGTGCCGCCTTTTCCCCGTTGCGGATGCTGACCAGCCATTCGCCCGTGGCCAGCAGCCCGGCGGGCTTTCCGGCTTCGTAGTCCCGGATGGTTTCTTCGTACACCGTATAGACCGGGTAAGCCCTTTCGGGGACCGCCCGGCCGAAGTCACGCCCACTCCCGAAGCCAAAACCGGCCTCCTGTCCCGGGGGAATGTGTTCGAGAAATAGGGCGAGGTCTTTTTGGACGGCCGCCATCACCTCCGAAGCCGTGGCGGCGTCCGGGGCGGGTGTGTCCTGCCGGGGCGGCCCGCCGGCCGCCGCCTGGCCCGCGGGAAGCAGGAAGAACAGGCCGGTGAGCAGGGCTGTTAGGCGGCCGGCTCGGGTGTGCCGCGTGCCATGGCCCATGCAGGTGCCCCCTTCCGCCCCGGGTGATGCTTGTCTTGTTTTCATGGTCGGATCAGCAATCAGGGGTAAAACGGATGAAAATGGCTTACATGTATCAAGAATCGCACCAAAACCGATGAATTTGTCGTACATTGGATCATCGGATGGTGTTTTTCGCCCAGGGCCGCAGCGCCCCATCCGACGATCATAAAAAACACAAGCGACATGCAGAAGATCCTGTACCTCTGGGAGGAGCTGAAGGCCAGCTTCTGGTTCCTGCCCCTTCTGATCATCCTGTTCGGGGTGGGCGCCGCCTATGCCCTGGTCTGGGCGGACCACCTGACGGGCTACCGTCCGGCGGGCTTTTTGCAATACCTGTTTCCGGGCAGCGTGGACTCGGCCCGCAGCGTGCTGGGCATCATCGCCGGGGCCATGATCGGGGTGGCCGGCACGGTGTTCTCGATCACCCTGGTGGCGCTGACCCTTGCCTCGGGCCAGCTGGGCTCCCGGCTGCTGCGCAACTTCATGTACGACAAGCTCAACCAGGTCGTGCTGGGCGTGTACGTGTCGACCTTCGTCTACTGCCTGCTGGTGCTCAATGCCGTGAAAGAGAACGAGGCGCTGGTGTTCG
The DNA here is from genome assembly GCA_964477035.1 of uncultured Bacteroidales bacterium. Classification (GTDB taxonomy): domain Bacteria; phylum Bacteroidota; class Bacteroidia; order Bacteroidales; family UBA7960; genus SLSG01. The sequence goes on from CAYZCW010000009.1 coordinate 93,196, forward strand.
TGCCCGCCATCTCGGTCTTCGTGGCCATGGCGGCGGCGGTGGCGGGCATCATCCTGCTCATCGTGTTCATCCACCACATCTCTGTCAGCATACAGTCGGACAAAGTCATCTCGGACATCAGCGACGGCATGGCGGGCAGCATGGAGAAGCTGTTCCCGGCGGACATCGGGGAAGGGGAGGAGACACCCCGTGGGGAGGAAGAAGCCGCCAAGGCGGACTATCCGCACCGGCGGGACGTCTTATGCGACAAGGGCGGTTACCTGCAGTCGGTCGACAGCGACGCCCTGCTGGCGCTGGCCAGCGGGAACGACTGGATCGTGGAGCTTCGCGACCGCCCGGGCGACTTTTTGGTAAAGGGCCTTTGCCTGTGCCGGGTCTACAGCCGGGAGCCCATGGACGAGGGGCTGGATGACGGCCTGCGCCGGGCCTTCATTACGGGCAAGGTGCGCACCCCCTTGCAGGACGCCGAGTTCTCCATCCACCAGATGGTGGAGGTGGCCAGCCGCGCGCTGAGTCCCGGGGTGAACGACCCCTACACCGCCATCGCCTGCATCGACAACCTCAGCGCGGTGATGTGCCACCTGGCCGGGGCGCGCTTCCCTTCGCGCTGCCGTTACGACCCGGAGGGGCGGCTGCGGGTGGTGGCCGACAGCCTGAAGTTCTCCGGCATGATGGACGCTGCCTTCAACCAGATCCGCCAGTACGGGGAGGGGAGTCCCTCGGTGCTCATCCGGCTCATGGAGGCCCTGGCCCGCGTGTCCCGGTTTGCCCGGCAGGACAACCGGAAAAAAGAAGTGCGGCGCCATGCGGAGATGGTGCTGGCAGCCGCCCGCCGTTCCTTCAGGGAGCCTTGCGACCTGAAAGACATGGAGGAGCGTTTCGCCCGGTCGTTTTAACGGCCGAACACCGCCAGCAGCCGGGGGTAGAAATCCCTTATCGTCGGATAGGCCACGCGTTGCTGCTCGTAGACCTCCAGCTCCCGGCACAGGTCTTCCACGTGGACGAAGCCCCAGGCCAGCTCCCTGTCGAGCACTTCGCGGGCCGCCTCCGGCCCGTACACCCTTTCGGTGAGGCGGGCGGTCACCGCCCGGATGATGTGTTCGTTGATGGTGGTGGTCCAGGAGGTGTAGCCCCTGGCGGCCATGGCCTCCCGGATCTCTTCGAAGCGGTGTTCGCTCCCGGCGGCCAGTTCTTCGAACGCGTCGGTGAGCGGGTTGATGAAGGAGTGGCTGAACTCATGCCAGATCAGGTAGCGCAGTCCTTCCAGATTGGGCTCCCGGAAGTCGCTGCCCCCGATCACCGCATACAGCTCCAGTCCGCCGCCCTCTGCCGGCAGCCGCAGTCCGTAGTTGCCCTCGAACAGGGGGGAGAGGATCATGTGGTAGCCGGCCTGCTCCATGCCGTAATAGTCCTCGATGTCGGCCACGAAATCCCTTTGGGCGAGGATGTCCGCGGCCTGGTCGATCATGCCGCGGAAGCGGCCCTGGTTGCGTGCAAAGAAGCCGTTGATGTCGGCCTGCACGGCATAGTCCCTCAAGGCCTTCAGGAAGCGGTCCGTGCTGTCGCGGTCGCCCGTGAACAGGGCGATGGTTCGCTCCTGCAGGGGATGCACCTCATGGAGCGCCGGCGCATCCGACAAGTGGATCATGTAAAAGGGCGGGATGTCGACATACAGTCCCCTCCGGCTGAACAGCCGGAACAGCCTGACCGCCTCGTGGTCCGCCTGCCCCCTGAAGTGGCGTCGCATGGCCCGTTTATAGGGGGTGTTGTACTTCACGATGTTGTGGAAGCCGGCGTTCATCCCGACCGAGGCCAGCAGCTCCAGGCGGGGGTCGACACGCAGCTGCACGCGTCCCACTGTGGCGGTCAGGGCCGTGGTGGGCTGGTCGTTGGGCCGGGTCTTTTTGTGTCCGGGCAGGGTAAGGAGCAGGATGGCGGCGATGACGCCCGCGGCCAGCAGGGTGATGATCTTGATGGGAAGGGAGGATCTCATATCAGGTGATGCGGTAGATTTCCATGATCTTCTGAAGGATGCGGTCGAAGTCGATTTGCAGGTCGGTGAGGCGCCCCGTGCGGATGTCGAACACCCAGCCGTGCACCTGGAAGGGGCGCTCCCTGTAGGCCCGCTGCACATCGGGCGTCTTGATGATGTTCACGCACTGCTCCTGCACGTTCAGCTCCACCAGCCGGTCGTAGCGCTTTTCCGGGTCCGGGATGGCATCCAGCTCCCTTTGGTGCAGGCGGTACACGTCGCGGATGTTGCGCAGCCAGGGGTTGAGGAGGCCCAGGTCGGCCGGTTCCATGGCCGCCTTCACCCCCCCGCAGTTGTAGTGGCCGCAGACCACCACGTGCGAGACCTTCAGGTGGCTCACCGCGTAGGCCACCACCGACATGGCGCTCAGGTCCGTGTTGGGCACCATATTGGCGATGTTGCGGTGCACGAAGACCTCCCCGGGCTGCAGGCCCATGAGCTCTTCGGCCGACACCCGGCTGTCGGAGCATCCGACGTAAAGAATCCCGGGCTTCTGCCCCCCGGCGAGCTTCCGGAAGTAGTCCGGATCCGCTGCAATCTTGCGGCCGATCCACTCCCTGTTGTTTTCGAAAATGCGGCTGATCTCCATATCTGCTGGGTTCGTCGGCGCAAAGATACGCAAGCCCGGCTTATTCCAACAGGGTTTTCAGCTTCTGCAGGCCATAATCCAGGTCGGAGCCAATGGCCTCCTCCATGTCCATGACCAGCAAAAACAGGTTCATCGGATAGTTCATCCTGCCGGTGAAGCCCCAGCGGACCCGGGTCTGTTCGGGGCCGAGCTCTTCGGTGATGAGGTAGGTATCGCTTTCCGACTTGAATGGTTTGATGAAGCGCAGGCGGGTGTCCATGCGGTGGCCATCTGTGACGGCGGTGATCTCCTGCTCGCCCTCTCCGACATCCTTATTGCCCTTCCAGGCAGAGATGAAGCCCACCGTGCCGTCGGTGCCGCTGTAGGTGAACTCCTGGCCGGGATCCAACTCGGTCCATTTGCTGTAGACGTTCTGGTTGCGCAGCAGGCTGACGTAATCGAACACCTCCTGCCGCGGCCTGTCGATCACCACGCTGCGTTCCACGGCGTAGTCCTTCTTGACGAACAGGGCCGTGACGAGCGGGATGGCGATCACAATCGCGATCACAATGAGGACGATTTTCAGTGCTTTTTTCATGTTTGATGGTTTTGTGGGTTAATGATTCAGTAGACAATAAAGATAGCGCAAAAGCCGGTTCACACCTTCGCCGTCTTCCAGCCGCCCCGCCGGAACAGCCAGAGAGTGAACAAGCCGACGCTGGTCTCCGAGATGAACACCCCCCAGAACACGCCCGTGTGGGCCCATCCGAGGCGGATGGCCAGGTACCAGGAAAGGGGAATCTGGATCAGCCAGAAGAACACCAGGTTGATCCTGGTGGGGGTGCGTGTGTCGCCCGCCCCGTTGAAGGCCTGTACCGCCACCATCCACCAGCCGTACACGAAGAAGGAGTAGGAGAGGATGCGCAGCCACTCCGCCCCGATCCCGATCACCCGGGCGTCGTCCGTGAAGAGGCCCATGAGCTGCCGGTTGAAGAAGAAAAACAGCAGGGAGACCCCCACCAGGAACACCATGTTGTAGAAGCCCGTGCGCCAGACGGCCGCCTCGGCCCTGTCGGCGTCGCCCGCCCCCAGGTTCTGTCCCACGAGGGTGGTGGCCGCGTTGGCCATGCCCCAGGCCGGCATGGTGGTGAACATCATGATGCGGATGGCGATGGTGGCGCCGGCCACCGCTTCGCTGCCCGTCTCGGCCAGGATGCGGACCAGAAACACCCAGGAGGTCATGGACACGAGCATCTGCCCGATGCCGCCCAGGGAGGTGTTCACGATGTTGCGCAGGATGGCCGCGTTCCAGCGTAAGTAAGACCAGGTGGCGCGGATGTGCCGGCTGCCGCGGAACAGGATGAACAGCTGCACGAGCACGCCCGTGCCCCTGCCGATGTTGGTGGCGATGGCCGCCCCTTCGATGCCCATGGCCGGAAAGGGTCCCCAGCCGAAGATCAGCAGGGGGTCCAGCACGATGTTGATGCCGTTGGCGATCCACAGCACCTTCATGGCCACGGCCGCGTCGCCCGCCCCCCGGAAGATGGCGTTGATCACGAACAGGAACATGATCACCCCGTTGCCGGCCAGCATCCACCGGGTGTATTTATAGCCCTCTTCGATCGCCCAGGCGTCGCCCCCCATGAGCGCCAGAAGGTCCTTCGCGAAGAAGATGCCCGCCAGGGAAAAGGGCACGGACGCCAGCAGTGCCAGCAGGATGGCCTGTACGGCCGTGCGCCCGGCCTCTTCGGGCTTCTTCTCGCCGATGCGGCGGGCCACGATGGCCGTCACCGCCACGGCCAGTCCCATGCCGATCGAATAAAGCAGGTAAAGATACGTCTCGGTGAGTCCGACGGTGGCCACCGCCGAGGCGCCCAGCCTGCCCACGAAATAGATGTCGGCCACGGCGAAGGTCGACTCCATGACCAGCTCCAGCACCATGGGTACGGCCAGCAGCAGGATGGCCCGGCGGATGGGGATCGTGGTGTAGTCGGCATCCGAGCCCCTGACAGCCAGCTTGATGTTCTGCCAGAGGCTGATGCGGGCCGCATCGACCGGGGGGGTGTCCGGGTGGTGATCGTGGGGGTTCAAAACCAATGTTTGCTTTACCTGAAGTTACGAAAAAACCGGATGCGAATCACCTTCCTGCAGCCGGGTCCTCCGGCGGCGGTGTCCCGGCCGCTGCTTCCCGCCGCAGGGGCCCGGCCGCTGCGTCATGACGCAGCAGGGAATACACCTGCAGGTCGGTATAGGCGCCGCCGGTCAGGCGCTCCCCGTCCCGTTCGATCCCTTCGGGGGCGAAGCCCAGCCTCTCCGGGATGCGTCGGCTGGGCAGGTTGTTTACCGCACAGCGTATCTGGATGCGGTGCATGCCCAGGCTTTCGAATGCGAACGAGACCAGCGCCCGCACCGCGCGGGTGGCCAGCCCCTGCTTCTGGAAAGGCTCCGACAGCCAGTAGCCGATCTCGGTGCGCCGGTTCACATGGTCCGTCTCCTTGAGTCCCGCGATGCCCGCGAACGCCCCCCGGTGGCGGATCACGAAAACCCAGTCGCGGCGGTCCGCTGCCCCGCCGCCGACCGATTCGATATAGGCCTCCGTATCGCCCAGTTCCCGGGTCATCTCCACAAACGGCAGCCACCGTCCCAGGTAGTCCCGCTGGCTGTCGATGGCCCGGAAGATGTCCGGGGCGTCGGACGCATCGATCTGCTTCAGCAGCAGCTGGTCGTCCACCGGTATGCTCATAGGCTCTTGCATGGAAAATAATTATTCGTTATGGTTTTGCGGGACCTGGCCGCCAAGCGGTTTTTACCGCACGGGTGGCCATGAAGGGCGGGAAGAAGCCGTCCATCTCATGCCCTCCGCCCCAATGGTCTTCATACATATGGGTCAGACAAAAGCCTGCCTCCAGCTGCCCCCCGATCTGGGCGGTCCAGCCGTGCCCGAACTCCAGGGGCTCCTTTTCCCGGATGAGCCTGTCCCGCTCCTCCGGCGGCAGGGAGCGCAGGTCGGAATAGGGCTGGCTGTGGGCCAGCACAAAAGAGCCGTCCCTATTCTGCAGCTGGTACATCAAGGGGTTGATCAGTCCCGTCATCAGCACCCCGCCCGGCCGAAGCACCCGGTGGCACTCCCTCCAGACCCGTCCGACCTCCTCAATGAACACCACCGAGCAGGGGTTGAAGACCAGGTCGAAGGAGGCGTCGGGAAAGACGGACAAATCGCGCATGTCGCCCCGGACCGTCCGGAGGGAAAGCCCGTGGCGGCCGGCCACCTCCTCGTCCTGCCCCAGCTGCCGCTCCGACTGGTCGAACACCGTGACCCGCGCCCCTCCGGCAGCCAGGATGGGTCCCTGCTGCCCGCCTCCGGAGGCCAGCGCCAGGACCTCCAGGCCCTGCAGTTCCGGAAACCAGTCCCTCGGCACCTTCCTGGACGGGGTCAGCAGGATCCCCCACCGGCCCTTGCGGGCCTCCTCCACCTCGCTGTCCGGCACCGGGACCGTCCAGCGGTCGCCCTTGCCGACATAGTGGTTCCAGGCCTGCCTGTTGTGTTCTGTGTAGTCCATGGAAAATGATTCGATTGGTTTCGCGTAAGGGTGGCAGTCGGGCTCTGTCTCATTTCGTGCGGGCCGATGTCAGCCAATTTCTTCCAGAAAGCCGCGCAGGACCTGGTTGAACCGTGCGGGGTTGTCCTGGTTGGCGATGTGGTTGGCATGGTCGATCTCAGCGTACCGGCTGCCTGCGGTGCGGCGGTGCCATCCCCGGCAGCCGCGCCGGATGAAGAACAGGTCCTTCCTGCCACAGGTGATCAGCAGCGGCCTTTTTGCCGGTGCCGGAGACTGGTCGATCAGGTCGTACATCATGTCACGGGTGATTTTCATGGCCAGGGACATGCCGGTATTCGCCATGGTCTCGCTCAGATACCGCTGTACCTCCTTTCTGACCGCCCGGTGGCGTCCGAACGACCGGCAGAACATGCCTTCGGGCATCAGCTTGAACAGGCCCGTCATGAGAGGCACGAAAGGACGTGCCCAGCGTCCGGCATGGCTTTTCAGTTCGACCCCTGGTACGTGCACACTGGCTTTGGCCAAGCCCGGATGCCGCAGCAGGAAGTACTGGGCGATGATGCTGCCCAGGGACTGTCCCACCAGGACGGCCGATCCGACGCCGTGCTCCATAAGGAGTTCCTGCAGGCAGTCGGCCGACAACCGGGTGAATCGCGTGTCGTAGTCGCCCAGGGTTGATTCCCCGTGACCGGGGAGGTCCCACAACAAGACCCGGTAGTTGTCCTTCAGGGCCTCAGCCTGCTCCAGGAAGGTCCGCCTGTCCATGCCCACCCCGTGAATAAAGGCCACCACCGGGGCCTCCTCCGGCCCGTGCCATTCATAGCTGATATCGCCGTACCGGCATTTGTATGTCAAACGGTCATTCATTATTTGCAAAGCTTGGGTTTAGCGATTCAGGAGCCTTCCTGCAAACATACACAATTCCAGCGATACGCCGGCCGGATGCGGTGCTGCCGCGGCCCGGAAAATCCTTTTTCTTGCTGCGACATGCTTTGGCGCTTTGGGGGCGTATCTTGGCGGCAGATTCCGGCGGGGCAGGAGGGAGCCGCCGCGTGAAGATCCTATGACGCAATGGTTATGGTACGAAAATTCTCGAAAGACATGCTGTTGGGCATGGCCGTGGGTGATGCCCTGGGCGTGCCGGTGGCGTTCAGCAGCCGGGAGGAGCGGGCGCGGGACCCGGTCACCGGCATGCGCGGCTACGGCACCCATTACCAGCCTCCGGGCACCTGGTCGGACGACAGCTCCCTGGCCTTTTGCCTGGCCGAGTCCCTGTGCCGGGGCTACCGGCCGGACGATATCGGGGAGCGCTTCGTGCGCTGGCTTTTTCACGGCTACTGGACCGCCCACGGGCGGGTGTTCGATGTGGGGACCACCACCCGGCGGGCCATCGGCAAGCTGAAGGTGGGGGCGCCCCCCGAAAAGGCCGGGGGCGGGGAGGAGCGGGACAACGGCAACGGTTCCCTGATGCGCATCCTGCCCCTTTTGGCCCACACCCGTCTGATGCCCTGGGAGGAGGCCCTGCCCGTGATCCGGGCCGTGTCGGGGCTGACCCATGCCCATCCGCGCTCGGTGCTGGGCTGCGTCCTTTTGCTGGAGCTGGCCTCGCGGCTTGCCTCGCACGACCTGGCCTTCGCGATGATCAAGTGGCAGGGTCATATGGGCATGCTGCTGGCGGAGACGCCCTGGCTGTCCGACGAAAAACACCATTACGGACGTCTTTTATTCGACCACCGGACCCGGCGGCGGGACTACCTGGAGCCCCTGGAGGCAATCCGGCGCATCCCGCGCGATCAGATCCGGTCGGACGGCTATGTGGTGCACACCCTGGAGGCGGCCCTGTGGTGCCTGGTCACCACGGGCTGCTACCGCGAGGCCGTGCTGGCGGCCGTGAACCTGGGCGGGGACACCGACAGCGTGGGGGCGGTGACGGGTGGGCTGGCGGGGCTCCTTTACGGACACCGGACCATCCCCCAGGAGTGGCTGGTGGAGCTGGCGCGGCGGGACGACATCCTGGAGCTGGCCGGGCGGCTGGATGCGTACCACCTGCGGCAGGTCTGCGGGCGGTTCAGCCCGGCATAAGGGGGCGCCGGAAAGCGATCCTGCGGAACCGACACCAAAAATTCGTATGTTTATGGCGCACCATCCACCACGCAGCATGTCTAAGCATGGCACCATCAAGCGCTACGCGCTCATCCTGGAGAAGGTCCGCCGGAGGCAGTACCCCTCCTTCGAGGACATCCGGGACTTTTTGGCCGACCACGACCTGGAGGTGTCGCGGCGCACCATCCAGCGCGACATCGAGCAGATCCGCTATGAGTTCGGGGTGGAGGTCTTGTACGACCGCCACCGCAACGGCTACGCGATCGACCTGGAGAACAGCGTCGACATCCCCTCCTTCATGCGTTTCCTGGAGATCGTGAACACCGCCCAGCTGCTGACCGACTCCCTGAGGGAGAGCAAGGAAAGCCTGGAGCACCTCATGTTCGAGTCGGACGGGGAATTCCGCGGCTCGGGCCACCTGCGGCCCCTGCTGGGGGCGATCCGCGACCGGCGGCGGGTGGCCTTCGACTACACCAAGTTCACCGCCCGTCCCTCCTCGACCCATTACCAGGTGGAGCCCTACCTGCTGAAGGAGTACCAGAACCGCTGGTACCTGGTGGGCATCAGCGTGAGGGTGGGGGCGTTCCGCATCTTCGGGCTGGACCGCATGGTCGGATTGAAAGTGCTGGACGAGACCTTCGAGCGGGTCCCCGGCACCGACCCCCGACAGCTGTTCGGGCACACGGTCGGCCTCACCTACAACGAGAAAGGCCCGGAGCGGGTTGTACTGTCGTTCACCCCCCTGCAGGGCAAGTACATCCAGAGCCTGCCGCTGCATCACAGCCAGGAAGTGCTGAAAGACACGGACCGGGAGCTGCGCATCTGCCTGTTCGTGGTGCCCAACTTTGAGTTCAAGCAAAAGATCCTCATGCACGGGGCCACCGTGAAAGTGCTGGAGCCCGCCTGGCTTGCCGCGGAGATCCGGGACACCCTGCAGGCCGCGGCCCGTAAATACAAATAGCCGGCCTGGGGGCCGGCTATCCGGGGAGGTTATGGTGGGATGGGGCCGGAAGGGCCCCGGCAGTTTCCGTTATTCGGTCTTCGGCTCTTCGGCCCTTTCGGCGCGGCGCTGCTCCCGCCACTGGCGGATGCGCTCGAACAGCCCGGACTCCTGGTTGCGGGGCTTGAGTTCGTGCCATTGGTGGATGCAGTTGGGATCCGTTCCGTTGCAGCAATTGGCGTGTCTGACGGCCTGCTCATGCGCCTGCCGGTGCATCTCCATGGCCAGCTCGTGGTGCTGGCGGTGGGTCTCCATGGCGTGCTGATGGGCCTGTTGGTGCGCCTGCTGGTGAATGCTGTGGACATCGTGCGGGTTATGGGGATTGGCCGGGACCTGTGCGGCAGCCATTCCTGCAGCGGAAATGGCGAATACGATGAGGATCAATATTTTTTTCATGGTCGTATGGTATGGGGGTGTGGATAAAACATAAAAAACATCACACAGATGTACCCCTATAATAACAAAATCCGTACCGTATTTCGTATGCAGGCCAGGAAAATTCAAAAAAAAATATAATGCTCCCGGGGCGGTCCCGCCGGAGGCATGGATAAATTCGGTAAGTTTACATCCTTTCCAAGGAAGGGCCCGATTCATTCGATCATCGAAGCATAAAAGGCGACCATCCGGCAACGCAAGCGGTGTTGATAATGAAAAATACCCTGATTTTATCCCTGGTTTTCTGCCTGACAGGCCCGGGGGCTTTTGCCCAGCTGTCGCTGACGGTCGAGATCGTGGGATTGCGCAGCAACAAGGGACAGGTGCTGCTGGAGCTCAGTGATGAAAACCAGCGGCCCAAAACCAAATATTTTTAACCGATATGAGTCAACAGGAACCCAGGCCCATGGCGGAACCCGTTGAAGAGCAGGAACGGGTGGCCATCAACAGGGACACCATCCGGGAATTGTGGTCGAAGACCTATAACCGGGAGGGAAAACCCGATTGGTCGCACATCTTTCCCTACTATCACCAGGACATCGTTTTTCAGGACACCATTCAGCGGATCGAGGGGAAGGACAACTTCATCGCCATGTGCAACCGCCTGACAAAGAGGACAAAACAGCTGAAGATGGAGATCCTGGCCATCGCCCAGCATGACAATGTGATCCTGTTCGACTGGGTGATGACCATGATGTTCAAGAAGTACCCCAACACGCCCATGTACGGATCGACAAAACTCGTGATCAGCGAGGACGGCCTGATCAGGGAACAACGCGACTATTACGACCTGTGGGGCGATATTTTCAACAACATCCCCCGTTTTGGCAAGATGTACCGCCGCTTCCTCATCAGGAAATTCGGATGACGGACGTATGAGAAAGAAAACAGTTCAATACATCCGGGAGTACCGGTGGGGCAATATATTTGCCATGATCCGGAACAACCGCAAGGACCCGCTGGTCTGCCGGGACGACTTCAGGGGAAGGCTCGTGGTGATCACCGGGGCCACCTCGGGCATTGGCTACCTGACCGCAAGAAAGTACGCCGCCCACGGGGCAAACCTGTTGTGCATCAACCGGAGCCCTGAAAAATCAGAAAAGCTCCGCCGCGAGATCCAGGGCGACTTCGGGGTGGGGTGCGACTGCCGCATTGCCGACCTGAGCCGCCTGGACGATATTTTCCGGGTGGCCCGGGACCTGGCCCGCCTGCCCGGGCCCATCGACGTGCTGATCCACAATGCCGGGGTCTACCTGACCAAAAGGGAGCTGACCCCCGAGGGTTTCGATAAGGTCTTTGTGGTCCACTACCTGTCGTCCTTCATCATCAACCACACCCTGATGGACAAACTCAAAGGGCAGGAACAGGCCAGGATCCTCATGGTAGGCTCCGAGGGCCACCGGTTCGCGGCCTGGGGACTCAGGCTGGACGACCTGCACTGGGAAAAAAGAAGGTATTCGGGCCTGAAGAGCTATGGCGCCGCCAAAACCGCCCAGTTGCTGTCCATGATCGTGTTTGACACCCTTTTTGAAAACAGCGGGGTCAGCATCAACACCATGCACCCCGGGGCCGTCAAAACAGACACCGGGCAGGAAAACGGGCCGTTTTACCGCTGGCTGAAGCGGCATGTTCTCGACAAGACCCTGCGGCCTGCCGGGATATCGGCGGAGGCCCTTTACTACCTGGGCGTGGCGAAAGAGTTGGATGGGGTCAGCGGGAAATTCTTTAACTTAACCACCCGGGAGGAACCGGCGCCGCCGGCCCTGGACCGGGAGGTCGCCCGGGAGCTTTGGGAGGCATCGCTGACCATGGCCGGGATCAAATGATGTTCAGTTAATGGCCGGTTTACCCAACGGTTTACCGGAGGTAAGATCATGAAAGAGAATACATACGATGCCATCATCGTGGGCGGGGGCATGGCAGGCCTGACCGCCACCGCCTACCTGGCACGCGCCGGGCAGAAGGTCCTCCTGATAGAGAAGAACCGGGAGCCGGGCGGGCTGGTGAACACCTTTTCGCGCCATGGTTTTCATTTCGATGCGGGGGTGAGGGCCCTGGAGGATGCCGGGATCATCGTGCCCATGCTGAAGGACCTGAACATCGGACTCGAGATGGTGAAAAGCCCTGTCTCGCTGGGCATTGAGAAGGAGGTCCTGCACATTGAAAGCCTGCAAAGCCTGTCAGACTACCGGGACATGCTGAAGCGGTTCTACCCGGAAAGCGGGGAGGAGGTGGACCAGGTGGTCAAAACCATCCGCAGGGTCATGAAGCACATGGATGTTCTTTACGGGGTTGAGAACCCCCTGTTCAAGGACATGAAGCGGGATACGTCCTACATCTTCAGGAAGCTGCTCCCCTGGATGCCCCGCTTTTTGCTGACCGTCGGAAAAATCAACCGGATGCAGCTTCCGGTGGAGGAGTTCCTGCAAGCCGTGGTGAAGAACCCCTCCCTCCGGGACATCATCTCCCAGCATTTTTTCCGCAACACCCCCACCTTCTTTGCCCTGAGCTACTTCTCGCTCTACCTCGACTACTTCTACCCCAGGGGGGGCGTGGGCAAGCTGGCGGAAGCCCTGAGGGATAAAATCACGGAGCTGGGCGGGGAGATAAAAACCGCCACCCTGGTCACGCGGGTCTCTCCCGGGAGCAAAACCTTATCCGACGACAAAAACACAAGCTACGCCTATGGCAACCTGATCTGGGCCGCCGATCTGAAAACCTTGTACAGGATCGCGGAGACAGAGGACCTGCCGGCTGAGGTCAGGACCCGTTATGAGGCAGTCAGGGCCAAGATGCTCGGGAACAGGGGAGGGGAGTCGGTTTTCACGCTCTTTTTGGAGGTGGACGAGCCCCTGGCGCATTTCGGCAGGATCGCCCACGGCCACTTCTTCTATACCCCTTCGCGGCAGGGGCTGGGCGAGACCCACCGCGGGGAGCTGCAGGCGCTGCTGCGTGATTTCGGGGGTGCCGGCAAGGAAGAGGTCCTGCGCTGGCTCGACCGGTTCATCGCCCTGAATACCTTCGAGGTGTCGATTCCCGGCCTGAAAGACAGGGACATGGCGCCTCCGGGCAAGACCGGCATGATCGTCAGCTTCCTGGCCGAGTATGAACTCTTCAAAAAAGTGGAAGAGGCCGGCTGGCTCGATGAGTTTGTCGCCGGGGTGGAGCAGCGCGTCTTGAAGGTGTTGTCGGATACGGTATTCCCCGGGCTGCGGGACAAGCTGATGGACCGCTTCTCCTTCACGCCTTTAAGTTACCACCAACGCATCGCCAGCTCGGAGGGCGCCATAGTCGGATGGGCCTTTCAGAAGGAGATGCCGGTGATCAACAAGATCCAGATCGCCGACCGGTCCGTCCTCACCCCCCTGCCCTCCGTTTACCAGGCGGGCCAGTGGGCCTACAGCCCGGCGGGTGTGCCCATGTCGATCCTCACCGGCAAGCTGGCCGCCGACCGGGCCATTGCCAGTGTAAGAAAAAACAGATGAGTCCCCTTTGCCGTCCGCTAAGGCCCGTTGTCACCGCCCCTCAGGGTCCGGCAAGCCCTGCCTCCAGGCTTGTTCGGTTCATGCTGGGGCTCCTGGGGATGAAGGGGGCCATGGAAAGGAACATCCTGAACGATGGCTTCCGCCGGGAGCCGGCCGGCATCCCGGGGTCCATGGCCAAACGATTCAGGGTGGAAGTCCGGGAGGTGGACGGGAGAAAGGTCTGGACCCTTTCCCCGAAGGATGGGGCAGGGGAGGCGGTCATCCTCTTCCTGCACGGCGGGGCATACCACGCGAACATCACCAAGATGCACTGGCGGTTCATCGGGCAGATCCTGGCCCGGACGAAAGCCGAAGCCATCGTGCCCGACTATCCCCTCGCCCCCGGATCCACCTGCGCGGATGCCTGCCGGTTCCTTGACAAAGTGTATGCAAGCCTGGTCTCCGACCACCCGGGCAAAGCCGTCGTGCTGATGGGCGATTCGGCGGGCGGCGGGCTGGCCCTGGGACTGGCCATGAAAATCCGGGAGGAAGGCCTGAAGCAGCCGGAGCAGATCATCCTGTTCTGCCCCTGGCTGGATGCGTCCATGACCAATGCCGGTTTGCCGCAGTTGGCAAGGCGGGACAAGATATTAAGCATCCAGGGGCTGAAGATCGCGGGGAAGAAATATGCCGGCGACCTCCCGCTCACCGATTACCGGCTAAGCCCCATTTACGGCGATCTCTACGGACTGGGGAGGGTCACGGTCTTTACCGGCACCCATGAGATCCTGCTTGCGGACGCCCGCACATTAAAGCAACGACTGGAGCGGCAACAGGCAGACTTCAGCTACCATGAGTATCCCGGCATGTTCCACGATTGGATGCTCGTTCCCGGCTTACCGGAAAGCGGGGATGTGATTGTCAAGGTGGTTCAGAGCCTGTTTCCCGGGAAAGGCTGATCACAGAATCCGGGCGATCCTCCCGGCCGGCGGCAGGATTCGCGCAAGAGCATAGCCAGGGCAAACGCACCGGACGGGACCGACGCACGCGGCCAACAGACAGGGCGCCGAAAAGCCTTCGGCCAACCTGTCCGACAGGACAATTTTCACCCGTGTTTCATCTTCTTGTCAGTAATTCCAGCAGTGGTTTATTGATATAGTAATTCTGGGGTCCCAATTTTTCTTTTCTCAATATGTCATCTTCTGCCAGTTTATTCAGGTAGTTTGCAGCTGTTAACCTGGATACGCCCAAATCCTGAACGACGAATTCAATCTTGGTGTAAGGATGTTTGAATAAGTTATTCAGCAGATCCTGGCTGTAAAACCTATAATTTTTCCGGAGCCTGTGTTTCACGTCAAGCATAAGTCCCTTCATGGCAACAATTAGCTCAATTGTTTCATGAGCCGTCTCTTTAACGCCCTCAAGCATAAAAATGATCCAGTCTTCCCAAAGGTCCTCCTCACGGACCTTTTGAAGCAAACGGTAGTAGTCCGGCTTATGCCTGATAATGTACTTGCTGAGATAAAGAATCGGCAATGTTTGAAGTTTCTCCAAAACCAGATAAAGGATGTTTATGATCCTGCCCGTTCTTCCGTTCCCATCATAAAACGGATGAATGCTTTCAAACTGGTAATGGATGACCGCCATTTTTATCAATGGATCGCAGTCATGCAACTCCGGATCATTTATGTAACGTTCCAGGTTCGCCATGAATCGCAGAATGTCCTCGTAATCCTGGGGCGGGGTGTAAATGGTTTCCCCGCTTGCGGCATTCTTCAGGGCGGTGCCAGGCAATTTCCTGAATCCGGCCTGATTGTCTTCAAGGACCGCCTGGATTTGTAAAATGGTTTTATTGGTCAGTGCTTCCGTTTCCTTAACCAGCTCAAACCCCTTTTTCAAAGCCGAGATATAATTCCTCACCTCTTTGGCCTGGGGTGATCTGAATGCGTAAGCTCCCAGGCCTGCTTTGTATAAATCATCATGTGTGGTAATGATGTTTTCAATTTCTGAGCTGTCTTTTGCTTCCTGCAAACCAAGTGTGTTAATCAATATGGTTTGATTGGGAATTGTCGAGGCAACACCTTTCAGTTCAGCCAATGCAGCATGCGCCGACGGCAAAGCCTTCAGAACCTTTTTTGTTTCCAGGTCAATGCTCCATGGCAATTCGGATAGCCCCTGGAAAGTCATTTGCAAAGAATTTTGAGAATTCTATACAAAGATAATCTCTTTTGTATAATAAATTGATATTTCTTTACATAAAGATGTTTATTTGTAAAGAAAAACGGAAAATATATACATAAGAGTGCCGGGTTCCCGTGCCTGGCGGGTGGGTGTGCCGGGTTCCCGTGCCTGGCAGATTGCCTTGCCGGTTTACCGGGCTTAGCGGGGCCCCGCCGGCAGGTGGTTGAGCAGGTACCGGGCCATGTAGACCCTTACGTGCAACGGCGTGCCCTTGCCTTCCGCGAGTCCGTGGTCCCGGTCCGGATAGGCGAAATAGTCGAACTGCTTCTCCAGCTCGATCAGCCGGTCTACGAGTCCCTCGACAATCTCCAGGTGCGTATTGGTCTCGCCCGTGCCATGGATGATCAGCAAATTGCCCTGGAGTCCGCCGGCAAAATTGATCGGGCTGGACACCTCGTAGCCTTCCGGGTTCACCTCGGGCGTGTTCATGTAGATCTCCTGGAACCACGCATTGTACAGGTGGGCCTGGGGTTTGGGCACCACCGCGATCCCCGTATGAAAGACATCGGGCCTCCGGAACAAGGCATTGAGCGTGTTGGAGCCGCCGCCGCTCCAGCCCCAGGTTCCCACCCGGGTCAGGTCGACATACGGCCTGGTCCGTCCCAGCTCCTGGATTGCGGCAGCCTGTTCTTCGGTGGACAGGGGCCCCAGCCGGCCAAAGATAGACCGCCGCCAGGCCGCTCCCTTCGGGGCCGGGGTGCCGCGGTTGTCGATGGACACCACCAGGTATCCCAGCTCGGCGATCACCCGGTGGTAGTCGGCCATGGCATGGCCCCATTCATCGATCACGGTCTGCAGGTGCGGCTCTCCATACACATAGGCAAACACGGGATACTTGCGGGACGGATCGAAATCAACCGGCTTGATCATCCAGGCGTCCACCGTGACCCCTCCGCCAATGTCCAGCTGGAAAAACTCCTTGGGCTGCCGGCGGACCGGGGCCAGCTTTTCCCGGAGGTGGCCGTTCTCCTGCAGCACATGCAGCGCTTCATGGTCATCGAGGCTGACCAGCTGCGTGACGGGTGGGTTCACATCCGACGAAAAAGTGTGAAACGCCATGCGGCCATCGGGCGACAGCACATAGCCATGGGTTCCCGGCTGGTCCGCGGGGGTCACCCTCTCCATGCCGCCGCTACCGTCCAGGCTGACCCGGTACAGGTAGCTGCGGGTGCCGTCACCGGGGGAGGCGTTGAAATAGAACCAGCCCCCTTCCTGGTCGACCCCCACCCGCCGGATGATGTCGAATGCGCCGGGGGTGATGTTCACCTGGTGCTGCCCGTCGCGGGACACCGACCAGGCATGCCGCCAGCCGTCCTGTTCACTCAGGATCAGGAACCTGTTATAATCATCGATCCAGGTGACCCCCAGATTGGTATGGTAACTGCCAACCACCCAGGCCGGATCCGACTCTTCAAAAAGGGTCGTGATCGTGCCATGGTCCACATCGGCCAGCAAAACTTCGCGCCGGTCACGGAAGCGGCTGAGCTTCTCCACGAACACCTCGCTGGAATTCCCGGCCCATCCGATATTTCCAATATAATATCCTTCCGTCGGATGGGGAATGGGCAACCACCGGACTTCCTTCCCTTCGGCATCCACCACCCCCACCCGCAGCGTGGGGATGGTTTCGCCGACCCTGGCAAATCGTGTTTCCCGGAGATCCGGAAAAGTCGGATCCCCCGAATGCAGTGTTTTGCGCATCCTGATCCGGGAATGATCGCTCTGGACAAAGGCGATCCGGCTGCCGTCCGGGCTCCATTGTCCGCCGTAGTTGGACACCGAGCCGGGAACCGCATCGTGGGTGAGCTGAACCACCTGTTCATGCTGCACATCGTAAACCATCAGGTTGCCCCCGTCCTCAAACAGGATGTGCCGGCCACCGGGGGAGATGCCGGCGTTTGCCCCGGCCGTCACTTTCTGAAGCCTCCCCGAAGCCCGCTCCAGCAGCCAGTGGTGGGTGCCGTCATTGTCCCGGTTTCCGGCGGACAGCAAAACATGGCTGCCGTCGGGGGAAAACGAAAAGCCTTGAATATGCACGGGCCCCTCCGCTGCCATGGCAGCGATATGCGCGGCGGTCGCCAGTTCCGTGCGCCTGCCGCCGGCGGCCTCAAGCGCGGCAAGGACCTGCCCGCCGTCGCCCGGCAAAGACTCCAGCACGGCATAGCCCGACCCGTCCGGGATCCACACCCCGTTGAACGCCCTGGCGCCAAACTCACCCCTTTCAAAGATCGCCCGCAGCCGCTCGACCGCTTCGGCAGGCACTTCGATGCGGGGGTTGAGGCTTGCAGCCCCGGGCACCTGGGCAAACACAAAGCCGGAAAGCAGACACATCTGTACAAACAACAGGGCCGCGCGCAGAAACAAGACATTTAACTTCATGGTTTTCTATTTATTAGGGATTAGATAAATCGCCGGATGCATTCGCCCGGTAAATATAGGTTTTCAAACCCAATGTTAGCACAAAAAAAGCAGAATTCGGGGAATTTACACGCAAAAGCGCAATTTATCTTCTTGTCAGCAGATCGAATAGGGTTTCAGTGGTGCCCGGCCGGATCGGAATTTCCGGATATTATTCCTAAATTGCCTCCGGAATGTCGGCCCCATGTCTCATTGGCCGAACCAACATCCACTTCCAGACAAATACCAACAAGCCATGATCGATTGCGCCGGCTGCGAACAATACGGCTGTTACCGGGGGGATCCGTGCACACGCGGGCAGGGCGACCTGCAGGAATATGCCCATCCGACGAAAAAAATCTATGAAGAACCCGCCCACCGCCAGGCCCTGGAGGTCTCCACGGCCATTGAGGGGGAGCACTACATGCAGTGGACCCGGCTGGAGGAGGTGATGGGATACGCCCGCGGCATGGGGTACAGGAAGATCGGCATCGCGCACTGCGTGGGACTGACGCGCGAGGCCCGGGTGCTGAAGGACATCCTGGAGCGGGAGTTCGAGGTGCACGCCATCTGCTGCAAATTTTCCGGGGTCGACAAGCGGGAATTCGGACTGAAACAGATCGACAACGGGCGCTACGAAGCCATTTGCAATTCCGTCGGACAGGCCCTGGTGCTGAACGAGCTGGGCACCGAGTTAAACCTTATCGTCGGATTGTGCGTCGGCCACGACATCCTGTTCACCCAGCATTCCAAAGCCCCCGTGACCACCTTCATCGTGAAGGACCGGGTGCTCGGGCACAATCCTGCGGTGGCGCTGTATTCGAATTATTATAAGCGGAGGTTGGGGGGATAAGAAATTAGAATTACGCATCATTTTGTTTTAAATTGTCCAGTTATTTTACTAATATACTGGACTTTTTATTATTTTTGCGTAACACTAGTCGAAATGAAAACATCTGATTATATAGCTTTTATAATAGACAGGCTTCCCAAGGGATATGTTTTTACCTATACTGACTTTACTACACAGGTGAGTCAAAAGGAAGCCGTGATAAAAGCATTGAACCGGATGGCAGCTTCGGGCAAAATAGCCAAACTGGCAAAGGGAAAATACTACAAGCCAGAAAAAACGCCATTTGGCACCCTTCAACCCAGTCAGACGCAGGTAGTAAAAGACTTGCTGGAGGAAAACGGCAAAACCACCGGCTATCTCACAGGTTACAGCATTTACAATCAATTGGGCCTGACTACACAGGTAAGCAACACGATACAAATCGGGAAAAATCAGGTTCGTCCCAGCTTTAAAAGAGAGCGCTATACCATTTCTTTTGTAAAACAAAAAAACACCATCACCAAAGAGAACATACCGTTGTTGCAACTATTGGATACCATTCGATATATCAAAAAAATACCTGATACCAAAGTAGAATCTTCTTGCAAGCGGCTTATAACCATTATCAAAACCCTTTCTGAAAAAGAAATCAATACAATGGCTCGCTTGGCCCTGAAATATCCACCTGCAACAAGAGCTTTGTTGGGGGCAATATTAGACCATTTGCAGCAAACCAACACGACAGAACCGCTTTTTAAATCATTGAATCCAATTACCAGGTACAAACTGCCAGGGGCGGCAAAAGCACTATCTAATACTGAAAAATGGAATATCGTATGAGGTTGCACGAAAACAAAACCTTATTCAGACAAGCTGTTCAGTTTACAGCCGACCAAATGAAAATTCCTGTCATTTATGTAGAAAAAGACTATTGGGTTACGTATGCACTATTTACGATCTTTAACAGTGCGATTGGCGAAGAGGCTGTGTTTAAAGGCGGGACAGCGTTATCCAAGTGTTATAAAATGATAGAACGCTTTTCGGAAGATATTGACTTGGTAGTATTAAGACGGGAGGGAGAATCAAACAACAAGTTAAAATCTAAATTAAAAACAGTGAGCACGGTTGTAGGCACCGTATTGCCAGAGCTTTTCATTAAGGGCATCACCAATAAAAGGGGAATGAATCGTAAGACGGCTCACTCATATGGCAAAGAATTTAGAGGCAGTTTTGGGCAAATCAGAGACGTCATTATTTTGGAATCAACTTGGCTTGGATGCTCCGAACCATACACCACCAAAAGTATCATTTCATTTGTCGGTCAAATGATGAAGGATAACAATCAATCCGATTTCGCCACAGAAAACGGGCTACTCCCTTTTGAGTTACTTGCATTAAAACCCACCAGAACCTTTTGCGAAAAGATCATGAGCCTGGTTCGCTTTTCTTATAGTGAAGATCCGATTGAGAACTTAAGATTTAAGGTAAGACACACCTATGATTTGCACAAACTACTAAAGCAAAATGAGTTGTCAGCATTTTTCCATTCTCCGACGTTTGATGACATGCTGCTTAAAGTAGCAAATGATGACGTTGCGAGCTTTAAAAACAACAATGAGTGGTTAACGTATCATCCTAATGAATCGCTATTTTTTAATGACCTGGAAAATGTCTGGCGTGAACTGATGCCAGTTTATAATGGTGAATTTAAAAACCTGGTGTATGGAGAATTACCCGATGAAAAAGTGGTATTTGAAACCTTAACAGAGATTCGAGAAAGATTAAAGGCAATTTCATGGACGATTCTTGTTTAGACAGGCAATGCCTTTACCAGTTGAATATTCCGGACTATGCTGACCCCCAAAAACACGCCCACGGTCATCGAGGGGGAGCATTACATGCAGTGGACCCGGCTGGAGGAGGTGATGGGCTACGCCCGCGGCATGGGGTACAGGAAGATCGGCATCGCGCACTGCGTGGAACTGACGCGCGAGGACCGGGTGCTCGGGCACAATCCTGCCGTGGCGTTGTATTCGAATTACTACCGGCGGAAGCTGGAAGCATCTGCCGTTACAGGAAACAAAGCCTAAACCAAACCAATCATGAACACACAAACAAGAAATGACCTGATTTGCTTTGGATTGCTCATCGTGGCATTGATCATTGTCCGCTACGTCATCGTCCTTGGTCCGGAGACCTCCATGCTCCAAAGCCAGAGATCCCTGTTTTCGTGGCAGGCCATCGGAATCATTGGACTTGCCGGACTGGCCGGTGTTTTGATGCTGAACCAGACCGGTTTAAGGAAGCTGTGGGACACAGGGGTCGGGACAGGCAGGAAGACCATCCTGCCCTTTGCCGCCGGGCTGCTTCTCGGAGCCATTCAGTCGACCTATGACTTTTTCACGGGTGCAGGAGACAAGATAGCGGCAAGCATGGGTCTGGAAGGCATGCACATCGATTTCCCCTTTTCGATACCCATTTATACCGGGGGCGCCATCATCGTGAGCACCATGTATTACCTGGTGCCGATCTCCCTTGTGGTCTTCCTCCTTTCCACCAAGATCCTGAAAGGAAAGGCCGAAGGAACCGTTTTCTGGACCGTCGGGATCCTGATCGCGGTATTTGAGCCCCTGACAAATCCGGGAATATCCGTCATTCGGGACGTGGGACTGGTTGCCCTTCCCCTGTCCCTGTCCGTGCTTGTATTCAACCTGGCGGCCATCTATTCTATCCGAAAATTCGGATTCGTTGCGGCCATTTTCCTGCGGCTGGGCCATTACGCGGTCTGGCATGTGATTTATCCTTTCTTTTAATCTGTCATGCTTGTCAAGGACATGAACCGCAGCAAAAAAACCAATCTTCAGCCCCCGGCCTCCGGGGCGTTTGTCCTTTCGGTCATCACCGCCATCCTGATGGCCGCGGCCTCCGCCGGGGGACTTTTCATCGGGGGTCTTTACCAGGATAATCTCCTGGTCGCTTCGGGATGGATCGGCAATGACCTGGTCACGCTGGTACTGGCCGTCCCTTTGCTGGCCCTGTCGCTGGTGTTTTCCCGGCGCGGATTCCACCGGGCCACATTGGTCTGGTTGGGGCTGTTGTTTTACACCCTTTACAACTACGCGTTCTACCTCTTCGGGGCGGCATTCAACAGCTTCTTTCTGGTCTATGTCGGGCTGTTTACCCTGTCCATGCTGGCGCTGATCTTCGGCATGGCCTCCCTGAATGTGCAAGCGATCCGCAGCCGGTTCCGGCCGGGAACGCCCGTGAAGTGGATTGGCGGGTATATGTTGCTCGTGTCGGTGCTGCTGGGCGTTTTTCATATCTCGCTATCCCTCGGATACGTTTTTTCCGGCAATGTTCCTGACATCATCAAGAATGTGGGGCACCCCACCAATGTGATCTCCGCATTGGATCTGTCATTTGTAGCCTCCTTCGGGCTGCTGGGAGCCCTCTGGCTGTGGAAGCGCCGGCCATGGGGCTATGTGCTGGCCGTGGTATGGAATGTCAAGGGCGCCGTGTACATGGCGGCCTTGTCTGCAGCTGCCGTAAGGGGATTTCAGACCGGTGCGGCGGACAATGTCATGCAAGTAGCCCTCTGGGGACCCATCGGGATCGGAAGCCTTATTTGCGTCATTTTCCTGTTGCGGAACATGAAAACCCCGGAGCCCCAAGGCAAATAAAGCGCGGCCCGGCTGCGGCCCCATCAGTCACCCCAGGAGCCAATGAAAAAAACCGCTGAGAGAACCATCCGCTGGGGCATCATGGGTCCCGGGAAAATCGCCCATAAGTTCGCCCGGGACCTCCGCTTGGTTCCACAGGCCGAACTCTATGCCGTCGCCTCCAGGGATCCGGGCAGGGCGGAAACATTTGCCAAAGAATACCACGCGGCAAAAGCCTATGGCAGCTACCGGGCAATGGCCGGAGACCCCGATGTGGATGCCGTATACATCGCCACGCCCCATGCCCTGCACCGGGAATGCAGTTTGTTGTGCCTCAGCCACAAAAAGGCCGTTTTGTGCGAGAAGCCCCTGGCCATGAACGCCGACCAGGCGGAAGAAATGATCGCCGCCGCCAAAGCGCATAAGGTCCTGCTCATGGAGGCCCTGTGGACGGCCTTCTTGCCACACTTCCAGGCTGCCATGCAACAAGTGAGAGATGGGGCGCTGGGAGAGATCATAAGCATTGAAGCCGACTTTGGATTTCACCCTCCCTTTGACCCCGCAGGACGTTTGTTCAACAAGCAACTGGGTGGAGGCAGCCTGCTTGATATCGGCATTTATCCCCTCTTCCTGTCCCTCACAGCACTGGGAAAGCCATTGGATGTGGACGCCCGCGCCACATTCTTTGACACCGGCGCGGACTCCTCCTGCCGCATGACCCTTCTGTATGCACATCATGCGAAAGCCCGGCTCCTCAGCACCCTGCTCCGGGAAACGCCCACAGAGGCAGTGATCAAGGGCAGCGAA
The DNA here is from genome assembly GCA_964477035.1 of uncultured Bacteroidales bacterium. Taxonomy (GTDB): domain Bacteria; phylum Bacteroidota; class Bacteroidia; order Bacteroidales; family UBA7960; genus SLSG01. Next base: position 116,294 of record CAYZCW010000009.1, read on the forward strand.
GCCACATTGAAGATCCATCCCCGTTTTCACCAATCCACCGCTTTCACCATTGAAAAGGAAGGCAAAACGGAAACATTCACCTTTCCCAGGCGCGGGGAAGGCTTTGTGGATGAAACAGACCATTTCTGCAAGCTGCTCCGGGAAGGCCAAACCGAAAGCCCCGTGATGACCTTCGACACCAGCCGCCAGCTCATAGGCTTGCTGGACACAGTGCGGGAAAAGATCGGTTTGTTTTATGAATAATCGTCGGATGGGCATGAAACCCGGGGGCGGAACCATAAAATCCGCCGGCAGCGTCATCTATTGTCGCAGCCACCGCCTATCATTCCGGAAAAACCCCTGGCATTATGAAAACAACCGAAAACGAACCGCCCGAATGGCTGGGAGGCCCCACGGGCGATGATGACAGCAACAGCGATGCACATAGGGATGAAGCCCCCAGACCGCCCTGTCCCCGATGTGGCAAAACCGACAAAGTAGTCCCGATCATCTACGGCATGCCCGCCGAAGAACTGTTCCGCGAGCAAGAGGCCGGCCTGGTGCGCCTTGGTGGGTGTTGCCTGCCTGAATCCCGGGAAGGGCCATGGTGGTACTGCACGAGAGACAGGCAGGAATATTAAACAGTAGTTGAAAAAAATTAAAACCCAGTCAAATCCACCCGATGAACGTATGATTTAATTCGGTATGTTTGTTTTGTTTTGCGAAATAGCCACCAATCAACCCTGATTGCTGCTATATACGCAATGAGTTCGGGTATAAACATGTTAGCATACATAGCCCAAATCTGATTACCCCTCTGCCCTCTCGCGCCGGGGGCGATGCCATGCCGGGGCAGCCAACCCATCCGACGAATATTTTTATGCCCCTGGATGTTTGACAATAAAAAATATCCCTACATTTAACACATTCATTGTGGCTGCATGGGTTGGGTT
>CAYZCW010000010.1:0-95618 GCA_964477035.1 uncultured Bacteroidales bacterium
ACTGGCAGGCCGTATGGCGGGGCTGCTGGACAGGGTCAGCAACAAAACCGGATGAGAAAGTCCGGAAGTTTTAACAGGTTCCGCCAGCGTCCGGGACCAACTGTTTAAAAAGGAAAATACACGGGGATCAGGAAGGTTGCCAACAGCCAGAATATCAAGTTCAATGGGGCTCCGACCCTGAAGAAATCAAAAAACCTGTACCCCCCTACCCCGTAAATCATCGTATTGGTCTGATAGCCGACAGGGGTCAGGAAGCTGGAAGATGCCGCAAAGGTAATCGCCATCAGGAACGGCCTCGGATCCACTTCCATGGCGATGGCTGCAGCAATGGCAATGGGGGCCAGGAGCACAGCACTTGCATTGTTGCTCATGGTCTCTGTCAACAGGGAGGTCACCAGGTATAATACCGACACAATCGCAATGGGTCCGATGGAGCCGACAATATCAATCAAAAATCCGCTGATCAGCCTTGCAGCCCCGCTGGCCTCCAGACCAACCCCCATGCCAATCGCTCCGGCAAGCAGGAAAATAACCTTCCAGTCAATGGCGGTATACGCTTCCTCCATTGTAATGCACCGGGTCACCACAAGGAACATGCTCCCCATAATGGCTGCGACCATGATGGGAAGAATCTCCAGGGATGCCAGCAGAATAATACCAGCTAAGGTAAGAACCACGGTCAGCATCTTATCCTTTCTGTAATTGGGGAGATTGACTTCGGAAACGATCAGAAAGGTATTTCGGCCCCTCAACTCCAACTGCCTAAGGTAAGGCAGTTTCTCCGTCTCCACTTCAATCAGCAGGGTGTCACCCGATCGAAGAACGGTGTTGGCGACTTTTTCCCGCATCAATTCTCCGCGGTGCCGGATGGCAAGCACCGTGGCCCCGAAGCGCTGACGGAAACCAATCTGCTTTACGGTTTTTCCTTCAAAGATGCTGTTGGTTGCAATGACGGCTTCGACCAGGATCATTTTGCCAGACAGCTCCAAAACCGGCCCTTCCTCAAGATCGGACCGGAACTTCAGATCGCTTTTCAGAGCGATCCCCTGCCGTTCTTTGAGGGTTTTTATTTTTTCGACATTGCACCGGACCTTGAGAATGTCTCCTTCTTCCAGCACCAGGTCCTCTGCAGGGTTGATAAAATATTGCCCCCCCTTGTTTACCTCCAGGATATCGATCTCCAGTTGCTTGACCAGGGGCGAATTCCTGATGGATTTACCCACTGAAGGGGCCGTTTTCAGCAACACGATCTCGGTAAGGTAGTCGCCCATGCCGAATTTCTGGATGAGGCCGTCTCTCATGCTTCTTTGAGGGATCAGGTGAATGCCAAACAGCAGCATATAGGCCAGGCCCGCCCCGAAAAAGATCAGCCCCATGCGTGTCATCTCAAACATGGAAAACGGGGCAAGGCCATTGTCAGCAGCAATGCTGCTGACCAGGATATTTGTGGAGGTCCCGATCAGGGTACATACGCCCCCGAACATGGAGGCAAAGGATAATGGAATCAGCATTTTGGACACGCTGAGATTGGACTTGGCGGCAGCCCCCACCAGAATGGGGATGAATATGGCCACGACCGGGGTGTTATTGATGAAGGCGGAAATAGCCCCTACAACGACCATGGTTGCCGTTATCCCGACCCAGAAGTTAAATTTAAAGAGCCTGGCCATCTGGTTGCCAAGCGCGACCACCGCACCGGATTTAAACAAGGCGGCGCTCAGGATAAACATCGCCGCCACAGTGATGGTCGCTGAATTGCTGAAACCGGAAACCCCTTGCTCTGGGGTGATGACCCCTGTAACCACAAGGATGGACATGGCAATTATTGCCACCACGTCGACAGGAAAGCGCTCCGTGGCAAATAATACCACCGCACCTGCCAACACAGCGAGCATGATACCAATCTCCAGGGTCATGACCAACAACCGGGTTTTGGGTTACAACCCATAAAAATACGGCAAAAGAGGGAATAAACAAGAAAGGGGCTAACTTAACGCGCCTCCATCTGAATATGGTGGAGGTAGAAGGTATCGGAGACCTTCTTTAATAAAAAGTAGGTCCGGAAGGTGCCGCCTTCGGTCGTTTTCAGGGAGCCGATCACAAAAATGGATCCGTCCCGGGCAGGCCCCTGGCGGTCGACCGAAAAAGAGGCGGGGGTGTTTTTGGAAAAGAAATCCCTCAGGATGATTTCTCCCTGCGAACGGCTGAAAGTGCCTTCGCTGTCGGGCAGGTAAAGGTCCACGTTCTGTCCGAAATGCCTGGACAGGCCCCTGGCACTCCCTTGTTCAAGGGCCCGGGTGACCTCGGTGGTCAGCTCCCCGGTCGGCTGAACCAGTCCGAGGGAGAAAGTTCCCAATAAAAGGACCCATAAAAAACGGACCATTTCCCAATGCATTAACCAGATGCGAGGATCAAAAATCAAACCAAAACCGACCCTAAGCCAAAAATATTCAATTATTTTTGAAAATAAAAACGAAGCCGCCAACCATGAACATCACCCTACTGTGCATGGGGCAAACCGAAGCCCCCTACCTGAAAGAGGGCCTGTCGCTCTACAGCAGCCGCATCCGGCACTACCTGCCCTTCGAACTGAAGGAGCCGGCCGCCCCCAGGAAGTGGTCCGGCCTGAAACCGGAGGCGGTCCGGGAACTGGAGGGGGCCTTGCTGCTGAAGCATATGGAGGGCGCCGACGTGAAGGTCCTGCTCGACGAACACGGCAAACAATATGACTCCGTGGGGTTTTCCCGTTTCATCCAGCAGCAGATGAACCGCTCCACGCGCAACCTGGTGTTCGTGGTGGGCGGGGCCTGGGGCTTCTCCGACCCCGTCAGGGAGGCGGCCGGTTACCAGATCTCCCTCTCCAGGATGACCTTTTCCCACCAGATGGTCAGGCTGTTTTTCCTGGAACAATTGTACAGGGCCCTGACCCTGTGGAGGGGAGAGTCCTACCACAACGGCTAGCCCCTAGTCCAGTTCCCTGGCCACCGCGATGGATGCGATCGTGCCGTCGGCCACGGCCGTGGTGATCTGCCGGACCTTTTTGCTGGTCACATCCCCTACGGCGAAGACATCCGGCAGGCTGGTGCGCATCTCATCATCTGTCTTGATATAGCCCCAGGCATCCTTATCCAGGGGGTCGGTGACCAGGTCCAGGTTGGGCTTCATGCCCACAAACACAAACACCCCGTCGGTGAGCAATTGTTTGACTTCCCCCGTGCGGAGGTCCTCCACCGCCACACGCACGCGGTCCCCTTCCCTGTAAAACCCCCTTGGCTCGTGTTCAAAAAGGATGTGGATCTTCGGATCGGCAAAGGCCTTGTCGCAGGCCGTTTTGTTGGCCGTCAGCTGCGGCAGCTGCTGCACCATGGTGATTCGTGAGGCGAACTTGGAGATGAATTCGGACTCTTCCACGGCGGTGTTGCCCCCCCCGATGATGACCACCTCCTTGTCGTGATAATACTTGGCGTCGCAGGTGGCACAGTAGGAGATTCCCTTGCCGTAGAGTTCGCGTTCTCCCTCCACGTTCAGGAAACGCGGGGAGGCCCCCGTGGCAAGAATCAGTTTTTTGGCGCGAATGGTTTCAAAACCGTCTACCAGGACTTCCTTATTCTTCAGATCCACCCGGCTGATCTCCACGGCCACCTTCATCCGGGCACCTGCCTTCCTGGCCTGCTCCGACATGAAATGGGCCAGCATAAAACCTGGCTGGGGCTCCACAAAACCCGGATAATTGCTCACCTGATGGGTGGTGGATACCTGCCCGCCGGGCAGCATCGGATCCACCAGCAGGGTGTCGACCTTGGCCTGGGCCAGGTAAATGGCGGCAGCCAGGCCGCCCGGACCCGCCCCGAGGATGAGCGCCTCCGTATCGGTCACCACCGGCCTGATCCGGGCCCTGATGGCGGCCACCCTGTCGGCCGGCAGCATGCCGTCCAGGTTTCGCATGATGTCTGAGCGGCGGATGCCTCCACTGAGTGTCGCTCCCACCTGCCGGCCATCCTGGAAGAACAACAGGGTGGGAGAAGATTTTACCCCAAGCTTTTCAGCCAGTTCCCGGTTTCCCTGCCGAAACATTTTCACAAAACGGATGTCCTCACCATACAAACCGGCAAGGGATTCAAATTTCGGGGCAAGGGCCTCACAGGGGGGGCATTCGGTGGAATAAAAATCGAGAACAAGGTTCTTGTGTTGTCGCAGTTCCTGCTCAAACTGATCCTGGGAAATTTCCATCATGGCATAAAATATTTGAACAAATGTATTAACTTGGTTGTATGTATATACTTGAATGGCTGCCTTAATCAAATCCCTTGCCAAAGCAAATGTAATGACAAATTGGCAAGTCCGGACGGCAGCCTTGCCCGGCAAAGGCACCCCCGGGTGTAACCAACCCTGTCCGACCATGATCAAAAAAGTCCTGATAGCCAACCGTGGAGAGATCGCCGTGCGGATCATCCGGTCTCTTCGTGAGATGGGTATTGAAACCGTGGCGGTCTATTCCGATGCCGACCGCAAGGCCATGCACGTGTTGTATGCTGATGAGGCCTATCGCATCGGGCCCCCGCCATCTGCCGAATCCTACCTCAACCTGGAGGCCATCCTCCGGGTGGCCCGGGAGAGCGGGGCCCAGGCAATCCACCCCGGCTATGGTTTTTTGTCAGAAAATGCCGAATTCTCCCGGCGCTGTGCCGCCGAAGGACTGCAGTTTATCGGGCCGTCCCCATTTGCCATCGCCAAAATGGGGGACAAGATTACCGCCCGGCAGACCATGATGGAGGCCGGGGTGCCGGTCGTTCCCGGAACACCCGGACAAATCGGCAGTGAAGCGGAAGCCATGCAGGTGATCCGTGACATCGGCCTGCCGGTGATGATCAAGGCTTCGGCCGGCGGGGGCGGCAAGGGCATGAGGCTGGTCAGGAAGGAGGAAGCGATACGCAGCGCGCTGAGGGCGGCCCGTTCCGAAGCAAGGGCCGCATTTGGCGATGACTCGGTATTCATCGAAAAATACATCGAGTCACCACACCACATCGAGTACCAGATACTGGCCGACCGGCACGGCAACGTGATCCATCTTTTTGAAAGGGAATGCTCTGTGCAGCGGCGGCACCAGAAGATCGTGGAGGAAACCCCCTCCCCCATCCTCACACCGGAAAAGCGGCAGGAGATGGGCAAGCATGCCGTGGCCGCCGCCCGGGCCGTCGACTATGAGGGAGCGGGAACCATTGAGTTCATCGTGGACAAGGACCTCAACTACTACTTTCTGGAAATGAACACCCGCCTCCAGGTCGAGCACCCCATCACCGAAAGGGTCCTGGGTGTCGACCTGGTCAAGGAACAGATCCATATTGCCAACGGGCTGCCGCTCCGCCTGACCCAGGAATCGCTGCGGCAGGACGGCCATGCCATTGAATGCAGGGTGTATGCGGAAGATCCTGACAACCAGTTCATGCCGGCACCCGGGCGGGTGAGCCACATCGCCATCCCTTACGGCGTGGGCGTGCGCGTGGACGGATCCATCTATGAAGGGTCCGAGATCCCGATCCATTACGATCCCCTGATCGCCAAACTCATTGTCTGGGGAAGAGACCGGCAGGAGGCCATCGAAAGAACCCGCCGGGCTCTTCAGGAATTCAAGATCACGGGGGTGAAGAACAACCTCCGTTTCCTGGAACGCATCATGCAGGCCCGGCCCTTCACCGCGGGCGATTACACGACCCATTTCATCGAACAGAACCTGGATTTCCTGATGGGCGAAGATCCGTGCAACAACGACTGCGAGGACATGGTCATCATTGCCGCCTTCCTGGAATACCTTCAGAAGATGGAGAGAGCCAGTCCCCGGGAAATGACCGCCCTGAAAAACAACTGGAAGGACTACAGCCGGGTCAGAAGCGTACTGAAACTTTAATATCCGACGCATGCCATACGAAGTCAGGATCAACCAGCGAACCGCCATCGTGGAGCTGCTCAGCCGCAAACAGGAGCAACTGCTCGTTTTGGTCGACGGCAGGGAGTACCGGCTGGATGTGCAACAGGTGGGGGCCGGCAAACTGTCCATCCTCCACAACAACAAAAGTTACAATATCGAACTGATCGAAAGGGAAGGGCCACGCCGATTCCATGTGAACACCAACACCCGGACGTTCGAAGTGGACATCATCGATGCCGAGGCCAAATACCTGGCCAACCGCCGGAAAGGACAGGAGGAAGAAGGGGAAAGCATCATCCGGGCGCCCATACCCGGCAAGGTGGTCCGTGTGCTTGTCCGGGAGGGGGACACGGTGGAGGCAGGACAAACGGTTGTCATCCTCTCTGCCATGAAAATGGAAAGCGAGTTCAAGGCCGGCAGGTCCGGCACGGTCAGAGAGGTGGCCGTTGAGGAAGGCCAGACGGTGGATGCCCGGCAGTCGCTGGTGGCCATCGATTACCTCCAGGAATAACAACCAAAGAGCCAAGCACATGACACAAGCAGACAAATACAGGGAGCTGGAAGAAAAGCACCGCCGGGCCGAAGCGGGGGGTGGCCCCGAGAGGATGGCGAAGATTCAGGAGTCGGGCCGGAAAACGGCCAGGGAACGCATTGACCAGCTGCTCGACCCGCAGACCTTCGTGGAACTGGATAAATTCGTGGTGCACCGCTCCTCCGACTTCGGCATGGAAAAGCAAAAATACCTGGGAGACGGCATCGTGACAGGCTACGGCAAGATCGACGGCCGCCTGGTCTATGTTTTTGCGCAGGACTTCAGTGTGTTCGGAGGGTCCCTCAGCCGGGCCAATGCCGACAAGATCGTCAAGGTGCAGGACCTGGCCATGAAAATGGGGGCCCCGCTCATCGGGTTGAACGACAGCGGCGGCGCGCGCATACAGGAAGGGGTCGAGAGCCTGGCCGGATACGCCGATATTTTCTACCGCAACGTACTGGCCTCCGGGGTCGTTCCGCAGATCTCGGCCATCCTGGGCCCCTGTGCCGGGGGTGCCGTTTATTCCCCGGCCCTGACAGATTTTATCTTCATGACCAAAAAGACCAGCTATATGTTTGTCACGGGACCCGATGTCATCCGGACAGTCACCCACGAAGAGGTCACCAAGGAGGAGCTGGGCGGGGCCATGACCCACAACGCCCGCAGCGGGGTGGCCCACTTCCGGGCCGAAGACGACGAGCAGGCCATGATGATGATCCGGGAACTGCTTGGCTTTCTTCCTTCCAACAACATGGAGGATCCGCCGGTCAGGCCCTGCACCGATTCGGCCCACCGGGAAGATGAGCGGCTGCAGGACCTGGTCCCGTCCGACCCCAACAAACCCTACGACATCCAGGAGATCATCCACAGCGTGGTGGATGACCACAATTTTTTCGAGGTACAGCCCCATTATGCGCAGAACATCATCACGGGCTTCGGACGCCTCAATGGCAAGGCGGTCGGTTTCGTCGCCAACCAGCCGGCCATGCTGGCGGGGGTGCTCGACATCGACGCCTCGCTCAAAGCAGCGCGCTTTGTGCGGTTTTGCGATTCCTTCAACATCCCCCTGGTCACCCTGGCGGACGTGCCGGGCTTCCTTCCCGGCACCGGGCAGGAGTTCGGGGGCATCATCAAGCATGGTGCCAAACTGATCTATGCCTATGCGGAAGCCACCGTCCCCAAGATCACGCTGATCACCCGCAAGGCTTACGGAGGGGCCTATTGTGTCATGTCGAGCAAGCACCTGGGCGGGGACATCAATTACAGTTATCCGGGCGCTGAAATTGCTGTGATGGGGCCTGAGGGGGCCGTCAGCATCCTGTACCGCAACAAACTCAATGAAAAAGAACGCCAGCAGGCGGTAACGGATTACCGCGAAACATTCTGCACCCCATACAAGGCAGCAGGCCTCGGCTACATAGATGAGGTGATCCGGCCGGCACAGACGCGGCTGAAGCTGATCCAGGCCCTGGAGATGACGGAGAACAAACGGGAAAGCAGCCCGCCCAAGAAACACGGGAACATCCCCCTGTAATCATGGTCCGGCACGGCGGGTGAATCCTTCCCCGGGCAATTTCTTTATTTCTTGGTTTGTATTCCTGATTTTTTATTATTTTTGCTCTCCCCAAAGCAGGGCGGCATCCTTTTCAGGAACGGCAGGCCGGGGATACGTTCATTGATACCGGGGCGTTAGCTCAGTTGGTTCAGAGCGCATGCCCCCACTTTCTTTCTTTCCAGCAGCATTTCCACCACTTTCCGGTCCACAGGCAGGGTCATGTCGTCCGGGCGCAGCGCGTCCAGTCCGATCCAGCGAAAACCCAGGATTCCTTCCTGCGGGTGTTGTGATCCCAAGCCGTCTTCATGCATGGCATCCGGGCCTTTGGCTGTCGCCGTGGCATCCGGAGCAGGGGATGTCAGGATGGCGCCGGGATCGGGAACCTGCATAAGGTAATAGACGCTGATCAGCTGCCTGTTCGGCAGAAACCGGGCGGGCTGGAAATAATCCGTCGTGTAAAAGTGTGACTGCACCCGCACCTCCTGCCCGAATTCCTCAAGGCATTCCCTCTTCAGACAGTCAATGAGTCCCTCCCCGAACTCCAGCCCGCCCCCGGGCAATTTGGTCATCGGGGTCCCGAACCAAAACTCGTCGCTGACCAGCAGGCAGTTGTCATGCACGGCCAGCCCGTACACGCGGACCACAAACCGTTCCCTTTGCTTTTCCTTCATTTGGCTGTTGGCTGTTGGCTAAAGCCCCCCCACTCCTTCCTGCCCCTGCTTATTTCGCGCTTGCCGGGCGGCCCAGGGGGATGTTCCAGCGAAAAGCCGCTGGCCCTCAAGGCCCGCTTCACCACGCCTTTTGCCGAGTAGGTGACCAGCACCCCGCCGGGAGAAAGACAATGGAACATCTTGTCGAACACGGCCTGCTGCCAGGGTTCCGGCTGGGCCTGTGGTCCGAAGGCATCGAAGTACACCAGGTCAAAAGCCCCCTCTGTGAAGGCGGCTTCCTCGACCCGCTCCCGGCGCTTCAGCAGGGAAAAATTCCCTTCAAGACCGAAAACCTTCTCCCACGGGCCTTCCAGGATACGCCCCTGCCACCGGCGAAGGACCGCCAGGCCGGGCCCACCCCGGCCGGTTTCTTCAAGCCAGGCCTGAAGCCGCTCCGGGTGATGCAAGCCGGCATGCTCCTCCGGGCTCAGGGGAAATGGCTCCAGGGCCTCGTAATGGACCGTGACATCCATTTCCCTGGAAAACAAAAAGGTCAGCAGGCAGTTAAGTCCCGTGCCCAGGCCGACCTCCAGCACCCGCAGGGGCTGACCCCTTGCGGCCCTGACAAGGAATCCATGACGGATATAGACATGCAGGGATTCCTGCAGGGCCCCGTGCACACTGTGGTAGTGTTCGTTCAGGCCAGGCAGGTACAGGGTACAGGAACCATCCCCGCTTTGAACAATTTGTCTGTCAAAATAGTTAATCAATGCGTTCGGAATTTTATGATCCCATGGCAGGAAAGGCAAAATAAACCTTTTCTTTGCAATTCAGCAAACAGATCCATCTCCTTATGCACACCCCATGGAAAACCTGACAAAAACCCAAGTATGGCTCGCCCAGACCCGGGCCAACTTCCTGTTGCTGGCCGTATTTCTGGTGGCCATCGGGCTGGCATACACCGCCCTGTACGGTCAAGGAACAGGCTTTAACTATTTTCATGCCCTGCTGATCCTGGTCGGAACGGTATCCGCCCATGTGTCGGTGAACCTGTTCAACGAATACTCCGACTACCGGACGCGCATTGACTTCAGCACCCGGCAGACCCCTTTCAGCGGGGGCAGCAAAATGATGGTGGGCGGACGCACCAGCTCCCGAAGTGTGCGTTTGGCATCCCTGTTCTCCCTCCTGCTGGCCGCCGCCATAGGCGTCTACTTCAGCATCGTATCCCACTGGTCCGTTGCCATGATCTCGCTATTGGGAGCCTTCGCCATTGTATACTACACCCCGCTGCTCTCCAGACTCCTTCTGGGCGAGTTGTTTGCAGGCCTGACCCTGGGATCTCTCGTGGTCATCGGCACATTCATCGCCATGAACGCACGGCCCGGGCAGCCATTCACAGGCATCGTCCCGCCGGAGGTCTGGCTCATGGCCATCCCGCCAGGGATTTTAACTGCCTTGCTGCTGCTTCTCAATGAGTTCCCGGATACAGAGGCGGACAAGGCAGGTGGGCGCCGCCACCTGGTCATCCAGTTCGGGAGAAGGACGGCGGCCTGGATTTACGCCACCGGCATGTTGTGTGCTTTCGGCATCATCCTGGCCCTGCCGTTGCTTGGCCTGTCGAGCCCCTGGATTTTCCTGGCCCTGATCCCCCTGCCCCTGGCCATCAAGGCAAGCATCACGGCCATCCGTTACGGATCCGAGATGGAGCGCCTGGTTCCCGCCATGGGCATGAATGTAGTGGTCGTGCTGGCCACCGACCTGCTGATCGCCGTGGCGGTCTTCATCCAGCTTTTTTAGAAACCCCGGGGCGTCAGAAAAGCCGGGCAATATAATTGCGGCTTTTTCCCGTCCAGAGAATCTCCGTATCAAAACCTGTCTGGGAGGCGGCCTGCATCAGATTGTCCGGATCCACAAACAACCAGGGGAACGCAGCTGCCTTCTTTTCCTTGTATGTCAGGCGATACGACACCTCTCCGTAATAGTGCCGGCCGGCCGGAATGAGAAAGGAACCGTCCTCCTGCTCGTACATATAAATCAGATCGGTCGATTCCAGGAAGACCTCCCCTCCGGGCTGGAGCATGCCCCGTGCCCGGTGCAAGAGGGAAGGAAGGCGGTCCAGGTTGCCGGCCATCCCGATCCCGTTCATCAGAAACAGGATGTTGTCGAACCCGCTTTGCCCAAACCGGAAAAAATCCTCGCAATACGCCTTTTCGATGCCGCGTTGTTTGATGACCTGCACCGCACCCGGGGAGGTATCGATGGCCGTGACCTCCAGCCCGCGCTTCTGCAGTTCCAAAGCATGGGCGCCCGCCCCGGCCCCGGCATCCAGAACCCGGCCCCGGCAACGGTCCATGACCAGCCTTTCCCATTCGGGCATGTGCCCGTACTCCCGGAAAAAATAAGCCACCGGCAGGTCGTCCTGCCTGGTGCGGTCGATGGCCACCCCGATGAAGGCATCCACCCTCCCGGCCATAAAATCCCTGAACGCCTCACCAAATATATCCACGTCTTTCCCCATGAGAATTAAACATCCGGCCGGAAGTCATCCTGCCTGAAAAACAAACTGCCGTCCCCATAACTTAAAAAGCGGTACCCATGATCCAGGGCATGGCGGTAGGCCGCCTTCCATCCCGGTCCGGCAAAAGCGGCCACCAACAGCAACAGGGTGCTTCCCGGCTGATGGAAGTTGGTGACCAGGGCGTCTGTCAGCTGAAAGCGGTAGCCCGGCACGATGATCAGGGCGGTTTCTCCCTGCAGTGCAACGGCTTCCTGACGGTCCATATAGTCTGCCACCGCCTGCAGGCATTGCCTGGAGGATGGCAGGGGACCATTCCATTGGTAGGGGAACCATTGTTCTAGCAGGACATCCCCGACCGGAGGACGGTGCCCCTGCAGGATCTTGCATCCGATCCAGTAAAGGCTTTCCAGGGTGCGCATGCTGGTGGTGCCCACGGCCACCAGCCTGCCGCTGCGTTCCAGCAGCGCATCCAGCAGGGAGCGCTCCACCATGAACTGCTCCTGGTGCATCTGGTGTCCGCCGATCCGGGGGGAGCTCACCGGTTTAAAGGTCCCGGCCCCCACGTGCAGGGTAAGGAACCGGTGCCGGATGCCCTTTTCCTCCAGTTCCCGGAAAAGGGCAGGCGTGAAATGCAGCCCGGCCGTCGGGGCCGCCACCGAACCCTCCTCCCGGGCGTACACGGTCTGGTAGGTCTTTTTGTCGGATGGTTCTGCGGCCCGCCGGATGTAAGGAGGCAGGGGCGTGAGGCCCGCCAGTTCAAGGACCTGCCCGAACCCGAGTCCGGGAGGGGTCCATGAGAAGTGGATCAGGTGCCCTTCACCTGCCCTGCTGCACAATTCTGCCTGCAGGACCAGCCCGGAGGCCTCATGGCGGAGTTCCAGCCTGCCCTCCCGCCATTTTTTTGCATTTCCCACCAGGCATTCCCAGGTGACCGGAGAGGGCAGGCCCAGGGCCAGCTGCACATCGCTTTCCGGGGCATGGGGATGCAGGCAAAAGACCTCAATGCGCGCACCGCTGGCCTTATAAAACACCAGCCGGGCCTGAACCACCCTGGTTTTATTCAGCACAAGCAAGTCGCCCGGGTCCAGAAAATCAGGCAGGCCGGAAAAAGCCGCCGTCCTTGCAAGCCCATCCCGGAAAACCAGCAGACGGGAGCGGTCCCGCTCCGGCAAAGGGTAGGGAGCGATCCTATCCGGTGGCAGGTCGTATTGGAAGTCCTTCATGGACAACCGCCGGACCGATTCGTGAAGGCTCATGATTTGCAGTAAAGCAAGCCGTTGGGCTTATTGGATGGAGGCCACCGACTGCCTGTTTCTTTCGTTGTACAAGTCTTTGCCCGCCGGGGTGTACAGGAATTCCAGGCCCTCCTTGTAATGGTCGGTCACGGCGGGGCGGACAATCTTCATGGTGCTGTTCATCAAACGGTTCTGTTCGGTAAACCCCTCCGTTAAAAACAGGGCCGCCGCCGGCAGCCAGCGGGGTGGAAACTGTCCGGAGAACTCTCCACCGGGCATGAAACGGTCTATTTCCCTTACAAGCTGGGCAATGACAGCCTCCTGGCCCTTCGCGCCGGAAGCATCCAGGTGGTTGCGGCGCAAAAACTCCCTGACGGCCGATTTGTTGACCACCATCAGGCCGACGGTATATGGGTTTTGATTGTTGTAGAGCATGACCTGGTCAAAGTATTCCGATTTTTCCACAATGGCCTCCTCAATGCCTTCCGGGCTGTACTTTTCTCCGTCGCCTCCGATCAGCAGGCTTTTGCTGCGGCCCAGCACATACAGGTAACCGTCTGCATCCAGGTAGCCCAGGTCGCCTGTATACAGCCAGCCGTTGCGGATCGTCTCTTCCGTGGCCCTGGGGTTTTGCCAGTAACCGGCCATGACGTTTTCACCCCGCACCACGATCTCCCCCTGCTGTCCGATGGGCAGCTCCCTGCCGTCGTCCGAGCATATTTTCAGATCCAGCAGGGGCACCACCTTGCCCGACGAACCCAGCTTGTGAAAGTCGGGCGTATTGGACGAGATGACCGGGGCGGCCTCGGTGAGTCCGTAACCCTGGTACATGGGAAGCCCAATGGCATAGAAGAAACGTTGCAGTTCGATATCCAAAAGCGCCCCGCCTCCCACGAAAAACCGCAGGCGGCCGCCGAAATTGGCCCGCACCTTTCTGAAAAGCAGCCTGTCGAACAGGCTGACCAGCGGTTTGAGAAGCCGGCGGAAGCCCTTGCCGCGGTTATGGCCTTCCTGGTTGTAGGCATAGGCCACCTTAAGGCCCGCCCTGAACAGGGATTTGGCAACCGGTCCTTTTTCCCCGACCCCCCTTTCAATGTTGTTCCGGAAATTTTTGGCCAGGGCCGGCACGCTGAGCAGGAAATAGGGCCTGACCTCACGGATGCATACCGGGATGTTTTTAAGGGTTTCGTTGGCGGTCTTGCCCACCTTCAGGGAAGCCAGGCTTGCTCCGTTGAGGATCAGGGAATAGATACCCACGGTATGGGCAAAGGAATGGTCCCACGGAAGGATGTGCAGGGAGGTGTAATAGGCAGGCACCTCGAAAATGGCCGAGGCCTGCTGCACATTCCTCAGGTAGTTTTGGTGGGTCAGGATGATGCCCTTGGGGTCGGCGGTTGTTCCCGATGTGTAGCAAATATTTGCATAATCGGATGGTTTGAGCCCCTCTTTGACGGCCTCCAGGGTGCCGGGCTTGCGTTCCAGAAACACCTCACCGCGTTCAAGGATGGTATTCACGCTCAGCAGCCGGGCGGTGACCCCCTTCTGGATTTCTTCCAGCGGGGGGCGTCCGTCCGTGCCGGGCTCATCCAGCAGCATCACAAATTCCAGCTCCGGCAACTGGTTGGCCAGGGCAAGGACCTTATGCTGGTGGTTTCCGGAAACCATGACTGCCTTGCAGGCAGAGTGGGCCAGCCTGAACATCAGATCGGCCGGTTCCTCGATCTTGACAGACAGCGGCACACTGATTCCCCCGCAGTACAATACGGCCAGTTCCCCGGCAACCCAGTCGTTCCTCCCTTCCGAGATCAGCCCGACGCGGTCTCCCTTTTCCAGCCCGGTCTCCAGAAGTCCTGCGGCCATTCGGACAACCCTTTCGTAGACCTCCCTGTAGGTGCTGCCCCTGTACTCGCTATGCCGTTTTTCCCAAAGAAGCACATTGTCGGGAAACTTCCTCACGCTCTCCTCGAAGAGCCCGGGTAAACTCTGAGATTCCATTACCAGGTTGTTAGGTACATGTTATGAAAGGCCCTTGAGCCCGTGGTCAGAAAATGATTACACTGCGACAAATAAACTAATTTTGCATGGCTTTTCCAATAGTTTTTTTCCATCCTGACCGGGGGATGCACGGGACAACAAAAGTTCCGGGATCCCAAGCCTTCTCACAAAGACTCAGACCACCCGCAGCCCGCGAACCAGGTCGGCTGCCAGGCAGGCATGCACCGGCACGATCCCCAGGAGGTCTCCGCAGGTCAGGGACTTCATCCAACTGCCGGGCAGGTGAACGATGCCGTGCTCCTGAGATACGCGCCTGACATACAAGGCCTCTTCCGGCCAATGCATGCGTCCGTCCTCCCCGTAAAACACCACCCTGCCGTAATGGACCCTGCCCTCCCGGCAACGGCCCGCCTCCTTCGAAAGGTGCACCGCACCGGCATAGACGACGACCTCCTCCCGCTGCGGATGCAGGGCCACCACCGGGGCCGCCACCGTCAATGCCAGGTCTTCGGGCCGGCAGACCCCCAGTTCCAGCTGCATCGTATCATAATAGACAAAGTTGCCGGGGCGCAGCTCCGCTGCCCCCCCGAAGTCGTTTCCGGCGCTGCATGAAGGCGTATCGCCCCAGGACAGGGACAGGTCCGGCACCAGGTCGGAACAGGCCCGTCGCAGGTCCCTCAGCAGCCCCATGCCCCCGGCCAGGATGGTCAGGATGTCTTCCCGGGATGCTGCCTGATAGGTATGGCCTGCATGGGCCAGCAGCCCCCTGACCCGCAGGTTGGGATCGGCAAGCAATCGTCCGAGGGACTGCCGAAAGCCGGGCAGATCGTCGGGATCGAAGCCGGTCCGGTGGGTGCCCACATCGATCTTGAGCCAGACATCGGCCGGGTGTTTCACATTGCCGGGCAACAGAAAGGCCGATTCCTGACAGGACACCAGCAAGCCAAGGCGGACCCTGGAGGCCAGCTCATTGATCTGCCGGAGTTCACGAAAATTGACGGGAAAAGCGATGAGGATGTCGTCCCAGCCATCGCCGGCAAACTGCTCCGCCATGCCGACGGAGGAAACCGTGATGCGGTCGACCCCCGCCTCCCGGAACCACCGGCCCACCGTCACCGACTGGTGTGTCTTGAAGTGGGGACGCAGCAGCGCGCCGGCGCCGGCAGCCTTTTCCTTCATCCGGCGGATGTTGGTCTGGCACCGGTCCTTGTCGGCCACCAGGACGGGGCGAACGATGTCATGCATGGGTGGGCGGGTTTTGGTTGCCGGGTGACCGGCTAAGCCTTGTTCAGCCTGCTTTCCAGCAGCTTTAAAATGGCCTTCTCATTCTTCACGGCGGCCTCCACGATCTCAGCCCCGTCCTGCAACACTTCTTCCACCCAGGCCTTGTCTTCCAGGTCGGCCGAATTGACCTTCACATTGAGGTAGGCTCCCATGACGGCGGTGCGTGCGCAGAGGGCACCGACTCCGGCATCGGTTACTGAAGTGGGGTTGCCCTTGTCGACCATGGCCTCGATCACCTCCATCGACTCGAACGCCTTGAGCATCACCTGGAACGGGATCTCAATGGCATAGCGGGTGGCATCCTGAATGGCCTGGTGGCGGGCCGCCTTTTCCTCCGGACTTCCCTTGGGCATGCCGAAGGCCGACATGATGCGGTTGAAGGCACGGGTATCCTCGTCGACCAGGTACAACAGCTCCTTTTTAATGGCCTGCCCCTTTTCGGCCCATTTGCTGAATTCCTCCCAGCGGTCATCCCAGCCCCGCTTATGGGAGGAAAGGTTGGCCACCATGGTGGCCAGGGAGACACCCAGGGCGCCTACGGCGGCGGATACGGAGCCCCCGCCCGGAGCCGGCGATTCACTGGCTGTCTCGTCTGCGAAACCCTCCACACTCAGGCCGGCCAGCTTTTTTTCGCCGGCATCCGACATCATGTACTCTATGATCTTTTCTTCCGGCCGGAAGGGCTTGAGTTCGTCCAGTCCCATGGATTTCACCGCGATCTTGATGAGTTCCCCATCCGACACCCCAAGGCTCCGCTGTTGCCTGGCCAGGAAATACTTGCCTGCCTCGAGCATGGCTTGCAGGGGCACCAGTCCCACGAGCTCCGACCCGGTGACCCGCACCCCGCGGGCTTCCGCCTTGCGGCACACCTCATCGAAGGCCACGTGGATGGGCGTGATGCGGATGTTGGTCAGGTTCATGGATATCTGGGCCACCCCGTATTCCTCGATGAACCATCCGATGGCCTTCACCTCTTTAAGGCTGCCCGGTATGTATACGGGATCTCCTATCTCGTCTTTCACGATCTTGCCGGTGATGGGATTGCCTTCCCTTTTGACACGCCCCCGCTCCCTGACATCGAAGGCGATGGCATTGGCACGCCGGGTGGAGGTGGTGTTCAGGTTGATGTTGTAAGCCACCAGAAAGTCCCTGGCCCCGACGGCAGTCGCCCCCCATTTGGGCTGGAAGGTGGCCGGACCGAAGTCGGGGGCCCATTCCTGGCTCTTCAGCCTGTCGGGCAGTCCCTCGTATTCCCCCTTGCGGCAATTGGCCAGGTTCCTGCGTGCCGGCCTGAGGGCCGCGTTTTCGTAACAATACACCGGGATGCCCAGCTCGGTCCCGATCCTTTCGGCCAGCCGGCGTGCGTGTTCCACCACTTCTTCCATGGAAATGTTGGCCACCGGCACCAGGGGGCATACGTCGGTGGCGCCCATGCGCGGATGCTCCCCTTTGTGCTTGCTCATGTCGATCAGCTCCGAAGCCTTTTTCACGGCGCGAAAGGCCGCTTCCACCACCTCATCCGGGGTGCCGACAAAGGTCACCACGGTCCGGTTGGTGGCCTTACCCGGGTCGACATCCAGCAGCTTCACGCCTTCGACGGCCTCGATCTCGCCGGTAATTTTTTCAATGACCGCCAGGTCTCTTCCTTCGCTGAAGTTGGGTACGCATTCAATGATCTGCTTCATGGGTTTTGTTTTAGGGGTTTCGTCGGACGGGCAGGCCGATTACGGAGCCTTTGCCTGCGAAATTAAAAAAAAAGCCCTTAATGAAGAAGGGCTTGTGTGGGAATGGAATACAACAGGGTGCTTACAGACGCTTTTCCTTGATGCGGGCTTTTTTGCCACGCAGCTTGCGCAGGTAGAAAATGCGTGCACGGCGGACCACTCCGCGGCGGTTGAGCACGATTTTGTCAATAAAGGGGGAATTGACCGGAAAGATGCGCTCCACCCCGATGTTGCCTGAAATTTTCCGTACCGTGAAGGTCTCGGTGGCTCCCTGGCCGCGACGCTGGATCACCACACCCTGGAAGGGCTGGATGCGTTCCTTGTTGCCTTCCCGGATCTTATAGTGAACGGTGACATTGTCCCCGGCCGTGAATGCAGGCCATTCCTTCCTCTCGGCCAGGCCATGCACATAGTTCATGATCTCCATCTGGTTCATCGGTACACTATTTAGAATTCTGGATAATGCTGAAAATGGAGTGCAAAGTTAGGGAAATATTTCGAACTATGAAACGGGGTGGGGGAAATTCTTTCACAATCAGCAAAAAAATGAGGGCCGCCCTGCCGCCGGCCTCACTCCCCTCCCTCCAGCAGTCCCGGCCTGCGGCGGCGGGTGCGTTCGACCGCCTGCTCATGACGCCATTCCGCAATGCGGCGGTCGTGCCCCGAGAGCAGGACTTCCGGCACCTTCCACCCCTTGTAGTCGGCCGGGCGCGTATACACCGGGGGTGAAAGCAATCCGTCCTGGAAAGAATCCGACAGGGCGGAGGTTTCATCACCGAGCACCCCCGGCAGCAGGCGGACCACGGCATCGGTCAGCAGGGCAGCCGGCAGTTCCCCCCCCGAGAGGACATAATCGCCGACGGAAACCTCCATGGTGACCAGGTGCTCGCGGATGCGCTCATCAATGCCTTTGTAGTGCCCGCAAAGGATCAACAGGTTTTCGAGGGTCGAGAGCCGGTTCGCCGCGGGCTGGTCGAAAAGCCCCCCGTCGGGGGTCATGAAAATGACCTCATCATAGCGGCGCTGTCCGGACAGTTCCCTGATACAGCGCTCAATCGGCTCCACCATCATCACCATGCCCGCCCCGCCCCCGAAAGGATAATCATCCACCCGGCGGTGTTTGTCCACCGCCCAGTGGCGGATGTCGTGCAGGCAGATCTCGGCAAGGCCTTTGTGGATGGCCCGCTTGATGATGGAATGCGAAAAAGGTCCCTGGAACATGTCCGGGAAGAGGGTAAGGATGTCGATGCGCATGGGGGAAGTTTTTGCAAAAATAAGCAATCCGGTCAGAACCTGCCTTTTTCGTACACCCCCATGCCGAAAAGGGCGTAGTCATAGCGCACGGGATCTGCCGGGTCCAGCAGGCGAAGCACCTGCGTCAGCTCCTCCACAGCCTTCCAGTCGTTCTGCGGGCGTCCCAGCAAGCCGAGTTGCCTGGCCACCCTGCCGGAATGAACATCCAGGGGACAGAACAGATCCGACGCCCTGAATTGCTTCCAGATGCCCAGGTCGACCCCGTTTTCGTCGTGCCGGACCATCCAACGCAGGAACATATTGATCCGTTTGGCTGCCGAGCCCGTGGCGGGATTGGCCAGGTGCTTGCGGGTGCGCTCCAGGTGGTTGACCTCGAAAAATACCTTATGCAGATGGATGATCCCCTGCCTGAGGTCCCGCGCGGGTCCGGCCCCTTTGCAGATGACTGCTTCGAGTCCGCCGTAATGCTCATAGATATTCCGCAATGAGTACAGGAAACACAAGAGGTCAAACTCGTTGAAGGTCCTGTGCACAAATCCTTTGAACGGAAACAGGTCTTTCTCTGAGAAACCCAGGATGAAGGCTGCCGGGCGGTAGTCCATCAGTTTCATGAGCCGCATCCCGCTGTTCAGGATGGACTGCCTGTTGCCCCAGGCAATGTTGGCCACGAGAAATCCGGACACTTCCTTGTCTGCCTTGGAGGTGAACAGGTGGGGCACGGCAATGGGGTCCGTCTCAATAAAAGACGGCTGGTTGTAGAAAGAGGCTTTGGCATCAAGCAACTCCTTCAGCACCTGAAGATTGTCCTTGTCCATGACAGGGTTCCCGTGCAGCATTCCTTGCCTTTCAGGCAAATATAACCAAATCCGGGGAATTCCGCCGGACTGCATGGGGCATCGACCCCGGCAAACAAAATTATTTTGTAGATTTGCCTCAAAATCAAACCCTGCCAAATGAGCCAAGTGCACAAGTCATACATCGAGCAGGCCATTGATATGGCCACAGACAACGTCCGCAGCGGTCGGGGCGGTCCGTTCGGCGCGCTGATCGTTCTTGATGGCGAGGTCATCGGCCGGGGGGTCAACCGGGTGACCAGCTCGAACGATCCGACTGCCCACGCCGAAGTGGCGGCCATCAGGGATGCCTGCCAGCGCCTGGGAACCTTCAAACTCGAGGGGGCCACCATCTACACCAGCTGTGAACCCTGTCCCATGTGCCTGAGCGCCATCTACTGGGCCAGGATCAGCCGCATCTGTTACGCAGCCGACAACACCGATGCTGCCAGGGCCGGATTCGACGACTCCTTCATCTATGAACAGGTGCGGCTCCCCAGCCAGCAGCGGGCCATCCTTTCGAGCCGGATCGACTGCGGCCACGCCGCCCGTCCCTTCGAGGCCTGGTTGGAAATGGAAGGCAGGATCGAATACTGAACAGCCCGGACCCCTGTATGCACGACATCGAACCCCATTACGCGTGGAGAAACCATTACATCGCTTCGGAGGATGAGCGGTCTCCTTTTTTTGGCAGGCAGTACAGTGAATTCGAATTCACCCATGCCATTTACAATTTCCTGATCCATCCCCAGTGGGACGACATCGGGAGCCCCACCCTCTTTATCAAGGTTTTGTATGCCGGCTACCAGGAGGGAACCTGCATCATCGAGATGATCGGGGAATGGAACGACTGCCTCCACAACGACATCATGTACCTGAAAAGGAACCTCATCGAGCCCATGCTGCGGGAAGGGCTGAACAAGTTCATCCTGATCGGGGAAAACGTCCTCAATTTCCACTCCTCGGACGACTGCTACTATCAGGAATGGTTTGAAGAGCTGGAGGACGGATGGATCGTGGCCCTGAACTTCCGGGATTTCGTGGTCCGGGAATTTGAACAGGCCAACCTGGATTACTACATTGCCTTCGGCGGGGATTTCATGGAGATGGACTGGCGGCGCTTCACCCCCGACGGGCTGTGCCGCATCGTGGAATCGCGCATCATGCGCCGTCTGAATCCCTGAGAAACTTAATGATCAGCGGATCTGCCGCGCCTTTTTCAACTCCAGCCCGGGCCAGCGCACCATGATCTGCCGGGCCAGTTGTTCCACCCTCCCGAACAGGTCCTGCTCATCAATGGTCAGCAGCTTTCTGTTTTCCATGAGCACCTGGCCGTCCACCACCACGGTATCTACGTCGGAACCCTTGAGGCTGTATACCAGGAGGGAATACACATTATACATCGGATGGGTATGCGGCCGTTTCAGGTCCACCAGCACCATGTCCGCCCGCTTGCCTTCTTCCAGGGAGCCGACCTTGTCTTCCATGCCCATGAGGCTTGCCCCGCCCAGGGTGGCGGCCTCCAGGACAGTACGGGCATCCATGACCGTTGGATCGCCGGTTTCCAGCTTGTGCAGCAAGGCGCAGGACCGCATCTCGTCGAACAGGTCCAGGTCGTTGTTGCTGGCCACCCCATCGGTTCCCAGTCCGACCCTCACCCCCCGGGCAATCAGCTCCGGAACGGGCGCCCTGCCACTGGACAGCTTCATGTTGCACTGGGGATTGTGGGCCACCCCCACCCCGTGTTCTGCGAGCAGGTCCATATCGGCCGGGGTCAGGTGGACGGCGTGGGCCGCCGTCAGGCTGTCGTCCAGCACGCCCAGGTCGGCCAGATAGCGGGTGGGCGTCACCCCGTATTTTTCCATAATCAGGTCGAACTCCCAGCGTGTCTCGGCCAGGTGGGTGGTCCAGGGAGCCCCGTAGCGGCCGGCCAGGTCCCTGGCCCTGCGGTACACTTCCGGAGCGGCCGAATACACCGAATGCACCGAGGTTCCGAAGGAAATTCTCGGATGCCTTAGATAGTCCTGTATCATTTCCTCGGAAGTTGCCAGGCAGTGGCCGGGCGTCGGGTTGTTGGGGGCGGGGAAATCGATGCAACTCTCGGTAAGCACCGCCCTGATCCCTGCCTCATCGGCCACGGAAGCCACCTCCCGGGCATGATAATACATGTCATAGAACAGGGTGGTGCCGCTGCGGATCATCTCAGCCACGGCCAGCCGGGTGCCCAGGCGGACATTCTCGGCCGTGACGAAGGCAGACTCCACGGGAAAAATATGCTCATACAGCCATTCCTTCAGGGGCATGTCGTCGGCAAAGCCGCGGAAGATGGTCATGGGCGCATGGGTGTGGGCGTTGACCAGCCCCGGAATCAGGACCTGCCTGCCGGCATCCATCACCCGGACAGCGTTGAACTCCCGGCGCACCGCTTCGGTATCGGCCACCATGATGATCTCTCCGTTTGCAACGGCCACAGCCCCTTCCGGGATGATGCGGAAATCCGCATCCATGGTCACGACCAGGGCGTTCTCGATGATCAGGTCGGCCCGGCGGCGTTCGGTTTGGGGGAGGGAAACTGGCATTGTCGGATGGTTCATTAAGGCCCGCAAGCATTGCCGGACCCGTCTCTGCTTTGTCAAAAGTAACAAATCAGGAGCAGAAAAGGTTTTCGGTTTTTTTTGGTATTTTAGCCCGAACGAATAAAAAACCATCCGATGATTGAAAAAATCAAAGAAACCGCCGGCTTCCTGAAAGAAAAAACCCGGTTTGCACCCAGGGCAGGCATCATCCTGGGCAGCGGTCTCGGGGGACTGGTCAGGGCCATGGATATCGAGCACGCCATTGCTTACCAGGACATCCCCCATTTTCTCACTTCCACGGTGGAAGGACATGCCGGCAAACTGATTTTCGGCAGGCTGGAAGGCCAGCCTGTGGTGGCCATGCAGGGGCGCTTCCATTACTATGAGGGCTATCCCATGCAGCAGGTCACCTTCCCGGTAAGGGTCATGAAGATGCTGGGGGTGGACACCTTGTTCCTGTCCAATGCGGCGGGGGGGCTCAATCCGGCCTTCGAGGCAGGGGATCTGATGATCATCCGCGACCACATCAATATGTTCCCGGAGAACCCCCTGAGGGGCCCGAACCTGGAAGAGCTGGGCACCCGCTTCCCCGAGATGAGCGAGACCTACAGCAGGAGCCTGATCGGAAAGGCAAAACGGATCGCCGCGGACAACCGGATCAAGGTGCAGTCAGGGGTCTATATCGGCAGCCCGGGCCCCACCCTGGAAACCCCGGCCGAATACCGTATGTTCCGGATCCTGGGAGCAGACGCCACCGGCATGTCGACCGTTCCAGAGGTGATCGTGGCACGCCATATGGGAATGACCTGCTTTGGCATCTCCGTCATCACCAACCTGACCGAACCATCAGAGATGGATAAGCCCACCACCCATGACGAGGTGCAGAACGTGGCGGAAATGGCCGAACCCAATATGACATTTATCTTTAAACAGCTGATCAGGGATCTTTGATCCAGCCTGCTACTGCCGGCTGAATGCCAGCCGCTCGAACACCGTCCATGTTTCTCCCTGGTCGGCGGAGCGTGCCCGCTCGAGAAGGAACCCGTCCGGACCGTTGACGGTCAGCAGATAGCGAATGGGGGTCTTGTTGTCGCCTGCCGTGCTGTGTGTGTTTTCCAGGACCAGGACGTCCTCTTCGAAACCGCCCTGCAGGAACTCCCAGGTGGAGGCAAAGTCGTTGTACACCATAAGCTGGTACTCCTCACCGCGGCGATGGTAGGAGAAGCCAAGCCGGTGCAGGGAGGGAAAGGTTGCCCCGTATATGAACTCTCCCTGCATCACATCCCGGGGCGCCCACCCGAAGGAAGCCGGCCGCCGGTCGATCGTCACCCACTGACCCTGCCGGTTCGGGGCGCTGACTTCCACATGCCAGGAGCCCTCCAGAAAGGCCAGCCGCTGCATGCCGGGGCATGCCGGGGCAATAAACAGGCTGTGGTCGACCGGTCCGTTGACCACCGCCTCTTCCACCTCCGTGGCCCACAGCCGGTTGGCAAAAACGCGTTCGGTGAAGAACGGAATCACCACCCCGTCCACCTCCCGGTAATCTTCGTACCAGGCCTCCGACTGCAGGGGCGTCGCAAAATCGATCCACTGGGAAATGGTTTTATAGGGAAGGTAGGTGTCCGCATCCAGGTACCAGGTTTCTTCCAGCCCATTGTTCCGGATGAGTTTCAGCACATGGAGGGCCAGGCCGTCCTGCTCCTCCTCCCCGAGGTATTCCACGCGGTGCCCCTTTTCCTGGTAGTCAAAAAAGGGTGTGGCCATGGTGGCTTTCTGGACAAATACATTCTCCTCTGCGGCATTGATCCTGCGGGGAAAATCGAACCCCTGCCAGGGATCGATCGTCCAGGACCATGCTCCGTCATGCCCTTCGATCACGCGTTGGTGTCCGATGTTGAATTCGTTGTAAAACTTTCCGTCCTGTGTCTTGACGGTTTTGAAATCGTGGCGCACGCTGAATGTGGCCATGGTGCCGGTCAGCGTCAGCGAGCGGACCGCCTGCCAGCTGTCGTGCCCTCCCATGGCTTCCACATGACGTCCGATGATGTCGTCCGGCCCGGAGGCCAGGGATGCATGGGCAATGAAGAAGAACAGCAGGGGAGTGAAAATTTTGATCCTGTGTGTCATGTTCCCAAAAGTTTTTGTTTTGTGAATCCGGTCTTGATCATGCGGGCTTACTTCAGCTCAATGCAGGCCATGTGGGTATGGTTGCGCACGTACACCCGTCCGTCTGAATAGGACGGGGCGGTCCAGGAGCGTCCTTCGATGGGATGCACCGAACCCAGTTCCCGGAAGCCCTCCGGGCTGGCCTCCACCATGGACAGCACCCCGTTGTCAGAAAGAACCAGCAGTTTGTCACCCACCAGGATGAGGCTTCCTTTGCCGAATCCCCGCCGTCCCCACACGCGTGTTCCGTCCGTGGCAGAGATGCACTGCAGGCTGGCCAGGTTGAACCCGTAAATGAATCCGTCCCTGTAGACCGAGGAGCTCCAGTCATTTTTCATGGCCGAAGAGGTAAACAGTTCTGCCGGGCTGGGATTGCCCGGTTCGATCAGGAAAGAGCCTGCACCGTTATTGGCAGAAGCAAACAACCTGGAAGGAGGCACCAGCAAAGGAGACGCCATGGGATTGCCAATGGGCATGGTGTGGGCCCAGAGGCTGTCTCCCTGAGGGGTGTAGGACACCATGTTCCTTCCGTTGACAAACACCACCTGGGGGGTTTCATCCAGCACGACCAGGATGGGGGATGAATACATGGCCTCGCCGGTGCCTGCCGACCAGACCAGCTCGCCCTTGTCCTTACCGATCCCCACGAAGGCCCTGCCCTGGTCCCCGCCGGCTTCCATCAGGACCAGCCCGCCGGACAACAAGGGGGAGGAAGAGAAGCCCCAGCGCGGCAGTTTGCTGTTGAAACGCTCCATAAAGTCCACGGTCCAGACCAGGGTGCCGTCTGCGCGGGAGACCTTCGCCAGTTTCCCGAAGCCGGTAAAACAATACAGGTGGTCCTCGTCCATGGCAGGGGTGGACCGGGGCCCGTCGCCCCAGCCGTCCACGTCAATGAAAACGCTGTCAAGGCGGGTGCGCCAGAGTTCTTCTCCGGTAAGGGCATCGAAAGAGGCCACATACTCCCAGCCCGTCAGGCTGTCCACCTTTTCTGCAAACAGGGTATAAAGGCGGTTCCCATCCACCAACAACTCGGAAAATCCGGATCCGATCTCCCGGACCCATGACACCGTGGCGCCCCCTTCGGGCCACTCCAGTGGCTGTCCCCCATCGGGAGCGGCCCCGTTACGCAGGCTGCCCCTGAGCTGGGGCCATCCCTGGGCTTCGGCGTTTCCGGTAAAAACAAGGCAATGGACCGACAACACGGCCATTGCCACGCAAGCAATCGTTCTGAACTTCATGGTCATATTATTCAAGATTAATGGGGTCCATGCACTGGCAAACCATTGCCTGCCCCGGCACGGATGTCAAACATGTTATCAAACTTTATACCATGAAAACCATCCAAATGAATTTCAGATATTTGTGCAATTACCGCCTGGGTGGCAAGCTGCACGCCATTATCCGGAATCGGTCACTGGTGCCCGTTTCCGGACGATCCCAGCTTTTTCTTGATGGTGTCCACCTCCTTCTGCAGCTGGTGGATCTGCCCGGCCAGGTGCCGGCCGGGCAGGTTGGGTTCGGGCATCTCGCTGCTGATGTAATGAATGAACTTCCAGACCTCCCGGATGTCATTGACATGCACATCATAGGGCTCATACAGGGGATTGAGCGAATGCAGGCGAATCCTGCCCGAAGCTTTGATCAGGTTCTCCGCCACCTTGAACACCACCCCGTCGTCCAGGGTGTGAATGACGTAGGCATGCCGGTCACGGATCAGGTTCCAGTTCTGCACGAATTCGCAGGTGACCCAGGACCCGTCCGGGATGGGCAGCATGCTGTCTCCTGATATCTGGAAGCTCCGGTACTTTTTCTGCTTTGACAAAAAGGGCATCTGAAAGGTGGGGAGCACCCGGATGAACTCCGGGTCTGCAAAGCCCGTCCGGTAGCCGGCTTTGGCTTTTTCCGACACCAGTTCGATGTTTTCCTCATTGTGCCGGTCGACCGTCGTGGCCAGGACCCTCAGGCTGCTGCCCGTCAGGTACACGTCAAAGCCGCGTTCCAGTTGGGACAGCTGGCTCTCCGGCAACTTGGAAAGATCGGTTTTCACCAGGGTGTCTATCGATACATTGAAATACCGGGAAAAGGCCATCAGGGCGTCCAGTCCCGGCTGGGCGACCCCGTTCTCGTACCCGCTCAGGGTGGGGCGTTTCATGTTCAGCGCGAAGGCAAGGTCTTCCTGGGTGCGGTTTCTGCGTTTGCGCAGCAGTTTGATGTTGGAACCGAAGTGCATGGGGGTTGGGGTTTAGATATTGGCTGTTGGTTTTTGGTTGTTGGTTTTTGGTTGTTGGGGTTGGGTCCTGAGTGGCGGGCTGCGGCGATAGTGCATGCCCTGCGGTCCGTGGATCCGGCGGGGGACGACCGCCCCCGGCGGACGGGACCGGGCATGCCGGCCGGGGGCATGAAAAAAATCCTGCTGCCGGCATGCGGATTCGTGGCAAAATGATTATATTATAATCGTTTTTTTGATCATATTTTAATCAAATGTACAACACTTTTTTAAAAAAACAAACAGGGGCCGCATTTTTTTGCTGCTGAAGTGCGCCCGGAAACAAGCAACGCATTCAAGCACATGGACAAGACCGAACGCCACATCGTGCACCTGGACCAGGACGCCTTTTTCGTGTCGGTGGAGCGGCTGCAGAACAGCCGCCTGCAAGGCCGGCCCGTGATCATCGGCGGACTGGGAGAGCGGGGCGTTGTGGCGGGTTGCAGCTATGAAGCAAGGCAGTTCGGGGTGCATTCTGCCATGCCCATGCGGCTGGCCAGGGAGCTCTGCGCCGATGCGGTGTTCATTCGGGGCGACATGCAGCTTTACAGCAACTATTCCAACATGGTCACCCAGATCATTGCCGAACAGGCCCCCGTGTTTGAGAAGGCGTCGATCGACGAGCATTACCTTGATATCACGGGCATGGACCGCTTTTTTGGCTGCCGCAAATGGGCGTCAGAACTGCGTTCCATGATCATCCGGGAAACCGGGTTGCCTGTTTCCATGGGCCTGTCACCGAACAAGACCGTGTCCAAGATCGCCACGGGCCAGGCCAAACCCAACGGGCAGCTGCAGGTGGCCCCTCCCATGGTCAACGACTTTCTCAGCCCCCTGCCCGTAAAAAAGATCCCCATGGCCGGACCAAAGACCTGCCAGCTGCTGCACACCATGGGCATCCGCACCATCGGCACCCTGAGGCAGGTCCCTCCCGAGGTGATCCGGCGCATGCTGGGGAAGAACGGGCTTCTCCTATGGCAACGGGCCAACGGCATAGATGAAAGCCCCGTCGAGCCCTGGGACGAGCACAAATCGATCAGCACCGAGACCACCTTCGCGACAGACACCACCGACATGGAACGCATCCACGAGCTGCTGGCAGGCATGTGCGAGCAGCTGGCTTTCCGGCTCCGCCGCAGCCGGCAGCTCACGGGCTGTGTCACGGTAAAGATACGCTATGCCAATTTCGACACCCACAGCCTGCAGCAAACCCTGCCCTACACCTCGTTCGACCATGTGCTGATTCCTGCCTGCAAGGAACTGGTACGCCGCCTTTACCGCCGCCGCATGCTGATTCGCCTGGTGGGCATACAGTTCAGCCGGCTGGTCCACGGGGTGCAGCAACTGAACCTGTTCGAGGAAACCCCCGAACTGGTCGGCCTCTACCAGGCAGTGGACCGCATGCGCCGCAAATACGGGGCAGGCATCCTGCACCGGGCCGTCACCCCCGCGAAGAAGGCGGTCGGGGACTAATATCTGGCCACCCGGCGCTTCCAACAGCCAACAACCAAAAGCCAACCCCAATGTACCTCAACTGCCACACCTACCACAGCCTCCGCTACGGCACCCTGCCCCCTGAAACGCTGGTGGCACAGGCACGGGCACACGGGCTGGAGCAACTGGCCCTGACCGACATCAACAACAGCAGCGCCATGCCTGAATTCGTCAGGCTGTGCCGGCAGCAGGGGATCGATCCGGTGGCCGGGGTGGAATTCCGCCGGGGAGACCGGCTGCTTTATATCGTCCTGGCAAGGAACCCGGAAGGCTTCCGGCGGATCAACCAACTGCTGAGCCGATGCAATGCCTCGGGCACCCCTCCTCCCGAACGTTTCCCGGTATGCGAAGAGACCTTTGCCATATACCCCCTGGCGTCGGCAAAGGCCATAGAGGAGGACCCCGGACCGCACGAATATACCGGCATCCGGCCCCGGGAGCTGCTGCGGCTGGAAAGGGAGCGGAAAGGTCCGGCAGGGGCTGCCCTGAGGGAAGACAGATTGCTGGCACTGCACCCGGTGAGTCTTTCAGGCCCATCCGACTTTGACCTGCATTGCCACCTCAGGGCCATCGACCACAACATCCTGCTCAGCCGGCTGCAGCCCGGACAGACGGGGACACCGACCGACCACATGCTCCCTCCTGCCGCACTGGAAAGGCTTTACGAAGGGATGCCGCAACTGCTCCGCAACACCACCCGCCTGCTGCAGGCCTGCCGGATGGATTTCGACTTCGGATCCCCCAAAAACAAGCGGACCTTCACGGGGGACCCGGCCGACGACAGGGCCCTGCTGCAGAAGCTGGCACGGGAAGGGATGGAATACCGTTACGGGAAGAAGCACAGGGAGGCCCAAAGGCGTATCAGTCATGAACTGGAGGTGATCGACAGGCTGGGATTCTCCTCCTACTTTCTGATCACCTGGGACATCATCCGCTATTCCATGTCGCGGGGTTTCTACCATGTGGGCAGGGGGAGCGGGGCCAACAGCATCGTGGCCTACTGCCTGCGCATCACCGATGTGGACCCCATTGAGCTCGACCTCTACTTTGAGCGCTTCATCAACCCCAAACGGTCCACCCCGCCCGATTTCGACATCGACTACTCCTGGAAGGAGCGGGATGAGGTCCTGGACTACATATTCAAGCGCTACGGCCGGGAACATACGGCCCTGATCGGCACCGTGTCCACCTTCCGGGATCGTTCCATGATCCGGGAGCTGGGCAAGGCCTACGGACTGCCCAAGGCAGAGATCGACAGCCTGGCAGGGAGGCGCGGCGAATGGTTGTCGCCCGGGCGGGACGATGCTCCCGATGAGGACCTGTCAGGGATGAACGGCTGGCCGGGGCGTGAGCTCTCCAGGGGCCCGGGAGGACCTGCCGTCCGGCTTCAGAGCCCGGCCTCCGGGCCGGACCTGTCCGACGCCATCACCCACAGGATACGCCAGGTGGCCCTCAGGCTGGCCGACTTCCCCAACATGCGCAGCATCCATGCCGGAGGGGTGCTCATATCCGAACAACCCATCTGCTGCTACGGGGCCCTCGACATGCCGCCCAAGGGCCTGCCCACCATGCAGTGGGACATGTATACGGCCGAGGCCCTGGGCTTCGAGAAGATCGATATCCTGAGCCAGCGTGGCCTGGGCCACATCAACGAATGCGTGGCCATCATCCGGCAAAACCACGGCACCGCCATCGATATTCACCGCATCGGGGCATTCAAGCAGGACGAAAAGGTGAAGGCCTTGCTGCGTGCGGGCGAGACGACCGGATGCTTCTATGTGGAAAGTCCCGCCATGCGGGGATTGCTCCGGAAGCTGCGCTGCGACACCTACACGGCCCTGGTGGCAGCCAGCTCCATCATCCGGCCCGGGGTGGCCCGCTCCGGCATGATGCGCGAATACATACAGCGTTTCCACAACCCGGAGGGGTTCCGCTACCTGCATCCCGTCATGGAGCAACAGCTGAAAGAAACCTATGGGGTCATGGTATACCAGGAGGATGTGATCAAGGTCTGCCACCACTTTGCAGGGCTCGACCTGGGCGATGCCGACGTGCTCCGGAGGGCCATGAGCGGAAAGTACCGTTCAAAAAAGGAAATGCAGCGCATCGTGGCGCGTTTTTTCGAGGGAAGCCGTGAAAAAGGCCACCCCGGACCGCTCATCAGGGAAGTCTGGCGGCAGATCGAGTCGTTCGCCGGCTACTCGTTTTCCAAGGCCCATTCGGCCTCCTTCGCCGTGGAGAGTTACCAAAGCCTCTATCTGAAGGCACACCATCCCCTGGAGTTCATGACCGCCGTCATCAATAATTTCGGGGGGTTCTACCGGGCCCCGGTCTACTTCAATGAAGCCCGCCGCTGCGGTGCCGCTGTCGAACTGCCCTGCGTCAACCACAGCCGGTACAAGACCTCCATCACAGGCCGGACGATTCACATCGGCTTTGTCCACGTCCTCAACCTGGAAGCCGGACTGGCACACGGGATTGTCGCCGAACGCAGGCTGCAGGGGCCTTACCTCGGACTGGAGGACTTCTGCAAGCGGACGGGGGCGGGACTGGAACAGCTCATCCTGCTGATCCGGTCGGGGGCCCTGCGCTTCACCGGCATCCCCAAGGCCCGCTTGCTGTGGCAGGCGCACCTGCTGGCGGGGCGGGAGGCCGGAGCCAGCCCGGAGCTCTTCCCCGTGCCCGCCAGGCGGTTTGATCTGCCTGAACCAGAGACCACCCCCCTGCAGGATGCCTGGGACGAGATCGAGCTGCTGGGTTTTCCCGTCAGCATGAGCCTGTTTGATATGCTGCAGACCCGTTTCCGGGGCGAGATCATGGCCCGGGACATGACGGACAACCAGGGCAAAACCGTGCGTATGCTTGGCTGGCTGGTGGCCATCAAGTATGTGAAAACGGTGAGGAATGAGAGGATGTATTTTGGCTGCTTCCTCGATTGCCGGGGAGACTTCTTCGACAGCGTGCATTTTCCCGCCGCCTCCAGGGCAAGTCCCTTCCGGGGAAACGGCATATACCTCCTGAAAGGACGGGTCGTTCAGGAGTTCGGTTTCCCCTCGCTGGAAGTAGAAAAGATGGCCAGAATGCCGGTCAGGCCTGGGCAGTAGGTCCGCCCAGGTTCATCGGCAGGCCCGGGTGGCCGGTGTCCTTGATGGGACCGTGAACCGCCTCGAACTTGCCGATGTTCTCATGCAAGGCCTTCATCAGACGCTTGGCATGCTGGGGGGTCAGAATGATGCGCGATTTGACCCGGGCCTTCGGCACGCCGGGCATGAGCCGAACAAAGTCGACCACAAACTCGGTATTCGAATGGGTGATGATGGCCAGGTTGGAATAAATGCCTTCAGATACCTCTTCGCCCAGCTCGATGTTGATCTGGTTGTCCTGCTTGGGTTTTTCTGCCATGTCAGCTCCTTTGTTTTAAACCGGATCCTATTCAGTCTCCGCCGCCACCCTGGCTTTGGAAGCCATCAGGAGGTTGTACTCCTCCATGGACCCGACGATGATGTTTTCATATTCACGCAAGCCTGTCCCTGCGGGGATCAAATGTCCGACGATCACATTTTCCTTGAGGCCGTTCAGGTTGTCCCGCTTGGCATTGACGGCCGCATCGGTCAGCACCTTGGTGGTTTCCTGGAAGGAAGCCGCCGAGATGAAACTCTGGGTCTGCAGGGAAGCTTTGGTGATTCCCTGCAACTGCTGGCGTGCGGTGGCGCCCCGGGCATCACGGGCCACAACCAGGGCCTTGTCCTTGCGCCTGAGCAGGGAATTCTCATCACGCAACTTCCTGGCGGTGATGATCTGCCCGGGTTTCAGCACAGAGTCACCGGGATCCACCACCACCTTCCTGCCGAAGATGTTGTCGTTCTCCTCCATGAATTCGATCTTGTTGACGATCTCATTCTCCAGGAAACGGGTATCGCCCGGATCATCAATGGTGACCTTGCGCATCATCTGGCGCACGATGATCTCGAAATGCTTGTCGTTGATTTTCACACCCTGCATGCGGTACACTTCCTGCACCTCGTTCACGATGTATTCCTGAACGGCGGTGGGGCCTTTGATGGCCAGGATGTCGGCCGGGGTGATCGGGCCGTCAGACAATGGGGTGCCGGCCTTGACAAAGTCGTTCTCCTGGGCCAGGATCTGCTTGGTCAGTGCCACAAGGTAGTGCTTTTCGTCCCCGGTCTTGGAGGTGATGATCACCTCCCTGTTGCCCCGCTTGATTTTCTTGCCGAAGGAAACCACCCCGTCTATTTCGGATACCACGGCGGGGTCGGAGGGATTGCGCGCTTCGAACAATTCCGTGATGCGGGGCAGGCCACCGGTGATGTCGCCCGATTTGCCCACCGCCCTCGGGATCTTGGCAATGTTGGCTCCGGCACGGACTTCCTTGCTTTCGCTGACCACGATATGGGCACCCACGGGCATGTCGTAAACCCGGAGCTCTTCCCCGTTCTCATCCACGATGCTGATGTAGGGGTTGCGGGTCTTGTCCTTGGACTCCACGATGACCTTCTCGTAATAGCCGGTCTGTTCATCCGAATCGGTACGATAGGTCACCCCTTCGATCATGTTGTTGAACACGACCCTTCCGGCCACATCCGTGATGATCACGGCGTTATAGGGATCCCATTCGCAGATCAGTTCCCCGCTCTCGACCTTGTCCCCATCCTGGAAGTACAGGTTGGCTCCGTACGGGATGTTCTGGCTGGTAAGCACCATGCGGGTGTTCCTGTCGATGATGCGCATCTCGGCAGACCGGCCGATGACCACGAAGTACTCCCTGCCTTCGGCATTCACATAAGGCACCGAACGCAATTCGTCGATTTCCAGCAACCCGCCATACTTGGCATTGATCTTGGAAGCGGTGGCGATATTGGAGGCGGTACCCCCTACGTGGAAGGTCCGCAGCGTGAGCTGTGTGCCGGGCTCGCCAATGGACTGGGCCGCAATGACGCCAACGGCTTCCCCCTTTTGTACCATGCGGCCTGTGGCCAGGTTGCGGCCATAGCACTTGGCACAGACCCCGTATTTTGATTCGCAGGTGAGCACCGAGCGGATCTCGACGGCTTCAATGGGAGAATCCTCAATGATCTGGCAGATTTCTTCCGTCAGTTCTTCCCCGGCCTTGATGATGGCCTTGCCGGTCGTCGGATGGTAAATGTCGTGAAGGGACGTCCTGCCCAGGATCCGGTCGTAAAGGGTTTCCACCGTTTCCTCATTGTTCTTCAGGGCTGTGGCTGTCAGGCCCCTGAGGGTGCCGCAGTCACTCTCATTGATGATCACATCCTGTGCCACGTCGACCAGGCGGCGGGTCAGGTAACCGGCATCCGCCGTCTTGAGGGCCGTATCGGCAAGGCCCTTGCGGGCACCGTGGGTGGAGATGAAGTACTCCAGCACCGACAGCCCTTCCTTGAAGTTCGAAAGGATGGGGTTCTCGATGATCTCTCCCCCTTTGGCCCCGGATTTCTGGGGCTTGGCCATCAGTCCCCTCATGCCGGAAAGCTGGCGGATCTGCTCCTTGGAGCCCCTGGCGCCGGAGTCAAGCATCATGAAGACAGGGTTGAAACCCTGGTTGTCGGCCGTGGTCTTGTCGATCAGGACCTTCGTCAGTTTTGAGTTCGTATGCGTCCAGATATCAATGATCTGGTTGTAACGCTCGTTGTTGGTGATGAAGCCCATGCTGTAGTTGCCGCGCACCTCTTCGACCTGCTCGTCGGCCTGGTTGATCAGGATGTTCTTCTCCTCCGGAACGATGATGTCGCCCAGGTTGAATGACAATCCCCCGCGGAAGGCCATATTGAAACCCAGGTCCTTGATGTCGTCAAGGAACTGGGAGGTGCGTGAAATGCCGGTGAACTTCATGATGCCGCCGATGATGTCGCGCAGGGCCTTCTTGGTCAGCAGCTGGTTGATATAGCCGTACTCCTCGGGAATGACCTGGTTAAACAGCACACGCCCCACGGTCGTTTCCACGATGCGGTCGATCAGTTCATGGTTCTCGCGAACCTTCACCTTGACCTTGATGATGGCATGCAGGTCGGCCGCCCCTTCGTTGTGGGCAATGATTACTTCATCCGGCCCGTAGAATGTCAGCCCCTCTCCCTTCACGGGATGCTCCGGGGTGCTTTTCCTGGGCTTGGTCATGTAATAAAGGCCGAGGACCATGTCCTGGGAGGGCACCGCGATGGGGGCCCCGTTGGCCGGGTTCAGGATGTTGTGGGAGGCAAGCATCAGCAGCTGGGCCTCCAGGATGGCGGCGTTGCCCAGAGGCAGGTGGACTGCCATCTGGTCCCCGTCGAAGTCGGCATTGAAAGCCGTACAGACCAGGGGATGCAACTGAATGGCCTTGCCTTCGATGAGCTTGGGCTGGAAGGACTGTATCCCCAGCCGGTGCAGCGTGGGGGCACGGTTCAGCAGGACGGGATGGCCCTTGAGGACATTTTCCAGGATGTCCCATACCACGGGATCCTTGCGGTCGACGATCTTTTTTGCGGATTTCACCGTCTTGACGATGCCCCGCTCCAGCATTTTACGGATGATGAAAGGCTTGAACAACTCCGATGCCATCTCCTTCGGGATCCCGCACTCATGGAGTTTCAGTTCCGGGCCCACCACGATGACCGAACGGGCAGAATAATCGACCCGTTTACCCAACAAATTCTGGCGGAAACGTCCCTGCTTGCCCTTGAGGCTGTCACTCAACGATTTAAGGGGGCGATTCGATTCGGTTTTGACGGCATTCGTCTTGCGGGAATTGTCAAACAGGGAATCGACAGATTCCTGCAGCATGCGTTTCTCATTGCGGAGGATCACATCCGGGGCCTTGATCTCGATCAGTCTTTTGAGGCGGTTGTTCCGGATGATGACGCGGCGGTACAGGTCGTTCAGGTCGCTCGTTGCAAAGCGGCCACCGTCCAGCGGCACCAGGGGCCTGAGCTCCGGGGGAATCACGGGGACCACATCCACGATCATCCACTCCGGGTTGTTTTCTATCACGCTCTGCGAGTCGCGGAAGGCTTCCACCACCTGCAGTCGTTTCAGGGCATCGGCCTTGCGCTGCTGTGAGGTTTCCGTATTGGCCTTGTGCCGGAGATCGTAGGAAAGCTGGTCGAGGTCCAGCCGGGAGAGCAGTTCCTTGAGGGCTTCCGCCCCCATTTTGGCCACGAATTTGTCGGGGTCGGTATCATCGAGCATCTGGTTCTCCTTGGGAAGCGATTCCAGGACCGTGAAGTATTCCTCCTCGGTCAGGAAGTCCAGGTAAGCCAGCTCGTCCGATTTGATGCCGGGGCTGATGACCACATACCGTTCGTAATAGATGACCTGGTCCAGCTTCTTGGACGGCAGCCCAAGCAGGTACCCGATCTTGTTGGGGAGGGACCGGAAAAACCAGATGTGGGCGACAGGGACCACGAGCTTGATGTGCCCCATGCGCTCGCGCCGCACCTTTTTCTCCGTCACCTCGACCCCGCAGCGGTCACAGACAATCCCCTTGTAGCGAATCCTCTTGTACTTGCCGCAATGGCATTCCCAGTCCTTCACGGGACCGAAAATACGCTCACAGAACAAGCCATCGCGCTCGGGCTTGTAGGTCCGGTAGTTGATGGTTTCTGGCTTCAGCACTTCTCCGTGGGAACGTTCCAGGACCGACTCGGGGGAGGCGAGGCTGATCGTCATGCTGGAAAAGTTGCTTTTTACGTTGGATTCTTTTCTAAAAGCCATATATGTTTTTGTTGTTTTTGCACAAAATCAGGAAATCCCTACTCAAACTTGATATTCAGGCCAAGCCCCCTCAGTTCATGTACCAGGACGTTGAAGGACTCCGGCACTCCGGGAACAGGCATGTTCTCACCTTTTACAATGGCTTCATAGGCTTTGGCACGACCCATCACATCGTCCGACTTGACGGTGAGGATCTCCTGCAGGATGTTGGCCGCCCCGAAAGCCTCCAGGGCCCAAACTTCCATCTCACCAAACCGCTGTCCGCCGAACTGGGCCTTCCCGCCCAGGGGCTGCTGCGTGATCAGTGAATAGGGGCCAATGGAACGCGCGTGCATTTTGTCATCCACCATATGCCCCAGTTTGAGCATATAGATGATTCCCACGGTGGCCGGCTGGTCGAACCGTTCGCCGGTTCCCCCGTCATACAGGTACACCTTCCCGTTCTCGGGCAGGCCTGCCTGCTTCATGTATTCATTGATCTGGTTGATGCTGGCTCCGTCAAAAATGGGACTGGCAAAGGTCTTGTCCAGCTTGTGGCCGGCCCATCCCAGAACGGTCTCGTAGATCTGTCCCAGGTTCATGCGCGAGGGCACACCAAGCGGGTTCAGCACGATGTCGACCGGACTGCCGTCCTCCAGGAAGGGCATGTCCTCTTCACGGACGATGCGCGAGACGATGCCTTTGTTTCCGTGTCGGCCGGCCATTTTGTCGCCTACCTTCAGTTTTCGCTTCTTGGCGAGGTACACTTTGGCCAGCTGCACGATGCCCGCAGGCAGTTCATCCCCGACCGTGGAGGTGAATTTTTTGCGGTTGTAAGTCCCCAGAATGTCTTTGTACCGGATGGAATGGTTGTGCAACAACTGCCGGATCAGGTCATTTTTGGCCTTGTCGGTGGTCCAGTTGGTCGGATTCACCGTGGCATAGTCGATCCCGTGCAGGATCTTCTGTGTGAATTTGGTGCCCTTCGAAACAACGACTTCCTTCAGGTTGTTCATCACGCCCTGGGAAGTCTTTCCGCTGACCAGGATGATCAGCTTGTCCACCAGTTTGGCGCGCAGCTCGGCCACCTCTCTGTTGAATTCCTCGTCCAGTTTTTCCAGGACGGCCTTTTCCTTTGTCTTGGCTTTGCGGTCTTTGATGACCCTGGAGAACAGTTTCTTGTCGATGATCACGCCCTTGGTCGAAGGCGGGGCCTTCAGGGAAGCATCTTTCACGTCTCCCGCCTTGTCGCCGAAAATGGCACGGAGCAGCTTTTCCTCCGGGGTGGGATCCGTTTCCCCCTTGGGAGTGATCTTGCCGATGAGGATGTCCCCCTCATTGACTTCCGCCCCGATCCTGATCAGGCCGTTCTCATCCAGGTCCTTGATCGCCTCTGCACTCACGTTGGGGATGTCGCTGGTGAGCTCTTCGGCTCCCCGCTTGGTGTCCCGCACATCCAGGGAAAACTCCTCGATATGAATGGAGGTGAAAACATCCTCGCGGACCACTTTTTCGGACACCACGATGGCATCCTCAAAATTGTAGCCCTTCCAGGGCATGAAGGCCACCTTGAGGTTCCGGCCCAGGGCCAGCTCCCCGTCTTTTGTGGCATACCCTTCACAAAGCAGTTGTCCCATCTTGACCTTCTGCCCTTTTCTGACGATGGGTTTCAGGTTGATGCAGGTGCTCTGGTTGGTCTTGCTGAACTTGATCAGGGAGTACACCTTGACGTCTTCCTCGAAACTGACAAGCCGTTCGTCCTCACTCCGGGAATAACGGATCCATATCTCATCGGCATCGACATATTCCACGACGCCTTCTCCCTCTGCATGCAGCAGCACCCTGGAGTCGCTCGCCACCTTCTTCTCAAGGCCGGTGCCCACAATGGGGGCTTCCGGATTGATCAGGGGGACGGCCTGACGCATCATGTTGCTGCCCATCAAGGCCCTGTTGGCATCGTCATGTTCCAAAAAGGGGATGAGGGAAGCGGCAATGGATGCGATCTGGTTGGGGCCCACATCCATCAGGTTGATCTTTTCCGGCTCCACAATGGGATAGTCTGCCTGGAATCGGACTTTGACACGCTCCTCGGCGAAGCGTCCGTTTTTGTCAATCGGTATATTGGCCTGGCTGATGATCTGTGTCTCCTCCTCCTCTGCCGAAAGGTAGACCGGATCATTGTCGAAATCGATCTGGCCCCCGTTGACTTTGAAGTAAGGGGTTTCGATGAATCCCAGTTCGTTCACCTTGGCATAAACACACAGGGAGGATATCAGACCGATGTTGGGACCTTCCGGGGTCTCGATCGTGCACAACCTGCCGTAATGGGTGAAGTGAACGTCACGCACCTCGAATCCGGCGCGCTCCCGTGAAAGACCACCCGGTCCCAGGGCCGACATGCGACGCTTGTGCGTCAGTTCGGCAAGGGGGTTGGTCTGGTCCATGAACTGGGACAACTGGTTGGTGCCGAAAAACGAATTGATCACGGAAGACAGGGTCTTGGCATTGATCAGGTCGGTGGGGGCAAACACTTCATTGTCCCGGACATTCATGCGCTCCCTGATGGTCCGGGCCATGCGTGCCAGGCCCACGCCGAACTGGGCGTAGAGCTGCTCGCCCACCGTGCGGACCCGCCTGTTGCTCAGGTGGTCGATGTCATCCACATCAGCCTTGGCATTGACCAGCTCGATCAGGTAGCTGATAATGGAAATGATGTCCTCCTTGGTAAGCACCCGGGTGTCCATGGGGATATCCAGGTCCAGCTTTTTGTTGATGCGGTAACGTCCCACATCGCCCAGGTCATAACGCTTGTCCGAAAAGAACAGCTTCTCGATCATGCTGCGGGCGGTCTCATCATCCGGCGGATCCGCATTCCGGAGCAGCCGGTAAATAAACTCCACGGCCTCCTTCTCGGAGTTGGTGGTGTCCTTCTGAAGGGTGTTGTAAACCAGGGCGTAGTCGCTCAGGTTGACCCCCTCCTTGTGCAGGATGACCGTTTTAACCCCGGCATCGATGATCTGGTCGATGTGCTCGTTCTCCAGGATGGTCTCCCGGTCAATGATGACCTCTGTGCGCTCAATGGAAACCACCTCCCCGGTATCTTCATCCACAAAATCCTCCACCCAGGCACGGAGCACCCTGGCAGCAAGCTTCCTCCCCACATATTTCTTCAGGCCTGTCTTGCTGACCTTGATCTCGTCGGCCAGATCGAATATCTCCAGGATGTCCTTATCGCTTTCAAAACCGATGGCACGCAGCAAAGTAGTGACAGGCAGTTTCTTCTTCCTGTCGATGTAAGCGTACATCACATTGTTGATGTCTGTGGCAAATTCTATCCAGGAACCCTTGAACGGGATGATCCTGGCACTGTATAGCTGGGTGCCGTTGGCATGGACACTGGTACCGAAGAACACACCGGGAGACCGGTGAAGCTGGGATACCACAACCCTCTCGGCCCCGTTGATCACGAAAGTTCCCCGGGGTGTCATATAGGGAATCATGCCCAGGTAGACATCCTGTATGATGGTCTCGAAATCTTCATGTTCGGGGTCGGTGCAATAGAGTTTCAGCTTGGCCTTGAGCGGCACGCTGTAAGTCAGCCCTCTTTCAATGCACTCCTGGATGCTGTATTTGGGCGGGTCGATAAAATAATCGAGGAACTCCAGCACGAAATTATTGCGGGCATCAGAGATGGGAA
Organism: uncultured Bacteroidales bacterium; assembly: GCA_964477035.1. GTDB lineage: Bacteria > Bacteroidota > Bacteroidia > Bacteroidales > UBA7960 > SLSG01. Next base: position 39,410 of record CAYZCW010000010.1, read on the forward strand.
AGTTCTCGCTGAAGACCTTGAAAAGCCCTTCGTTTTTCCTGTTTTCAGGGGTTGTCTCCAACTGGAAAAAGTCCTGAAAGGACTTTACCTGGATTTCAAGGAAATCGGGATATTCAAAATGCTTTTTGACGGTTGCAAAGCTGAGCCTTTCTCCGGTTGATTGTTTTGCTGCCAAGGTATGAACGTTTTGGTTTATCGGAAAAGAACAAAGAACAATGAAGGTAACTTATAAACAGCAACGAAGACTAGACTTCCGCAGCGAATGGGGGGCATCCGGCAGAAGTCTAATCTTCAGTATTTTGCAGGAAGCTTACTTTACCTCAACCTCTGCCCCTGCCTCTTCAAGCTGGCTCTTAAGCGATTCGGCTTCGTCCTTGGTAACCCCTTCCTTGATGGCCTTGGGCGCGGAATCGACCAGTTCCTTGGCCTCTTTCAGGCCGAGGCTGGTCAGTTCCTTGACAAGCTTGACCACGGCCAGCTTGGAGGGACCTGCAGACTTCAGGACCACATCGAACTGGGTTTGTTCTTCCGCGGCCTCACCACCGGCATCACCGGCTGCGGCGGCTACTGCAATGGGAGCAGCGGCTGCGGGCTCAATACCATATTCATCCTTTAAAATCTGTGCCAACTCATTAACCTCCTTCACGGTAAGATTAACTAATTGTTCTGCAAAAGCTTTCAAATCTGCCATTTTTATTCTAGTTTAATTGGTTATACGATTCTGATAATCAGGTTAATTTTTCAAATTAATTGGCCCTCTCTGAGAGGGTCTTAACGACACCGGCAATGGTATTCCCGCCAGACTGCAGGGCAGAAAGGACGTTTTTGGCCGGGGACTGGAGCAGGCCGATCAGGTCGCCCAGGAGTTCTTCTTTGGATTTGACATTGCTCAGTGCTTCGAGCTGGTTGTCACCGATGAAGAAAGCTTCCTGGATGTAGGCACCCTTTACGATCGGCTTCGGGCTGGTCTTGCGAAACTCCTTGATAAGCCGGGCAGGAACGTTGCCGGTATCGGCAAACATGACGGATGTGGCGCCTTTTAGCACTTCGTAAAGGGGTGCAAAGTCCCTCTCACTCCTTTCCATGGCCTTCCTGAGCAGGGTGTTCTTCACCACCTGCAGGGAGACATTCCTTTTGAAACAAAGCCTTCTAAGCTTATTGATGGTCTCGACATCCAGTTCAGAAGTATCTGTCAGATAAAAGAATTCGCTATCCTTTAACCGTTCGGCCAGCGACTCAATGATCTGAAGTTTATCTTCTTTTTTCATATAGACTTCCGTTATCTACAGCAATTGCTTGCCTTGGGTTTATACTACGACTGATTTGGTCTCCACCTGAACCCCAGGGCTCATTGTGCTGGAAAGGTAGATGCTTTTCACATACGTTCCTTTGGCAGCAGAGGGTTTTAACTTAATGATGGTCTGGATGAGCTCCCTGGCATTCTCCACAATTTTCTCCCTGTCGAAAGAAACTTTTCCGACGGAAGCGTGGATGATGCCGAATTTATCCACCTTGAAATCGATCTTGCCGGCTTTCACATCCCGGACGGCCTTTCCGACCTCCATGGTGACGGTACCGGCCTTGGGGTTGGGCATGAGCCCGCGGGGACCGAGAATTCGTCCCAGGGCACCCACCTTCGGCATCACATTGGGGGTGGTTATCACCACGTCAATGTCGGTCCAGCCGCCTTTGATCTTGTCCACATATTCATCCAAGCCAACGTAATCAGCTCCGGCTTCTTTGGCTTCATCCTCCTTGTCGGGGGAGCACAGCACCAGCACTTTAACGGTCTTTCCGGTTCCGTGCGGCAAGGCGACCACACCCCTGACCATCTGGTTGGCCTTCCGGGGGTCCACACCGAGTCGCACATCCAAATCCACGGATGCATCGAACTTGGTGAAGGTGATCTGCTTGACAATATCCGCCGCATCAGACAAGGAATACACCGCCGTCCTGTCGAACTTCGCCGAAGCCTCTTTTTGGTTTTTAGTTAATTTAGCCATATTCAGATTCCGTTATGCTTTAAGTTACTAATTGCATTCAGGGCTACCGCCTGGTTAAGCAGGGGGGGTTCCCTTGATCCGGATGCCCATGCTGCGAGCCGTGCCGGCAACCATTTGCATGGCTGACTCCACGGTGAAGCAATTCAGATCGGGCATCTTGGATTCGGCGATATCCCTTACCTGATCCCAAGTGATGGTGGCTACTTTCGTGCGGTTGGGTTCTGCTGAACCTGACTGAACTTTGGCTACCTCCCTGAGTTGCACCGCAACCGGGGGGGTTTTGATGATGAAATTAAAGGACTTGTCCTTGTACACGGTGATGATCACCGGAATGACTTTCCCGGCTTTATCCTGCGTACGGGCATTGAACTGCTTGCAGAACTCCATGATATTCACACCCTTGGCACCTAAAGCAGGTCCGACGGGTGGGGATGGGTTTGCAGCTCCGCCTTTAATTTGCAGCTTAATGATTCCGCTAACTTCTTTTGCCATTTTTCGATTAGTTTACAAATAAGGGGATCGAACCATTCCTGCAGTGATCAGGGGGCGTATGGAAGCATCCGTCCGCATGGGCGGCCGGAAATACGTCATTCCTTTTCTACCTGCATGAAACTCAGCTCCAGGGGCGTTTTCCGACCGAAGATCTTTACCATCACCTTCAGCTTCTTCTTCTCTTCATTGATCTCCTCGATCACGCCGGTGAAACTGTTAAACGGACCGTCTGTCACCTTCACGGTTTCTCCCACGATAAACGGAATGTTCAGTTCTTCTTCCTTGCCGGAAAGCTCATCGACCTTACCAAGGATCCGATTCACTTCCGCCGGCCGAAGCGGCACCGGGTCTCCTGCAGAGCCTAACCAACCCAGGACACCGGGTACATTCCGGATAATGTGCGGGATTTCCCCCAAAAGAGCGGCCTCAATCAGAATGTAACCAGGGAAGAAATTGCGCTCTGCGCTGATTTTCTTTCCCTTGCGGATCTGATAGATCTTCTCCATTGGAATCAGTACTTGCGAAACGTATTCACCCAGGCCAAGTCGGGCAATCTCACTCTCGATGTATTGCTTGACTTTCTTCTCACTGCCGCTGACGGCCCGGACGACATACCATTTTTTGACCTGTTCGCTCATACTTCGGGATTGAAGTGACTGTCCCGGAACCCTTTGCCGTAAACCCACAGACTGAAACCAACGACAGAATAACGGCAAGGTATCCCCTGGGACTTACAAAAAGAGACGGTAGAATTGCTTGAGAATGGAGCTGAACGACATGTCCATCAAATAAACGACAACGGCGATTATGAGGGAAGCAATGGACACGACGACTGCGCTGTTCTGCAGTTCACTCCAGGTTGGCCACGATACCTTGTGAATCAGTTCATCATAGGTCTCGCTGAGATAGGCTCTGATTTTTTTCATTGTTTGTGTGGTATTCTGGTCGTTGCACGGGTGGAAGGAATCGAACCCTCAACCAACGGTTTTGGAGACCGCTACTCTACCAATTGAGCTACACCCGTAGGAACCGGTGGCGGGAAGATCCCGCCACCGGTCTTTAATGCCTAGTCAATAATCTCGGTTACCTGTCCGGCGCCCACGGTACGTCCGCCCTCACGGATGGCGAAGCGGAGCCCCTTGTCCATGGCCACCTCGCTGATGAGGTTCACATGGATGGTCAGGTTGTCACCGGGCATGACCATCTCACGTCCCTCCGGGAGCATGATCTCACCGGTCACGTCGGTGGTGCGGAAGAAGAACTGCGGACGGTATTTGTTCTGGAACGGGGTGTGGCGGCCCCCTTCTTCCTTTTTAAGGATATATACCTCTGCCTTGAACTTGGCGTGGGGTTTCACGGAGCCGGGCTTGCAGATGACCATCCCACGGGCAATGGCGTCCTTGTCGATCCCCCTGAGGAGCAAACCGACGTTGTCACCGGCCTCACCACGGTCAAGGATCTTGCGGAACATCTCCACGCCGGTAACAACCGACTTGAGCTTCTCGGCACCCATCCCGATGATGTCCACGGGATCTCCGGAATTGATCACACCGGTTTCAATCCTGCCGGTGGCCACGGTGCCACGGCCGGTGATGGAGAACACGTCCTCAACCGGCATCAGGAAGTCCTTGTCGACGGCACGTTCCGGGAGCGGGATGAAGGTATCGACCGCATGCATCAGTTCCTCTATCTTTTCGACCCACTTGGGTTCGTTGTTCAGGCCGCCCAGGGCAGATCCCTGAATGACGGGGATGTTGTCGCCGTCAAACTTGTAGAAGGTCAACAGTTCACGGATCTCCATTTCCACGAGCTCCAGAAGTTCCTCGTCATCGACAAGGTCGACCTTGTTCATGAAAACGACCAGCTGGGGAACGCCTACCTGGCGTGCCAGCAGGATGTGCTCCCGGGTCTGGGGCATCGGACCGTCGGTGGCGGCCACGACGAGAATGGCGCCGTCCATCTGGGCGGCACCGGTTACCATGTTCTTCACGTAGTCAGCATGTCCGGGGCAGTCAACGTGCGCGTAGTGCCTGGATTCAGTCTGGTATTCAACGTGCGCGGTATTGATGGTGATACCCCTTTCCTTTTCTTCGGGGGCATTGTCGATGGAATCAAACGAGCGGATCTCTGACAGGCCCTTGGATGCCAGGATTTGTGTGATCGCAGCGGTGAGCGTGGTTTTTCCGTGGTCTACGTGACCGATGGTACCGATGTTCACGTGCGGTTTTGTGCGTTGAAATTTTTCTTTTGCCATATTACAGGGTGTTTAAGTTTTATTAAAAAAGGGATTCAACTATTTTTCACTGGAGCCGACGACGGGAATTGAACCCGTGACCTCTTCCTTACCAAGGAAACGCTCTACCCCTGAGCTACGTCGGCCGGTATCAACCGGTCTGAAACCTTGAGCGGAAAACGGGACTCGAACCCGCCACCTACAGCTTGGAAGGCTGTCGCTCTACCAGATGAGCTATTTCCGCTTTTCAATGTGGGGGAAGGATTCGAACCTCCGAAGGCTTAGCCAACAGATTTACAGTCTGCCCCATTTGACCGCTCTGGAACCCCCCCAGGCTGTCCGAGCCGATGAAGGGATTCGAACCCCCGACCGGCTGATTACAAATCAGCTGCTCTGGCCAACTGAGCTACATCGGCGATCTTTCGCATTGAATTTACCCCTTAAAAAGGTCTGCAAATGTACAAAAGATTTAAACACTACCAAAAAAATCCATGTTTTTTTTGACAACACACTGAGGGCCATCCTAAATGCCTTTCAATTTCTCCTTGCGCTTTTTCAGCTGGCGTTTCAGGGCATCGATGGCCGTATCGACGGCTTCCTCGAAGGTCTTTGCCTGTTTTTTGGCAAACAGGTCGTTGCCAGGGATCAACACACGTATCTCAGCGATCTTGTTTTCATTGTTGGATGCGGTATCCAGCTTGAGGGTGACATCCACACCGAGGACCCCGTCAAACAGGGGCGTCACCTTGCCCACTTTTTCCCTGATAAATTCTTCCAGTTTCACATCCGATTTGAAATGCAAGGAACTGATCGATACTTTCATGGTTCATCCTCCTCGTTTATGCCTTTGGGTGGGCTTGTTTATAAATGGATTTGATTTTTTCGATGGTGTTGTGGGTGTAAACCTGGGTGGCGGCCAGGCTGGAATGCCCCAGAATTTCTTTAATGGCGTTGAGATCGGCCCCGTGGTCGAGCATATGGGTGGCAAAGGAATGCCTGAGAACATGGGGACTTTTTTTCGAGCGGGTGGTCACCTGACGAAGATAGAAATTCACACGCCGATAGACAAATTCCGGATAGCATTTTTTTCCCTTGTTGGTCACGATCACATAGGCATCAGCCGCTCCACCGAAAAGCCTGGCCTTTTCCTCACAATACACCCGGTAGGTTTTTACCACATGGGGAAGCAAGGGGATTACCCGGTCCTTGTTCCGCTTGCCGGTGACCCGCAGGGAGGGGGCGCTTTCATCCACATCCCCGTGCCGCAGGCCGGTCATTTCCGACAGGCGCATGCCTGTGGTGTACAGCAACTCCATGAGAAGCAGGTCCCTCAGCCCGGCAAAGTCCGCGCCGAAGAACCCCTGACCGAACAACTGCTGCATGCCTTCCTCCTGCACAAATTCGGGCAGCCTCCGGTCCTTTTTCAGGCTGCGCAACTGGTCGGTGGGATCGCCCTTCAGGCGTCCGGTTTTGACAAAATACTGGTAGAAGGATTTCAGGGCGGACATTTTCCGGTTGATACTGGCCCGGGAATACCCCTCCCCCACCAGGGCGGCGAGCCAGGACCGGATGACGGAACTCCCGGCCCTGAGGGGGTCCGGCTCCGCATATTGTTCGGTAAGATAAGATGTAAATTGCTTCAGGTCAGTCTCATAAGCAGTCAGGGTGTGACCCGAATAGCGTCTTTCCTTTTCTAGATGGTCAAGGAATGTCCCCGTACTGTATCCCATGGGCTCAAAAAAAGAAGAAATCCTTGCAATAAAGTTATGCCAAAAAACCGGCATCTGCAAAAATTTCTTCGGAAATGGGGATGGATATGCAAACCCTATGCTTCTTCGGCGATCTGCAGTTTCTGGATGTAAATGGCTTTCAGCTTTTGCTCGCGCCGCTTCACCGAAGGCTTGGTAAACTTTTGTCTTTCACGAAGTTCGCGAAGTATTCCCGTTTTTTCAAATTTCCTTTTCAGCTTCTTCAGCACCCGGTCGATGTTTTCGCCTTCCTTGATGGGAACAATGATCATGTTTGCCTCTTTCTTTAACTGTTTATGAATGATTGACCTGAAACCCTTCCCAAATGGGGATGCAAAGTTAAGGAGAATTTCTTGATTTAAAAAAAGAAAATAAAAAATATCACCCTGTCATCAGGCCGGAAATATCGAGTTGCTTGCCGTACACCTCCAACACCTCATCCAGGCTGAGGCTCTCCACCTTGTGGATCTTGTTGGCTGCAGGGACATAATAGACCTCTGCGTAAAACCCGTCTATGGCGTACAATTTAATATGACAATGAAGAAACACCCTGGATGTCAACTCCTTTCCGGATTCGAACACCTTAAATACCTTCTGGCTCAGGGGAGCCCCGTCAAATGCTTCGCGGTTCATGTCGGATAGTTTCCTGATATGTGTTAATTTTACCTCCCGGCACAGGTCCTAACCCATAAACCCATACCACCCGGATTATGTTCAGCAGAAACGCCCTACCGAACGCCATCACCCTCCTCAACCTGTTCACGGGGTCCGTGGCCGTGGCCGTGGCCCTGGACGGGGCACTTCATGCGGCCGCCCTGCTTATGCTGGCCTGCGCCCTTCTGGATTTCCTGGACGGCTTTGCGGCCCGTGCATTGAACGCCTACTCTCCCCTGGGCGGGCAGCTCGATTCGTTGGCAGACCTGGTCAGTTTCGGGCTGTTGCCCGGAGCCATCGTCCTGGCCTACCTGAAACAGTCCGTGCCCTTCATCACGGAGTCAGAAACGGTCCTGTTCCTGTTGCCCTTTCTGGGTTTCTCCCTGACCGTCTTTTCCGCCCTCCGCCTGGCGCGGTTCAACCTGGACGAAACACAGCGGGACGCATTCATCGGACTGCCCACCCCGGCCAACGGCCTGTTTTTTGCCTCCTGGCCCCTTGTCCTGGCATACGGTCCTGAAGGGGGTATGGTCACCCGGTTTGCATCCGGCCTGACCGGCAGTGCCTGGGCCATGCTGGTTCTTACCGGCCTGTTCTCCTGGCTTCTGGTCTCCCCCCTGTCGATGTTCTCACTCAAGTTCAAGACCTTTGGCTGGAAGGGGAACCGCCTGAGGATCTCGTTTCTGGCGGGATCACTGGTCCTTTTAATGGTTTTCGGATGGCAGGCAGCCCCCCTCATCATGCTTTTTTACTTAATTTTGTCCCTTCTGTTTCATTGGTCCCACATCCGGCCGGGAGAAAGCCAGCCGGCCGGGTCCAAAAATACGCAAACATGATGTTCCGCGCAGAGATTAACGTAATGCCCCTGAAGGCGCTTCTGGATCCGCAGGGCAAGGCCATTTCAGCCAGCATGAAGAACCTGGAGCTGCCAGAGATCACCCAGGTCAGGGTAGGCAAACACATCAGCCTGCTGGTGGAGGCAGACAACCAGGATCTTGCCCGGGAAAAGGTGGAGACGGCCTGCAAAAAGCTGCTGGCAAACCCGATCATGGAGTATTACGAGTTCGAGCTGTTCGACGAATAAGGGCTTCATGGGCGGTGCACACCAGACGGGGGCCGACGGGGAAGCCATCGCCAGCGCCTGGCTGAGCGAACAGGGGTATCTCATCCTGGAAAACAACTGGAGGTCCGGGCACAGGGAAGTGGACATCATCGCCCTCAAAGGCCCCCTCCTGGTCATTGTGGAAGTCAAAACCCGCAGCAGTTCCCGCCACGGAGAGCCTTCCCTGTTTGTCCATTCCGCAAAGCAAAAACACCTGATCAGGGCCGCCAGTCATTACCTGGCGAAAAACAGGATAACCCTGGAAGTCCGTTTTGACATCATCTCCCTGGTCATGAAAGACGGGAAGGTGCAGCTGCAGCACTTGGAAAATGCTTTTCGGGCAACCCCATAAAAGAATATTTTCTTTATTGGGAAACTTTTCAGAACCTTCTTTGTTTAGCTGTTGATATCCTCGCCGGCCATCCAGACCGGTGTTGTTTTACACATTTTAAAAATCCAGAAATATGGAAGACAAATCCACAGTACAGGAAACAGTTAACAGAATGCCGCTGATCGGTGACCCTGCACCTTCTTTCAAGGCGGTAACCACCATGGGACCCATGAATTTTCCCGAGGATTACAAAGGGAAATGGGTGATCCTTTTCAGCCACCCGGCCGACTTCACCCCGGTATGCACCACGGAGTTCATGACTTTTGCCAGCATGCAGGAAGAGTTCCGGGCCCTGAACACCGAACTGATCGGCCTGTCGATCGACAGCATCTATGCCCACATTGCCTGGCTGCGCACCATCAAGGAAAAGATCGAGTACAAGGGCATGAAGAATGTGGAGGTCCTGTTCCCGGTCATTGAGGATCTGAAAATGGACGTGGCAAAAAGCTTCGGCATGCTGCAGCCCAATGCTTCCACCACCCAGGCGGTACGCGCCGTATTCATCATGGACCCCAAAGCCATTGTCCGCGCCATTCTTTACTACCCCCTGAGCATGGGCCGCAACATGGACGAGATCAAGCGCATGATCATCGCCATGCAGAAAGCCGACAAGGAAAAGATCGCGACCCCGGCCAATTGGCAGCCGGGCGATGACGTTATCATCCCGCCCCCCGGCTCCTGCGGGACCGCCAAGGATCGCATGGAAAACCAGGGTGACGACACCTATTGCCTGGATTGGTTTATGTGCTTCCGCAAGGAGAAATAACCCATCCCCGCATCCCGGACAGATCCGCCCCGTACTGAATAACAGCCATCTTGCGGCTGGTTTGGGACGGGGCGGATCCTTTGTGGCCTCCGGGCCATGACACGGATTCCCCATTTAAATTTGCCGGACAGATTGAAATAATGTTTTTTTTTATATATTTGAATGCCTTTTGGACCAAATAATTTAAGTTTAACCACAAACTCGGCCGGCAAGCCCCTGATCCGCTACCAAACAGAGTGACAGGCTGCTTTGCCAAAGAGAGCAACCAAAAATCAGTTACCCAATGAAAAAACTCGTTACGCTTGTCGTTTTTGCCTTTTTAGGAATGGCCGCCGTACATGCCGAGGCAGGCATGTACCGTCTCGATGAGGCCGCCGTGGACCAGATGTTCGCCCAGGCCGAACAGGCCGACTTCCTGGCCATGAACACCATGGCCCCCCTTGCCGGGGCCGCTTCCACAGCCACCCATTTCCTGCAGGCAGAAAAGAATCCGGCCGTGGCCTTCATCCTGGCCTGGTTCGTGGGCTACCTGGGCATTCACAGGGCCTACCTGGGCACCTCCACGGGAACGATCATCGCCTACATCCTGACCCTGGGTGGCTGCGGGATCGTGGCCTTTGTCGACTGGGTGGTCCTGCTTATCGGCCTGGTCAATGACGACATATCGAAATACGTGGACAACCCCAGTTTCTTTATGTGGTAGGGAGATCCCAGGCCTGTTACTGACCGAACAATTGTAAGAAATGGCCCCGTTGCTCCGGGCCGATGGTGGGATGCGTGGCCGCAAGGCGCTGCAGCTCCTCCCGTTTGGCCCTGGCATCCGGGCCATTTCCCATTGCCTCCAACACCCGCAGGTGGTAGTACTGGTAGACCAGGTTCCCGGGGTAATGACCGGTAAGCCAGCGGGCATAGGGTTCTGCCAGGCCCGGATTGTCTTCCTGGTCGAGGTGGATCCGCATTAAAAAATAGGCAGCCTCTGTCTGCCAGATGACATGCCCGCTGCGGAATGCCTTTTCCAGCTGCCTGAGACCCTTTTCCTTGTCCCCCCTGGGATACAGCAGGGCATACAGCCTTAGGAAGGGATACTTCCGGTCTGCCTGGCCCATCAGGTAATGGTACATGCCTGAAGTAAGGTAGAAGCCCTCAAAATGTTCCTCCCGCCCGGCCGAGGCCTCGATCTGCACGGCACAGTGCCTGAGGTTTTGCAGGGCCCGGATCCAGGCCCCCCTCAACAGATCGATCCTTGCCTGCATGGCATGCAGGCTGATAAAGAAGAACAAATCCACGTCCCGGGGACCTGACTGCAGGGCCTCCCGGGAGAGGCGGATGGCCAGTTCCGCCGTCTCACGGTAACGGGGGTCCCTGTCGCTGCCGTCTTCCCGGGTTACCATATCCCACCAGAAATAATTCACCCGTGCCAGGTGGGCAAGGTAACTTCCCGGGTACCCCTGTTGCAGGTCCCTGCTTAACCGCTCGGCCGCCGGAAAATCAAAATGGTACAGGGCCAGAAACGCCGCCTCCACCTTGCCGGTCGGGGGCGCCTCACCGGCCTCTTCGGGAGCCTGGCCGGCACCCCGTCCGGGGATGAAAACCAGCAGGCAGCAAAGCAGCAGGGCCAGGCAGGCAGGCCCCGGTCCGGACGGGGTCTCCCCCTGCCCGGATCTTGGTGAAGCGCTGCGGGAATCCATCCTAATCATGAGCCGGGGCTTGTTTCTCCAGGGCGAACAGTCTGGCAGCCAGGTCCCGCTTGAATGCCTCCATGCGTGCCTCGCTCCCGCCTGCAGCCAGATCCCCGGCCTGGCGTATCCCGCCGAAATAGAACGACTGAAACAGGGCCAGTCCCACGCTGACGCCTGCCACATAAAAGCCGTTGCAGGCAAACCAGGCAAAAGAGGCCAGGGCACCCAGCTGGGCCCCGGCATTCAGGAGTCCCCTGCCGGGATAGCCAGCCCAGACATGCCCGGTTCCCGGCAGGAAGGTGGACAGGCGGCGGGCCCGCCGGGGGTCCTTACGCACGGGCACGGCCCCCTCACGGATCGTATCACGCAAAGCGTCAGCCAGCAGGCCGGCCTCCCCGTCCCCGGCGGCAGCCCGTTGCTCCAAATGCCCGGCCAGGGCCTCCCATTGTTCCAACTGCAGCAGGGTCAGGGCTTCCAGAAGCAGGATGCAGTCCGACCAGGGATTGTCCCCGTAAAAATGGATGATCTGCTGGAGCCACGACCGGGCCGTCTGGTAGTCCCCGGACAGGTAGGCACAAAGGGCCAGCTCGTTCAGCAGGGCGAAGCGCAGGGAGTCGGACGGTGCCTGAGGAAGGGACCGCTGAAGGTCCACATGGGCCTTGTCAAACAGTCCCATCTGCTTCAGGGCCGAAGCCTTTCCGAGGTTGGCCAGGATGCGGTCACCCGGCCCCTCAGAGAGGTAATAGGCACGCTCATATTCTATGGAGGCATGAAAATAGATACCCCCGGCGAACAGGCTGTCGGCCTGCCGCAGGGCCCGTGCAGCCTCCTGCCCCTGGCTAGTTGAAAGCGTTGCGCAGAGGAATATGCAGGTCGAACAAAATGCGCTGGTCCATTTCATGGTTGAACTCCTTGTTTTGTCTTCTAACGGCCGTGGCGCTCCCGGCAATATTGCCCAGATAGAAAATGCCGGTGACTGAAGCCGACAGGATGAAAAGGGCGCTGCGCGGTCCGGCACCCCTGTAAAAGTCCCACGTCGTCGCCCCCATGACGGCCAGGTAAAGGAAGCCGGCGACCCCTTCAGCCGGTTTTCCCGCGTACACCTTGCCCAGGCCGGGAACGGCCGCCGACAGCAAGCCGGCAAGCAGGGGCGACCGTCCTCTTTCGGACAGCAGCCTCCCATGGTATTCCTTCAGCCGCAGGGCCTGCTCCTGCATGAGGTGTCCGGTCCCTTCCAGCGCCTGGGCCTGCCGGGCAAACAGGTCAAAATCCCTGTCCAGCAGCGCCATGCCCGCCAGCTGGAAGCCACGCAGCCTGTCCGGCTGGCTTCCGGATTCGAAGGGCTGGCTTCCGAGGATGGCCATGGCCTGCCGCGGCCTGCCCAGGTGGGCCAGGTTATAGGCCCCGAAAAAAACCGACCGGGTGTGCAAAGGGCTTTCGGACGACACGGCAAGCAGGTGCCTGGCAGACGGCTCCAGCTCCTTCTGCAGGTAGAGGACCCATCCTTTGAGGAAGGATACAGAGTCTTCCCTGGCCTTCGGCTGGGGGGGCAGGCGTTCCAGAAGGAAAAGGCTTTCGGACAATTCTCCCCGGGCCATCAGGTATTCAATGAAGGCCAGCTCCTCCGGCGGACCGCTGCCGGCGGACGCCCCCGGGGGACACAAAAGGAGGCAGCATAAAAAAGTCAGGGCGGCACGGCTCATTCCTGCTTCTTTTTCTTGTACACGCCCACCCCCTCCATCACCTTTCCGCTGGCCTCACCCAGGCTCAGTGGATGAACATCCAGGATGGCGATGCGGTTGCAGCGGGTCAGCCGGTCGGCCGTGAAGACGGTCCCCCTTGCCAGGCCGTACTCTTCGATGAGGGCTTTGCTGAAGGAAGAACAGGAATGTTCGTAGATGCAGTCCGAGGGCCACTGCGGGGAAATGAAACGCTGGTAGGTGAACAACATGCCTGACAGGGCGAGCGACAGGGGGTTGTATTTGATCAGCCAGTGACGGCCTGCCCCGAGCAGTTCGAACGACCCCTGGGCGTGGCTGCAGGCCGGGCAGGACGCATCCGACAGCAATTCCCAATCCGTTTTGGGCTGTACCCGCCCGGGGGGATCGCTCCCCAGGGCAGGGACGCCCCAGGCCAGCAACAGGAGGGCCAGCAAGACCAACTTCCCCGCTTGCCGGGGCTTACCGCAGAATCCGTGCATCATCGGGTATGGTGAATTGAAACCAGGGGCTGACGGCCTGCTGGTTGATGCGTACATCCGAAAAAATCAGGCGGTTCACGATGGAATCCCCGCCCGGCAGGTAATTGAACTCGGTGATGGTCAGGGGCAGGACAAGTTCCGGAAATTCCCGGTAGTTGGTATAATAGACCTTCTTCACCAAGTGCCTGCCCGCATCGTAATAGCCCGCATAGATGGGCAGGTGGTTCTCGTGCACCAGCTCGATCCGGTTGAACAGGTGGTACATCTCTGCCGGGGGGAACCAGGAGGTCCTCACCAGGCCGTCGATGAAGGAGGTCTCCATCAGGGAAAAGCCCATCTGGCGCAGGCCCAGATCCTGCAACTGCCCGTTCAGGAAAAAATATATCAGGTTGTTTTCCGTGCTGTACTGCATGCCCTGTTCCCGGTAGACCGTGTTCTCCTCTTCATCGTAAACGGACAGTTCTCCCTTGTTGTTGGTCACCATGACCTGCCGGACGGGCGAGAGGTAGTGTGTCAGCAGCCGGCCGTCCCGGGCCGAGTAGTACATACCGGCCACGACATCCACCCTCTTTCCGCGCTGCAGGTTCTGGCTTTCCATGTGCAGCATGATGCGGTCCACGGCCAGGTGCCGAAAGCCCGACGTCATTAAAAACATGCCGGCAGCCAGGAAGATGGCTGTAAGCTTCGGCAGGCGGTGCCGCATCCGAGTAGGGAAACGTTTCAGAAATGCCATGGGGATGCTGGTTCTTTGGTGCAAATATACAACATATCAGATGTTGCTGCCGCATTCTTCGTTGCCACATGGACGGGTGCCGCCTTCCCGGCCGGCGATTCCCCCGGTCGACGGCTCACGCCGGCAAAAACCGCAGCGAACCGTCCCATCGTCCGGGGAGGCGCCCGCCCCCCGATCCGGCCTTATTTGCGCAGGGCGATCCGGAAGGTGGTCCCGCGGTTCAGGGCGGACTCCTTCACAAACAGCCGGCCATTGTGATAGCTTTCGATGATCCTCCTGCTGAGCGACAAGCCCAGCCCCCACCCCCTTTTTTTGCTGGTGTACCCGGTCTTGAACACCGTGTTGAATTTGGAAGAGGGGATGCCCTTCCCGGTGTCGCTCACGTCGATCACCACCATGCGGGGCTGTTCCCTGATCTGCAGGGCAATGTCCCCATAGCCATCCATGGCATCGACGGCATTCTTGATCAGGTTCTCGATCACCCATCCGAACAAATTCGCGTTCAGGGGAACCATCACTTCCGGGCGGCTGCTGGTCACCACGAAGCCCACCTTTCTGGAGGTCCTGGATTTCATGTAGGTCACGGTCTCTTCCACCACGGAAACAATGTCCGTGGGAGAAAGGCTGGGGGCCGACCCGATCTTGGAGAAGCGTTCCGTGATATTCTCCAGCCGGTGAATGTCCTTCAGGATCTCGCCAATGGTCTCTTGGTCAACGCCTTTCATCTTCAGCAACTCCACCCACCCCATGAGGGAAGAAAGCGGGGTGCCCAGCTGGTGGGCCGTCTCCTTGGACATGCCCACCCAGACCAGGTTCTGCTCCGCATTCCTGGCCAGGCTGAATAAGAAATAGGATACCAGCAGGAAAATGCCGATCACCAGAAGTTGTGCGATGGGGTAGTAGCGCAGCTGGGTGACCAGGAAGGAGTTGGTGTAATAGACGTAAGCCTTGCCATAAGTGGGCAGGTAGATTTCGATGGGCGGGTTTTTCTCCGCCATGGACCGGATCAGGGACGCCACCTCTTCCGGATCGTCCTGGTTCACCTCCCCGATGTTGCCGTAGTCCAGCAATTGCCTGCCGGTGCTGTCGGCCACGATGACCGGCAGGTTTGCCGAACCCACCACAATGTCCGAAATAAAGGAGTTCACCAGATCCTCCAGCACCTCCCGCAGCTCGGTAAAAAGCCGGGAGTCCCGGTAGTAAATATACTGCACGTTTCGCCCCACGGCAAACTCGATGGGGGGATAATCCGAGAAGTACGCCAGCAGGTCCCCCTCCAGGCGGGAAGCCCCGGCGAACCGGTCATCCAGGTTCATGCTGGAATAGACGGTGCCGTCCTCGTCGACCAGGATGACCGGGATGGTGGTGTTGGAGCGGAGCACCTCGATGATGAAATTCAGCTCGTCGGAACTCTCGGCCACGTTCAGGCGGCGCTGGACCTTGGCCTGGAGCTCCACCCGCTTGCGCTCCTCCTGGCTGATGGCATCAAAGAATTCCTCGGTATACTGCACCAGGCTGGCCCGCCGCTGCACCGCATCGGCCCACAGCTCCACCTTGCGCCTTTCATCCTCGGTGATCTTGCGGACAATCACATCGGCATAATACAGGGACACCCCCACGATCAGGGCCGCGAACAACAGCAGCAGCAGCTTCCAGCGCTGTTTGCGGGAGGACATGTCGAAACCGGTGATTTCCCTCAGCAGGTTCAATACTTAAAGGTTTTTCGTCGGACAGCCAGGCCAAAATTAAAACTTTTCCTCCACAAGCGGCGCCCGTTTCCCGAAATAGGAAAAAATGGTCAAAAAAGGAAGGGGCTTGCCCATAATGCGGGCATAAGTGTTATTTTTGTACGCTTGCAGGTATAACGAAATTCCCACAGAAAGATTACACCATGTCGTTTCTGAACTCGGTCGTTTTCTGGTTTTTCAAGAAGCGGATCACCCAGATCGAGCACTTCATGCAGCATCCGGTCGAGGTCCAGGATGCCCTGCTTAAAAAGCTGCTGCAGGCGGCCGCCAACACCGAATGGGGCCGGAAATACCGGTACTCAGAGATCCGGTCCTGCAGGGAATTCCGGGAACGGGTGCCTCTGCAGGCCTACGAAGACATCAAACCTTATGTGGACCGGCTGGTGGCGGGAGAAAACAACCTGCTCTGGCCCACCGAGATCCGCTGGTTCGCCAAGTCATCCGGGACCACCAGCGACAAAAGCAAGTTCATCCCGCTCAGCAACGAATCGCTCGAAGACTGTCATTACAAGGCAGGCAAGGACGTGCTGTCCATCTTCTGCCACAACCATCCCGACACCCATATTTTTGACGGCAAAGGATTGGTGATGGGCGGCAGTCATAAGGTCAGCGAAATCAACAACAACGCCTACTTCGGCGATTTGTCGGCCATCCTGCTGCAGAACTTTCCGTTCTGGGGAGAATTCATGCGCACCCCCGAATTGCCGCTGGCCCTGCTGGAGGACTGGGAGGAAAAGCTGGACAGGATCGCCCATGCCACCTTCAGGGAAAATGTCACCAGCATCAGCGGGGTCCCCTCCTGGAACCTCATCCTGCTTAAAAAAGTCCTGGAGATCACAGGCCGTGCAAACATCCTGGAAGTCTGGCCCAACCTGGAGCTGTTCATTCACGGAGGCGTCAGTTTTGTCCCCTACCGCGAACAGTTCCGCAAGCTCATCCCCTCCTCCGCCATGACCTACCTGGAAACCTACAATGCCTCGGAAGGGTTTTTCGGCATACAGGATGTTCCCGGCTCCCGGGAGATGCTCCTGATGCTTGATTACGGCATCTTCTACGAATTCATTCCCATGGAGGAACTGGACAAGCCGCAGCCGGCAGCCATCGGGCTGGAAGAGGTGCAAAAGGACGTGAATTATGCCCTGGTCATTTCCACCAACGGGGGATTGTGGCGGTACCTGATCGGTGACACCATCCGCTTCACCAACACCTCCCCCTTCCGATTTGTCATCTCCGGGCGCACCAAAAATTTCATCAATGCCTTTGGAGAGGAGGTCATCGTGGACAACACCGACAAGGCCCTGGATGCCGCATGCAGGGCTACCGGAGCCATCATCAGCGAATACACCGCCGCCCCCATCTACCTGAACGACAACCACACGGCGGCCCACGAATACCTGATCGAATTTGACAGGGAGCCGGACGACATGAAACGCTTCGCAGGGGAACTGGACCGGGAGCTCCAGAACCTGAATTCGGATTATGAGGCCAAGCGGTCGGCCGACCTGATGCTGCAGCAACCCAAGGTGACGGCCGTCCCGCAGGGAACCTTCTTTGACTGGCTGAAATCCAAAGGGAAAATAGGGGGCCAGAACAAAGTTCCCCGCCTGTTCAACGACCGCAAATACGTGGACGAGATTCTCAAATTCATCCAATAAAACCCCAAACCATGCACATTGCCATTGCCGGGAATATCGGATCAGGGAAGACCACCCTGGCAGGATTGTTATCCAAGCATTACGGATGGGAGGCCCATTATGAGGATGTGGAAACCAACCCCTACCTGAACAATTTTTACGAGGACATGCAGCGCTGGTCGTTCAACCTCCAGATCTATTTTCTCAACAGCCGGTTTCGTCAGATCGTGGACATCCGCAAGGGGGGCAGGACCGTGATCCAGGACCGGACCATTTACGAGGATGCTTACATATTTGCGCCCAACCTGCATGCCATGGGACTGATGGCTTCGAGGGATTTCGACAATTACTCCCGGCTGTTCGAACTGATGAGCTCCTTCATTCAACCCCCCGACCTGCTGATCTACCTGCGGGCCAGCGTCCCCACCCTGGTCAGCCAGATCCAGAAAAGGGGGCGGGAGTACGAGAACTCCATCCGGCTGGACTACCTCAAAAGGCTCAACGAACGCTACGAGGAATGGATTGGGAAGTACGACCTGGGCAAGCTGCTGGTCGTCACCGTGGACACCATCAAGTTCAGCGAAAACCAGCAAGACCTCGGACAGGTCATCCAGAAGATCGACGCCGAGATCCACGGATTATTCTGAGAACCATGCAAGTGATCGGCATCATCCCGGCCCGTTACGCCTCCACCCGGTTTCCCGGCAAGCCCCTGGCAGATATCGGCGGCAAATCCATGATCCGCCGGGTGTATGAGCAGGCTTGCCGCTGCACCGCCCTGGCTCAGGTGGTGGTGGCCACCGACCATCCCGACATCTTCCGTCATGTGGCGGGTTTCGGGCAGGTGGTGATGACCAGCCCCGACCATCCCAGCGGGACGGACCGCTGCCTGGAAGCCATCCGGCTTGTCGGCGAGGGAAAATACGGTCCCCGGGACGTGGTCGTGAACATTCAGGGAGACGAGCCCTTCATCCACCCCCTGCAGATCGAGATGCTCATCGGGTTGTTTGCCGAAAGCCGCTGCCGGATCGCCAGCCTGGTGAAAAAGATTGAGGCCGGGGACGAACTTTTTGACGAAAACGTCGTAAAAGTGGTTGTGGGGCCTGACAAACGGGCACTGTACTTCAGCCGTTCGCCCATCCCCTTTCACCGCGGCCTGCCTCAGGAACAGTGGATTAAGAAAGGGCGTTTTTTCAAACACCTGGGCCTTTACGGGTACCGGATCGAGACCCTCGAACAGATCGGCCGGCTGCCCCAGGGGGCCCTGGAAAAAGCGGAATCCCTGGAGCAACTCCGGTGGCTGGAGCACGGGTTCGACATCCACGTGAATGAGACAGGACTGGATAACCAGCCGGTCGACACACCGGACGACCTGAAGAAGCTCAGGTTCTGAGACCGGCAGGCATTGGCAACCTGCATAAAACCATACAATATGAAGATCGGCATTTACATCAGCGAACTGTTGTTTGAACATGAATCGGTGATCCTTCCGGGATTGGGCGAGTTCTATACCCGCTACAACCCGGCCCGCTTTGTCCCGGAACTGCAAAAGGTGGAGTCCCCCTCCAAACAGGTGGCCTTCAACCCGGGCAAAACGGAAGGCGACACCCCCCTGGTGGATTACCTGGCTGAGAAGGAAGGCATGGACACCGAACGCGTCAGGAGATACCTGGACAACTTCGCCGCGGAAGTCAGGCAGCTGCTCTCCGAAGGGAAGCAGTTCAAGCTGGAAAAAATCGGCATCCTGAGCACGGCCCCGGACGGCCACCTCTTGCTGGAACCGGACAGGTCGGTCAACTACCTCTCCGAAGCCGCCGGGATGGGATCCATCACCCAGCCGGAGAAGAAAGCGGAAGGAGCACCCCTTCCAGAACCTGGAGAAGAGGCCCCGGCAGCCGCTGCGGCCCCGGCAGCAAGCCCGGTCCCGCCGGCAGACACCCCGCCGGAGGAAGCGGCCGGCATCCGGAAGACAGAATTGCCCCCTGCCCTCCGCTGGGTGGCCTATACCGTCGTCCCCCTGCTGGTCATCATCATCATCCTGGCACTGAACTTTTCGTTTTTCTTCGGGGAAGGCGGCCTCCTTCGTTCCGGCAAGCAGGCCACCGAGGCCCCGGCTGCCGTGCCGGCGGACCCGCCGGAAACGGAAGCCGCCGTGGAAGAACCTGCCCGGGACGCCGGTCAGGCCGCGGAAGAAACCCCCGAAGTGACCCCCCCCGCCGGGGATGCCGCCACCGCCGCAGCGCCCCGGACGGACGGGCCTACTTACTACATCGTGGTGGGCAGTTTCCCCGACCGGGAGGTGGCCGACCGCTATGTGGAACGGCTTCGTGCCCAGGGAGCAAGCCAGGCGGCGGTATTCATGCAGACGGGCTTCGGATACCACCGGGTCGCCTATGCAGTCTATAACGACCTGTCAGAGGCCGAAGCCGTGCTGGAGACCGTCAAGGAACAGATCAACCAGGACGCCTATATTCTGCACCGCTGATCACCGGCGGATCAAACCCTTGATGTTTTGGCCAAAAAGAAGCTGCAACGGTTTGCGGAGATCAACGTCTTTCCCAATGTCATCCAGCCCGGGATCAGGCATCCCGCATCCGACCATCATTACCGGGGCGACTGGAACCGCCGTTACTTCCGGAACGACCATCCCCTGGTCCTGGAGATCGGCTGCGGCAAGGGAGAGTATACCATGGCGCTGGCCAGGGCCTTTCCAGGACACAACCACCTGGGCATCGACATCAAGGGCGACCGCCTGTGGAAAGGGGCCCGGGCGGCCCTTCAGGAAGGCCTGCTGAATGCCGCTTTTCTTCGGGTACAGGCCGAGCGGCTGCATTATATTTTCGGGGAAAACGAAGTATCGGGCATCTACCTCACTTTCCCGGACCCGCAGCTGAGGGAGTCCAGACGAAAGAAACGGCTCACCTCCCCCCGCTTTCTGGAGCTCTACAAGGGGTTCCTCAGACCCGGCAGCCCCATCCACCTGAAAACCGACAATCCCCGGCTTTACGAATACACCCTGGAGGTGATCCGGGAAGGGAGACACTCCCTGCGTTTCGCCACGGAAGACCTTTACGGGGAACGGCAGGTGGATGAGCCGATGATCAGGGAGGTCCGGACACACTATGAAACCCTGTTCCTGGAACAGGGCCTGCCCATCCGCTACATCAAGTTCGAACTGAACCAGGAATAAACATGCACACGCAGACACCGGAAGCATCATTCTTTGACAGGGTCTATGAAGTGGTCCGCCTGGTGCCCCGGGGCCGGGTCACCACCTATGGCGCCATCGCCGCCTACCTGGGCTCAGGGAGGGGCGCCCGCATGGTGGGATGGGCCATGAACCAGTCGCATGCCTGCCGGCAATATGTGCCCGCCCACCGGGTGGTCAACCGCCAGGGGATGCTGACCGGGAAGCACCATTTCGGCGGGCCCCGCCTCATGCAGCAATTGCTCGAGGGCGAGGACGTGCGTGTGGAGAGGGACCAGGTGCAGGATTTCAAACGCCTTTTCTGGGATCCGGCCAGGGAATTGCCCTTGCCCTGAGGGCTGCCCGGACTTCTTTTTTTGGCCGGAAATTAAATTTGTATTATTTTTACAAAAACCAAATTAAAATAAATCCGGGGCGGTTCCCCCCCCCCCATTTACCCAAATTGCACACCCATGTCAACCGAAGCCAAAGCCACTCTGATACAAAAAGTTGAGAATGTCATTGCCCAGATCAGGCCCTATCTTGAGGCCGACGGCGGGAACATCCGTTTCGTGGAACTGACCGAAGACAACGTGGTCATGGTCGAACTGCTGGGCACCTGCGGCCATTGTCCCATGAGCACCATGACGCTGAAGGCGGGGGTCGAGCAGGCGGTCCGCAAGGCCCTGCCCGAGATCAAATCGGTCGAGGCCATCAACTGACCGTACCGGGCAACTGACCGTACCGGGCGCCGCCCATCCCTCAGCCAGGATATCTGGCCACGATCGGCATCCTCCGGCCCGAACCGAATCCTTTCTGGGACACCCTCAGCACCGGGGGTGTCTGTTTTCTTTTATACTCGCAGGCATTGACCAGGCGGAGGACCTGCCTGACCAGCTGTTGCGGGAATCCCATGTCCACGATTTCCCGGGGACCTTTCTCACGTTCGATGTACTGAAACAGGACGGGGTCCAGCTCCCCGTACTCCGGCAGGGAGTCTGAGTCCTTTTGTCCGGGCCGGAGTTCGGCCGAAGGGGGTTTCTCGATCGTATGCCAGGGAATGACCTCCTCCCGGCGGTTGATGTACCTGGCCAGGCCATAGACTTCCGTCTTGTACAGGTCGCCGATGACGGACAGCCCCCCGCACATGTCCCCGTAGAGGGTCCCGTAGCCCACGGCGGCCTCGCTTTTGTTGGAGGTATTCAGCAGCATATGGCCGAATTTGTTGGACAGCCCCATCAGCAGCACGGCGCGGGCCCTGGCCTGAAGGTTCTCCTCCGTCACATCCGGGGGCAGGCCACCCAGCAGGGGATCGAGGCTGCCCTGCAGGGAAGCCACCACCTGATGAATGGGCAGGATGTCGTGGCGAACTCCCAGGTTCTTTGCCAGGGCCACCGCATCACTGACGGAATGGTCCGAACTGTGGGGCCCGGGCATGAGCACGGCCCACACCTTGTCCTTTCCCAGGGCGTGCACGGCCAGCACCAGGGTCAGGGCCGAATCAAGCCCCCCGGACAGGCCCAGCAGGACTTCCCTGATCCCGGTTTTCCGGCAATAGTCCGACAGGCCGAAAACCAGGGCCCGCATCAGGTTTTCATTCTTTTCGTCCGGCCCGGGCGGGACATCATACCCCTGGACCGGTGGCTCCCCGCCGGCCCCTTCATCTGCCCGGAGCGCCTCCAGGTCGAAAAGCTGCAGGTCCTCCCGGAAGGAAGCCAGCCGGCCGGCCAGCCGGCCCGAAGGGGTGAAGGCCGCCGAGGCCCCGTCGAAGACCAGCTCGGCATGGGCTCCCACCTGATTGACCATGAAGACGGGTAGCCGGGCCCTGCGGGCATTCAGGGCAAAGGTTTCCAGCCTTTCCCCGCAGCGGTTCCAGGCAAAGGGGGAGGCAGAGATATTGATGACCAGGTCGGGACGCTCCCGCATGAGTTCCTCCAGGGGGCTGACGGAATACATCCTGCGCGGCCCGACATCCCACAGGTCCTCGCAGACCGTGAGGGCGATGCGTTTCCCCCGGAAAGGAACGGTCCGGAAGGTCCGTGCAGGCTCGAAATAGCGGTACTCGTCGAACACGTCATAGGTGGGCAGCAGGCCCTTGTCGCAGCGCGCCGCCACCTGCCCATCCGACAATAGAAAGGCGGCATTCGACAGGCGTTTGCCGCTTTCATGGGGGTTGAAGGCGGGACTGCCCACCACGGCCGCAATGCCATGGCAGCGGGAGGCGATCCGGTTTACCTGCTGCAGGCAGGCTTCCACAAACCCATCGAATTGCAACAGGTCGGCGGGGGGGTACCCGCACACGGACAGCTCGGAAAAGACCACCAGGTCGGCCCCTTGCTTTTGAGCCCTTTCCAGGCAGTCCAGGGTGAGGGCGGTGTTGGCGTCGAAATCACCGACACGGAAATTCAGTTGTGCAAGGGCAATGATCATCCGTCAGCTTGGTTTCGGCATCAGAAAATCACCCCCACATGCAGGGAGATGTAATTCGACGTGGCGCTCTGGGCGGCGCCGCTGACCCGGTTGCGTCCCTTGAGGTTGTTGGTAAAGCCATTGCTGTACAGCAACTGTCCCACCAGGGACATGCGCCCTCCCAGGGAATACTCGGCCCCCGCCCCGGCCACAAAAGCCAGCCTGATCAGGGGGATCTCCCCCTTGATGTCGTTGGACAGGGTGATGCCGGTCGACCCGGAGGAAAACTGGTCGTCGCCCGTGGCTTTCAGGTTGAAGCCGGGGGCAAAGCCGATGCGGCCAAAGTAGGTCATGTAGCCGAACTGCGAAGTCTGTCCCTTGAAGGTGACCGGGACCTCGAAATAGCGCAGGCGGTAGTCACGCTGGATCTCGTGCACTCCGTAGGCAGGGACGTCATCGCGGTAACGCAGCTTGCCGCCGAAGCTGGATACCAGAAAATTCGTGGAAATGACATAGTGGTAGCTCAGGTGGTATTCCCCAATGAGTCCAAAAGACGTTCCCATCCGGGTGCCTTCGGAAATGTAATCGCGCGTGTCGGGAGAGAACCAGGACAGGGACGGCGCAAAGGTCAGCCCGATACGGTATTTCGGGCCTTGCTGGGCATGGACGCCGGAGGCAATCAAACCCCACAGCAAAATGGTCATAAGGGTTCTTTTTTGCATAGCATGGGAGGTTTTAAAACGTGGAACCAATAACCAAACTTACTCTTTTTTTCCTGAATATTTCCAATATAATATGGCAAGGGACGTTTTGTTATAAAAAAACACCGGACATGGATTTCCGCTCCCCGGGTCACCCGAACAGCCTGGTCATTTTTCTTTTCGTCGGATGCTGCCTGCTCCTGATGCCCCAGTGCCAGCAAAAACCACCCTTTCAAAAAGATATATCCCGGATACAGATCGACCCCATGCAGATCGACCGCTACGAGCAACTGCTTTTCTCCCTCAACCCTTACCGGCTGGAGGAGGAGCTCGAACCGTATGTGGAGACCTATGCCTTCTTTCTGGGGGACGGGGTGCGGGACCCCTGGGCCCGTCAGCAATTGTTTGCCTACGTGACCGACCCCCAGCTCATCGAATTGTACGAAGACATCCAGGAGGCATGGCCCGGCCTGGAAGAGCTGTCAGAACAGCTGACCCTGGCCTTCCGGTATTACCGGGCCCATTTTCCCGAAGCGCCCCTGCCCCGGCTGTACAGCTACGTGTCGGGCATCGACCACGAGCTTCCCGTCAGGTACGCGGAAGGGCACATGGCCATAGGGCTGGACAACTACCTGGGCAGGGACTATCCGACCTACACCCGGATCGGCATTCCCCGTTACCGGGCCATCCGCATGGACAAGGAATACGTGCCCGCCGACGTGATGCGGACCATGGCGGAGGTCCACCTGGGGCAGCGGCAGTACGAACCGGAGACCCTGCTGGACTTCATGCTGTATGAAGGCCGCCTCCTGTATTTTGCAGACTGCATGCTTCCCCTGGTGCCCGATTCCGTTAAAATCGGGTATACCGCCCGGCAAATGGAATGGGTGCAGCAAAACAGCGGGCAGGTCTGGTCCTGGTTCCTGGACAATGAACTGCTGTTCTCATCCGACCGCCAGATGATCCAGCGTTTTGCCGGGGAGGCCCCCTTCACTTCGGCCTTTTCGCGGGACTCCGCCCCCAGAACCGCTGCCTGGACCGGATGGCAGATCGTCAGGGAATACATGAGAAGGCATCCCGGCACCAGCCTGGACGAGCTGTTCGACATCGCAGACGCCCGCCACATCCTTCATGAATCAAGGTACAGGGGAAGATAAGGCACGGCCAGCCGGAAGAAGGGCGGCCTGATGGCCCGCGGCCATATGCCGCCCGGGCGGCCGGTCCGTGTGGGCGACCTTACCCCTGAGGGGTCCTGAAACCGGGATTGCTGGAACCGATCACCCCGAGGATGTCCTCCCG
Source organism: uncultured Bacteroidales bacterium (assembly GCA_964477035.1). Lineage (GTDB taxonomy): Bacteria > Bacteroidota > Bacteroidia > Bacteroidales > UBA7960 > SLSG01. Next base: position 64,389 of record CAYZCW010000010.1, read on the forward strand.
CCCCAGACCGGTCTCGCTGCTGCTCACAATGATGGGGGGCAGGGGCTCCCACTCCCCGGCAAGCACCTCCCGGTAGTCCTTCAGGTTGGCCTCCAGCCTGGCCTTGCTCAGCTTGTCCGCCTTGGTGCAGACCACATAGAACGGCAGCCCCTGCGCCCCCATCCAGCGCATGAATTCCAGGTCGTTCGCCAGGGGCTTGTGCCGGATGTCCACCAAAAGGAAAGTGCACATCAGGTTGGGTCTTTTATCGAGGTAATTCCGGATCATGCCTTCCCAGCCCTTTTTGATGGCCACCGGCACCTTCGCAAAGCCAAACCCCGGCAAGTCGGTCAGGTACCAGGACCGGTTGATCAGGAAATGGTTGATCAGTTGGGTTTTCCCGGGGGTGGACGAGGTCTTGGCGAGCTTTCCCCGGCGGGTGAGGCTGTTGATCAGGGAAGACTTGCCCACGTTGGACCGGCCGATAAAGGCATATTCCGGAAGAACGGGCGGGGGGCAGTCCTGTATGCCGACCGAGCTTTTTACGAATTTGGCTGAGCTGATTTCCATGGGCAAAGGTTATGGGCATGCCGGCCGGGAGCCGGTCGCGGCCGCCCTGAAGCAGAAAGGGAACAGACCGCCGCTACTTCAGGTTAAAACGGATTGGATTGGTTCTGTAAGTGTTGATGTGGCGTTCCTTCTTGGCTGCATAGATATCCCCGATGGTCAGCAGGATGGCCGTCTCTTCCACCCCGCCGAAGTGTTCGTTGATCGCCGTGCCGAAGGTGCGCATGCTCGGGCTGAGACCCATATAGGAATTGATCAGCGGCGGGATGTTCTCCTTTTGCTCCCGCACATGCCTGAGCAGCGAGCGGTAATTGCCTTCATAGTCGTCCCCCCGGAACAGCCTTTCCAGTTTTTCCACAGGGGTATTCAGGCCCAATGGCTTATGGGGTTCGACCAAGCGGTCGGGATCCGGGAAAAACCGGTTAAGGAAATACAGGATCATGTCCCGGGCAAACACATTGTAATGGGTGTACATGGTCACCTTCCCGAAAAAATACCGGATCCCGGGATGATCCACCACCAGGGCGCCCAGCCCGTCCCACAGGTTGTCGAGCGAATAGATGCTCTTGCGGTTCTCCCGCGAAGGCTGGTAGGCAGGCTGCACAAAGGAACGGCCCAACTCGATGGTATAAGGAAGGTAATCACGGACAAAGGCGGGTGAAAACCTGAAAAGCTCCGAGGTCGCCAGGGCGGGCAGGCCCTGTTCATCGCGCCTGGCTTCCGGGCAGACTATGTACCGGTATCCTCCCACAATCTCCCGGGAGGAAGGGTCCCAGACGATCAGTTGTTTGTAGGGGGGAAGGGCCGTATCGAAAGGGTCGATGTCGACGGCCTTCCCCGTCCCTCCGCCTGCCATCCTGAAGGACAATTCCCTGAGGCGGCCCACCTCCTTCATGAGGTGGGGAGAGTCGTGCGCATCGACCACATAAATCTCATTGTGGGCGTTGTTGGTGGTGCGCAGCAGCTTCTCCCGGCCCAGCTCCTCCTGCAGCCTTTCCCGGTCCACCGGGGGGAGGATCTCCTCCTGGCCCTCTTCTTTTGTCGGATGGTCATTCATACACCTAAGATTCCATGTTGAAATCAAGTTTTCCTTGCGGCAGGCTGTATACATGGGCCTTCATTCGCTGGGCCCAGTCATGGTGGGACAATTCCCGGGTAAAGGCAGTATAGGGTACCGGTTTGCCGAAAGTGATCCGCATCTTCTTCTCTTTTTGCCGGAACATCTCATCGGGAAGGTACAGCATCTCGATGTTGGATCTGATCCCCAAACGCTTCCTCCAATTGGCTAAGTTATAGAAAAAATCGGAATTGCGTCCGTCTATGTGCACCGGAATAATGTCCCGCTTGTAATGTACAGACTTGGTAATGAAGCTCTTCTTCCATTCCAGGTCGGCAATCACCCCGTGCTGCCGGCGGGAAACCAGCCCGGCGGGGAACACCAGAACCAGCTGGTCAGACGCGTACAACTCATCGATCACGGCCAGGGCCTCCCGGGAATTGCGCCCGTGCTTATTCACCGCCACAAAGAGCGGGCTGAGGTTTCTGATCTCCATCAGGATGTCGTTGACCAGGAACTTCAGATCCGGTCGTTTCCTGCCGACCACATGCATCAGGGCCATCCCGTCCAGTCCGCCAAGCGGGTGGTTGGAAGCCACGATGTAGCGGCCCTCCCCCGGCATGTTTTCCGGGTGGACCACCTCGATGTCCACGGTGAACTTCTCCGTCAGGATCTTTTCAATGAAGGCAAGGCCTGTGTACCCGGTGAGTTCCGGCAGGGCCTGGTTGATCTCCTCCTGGTGCACCACCCGCTCCAGGTACCGGATCAGAAATTTGGGGATGAAAGGGTAAAGCTTCCCGCCTTTCTTGCGGAATACGGCATCCACATCCACCCTGTCGATGCCGGGATGTTCCTGATGTCTGGTTTCCTTCTCCCCCATTTTTCCTCTGCTGCCTCTTGTGTTTCAGCCCTTCAAAGCCCGCACGGCACCCATCCCTGATGGAAAACTAGCCACCGGCAGGCCGGGAACCACAAGCAAAAGTAAAGATAATTCCGATTCGGGCTTTCTCCAAATCCGGCAGGCCTCTTGTTTTTTTAGAAAATCCCGGCAAGCGGCATAAATCCTATAAAATATTGTATTTCAAATATATAGATATAGAACAGCCTTGTATTCATACGCCAGGAAGCCCAAAAGTTATCAACAATGTGGGAAAAAGTGGTAAAATGTGGTAAAAAACACTGTATATTTACATTCAAATCCCAAAACCGTGGTGCCATGGCACAATTGATTGGCGAATACGAAGGCAAGCTGGATGCCAAAGGACGGTTCGTGCTTCCCTCCGGTCTCAAGAAGCAACTCATGCCGGGAGACCAGGAGCGTTTCGTCATCAACCGCGGGTTTGAGAAAAACCTGACCCTGTATCCCGACAGCGAGTGGCAGAAAATCTCACGTGAAATTAATGCCCTGAATCTTTACAACAAAAAAAACAGGGAGTTTGTAAGGTATTTTTTCAGGGGGGCTTCGGAACTGACAACCGACTCGACCAACCGGCTTTTGTTGCCAAAGGCCCTGATGGAGTATGCCGGGATCAGCAAGGATATCGTTCTTTTTGCTTATGGGCAACGAATTGAAATCTGGGCCAGGGACCTCTATGAACAAATGATGCGCAACGAGCCGGAAGACTTTTCCGCACTGGCCGAAGAGGTGATGGGCAGGATTTCCGGGGAACCGGGAGGTGAACATGTACCATAGACCGGTCCTTCTGGAAGAGGCGGTCGCCGGACTGAAGATTGTTCCCGGCGGAACCTACGTCGACGCCACCTTCGGCGGAGGCGGGCACAGCAGGCGCATCCTTGCACAACTGGACAACGGGCGCCTGTTTGCTTTTGACCAGGATGCCGAGGCCGGGGCCAACGCACCGGACGACTCCCGCCTCCGGTTCCTGAACCAGAACTTCAGGTTCATGCAGAACTTCCTTCGCTTCCATGGCGTGACTCAGGTGGATGGTGTGATGGCCGACCTGGGGGTTTCTTCCCACCAGTTCGACCAGGCCGGCAGGGGCTTTTCCACCCGGCTGGACGGTCCCCTGGACATGCGCATGGACAAAGAGGGTGCTTCCAGCGCCAGGGAAGTGGTCAACGACTACGGGGAAGAAGAACTCGCCAGCCTGTTCAGGCAGTACGGAGAGCTTCGCAATGCGCGGGCCGTGGCCAGGCTGATTGCCGGACAGCGGGCAGGGTCCCCCATCCTGACAACGGACCAGCTGGCCCGGGCGGTGGCGAAAGCGGCACCCCGCGGCAGGGAAAACCAGTTTCTTGCCCGGGTCTTTCAGGCCATACGCATCGAGGTGAACCAGGAACTGCAGGCCCTGAAGGAGTTGCTGGAACAAAGCAGGGAAGTGATCCGTCCCGGGGGGCGCCTGGTAGTCATTTCCTACCATTCCCTGGAAGACAGGCTGGTGAAGCTCTTTATGAGGGCAGGAAATTTCGGGGGAGAGGTGCAGAAGGACTTCTACGGAAAGCCCCAGGTGCCATTCAAACAGTTGGGCAAGGCGCTTTCGCCGGGGCCGGAGGAGGTGACCGGGAACCCAAGGGCCCGCAGCGCCCGGCTGCGGATCGCGGAAAGACAGGACCGGTAACCGGACCGGGAACGTAAAACGGCCGGGGACAAACCAAACGACACGGACCATGACAGGGAATGTACTGAAGGAGCCAAAAAAACCGGAATCAAGCAGGAAAAAGAAAGGCCTGACCCGCCTGTTCTCCTCCATGCTGGACGGGACCATCCTGACGCGGGATAAGGCCGAGGCCATGCTTCCTTTTTTCCTGTTCCTGACACTCATGGCCATCACCCTGATATTCAACACCTATTATGCAGAGAAGAAGGCACGGCAACTGGAGGCCCTGCGCCTGGAGATCATCGAACTGAGGGTCCGCTACATCACGACAAAATCAGAGCTCATGTACCTGAGCAACCAGTCGGAAGTGGCCCGCAGGCTTCAATCCAGGGGCTTTGTAGAGCCCACGGTGCCCCCGACCCTTTTGGTGGAGACAAATACAGACAACGGCATCCTGCAGCGGGTGTTCAGTCCGAAACGGTGAACAGCCAGGGCAACATGACAGAACCGAAAAAAGACATATTGTGGAGGATACGCCTGGTCTATTTCGTCACGGCCCTGTTCGCCGTGTCGATCCTGATGAAGGTCATCTACATCCAGGTCGCCGAAGGAGAGCACTGGCGTGAGGTGGCCCGCACCGCCACCATGCGCTATGCCAGCATCGATGCCGCCAGGGGAGACATCCGGGCCGACGACGGGCGGCTGCTGGCCACCAGCATTCCCATCTATGAAATCCGCATGGACATGAGTCAGCGGGTGGTCAGCGACGAGGTGTTCCATGGCGGGCTGGATTCCCTGGCGCTGGGCCTTTCGCGCCTGTTCCACGACCGAAGCCCGGGCCAGTACCGGGCCGAACTCCTGCGCGGACGCCGGGAAGGGGACCGGTACTTTCTGGTCAAGCGGAATGTCTCCTACAACCAGCTCACACGCCTGAGGGAATTGCCCGTATTCCGGCTGGGACGGTACCGCGGCGGACTCATCGTCAGCGAACGCACACGGCGCGAGATGCCTTACAGGACACTGGCTGCCCGGACCATCGGCTATGAGCGGGAAGGGGTGTACGTCGGATTGGAAGGGGCCTACCGGGAGTACCTGGAGGGGACCCAGGGCAAGCGCCTGATGCAGCGCACCAGCGGAGGCAACTGGATGCCCATCAACGATGACAACGAGATCCAGCCAAAGAACGGCATGGACCTGATCACCACCATCAACATCCGGATGCAGGATTTTACGGAAAATGCCCTGAGGAAACAGCTGAGCCGCTACCAGGCAAGCTGGGGAACGGCCGTGATCATGGAAACCGCCACCGGCAAGATCAAGGCCATCTCCAACCTGACCCGCAACAGCCACGGGACCTATGAGGAGACCTACAATTACGCCGTGGGCGAAAGCGCCGAGCCGGGGTCCACCTTCAAGCTGGCCTCGGTCATGGCCCTGCTGGAAGACGGGCTGGCCTCCCCCGGCGATACCGTGCATACCGGCAACGGCCGCACCACCTATTCCGGGCAGGTCATGCGCGACGCCAGGGAAGGAGGCCACGGAAGCATCACCCTGCAGGAAGCCTTTGCCCTGTCCTCCAATGTGGGCATCTCCCGGTTCATTTATGAGGCCTACCACAAGAACCCGCAACGCTTCGTGGACCGCATCCGGGGCATGGGCCTGGACAAACCCCTGGGGCTGGAGATCACCGGGGAAGGCGTTCCCTTGTTCAAGGATGCCGGCAGCCCCGGCTGGTCAGGCACTTCCCTGCCCTGGATGTCGATCGGGTACGAGTTGACCATGACGCCCCTTCAGACCCTGTCCCTATACAATGCCGTGGCCAACGGAGGACGCATGATGCGTCCGATGATGGTGGAGGAGATCCGGCAGACTGGCAAGGTCGTCAAACATTTCCAGCCTGAGACGATCCATCGCTCCGTGGCCAGCCAGCGCACCCTGGAAACCGTCCGGGAGATGCTCGTGGAGGTGGTCACCTCCGGCACGGCCAAGAACATCCATACCCCGGCCTACCAGATCGCAGGGAAAACGGGTACGGCGCAGGTGGCCAGCGACGGCACCTACCGGGGACAGGACGGGGTCACCTACCAGGCTTCCTTTGCCGGCTATTTTCCGGCAGAGGACCCGCGTTACAGCGGCATCGTGGTCATCTACAACCCCCGCGGCTGGATTTATACAGGCAGCCAGGTGGCGGCCCCCGTATTCAGGGAAATCGCCGACAAGATCGTGGCCACCGAGGTGATCCGCCCGGGGCAGCAGGACGACACCCCCTTGCTGGCCCACCTGCCTTCTTTCCGCAACGGCCACCTGGAGGACATCCGACATATCTATGAGGCATTCGACTGCCGCCTGAACGACCAGGCCCAGACTGCCTGGGGCAGCACGCAGGTGCGCAGCGACACGGTCAGCCTGCAGGACAAAACCATGATGGAAAACCTGGTACCCGATGTGACGGGCATGGGCCTGAGGGACGCCCTCTACCTGCTGGAAAATGCCGGCATGAGGGTGCGGTTCTCCGGCCGGGGAACCGTCAGAAGGCAAAGCATACAGCCGGGGCTGCGCATCAGCCCGGGCAGCGTCATCACACTGGAACTGAATTAGACCAACGAGCGCATGAAGAACCTGAGCGACATACTCTACAAAACGGGCATCCTGCAGGTGCTGGGGCCGGTCGACAAGCCGGTTTCCTCGGTCGTGTCGGACTCCCGCCATGCCGCTCCCGGAAGCCTGTTTGCCGCTATCCGCGGACTCACCACCGATGGACACCGACATATTGCCCAGGCCATGCAGCAGGGTGCCACGTCCGTTCTCTGTGAGGAACTGCCGCCGCAGCAGAACCCGGACGTCACCTTCGTCCGGGTGAAGGACAGCGCCTCAGCCCTGGCCATGGCCGCAGCCAACTTTTATGACCATCCGACGAAAAAATTCAAGCTCATTGGCGTAACCGGCACGAACGGAAAAACAACCATTGCAAACCTCCTCTGCAGTTTGTTTCAACAGCTGGGATACCCCTGCGGCCTTATCTCCACGGTAGGGATTATGATAGGGAACCGCAGGGAGGACACATCCCACACCACTCCGGACCCGGTTACGCTCAATGGGCTTTTTCACGACATGGCGGCCGCAGGGTGCGAATACGCCTTCATGGAGGTCAGTTCCCATGCGATGGTTCAGAAACGGGTCGAGGGCCTGCATTTTGCCGGCGGGGTCTTCACCAACCTGACCCACGACCACCTGGACTATCACGGGGGCTTCAGGGAGTACCTCCTGGCCAAGAAGGCCTTCTTCGATGCCTTGCCGGCCTCGGCTTTCTGCCTGACCAACCTGGACGACCGCAACGGCCTGGTGATGCAGCAGAACACCCGGGCCGAGAAAAAATCCTACAGCCTGCGTGCCATGGCCGATTACCGGGGCAGGGTGCTGGAGAGCTCCCTGGAGGGCCTGCAGATGCTGATCGGGAACCACGAGGTATGGTGCCGTTTGGTGGGCCGCTTCAACGCTTACAACATCCTGGCAGCTTACGCCACCGGCCACCTGTTGGGCCTGCAGGAGGAAGAGCTGCTGCAGACACTCAGCCGCCTGGAGGCCGCCGAGGGGCGGTTCGACCACTTCCGCCTGGACAGCGGGGCCATTGCCATTGTGGATTACGCCCACACCCCGGACGCCCTGGAGAATGTCCTGAAAACAATACAGGACCTGCGCAGGGGCAACGAGCGGATCATTACAGTGGTGGGATGCGGGGGCAACCGGGACAAGGCCAAGCGGCCCCTGATGGCCTCCATTGCCGCCGGATACAGCGACAAGGTGGTCCTCACCAGCGACAACCCCAGGATGGAGGAACCTGAAGCCATCGTGGAGGACATGAAAGCAGGAATCGACCCGACGGGCATGCGCAAGACCCTGTCCATCATCAACCGCAGGGAGGCCATCCACGCCGCCTGCGCCATGGCCGGGAAAAACGACATCCTCCTGGTGGCCGGCAAGGGCCATGAGAAATACCAGGAGATCAAAGGGGTCAGGCACCCTTTCGATGACAAACAGATTTTGTTGGAAGCCTAAAGACAGAGAGAAGATGCTATACCATTTGTTCGACTACCTGGACAGCGCGTTCGACATCCCCGGCACCGGAGTGTTTCAGTACATCTCCTTCCGGGCGGGTATGGCCCTGATCTTTTCCCTGTTCATCACCATGATATCGGGCAGACGCATCATTGGTTACCTGAGAAAGATGCAGGTGGGGGAAACCGTAAGGGACCTGGGACTGCAGGGACAGATGGACAAGCAGGGTACCCCGACCATGGGCGGCATCATGATCATAGCGGCCATCGTGTTCCCCACCCTGCTGTTTGCCAAGCTCAACAACATCTATATCCTGCTGATGGTGGTATCCACCCTCTGGCTGGGGGCCATCGGCTTTGCAGACGATTACATCAAGGTGTTCCGCAAGGAAAAGAAAGGGCTGCATGGCAAGTTCAAGATTCTGGGACAGATTACCCTGGGGATCGTGGTGGGCAGTACCCTCTACTTTCATGAAGGCGTGGTCATCCGGGAAAAGGGGGCATCTCCCCTGGCCTTCGAGACCACCAGCGAAATCCTGGAGATGGACCCGGCCGGGCAGGCCGCCCCCTTCGCCCTGGAATCGGTCAAGTCGACCAAAACGACCATCCCGTTCCTCAAGAACAACGAACTGGATTATGCGGTACTGCTCAGGTTCATCGGAGAAAACTACCGCCAATGGGCCTTCCTCATATTCATCCCCATCGTCATCCTGATCATTGCCGCCGTGTCCAATGGCGCCAACATGACCGACGGGCTGGATGGGCTGGCCACCGGCACCTCGGCCATCATCGGGGTCACCCTGGGGGTACTGGCCTATGTGTCCGGCAACACCGTGTTTGCCAACTACCTCAACATCATGTACATCCCCAACACAGGCGAGCTGGTCATCTTCATCGCGGCCTTCGTGGGGGCCTGCATCGGGTTTTTATGGTACAACGCCTACCCGGCCCAGGTGTTCATGGGAGATACCGGCAGCCTGGCACTGGGCGGCATCATCGCGGTGTTTGCCATTGTCATCCGCAAGGAACTGCTGATCCCCCTGCTTTGCGGGATCTTTTTCATGGAGAACCTCTCGGTGATCATGCAGGTATCCTGGTTCAAATACACCCGGAGGCGCTTCGGGGAAGGCAGGCGGGTGTTCCGCATGGCCCCGCTGCACCATCACTACCAGATGAAGGGCATGCACGAGGCCAAGATCGTGCTGCGCTTCTTCATCGTGGGGATCATCCTGGCGGTGCTATCGGTCATCACGCTTAAATTAAGGTAATACAAGGAGATGAAGCCATATGAGGAAACACATTGCCATACTGGGCGCCGGGGAGAGCGGAACAGGGGCCGCCATCCTGGCCAGGCAGCAGGGCTTCGACGTGTTTCTCAGCGACAAGGGAAAGATCAGGCAACAATACAAGAACGCTCTTACACTTCATGACATCCGCTGGGAAGAAGGCATGCACACCCCCGGGAGGATCCTGTCGGCGAGGGAGGTGGTGAAAAGCCCGGGAATCCCGGACACCGCACCCATCATACAGGTCCTGAAGGAACGGAAGGTCCCGGTGATCTCGGAGATAGAATTCGCCGGCCGCTTTACAAAGGCCAGGAAGATCTGCATCACGGGGACCAACGGCAAGACCACCACCACCCTGCTCACCGGGCACATTCTCCGGAGGGCCGGCCTGAACGTGGGGGTGGCCGGGAATGTGGGAAAAAGCTTTGCCCGTCAGGTGGCAGAATCCTCTCCGGACATCTATGTGCTGGAGATCTCCAGCTACCAGCTGGACGGGATGTTCGACTTCAGGGCGGACATTTCGGTGCTGCTGAACATCACCCCGGATCACCTGGACCGCTATGAAAACCGGTTTGAAAACTATGTCCGGTCCAAGATGCGGATCCTGCGGAACCAGACCAGTCAGGACCACTGCATCCATTGCCTGGATGATGCGGTGATCAGGGAGTATATCGGAAGCAGGTCAGAAGGACCCTGCCTGTGGCCCTTCACCATCCGGGAAGAACCAGGGAAGGGCGCCTGGCTGGAAAACCAGACAACAATGAAAGTAAAAACCAATACCGAGGAGTTTGAAATGGATACCCGAGACCTGTCGATCGTCGGAAAACACAACATCTACAACAGCATGGCAGCCGCCGTGGCGGCACGCTTGCTGGACCTGCGCAAGGAAGTCATCAAGGAAAGCCTGACCGACTTCCAGAATGTGGGACACCGGCTCGAACCGGTGGGCCGTGTCCGGGGCATCGAATTCATCAACGACAGCAAGGCCACCAATATCAACTCTGCCTGGTTTGCCCTGGAGACGATGAACCGGCCGGTGATCTGGATCGTCGGGGGACAGGACAAGGGAAACGACTATGCCCCCCTGAGGAACCTGGTCCGGGAGAAAGTCAAGGCCATCGTGTGCCTGGGCAGGGACAACCATGCCATCCTGGAAGCCTTCGAAGATCTGCACCTGCCCATGGTGGAAACCCGAAGCGCAGCGGAGGCCGTAAAAGCGGCCTATGCGCTGGGCAGCCCGGAGGATATCGTATTGCTTTCCCCTGCCTGCGCCAGCTTCGACCTGTTTGAAAACTTCGAGGACCGGGGAGAAAAGTTTAAACAAGCGGTGTATGATCTGTGACAAGGGCTGGCCTCTGGCCAAAAGCCAAATGCCAACAGCCAAAAGCCAATAGCCAACAACCAACCACCACCACATGAACCAGCTGCTCAGACATATCAAGGGGGACCGGCCGATCTGGATGATCGTCATCATCCTGTCGGTGTTTTCCCTGCTGGCCGTCTACAGCTCCACGGGAAGCCTCGCCTACCGGTTCCGCTCGGGCAACACGGAGTACTACCTGTTCAAGCACCTGATCATCATCCTGCTCGGGCTGGGGCTGATGTTCGCGGCCCACAAGATCAAATACACCTATTACTCCCGCATTTCCCAGCTTGCCCTGTTCGTCGCCATCCCCCTGCTGCTGCTCACCCTGTTGAGGGGAACCTCCATCAATGAGGCCAGCCGCTGGCTGACCCTGCCCATCATCAACATCAGCTTTCAGAGTTCGGACTTCGCCAAACTGGCCCTCCTCATGTACCTGGCCAGGCTGCTCACCAAAAAGCAGGAGGACATCAAGGACTTTCAGACAGCCTTCCTGCCGGCGATCCTCCCGGTCTTGCTGGTCTGTGCCCTGATCCTGCCCGCCAACCTGTCAACCGCGGCCGTGTTGTTCACCACCAGCATGGTGGTGATGTTCGTCGGACGGGTCAGCCTCAAATACCTGATGGCCATGACCGGCATCGGCCTGGCCGGGGTGCTGCTGTTTGTGTTGGTGGTCATGAACATGCCCGAAACCGGCCGGGTCACCACCTGGAAGAACCGCATCGAGAATTTTGTGGACAAGGACAAGGGAGACACCTACCAGAGCGACCAGTCGAAGATCGCCATCGCCACGGGCGGGTTGTTTGGCAAGTTGCCGGGCAATTCCACCCAGCGCAACTTCCTTCCCCACGCCTATTCGGATTTCATCTATGCCATCATCATTGAGGAATATGGCCTGGCCGGCGGCATCCTGGTCGTGCTGCTATACATGATGCTGCTTTACAGGGGGGTGCGCATCGCACACAAGAGCCCCGGCACCTTCGGGGCACTGCTGGCGGCGGGACTGAGCTTCAGCCTGGTCTTCCAGGCCATGATCAACATGGCCGTGGCGGTCAACCTGCTGCCGGTCACCGGGCAGCCCCTGCCCCTGGTGAGCATGGGAGGCACCTCCCTGTGGTTCACCAGCCTGTCCATAGGCATCATTTTGAGTGTGAGCAGGAAAATAGAGGAAGACGAGCTGGTACATCAGCCAATCATCAATGAATCAAGCCATGCAGCGGCCCATTAAGATCATCATCGCAGGAGGAGGCACCGGGGGCCATGTGTTCCCGGCCATCGCCATTGCACGGGCGTTGCAGAAGACGCTGTACAACGCCCGCATCCTGTTTGTCGGAGCCCGGGGACGGATGGAGATGAAGCAGGTTCCCAAGGCAGGGTTTCACATCCTCGGCCTCCACATCATGGGCATACAGCGGCGCCTCACCTGGAAAAACCTGATGGTCCCCTTCAAGTTGATGGACAGCATGGTCCGCTCCAAGAACATCATCAAGCGGTTCAAACCCGACCTGGTGATCGGGGTCGGCGGCTACGCCAGTGGCCCCATTCTCCGGGCAGCCATCAGGCAGGGGGTACCGACCCTCATTCAGGAACAGAACTCCTATCCCGGGCTGACCAACCGCATCCTGTCCAGGAAGGCAGACAGGATCTGCGTGGCCTATGAGAACATGGACAGGTACTTTCCGAAATCCAAGCTCTTTCTGACCGGCAACCCGGTACGGCAGGACGTGGTGAACCTGGAAGGCAAAACCACGGAGGCATTTGAATACTTCGGCCTGGAGCCCGGCAAGCCGGTCCTGCTCGTGACCGGAGGCAGCCTGGGGGCGAGGACCATCAATGAAAGCATCGCCCGCAACCTCCGATTGTTCCTGGTGAATGACATCCAGGTCATCTGGCAGACCGGACGGGCCTATTACCAGCAAGCCCTGGAGAAAAGCCGCGGCATGGAAATGCCGGGGCTTTGTGTGAGGGAGTTCATCGACCGCATGGATTACGCCTATGCGGCGGCCGATGTGGTGGTCAGCCGGGCCGGTGCCATCGCCGTATCGGAGATATGCGCCGTGCAGAAGCCGGCCATCCTGGTTCCCTCGCCCAATGTGGCGGAAGACCATCAGACGAAGAATGCCATGGCCCTTGTCAACCAGCATGCGGCCATCCTGGTCGGGGACGCCGAAGCAGCGCAACAGCTGGGACCGGCGGTCATGGACCTGATCCGGGACGAAGAGAAAAAACACCGGCTGCGTGAACGCCTGGCCGGACTGTCGTACCGGGATGCAGCCGATGCCATCGCCGGCGTCGCCCTCACCCTCATAAAAAAACATTAGAAATGAAAAACGAATCACGCAGATTGTGTACCAGCCAACAGCCAACAACCAATAGCCAATAGCCAAAAACAAAAGCCAACAACCAACATGAACCTGTCCCGCATACAACACATCTACTTCCTTGGAATCGGCGGCATCGGCATGAGTGCCCTGGCGCGGTATTTCCATGACCGGGGTGTGGATGTGAGCGGCTATGACAGGACCCCCTCCCCCATTACCCGGGCGCTGCAGGAAGAAGGCATCCAGGTGCGGTTCGATCAGGACCCCGGGCAGATCCCGGCAGACACCCGGCTGGTCGTCTACACCCCGGCCATCCCCCAGGGCAGTCCGCTGATGGAGGCCGCCCGGGAGCGGCAGCTGCCCATGATGAAGCGTTCCGAGGTGCTGGGCGGCATCACCCGGGACCTTCCCTGCATTGCCGTGGCAGGGACGCATGGCAAAACCACGGTCTGTGCCATGCTCGCACACATTCTGAAAACGGCAGGCATCCCGGCCGAAGCCCTGATGGGCGGCATCGCCGTCAACTACAACAGCAATTACCTGGGGGCCAAAGATCCCTTATGGATCATTGCGGAGGCCGATGAGTTCGACCGTTCCTTCCTGCACCTGCAGCCTCTCCTGGCGACGATCACCTCCATGGATGCAGACCACCTGGACATTTACGGCACGCGCGATCGGCTGCGGGAATCCTTCGGGCTGTTTGCCGGCCGGGTCAGGGAAGGCGGCAAGCTGTTGTTGCGCAAGGGCCTGGAGCTGCCGGAAGGGCGGCGTGGTGAAATCCTGACCTATGCCCTGGAAGAAGGGGCCGATTACATGGCCGGTGCGATCCGGGTGGAGGATGGCCGCTATGTGGCAGACTTTCGCGGCAGGCTGGACCTGCCCGGGCTGTTGCTGGGGGTGCCGGGCAGACACAATGTGGAAAATGCGCTGGCTGCAGCGGCCCTGGCAGCTCAGGCCGGGGCGGCACCGGAAGCCATACGGCAGGCCCTGGGAACCTTTCTGGGGGTCCGGCGCCGGTTTGAAACCTGTTACAAGGACGCCGCCACGGTCTACATCGACGATTACGCCCACCACCCCGGGGAACTCAGAGCGTGCATCGAAACGGCCAGGGAGTTGTACCCGGGATGGTCCGTCACGGGCATCTTTCAACCCCATCTGTACAGCAGGACCAGAGACCTGGCCTGGGAGTTTGCCGACAGCCTGGCCATGCTGGATGAGTTGCTGCTGATGGACATCTACCCGGCAAGAGAAGAGCCCATACCGGGGGTGAACTCCCGCATGCTGCTGGGCAGGGTCCCCCTGGGAAACAAGCATCTGGTCGATATGGACCAGCTGATGCAACGGCTGGAAGCCAAACGGCCCGCGGTCCTGCTCACCATGGGGGCAGGCGACATCGACCGGCTGCGGGAACCCATCGTCAGGCTGCTTATGGAAACAGGACGGGCCGGCATGAAGGCGACCGCAGCGTCCGGGGACAGGCGGGCCGACACCGGGAATTCGAAAAACGGCGGAAACGACAACCGAGCGGAAGGATGAAAAAAAGAATCATACAACTGCTAAGAACCCTCCTGCTGCTGGCCCTTCCGGCCGGTACGCTGGTCCTGCTGGGCTTCGCATCCCAGAGCAACCGGGCACATCCCTGCAGGGAGTTCCGCATCCGGGTGGACCATAGCGGGGGGAGCCAGTTTGTCACCACCGAAGACCTCCGCAGGGCTGTCACCCTGGAGCTTGACAGCCTGGAGGGCCGGAAGATCGGCCCGGGAGCCCTGTCGCGGATCCGTGAGGTGGTGCTCTCCAATCCCTTCGTGGACCGCGCCGCTGTGTACCGGACCATCGGGGGCGACCTGCATGTGGAGGTTTCCCAGCGCGAGCCCATCCTGAGGGTGGTAAACAGCCGGAACCAGGGATACTACCTGGACCGTGGCGGCAGGATGATGCCCCTGAGTCCGGCCTATGCCGCCCGGGTGCCCGTGGCCACCGGCCACATCGCGGCATCCTATTCGCCGGATACCAGGTTGTCGGATGCGGAAGGCCCGGCCGGCCCCAAGGGACAGGAGCACGTCCTTCGCGAACTGTACCGCCTGGCCAGGCACATCGACGGCGACAATTTCTGGAGCGCCTTCATCGATCAGGTCTATGTCACCCCGGCGGGAGAATTTGAGCTCATTCCCAAAAACGGGGCGCATACAATAGAGTTCGGGAGTACCGAGGACATGGAGGAGAAGTTTGAAAAATTGCTGTTTTTTTACCGGAATGGCCTCTCCCGTGTGGGTTGGGGCTATTACCGCCGGGTCAATGTGAAATACGCCAAGCAAGTGGTTTGTTCCAAATAAAGAATTGTTGCTATGAAAACCAATGAAATCATCGTCGGACTGGATATCGGGTCCACCAAGATAGCCTGCATCGTGGGCAGAAAAAATGAATACGACAAGGTAGAGATCCTTGGCATGGGACGGGCCGACTCCCTGGGGGTGAACCGCGGGGTGGTCGAAAACATCCAACACACCGTCGACTCCATCTCCCGGGCTGTGGAGGAGGCAAGCCAAAGCTCCGGGGTCGAGATCAAGGTGGTGAACGTGGGCATTGCCGGGCAGCACATCCGCAGCCTGCAGCACCGCGGCAACATCATGCGCAACAGCCTGGAGGAGGAAATCTCCGAAAATGACACCCAGAACCTGGTGGAGAACATGCACAAGCTCGCGCTCCCGCCCGGGGAAGAGATCATCCATGTAATTCCGCAGGAATACATCATAGACGGACAGCAGGGCATACGGCACCCCATCGGCATGTCGGGCAACTGCCTCGAAGCCAACTTTCACATCATTACCGGCAAGGTGGCCGCCGCCAAAAACATTGAAAAATGCGTCAGCAAGGCAGGGCTGATGATCACGGACCTCATCCTGGAGCCGCTGGCTTCGGCCGAGGCCGTCCTCAGCCCGGAAGAAAAAGAAGCCGGGGTGGTGTTGGTGGACATCGGGGGCGGCACCACCGATCTGGCCATTTTCCAGGACGACATCATCCGGCATACAGCCGTCATTCCCCTGGGAGGGAATGTGATCACCGACGACATCAAGGAAGGCTGCTCCATCATTCGCACCCAGGCGGAGGCCCTCAAGAAGAGCTTTGGCTCAGCCCTGGCCAGCGAGAACAAGGACGAGGAAATCGTGTCCATCCCGGGCCTGAAGGGCAGGGACCCCAAGGAGATCTCCCTCAGGAACCTGGCCCACATCATCCAGGCACGCATGGAGGAGATTATCGAGCATGTTTATTACGAGATCAAAACCTCCGGGTTCGAGAAAAAGCTGATCGCCGGCATCGTACTCACCGGGGGCGGCAGCCAGCTAAAGCATGCGGCCCAGCTGACCTCCTTTATCACGGGCATGGATTCCCGCATCGGCTACCCCAACGAACACCTG
Organism: uncultured Bacteroidales bacterium; assembly: GCA_964477035.1. Lineage (GTDB taxonomy): Bacteria > Bacteroidota > Bacteroidia > Bacteroidales > UBA7960 > SLSG01. Next base: position 80,991 of record CAYZCW010000010.1, read on the forward strand.
GCCAAGTCACCCACGGGAGAAGTGGGCAGCCCCATGCATGCGACCGGGGTCGGCCTGGTGATCAAGGGATTTCAGAAAGCTGAATACCTCCGCAGGCAGGGATCCAGGGGCAAGGCGGAAGCTCCCCGGACCAAGGGCAGCTTTTTCGAAAAAATCATCACGCGGGGGATAGAATTTTTTGAAAAGGACGGCGACAGTTGACGATTTATTAACAAGCAGCTGTTGAAAAATAAAGCCGGAACCGAAAAACCAAAAAAGAAAGCATTTAAGTACCTTCACAACCCGAAAAACCATGACAACCGACATGATTAAATTCGATCTTCCGAAAAATCAAAGTTCCATTATCAAAGTGCTGGGCGTTGGCGGGGGCGGCAGCAATGCCGTCAACCACATGTTCAGGCAGGGAATCGAAGGGGTCGATTTCATCGTCTGCAATACCGACAGCCAGGCCCTCGAAATGAGTCCCGTTCCCAACAAAATGCAGCTGGGCGCCGGACTCACAGAAGGAAGGGGGGCCGGAAGCATTCCGGAAGTGGGCCGCAATGCGGCCATCGAGGACATTGACCGCATCAAGGAGATCCTGGAAAAGCATACCAAGATGCTGTTCATCACCGCCGGCATGGGGGGAGGCACCGGAACAGGAGCCGCCCCGGTCATTGCCAAGGCGTCCAAGGAACTCGGCATCCTCACGGTGGCCATCGTGACCATCCCGTTTGCCTTCGAGGGCCGCAAGCGGCGTCAGCAGGCAGAAGAAGGGATCAACAACCTGAAGGAACACGTGGACACCCTGTTGCTGATCTGCAACGACCGCCTCAGGGAACTTTACGGCAACCTGTCTGTCAGCGAGGCATTCGGCAGGGCAGACAATGTGCTGACCACAGCGGCCAAAGGCATTGCAGAGATCATCACCCTTACGGGCAACATCAATGTGGACTTCGCCGATGTTAAAACCGTCATGTCAGACAGCGGGGTCGCCATCATGGGCAGCGGCCAGTCAGAGGGCGAAAACCGGGCCATCCAGGCAGTGGAGACAGCCCTTGCCTCCCCCCTGCTGAACGACAACCACATCCGCGGGGCCCGGAACATCCTGCTCAACATCACCAGCGGCACCGAAGAGATCCTCATGGACGAGATCACCGAAATCACCGATTACATCCAGCAGGAAGCAGGATCCACCGCCGAGATCATCTGGGGGCTGGGTCATGATGAGGGCCTGGGCAGCAAGATCAACATCACCCTGGTGGCCACCGGCTTCGGGGAAGGGGCGCCCCTGGGTCTCGATATGGAAAAGCCGCAGGTCAGCCGGAAAACCCATACACTGACCCAGACCGTGCCCCGGGAAGAACGGCGCAAGGAAGAAGTGGTGCACAATGAAGTCGACGGCATGACCTTCACCGTCAAAACCACCGCCCCGGACAAGAAACCTGCCGGGCAGGGAGATTTCCGGCGGACAGGGGAAAACATATTCGATTTTCCGGTAAACCAGCCCATCAGAGCAAGCAAACAGCAAGCCGGGGTGAATGAGGCGGGGGAAGCCGGGGACGGACCGGTTCCCGATCCGGTTTCCGAAGAGGCGCTTCAGCAGAAAATCCGGGAACGGGAACAGCGGTTGCGCGACCTCAGCGTGAAGCTCAAAACCCCCGAGGGCCTGCACGACCTGGAAAAACAACCGGCCTTTGTCCGGCGCAATGTCTCCCTGAACAAGGTGCCGGCCAGCCACGAATCCCAGGTTTCGCGCTACACCCTGAACGAAGGAGATGACAATAAGGTGCAGATCAAATCGAATAATTCGTTTTTGCACGATAATGTTGACTGAACCATGACGCATTTTTTGTAACTTTGCACCCGGATTATTAAAAGAGAGGGTTCATGGTTCAAAAGGCGACAAAATGGTTTGGGATGCTGCTCCTGCTGGGGTTGACCAGTCTTTCCGGCTGCGGAAAGGACGATCCCGAGCGTATCGCCGAAAAGGACAGGGAGAAGATCCTGGAGTACATCCAGGAAAACGAACTGGAGGCCCGGGAGCACGAGTCCGGGATATTTTATGTCGTCATCCGGGAGGGCAGCGGGGGGTACCCGACCGAGAACTCCTGGGTAAACATCCATTATGTCGGGTATTTTCTGGACGGCAAAGTGTTCGATGAGCGGTACAACTACACAGGGTTCATCAGCGGGAACATCCTCGGATGGCGCATCGGGATTCCCCTGTTCCAGAAAGGCGGGAAAGGCATGCTGCTCATCCCATCGGGCCTGGCCTACGGAACCTACGGGACGTTTGGGATCCCGCCCAATTCGATCCTCATATTCGATGTGGAACTGGTGGATTTTAATTAAACACGACGCATATGCCTAGCAAGAAAGATCTCAAAAAAGACATCAACTACCTGGTCGACGAGGTGATCGGGACCTGTTTGTTGCACCAATATACCCAGGGAAAAGACAAGCAAGAGGAGCTGGATGGGATGATCAACGAAATGATCGGGTTCCGTGAACAAATGCTCAAGAAAGTGAACAGCCCGGAGACCAAGGACGGGAAGTTGCGGGCCTACTACCGCAGCCTGTACGACGAATTGCTGGAGAAGGTCAACGCAGCCTTTGAAAAACTCGGTGGCAGCGCGGAATAAGCCCGCATCTACCAGAAAACATAACCGGGCGCCTGATGCGCCCTTTTTTGTACCAACCCATAGCACCATGTGCGGAAGATTCACCCTGGCAAAAAAGTCGGCAGAAGTGGCAGCACGGTTTCACATCGTGATTCCCGAAGACAGCCGGGTGACCACCTACAATGCCGCACCTTCCCAGGTCCTGCCGGTCATCACCTCCCGGGATCCGGGCAGGCTGTCGCTCGCCCGCTGGGGTCTGCCGGCCCCATGGAAAAAAGAGAGTCAGCAGCTGGTCATCAATGCCCGGACCGAAACCCTGCAGCAAAAAAAATTGTTCCGACCCCTGCTGGAGCAGGGCCGCTGCCTGGTGCCGGCCGATGGATTCTATGAATGGGACAAACAAGGCAGCAAACGGCAGCCGCTGCGCTTCCGTCTGGCAGGGGACGAGCTTTTCGCCTTTGCCGGGCTGTACCAACTGACCACCGACGGGAGCGGGAACGGCATGGTGGCATTCACCATCCTCACCACGGCGGCCAATGAGCTGGTCCGACCGGTCCACGACCGCATGCCGGTGATCCTGCTGCCAGAAGCAGAGGACGCCTGGCTGTCGGCAGCAGCTTGGGAGGATTCCCTGGAGTCCTTGCTGCAACCTTATCCTGCCGGTGCCATGCAAGCTTACACTGTCTCCCCTTCCGTGAACCGGACCGGGGTGGACCATGAAGGGCTGATCGCCCCCTGGGAAGATCCGGCGCTGAAACTTTTCTGATCACCAACCCCCAACCAACCCCCAAACCCATGATGAAGCAATCCAAAGGCAATAAGCGCCCTGCCGGTGAAGGCGCACGCAAGGGCCGGCAGGCCCCGGTCCGCAAGGCAGGTCCGCAGGGACGCGAATCCGCCGGGCCGGACAAGACAAGGCAGCGGCCGGCCGCTGCCCCGGGAAGGCGCACGCCCTCCGGCGCGACAGGGCCTTCCACCGGGCGCACGGGAACGGCCGGCGGCACCGGACGACCGGCGGCGGGCAAAGGCAGGCCCGCGGCAGCCCCGGGCAGGCCGGCTGCAGGCAGGGGACGGCCCGCGGCGGCATCAGAAGGACGGCCGGCAGCGGGGGCCAGGCGGCCCCCAGCAGGCAAGGGAAGGCCGTTCCCGGCCAAAGGGCGGCCGGCAGCAGGCAAAGGCAGACCTGGGCCGGTGGACGACACCATCCGGCTTAACCGCTACATCGCCAATGCCGGGGTCTGTTCCCGGCGTGAGGCCGATGTGCTGATCACCGCCGGGGCCATCACCGTGAACGGCAAGGTCATCACCGAGCTGGGCACCAAGATCCATCCCGGCGATACCGTGCTGTACGGAAAGCAGCGGCTGGTGAACGAGAAGAAGGTCTATGTGCTTCTGAACAAACCCAAGGATTATATCACCACATCCGACGATCCCCAGGAAAGAAAAACAGTGCTGGAGCTTGTTCAAAACGCCTGCCGGGAACGCATCTACCCCGTGGGCAGGCTCGACCGCAACACCACCGGGCTGCTCTTGCTGACCAACGATGGGGAGATGACCAAGCGGCTGACCCACCCGAAGCACGGGGTCAAGAAGCTCTACCACGTGCAGCTCGACAAGAAAGTGACCCGCAGCGACCTGGAGAAAATCGCCGAAGGTGTCCGCCTCGACGACACGGTGGTTGTGCCGGACCAGGTGGCCTGGGCCGGGCCCGAGGGGCAGAAAAACGAGGTGGGTATCGAACTGCATTCGGGACAGAACCGGGTGGTGCGGCGCATCTTCGAGCAGCTGGGCTATCAGGTGGTCAAGCTGGACCGGGTGTCTTTTGCCGGGCTGACCAAGAAGGACCTGCCCCGCGGCAAGTGGCGCCACCTGACCGAAAAAGAAATCAGCTTCCTTAAAATGCTGTAAGTTTTTTTCCGTTAATGATGTATGGGTAAAAGGGTCACGCAGCAAAAACGGCTCGCCATACAGTTCATCAGACTGGCAGCCCTGTCGGGAGGGGTATTCCTCCTGGCACTCCTGTTGCTTTTAACCGCTCTGGGCTTCATCTACCAGGAACGGATCAAAACCCTCTTCATCGATGCCCTCAACCAGCAGCTGACCACCGAGATCCAGGTCGGGGAGGTCCGACTCGGGCTGGTGCGCAGCTTTCCCCTGGCATCCCTTTCGTTCCATGATGTCACTATCCCGGGAAGCGGCACCGGACCCACATCCGACAACCTGCTGCAGGCCCGCCGGGTGCTGGTACAGTTCCGGATTATGGACCTGCTGCGGCGCAACCATACCATCCGGCAGATCACCATCGAGAGGGGCCATGCCCATCCGACGATACTTGAAGACGGCAGCACCAATTTCGACCTGTTTGCGCGGCGCGGCGACCGGGCGGAAGTCGAGGGCTTGCAGCTGGAACTGCAGCGGGTCGTGGTGCGTGACATGGACCTGCTGTTCCGGGATGCCACAAGCGGATTGGAGGCCGACCTGGCCGTCGCCCAGGCTTTGCTCGGGGGGCGGTTCAGCCAGCAGCTGTATACGCTGACGGCCACAGGGGACCTGCACGCCAGGAGCCTGGTGGTGGATGGGCTTTCGCTGCTCAGGGACCGGCCCGTCGGACTGGACCTGGCCCTGGAGGTCAGGGACCACTCAGAATTTCACTTTACAAAGGGCCGGCTTGCCGTCAGCCGCCAGGAGTTCGGACTCGCCGGCAGCATCCGCCAGACGGAAGAAGGGCTGCTGTTCGACGCCAGCGTGAACGGCACCAGGCTTTCCATGCAGCACCTGCTGGAGGGCCTGCCCGCGAACTGGGGCCGTTACCTGGACGGCTACCGGGGCAAGGGCGACCTGGGCTTCTCCGGCACCTTGCAGGGCCTGTGGACCCAGTCGCGGGTCCCGCGAATGGACGCCACCTTCGAAGTGAGCGGGGCCGAACTCAGCCACCCCGCCTCCGGTCTGCAGCTCAAGGACCTGAACTTTTCCGGGCGCTTCGACAACGGGGAGGCACGCCGGGCCGAGACCACGAGCATACATCTCAGCGGACTGCAGGCAACCGTGACCGACGGGGTCCTTCGTGGCAGCGGGGGCATACGCAACCTGAAAACACCCTATATCGACCTGCAGCTTTATGCCGACATGAATGCCCGCGAGCTGGTGCAGCTGCTGCGCCTGGACGCCGTCAGGGAGGCCACGGGAAGGATCCTGGCGGATGTCAGCTTCCAGGGCGGCATGAGCCACCGCGACCGCTTCACCGGGCAGGACCTGGTCAAGGCCCGGGCCACGGGGAGCATCACCGCCCGGGAGCTGGGGTTCCGGCTGCGGGACAACCTGTTGTCCTATCATGCTTTCAACGGGAACCTGCAGTTTAGAAACAACGACCTGATGATCGAGTCCTTCTCCGGCCGGGCCGGCGTCAGCGACTTCACCGTCAGCGGCTACTTCCGAAACGTGTTGCCTTATATGTTCCTGCCGGATGAAACCCTGGGGATGATCGCCACCCTGCATGCCGACCGCCTGGATTTCGACGAGCTGCTGCAGGCAGAAGTCAGTGAGGCCGACACCACCTACCGGCTGAGGCTGTCAGACCGGCTGGGCTTCGAGCTCGACGCCCGGGTGGGCTCCCTTCGCTTCCGCAAGTTCGAGGCCTCCGGCATCTCCGGCACCGCGAGCCTGCAGAACCAGCGCTTCTACGCCGAAGACGTGCGGTTCCAGTCCATGAACGGCACCGTGCAGGCCAAGGCCTTCATCGACGGCACCCGGACCGACCGGCTGGTCATCGGGGCCGACGCCCACCTGAGCCGGGTGGACGTCCACCAATTGTTCTATCAGATGGGCAACTTCGGGCAGACAGGCATCCTGGACGAGAACATCTTCGGGGTAATGACGGCCGATGTGCAGTTCTCCTCCCTCTGGTCCCCCGCCCTGGACATCGACTGGGGCAGCCTCACCACCCAGGCACGCATCCGGATCGAGGACGGGGTGCTGGTGGACTACGAGCCCATGATCGCCCTGTCGCGCTTCCTCAGGGTGGACGACCTGGGCCGCGTGACCTTCTCCACCCTGGAAAACCAGATCGCCATCCGCAACCGCATGATATACATTCCCGAGATGGAGATCCGATCCAGCGCCCTGAACCTGCAGCTGTCGGGCGAGCACAGCTTCGGGAACGACATCGACTACCGGCTGCAGATCCTGCTCGCGGAGCTGCTGGCCAGGAAAAACAGGGAAAGGCGCAACCCCCAGGAACAGTACGGGGACATCATCGACGACGGCCTGGGGCGGACGACCCTCTTCCTTCGCGTGACGGGGCCACTGAGCGATCCGGTGTTCCGTTACGACCACCAGGGGGTCAGGGAAAAGATCCGGGACGACCTGCGGCAGGAGGGGCAGAACCTGCTGGATGTGTTCCGCCGGGAGTTCGGCATCTTCCAGCGCCCGGGACGCGACACCACGGGGGAGCCGGCCAACCCGAGGCGCCGGGAAATGGAGCGCATCCGCAAGCAGGAAGAAGGCAAGATGGTCATCGAATGGGAGGATCTTTAGGCCATGATCGCATTCCCCCACGCCAAAATCAACCTCGGACTGCATGTGATTTGCAAGCGGGCCGACGGCTTTCACGAGATCGAGACCGTCATGATTCCCGTCGGATGGTGTGACCTTCTGGAGGCGGTCCCTGCCGGCACAGGCCACTTGACCATGAGCGGCCTGCCCATCCCGGATGACGGCCGGCCCAACCTCTGTCTGCAGGCCGTGGAGCTGGTCCGCGCGCACCGGCCCTCCCTGCCTCCGGTTCATATCTTCCTGCACAAGCAGATCCCCACGGGGGCCGGGCTGGGCGGCGGCAGCGCCGATGCCGCCCGCACCCTGGTGTTGCTGAACGATCTTATGGATCTGAAGTTTTCGGTCAGTGAACTCAAGGAGATGGCCGCCCGGCTGGGCAGCGACTGCCCGTTTTTCGTCACCGGGCGCCCGGCTCTGGCGCGGGGACGGGGCGAGCTGCTGCAGCCGATTGAAGTGCCCGCATTGAAAGGGCTGTCTGTGCTGATCGCCTGTCCCCCCATCCACATCTCCACGGCCCGGGCCTATGAGGGGCTGAATCCGCGCCCGCCGGCCGAACCCCTGGAGGACATACTCGCAGGGGCGATCGGTTCCTGGCCGGGCAGGCTGGTCAACGATTTTGAGGAGGTGGCCATGCGGGAGCACCCCAGGATACTGCAGATCAGGGAGGCGCTCTACCGGCAGGGCGCACTGTATGCCTCCATGAGCGGGAGCGGCCCGGCCGTATTCGGGCTGTTCCGCGACCTGCCCGGAGGGGATCCCGCCAGCCTGTTTCCGGACTGCCGGACCTGGGCCGGGCCGCTCTAGGCAGGCACACCGGTCTTTGCGGTATGGTTTTTTTTATGCATTTTTGTGGGCGACAAACCCATCCGACAATAAAAAAAACCAAAACCCATGCGAAAGACTGTATTGTTCCTTGCCCTGCTGGCCCTGCTGGTGCCGGCGACCGGTGCGGCAGGCGACGTGCTGACCCCCCGGAATCTGTTCGAGCTGCGGTCGGTGGCCGAAGTGGCCGTATCCCCCGACCAGGAATACATCGCCTTCACCCTGAACGTGCCCAGGCCCTTTACCCATGAGGCCGGGGGGGACTACAGGGAATTGTATGTCTATGAGGTCAGCAGCGGGGAGGTCATCCCCTTCATGACCGGGGCCCGCTCCGTGTTTGGACTGGGCTGGACGCCATCGGGGCATGCGGTGACCTTCCGCGCCAACCTGCCGCAGCAGGCCGGCACCCAGGTATATGCCATGCGGCTGAGGGGAGGCGAGGCCTACCCTCTGACCCGGCACGACGGGGGGGTAAGCAGCTACGCCTTCATCGACGAGCACACCCTGGCCATTGTCTCTGCGGAGGCCGGTGACCCGGATCAGGCGCGGTTGCGACAGAAGGGTTTCGACATCGAAGTGTACGAAGAAGAATGGCGCCACCTGAACCTGTACCGATACGACCTGCAGGCCCATGAAGCCCGGCAGCTCACCCGCGGGGTCACGGTCTACGACTTCGTCCTGAGCCCCGACGGGAATTACGCGGCAGCCGCCATCGCGCCCCGCAACCTGGTCGACGACAGCTATATGTTCAAACGCATCCACCTGGTGGACATGCACACGGGCGAAACGACCCTGATCATGGAAAACCCCGGCAAGCTGGGCAACATGGCCTGGAGCCCGGACGGCAGCAAACTGGCTTTCCGCTCGGCCAGCAAGCTGGAGGACGCAGTGGTGGGCAGCCTGTTCGTGATGGATGTGCCGACCGATAAGGATTTCGGGGCATTGCCCAACCTGGTGGCAGGCATGGAGCTGTCGGTGATCGACTTCGCCTGGCAGGATGACCACACCTTATTGTATGCCGCGGAGGAAGGCGTCGACATCGTGCTGAGCCGTCAATCCATCCGCCCTGCCCAGGGAGGCACCCCGGAGGGCAACGGCTTCCCGGAGCGGGAAGTGCTGATCGATCCGGCCACCATCTTCTTCTCCGGATTCAGCCTCGCCGGCAGCTGGGTGGCCTTCTCCGGCAATACGGCAGAGCACCCGGGAGAAGTGTTCACCTTCGACCTGGAGACGGGCGACCTGGTCCGGCATACGGACCATAACCCCTGGCTGGCGGACATCCGCCTCGGCCAGCAGCGCAAGCTGGTATACGACGCCAGGGACGGCCAGGACATCGAAGGGGTGCTGATGTACCCGCTCGATTATGAGGAGGGCAGGTCTTATCCCCTGATCGTCTACATCCACGGCGGTCCCGAGGCCGCCGTGAAGAACGGCTGGAACACGGGCTACAACACCTGGGGGCAGGTGGCCGCCGCCCGCGGCTACTTCGTCTTCATGCCCAACTACCGGGCCAGCTCCGGCAGGGGCGTCGACTTCACCATGGCGGGCTACGGAGACCTGTTGGGGGTGGAATACGAGGACGTGCTCGACGGCATCGACCACCTGGTGGACATCGGCTATGTGGACCGTGAGCGCGTGGGCATGGGCGGGGGCTCATACGGCGGCTATTTCTCCGCCTGGTCGGCCACCCGCTATTCCGACCGCTTCGCGGCGGCCGTGGTCTTCGTGGGCATTACCAACCAGATCTCCAAGCGCAACACCGGTGACATTCCCTGGGAGGACTACTACGTGCATTGGGGCTATTGGACCAGGGATGACTGGGAGGACGTGTACAGCCGCAGCCCGGTTAAGTACGCCGACCAGAACGTGACCCCCACCCTGATCCTGCACGGCTACGAGGACCCGAGGGTCCCGCCCTCCCAGGGTCTGGAGCTATACCGCGAACTGAAGCTGCATGGCAGCGCGCCTGTGCGGCTGATCTGGTACAAGGGGGAAGGCCACGGCAACCGACGCAATGTGCACCGACTGGATTACCTGGTGCGGACCATGGAGTGGTTCGATCACTACCTGAGGCTGGACGGGCCCAGGGATGAGATGCCGCCCAAATACCCGGATCACGGCGTGTGGTAAGTTCTGCCTGCCCTTTCCGTCCGGCATCCCATTCTTAAAAAACCCACAGATTGACACCATAATAACACCACCGCATTCATATGCCCAGTTTCACAGAACGCTTCAAGCAAGGCTCTAAAAAAGCCTTCAGCCGCTCGCTCGATGTCATCGAGACCGTGGGCAACAGGCTGCCCCATCCGGCCACCATCTTTGCCATGCTGGCCGGCATCGTCATCCTCATCTCCGCCATCTCCTGGTACCTGAACGTATCGGCCGTCCACCCGGTCGACGGCAGCGTGGTCGGGGTGAATAACCTGCTGAGCGGGGACGGGATTCGCTGGATGTACACCAACATCCTGAACAATTTCCTGCGCTTCCCGCCCCTTGGCTACGTGCTGGTGGTCATGGTCGGCATCGGGCTGGCCGAAGGCACCGGGCTGTTTGCCGTGCTGATCCGCTCCCTGGTGCTGGGCGCCCCGCCCCGGCTGATCACCGTGGCCGTGGTCCTGGCCGGCATCATCTCCGGCCTGGCCGTGGAGGCCGGCTATGTGATCCTCATCCCCCTGGGGGCCATGATCTTTCACGGCCTGGGCAGGCATCCCATGGCCGGACTGGCGGCGGCATTCTGCGGCGTGAGCGGCGGCTTCGGGGCCAACTTCGTCATCGGCTCCATCGATCCGATCCTGGCGGGGATATCCACCTCGGCGGCCCAGCTGATCGACCCTGACATGGTGGTGAACCCGGCCGTCAACTACTACTTCATGATCGCCTCCAGTTTCGTGGTCCTTTTCGTGGGAACCTGGGTCACCGACCGCATCGTGGAACCCCGCCTGGGCAAATACGAGGGCACAACCGAGCGCTTTGCCATCGAGCAGCTGACCCCCAGGGAGAAAAAGGGCCTGCGCTGGGCCGGGATCTCCGTGCTGCTGTTCGCCGGGCTGCTGGCCCTGACGGTCATCCCTGCCAACGGGCTGTTCCGCGACCCGGCCACCGGCAGCGTGTTGCACTCCCCCTTCTTCGACGGCATCATCATCGGCATCCTGCTGTTCTTCTTCGTCCCGGCCCTGGTGTACGGGTGGATCGTGGGCACCGTCCGCAACGACAAGGACGTGATGAAGCACATCATCAAGTCCATGAGCGGGATGGGCTCCTACATCGTGCTGGTGTTCTTCGCGGCCCAGTTTGTGTACTTCTTCAACCACTCCAACCTCGGACTGATCATTGCCATCAAGGGAGCCGCCGGGCTGCGCGATATCGGCCTGACCGGACCGGTGCTGATCGCTGCCTTCGTGCTGCTGTCGGCCTTCATCAACCTGTTCATGGGCAGCGCCAGCGCCAAGTGGGCCATCATCGCCCCGGTATTCATCCCCATGCTGATGCTCCTGGACAACGCCTACCACCCGGGCCTCACCCAGGCCGCCTTCCGCATCGGGGACTCCCTCACCAACCTGGTCACCCCCATGATGAGCTACTTCGCCCTGATCGTCACCTTCGCCCAGAAATACGATGAGAAATACGGCATCGGCACGATCATCTCCACCATGATCCCCTATACCGTGTTCCTCACGATCGTGTGGATCGGGGTCCTCATGCTCTGGGTATGGCTCGGCATTCCTTTGGGGCCCGACGGACCCATTTACATCAACTGATGTGCGAAAAAAAGCCGGTCGATGACCGGCTTTTTTGTTCTATCCCCGCCGCTGACAGGGTCTTGCACCCATAGGACAGGGTTTTTCCACCGGCATGCAAATGCTAATATTGTACCACATAAGACAAGCAACATACGTACATGAAAACAGGGGATTTCCTTGCGGACTACACAGAACCCCGGGATTTTCACGTACAGACAAAGATATTGTATATATTTTTTCCTAATTATATGTAGCTTGGTTATTTTGTAGCTCCGCAAACAGCGGCTTTTCCCCGTCGAAACCTCGTTTTCTGCCTTTTTGTCGATTCCCGCCGTCTCGATTACGGATTTTTCTTCGCGAGGTTACAGTTTTTTGTAAAAAAACGACGATTTGGCCATTTGGGCCTTGTCTAAAGAAAATTGGCGGCGTCCCCCAAAAACTTTTGTGAGGTTATTTCACTGTTTATGTGTTATTTACAAAGGCTACATGCACGGATCATTCCACTTGTTTTTATTCAGTCTATATATAAATTGTAAGAAAAAGTACGTACTGAATTTTTGAATATTAAGTGGTTCTACGTGTGAAAAAACCTGCTCATTAGGTATTTTACACAATTGCGCAGGGCTTGTTTTATCCTCAATTTTGTATCAAGAAAATTGTATCAAAAATAAGATTTTATGCAGGCCGGCTGGCAGGAGGTGTTTTTGAATCCCGGAATCACTCTTTGAATTAAGCAACCAGGCCCTGCATCCACCAGGCCACGAACGAAAAACCATTGAATTTAAACCATAGCCTTATGGAAAACATCAACTCTTTCCATCAAACAACATGTAAAAAACAATCATCCGGCCGCACCGGCTTGTTTGTTTTTCATGGTTTCCAGCCATTAACCATGAAACCGGTCCTGCTGTTCTCAGCCCTGTTACTGATCTGGTCGTTGGGTTTGTCTGCACAGACCCCGGACGCGTCCAGCCAGGGACGCATCAGCCTGGTTTCCGGCGGATCCCTTTTTGAACAAAGCCTGTCCGAATCGGATCCCCAATGGCAAAACGTCGTCAATGCAGAGCGGCTTTCCGGCATCAGCGCCCTGGAAGCACCCACCAGTCTTGAAGGTTTGTGCGACAGGGATGAGTTTCAGTATTACGATGTGTCCGGCACGCCGGATTTCCTTATTTCCATTTCCGATGGCGTCCGGGATCTGGACTGCTGTGGCGCCACTTCGCCCCTGGGCGGCCGGTGCAGCGCCATCGTCCTGGAGATCGGCCCGGGGACCGGGTCCATCGCCATCAATATCAGTAGGGCCAACGCCACGGGCGCCCTGGGGTGGTGGCTGACCAACCTGGATGACCCGAACTTTGTCTACGGCACCTGTTCCGACGGGCCCTTTGCCAGGACGGATGTGGCCTGCCTCAGCGGGGCGGGAACCTATGTGCTGACCCTGTGCAAGCCGGGCGGCAACCAGTATACCATAGATATTATCGGTTCTGCCGCCCCGGCTGCCAATGACGATGAGGTTATGGCAGGAAGCTTTACCGACCTGGAAGCCTTTGGTTTTATTGAGAGCACCGTATCTTTTTCCCTGGCAACCGAATATCCTGAGGGCACCCCGGTTAGCCAGCCCGCCTATTATATTGATTATTTGAGCCCGGCAACAGGCTCCCTGACGCCCACCCTGAGCTGGCCCGCCGGAGAACCCATCCCGGCCAGCGGGTATGTTTACTTCGATGTTTGTGGTGATGTGACCGCCGCCGCCGAAGAATGTATCGGAACGGGCAGCACCTACCAATGTGTCAAGATCAAGGTGCTGATCATTCCTCCCCCGACCGCTCCGGTCAGTGGCGGAAACCAGGAGATCTGCGATGGGGAAACCATCCCCGCACTGACTGTCAGTGTCAGCGAACCCAATGTCACGGTGGATTGGTACGATGCTTCCAGCGGGGGAACCTTGCTTGCCTCCGGAACCCTGACCTATACTCCCAGCGCGGCAGGCACATACTGGGCTGAAGCCAGGAATACCGTCTATGGCGGCGTGAGCGCCACCCGCACCGGTGTCACCCTGACGATCAATCCGCTGCCTAATGTCAGCAATACCACTGATACTTTCTGTGCAGATTCTGAAGCAAGCAACACCGTTGCAGGGGTAGATCTGACAGATTATGAAAGCGAGATTCTGGATGATACGGGATTCAGCTTTGATTATTTTTCAGATTCCAACTTGAATTCATTGGTTGCTGATCCGGAAAATCACAACGTTTCTCATGGAGATGTTATTTATGTTCTTGTGACAAACGTTGAAACCGGTTGCGAAAACACCGCCACCATCACCTTCACCGTGAACCCCCTGCCAGAAGCCAACGATACCTCCGACACCTTCTGTGAAGATACCGAAGGAGCGGGCACTTACGCAGGCGTGGACCTTGCGGCCTATGAAGACGACATCAACGACTCCGGGACTGTCACCTTCGGCTACTTTACCGACATGGCCATGACCATACCGGTAGCGGATCCCGCTGACCACACCGTGGCAGATGGGGACATCATCTACGTCCTGGTCAACGAAACGGCCACCGGTTGCGAAAACACCGCCACCATCACCTTCACCGTGAACCCCCTGCCAGAAGCCAACGATACCTCCGACACCTTCTGTGAAGATACCGAAGGAGCGGGCACTTACGCAGGCGTGGACCTTGCGGCCTATGAAGACGACATCAACGACTCCGGGACTGTCACCTTCGGCTACTTTACCGACATGGCCATGACCATACCGGTAGCGGATCCCGCTGACCACACCGTGGCAGACGGGGACATCATCTACGTCCTGGTCAACGAAACGGCCACCGGTTGCGAAAACACCGCCACCATCACCTTCACCGTGAACCCCCTGCCAGAAGCCAACGATACCTCCGACACCT
>CAYZCW010000011.1:0-86907 GCA_964477035.1 uncultured Bacteroidales bacterium
AAATCCCGTATTGCCTGAGGGTGTTTCCGGCAAAGACAATGTCCAGCATCTCCTGAAAGTTCTCCATCGTGTTTCCTTTAAAGAAGCCGCCCTTACGGTCCACCACCACCGGGCCGGAACCAGGCCTGTTCCCCGCAAAATTATGTATTTTTAAGTGGATTAATTCCATTTTCCCCTGCAAATGCCCCCAAAATTTATTAATTTTACGCTCCGTTTTTGAAGCATCCCTGCCTGCGGGGAATACCTGTCCGGGCCTGACGGCCGGGGCGTATCCCTGGCTGCGGGGCAAAACCGGCTCCGGCCCGTACAGAAGATCACATACAATTTTTTAAACCGACAGAACATGACAAAGATTAAAGTAGCCATCAATGGATTTGGCAGGATTGGAAGGCTCACCCTAAAAGCCGCCCTGACCAAAGACAACATCGACATTATCGCCGTCAACGACCTCACCGACAGTGCCACCCTGGCACACCTGCTCAAATACGATTCCGTACACGGGAAATTCCCGGGCACGGTTTCCGCAGAAGGGGACAACCTGTTGGTGAACGGAAAGAAAATCCGTGTCTTCTCGGAGAAAGACCCTGCATCCCTGCCCTGGAAAGACCTGGGCGTGGACGTGGTGGTGGAGTCCACCGGGGTATTCCGCGACCGCGAAAAAATCAGCAGGCACCTGCAGGCAGGCGCCCGCAAGGTGGTCCTTTGCGTTCCCTCCAAAACGGCCGCCGACGTAGATGCCACCGTGGTCCTGGGGGTGAACGAAGGCGACCTCAAACCCGATCAGCAGATCTTCTCCAATGCCTCCTGCACCACCAACTGCCTGGCCCCCGTGGCCAAGGTCCTCAACGACCGGTTCGGCATCAAAAGGGGGCTGATGAATACCATCCACTCCTACACGAACGACCAGATCATCCTGGACGCCCCCCACAAAGACCTGCGCCGCGCCCGTGCCGCTGCCATGTCGATCATCCCCACCACCACCGGCGCCGCCAAGGCCGTCGGGCTGGTCATCCCTGAACTCAAGGGCAAGATGGACGGATTCGCCATGCGCGTTCCCACCCCGGATGGTTCCGTCGTCGACCTGACCGTGGAGCTCGAACGCTCCGCCACCCGGGAAGAGATCAACCTGGCCATCAAGGAAGCCGCCGAAGGTCCCATGAAGGGCATCCTGGAATACTGCGATGAGCCCATCGTATCAACCGACGTGATCGGCAACACCCACTCCTCCGTCTTCGACTCCCTGATGACACAGGTGCTGGAGGGCAACTTCGTGAAGGTGTTGTCCTGGTATGACAACGAGTTCGGTTATGCCAACCGCGTGGTCGATCTGATCGCCAGGGTCGGATAAGCCACACATCCCTCCCCTGGCCGTCTGCGATGGACAGCCGGCCTGTCAGACTCGCCCCTGCCGCAAGGCTGCCGCAAACTCGCGGGCTGACCACGACAACCGCCGGCGACACCCGGGGGAAGACGGCAAGCCAATAACAAACCACCATACAGGGTGTTTTCAGTTCCCGGGAGTGCGAAAGCCTCCCGGGAATGCTTTTTCAGGGGGAGAATGTTTTCAACTGCAAGGTTTCCCCGTCGAAAACGGCATAGGTGAAATGCTGCACCCAGTCGCCCGTATTGACATAGCGGACTCCGGGGGCCACTTCCAGGTCGATGGGCAGGTGGCGGTGGCCGAAAACAAAGTAGTCGAAGGGTTTTTGCCGGAGTCTTTCCCGGCAGTACTGCACCAGGAATTCCCTGTCATCGCCCAGGTACTTTTCATCTGCGCTGCCACCCGCCGCGCGGCTCCTGCGTGAAAGCCAGCGGGCCAGGCCCACCCCGAACCCGGGATGCAGGAAGGAAAAAAGGCGCTGACAGAGCCTGCAGGAAAATACCCTTTTTAAAAACTTATAGCCCCGGTCGCCCGGACCCAGGCCGTCTCCGTGCCCGATCAAAAACCGCTTGCCGTTCAGTTCCCGCTCCACCGGCTGCCGGTAAAGCCGCAAGCCGATTTCCTGCTCCAGGTAGCCAAACGACCACATATCATGGTTGCCGGTGAAAAAATGCAGTGCCACCCCGCGGTCGGACAGTTCGGCCAGCTTGCCCAGCAGGCGAACGTAACCCCTGGGCACCACATGGCGGTATTCGAACCAGAAATCGAACAGGTCGCCCAGCAGGTAGATGCCGGAAGCATCCTGTGCCACCTGCTCCAGCCATTGCACCAACAGGCGTTCCCTTTGCAGGCTGCGAGGCCGGTCGGGAACGCCCAGGTGGCTGTCGGACACGAAATAAATCCTGCTCATTTTGGCAGTTGGGTGACGTCACGGGCCGGAAGGGCCCCGGGCATCACAAACCTACGGGTTTTTTCAAACATCCCCAAAGAAAAAAAGCGGCAGCAGCCGGCGCAGGGAAGGGCGGTCAGGCCCCGGGAGAAACCCGGTCGGGCCACGGGGCGGATTTCTCTTTGGCCGCCACATGCTATTGTCCTGCAGGGCTCAGAATATACCGGCAAATGTTGTATATTTACATGCCGGACCGGACAATCACAGGCCGGCGGGCTGCAGGCAGGCAAACCCCGGGAGGAACCCTCAATTCAACAACCATAACCCACGTTAAGAGATGAAGAAATTATTACAAGCACTGGAGGCACTCAAAGGCAAACCGATCGATTCCAACCTGCTCCGGCAGACCCTGGAATCGCTCGACCTGAAGCGCCTGAACGTGAAGGAGGAGATGAAACAACTCGACCGGACGAAGTTCCACCGCATCACCTTCATGGAGGACCCGGT
This sequence comes from uncultured Bacteroidales bacterium, assembly GCA_964477035.1. Classification (GTDB taxonomy): domain Bacteria; phylum Bacteroidota; class Bacteroidia; order Bacteroidales; family UBA7960; genus SLSG01. The sequence continues at coordinate 2,778 of CAYZCW010000011.1, forward strand.
CCAGGTGTTCCTGATGAACTGGCCACCCCAGTTTTTTTACCCCATCCACCAGCACAAAAACTTCTGGGGCTTTGTCATCCCCATCGAGGGCTTCCTTTCAGAGACCCTTTACGGGCACGCCCCGAACAAACGCAAGGTATTTGTCCATCCGACGAAAACCTTTAAGGAAGGCGAGCTCATCTATGAACCGCTCAACGTCATCCACAAGCTGCAGAACACCTCTCCCATCCAATCCATGGTGACCCTGCATGTCTACTTTCCGCCGGATTACGGATTCGAAGGCACCATGATCTTCGATGCGAAGAACCGCCGGCTGGCCGTGCTGAATGCCCAGGCCGAAGACCTCGACTGGAACCTGCCGGCCGACCGGTTCGAACGGATCGAGGAAGAGGCCTATGACGTAGAAAAGCTTTGGTGATCAGCGGGTAGGATCCTGAGAAAACAGCCTTGACAGGGCCGTCTCCAGATCGGCCGCCTCCAGCCCCCGGGCCACGATCCGCATGTCCTGGTCGATGAGTACCGCATGGGGAATGCTTTCCACATTGTACAGGCTGACCACAGGGGAATTCCAGAACCTCAGGTCGCTGACCTGCACCCAATCGATGCCGTCCTCCTCAATGCCCAGCACCCACTGGTCGAGGGTGCGGTCGAGGGAGACGCCATAAATCTCGAATCCACGGTCGCGGTAGCGTTCGTACGCCTTGCTGAGGATTTTGTTTGACTCCCGGCAGGGAGGACACCAGGCCGCCCAGAAGTCGATCAGCACCACCTTCCCCTTCAGGGAGGAGAGGGGTACCTGGTTGCCCTCGGGGTCGGGCAACACGATATCGGGGGCCACCGCCCCGATGGCCAGGCTTTCCTCCGCCAGGCGCCGCTGGGCTTCCTTGCGGCGGTGTTCGCTCACCCGCCGGCGCAGGTCCACCACGTGCTTGTTCGTCGGATAGGCCTCGGACAGGCTCTGACTCAATCCCTCAAAGTACTCAAAATGATCCTTTTCCTTCAAAAGAAGGCGGCTCCCAAAATACTGGTAGAGGGCGATGATGGAAGCCAGGGAGGTGGGGTTCTCCTCGATGAACCGCATCACATAGGCCTGCTGCCCGTGAAAGACATCCCTGAAGGACGCCATCATGGAATCGCGAAACTGCTGGTAGTCTGGCTCATAGCGCTTCTCTCGCAACAAATCCCGCAGTGAATCCGCTTTCTGGTAGCTTTGCCACTGCTCCCTTCCCAACTCAGCCAGCAGGGCCGAGCCCGGCGAACCGGCGACCTCCGCGGTGGGGGTCAGGCGGGTGGCATCTCCCGTGAGGAAAAGATCCTCCCCGGGCTCGATCAGCAGGGTGATGGCATTGTCCTGGTCCACCCGGAAAATAAAGAATCCGGCCTCCCCGATGCGCGTGCGGTAGGAAAACGACCCGTCGGGAGCCGTATGGAGGCTGTCCAGGGGAATGACGTCGGTGGTGGTCAGCTCCTCCAGCCGGATGGGGATGTCCCCTCCGTGGTCGAGCCGGCCACGCAGGACGAACTCATCTTTGTCTGCCCCGCCTGGACCGGTGCAGGCCACGATGGAACCCGACAACAGCAGCCAGAGTATGGTATTCCGCATCTTATCTTTTTTTCGCAAACCAAAGATAATCCATTTGTTAGCCCCCGAAATGCTTTTAAGATTTTTTAACCTCACCGGGCCACAGCCTCAGCCCCTGGCGGGTTTCCCCATAAAAAAGAATCCCAGCAGCACGAAAGCGAAGCTGGCCAGAGAGCTCAGCAGGATGCGGGAGAGGGTGCTCCAGAAGCCACTCAGGCGAAACACCTCCAGGAAGAACAGCGGGATGTGGTGCAGCAGGATCAGCAGGAGGGCATAGGTCACCACCCAGGTCAGCCCCTGGCTGGCGATGCCGGGAACGGTCCCCGGTTCGAAATCGGACTTCACCGAGATCAGCCGGATCACGGCCGGGCGGCAGAAAGCCATGAATACCGTGGCCGCGGCATGCATGCCGGCCGAATCCATGAACATATCCACGGTCAGCCCCAGGACGAAAGCCGAAAGCAGCAGAAACCACCCGTTCACGTCGATCGGCAGCAGCAGCACGAACAGCACATAGACATAGGGGTTGATGTAGCCGCCCAGCCTCATGTGGTTGAATACCACCACCTGTGCCAGCACCAGCAGCACGAAGCGGATCATGTGTCTAAGGACTTCCCTGGCTTCCATCGTGTTTTTATCGTCGGATTGGTATGCCGTCCGCCGGACGGGATCAATTGTCGTTCAAGGCCTCCAGGGCATCCTGTTCCGCCCCCATCAGGTCGGTCACCACCTGCACCTGCCCGAGCCGGTTGAAATCGAGCGCCAGGTCGACGCCTGCCGTAAAAAAATTCTCCCCCCGGCGGATCTCGAAGTCTGCGATGGTGCCGATGAACACATCCTTTGGAAAAATGCGGGAGAAACCGCTCGTCAGGATCGTGTCCCCCCGTTGCAGCGCCACATGGGAAGGGATGTACTCCATGGTGGCCCTGCGGTAGTCTCCTCCCTCCCAGATCAGCGACCCGATGTGTTCCTGCTCCTTGAGCCGCACGCTGATGCGGCTCTCATGGTGCAGCAGGGAGATCACCGTGGCGAAGCGCTCCGAGACGTTTTTCACGATGCCCACCACCCCGTATGGGGTGATCACCCCCATGTCGGGTTCGATGCCGTGGCGGCTGCCCTTGTCGATCGTCAGGTAGTTGCTGCGCCGGATCACCGAGTTGTTGATGACCCGGGCCGGCAGGTAGGCGTAGCGCCTCTCCTGGAGGGAGTCCTGGTGTATCACAGGCTCCTGCAGACCGGGATCCAGAAAGGCCGGTGGGAGCTGCTCCATCAGCAGGGCATTCTCCCGGGCCAGCTGTTCATTCACCTGCTGCAGGTCCAGGTAGGAGGTGACGGCGTCAACCCGCCGGTAAAAGAATCCGGCAACGGCATTGCCCGAATGCAGGAAGAAACTTCGCTGGTGCTGGTGGTTTTGTGCGATGAGCAGGATGGCCACCACCTCCAGCGCCAAAAAAGCGAAAAAGAAATAGTTCCTGGCTATGAAGTTGAACAGGTTTCGCATGCCTGGGACTTGCGTGTGGGACCGTCTTCGTTCCCTACTTGATCAGGAACGGGAATTTGTCAAAGTTCTTCAGGGCGATGCCCGTTCCGCGTGCCACCGCCCGCAGGGGATCCTCGGCGATGTGCACCGGCAGGCGGGTCTTCACCGCGATGCGCTTGGGAAATCCCCGCAGCAGGGACCCGCCCCCGGCCATATAGATCCCGGTTCGGTAGATGTCGGCCGCCAGCTCGGGAGGCGTCATCTCCAGGGTGTTCATCACGGCGGCCTCGATCTTGCTGATGGACTTGTCCAGGGCGTGGGCCACCTCGGAATAGCCGATCTTGATCTCACGCGGGATGCCCGTCATCATGTCGCGTCCGTGAACGGCGATGTCGGGCGGGGGGTTCTCCAGCTCGGAGAGGGCCGATCCGACTTCGATCTTGATCTTTTCGGCGGTGCGTTCGCCGATCAGGATGTTGTGCTGCTTGCGCATAAACTCCATGATATCTGCCGTGAAATCGTCGCCCGCGATGCGGATGGACTTGTTGCAGACGATGCCCCCGAGGGCGATGACGGCGATCTCGCTGGTGCCCCCGCCCACGTCGATCACGATGTTGCCCACCGGCTCCAGCACGTCGATGCCGATGCCGATGGCCGCCGCCATGGGCTCGTGGATGAGGCGCACCTCCTTGGCTCCGGCCTGTTCACAGCTGTCGCGCACGGCCCGTTCTTCCACCTCGGTGATGCCCGAAGGGATGCAGATCACCATCTTGAGGGAAGGGGGAAACAGGGGTTTCTTGGTGTCGGTCATCTTGATCATGGCCCGGATCATGGCCTCCGCGGCCTGGAAGTCGGCAATGACCCCGTCGCGCAGGGGGCGCAGGGTGCGGATGTTCTCATGGGTCTTGCCGTGCATCATCATGGCCTGTTTGCCCACGGCGATGATTTTCCCCGAGACCCGGTCGATGGCCACGATGGAGGGCTCCTCCACCACCACCTTGTCGTTATGGATGATGATGGTATTGGCCGTGCCCAGGTCAATCGCTATCTCTTTGGTCAGAAATGAAAACAGGCCCATAACAGGTATTGATTTTCGGTTGACAATCTAATGTTTAAAATGCCGCAGCCCGGTCATGGCCATGGCCATGCCCGCCTGGTCGCAAAAGGCGACCGATTCCCCGTCGCGTACCGAGCCGCCCGGCTGGATCACCGCCGTGATGCCGGCCTGGTGGGCGATCTCCACGCAGTCGGGAAAGGGGAAAAAAGCATCCGAGGCCATCACACTCCCCCTAAGATCGTGGCCGTTGGCGCGGGCCCTGCCGATGGCCTGGCGCAGCGCATCGACCCGCGAGGTCTGCCCCATGCCAGCCCCCAGCAGCTGGCGGTTTTTGACCAGGGCGATGGCGTTGGATTTCAGGTGCTTCACCACATGATTGGCAAACAGCAGGTCCGCCGTCTCTTCCGGGCCCGCTTCCCTTTTCGTCGGATGGGTCCACCGTTCCGGCCCGGCCATGGCCAGGTCGGCCTCCTGCCACAGCACCCCGTTGAGGGCCGAGCGGAATGTGTCCGCCGGCAGGTCGACCGGTTTGAGCCGCAGCAGGATGCGGTTCTTCTTTTGCCGGAGGACCTCCAGCGCCCGGTCCTCGAAACCGGGGGCAATGAGCACCTCGAAGAACAGTTCGTGCAGGGACCGGGCCACCTCCTCCCCGACCGGGCGGTTGGTGACGATGATGCCGCCGAAGGCCGAGACCGGATCGCCCGCCAGGGCGTCCTTCCAGGCCGTCAGCAGGTCGTCGCGCACGGCCATGCCGCAGACGTTGGTGTGCTTGATCACGGCGAAGCAGGCTTGCTGCTGTCCGCGCACCAGCTGCAGGGCCGCGTCGATGTCCAGAAGGTTATTGTAAGACAGGGCCTTGCCATTTAACTGCTCGAACAGCTCCTGGAGCGGTCCGTAGAAACGGCCCTGCTGGTGGGGGTTCTCCCCGTAGCGCAAAGACATCATGGGAGCTGCCTGCCGGTGGAACTCCCCGGCTTCCGCCCCGAGCATGAAGCCCCCGATGGCCCTGTCGTAGCCGGACGACACCCGGAAAGCGGCCGCGGCAAAACGCCGGCGGTCCGCCAGGGCCGTCCTGCCGTTCCCGGCATCGATCAGTTGCACGGCCTCCTGAAACATCCGGGAGGAAGGCACGACCAGGACGTCCCGGAAATTTTTGGCGGCGGCGCGGATCAGGGAGATGCCGCCGATGTCGATCTGTTCGATGGCTTCAGCCTCCCCGGCCCCGTTTTGCAGCGTTTCTTCAAAGGGATACAGGTCCACCGCCACCAGGTCGAACTCCGGGATGCGGTAACGGAGCAGTTCCTGCTTGTCGTCGGACTGTTCCCGGCGGGACAGGATGCCCCCGAACACGGCCGGATGGAGGGTCTTGACCCGCCCGCCCAGGATGGAAGGGTAGCCCGTGAGCTCCTCCACGGCTCTGGCGGGAAGTCCCAGGGCGCGGATGTGCGCCAGGGTGCCCCCGGTGGAATAGATCTCCGCCCCGTGGCGGTGAAGGCAACGCACCAGCTCCGTGACCGGCTCCTTGTGATAGACCGAAACCAGGGCCCTGCGGATGGTGCGTGAATCATGTTGCATCAATACCTCCCTCTATTAAAAAGCGGCTTCCTCCCGTTCACTTTCTGTAAGCGGGAGAACGGTCGACTGCACCAAAAAACTGTGTATCTTTGCGGCCGCAAAACCCCACGAAGTTAATTTAAATTTTCCTGATATGGCTTTCGTTTCAAAAGAAAAAATTTTCTCCCGAAGGTGGTTTCAGTCCTATTCCCTGATCACCCTCGGGGCCCTGATCATGGCGGCCGGATTCGTGTTCTTCATCTCCCCCCACCGCATCGTGCCGGGGGGGGTGTATGGCATCGGGATCGTGCTGCACCACCTGATCGGCATCCCGGTCGGTCTCACCGGCCTGGCGTTCAACATCCCGCTGACCATCATCGGCGTCCGCGTGCTGGGACCCCGCTTTGGGGTCAAGACCGTGGTCGGCTTCGTGCTGGCCTCGGTGTTCATCGATGGCCTCACCTGGATCTGGGGGGAGGTCCCCCTGGTCCCGGACGACATCCTGCTGTCCTCCATCTTCGGCGGGGTGCTGGTCGGCTTCGGCCTTGGCCTCATCTTCAAGTCGCGCGCGACCTCGGGCGGCTCCACCATCATCGCCATGATCATGGCCAAGTACACCCGCATGCCCCTGGGTCAGACCCTGATGGTGGTGGACGGCGTCATCGTGCTGGTCGGGCTGGCGGCCTTCGGCGACTGGACCATCCCGCTGTACTCCTGGATCGTCATCTACATCACCGGCAAGGTGATCGACGGGGTGCTGGAGGGCGTCTCCTACGAGAAGACCCTGTTCATCATTTCCGAGAAGTACGAGGACATCGCCCAAAAGATCCTAGTCGACCTGAACCGGGGCGGCACCTACCTGACGGGAAAGGGCATGTACAACCAGGAAGAGAAGAAGATCATCTTCGTGAACGTGACCCGGCGGGAAGTGGCCCTGCTGCAGGACCACATCAACCAGGTCGATCCCGACGCCTTTGTCACCGTGATCGATGCCTCGGAAATCCTGGGCAAGGGCTTTCGCTCCCTGAAAGAGAAGGTGAACGACTGACCCGGCGAGGGGTCCCGGCCGGCCATCCCTTTTCAGGCGGCCGGCCCTTGCCTCAGCCGTTTGGCGTCCTGACCGGCTGCAGCCTGCGGCCCAGCAGGACCAGCACCAGGGCATTGGCCGCGATGACGGCCACCACGCCCCAGTGGATGTGGGAAAAGCCTAAGCCCCTCTCCAGGAAAAAGCTGTAAACAACCGGGGCAGCGGCCGTGCTGACCACCATGACGAAGGTGAACAGGCTCCGCACCGTGCCCAGGCTGCGGGTGCCGTAGGTCTCGGCGTAGATGGCCGAGGTGATGGGGGAGCTGGACCCGCCCGTGATACCGACCAGCATCCAGAACAGCGGGGTGGCCCACAGCGGATCGAACAGGCTCAGCACAATGAGTCCTGCCCCCAGCGGCAGCAGCACCAGGGGCAGCAGCCGGCGCCCGCTGTAGCGGTCGATGAGCGGCCCGGCAAACACCGAACACAGGGAAGCCGAGAGGGCGTAGGCCGTGATGCCCGCCGCCATCCACTCGAGCGACCAGCCCTTTTCGGTGGCGATGAACGTCTGGAAAAAGAACAGGGCCGTCTGCAAAAAGCCCACCAGAAAGACCGTGGGTGCCAGCAAATAAAAGACCCCGCTGCGCAGGATATCCCGCTGCCGCCACAGCCGCTCCTCCCCGGGAACGGTGTCCTTATCCGGCCGGGAGGCGGGCACGGACACCTGCCGGGACTCCGTGCCCGCCTCCACCACGGAAGCGGGGGAGGCACCGCGGAGCAGCATCATGGACAGGGGCAGCAACACCAGCAGAATGAACAGGGCGCTCAGTCCAAACGTTTCCCGCCACCCCAACGCGGCAATCGTGCTGATGACCACCACCGGCATCAGTCCCTCGCCCAGGGGAAACCCCAGGTAGGCGATGCTGAGGGCCTTGCCGCGGGCCCGGCTGAAGAACCGGCCCATGGTGGTCATGGACGTGTGGCTCAGCAGCCCCTGTCCGAAGAGCCGGAGCATATAGACCGCCAGAAAAAGGGTCAGGAGGTTGAAGGAGAAAGCCGCCACAAGGCAGGCGGCGGTGATGCCGGCCACCACGAAGAGGGTGAAGCCCCTGAGGGGCACGTGGTCGATGCGCCGGCCCAGCACGATGAGGGTGGTGGCACTCAACAGGGTCGCCCCGGCATACAGGCTGCTGAAAAAGCTGCGGCTGATCTGGAACGACTCCATCAGGGAGGGGATGTAGAGCGAGACCACGAAGGTCTGCCCGAAGCTGCTGAAAAACACCAGCAACACCCCGAACGACAGGATCCGCTTGTTGGACAGAAAGAAACGAAGATAGTTCACCGCCTCCAGGTTTTGTTCCCGGCCGGCCCGGGAGTTTCCGGGGGCAAAGATAACCCATTAACGGGACAGGGGGCAGGAGGGCACCGGCTTTCTTTTGCGCCACTGCCCCGGGGCGTTGAAGTGGATCCCGAGGTATACCTCGTGGACCCCGTGCAATTTGCGGACCACGACCTCTTCCTGCCGGAGGGCGATCACCTGGTTGCCGTAGCCGTTGAAGACCGTGTAGCGGTATCCCAGCCTTGCACCCATCAGGCGGCCTGCCCGGATGTTGATCCGCCCATCCAGCCTGGGGTTGAGGGTCAGCTGGTGGTAAGGCATCTCACCGGGGCCCTCCCCCTCCTGGGTCACGGCCGGACGGTTGGTCTCCCATTTGCCATAGGAAGCATAGGGCAGGAACACCAGTGCGTGGGCCTCCCCCCTCAGGCTCAGCCTGCGCGTCAGCGGCAGCTCCGCGGCCAGGGAGGGTCCCAGTCCGAGGCCGGCATCCCACTGCCGCTCCTGCAGGCCGGACACATGGCGCCGCACCAGCCTTTCATAGGCCAGGGCGGCCGACAGCCCGTACCAGGCGCTGAAAGTCCGGCTTCGCAGCAGGGGCGCCCCGAAGCCGTAAAACAGCTCCATGTAATGCCGGCTGCTGCCATCCTGCCGCAGGGGATTGGTCACCGGCGCCTCCGGATCGGTGCGCAGGGAGGCCGGCAGCGACAGGGCGGCCACCAGCCGGTGGCGTAGGCGCCCCCGCTCGAGCTCCAGAAAGAGGTCGGCCGAGACCACCTCCGCCAGGGCCTCCCGGTAGTCCGCCCGGTAAGGGAGGGCGTCTCCTGCCGGAAAAAAGTGACTGAAGGACCAGGCGTAGCGCACCTGGGCGCCCATGACGGCCGGTCCCTGGTAGGTGCCTCCCAGCCCCGGCGGCAGGTGTCCCTCCGGGGTTTGTGCATGGGCCATGGAGAAAAGGCAGGCCGTGAGCAGGACGGCAAAGGCCTTCTTGCGAAAGGAACACACCAACGGCATCCGGCGGGTTTTGGGCCCTTCCCTAGCGCGAGGGCCGGAAGGGCCGGTCGCTGAGGATGGGGTTGTACATCATGTCAAAGGTACCACCTTTTGTGATATGGCCCACGGCCCGGTAGTACTCCTCTCCCACCGGCAGCCCGTCCGCATCGACCGGCTCGCCTTCCTCATTCACGGCCACCAGCCCGGTGGGGGTGGTCCCCACCCCTTCCTCGTCCCAGGGGCGGCTGGTAATGACCTGTCCGACGGGGATCGGCTCTCCCAGGTGGTTGACCACCTGCCCGTCCGACCGGAAAGTAAAAGGCACATGCTCGGCTTCGCTGCCGAACACGTCCTTGCCCAGGTTGAAGCTCTGGTCGAGCACGATCTTGCGGTAGCCCTGGATGTTGGCCTTCATGGTGGCCAGGGTCGGATAGAACACCTCCCCGCGGACATACCAGGCGTCCTCCTCCCGGTCGTAATCCAGGTAGGCCGCCGCTTCGGCAAAGTGGCGCATCACCCTTTGGCGCTCCAGCAGGATGGCCTTTCGCTCGTTGCGGCCCAGGTTCTTGAGCTGCTCGTCGTCGAAGAGGATGTCGGCCGAAAAGATCAGCCCCAGCTGTTCGTCCAGACGCTCCCTGTCGATGTAGGCGCTGAGCGCGCTGCGGATCTCGGCCGGCATCACCCCGTAGAGGTCGGCCCCCACCACCGTGTGGTAGAAATAGCCCAGCTCGCCCATGCCGCTGTCCTCGTGGACATAGTCCATCAGGCGGGTGCGGCCGGGATTTGCAGCATTGTAAGCGCCGTAGTCCATTTCACGCCAGCCGGCCTCCCCGGGCAGCTTGCGCTGGAAGGACCAGACCGCATCGACCGTGTTGCCCACGTTGCCGTGGCAGCCGATGCACTGGGTCAGCTCCTCGGTGGTCTGCGGGCGCAGGTTGCCGTGGCGGTCCTCGATGTAGGCGGCCAGGATCCAGCCTGCATCGTTGTCGACCCAGCCCTGTCCTTCCCTGCCCACGTAGTAGGCGGGCTCCTCCCCTTCCTCCTCGTCCTCATCGATGGCGATGTCGGCCAGGTCCACCTCCTGCCACTTGTACATGTAGCGGATCTCCTTCACCCGCTTGGAGCGCGTGCCCGGGAAGGTATAGTCCTTCCCCTCACTGCCCGCCAGCCCCGGCAGCAGGCTCCCCATGCGGCCATCGGCCTCCAGGTCGACATAGTGCAGGGGGTGGGCGAACTCGGTGCCGACCGGGTAGAAACCCTTCTTCACCGGGATGCCCGAGGCATCTCCCAGGTAATGCGTCTGCTCCGGCCGTCGGTTCTTGATGTTGCTCTCGAGCAGGGCCAGGTTCTGTTTGTACACCTCCAGGCTGAACTGTTCGCCCTCGGTCATGAACGGCTCCGGGAGGCGGATGTAGATGCCCGAGACACTGCCCGTCAGCGGGGTGAAAATGGCATAGGGAAAGAAATTGATGGCCCGCCAGCCGGTATAGCCTTCCAGCTCGTCGCGCACGAAGCCTTCCGGATCGACAAAGCCATGAATGCCGCTGCCGGTGGGATCGGATGGATCGTAGGGAAAGAGATGGTCCGGGTTCAGCGCAGGGAACATCACCCAGTCGCTGAGGATGTCGTCGAAATTCATCCAGTCGGTATTGCCGTTGCCGCGGGCGCGGGCGAAGGCCGGCCGCCAGTTGTCCTGCCGCACATAGTCCGTATCATCCAGCTCCGGGATGGCGATGCCTTCGGCCCGGAGCCGCTCCTCGATCTCCTGGGGATGGATGATGTTGCGCCACAGGATGTGGTTCAGGTTCTCCGTGGGGAAGCTGAACAGGATCTGGTCCTCCCCGATGTCGAAGGCATTGCCGTGCCGGGCGTGGGTCAGGTAGTCGGTATGGCAGTACTTGCAGGCGTTCTGGGTGCCGTAAGAGGTCTCGATCCAGCACTGGGGCGGGATGTTGGGCTCCTCGTTAAAGCTCGGCTTGTAGGGCGCCCCGGCGCGCTGTTCGAAACCTTCGGGCGCCTTGCCCAGTAAAAAGTCCTCCGCGCTGATCCGCTCCGCCTGCAGTCCGAAGGCGGCCAGGCCGTCGATCACTTCGTGCCCGGGGCCCATCTGCCGGCCGCACATGATGAACACGGCCATGGACAGGGCGGCGGCAAGGATCAGCCTGGTGGGCCGCAGGGCATTTTTCAGGAATTGGTTCAGGCGCTTCATATCTTCAGGGTTTTTGGTTTGGTTCACGGGCCGGCCACTGCAGGCCGGTCATGCTGATATCTATTTGGGCATGCCTGGTAATCCGGCGGCTCCATGGTCCTCAGGACCGGCTACAGCGACCCGTTGCGTAAAAATACCATAAAAAAAGGCGCCCCAAAAGTAATGAAGCGCCCTTTTGGGGGAGGTTTCCGAATTTTTATTCGTTCTAAATTAATTTTCAGGGCGGGGGGGTCGACCCCGGGGCGGGCTCTTCCGGCGGCAGGGACCGGTCTTCCGAAGTGGCATCTTCCGGGGAATGGCCCGGTCCCGGGGCGGGACCATCCGGATCGGGACCCTCTCCCGGGGCGGGATCTGTCTGCCGGGGCGCCGTCCTGCCCGGGTTTTTACGCTTGAGGCGTTCCAGCAGGGACTTGTTGCGCCGGAACTGTTCGGTGGTGGTGGCCGAGTCGATCTCGAACCCGACCGACAGCCAGGTGCCTTCGTGCACATGCCTTGGCAGCAGGTGCAGGGGCACGTTCACCGGCACTTCCTCCTCTCCGAAAAGGAGCACCGCCACATGGTTTTCGATACGGTCGATGACAGCTTTCATGGGTTGGTTGGATTGGTTACAAAAGCCAGGTTCTGTTGTCTGATGTCCTCCACCCTGTTGGCGTCGATGCCCGGGATGCGGCTGAGCTCATCGAGGGAGCCGAAGGGGCGGCCTTCGATGATCTGCTGCGCCCTGGCGGGTCCCACGTGGATGATGCGCGTCAGCTCCTGCAGGCCCGCGCGGTTGATGTCGATCGTCGGATGGGGATGCGGCAGGGGGCCGGATCCCGGCTGGCCCTCCCCCCTGCCGGTTTCCACGTAATAGTCCATGCCGTCGGAATGCACCACGACGGTCCCGTTCAGGTCGGTGCGGTACACCATTACCCGTCTTTCATGCAGCCTCCTCAGGGTCTCCTCATGCGGGAAGCCGTAGGAATTGTCCTCCATGCAAAAGATCACCGCGGCATCCGGCTGCACGGCATCCAGGAAGGCCGCGGAGGAGCTGGTGGTGCTGCCGTGGTGGGCCACCTTGAGGATGTCGCTGCGGACGGGGATTTGCCTCTCGATCAGCTCGGTCTCGCTGCGGCGCTCCATGTCGCCGGCCAGCAGCACGCTCACCGCCCCGAGCTCCAGGCGGGTCACCACCGACGCATCGTTCAGGTGGCGGTCGGACGGCTCCACGGGGTGGAGCACCTGAAGCCGGGCCCCGCCGCCCAGGTCCCGCTCCATGCCGGCCCGTCCGACGGTAAACAAGATCTCCAGGCTGTCGATCAGCTCCAGGTAGCGCGTGAACAGCCTCGTGGTATGCACCACCCCGGGATCGATCACCTCCAGGACGGGATGGCTGCGCAGCACCGCGGGCAGTCCCCCGATATGGTCGGCATGCGGGTGGGTGGACACCATCAGGTGGATGGTGTCGACCGCCAGGCGGGCGAGGTAATCCAGGAGGGGTGCCGGGCGCTCGCCCCCGTCGACAAGGGTCCATGTGCGGGGGGTGCGGACCAGGATGGCATCGCCCTGTCCGACGTCGATAAAATGCACCTGGAAGACGCTTTCCAGGGGCGGCACCGTGTCGATGGGCGCCGGCAGGCTGTCAGCGGGTGGCCGGCGGCCGGGCAGGCGGTCGCCCAGGGCCGGGAAGAGGACCTGCCGGATAAAGAGGGTAAGCCCCACCAGCAGCAGGACAAACAGGATAAACAGGAACCAGGCGTTTCTGCGTCTCATCATTCGGCGATTGGTTCGTTAGCGCGCTTCCTCCGTATCCAGCGCCCGGCGGGCCTCCGGGACCAGGAGCTGCAGCCACTGACGGTACATCCTGCCGGAGGGATGCAGCTGGTCGGCCGCCAGCAAGGAAGGATCGGTGGCCGCCTGCCGGGACAGGGGGGTGATGTCGGCGTAGCGCGCACCGGCCTGCTGGCTCAGTTCCCGGTTGATCCGGTTGTAGTCGTCGATCTCCCGGGCCACGCGCTGCTTCTGGTCCGCCGGCACAAAGGGCGTCACGCTGTAGTCCGGGATGGACACCACCAGCACCCTTTGGGGGTCTCCGCCGGCCAGCCCGATGGCGATCCCGAGCAGTTCATTGAACTCCCTGGTGTAGCCCTCCGTGGTAAAGCCCCGGAGCGGTCCGCGGTACTGGTTGTTGACCCCGATCAGCAGGCTCACCAGGGCGTAAGGACCCTCCGGACCGGCCTCCCGGATGGCGGCCAGCAGCTCACCGGTGGTCCAGCCCGTGCGGGCGATGATCTGAGGTTGCCCCAGTTCCAGCCCGTGCCGGACAAGGGAGTCCTGCAGCAGCACCGGCCAGCGGTCCGCCTCCTCCACCCCTTCCCCGATGGTGTAGGAGTCTCCCAGCGCAAGAAAGTCGGTTGTCATGGGCGGGTCGTTTTCATCATGGTGGTTTTCCTGCTGGCGGCAGGCGAATAAGCCGGCAAGCAAAACAAACAGCAACAGGATGCGGCTTGCTGCCGCCCGGCCGTTTGCAGCGAATCCCCTGTTTTTCATGGGCCGAATTTTCCTGAAAGATACGGTTTCTCAAAAAAATTCCAAAAAGGGGGAAAACTTTTGCAAAATAGAATTTCTGTGCTATCTTTGCAACGCTTTTGACGACAGCAACGCAGCAGACAAGCTCTTTAAATCCGGTCCGGTAGTTCAGTTGGTTAGAATACATGCCTGTCACGCATGGGGTCGCGGGTTCGAGTCCCGTCCGGACCGCACAAACTCACGAAGCCCCCGATATTCGGGGGCTTTTTTTTTGGTGCGCAAAATGGTGCGCACAAAAACGGATTAATCCCCTGACTCCGGGTAATGATTCCGGCGGTGCGCCAAACATCCCGGAATTTGCATGCCAAATCCTAACCAAAGCCTGAGGTCGTTAAAAATAACCCCAAAATTCGTTTGCATTTTTGCGTGTTTTGTCTTACATTTAATATAATGATCTTCATATGTTACTTTTTTCTAGACAATACCAAATAAAATCAAGCATGAAAAGCATTCCAAAACCTCCGTATTTCTTGCTGCTTTTAACCGTGGCAACTTTGGTGTCTGCTTGTGAAAAAGATGAAGAAGACAGCAACCTGGCTCCGGAAATCACAGTCAGTGAAGACATCATTGGCATGACTGGTCAGACAATCAACCTGTCTGCCACCGCTGCAGACCCTGATGGTGATGCGTTGACCTTTAACTGGCAAGTCATCGAATCCCCAAACGGATCTTCTCCGGTGGTATCAAACAGCAGCAATACAAATGCGACATTTACCACACCGACCGCTGGATTCTATCGCGTCGAGGTTGTCGTTGAAGACGGGAAGGGGGGCCAGGCCTCTGGTGCCATCCGTTTGTCCATCGGGGGGTTGTTGCCCAATACCATCAGTGCAACGACCGTTTTGCCGGATTTGTTTGCGGAACCAAGTATTCCCGATTATTATGCCACTTCATCGGTCTCGGTTCGCGAAGGGCTTACCCTGGATCCGGGCGTGGTGATTGAATTCGGGTCTGACGCTTTGTTTTCGATCAGCGGGAGCCCGGCCTATTTAAAGGCAGAGGGGACCCCCTCCGATAAAATCATCTTAAGGGGCATGAACAAGACCAAGGGCAGTTGGCGTGGTATTGGCATTGCCTCTGCCAACATCAGCAACTCTTTGAACCATGTGGAAATTCAACATGCCGGAAGTTCCGATAACGGGGCAAGAAGGGCGGCCATAAGGGTACAAAGCAATGCTTCAGCAAGACTCAGCATTCAGAATACGTCCATTTCAGAAACCGCCGGACATGCATTGTTTGTTGATGGAAGAGATGGCGTATTATCAGCCTTTTCCGGCAATAATTTCTCAAACAATGACCTGGCTCCAATCCGTATTGGTGCGGAGCAAATATTTATGCTGGACAGACAGAGCGTTTATTCAAATAACGGGGTTCAGGCCATCGAAGTGGCCGGCGCGGGCAATACTTCCACCAGAATCATGGATAACGGAACCATAATGGCTTTGGGGATTCCTTATCATTTTCAAAGCTCCGTGGAACTTGAAGGCGCTGTCAGCTTCGAACCGGGTGTGGTTTGTCTGTTCAATTCCAATTTACGCCTGAGTGTTTCGGTTTCCGGGGCGATCATTGCAGAAGGGACGGCCGCTGAGCCGATTATTTTCAGCGGATTGAGTGAGGTTTCGGGAGGATGGAGGGGCATTGAAATTGCTTCCCCATCGAGTCAAAATGTACTCAATCACACGATCGTTTCATATGGGGGCAGTACAAGCGGAAGGGGTGCCAATATTTATATGTTCGGATCAAGCGGAGGTTCCCGCCTTGTCATAACCAACAGCACCATTTCCCACAGCCAGACCTACGGAATCAGGACGGCGGGAGGGAACGCCGTGCTCACGGAAAGCAATAATACTTTTGTTTCCAATGCCTCCGGGGATATTCAGAATGGCTAGGCATGCAGGGGAAAGGCTGCTTGCATCCATGAGGTTTCCGGTGTTCAGGCGCCGGTGACAATGTCCCATAACTTGTATTAGCCAAGACTTGATCTGACAGTCGGGGTGTTTTTCATGTGCCTGGCACTTCCATTTCGGTCATTTCCTCAGGTTCTGATTCCAGGTCTTCAGCACCTAGATTTGTCTGATTCAAAAATACACCTTTCGGAAGTGGGTAAAGCAGGAAGCCGTCCCGCAGCGATGCGTTGGGACGGCCCCATGCTTTTAGGTAGGTGCAACGGCACAAATCCAGATAGATTATTGCACAGCCGGCACAAGCCCGGCAAAGGCATTTGTGGACATCTCCTGTGCCGCAACAACCTTTTGATGGGCTGTCAGATAATCGCCGTTGGCAACCAGGGTGTTGATTTCGGTGATGGCGGCCTCGATCATCGTTACCTGATCCGTCATATTCTCCACCTGCGCGGCATTTGCGGGGGTCTTCACCATCTTGCTGATCACGTCCTTGTTCTGGGCAATGACTGCTGTTAGCCCGGCCATTTGCTCTTCCACTGCAACGCGCATTTCAGCTTTGACGGTCTCGGTTTGAACTGCAAGGCTGTCAGCATTTTCAGCAATCCAGGTTAATTTTTCGGCAAATGGCTTGTAATTGCGTGACCCGGAAGATTTCACCTTTTCGGCCTCAATGGCAGCCATAACAGCCGTGAGGGAGTCGGTTAATGCAGTAAATTCAGCTGACAGATAGCGATCAGCTTCAACGGTTTTGGCGGCTTCCATGGAGGCGTTTGCTTTTTCCGTCTCCGTTGTAGGAACCTGGCTGCACCCAGCCAGCAATACCACCATCATAGCTGCGGCAGCTATGCCAGAAAACATTTTTTTCATTGTTTCTCTTTTTTAGGATTCATTGTTTCATTTTGCTGCAGCTTCCCTGTTGGAATACAGAGGTGCAGTGATGCAAACAGCCTTGCAATAGTTGGGCCATTGCTTCTAACAATCAGATAGAGTGCTATTTACCACAATATGAAAAACCGCCCCCTTTCAGTGTGCCGGTCTGAAAAACAGCCCTCATCCTTTCAACAATCTGATTATCAGACGACAAAGAAAAAGCAAAGGATTTTGTTTGCCTGTAAAATTTATTTGCAGTATGCAAAAAAAATTTGCAGACCGGCAATGGATGAGAGCCCGTGGCTTTCACGATTCAAGCGCATCCCCTATTTGCTTAGCAGCCTAAACCTTTCCATGCGCTCATGGAGCATCACCCGGGAAATACCCAGTAATTTGGCTGCTTTTGCCTGGTTCATTCCCGTTCTGGCAAGGGCCCAGCGAATCAGGTCTTTTTCCAGAGATTTGGAAACAAGCTCGAAGATTTCACCTTCCTTTCCCATAATTTCGTCATTCAGGTAATGGCCAAGCCTGTCTGAACCATGATGGTCCACAATAGCCGGATTTATATGGTCTTCAATGATCTGCTCCGGCATGATCACATTGCCTTTTGATAGAACCACTGCCCTTTTGATCGTGTTTTCCAGCTCCCTGATATTGCCCGGCCATGAATGCTTGAGCAATCTTTCCATGGTATCAGGATGAACGGATAGCGTTTCATTCCGCATTTCGCGGGCATGTTTATCCAGAAAGTGACTGACAAGCAACGGGATATCGTTCTTACGCATGCGCAAAGGAGGCAAAGCAATGGAGATCACCCTGATGCGATAGTAAAGGTCTTCACGAAAGGATTTTTGGGCAATGAGGTTTTCCAGGCTTTTGTTGGTGGCTGCGATGAACCTTACATCCACGCCGATGGTTTTATTGCTTCCCAACCGATCTACTTTCCCCTCCTGCAGCACGCGCAACAGTTTTGACTGCAGCAGCAAACCCATGTCACCGATTTCATCGAGAAACAGCGTGCCCCCGCTGGCTTCCTCAAATTTCCCGGGCTTGTCTTTGTGGGCACCGGTAAATGCCCCCTTATCGTATCCGAACAATTCACTTTCCAGCAGCGTCTCTGGAATTGCTGCACAGTTTATGGCAACAAAGGGTTTTGAAGCCCTGTCGCTGTAATGGTGAATGGCCCGAGCAACGAGTTCTTTTCCGGTACCGCTCTCCCCTGTAATCAAAATGCTGGCATCGCTTGCAGCCACACGTCCGATGAGTTTATAGACATCCTTGATGGCCGGGCTTTCGCCTATAATTCCTTCACCGGAGGGCGGTTGCTTGTGGAGATCCGTCCTTTTCCTGGCGGAGATTGGCTTCTCTTCGATACTGGAATCAATGGCCTGGAGCGCTTCCTCCACCAGTTTGATCAGGTTGGGGACATCGAAGGGCTTTTCAATGTATTCAAAGGCACCGTATTTCATCGCCCTGATCACCCTGTCTCCCGATCCAAAAGCCGTGACAATAATGACCGGCGTCTGTGGCGAAATTTTTTTAAAGGTTTTCAGAAGTTCCAAACCCGTTTTCCCGGGCATTTCAATATCCACAATGGCCAGATCAGGTTGAACGGCATGGAATACCTCCATTGCCGCATCATAATTTTCGGCTTCAAAAAGCTCGTACTTCCCGGTTTTAAGAATTTTACTGAAAGAATATCTTACGCTCTTTTCATCATCAACAATGAGAATTTTATGCATCTCACAGGGAGTTTATGAATGATTGGGAACAGGTAAATTTATGGTAAAAACAGCGCCTTTTGCATCTGTCCTGTTTTTGGCCTCTATCCAGCCATGGTGGGTATTGGCAATATTTTGTGAAATGGACAAACCTATCCCCACACCATGATCGCTGCCTTTTATAAAGGGTTCAAACAGCCTGGCCATAATTTTTTCTGGTATTCCCTGTCCGGTGTCTGCCACATGGATCTGAAGGTATTTTTTGTCGGATACTCCTGTTGCGGAATCCGGGGCATATTGAAAAGACGTGGACAACACCAGATCGCCCCCATCCGGCATGGCTTCAATGGCATTGATGAGCAGGTTCATAAAGAGCTGTTTCATATGGCTGGAATCGGCCAGTACCATCGCCCTTGCTTCAGCGGTACTGTCGAACAATTGAATCATGCTGCTTTTGAACCTGGGTTTAAGCAGATTAACCACTTCCTGCAAAACGACCACCGGATCCAGGAGGGTAAATACAGGCTCTGGAGGGCGGGCAAATTTGAGAAAGTTTCTGATGAAATCATCCATCCTGTTGATCTCGCTTGAGATAATCTCAAGATCAGGACGGAATGGTTCCGGAAAACCCGGGTCCTCCTTCATTGAATAAACAAGCATTTTGATGGCGGCCAGGGGATTTCTGATTTCATGTGCCACAGTAGGGGCCACTTTGCCCAGTGCAGCATACTTATTGGAGTATTGAAGGAGTTGTTTGGTTTTATCAAGAGCCTCCCGGGCCAGGTTGATCCGGTCAATAAGCGCTTTTATCCGTTCGCCGAGCTCCTCCAGGTCTCCGTGCTCAGGTATTTCCAGCTTTTCGAGAAATGCCCCGCCTGATGCACTCCGCACCTGTAAAATGAGCTGGTTGATGGGATTAAGCACCATGCGTGAAATGATCCAGCCCAGCAGCAAACCACCCAGAATGCCTCCCAGCCCCAGCGATATCATTGTCCTGATGATCATCGTATTGGCCTGCACAATATCTGATTCATAGGAGTCCTCTTCCAGGCGGTTCATCCCAATCAACAGCCGGCTTTTTTCATGTATGGTATCCAGCAAATCCTTTCCTGCATACATAATCAATGCGTTGGCCCTGCTTACCTGGTGTCCGCGTACAAGGTCCGTGGCGGTGTATATGCTTCTCTCGTAATTGGAGAACAAACCCGAGATCTGCTGAATGAGGGCCACCTCCTCCGGAGAAGTCGCGTTAAGCCTCGCTTTTTCAAGGTAAATGATAAACTGGATCTCCCGGGCGGTGATCGAGTCCTGCCACTGCCGGGATTTGTGAACCAGGTATGTAAGGGTAAACCCGCGCAACCGTACCAGCTCAATTTCCATCGCACGCGCGACATGCACCTTTTGCTGGGCGGCATCTATACGTTGTTCCGTATTCTTTTGAAGATTATAGGCGTAAGCAATGACCAGGTAGCCGCCCCCCATGATCAGGGCGATGATCAGCAGCATCCAGACCAGCAGCTTGTAATTGAAGAACAGTTTTCTTCTTTGCATTGTCCGAATAGGGGAATTTCAAAATCATTTACCCTGCAACGCACTCACAAAAGACAGCGAGAAATGCCATTCAGGGATGTCCCATCTTCCCGATGAAAATACATTGCAAAATGATGAAATCAAAGGGGTAACCGAGTCTGAACTCTATAAATTCAAAGATAATGATTTAATAAGTTGTTAAATCAAACCTTCCAAATATAAAACCTGCTGATCTCCAATGCTAAAGGCATGCCCCACAAGCATTGGGCTGGATTGTTGCGCACAAAAACGGATTTGCCCGCTGGCGGGCTTTGATCAAGCAAGGGGGGGGACTGAAAATTAAATTTCGTTCAATGTCTCCCCGCATTCAAAAATGTCGTAACTTTTCATACGTTTGTTTAACCCCAGTTCCTGTTTATTGACGGTTTGATGCATTAATGGTCCGGGCCTGCCTTCGCGCCGGTCGTTACTATTGGCTGGGTTTCTCCCGGCGCCGGGCGCTTTCAAAGGTCAGGCGTTCCCCCGGCGAGGGGGCGAAGCTGTTTTCCGGGACCGCCACCCGGGAGACTCCTGTTTTCATTTTGATTCAGGATTCAGATGAAATATGTTCCGGCCACCGTTATCCTGTACGCTGCGTTGTCAATGAATTGGCTGATGGCACAGGGGAAGGAGAACGATGTCCCGGCGGCACCCATACCCATTGCCAGGCTTTCACAGCCCATCGTATTTGACGGGATCCCGGACGAGGAAGCCTGGCAAATGGTTCCCGCCTTTCCGATGGTCATGCTCATGCCTGTGCCGGGCAAAGAGCCCACAGAGGCATCCATGGTGAAGGCGGCCTACGATGACGAATTTTTCTACCTCTCCTGTGATTTGCATTACAAAGACATCCGGCAGCTGCGGGCGATCGGCAAGAAGAGGGACTACAGCGAACGATCCAGCTGCTTCTTCGGTTTCATTCTCGACACTTTCAACGACCGGGAGAATGCCGTGGTGTTTTATACAAATCCCCACGGACTGCGCCTCGATGCCACCATCAAGAACGATTGCGAGAACGAGGACAGCGATTTCAACAGCAGCTGGAATACCTTTTGGAACGTCCGGACCCACATCACCGAAAAGGGATGGTCGGCAGAGTTCAGGATTCCCTTTTCCAGCCTGCGTTTCCAGGCAACGGAAGGCATGACTAGCATGGGAATTCTCATCATGCGGTGGAATCCCGCGAAGCCTGAGATGGCCACCTTCCCGGCCGTATCCCCGAGGCTGGGTTCCGCGCAATGGAGGCCTTCTCTTTCACAGGAGATTTCGTTCGAGGGACTCCAGCCAAGGCGGCCGCTCTACATCACCCCCTACCTGCTTACCGGCCTGAGCCAGCTGAATGAGCTGAACACTGCAGGAACGGCCTACGGCATGCAATCCACGCCCAAGCTGGATGCCGGGGGCGACCTGAAGTACAGCCTCACGAACAACCTGACCCTGGATGTCACCGTGAACACGGATTTCGCCCAGGTGGAGGCCGACGACCAGAAGATCAACCTCACCCGCTATTCCCTCTATTTCCCGGAAAAAAGGGTGTTCTTCATGGAAAAGGCCGATGTGTTCGATTTTCCATTCCTGGATGGCAGCAATTTATTTTATTCCCGTCGGATAGGCCTGCATGAGGGCAACGCCGTCAGAATTTATGGGGGGACCAGGATCACGGGACGCGTCAACCGCTGGGATGTGGGGTTGCTGAACATGCAGACAGCGTCCTTCAGGGAGCATCCCGGGGAAAATTTCGGGGCCATCCGACTGAAAAGAAATGTGCTGAATCCCTACTCCTATGCGGGCGCCATGGTGACCAGCCGGCTGGGAGCGGACGGCTCATGGAACCTGGCGTACGGACTGGACGGGCAGTTCAGGGCAGGCGGGGATGAATACTTCACCGTACGGATGGCCCAAAGCTTTGAGGATGCGGGTGGCGGCGGACCCTTTGACATGGCACCGGTGCGGTTGCTGCTGCAATGGCAGCGCCGCAGCCTGGTCGGCCTGGGCTACGATGTGACCTATCACTGGGCGGGGGAGGGTTACAACCCCGGAATCGGATTTGAAAGGAAAAGACAATTCCACGGCCCGGCGGCCTCCGTAATGTATGGCTGGTGGCCGGGTGCAAACAGCTTCCTGATGTACCACAGGTTGGGCTTTTCAGGGCATTATTTCCTGAATACCACAACCGGCGTTCATGAAACGACCAATGCCTCGGTGGACTGGCATTTCAATGCCAAGGCATTGTATGGGGGCAGCTTCACCGTGAACTGGTACCAGGAAAACCTCCAGCACACGCTCATTCTCGGGAACAACCAGGCCAGTGTCCCCGCCGGAGCCTACTCATTTGCCCATGCCACGGCCGGGTTCTCCACCTCCGTCGCCCGCGACCTCTCGGCTTCCTTTTCGGCCACCACGGGCAGGTTTTTTGACGGATGGCGCATGTCATTCTACGCGGGCCCGAAACTGAAGATCGGATCCGACTATGATGTTGGTTTGACCTATTACCTGGACTTTGTGGAATTCGGTGACAGGGACATGCGTTTCACCAACCACATCATCGGGTTCAAGGGCCTCATGACCCTGACAACCCAGACCTCCCTGGCTGCCTTTATACAATACAACACCGCCATCGACAGGGTCGTTGCCAACCTGCGTTTCAGGCTGAATCCCCGGGAGGGAAACGACCTGTATATCGTCTACGACGAAGGCCTGAACACGGACATAAACCGGCTCGACCCCAGCCTCCCCCGCTCCGCCGGCAGGACGGTGCTGCTGAAATACACCTATACCTTCAGGTTGTAATCAAGAACAACCCGGGGTCCGGTTAAGAAGTCAAATTTTTACAAGGAATAAAAACCATTTCCTTACCCGATTAAGAACTACTTATTCAAGTGATTCACTTAAAACTAGGAGGAATGCCTTATGAAAACAAAATCATTTTTCAGTATGCTGGTCATACCGGCTGCCATTGTACTCTTTTTCGCCTGCCAGGCAGAACAGCCGCAAACGGATTATGAGGCGATTGGCATGCAGTATGTGGAAATGTGGAACACCCTCAATTTTGATGTCTTTGATGACATCCTTACGCCTGATTTTGAGTTGGTTGAAATCACACGGGCGAGCACCTTCAAGGGCAAGGAGGCCTTCATGGCCTATGTGAACCAGATCCACGAAGCCAATCCCGGATTCAAGGTGGAACTACTGGAAATGGCCTACAATCCTGAATTGGGAGGAGGCAGCCGCTTCATGATCCATACCCGGGGCCCGTCGGGCGACATCATCCAGATAGACGGCCTGTCCTTTTTTCATGTTTCGGAAGGCAGGATAAGCAAGGTATGGAACCTGACGGACGTCAACTCCTGGAACCTGCAGCTTGGGTACACCTGGCAGCCGCCGCAGGTCGTTGAGGAAATAGGGAGCGAATGACCCCTGGGCATGCATAACACCCTGTTCTAAGACGACCATGATCGGATCGTAAAAAACAGGGCCTGCTCTTACGCCGGGCGCGACGGGAACTACCGCAAGCGGGTGCTCAGCTATGCCACGGTGGGGCGGATATCTTGCTGGCAGAGTACCTGGAGGGAGGGCCCGATCAGGAAGAACCGGACAGGGAGTTTGTCACAGCGGACGGCGAGGCCCGTTTTGTGTTCCCGGACCCGGCAAACGGCAAGGTGGGCGTGGTTCACTCACACCGAAACGAGGAAGTGTACAACTTGCCCCGGGGGGAAGTTTTTGACCCGGGGGCCGTATCTCCGGCTTCCGGGTTTCAGGGGGCAGGGCAAGGGATGTATGGTTTGAGCGGATAAATTAAACCGCAGGCCGACATGGGCGTTCCACCTCCCTGTTCACCTGGCATGCCCGGGTATGCCCAGGCAATCTGTTGCTTTCATGGTAAAAAGGAATTAATTTCGGCTCGGTCCTGATTGATCTCACCAGAACTGGTTCGAACGGCGGCACCTTTATAACAACAGCGGCAAAATGAAAATGTCAATATCAACCGAGAGAATGACCAGGTACACTTTGGGGGGCTTGCTGTTACTTCTTGCTCTAAACGCGTTTTGGGGAGGATTTTAATAATGTGGTTTTCTTTTGCTGAACCGGAACCCTCCCCGGAGACAATAACTGATTTCATCATTTAATACCACTGAAATGACCGCACTAAAAACAAAACAAAATGACTCAGATGTCGAAGCGTTTATCAACGCTTATACCGATAATGAACAGAAGAGAACGGACAGCTTTGCCATACTTAAACTGATGCGGGAAGCAACTGGTTTTGAACCAAAGATGTGGGGTGATTCCATCATCGGTTTTGGGCAATACCACTATAAGTCTGAAAGAAGTCGCCAGGAAGGGGACTGGTTTCTTGTAGGGTTTTCACCCCGAAAAGCGGCGATCTCACTTTACGTGTACACAGGATGCCAGGGACAGGAGGAGTTGCTGAGCGAGCTGGGAAAGTTTAAAATGGGCAAAGCCTGTATTTACATTAAGAAGCTATCCGACATCAATCAGATAAAGCTTAAAGAACTGATGCATTCAACCATCGAATTTCTTAAGGAAAAACATAAAGGATGATGCCTCCCGGTGGTAACGAAAACCAGCAGACAAATACCGGTTGACCTGAAAAACTCCTGCAACAAGGTGAAGACCTCTTCGCTTCAATCCATAACTTTCTCCCAGGTTTGTCATAAATGAATGGGGTTTCTCACACTAAGCTGGTAGGATGACAAAGGAAGATTTGGAGGTATTCCTGAAGCAGCATTACAGATTGTCTTATTTATGGGCAAGGCAATGCTGTTGGTTTGACAGCGAAATGGCCAGGGAGGTGCTGCACATTGCGCTGCTGAAAATCCTGGAGGGGAAGGCCCGCTTTGCGGGACAATCCACCGATAAGACCTGGTTGTTCTCTGTCATCCGAATCACGGCCCTGGAGCAATTACGGAAAAGCCAAAAACATGTGGACCTTGCGGAATTTTCAGAATTGAACAATTTCCCGGACGGCAATGAAGACAGCGACTCCGGCGGTTTCCATGAAGGCCTTCTTAAAAAACTCCCTGCCAGGCAAAGGGAGGTGCTGCTGCTGGTTTTTTACCATGACAGAACCCTGGAAGAAACCGCAAGGATTCTGAATATCAGCCCCGGAGCAGTCAGCACGCATTATGACAGGGGCAAGAAAAAGCTCAGGGAGCTTATCGAAAAACAGAAGCATCATGCAGACAGAATATACCAATAACGATTTTGAGATTGCCGGTTTTTTCGCCTCCATGAGAGCCCGCGACCTCAAAAGGGATGTCCCGGAATTTCCCGTCCGGAAAAAAACCAACACAATGGTATTGTGGACGGTGGTCAGCGGCCTTGCGGCAAGCCTGCTCCTGGGACTGTTCCTGATCAATCATCAAAACCATGAAGAGATCCTCCTGAGGGATCAGATCGTATTCTATCTGTTTGAAGACACCCATCACAGCACCACCTATTTTGAAATTTCGGCGGAATCCTCTATGGACGCCTGGGAACCGGCAACCCAATTTTTGCTGGAGGAACATTAAAGATTCAATTGATGAAAAAAACCATCCTTCTTTTTACCGTATACTGTCTGGGCCAATGGGCATTCGCCCAGGATCCTTTTCACGGTTTGCTGTTTTCGGCAGATTTCGTCATCAGTCAAAAAGAGGCCATCGGGTTAAATGCCAGACAAGAAGGACGAATAAAGGCCATTCACAATGAGGGGCTGCCGGAATTTTCCGGAAAAAGAAACGATTTAAACCGTGCCACAGAACAGCTTAGAGTCTTGTTGGCCGCAGAGAAACCCGATACCCGTCGAATAAGTGAACAAATTGATATTGTCCTCAGGCTGGAAAATGAGTTAAAGAAACTGCGAATGAACAACCTGCTAGCCATCCGCCAGGTGCTTGACAGCGACCAGGTTGCCCTGCTCCAATCATTGAAGCAACAGGACAGGCCCGCAGGCTTCCGGTATGAAGCCAATGAAGTGGTCAGCATTCGGTCGGCAGGCGCCGGCACCGATAAATCACCGGCCTATTATATTGACCGCAAGGGGGAATACAGCAAAGTTTCAGATATCAGCCTCATTGAACCAAAAGACATTGCGAGCATCCAGGTCCTTAAAGGCGAGGCTGCCCTGAAAAAATTCGGCGATGCGGGAAGCCATGGGGTCATCATCATCACCCTGAAGAATGATTTATAGGAGCGTGGGGGCCATGGGACCCACACCATAACCAAAAACCGGCTGTCCATGCAAGGCTTTATTAATGTATACACGGGAAACGGAAAAGGCAAGACCACGGCGGCCTTTGGCCTCGCCCTGAGGGCCGCCGGATCTGGCAGGAAGGTCTTTATCGCCCAGTTTGTCAAAGGCAGGAGTATGGGGCGATGGAAGCCATCCGGATGCGGTCTCCCGGCACCGGGCTGGTCGTGACGGGCCGTTACGCTGTAAATGGTCCACCCGTTTGACCGGCCTTAATTGTAGGCCTCCATCACCGCCCTGTCTTCCTCCAGCAGGTGGGCGATCCTTTTTCTGAATGACGGCCGCCAAAACGACAGCTGGTCATGTGCCTGAAGGTACTTTAAGGGGATGGGGTGGGTCCCCAGTACCACGGGGATTCCATACTGCGATTCAATGTACTCCCTGAACTGGTCGATGCGTGGACACGGGGGATAGCCGACCACCAGCCCTGTGGCCAGATGGATCACATCGGCCCCGTTTTTTTTCATCTCGGCCGGCACATATTCGATGTTGCCTCCCGGACAGCCTCCGCAATAGCTATAGCCCACCAGCTCCAGGGGTTCATCTTCAGGGTATCTGGAAAACCCCCCTGTATGATCCCGCAGAGCGCGCAGGCACTTGCCTCCGCCACAATTCTGGTAGCGGCCGCAGATAATGATCCCGATCTTTTTCATGTCATGATTCTTTCCGCCCGGGACAGTTATTCCGGCCACAGCAGTGAACCCGTCCCGAAATAGGCAATCAAATTTAATTGAACCATTGTTCATTTCAAAATATTTGGGCTAACTTTATCGCAGGATCCATCATTCCCATTGTCGGATGTACAAGTATTTATTCGGACCGGTCCCATCCAGAAGGCTCGGCATGTCGTTGGGCGTGGATCTGGTGCCACGGAAAGTTTGTTCCCTGGACTGTGTGTACTGTGAGGTCGGAAAGACCAGCCACCTCACGATGGAACGAAAAGAATACATTCCACGGGAAAAAATCCAGGCTGAATTATTCACCTTTTTCAGGTCAAATCCCGACCCCGACTACATCACATTCTCAGGATCCGGGGAACCCACGTTAAACACCCAAATAGGATCTCTCATCCAATTTCTGCGAAAACTCCGGCCAGGAATTCCCGTTGCCGTCCTCACAAACGGCACCCTGTTGTCAGATCGCAGGGTCCGGAATGAGCTGAAAGAAGCCCAGGTGGTCCTTCCCTCCCTGGACGCCGCCACGGAAGAAACATTCAGAAAAATAAACCGCCCCCACAGCTCCCTGACTGTGGAAAGACACCTGCAGGGACTGGTTGATTTCCGCAAAGAATTCGAGGGGGAAATTTGGCTCGAGGTATTCATCCTTCCCGGTTACAACGACAGCCTGGATGAGCTGGAAAGCTTAAAAGCGGCCATAGAAACAATCCGGCCCGACCGGGTGCAGGTCAACACCCTTGACAGGCCGGGATGCGTCGAAGGACTGAGAAGTGCCAGCAGGAAGGAACTTCAGAGGGCTGTGAGCTTGTTCGGGCTGAATCATGCCGAAATCATTGCCGCCCCTGAAACAAGAAGGCACATTCCCGCCTTTCAGGGAAATGTCGCCTCACTAATACTGCAAACCCTATCCAGAAGACCCTGTACTTTGGACGACATTGCCGGGCTTACCGGCTTGCATGCAAACGAAATAAACAAATACATGAAGGTTCTTGAAATGGACAATAAAATCGTGTGCCTGAAACAGCGACGCGGGATCTTTTACAAAGCCATCCTCCCCGGAGTCAACCGCCCCTGACTTACCTGCTTCCCTGATTCACGGAATGCCTTTTCACCATCCGGGTCAGTAAGGGGGGCGTGAGCAAGGTGGTCAGGATGACCATGATCACGATCACCGAGAACACCTCATCCGAGACCACCCCGAGGGCCTTCCCGGTCATGGCAAAGATGAGTCCGACCTCCCCCCGGGGAACCATGGCCGTCCCCACCAGGAGCTTATTGACCTTGCCTGCGCCAAGCCCGGAGGCCAGCTTTCCGACAACGGCAATCAAGGTGATCCCCAATGCCATGAGCAGCAGCGGCAGATTGAACAGGTATTCCAGGCGCACATTCATCCCGGTATAAACAAAGAAAATGGGCACAAACAACAGGCCAACGGGCGTAACCAGGTCCTGAATATGCCGCCTGGCATGCGGGGCAATCACCGCAAGCATCTTTTCCCGCCTTACGGGCTCGTCACCCTGTATGGCCAGCTGTATATCCCTGACGATTTTCGGATCCTTGAAGTAATGAAAATAGACCGGATCCAGAATCAGCCCGGCCGCAAAGGCCCCCACCAGGGGCGCCAACCCTGCCTGATAGGCCAGATAAGAAAAAAGCATGCAAAAACTGATGATCAGGGCGAATTTCATGCCGACCCCGGTATTGATCAGGGAAAAAGCCTTGCTGATCTTCGGGGCAAGGTATTGCCCGAGCACAATGGCCCCCACCAGAAATGCCATCGCTTTGAAGGTGATCCAGCCGATTATGCCCAGGCCGACACCGCCCAGGGCGACGACGGCCGACACCACGGCCAGGATGATCAGTCCCAGCACATCATCGATCACGGCTGCGCCCAGCACCACCTGGGCTTCCTGTGTATGCAAAACCTTCAGGTCCTTGAATACACGCGCGGTAATGCCCACGGAGGTGGCCGTGAGTGTGGCCCCCAGGAAAAGGTACAGCGTCATGCCCTGGCCGGGCAGCAGCAAGGGCCCTATAAAAAAACCAAGGGCAAAAGGCACCACCACCCCGATGATGGCCACGAGAAAAGCCCTGACGCCCACGTGCCTCATTCCGTCAATGTTGGACTCCAGGCCGATCTGAAACAACAGGATGATCACCCCGAACTCAGCCAGAAAAGCAATGATCGAGTCGCTTTTGATGGGTTCAAACACATCCCAGCCCAGGAGAAATACATTGCCCATCACCACCCCGATCAGCAGCTCACCCAGCACGGAAGGCTGGCCAAGTCGCTCGACCAGACTGGACACCCGGGCAGCGATCAGGATGAGGGCGATCCAAAGCAGGTCGTTGGTGATCTGGTGAGCGCCTGTATTTCCGGCACCGCTGCTGGCATAAACCAGGGCCGGAGCCAGTAAAAAAGCCATTGCCGGCAAAACCATTCTGGAGTTCATGGCAAAATTCAGATTTTATGACCGGCAAAAGTAGGGATTTCCTGCATGGGAAAAACCGGCCTCCCCAATTTGATCATTATCGCAACAAGCCGGGTTTCAGTCCCTGGAGCGGTCCCCTCCCGCAAACCCGGACGGGTGGGGACATGCTGCCCGTGATCCGGGTTTTCCTCCTCACCGGAGAAGGCATTTTTTTACTACCTTGGTGCCAGAACCAACACCCATCCTCTGTTAACGCAAGCAGGCAGTCCTTGCCAATGTCCGGGGAATATGCATGAATCCGGCCCGCCAGGCAGACCCCGCTGCCTGGCTGCCATGAAAACCCATTAAAAAACCATGACGGGAAAAATTGCACTCATTTTGATCCTGGTGGTGGGCATCACAGGATGCCGCCGCCAACAAGCAAGCGGGCCGGCCGGCCTTTCAGAGCTCGGCATTGCCGGCATTCATGAAGCCTACGAAAAGGGAACACTGACTGCGGAACAATTAACCCAGGCTTATCTGGAGCGCATGGCCGAGCTGGATGATCAAATCAACGCCATCACTTTCATCAATACGGAGGCCATTGCCATCGCCAGGCAACTGGATGACGAATACCGGATGACCGGAAAGCTGAGGCCCCTTCACGGGATTCCCATGGTGGTGAAAGACAACATCAATACCCGGGGGATGCCCACCACGGCAGGCTCGTGGGCACTTCAGGACTTCATCCCGGACAGGGACGCGCCAATCATCGCGCGCCTGGTGGATGCAGGCGCCATCATCCTGGCGAAAACGAATATGGCGGAATGGGCCTTTTCACCCATGCACACCGAGAGCTCCACCCACGGGACCACCCGCAATCCATACAATCCTGATCACGTGCCTGCCGGGTCCAGCGGCGGGACCGCTGCCGCCATCACAGCCAATTTCGGGGTAATCGGGCTGGGCACCGACACCGGCAATTCCATCCGGGGGCCCTCGGCGCATTGTGCACTGGTCGGCTTCAGGACCACCCTTGGTTTGATCAGCCGAAGCGGCATTGTCCCCCTGTTTCTGAGAAATGACGTGGCGGGCCCCATGTGCCGCACGGTGGAAGATGCCACCAGGGTGATGGAGGTGATGGCGGGAATGGATCCGGAGGACCCGATCACGGTACATGCTCAGGGAAAGGTTCCATCCGACTATAAACAATTCCTGGTTAAAGACGGTCTGAAAGGGGCAAGAATCGGGGTGCTCAGAGAGCTATCCGACGACAATGTTGATCCGGAAGTGAAGGCCTTGTTTGAACAGGCCATTCTGGATCTCGAATCCCTTGGCGCGGAAATAGTGGACCCATTGGACATTCCCGGCTTTTCCTCTTTGCGGCAAAACCAATGGTGCGCCACCTTTAGAAAGGATGTGGAATCTTATCTGGCAACCTATGTGCAAAGGGATTCCCTAAGCACCCTGGAGGATATCATCCGGATCGGATCCGGCTCCCGCTTCTCAATGGACCGTTTAACGGATCATGCAAGCCGCTCCGGGCGGTGGGGAGACCCGGAAGAAGCGTGCGGGGATGCCTACCAGGATCCGAAGAGAATTGCTTTCCGCAAGGCCATTGAGGGGGCGATGGATTCCCTGGGTATCGATGCCATCGTCTACCCTTCATGGAATCACAAACCCGCAAGGATTGCATTTTTTGAAGAGGAGTATTTGGGAGATAACAGCCAGGTGATTTCACCGCATACCGGCCAGCCCGCCTTTACCGTGCCCATGGGCTATACGGGCGGGAATCTGCCGGCCGGGATCCAGTTCCTGGGCAGGCTGTTCGACGAGCCCACCCTGATCCGGCTGGCCTATGCCTATGAGCAGGGGACCCGGCACAGGAAACCGCCCAGTCTGGAATAGACAGGGCATCGCATCGTGAGCCTGCCATCATTTGAATGAACGCTGAGATGAGATTAAAAACAGGGGATCCAGGTACAGCCTGGGTCACGCACAACATAGTTTAAAGAATTGTTTAATTTTTGAAAGCTTTTGCACCATAAGTGTTATGTCTTGTCTGATATTCCGGCCAAACTTTCTTTTGTGAAAATGTTTTTTTATATCACCTAAAACAACTGTCATGAAAAAGCTGGCTGGACTTATTTTAATGGTGGCCATGGCGGGCCTGTTTTTTTCCTGCCAAAAGCCAGATGAACTGTTCGAAGAAGGGCTTCCCGGGCAGAAAATCAGTCATGTCCCGGCAAATGCCATGGGTCCGGGCATTGACCAGGATCGTTATGTGCAGATGAAAGACCCCGACCTCATGGTCCATTACAGGGTGATCGGCAGGGGCCCTGAGGTCATGGTGTTTATCCCGGGCTGGACAAACCCGCTGACGGTCTACACCAAACAATTCGACTACTTCAGGGACAAGGCCCGCTGCATCTACATTGACCTTCCGGGACACGGGCTGAGCGATGCGCCCGAAGGCATTGAATACACCATGGGGCTGATGGCCGATGCCATCCATGCGGTATTAAAAAAGGAAGGGGTCCAAAAATTCACCGGTGTCGGATTCAGCTGGGGTCATTCACCGCTGACCCAGTTTGAGATCAAGCATCCCGGCATGATCAAAAAGCTTATTTTGCTCGATATTAGCATCCCGACCTGGCCCCCGCTGACAGAGGCAATGCGCGGAATGTATTATGAAATGTATGCAGCCATGACCTATGAGGACAAGGTCGCCGCCCTGGATGGGTTGATCCCGCCGGCCACGGCGCCCGGGGACCTTTTGGAATGGGGACAGTATTTCCCGGAGTTTCCCTCCTGGCTGCTGGCCAATATGAATCATCATTTCTATGCCGAGGAGGTTTGCCAGCCCTATCCGTGGGATATCCCGATCATGGTGGTTTACAGATTGAGTGGGCCGGTCAAGGAGGCACGTACAAAACTCTTTTTCCCTGATTGCGAGATCCATGTGATCGGTGGCACCCAGCATGTCATTCAGTGGGCATACCATGAAACCATCAACCCGCTGATGTACGACTTTGTGGGGCACTTTCCCCCGGGGAAAAAGCCTTTTTAGAACCATCTCCCCCGGTGTCCAGTATCCAGCAACGGCCCTGCTTACCAATTCAGGTCTTTGGGATGGTTCAGCCTCTACCCTTATGGTTAGAAACGGATGCCCTTAAGGCCTTCCTGCCTGGCTGCTGCCGCTTATTTCAGGTCAAACCTGTCTGCGTTCATTACCTTTACCCAGGCGTCCACAAAGTCTCTGACGAATTTTTCCTTGTTGTCATCCTGTGCATACAGTTCCGCATAGGCCCGCAAAACGGAGTTTGAACCAAACACCAGGTCCACCCTGGTTGCGGTCCACTTGGTTTCTCCGGTCTTTCTCTCCACGAGGTGGTAGAGGTTGTCACCGACGGGTTTCCAGGAGTACCTCATGTCGGTCAGGTGCACAAAGAAATCATTGGTCAGCGTGCCTTCCCTGTCCGTAAAGACACCGTGTTTTGTGCCTCCATGGTTGGTTCCCAGCACACGCATGCCGCCGACCAATACGGTCATTTCAGGAGCCGTCAGGCCCATGAGCTGTGTTCTGTCAAGCAGGAGTTCTTCCGGCTGCACGGCATAATCTTTTTTAAGCCAGTTTCGGTATCCATCGTGAATGGGTTCCAGCACATCGAACGATTCCGCGTCGGTCATTTCGGCGGTGGCATCGCCCCTGCCCGGGCTGAAGGGCACTTTGATATCCACCCCCGCTTCCTGTGCGGCTTTTTCCACGGCCGCACTTCCGCCCAGGACAATCAGATCGGCCATGCTGACTTTTTTCTCCAGGCTTTGCTGGATTTCTTCCAGTTTTGCCAGCACCTTTTGCAGCCTTTCAGGTTCGTTGCCAGCCCAGCCTTTCTGGGGCTCAAGACGGATTCTTGCTCCATTTGCGCCGCCACGGTAGTCGGACCCCCTGAAGGTTCTGGCGCTGTCCCATGCTGTATTGATCAGCTCCGTCCGGGTCAGTCCTGAATCCAGCAGCCGGGTTTTCAAATCTTCAATATCCGACGCTGACAGGATATAATCCACCGCCGGAACGGGATCCTGCCAGATGAGGTCTTCCTTGGGTACATCGGGTCCCAGGTAACGGCTCTTCGGGCCCAGATCCCGGTGCGTCAGCTTAAACCAGGCCCTGGCAAACACTTCAGCAAAGTATTCCGGATCCTTATAAAACCGCTCCGAAATTTTCCGGTACTCCGGATCCATCTTCAGGGCCATATCGGCATCCGTCATGATGGGGTTGCGGCGCACCCCGGGAATATGGGCATCAAATGGCTTGTCTTCCTCCTTCATGTTTACGGGTTCCCATTGCCATGCCCCGGCGGGACTCTTGACGGACTCCCATTCGTGGTTGAGCAGAAGGTGGAAGTAGGTATGGTTCCACCTGTCTGGCGTGCTCGTCCATGCACCTTCGAGTCCGCTGGAAACAGTGTCTTCAGAATGGCCCTTGCCTTTGGGATTTTTCCAGCCAAAGCCCTGCTCTTCCAGTTCGGCTTCTTCCGGCTTCGGGCCCAGGATGGATGCATCGCCGTTTCCGTGGCACTTGCCCACGGTGTGGCCACCGGCCGTTAATGCCACGGTTTCCTCATCGTTCATGGCCATGCGCTTGAATGTCGTGCGCACATCCTTGGCGGTTCTCAGCGGGTCGGGATTGCCATCCACCCCCTCGGGATTCACATAGATCAATCCCATCTGCACGGCAGCCAGGGGGTTTTCCAGCGACTCGCGGTCCTGGTCGTCTGAATAGCGGGCTTTCGTGGGTTCAAGCCATTCTTTCTCCGCCCCCCAGTAAATGTCTTTCTCGGGATGCCATATATCTTCGCGTCCGCCGGCAAACCCGAATGTCTTGAAGCCCATGGATTCATACGCCATATTCCCGGCCAGGATAAATAAATCAGCCCAGGAGAGTTGGTTGCCGTATTTTTTCTTGACCGGCCATAAAAGGCGGCGTGCCTTGTCAAGGTTCACATTGTCGGGCCAGCTGTTCAGCGGCGCAAAGCGCTGGTTGCCCGTATTGCTCCCACCCCGCCCGTCGGCTATGCGGTAGGTGCCGGCGCTGTGCCAGGCCATGCGGATCATAAAGCCACCATAGTGCCCCCAGTCGGCCGGCCACCAGTCCTGGCTGTCTGTCATGAGGTTCTTCAGGTCCCTTTTCACTGCCTCCAGATCGAGTTTCTTAAACGCTTCCCTATAATCGAAATCCTTGCCGTACGGGCTTGTTTTGGTGTCGTGCTGATGCAGAATATCCAGGTTAAGGGCTTTGGGCCACCAGCTCATGACGGATTTGCTTGTGTCGGTATTTGCGCCATGCATTACCGGGCATTTTCCTTTTTTTGAATTGTCCATAGCTTTATCATTAGATGTTGGTGAATACCTTGATGGTTTAGCTGTCAAAAAAGTCCTGGCATGCTCAGATTGCCATGGCAGACTGGTAAATATAGGAAATATTTCTCAGGCCGTCACAATCGTCTTATTGGCACAGCAAAGGCACCTGACTGCAAGCCCGGCAGCTCAGTATCCTGTTCGAAAGGGCCGGGACAAAATGGATCCCGGCAACTGAAAAAAAGAACATAGGCTTCCCGGACAGGCGATTTATGTTTAATGTTTTTTATTAATATTTAAACATTAATGGCTGTTTTTGTGTTATAGCACCAAACCAATTGCCCAACACTGCCCCCATGAAAACACGTCAACTTATCCTGATGGCCATCATGTTTCTTTCATATTTGCTTTCAAGCCCCTCCAAATCCGTTGCCCGCGCACCCGAGCAGTACCCATACGAAGTTTTGCAGGACCTGGGACAGTTTGAGCTGCGGCAATACCAGGGGGCGATTTTTGCCAAAACCCACATCGATGCGGAGACCTACCGCAGGGGTTCCGGGAATGGCTTCCGGACACTGGCCTCCTATATTTTCGGAAACAATGACCGCAGGGAAAGCATCGCCATGACGGCCCCCGTGGTGATGGGCTGGGAGGACGGCATGGTGATGGAATTCATGATGCCTTCCTCCTTCACGATGGAGACCCTTCCCGCACCCGGCAATCCCCGCATAGAAATTTATAAAAAGCCCGCTGTGACCATGGCGGGTCTGTCTTTTGGCGGATGGGCCAGCGACCGGCGGATCGCAGAAAAGATTGAGGAGCTTACATCCCTACTCGATGCCCACGGCATTGCCCATACAGGCCATTTCCAGTATTTTGGCTACAATCCTCCTTACCAGGTATCCAACCGCAGAAATGATATCGTCGTGGAAATCACCGGGTGGAAAAAGTGAGAACCGTTGAACATAAAAAAAGCAGCACATGTCATCCCCTTTTTACCAGTTTTCGGCAACCAGCCTTCAGGGAGAACCCATCCGGATGGAAGAATACCGTGGCAAAACCATCCTGGTAGTGAACACGGCGAGCAAGTGCGGGTTCACCCCCCAATATGAAGGCCTGGAGGAGATTTACCGGAAATACAGGGACAAAGGATTTGTCGTGCTGGGCTTTCCCTGCAATCAATTCGGCAACCAGGAACCGGGGGATGAGGCCTCCATTGCGCGGGGTTGCCTGGTCAATTACGGGGTCAGCTTCCCCGTATTTAGCAAAGTGGATGTCAATGGCAAAAATGCGCATCCGATTTTCAGGTACCTCAAGAAGGAGCTCAGCGGTTTTCTTGGCAACGGCATCAAATGGAACTTCACAAAGTTCTTAATCGACACCAACGGAAAACCAGTCAAACGGTTTGGCCCCTCTGTAAAACCTGCGGTGATCGACCATTACCTATCGACCAGGGTATTTGAAGCAAGGGCCCATTGACCATTCTCCTGAAGCGAGGCTGCATATAATTATCCCGGGCTATTTTTCGGGGGGCGGGGTCGTGGCCCTCGCCGTTTCCCTGACGTAGATCTTCACCTCCAGCATCCCCACATTGTATCCGTTGCAAAGGTGCCGCCAGCCCTTCCTTTCATAGAAATTTACCAAGTCCGTATACAGGTAAAGTTTTTCAAAGCCCTTATCGCCGGCTTCTTTCAGGCCGTGCTCAAGCAGCCTGCCGGCGATTCCCTGGTTTCTGTGTTCCTCCGCCACGAACAGGCAGGCGAGCCATGGCATGAGGTCCTGCCGGCTGATCAGGTCGTTCGTCAGCAGGGCGTAGGTTCCGATGATGCGGTCCCCCTGGTCCAGGGCAAGATAGAATTTTGGCAAGGGAACATTTTTGTCCAGCGAATGAACGATGCAGTCCTCATAAAAGGCAAAGTTCTTATCATTGCCCCAGCACTTCCAGAAGAAGTCAACGGCCTTTCCGGCCAGTTCAGGACTTTGGGAAAGTTCAACGATCCGGGTGTTCATTACCTTGTCTTTGATTGTTTCCAGAAAAACACAAAACGTCAGAGATTTTTGCAAATATCTCAATAATCCATCAAAAATTGGCGCCTGAAAAGCACTATTACCGGGGTCACCAAATCCGGGAACGGCACCCTCCCTGATTTGAACCCAGCAGTAAATTTCATGAATCAAAACCGGGCTATTGAATCTGGCATAATCTTTGACACACATCGATTTTTTGACACCCATGAAACAAGTCGTTCTCTTTCTCCTATCCGTTGTTCTATATCAGGCCACTTCAGGACAGGAACTTCCCGGCCCAAGAGCCAGGGATCTGAATATACCGTTTGACGGTGTCCCCGGAAAATTCAATGCCATTACCGATGTCCCGGGCGTTGAAGTCGGGTATCAAACATTGGTGACAGGGAACGGCAGGCTGGTCCCAGGGGAGGGTCCGGTAAGAACAGGGGTTACCATGGTTCTTCCCAGGGGAAAAACAGATAAAAAGTATCCGGTGGGATACTTCATTTTTAACGGCAATGGAGAGGTTACCGGCATACCCTATATCCATGACTTCGGGGAGAACAAAGGCCCCATCGGAATAACCAATACCTACAGCGTGGGTGTTACCAGAGATGCGATCGGGGAATGGTGTTTTCACAATTTTTCCCTCACCGGCCACCACGACTTCCGATTCGGATTGCCCATTGTCGGAGAAACCTTTGATGGGGGTCTGAACGACATCAACGGAATGCACATTACAAAAGAGGATGTCTTCGCTGCCATTGAGAATGCCAAAACTGGCTACATCGAGGAAGGCAATGTCGGGGGCGGAACCGGCATGGTCTGTTATTGGTTCAAAGGAGGTACCGGGACTTCTTCCAGAAAAATTAAAATGTACGACAATGAATATACGGTAGGCGTGATCGTACAGGCCAACTTCGGGTACAGAAATCATTTGACGATCAGGGGTCTTCCCGTTGGCAAACTGCTGGCCGACACACTCCTGCCGGATGTGAAGCAGGATGGGTCCCTCATTGCCATCGTGGGAACGGATGCCCCCTTAAGTGCTTCCCATTTGAACCTGGTGGCGAAAAGAGTGGCTTTGGGCGTTGCAAGGACAGGCACTACCGGCAGTACCGGGTCGGGAGATGTGTTTCTGGCCTTCTCTACCCAGGACGTTTTGGAAAACAATGGTTTTATCAACCTGACCACCCTGGACGAAAGATCTCTGAACCGGATCTTTAATGCCACGGTTGAAGCCACCGAAGAGGCCATCATCAATGCGATGGTTGCAGCTGAAGACATGGAAGGAATCAACGGGAACGTATTCTACCGGATACCTCATGAACCACTTCAGCGTTGGTTTTCCGAATATGCTGCTTTTCTGAACGGCTTAAGCCGTCAGCAAAACCCCTGAAAAAACCGCGCAGCGGATCTGGACGGTTGGATGGGACCCCTGAAGGCCGTTCTTTGTCTTTTCCCAGTAACAAATTACTTTTCAATGATCGGTTTGACGCGGTCTGAACTGTTTTTTTTTACTTTTACACCAGCCTACATAGCGAATCGCACCATGTACCCCAGGACCTCGGTCGGGCAGGGTTTCGTTTCTCACCCGCCCTCCCTGGAACAGGGAACAGACTATTGAAACCTCCCTGCCATGAAGCTGCTCAAAGACCTTTGGCTGGCGATCCTTCTGATCCTGCTCGCCTCTGCCGTTCTGCTGCTGTCGGACCTCCAGCAGCGGCAAACCAGGAGTCCCGCCGGCAAAGGAGGGGACCTGCCCCGGATCGCCATCCTGCAGATATCCTCCACCACGCTGCTCGATGCCCATGTCGCGGGGGTGGTCAGCGGACTGCAGGACAGGGGCTATTATGCGGCCGGTGGCGGCAATGTGAGGCGCTTTAACGCCCATGGCGACTATGCCACGGCGGCGGCCATTTCACGTGAGCTGGCCAGCGGGCCGTACGACCTGGTGATCACCTCCAGCACGGTGGCCCTTCAGGTGTTTGCCACCGCGAACCGCGCCACCCAGAAACTGCATGTGTTCGGTGCGGTGACCGACCCCTACGGCACAGGTGTCGGCATCTCCGGCCCGGAGCCCCATGAGCACCCCCCTTACCTGCTGGGCATCGGCACCTTTCAGCCTGTCAGACAAAGCTTCGTGCTGGCCAGGGAGTTGAACCCCGGCCTGCGACGGGTCGGCGTGGTCTGGAACCCGGGAGAGCAGTGCTCCGAGGCCTGCATGCTGGAAGCGCGTCAGATCTGTGAAGAACTGGGCATCGAACTGGTGGAGGCCGTCGCCACCAATACCAATGAGGTGGCGGAGGCGGTGCGCTCGCTCACCGGCAGGCAGGTGGACGCCATCTGGATCGGCGGCGATACTGTGGCCAACGCCTCCATCACCACGATCATCAGCATTGCCGGGCTGGCGGGGATTCCGGTGTTTACGAACGACCACCTGGATGCCCTGGCCGGTGCCGTATTCGGACTGGGAGCCAACTATTTCACGGTGGGTGAATACACGGCCGCCATGGCGGTGGAGCTGCTGGAAGGGGCCGACCCTTCCTCCTACCGCATCGAAAATGTGGTGCCTGAGCGATTCAGGCTGAACCGGGAGGTGCTCGCCTCCCTGGGCGGCAACTGGCGAATCAGCCCGGCCATCCAGACACTGCTGGATGGACAGCAAGGCGAACCCGCGCGCATCGCCCTCATTAACCTGGTGGACAACCCCTTGCTGGAAAAGGCCGTGGAAGGGATCGGCATGGGACTGCTGGAAAGCGGCCTGCGTGCCGGGGATGACTATGTCCTGAAGCGCTGGTCGGCACAGGGAGA
Source organism: uncultured Bacteroidales bacterium (assembly GCA_964477035.1). Taxonomy (GTDB): domain Bacteria; phylum Bacteroidota; class Bacteroidia; order Bacteroidales; family UBA7960; genus SLSG01. The sequence goes on from CAYZCW010000011.1 coordinate 42,168, forward strand.
GATCGGGCAGTTGCCCCAGATCGTGGAGGCGGTGGTCAGGGAAAAGCCAGACCTGATCATCACGGTCACCACCCCGGCATTGATCGCTACCGCCCAAAGGGTGAAGGACATTCCCATCGTGTTCACCGTGGCCAGCGACCCGGTCAGGATCGGGATCTATGAAGCGGGCCGTCGCCCGGAAAATATATGCGGCATCCATGACGACCCGCCCCTGGACAAGCTCCTGCAGATGGCCCGGGACCAGGTGAAGGACCTTGCCGTGGTGGGCATCGTCTACGATGCGGCGGAGCCAAATTCCATGATCTCGGTGGAAAAGCTGCGTGCTGCAGGGGCGCAGCAGGGCGTTCGTGTGGTCATGGCCACGGCCTCCACAACGGGTGAACTGCCCATGGCGACCCAGTCGCTGATACAGCGCGGTGCCCAGGCCATCGTGGTGTCTGCCGACAACACCACCCTCACGGGCTTTCCGGCCATTGTCCGGGCAGCCAGGAGTGCGGAGGTCCCGGTATTTGCCACGGAGACGGACCTGGTGGAACAGGGCGCCTCCGGCGCCATCGGGGACAACTACTTCGAGTGGGGAAGGGAAAGCGGCATCATGGCCGCCCAGGTGATCGGCGGCATCTCCCCTGCCGGCCTGCCTGTCAGGGCCACCACCCTGCATGAAACGGTTCTGGCCAGGAAGGCGGGCCCGGCAGACGGTCCGTATCGGATTAGGCTGGTCCATTACAAGGAAAATGAGTTTTCGGAGCGGTGCGAGGAAGGCCTGAGGGACGGTTTCAGCCAGGCAGGACTTGTGGAAGACCGGGATTACGAGCTGAGGGTGTACAACGCCCAGGGAGATATGTCCACCCTGTCGGGGATCATGAACACCGTGCGTACCGACCGGGTGGACTTGCTGCTGGTAATCTCCACCCCCACCCTGCAGGCCGCCCTGAGGCAGGCAGGCAGCGACACCCGCATCGTGTTCACCGGGGTGGGTGACGGGGTGCAGGCGGGAGCCGGCCAAAGCGAAACGGACCACCTGCCGAATGTGACGGGGGTGACCACCCGCTCCGACTTCGCCCGCATGGCTTCCGTGATCCGGGAAACCCTGCCCCAGGCACGCCGGGTGGGCACGCTTTTCACCCCGGCGGAAATCAACAGCGTGCTTTACAAGGACTGGTTCGCAGAGGCCCTGGCCGCCCAGGGCATGGAGCTGGTGGCCCTGCCCGTGACACAAAGTGCCGACGTGCCCCAGTCTGCCTCCGAACTGCTCCGGCAAGGCATCGATGTGCTGGCCCAGGTGGTCGACAACCTGACCCGGCCGGGTTTCGGACTGATCGCCCGGAGGGCGGCCGAAAGCAACATTCCTGCCTATGTGTTCGACAGCGCCCAGATGAAGGACGGGGGCGTCATCGCCGTGGCCTGCGATTATTACCAGGCCGGGGTGGAAGCTTCCGAAAAGGCCCTCCGGGTCCTGCAGGGGGAAAGCCCGGGCCGCATTCCCTTCTCCAATGTGCGCACCGTAAAACTGATCATCAACCCTACCCTGGCAAGACAATACGGTCTGAGAATCCCGGAAACCCTTTTGGAGGAGGCGGAGGTCTTTGGCGAATAACAAAAACAAAACCAGAATACCATGCAATTCACCCACCAGGAAAGAGGAAAATACTTGCTGGTCCAGGTATCCGGCAGGCTGGACGCCTCCTGGGCCGAGCACTTCTCCGCCACCTTCAGGGAATACATCCGGCAGGGCCACCACCACCTTGTGCTGGAGGCCGCCGGGATGTCCTACCTGAGCTCTGCAGGCATCCGTGCGCTGGTTCAGGTGACCAAATCGGTGCTGGCCCTGAAGGGCAGCCTGCAAATCTTTCAGGCCAACAGCTTCGTGGAGCAAACCCTGACCATGACGGGCTTTGAGAGCTGGCTGATCCGCGACCTCCCCGGCGACATGCCGCCGGCCGGGGATTCGACAGCCCCCGGGGAAGAAGATGCATTCAGGACCCACCGGCTGGAAGAAGCAGCGGGCCTGAAGCTGTCCCTGCCGGCGACATGGCGCCCCTGGCAGGGTACCGGCAAAGAGCCGGGCGTCCGGTTGCGCTTCGGCAACCAGGATTTTGCCCTTGGCATCGGGGCGCCCAATCAGCCCGGAGAGGACGCCCGCAGGCAATGGGGGGAATTCCTGGCCATCGGGGGACAATTGGTGTATCAGCCCCCCAGGGAAGGCGAACACCCCGATTTCCTGCTGGCCGAGAAGGATTTTATTCCTGAAATGCAGTGCATCCAGGCCCTGCAGTGTAGCGGCGGCATGACCCACCTGCTGCGTTTTGCCCCCAGGGGGTATAAAAGCCATTTCGGCATGGGCGAACTGGCGGAAAAGGTCCTGCTGGAAACCGGTTCGGACAGGGCAGCCCTGGTGGTGCTGGCGGAGATCGACGGACTGGTCGGGGCTTCGCTGGTACGGTCGCCCGGGCTGTTGGAACATGACCGGGTCATCCCGTTCCCGGAGGTCAAGGAGTGGCTTTCTTATTGCGGGGAACGGGTGCATCCGGGACAGCTGGCGCTGGTCTTCGGACTGGCGGCCCGGCAATCCAACGGCAGGAAGTCTTCCTGGCTTGCCGCTTCGTCATTTTACCAGGGACTCCACCTCCACCTGCATGCCGCCGTGTTTCCTTACCAGCCTCTGGAAGCAGGAATCATCCAGCTGCAGGACATCACGAAAAAATTGTTCAACGGCCCACCACCCATGTCCCTGCTTCACCTGGTGGAGGATGATAGGCCCGTTGCCGGACTGGGCGAAAGCTCCTTCCTCCGCGGTGCCTGCTGGTGCGCGGCCATCCAAAACGACCAGGAGGACATGCCATGGGAATAGTGCTCAGTGCTTTGACGATCGGGCTGATTCTTGCAGCCCTGACCCTGGGGATGCTGATCAGCTTCCGCATGCTGCGCTTCACGGACATCACCGTGGACGGTTCGCTCACCCTGGGAGCCGCCGTGGCCGCCGTGACCATCGTCAACGGATGGTCCCCCTGGCTGGCCACCCTCCTGGCGGTGCTGTGCGGGGTCCTGGCGGGGATGATCACGGGACTGCTTTATACGCGTTTCAACATCCAGATGATCCTGTCGGGCATCCTGATGATGACGGCCCTGTATTCGGTCAACCTGCGCATCATGGGCCGCAGCAACATCCCCCTGCTGGACACCGCATCGGTTTCCGGCGCTGCCGAATCCCTGATCGGGGGCCTCGGCGGCGGGATCACCCGGATCAGCCTGCTGGGGTGGCCCGTACCGGTCAGCGACTTCTCGGTATTTGTCACGGCGCTGGCGGTCTGTGTCCTGATCGGCCTGGGGCTGCGGTACTTTCTGGGAACCCACCTGGGTACCGCCCTGCGCGCCACCGGAAGCAACCCGCAAATGGTCCGGGCCCAGGGCATCAGCCACAAGGGCATGACCGTCCTGGGACTCTCCCTGTCCAACGCCCTGGTGGCCCTGTCGGGCGCCCTGCTGGCCCAGTACCAGGGCTTTGCCGATGTGCAGATGGGCATCGGCATGATGGTCTGGGGACTGGCCAGCATCATCATCGGGGAAGCCCTGGTGGGCACCCGCAGCATCGGCATCACCATCACCGGGGCCATCCTGGGCACCCTGTTCTTCCGGCTGCTGATCGCCATCGCCCTGAGGTGGGGCCTCAACCCGAACGACCTGAAGCTGGTCACGGCGGGATTTGTGTTCATCGCCCTGGTGGCCCCCATCTGGGTGAAGTCACTGCGCAAAACGATCTGGGGAGGACTGGGAAATGCTTAAGATCAACAACCTTTGCAAAACATTTGCCCCCGGCACGGTCAACGAGGTGCGGGCCCTGCAGGACGTGAGCCTGCACATTGAAGAAGGGAGTTTCACGGCCATCATCGGCACCAACGGCTCCGGGAAAAGCACCTTGCTCAATGCCGTCGCCGGCAGCTTTGAACCCGACCGTGGACGCATCGAGTTGTTTGGCAAGGACATCACCCGCTGGCCGGAGTACCGGCGCGCTTCCCTGATCGGCCGGGTATTCCAGAACCCGTTTGCCGGCACGGCGGCCGGCATGACCATCGCCGAAAACATCGCCCTGGCCATGCACCGTGGAAAATCCCGCTCGCTCAGAACGGCCCTCAATGCCCGGGTGCGGGAAGAGATCGCGCAGCGGGTCAGGGGGCTGAAAATGGGACTGGAGGACCGGCTGGACAACCCCATCGGGACCCTCTCGGGCGGGCAGCGTCAGGCCCTGACCCTGTTGATGGCTACCTGGATCAGGCCCCAGCTGTTGTTGCTGGACGAACACACCGCCGCCCTGGACCCGAAGACCGCCGCCAAGGTGGCGGAAGTCACCCGGGAGGTCATCGCCCGGGAGAAACTGACGGCCCTGATGGTGACCCACTCCATGCAACAGGCCGTTGACCTGCCCGACCGCATCGTCATGATGCACCGGGGCCGGATCGTGGAAGACCTGAAGGACGAAATGAAGGCCAGGGTCAGGATCCCCGACCTGATGCAGACTTTTGAACGGGTCCAGAAACGGGACCTCTTCGACGCCGGCGTGGCCGGGGTCCTGGAACAGCAATACATCTAAGGGCGGACTGCACCTACATGCCCAACAGCTTGACCGAGAACATCCCTTGTCCCCGGGGGCGCCGGCCCGGTTCAAACAATTCCAATCCACCGTGCTGCCGGATATGCACCGGGGGATAGTGTCATGCATTGGCATAGCGGAGCATGCCGGATTTCAGGGCCGCAAACAGTCCGGCAGATCCCCCAAACAAAAACCGTTTCTTTTTTACACCGTGGGTCACTCCCCAAAACGGTAACCAACCCCGGATTCCGTGATAAGGAGTGAGGGACGGGAAGGGTTGTCCTCGATCTTTTTTCTCAGCTGGGCGATAAACACCCGCAGGTATTGGGTCTGCTCCTGGTAGCCATAGCCCCATACCTCCCGGAGCAGGTATTTGTGCGTCAGCACCCGCCCCCTGTTTTTGGCCAGCAGAAGCAAAAGGGAAAACTCTGTCGCCGTAAGTTTGAGAACCTCCTGGTTCTTTTTGGCAATATGGGCCACCAGGTCGATCGTGAGGGAGCCAAAATCCAGAACCGTGGCCTCCGGAGACCCATCCGCCGATCTCAGGGCTGCCCGGATCCGGGCGAGCAACTCACCCGTTCTGAATGGTTTGGTCAGGTAATCGCTGGCCCCCTGGTCGAGGGCCCTGATGATCTCTTCCTCCGCACTGCGCACACTCAGGATGATGATGGGCTTTCTGTACCAATCCCTGAGTTTTTTCAGCACCTCCTGTCCGTCCAGGTCAGGAAGGCCCAGATCCAGAATGATCAGGGCGGGATGGTGCGTCGCGGAGAAGACGAGCCCGTCCTTGCCGTTGACCGCCAGGATCGTTTTATACCCGCTGGCCGTCAGAGTAATCTCAAGCAGCCTTCGAATCTGCAGCTCATCATCAATGATCAGAATGGTTTCATTTGTTGTCATGACAGGCCTTTACATATTGAAAATATCCGGGGTTTCCGACGGGATGCTCAGGATGAAACGCGCCCCTCCCCCGGGAGCATTCGCCACCTGGATCGCACCCCCATGTGCTTCCACGAATCCCTTCGCGATGGACAAGCCCAGACCCAGGCCGCCGGGCCTGCTGCCATCACCCCGAAAAAACTTTTTGAACACCTCCCGGATCTGATGCTCCGGAAAGCCCGGCCCCCGGTCACGAACCTCCAGCAGGAGTCGTCCGTCCTGATAGGTGGCCCTGATACCGATCACGGAAGCACCGGGGGCATACTGCGTGGCATTGAACAAGAGGTTGTACAGGACATGCTCCAACAGCCCGAAATCGATCTTCACCAGGGGCATGTCCTCCGGGACAGAGACCTCCAGGGAAAAAGGCTTCAGTTCGTCTTTCAGTTCATCGGTGACCTTATTTACCAGATCGTTGATGTCGCACCAGTCGGTCCTTACAGAGAAATGCCCGCTTTCCAGTCGGGAGATGTTCAGCAGGTTTTCAATCAGCCTGTTCAGCCTCAGGGAGGCGGTAAAGATCTCCCGGACGAGAGCCAGGTGGATCTCATCGCTGTTCCGGGCATTCAGGATGGAGTCGGATGCACCCATGATCGTGGCAATGGGGATGCGGAGTTCGTGCGAAATGGAGTTGAACAGGGTTTTATACAAGCGGTCCGATTCATCCAGAAAGCGGACCTTCTGGGCCATTTCTCCCAGAAACTCCCGTTCCAGGGCGTTGGAAACCTGGGTCAGAAAAGCCTCCCGGAAGGATTCCTGCTCCGGAGTAAGCGGGGGACTGCTTTTCAGCGCGATCACCCCCGGGCTGATTCTCGTTCCTCCCAGGGGATAAAAAGTGTAACGCTCCGTGGTGGATTGAATTTCTCCTGAACCGGATTTTCGTCCCTCCCGGAAGACCCGGACTCCGCGCTCTTTTTCCTGCCGGGTCAGTTGCTGCCCGTTGGCAGACCATTCATCTCCCTGCAATTGATTGTTCCCGTCCTGAAGGAGGAAAACCGGCTCGTCGCCAAAGTGGTTTCTGATCTCGGCAGCCGCTACCTTCAGGACTTCCTTCATCCCGCCGGCCTTCGACAATTCCCTTGTAAGCTGAAATAAGGCATTGGTTCTCTTCTCCCGCTCCCGGGAAATCCGCTCCTGCCTTCTGACCCTGGTGGACAGCACCCCGCTGACCAGGGCGATGGTGAAAAACAATCCAAAAATAAGGAGGTCATCTGCTTTCTCAATGTGAAAGGTGTGGTGGGGGGGGATGAAAAAATAATTCCAGACCAGGGCGCTCATGGTGGAAGCCAGTAATACCGGACCCAAGCCCAGGAAAGTGGACAGAATGGAAACCACAAACAGCAGAATAAAGGAAACCAGGTGATAGGTCCGGGTATTGGCCAGCGGGGCACACAACAGGGCAACCCCCCCGATGACGGCGGCAGACAAGACATATTGTCTTATCACTTTCCAGTTGTTTCCCCCCTTGGTCATGCGTGGACCGATATTCAGCCGATTCTCCCAAATATATTCAATATATTCCTGGATTCATAGCGGATTACGGCTTCCAGAAACTCCTTGAAAACAAAATAATCACGGTATAGATTTCCAGCCTCCCCACCAACATCAGCAGGGACAGCAGCATTTTGGCCGCCACGGGGAGGTGGGCAAAGTTACTGGCCGGTCCAACGCTGCCAATGCCTGGGCCGATTCCGGCCATGCAGGTGGCCACCGATCCGGCTGCCGTTTTACCGTCAAGTCCCAGTATAAGCATCGCCAGGCACCCCATCACAAATACCAGGAGGTATAGGGAAATAAACCCGAGTATGGCACTATTCTCCGTATCATTAATGGCTTTCCTGCTCAGTTTGATCGACAGGACGGCAAAGGGAGAGGTTAGCTGCCGGAACAACCTGGCGAAATTTTTCACCAGGATCAGGTGCCGGGCCATTTTAATCCCCCCGGCCGTGGAGCCGGTGCTCCCACCCAGGAACATGGCGATGAATAGAATGGTCCAGGCATAAATGGGCCACTCAAGATAATCGGCCGTGGCATACCCGGTACAAGTCACGATGGTAACCACCTGAAAAAATCCCTTACGCACCGAATCCTCCATGGGCAGTTGCACCTTGAAAAAGAGGATTCCCGAAAGGATGATTCCAAGCAATGAGATGACGGCCAGATAAAACAAGAATTCCTCATTGCTGCGGACCTTTTTAAACTCCCGCCTCAGCAGGTGGTAGTGAATGATGAAATTGGCACCAGAGAGGACCATGAAGGCCATCACCACGTATTGGATGTAGGCCGAATACCCGGCAATACTGTCATTCTTCGGTGAGAACCCCCCGGTGGCAATGGTGCCGAAGGCATGGCACACACTCTCAAACAGGTTCATCCCCCCGAGGGACAGCAGCAGGACCTGCAAGCCGGTCAGCAGGACGTATATCAACAGCAGCTGCCTTCCCATGGCACTGACCCTTGGGCGTATCTTCTCCTGGAACGAGGACTCCATGGAGAACAGGTGGTATCCCCCGATCTGCAGGGAGGGCATCACAATAATCACCAGGACAATGATGCCGATACCGCCAATCCAGTGGGTCAGGCTTCTCCAGAACAAAATGGAGGCAGGCAGGGATTCGATGTCTTCCAGGATAGAGGAACCGGTGGTGGTAAAACCCGATACGGACTCAAAAAAAGCGTTGACAAAGGAGGGGATGGTCCCAGAGATCAGGTAAGGGAGGGCACCGAAAATGCTTAGCAGCAACCAACTCAAAGCCACAGTCAGGTAGGCTTCCTTGCGGTGCATTGATCCGTTTATTTCCAGCTTTCTGGTCAGCAGGTGCATTCCCCATCCGACGAAGAACACCACCATGGCCGGGATAAGGAATGGAAACATGTTATCCGAAAAAGCCAGGCTGATGGCGGCACAAAATCCCATGGCAGCCGAAAGGATGAACAGGTTTCTGCTGACCACCTTGAAGCACAACCGGATATTGAGGGCCTTGAGCATCCCCGGATAATTTGAAGCGGCAATAAAACAAATACCTGATTGCCAAACAGGTTAATGACCGCTACCCCATACAAAAGTGCCGGTAATTCAATAAATAGAATATAAATTTTCCGGTAAGTGAATAAATATTTTATAAAGGGCACGCCTGGCAAAAGACCAGTTTCCAGGCAATAATCCTGCGGGGGCGATGGGATAATGCCTATTTTTGATTCCCCATCCGACGATAAACCACAACGTGATACCCCCCATGAAAACAATGAAAAACTCTGCCGCCCTGCTGGCCCTGGCATGCCTGCTGGCCTCGGCGGCCGCCGCCCAGCAGCCGGCACGCATCGTGATCAATGCCGATCTGGGGCAGACCCGGATCAGCCGGCATATCTACGGCCATTTCTCGGAACACCTGGGACACTGCATATACGGGGGCTACTGGGTCGGGGAGGACGAGGGGATTCCCAACACCCGCGGCATCCGTCAGGATGTGGTGGAGGCACTGCGGCGCACCAACATCCCCAACCTGCGCTGGCCAGGGGGCTGTTTCGCCGACGAATACCACTGGATGGACGGGATCGGCCCGCGCAGCGAACGCCCCACGATGGTCAACACCCATTGGGGCGGGGTGACCGAAGACAACAGCTTCGGGACGCATGAGTTCCTCGACCTGTGCGAGCAACTGGGGACCGAGCCGGTGATCGTCGGAAATGTGGGCAGCGGCACGGTGGAGGAACTGTCTAACTGGGTGGAATACGTGAATTTCGACGGGATCAGCCCGATGGCCGACCTGAGGCGGGCCAACGGACGGGAGGAGCCCTGGGGCGTGGTCTACTGGGGCATCGGCAACGAGAACTGGGGCTGCGGCGGGCACATGACCCCGGAGCAATACGCCTGGCAGTACCGCAATTATGCCACCTACGCACGCAATTACGGGGACACCCGTTTGCGGAAGATCGCCGGAGGGGCCAATGCCGGGGATTACAACTGGACCGAAGTGCTGATGCGCACCATCCCCCACTGGATGATGTGGGGCCTTTCCCTGCACCACTACACCACGAACTGGTCCGACAAAGGGCCGGCCACGGGCTTCACGGAAGACCGCTATTTCGATGTGATCTGGCGCTGCTTTGACATCGAACGCGTGATCCGCCGGCATATGGCCGTCATGGACCGCCATGACCCCGACAAGCGGGTGGCCCTCGTGGTGGACGAATGGGGGACCTGGTATGATGTGGAGCCTGGCACCAATCCGGGTTTCCTGTTCCAGCAAAACAGCCTGCGCGATGCCTTCGTGGCCGGCATTTCGCTGAACTATTTCAATGGGATGAGCGACCGGATCCGCATGGCCAACATCGCCCAAACGGTCAACGTCCTGCAGGCCCTGATCCTCACGGAAGGGGAGAAGATGGTCCTGACCCCGACCTACCATGTTTTCGAGATGTTCAAGGGCCACCACGACGCCACCCTGCTGCCGCTGCACCTGGAATCGCCCCGGTACCGTCACGGGGACCGTGACGTGCCGGCCCTGAGCGCTTCGGCCTCGTCCAGGGACGGCTCCATCCTGTTGTCGGTGGTGAATGTCGACCCGGACCAGGCCGCCGAGCTGCTGGTGGATTTCCGGGGGCAAAACCTGAGCCGTTTCAGCGCCCGCATCCTGACATCCGACCGGACAGATGCCCACAACACCTTCGAAAACCCGGAGGCGGTCAGACCGTTGCCTTTCGATCAGGGCAACTTGCGCCACAACGAACTGCGCGTCACCATCCCCGCCAAATCCATCGTCGTCTTCGAGCTGGATTGAGAAGGCCCTGGGGGACCGTGCGATACCGTACAGCGGGCATCCGGTTCCGAACAGTTGCCCGCCTGTTGTTTTGTTTATTGACCTGACCTGGAGCCTGTTGGACTCTCAGGTATGTTTTTTGGACAGCCTTTCCAGCGAAGAACACATCCGCTGAATCAATCTTTGTCTGTTATGTTGAAATCATTGTTTCTTGCCGCCATCAGAAGGATCCGGAAGAATGTCCTTTTTTCCTTCATCAATATTGCCGGATTTGCCATCGGACTGGCGGCGGCACTCCTGGTGGCCCTGTGGGTCATCGATGAGCTGGGATACGACCGGTTCCACGAACACAGCCACCGCATGTACCGCATCGAAAGAGACATGTTCCTGGACGGGACACAGATGCAGGTTCCCATCACGTCTCCGCCCACCGCACCGCAGATGGCGGCCGATTATCCGGTGGTGGAGGCCTTTGCCCGCGTGGCCAGGGAGGAGGTGCGCATCGAGGACATACGGCACAACCACAACAAGGAGATGCTGCTGTACGCCGACAGCACTTTCTTTCAGATCTTCGGGTTCCGGCTGGCCGAAGGAGACCCGCAAAGTTGCCTGACGGAGCCATTTACCGTGGCAGTTTCACAAACGGCAGCAGAAGCCTACCTTGGGGAGAATGCAGCACCGGGGCAGGTGCTGCGGGTCAGCGTGGGCGGACAGCAACGTCCGTTCCGGGTCACGGCCATTTTTGAGGACTTGCCGCACAACACCCATTTGCAGGGCGACTTCATCGCTTCTTTCACCACCCTGAACAGCCTGAGGCATGAGATGATGATGTCCAGCTGGATGGCCAGTTTCCATTTTTCGTATGTCCTCCTGAGTGAGGGAGCCGACCCGGCCGCCCTGGAAAACCAGCTCCAGGACATGGTGGACACCCACTTCGGACAGGACATCCGGAACCTGCTCAACATAGACAACCCAAGGGATTTTTTGAAGATCCTGCTGGTCCCGGTCACCGACATCCATCTGCATGGGAACAGGGCCTGGGAGTTTGAGCCCCCCGGCAATATCACCTCGGTGAGGGTATTCAGCCTGGTGGCGCTGCTTTTGCTGGTCATTGCAGGCATCAATTTCATGAACCTTTCCACCGCCAGGGCGTCCGGGAGGGCTTTGGAGGTGGGGGTGAGAAAGGCTTCCGGCGCATCCCGCGCACAGCTCATCCGGCAATTCATGGGGGAGACCCTGTTGTTCAGTTTCGTGGGACTCCTCCTGGCCATTGTCCTCATCGAATTGGCCATGCCGTTCTTTGCCTCATTCACCGGCAAAAACCTGCATACAGGCATGGTATTCACCGGATGGAACCTGTTGATGACCCTCGGAGCCTGGCTCCTCACCGCCTTTCTGGCAGGCATCTATCCGGCCTTCTTCTTGTCCTCCTTCAGGCCGGCAGAGGTGCTCAAAGGCAGGATGGGGGCCAGGGGAGGGCAGATGTTCCGGAAAATCCTCGTCGTGGGACAGTTTGCCATTTCCATTGGCCTGATTGTTTGCTCGGTAACGGTTTACCGGCAGATACAGTTCATACACGACAAAGACCTGGGCTTCGACAGATACGGATTGATAGACCTGCCGGTGGAAGACCGGACCCTGTTCAGCTCGTATGAGGCGCTGCGGCACGATTTGCTGAGCCTTCCGGCCGTGAGCGATGTGTCCCGTTCCTGGGTCATTCCGACCAGCCAGCGCTATACCGACAACCCCTACCTGCTCCGGGACAATCCGGAAATATTCTTTCCCGTGGTCAACGGCACGGATGACCGGTTTATCCCGGTCATGGGGATCCGGTTGCTTGCCGGGGAAAATTTCACCCCGTCCATGGTCACCGATTCGTCCCATCATTATATCATCAATGACGCCGCCCGGAAAATGTTCGGGTTTGAGACCCCCTTCGACGCCCTGGGCAAAGAGGTGGGAGTCCTCGCAGGAAGGGAGGGGGAGACAGCCAACTGGGGCAGGATCCTTGCCGTCACGGAGGATTTCCACTTCCAGCCGCTTACCGAACCGATCAAGCCCATGGTGATGCATGCCTCCGCGGCAGCACACAACCACATCACCCTCCGTGTGGACCCCGCCAATATGGCCGAAACCAACAGCCGGATTCAGGCAGTATGGGAAAGCTATTTTCCCGACCGCATATTTTTCAGCGTGTTTGTTTCACAAGCCTTTGACCAACAGCACCTGTCAGAAAGAAGGTTGCAGGGGGTGCTGCTGGTATTCACCTTCCTGTCCATCCTGGTTGCCTGCCTCGGACTCCTCGGGCTATCCGCCTTCTCCGTGGAGAGGCGGACCAAGGAAATCGGCATCCGGAAGGTGCTGGGAGCGGGTTCGGGGCAAATCATACGCCTGATCACTTCGGAATTCAGCAGGCTGGTGCTCCTGGCGAACCTGATCGCCATCCCGGCGGCCTACTGGATCATGCGCGGATGGCTCGACGGCTTCCCTTACCGCATGAACCTTGATGTATGGGTATTCCTGGCCGCAGGCGCCACCGCCTGGCTGACGGCCTTTCTCACCGTATTGGTCAACACCTGGAAAACAGGTCGCAGTAATCCCGTGGAAAGCCTGAAATACGAATAGAATGGTTAGTGTTGGTGCCCCTGGTCCGGCCGGGCCTCTCCCCTTTCGGCAACTGGAGTGCTTTCTCGCAGGGTCTGGCGGACTTCCCCGCACCTGAGCATCGTGGAACCGAAATACGGGTTGCTGATCTGTTCGAACTCGCTCAGCCAGTAGGCTCCCCGGTCCCCATCGACCATCGGGCAATAGGCCACGTACCAGGTCTGGTCCAGGGATCCCAGGGTACGGGCTGTCGTGATCAATGCCTCCGACAGGGGTTCAAAATGTGTGCGCAATTCTTCCAGACTGGCGGCAGCCACGAATTCTTCAAGGCTTTCTTCCAGGTCTTCGTAGCGATCCATCCAGAACATATGGTGCTCCCCGTCCAGGGAATGTTTGCCCGTATCCTCCAGCAGTCCCGACAGGCTGCGACCGGCCTCACGGGCCGCATCGGGATCGTCGTTGGCCAGGGCGTTCTTCAGGTCGAAATACCCCTGGAACAAGCGGGCCAGGTTGCCCCGGAAAGGTTCGGGGATGGACGCCCGGTCAGGAGGCGACATCATGCTGTAGTGGCCGCGCAGCTGGGCCGCGGCATCGATGGCAAACACGCCGTTGACGGCGATTTCCTCGCCTTCGGACAAACCCGACAGAACCAGCATGCCTTCATCCGTTAGTGCCCCGGTGTCGATTTCCCGGAATTCAAACGTGAACCCGTTGCCTAACGGTTTTTTCACGTAGACGAGGGACCGTTTACCTGTCCACAATACGGCCGTTTCCGGAATGACCATTTGGTGTTGCGGGCTGCCTTCCACCAGGGCATGGACCAGCATACCGGGTTTGAGTGCCCCATGGGGATTGGCCACCGTCAGCCGGACCCTGGCCGTCCTGGTGGCCGCATCAAGGAACGGATCGATGAATTCCACCTGCCCGGTGACAGGCTGGCCTTCACCCCCCACAGGATATACCCGCACCGGCTGGCCAGTCCTGATCTGTCCGATCTGGCTTTCATAGGCATCCAGTTCCACCCAGACATCCTGCAGTCCGGCAATGGCAAACAGCACACTGCCGGTGGCCACGTAGGCTCCTTCAGACACTTCCCTCCGGGTGATGTAACCCGAACGGCTGGCATACACATCCGTGGTGGCGGATGGCCGGCGGCCTTCTTCCATATTCCGTATCTGATCATCGGTCAGGTTAAATAGTTTCAACCGGCTCCTGGCAGCCTCGTAAAGACGGGGCTGGTCTTCCTTTGCGGCAGCAGCCTGTATAAGCTCCTGCTGTGCCTGCATCAGTTCGGGTGAATACAGCGTCATCAGCCGCTCCCCTTCCCGGACATACCGGCCCGTGAAATCGGCAAAAAGCCTCTCCACCCTGCCCGGGAAACTGGCGGTGATGAGCCGTGCCTCCTGTTCGTTTACAGCGACCCTGCCGGTAAACCTGAGCGTGGGTGCCGTATGCATGGCCTCCACCTTACTGGTGCGGACATTGGCCCAGGTACTGTAGGACTCCCGCATGGCAAACAGAAACGGGTCGTCATCCTGATGGTCATCACTCCCCGAGGCCGGAATGAGTTCCATCCCGCATATGGGGCAATCGCCCGGTTCATCCTGGCGGACCTGGGGGTGCATGGAGCAGGTGTATTCGACAACCGCCTGCATGCCATCCGCTTCGTGGACAGGCGCTTCATGGTCGTGGGCATCCGGCTCCCGGCTCCCGCCGAAAATCAGCCAGCCAAGCAGCAAACCCGCCAGGATGAGTATGAAGTAGGTTCCAATGCTTTTAATTTTTTGCTTTTCCATGTTTGTCCCTTTGTTTAAATCGCACTACTTGACTACTCAAAGATGTTCCGGGCCATCAGCTCATCTAATTCGGCCTGGATCATTAAGTAATCAACCTGGTTCTCCACAAGCCGCCATTCGAGCAACAGCAACTGATCCTGTATGCTGAGCATTTCTTCAAACCCTTCACTGCCCGAAGCATAGGCATTGATGACCAGCTCCCAGGTTTTCCGGGTGATCTCTAATTGCCGGCGATAGAATGCTCTGTCTCTCAAGAAGTTGTCCACATCACTCAACAGATTGCTGTACCGGACCTGCAAACGGACATATTCTTCGTCATACTGACGCTGTGCGCTTTCAAATAAAAGGGCCGCCTGGTCCCGGTTTGCCCGGTTTTTATTCAGGAAAACAGGCAGGCTGACCGATACCATGGGCATGAGCATATGCCCGCCTTCCATCTGAGCAGGCGCGTTTCCCGGGGCAAACCAGGCATATTGCAGGCCGATCCCGAGCATGGGCCGGGTTTGAAGCCGGCTCAAGGCTTGATTGGCCCGGGCGGCACGGGTCCTTTCCTCCTGGTATTGGAGCCGGGGATGGCTTGTGAATTCACGGAAGGAGACATCCTGTATGGTTTCCGGCAGGTTTTGGGTTTCCGGCAGGTCTGACGGGACCTCGATGGACGAACCGGGCTCCCTGCCAATCAACAGGTTAAAACTTTCCCGAAGGGCACGCAGGTCTGATGTGAGTTTGTCCTCACGGTTCTGCAGTTCGGCCAGCCGGATTTCCAGGCGGTGGATATCCAGCGCAAGCCCCTGTGTTTGCATGCCTCCCTGGTAGCGTGAATAGATCAGGTCTTCACGTTCTTCAAGCAGCTTTTTGTATTTCCGAACGAGGTCACGTTCCTGCTGCTTTCGGGCCATCTCAAGCCAGAGGCGGGTCATTTCCATAAACAGCCTGTTTCTGTCCTCGCGGTATTGATGGTGGCGGCTTTCGGCCATTTTTTCGGCGACTTCCCTTTGCCTTTCCAGGGTGCCGAACCATGGAAACATTTGCATCAGCCCCGCATCGACCCATTGCTTGCCCATAAACCGCTCCATGGGAGAGGTGAATAAGCCGGCCGTCAGGACGGGGTCAGGTAAGGACCCCGCGATGTCCGCCTGTTTTATGGCAGCTTCCCACGCCAGTTGCTGCGCCCTCAGGCCCGGGTTGTTCTCCAGGGCCTGCTGCAGGTATTGCTCCGGATAAACCTGGGCCTGCGCCGTCCTGCCTGTCAGCAACAGGAGCAGCAAGCTGATCAATAGGCCGGGGTATTTGATGATTGGGTGTTGCATAGCGCTTTATTTTCTGTTGATCACATGTTCATTCCATGCGGTGAACAATACCGGGACCAGGAAAAGGGTGATCAGCGCGATGGTCATCCCGCCAAAGGCAGGAATGGCCATGGGGATCATGATGTCCGCCCCACGCCCGGAAGAGGTCAGGATCGGCAGAAGCGCCAGCAGGGTCGTCGCCGTGGTCATCAGGGCGGGACGCACCCTTTTCATGCCCGCCTCCAGTACCGCCTGGTGCAACTCTTCCCGGGTTTCGGGTTTGTGCTTCCGGAAACTGTTCTTCAGGTAGGTGGCAATCAGCACCCCGTCGTCGGTGGCAATGCCGAACAAAGCGATAAATCCCACCCAGACCGCCACACTCAGGTTGACCACATCCATCTGGAACAGATCCCGCATGTTCACCCCAAAGGCGCTGAAGTTGAGAAACCACCCCTGTCCGTAAAGCCAAAGCATCATGAAACCGCCGGAGAAGGCCAGGGCGATGGCCGAGAATATCATCAGCGAGGTGGCCACGGACCGGAATTGAAAGTACAGGATCAGGAAGATGATGATCATGGACAGCGGAATGACCAGCATCAGGCGGCGCTCTGCACGCATCTGGTTCTCATAGTTGCCGGAGAAATGAAAATTCACCCCCTGCGGCACCTGAAGCTCCCCGCCCAGGATCTTTTCCTCGATCATTTCGGTGGCCTGCCGGATAACCGAAAGGTCCGCATGCCCTGGTTCCTTGTCAAAGGTGATATAGGCCACCAGAAAGGTATCCTCCCCCCGGATCATTCCCGGTCCCCGGCGGAATTCGACCGCGGCCACTTCGGAAAGCGGGATCTGGTAACCGGCCGGGGATTTGATCCAGACCTGGCCGATGGCCTCCGGATGGTCCCGGAATTCCCGCGCATAACGGGCCCTGACCTGATAACGCTCCCGCCCTTCCACCGTCGTGGTCATGGGCATGCCCCCGATGGCCGTTTCCAGCACCATCTGGAATTCTTCGATGGAAATGCCATGCAGTGCCAGAGCCTGCCTGTCGGGACGGATCTCCAGGTAGGGCTTGCCCACCACCCTGTCGGCGAACACGGTAGAACTGCGTATAAAGGGCACCTGTTGAAGCACCTCCTCCATCCGCATGGAAAAGGCATCGATGGTCTCCAGGTCCGGCCCGAATACCTTTAAGCCCATGGGCGCCCGCATGCCGGTTTGCAGCATGACCAGGCGGGTTTCAATGGGCTGCAGCTTCGGGGCGGAGGTCAGGCCGGGAAAGCTGGTGGTCCGGGTGACCTCCTGCCAGATATCATCGGGCGACTGGATATGGTCCCGCCATTGCCGGTAATACCGGCCCCGGCGGTCCGGGATCAGCGCCCCCTCTTCATCCCGGATGAAATCGCCTTCCCGGTCCACCTTAAAACGGATCCTGCGCCCGTCCATATCGGTTTTGAACTCGCTTTTGTAATGGATCACATTTTCAAACATGGTCATCGGGGCGGGGTCCAGCGGACTTTCAGCCCGTCCGGCCTTGCCCACCACCAGGTCCACTTCGGGAATGGCCTGCACCCGCCGGTCCAGCTCCTGCAACACCTGCAGGTTGTATTCCATGCCGGTATGCGGCATGGTGGTGGGCATCAGCAGGAAACTGCCTTCATCCAGTGCGGGCATGAATTCCCGCCCCAGTCCGGGGAAGCCGTGGTAAAGCGTCGTCCAGACGCCCGTGCTGCGTATGTTCACCCCGAGCCTGTCGAACCCATTGGCCACGAACCCGAAAAGGCTTCCAAAGCCCATCCAGATATTGAGGCCCAGCAGAATCAAAAAGACCGGAACCATCAGAAAGGTCCGCTTGTGGGTCAGGCACCACTGCAGCAGGGCCGGATAGTAATGGAGAAAAAGCCGGAACAATCCGAGGATACCAGAAATTACGATGACCAGGAACAGGACATTGATCAGCAGGCTGCGCTCCACGCCGATGGGCAGCCATTCGCTGGCAAGCAACAGCAGGACCACAAAGAGGGTGATTCCCAGGTTGATCAGGTTTTTATGGGGCTCCAGCCTGTCCGGGAAGGCCTGACGCAGCAAGCCGGAAACACCGGTTAAACCGATAAACAGTCCGGCCCACCACGATAGGAACAAGGAGATGAGGAGCCCGGAAACGACCAATAAGGCATTCAGGACCAGCCGAAACACCTTTTCCCCGAATACCCTCCTGAATCTTCCCGTGTCCCATTTTCCGGAAAACTGGTAGGCCAGTACCGGCATGAAGGCGATGGCGATAATAAGCGCGGCAACCAGTGCGAAGGTCTTGGTAAAGGCCAGGGGGGAGAACAAGCGGCCCTCCGCGGCCTGCAGCGTGAATACCGGCAAAAAACTCACGATGGTGGTGGACACCGCGGTGAGGATGGCGGGAGCCACTTCCGCAGAAGCTTCATAGATGACCTCCAGCCGCTTTTTCACCTCCGACCTGGCCTTCTCACCTGATTCCTGCAGGTGCCGCAGGATGTTCTCATTCATGATGATGCCCAGATCCACCATGGTTCCGATCGAAATGGCGATCCCGGACAGGGCCACGATATTGGCATCCACCCCGAAATACCGCATCATGATGAAACTCATCAGCACGGCCAGCGGAAGCAGGGCCGAGATCAGCAGGGAGGTGCGCAGGTGGTAGACCATCACGATGATCACAATGATGGAGATCAGGATCTGCAGGATGATGGCATCGTTCAGGGTGCCCAGTGTCTCATAGATCAATTGGGTGCGGTCGTAGAACGGCACGATGGTCACCTGGGAGGTGGTGCCGTCGGCAAGCTCCCGGGAGGGCAGCCCCGGACTGATCTCCCCGATTTTTTCCTTCACCCTTTCGATGACCTGCAAGGGGTTCTCCCCGTAGCGGGCCACCACCACCCCGCCAGTCACCTCCTGTCCGCCTTTATCCAGGATGCCCGTCATGTTTCGCACGGCCGGTCCCAGGTTGACCCGGGCAATGTCCCCGATGCGCACCGGCACATGGTTCCTCACCCCCACCACCGCCTGGCGGATATCCTCCAGGCTTTCCACATATCCCAGTCCGCGCACCAGGTATTCGGCCATATTGAATTCGATGGTATTGGCGGAGGTTTCCCGGTTGCTTTGCTGCAGGGCCCTGGCCACATCCATCAGGGAAATATTGAAAGCTTTCAGCGCATCGGGGTCCAGGTCGACCTGGTACTCTCTGACGTGCCCGCCCACGCTGGCCACCTCCGACACACCCTGTACGCTGTTCAGGGCCAGCCGGACGTAGTAGTCATGTATGGACCGCAGCTCATGCAGGTCCCAGCCTCCGACAGGATCGCCCTGTTCATCCAGTCCCTCCAGGGTATACCAGAACACCTGTCCCAGGGCCGTGGCATCCGGTCCGAGCTGGGGATTCACCCCGTCGGGAAGCAGCCCGGGGGGCAGGGAGTTGAGCTTCTCCAGGATGCGGGAACGGCTCCAGTAGTATTCGATCTCCTCACCAAAAATGACATAGATGCTTGAAAACCCGAACATGGAGGTGCTCCGTATGCTGGTCACTCCGGGGATGCCCAAAAGGGCGGAGGTCAGCGGATAGGTGATCTGGTCCTCAATATCCTGGGGAGAGCGGCCCATCCACTCCGTAAAGATGATCTGCTGGTTTTCCCCGATGTCGGGGATGGCATCCACCGGTACCGGATCCCTTGGCAGAAAATCAATCTTCCAGTTGAAAGGGGCCACGGAGATGCCCCATCCGACGAACAAAATCATCAGCAACCAGGCCACCAGCCGGTTGTCAAGGAAAAAACGAATCAATTTGTTGAGCATGGGACATCGGTTTAACGGCTGCAAGGCAGCAATGGGATTTTATCCGGTGATCAGCATTGCTCCCGCCATGGCCACCATGAGCAGGTCCTCCACCAGGGTGACCCGTCCGAGGGGGAGTTTGAAAATGGTGCCCAGGCAGGCACACTGGATCTGTCGGGGCGACAGCATATTGTTCAGGACCCCGGCGCTGCTGAACCCCATGACCAGGACCGTCGCGACATGGGTGGCCGGCAGGTGGATCCCTGTCAGGTAGAGGATGCCCAGCCCCAGCTCCAGGAAAGGATAGACATGGCCATAGCCCTTCCAGCGACGCGCCAGCAGGTCATACATGGCATAGGAGCGGGCAAACCCGTTTAGATCCAGAAATTTAAAGAAAGAAAACACCAGAAAAAAACCTGCCATGAAATACCGCATCCATCCTTGCCAGGAGAACGCCTGGCCATCAAATGCGGCAACGGCTGCCGTGCCGGCCACGAACAGGAAGATCAACACCAGGGGTTTGTAGGTCTCCCATGTGGAAAGCGCTGCCTGATCCTGCAGGCCGGAGGAAGCCTCCGGCATGCCCCCTGATTGCCCGGGCATGCCGCCAGGTTGGGCCGGAGGCTCATTCCCATGGCCGCTGGTTTCGGAAACCCCTGTGAGGCGGTAGTTCCCGGCAGAAGCCAGAAGCTTTTCCAGTTTTTCCCGGTCAGGTTTGTGTCGCGCCTGCACCCTGGCCGTGCCATCCTGGTGGCTCACTTCGGCCGAAAGCACCCCGGGATGCTTCAGGAAGGCGCTTTTCACCTTTGCGGCGCATCCCCCGCAGGTCATTCCGGAAATGGTGTAGGTGAATTTCATAACACAAAAAAATTAATGTTGATTATCACCTGGGAGCCGCATTAACGACTGCAGCAGCTTCCACCCTCTTTGGCTGCCTGGCCGGTTTTGTCGCCAGCACGGCGCTCGTAATGGCAGCAAGCCGGAAGTTTCTCATAAACTTCATCGTTGGCGCGTACCATTTCGGTATCATGCCCGGCTTCGGCAATTTTTTTATGCACATCCTCCAGCTCTACCTTGTTGGCATCGTACTGAATAGTAAGCATTTTGGATTCAAGGTTCCAGTCAGCCGACGCAACACCATCAAGGCTTTTTGCGGCTTTTTCAATGCGGGTTTCACACATGCCACAAGCACCGTAAACCTTAAACTCGGCTTTGGTGGTTTGCTGGCCAAATCCCATGAAAGGGATCACAAGGAAAGCAATAACAAGAAAGGTTTTCATAGCAGTTTGTTTTTAGGTTGTCACTAAAATAGTTACACTGCAATAATAATTCAATCCCCCGGGCTTTCTGTTACACATTTCCGGGAAAAAAATGTAAGATTTACAGCTGGTCCAGGCCTTTCCGCTCCTTCCCCCTGAGTCTGCGGAACTGCCCGGGGGTCATGCCGGTGTTCTTTTTGAACTGGTTTGCCAGGTAGGCAGCACTGCTATAGCCCATGCGGTAGGCGATTTCAGACAGGCTCAGCTCGTCATACACGATCAGTTCCTTTGCCTTCTCGATCTTTTGCCGGATGATGAACTGCTCGATGGTGATGCCTTCGACGGCGGAGAACAGGTTGCTGATGTAGTTGTACTCGTAGGGCAGACTGTCTGCGATCACGGCGGACCAGTTGGCAGAGAGCGCGTCCGGGCCGCCATGGTGGATCCTTTCGATCACGAGGGATTTCACCTGTTCGATCAGCCGGCTTTTTTTATCCCCGATGATTTCGAAACCAAGCCCGTTAAGCGCTGCCCCGAATTTTTCCATGACGGCGGGCGGGAGTTCATCAGGGGTTTCCAGCACGCCCAGCTGAATGTGGCCGCAGGCGATGCCCAGTTTTTCTGCCTCCTGCTGCACGGCAAGGATGCATCGCCGGCAAACCATGTTTTTAATGTGGATGCGCATTGGGGCAGGTTTTCGGTGATGATTCCGTGCTGACCGCCCGTTGGGGCAGGGATGGAAAGACCCTGCCTTTTCCGCAGGAGGTTGTTAAAAGCATCTATAAGATTAACCAAAACGAGCCGCAATTGTTGACAGGAAGCGGAGAGAATGGTTATTTTTACGGCGTGTTCCGCTTGAAAAGAGGCATCCCGAAAATGCCAGACCTGCATACATTTCTGATCGTCGGATGCACCATCCTCTGTCTGACCGGCCCTGCCAGGGCCGCCACGGAGGGACCAGGCAATACCGGGGAGGCTGCCGCCACCCCGGCAGACGTGCCGGCGCCGGACCGGGGCATGCCGCAAACCTGGGTGCTGGTGTTCGAAGACCGCTTCGGGGGGGGACGGTTGGACACCGCAGCCTGGGAACCCGTTTACGGGGTGCCGCGCGACCTGGACTTCCGCATGCAGAAGGCATGGCACCTGCCGGAAAACCTGGCCGTGGAAAACGGCCTGCTGAGACTCACGGCCCGCCGCGACAGCCTGCCGCAAATGCCGGTGGTCACCTTTTGGGAACCCCTGGAGGTGAAGCAGGAGGACTTCGCATTCTCCACCGCCGAGGTCCGGACCCGCGAGAAATTTCATTACGGCCGCTACGAAGCCCGGGTGCGCATCCCCAGGGGGAAGGGCCTCTGGCCGGCTTTCTGGCTGTTCGGTGGCCACCCCTGGAACGAGATCGACATCTTCGAATTCTGGAACGAATACGACCGGCAGGGCCGTACAGACACCACCCTGCTGGCCCGGGTGCACCACATGAACGCCTGGTATGACCCCGGAGACACGGGCCAGGCCCTCCCCTGCAGCGATTCCTATACGGGGGGGGATTTTTCGGCAAGGTTTCATGTCTTCACCATGATCTGGTCGCCCGAACACATCTCCTGGTACGTGGACGGCGAGCTGAAAAGGGTGGTGTTCAGCACCTACCAGGCGGACCGGCCGCCCCGCTCCTGCCCCGTTTTCTCCGCTGGCGGACGGCTGTACCTTAAGTCTTTCCCGAGGGACCCCATGGCCATCATCTTCAGCCTCGGGATCCAATCGGGCGGTGACGCCCCGGATGGGTCCACCCCCCTGCCGGCCGCCATGGAGGTGGACTGGGTGCGTTACTACCGCAGGGTGGAACCTGCGGCGGCCGCCTCCACACCCGCCGGGGCTCCGGAATAGCGCCGCCCGGCTGCATGCCATCCGGGGATGCACAGGAACGGCTGCCGCAGGCGGCATCTCCGGCGGGCAATGCACAGGAACGGCTGCCGCAGGCGGCATCTCCATCCGACAAATATTTTTTTCAAAAAAAACATTTGTTTTAAACTCTGTTTGTATCTTCGGGGTTTATTATGGAAACCAACTACCTGACAGACCTGATGCTGCCGCTGTCGCTGGCCGTCATCATGCTCGGCATGGGGCTTTCCCTGGTCCCGGCCGACTTTAAAAGGGTGTTTTTGTTCCCGCGGGCCGCCGGCATCGGGATCGTGAACCAGATCATCGTCCTGCCGCTGGTGGGCTTCGGGCTGCTGTGGCTGTCCGGGCTCCGCAGCCCGGAGCTGGCCGTGGGCATCATGATCCTGGCCGCCTGCCCGGGCGGCCCCACCTCCAACCTGATCAGCCACATCTCAAAAGGCGATACGGCCCTGTCCATCACCCTGACGGCCATCTCCAGCCTGGTGGCCGTGATCACCATTCCCCTGATCGTGAACCTGGCCCTGTCGGTTTACATGCCCCAGGGCGGGTACGTGCCCCTGCCCGTGTTCGACACCATCATCAAGCTCACCCTCATCACCCTGCTGCCCGTGAGCCTGGGCATGCTGGTGCGGGCCAGGGCGACGGGCTTTGCCCACCGGATGAACCGGCCGGTGAAGATCGTGTCCGGCATCCTGCTGTTTCTGATCATCCTGGCGGCCATCCTCAACAACAAGGAGATCTTCGTGAGCTCTTTCAGAAACGTGGGGCCCGTGGCGCTGTCACTGAATCTTTTCATGCTTTTCGTCGGATACTTCTCTGCCCGCCTGTTCCGGCTGAACCGACCCCAGCGCATCACCATCTCGGTCGAATCCGGCATCCAGAACGGCACCCTGGGCATCACCATTGCCTCCACCCTGCTGCACAACGACGTGATGGCCATCTCCCCGGCCATTTACAGCCTGATCATGTTCATGACCGCGGGAGGGATCATCGCCTGGGCCAACCTCGGATGGAAGACCCTGGCTGCAAGGGCCTGATAAAAATTGACCGGCCTGCTGACGGTGTCAGTGCCGTTTTTTTTTAAATTGCGCATGGGGGTGTCACCCCTTGCACAAACGACCCAGGCACTCGATCATGACCAGCCCGGAACCCATTCAGACCGTTACCGTATCCTTTTTCCGCTACGAAGGGAAAAACAGGATTTGGGGCATGAAGCAGATGAAATGCCTCAGGGAGCCGCTGCGGCAATGGGAAGGACTGGCGTTTTTCAAACCCCTGGGAACCGGAGGGGGAACCGGTTACAGCCTCTGGCCCGACTTCGGGGTGTACGGGCTGCTGGCGGTATGGGGCTCAGAGGCAGCTGCCCGGGAGTTTACGGACTCTCCCCTTTTTAACCAGTTCATACAGAGAACCAAGGAACGGTACACGGTATTTCTCAGGCCACTCAGCTCGCGTGGCTCCTGGTCCGGTTTCAGCGCCTGGCGTTGCAGTCCGCCCGACCCGGACAGGCCCCTGGCCTGCGCCCTCACCCGTGCCACCCTCAAGCCCCGTTTTCTCCTGAAGTTCTGGAGCATGGTACCCGGGGTAAGCACCTCCCATGCAAATGCCCCCGGGCTGCTTTTTTCAAAGGGCATCGGGGAAATCCCTTTGTTGGAACAGGCCACATTCAGCATCTGGGAGAACTGGAAAAGCCTCGAAGCATTTGCCTACAAAACGGCCCATGCCGAAGCGATCCGGGTCACCCGGAAAAGAAAAGGGTTCCGGGAGGAGATGTTTACCCGCCTCCAGCCCTTTGATACCCTGGGAACATGGAACGGCGGGGATCCGCTTGCCCCCTTCCTCTGATGCCGGCCGGAGACCACACATCCCCCCTGCGCTGACGCATCCCGGAGGGCGGGCTTCCCGCCGCCCGCCATTTCCCGGCAGCCTGCTTCCCGGCCCGGTTCGGGCCCCTGTCAGAATACACGAAAGCCCGGTAAACAAATTACGGCATGGATGGTTGATACAATATAATTATTTACCTATTTATTTCTTTAATTATATATG
The DNA here is from genome assembly GCA_964477035.1 of uncultured Bacteroidales bacterium. GTDB lineage: Bacteria > Bacteroidota > Bacteroidia > Bacteroidales > UBA7960 > SLSG01. The sequence continues at coordinate 67,149 of CAYZCW010000011.1, forward strand.
CCATGAACACCAAAGATATTTTCCGCCTGTTCAAAGCCATCGATGCATTCGACACGGAAACCTTCCTGTCCTTCTTGTCGGACGGGGCCGTGTTTCGCTTCGGCAACATGCCGCCCGTGGCGGGCAAGGACAACATCCGCCCCTTTCTCGAAGGCTTTTTCCAGTCCATCAAGGCCATCCGGCACGACCAGGTCGAAGTGTGGGAACAGGACGATGTGAAACTGATGAACGGGCGCGTGACCTATACCCGCCACGACGGTTCCCGGTTAACGGTTTATTTCGCCAATACGTTCAAAATGGAAGGGGACAGGATCGGGGAGTACCTGATCTTCGTGGACACCTCCCGGCTCTACGCGGAGACCACCCGGGAAGAGAATGAGAGGGCGGTGATGGAGTCGGGCGCTTAAGCCTTTGTCCGGGACTGTACGGCGGGGCGAACCACCCGGAATGAACAATCCCGGGGAGTTTTCGGTTTACCAAGCAAAGAAAGACAATCGACCGTTAAACCCATTCAACCCTGATACCATGAGCAAACATTTTGCAGACGCACGCTGGGAAGGCAACCTGGCCAAAGGGAAAGGCACCTACACTTTGAGGACCAGCGGACAGGAGGGAGCCTACCGCTTCTCCAGCCGGTTCGAGAACGACAAACAGCAGTCAAGCCCCGAGGAGCTGATCGGAGCGGCCCATGCCGCCTGTTTCTCCATGGCCCTCTCGCACGGGCTGGACCAGGCGGGCTTTACCCCCGAGAGCGTGGAAACCGAGGCCGTGGTCACCCTCGACAAAACCGATGCCGGCTTCGCCATTACCGGCATCCTGCTGAAAACCCGCGGCAAGGTGCCCGGCATCAGCAAGGAGCAGTTCCTGGAGCAGGCCGAAGGGGCCAAGAAAAACTGTCCGGTGTCCAAAGCCCTGCAGGCCGTAAGCATCGAACTGGAAGCCGAGCTGGACTGACCCCTGTTGCAGGCAAGAAAATCCGACCGCCGCACCCACCTGGATGCGGCGGTTTTTTTTTACACGGGTGTAACAAATCCCGCATGACTCCGTCAGGTAACAAACCGGAACGGTCCCGCCGGCTTCCTGCAACAAACTTACGAACCATGAAGACAATCAAATGGCTGGTCATCACAGGCTGCCTGATGGCCGCCGCTGGAATTTACGGACAAAACCCCTCGGCGCCCCCAAGGGCACAGGTCATGACCCTCGGGGTGTTTCACTTTGCCTATCCGAACCTGGATGCGGTGAAGACTGCCGAAGAGGACCAGGTTTCAGTACTGGATGAACCCTATCGGTCTGAGATCCTGGCCATCTGCCGCGCCCTGGGGGAATTTCATCCGACGATCATCGCCGTGGAAGTCCTGCCGGAAAACCAAACCAGGCTCGATTCCCTCTATGGTCTTTACAGGGAGGGGCGGTGGACCCTCAGCCGGAATGAGGTGCAGCAGCTGGGATTCCGGATGGCCGCGGAGGCCGGGCTCGACAGGGTCTGGTGCGTGGACGACCCGGGCAGGCATTATGACAATGTCTGGTCCTTGTTCGGCGACAGCACCCGTTTGGCCCGGTTCAGTGAATACCACAGCCACTTTCCCGACTCCGCCTACCTGGTCCCCGTTCCCGACACCCGGGTCAGCAGCATCACGGAAGCCCTTCTGGCGGCCAACGACCCCCGACGGGTGCAGGAAAGGCTGGGGGTTTACCTGCTGAATCCCTTCAAATATGAAGAGGAGCCCGGAGACTTTGCCGGCGTGGACTTCGAAACGGGGCGGTGGTTTAACCGCAACCTGCGCATCTTCCGCAACGTTCAGCGCATCCCGCTTTCACCGGACGACAGGATCCTGCTCATCATCGGCGGGGAACACCTCAACCTGCTGAATCCTTTTTTCGAGGCCTCTCCCGAATTTGAACTGATTTCCCCCCTGCCCTTCCTGGAAAGGGCCGGAAACCCAGACTGAACCCGGCGTCCGGCCGTGTTGCCTGGCCAGCCTGCCGTGGAGGCTACTCCCTGCGGTGTTTGTCAAACCAGTGGTACAGGTACAACTGGGTCCGCAGGTAATTCGACGGGTTGCTGCCCGTGCCGTGAAACTCGTTGGCGAAGCGGATCATGGCCGTGGGAACCTGCAGCACCTTCAGCGCCTGGTAGTATTCTTCCGTCTGGGAGATGGGCGTGCGCAGGTCGTTCACCCCGCACATGAGCATGGTCGGGGTGGTGACATTGCCCACATACATCAGGGGCGAGCGCCGCAAATGCTCCGAGGGGTCTTCCCAAGGGTATTTCTCGAAGTTCCGGTACCAGCTCACCCCGTCGGTCGTGCCGACAAACGACAGCCAGTTCACCACCGGGAAATTCACCGATGCCGCCGCGAAGCGGTCGGTATGTCCCACGATCCATGCCGTCAGCACCCCGCCGCCGCTGCCGCCGTAAACGAACAGGTTGTTCTCGTCGATGTAACCTCGGGCAATCACCTCATCCACCCCGTTCATCAGGTCGTCATAGTCCTTGTTGGGATAGTCGTTGTTGATCGCATTGCCGAAATCCGTGCCGTAGCCGGACGAGCCCCTGGGGTTGGTGTACAGCACGACATAGCCCTCGGCGGCATGGTGCTGCCAGCCGAAATTGAACCCGACATTGTACATGGCATGGGGTCCGCCGTGGATGACCAGGATCATCGGGTATTTCCGGCCCGGATCAAAGTCGGGCGGCTTCACGATCCAGCCCTGGACATCAAAGTCGCCGGCCGACCTGTACCAGATCTCTTCCACATCGCCCAGGGTGATGTCTTGCAGGATGTCGTCGTTCACCCGGGTGAGCTGCACGGGCGATGGACGGTTCAGGCCGAAGAGAACCACATCGGCAGGATTGTGGTGGTCGGTCCGCAGCCCCACGGCCATGCCGCCCCGGTTGATGTCGGTCACGCTGAGCATGTGGTTGCCGCTGGTTACCTGCCGGGAGTCTCCACGCAGCGGGGCAAAGTGCAGGTTGCTGGTGCCGCGGTCCAGGGCGGTGAAATACACCCCGCTGTTGTCTGCGGCCCAGGTCACACTGGAAGGGGAACGGTCCAGGTTGGCCGCGATCTCCCGGGCCTGGGTCCCGTCGATGGTCATCACATACAGCTTCTGCTCGGTATAGGTGTTTTCGTTGTAATCATAGCCGGTATAGGCCACCAGCCGCCCGTCAGGGGACACGACGGGATTGTTGTCCGGCCCCCGACGGCCGGTCAGTTGCCGGATGTCGCCGCCCTCCACTGCCACGGCGTAGATCTCGCTCTCCCGGTAGATGTACTCCGCTCCTTCCACCCGGTGGCTGCTGAACAGGACCTCCCTCCCGTCGGGTGTCCACGAGATCCCGCTGGAGCCATGGTCCCAGTCGCCCGAGGTCAGCTGGCGTGGTGTGCCGCCTTCTGCAGGAACGAGGAAGATATGCACCGACCCTTCTTCCAGGAACCCGACGCGGTCGCGGCGGTATACCAGGCTGTTGATGATCTTCGGTTCTTCGGTCCATTTGGCGCCGGCAGGGCGTGCCGGCATCTTGATGGGCCAGGCATCCTTTTCAGGCACCAGCATGGTGAAGGCGATCCGGGTGCCATCGGGCGACCAACGGATGTTGGAGGGGGATTTTTCCACGCGGGTGACCTGGGTGGTTCCCTCCAGCTCAAGGTATTTCACGAACAGCTGGGAGCCGCCCGGCTCCCCCTGCGCCAGATAGGCGATGCGGCTGCCGTCTGGCGACCAGGCGGGACTGCTGCCACGGGTGAAAAAGCGGTGCTGGCTGCCATCGGCATTCATGATCCAGAGCTCGCTGACGCGCCGGTCGTTTACCTTGTCGATCCAACTGCGTGTGTATACGATCTGCTGCCCGTCGGGCGAAATGACCGGTCCGGAGACGGTTTCCATATCCAGGAATTGCTCCAGTTTCAGTTTGTTGATGTCCTGGGCACCGGCCGCAAAGGGCCACATCAGGACCAGTAAAAGCAGGGCAAGGCCCGCCGGGTTCATTCTCTTCATGATCATGGGGATTTGGTTGGGAAACAGCGTGTGGTATCATGGGAAGGTCCGCTCGGAACCATCAGGATAAAAATACAACATTCCGGCGACAGGCCCTGTTTTTTTCAACGCGTCAGCCCGGACCGCCTCAAGCAGGCGGCCTTCAGATTTCCGGCCGAACACATCCGCATGAACATGATATTTTTTTAAAAAAAATATCTGACTTGCCGTTATTTGTATTAATTTTGCCCTAATTGACTCTCAAGACATCAATTGCCGCTACCGCTGTACCTGTTTATACCGTGACATCCAAACCTCAGAAACCATGAAAAAACTGGCCTTGATGGCCGGGCTGCTGCTGGCTTTTTGTTCCTGCGGCAAAGAGGATGTGGAACTGCCCAGCCTGGACTTCAAACCCCACATCCTCCAGGGGCACAACATCACCTCCCTCGCCTTCGACGGCCTGGGCAATGCCTGGATGGGCACCTGGAACTGGCAGCCGGACACACGGCAAAACCTGCCTCTGTTGATCAAATACCACATCGCTTCGGGAAAAACCACGGTGTACGATGCGGCCAATTCCCCCATTCAGCCGGGCATGATCATCTGGACGATTGCTGCGGACAGCAAAAACAACATCTGGATTGGTTGTGACGGGCTGCTCCTGTTCGACGGCCAGGAATTCACCAAATACGATGCGGATAATTCCCCCATCCCGGTAAATTTTGTCCGGTCCATCGCGGTGGATTCCAAAGACCGCGTGTGGTTTTCCGCCAGCTCCCACCTGGAGGGCGGCTTGCTCCGGTTGGAAGGCCCGGACATGCAGCTGTTCACCCCGGACAACTCGGGACTGCCGGCCCACGGGGTGGCCAATGTCGCGGTCGACCGGAACGACCGCCTTTGGCTGGCCCAGTACGGCTATCTGAATGATGTTTCCCTGGTCAAAACGGACGGGGACAGCTGGACCCGATACGGGCCGGACGAGATGGGCTGTATCCTACCCTACTGGGGCAGCATCGCCCTGAACAGCCGGAACCAGGTATGCGGAGGCATCGACTACACCCTCTCCAGCGCCTCCTACAACCCCCGGCCGCAGGTCATCCTCTTCGACGGCAAGGAAAGCAAGCTGCTGCAGTTCGATGGTTTCTCCAGCGTCCTGTCCCTGGCGGTGGACCGCGACGACAACATCTGGTGCCGAAGCCATGACCGGCTGGCCGTATACCATGAAGGCAAATGGCTGGTCGACAGCCTGACTTTCCGGGATGTCCGCATGGAGGCCCTGGCCGTTTCCCGTGACAACAAGCTTTGGGTCGCCACCGAGGACGGGATATTCATCAATGAGTAAGCCAAACCTGAAAGGAATGAAACAGACCAGACGGTTTCCCCTCAGAATGACAAACAGGCATCAACCGCTTTGCCTGCTCCTGCCCCTATTGCTGCTCCTTGCCGCCTGCAATCCCTATGTGGATGAGGGCGTCCGGAGGAAGGACCTGAATAAGGACGTGGAGCTGGTGACCGACTTCGGCACGGTGGTTTTCCGCCTGTCGGACGACACCCCCCTGCACCGCAACAACTTCATCCGGCTGATAAAAAGCGGCTTCTACGACGGACTGTCGTTTCACCGGGTGATCGATGGGTTTCTGGTGCAAACGGGAGACCCCAACACACGGCCGGATGCGGCCGCCGGAGGACCCTTGCCGGTGGAACTTCCCTACACCATTCCGGCAGAGTTCACCCCCGAACTGTTTCACCGGCGGGGCGCCATCAATGCGGCCCGCAGCGACAATCCCGAGCGTGCCTCGAGCAGCACCCAGTTCACCATCATCCAGGGCAGGGTGTATAACGACAGCACCCTGGCCGTGGCCGAAGGCCGCATCAACGGCTGGCTGCAGGACAACCGGCTGGCAAACGATACGGTCTACCAGTCATTGCTTGCCCTCTCCCGTCAGCTGGAGCAGGAAATGCCCTCCAACGACTCCCTGGATTTCGTGCAGGCAGCCAGAAAGGATCTGGAGGCCAGGCTGCGTGCAGGCACCCCGCATTACACCATCCCCCCGGAGCACAGGCAGGTGTACAAGACTGCCGGCGGGGCCGCCCACCTGGACCAGAACTACACGGTCTTTGGAGAAGTCATCAGCGGCATGGACGTGGTGGACCGCATTGCCGGTCTGCCCACCAACGAACGGGAACGTCCCCTGCAGGACGCCAGGATCCGCTCTGCCCGGCTGGTAAGCCGGCGCTGAGGCGCGGTGCCAGACGCGGCACATTCCTCCTTACTCAATACCTGTTCCGGTTCGCAAAAGCCACCAGCGAGAGCATCACCGGCACCTCCACCAGCACCCCGACCACAGTCACCAGGGCGGCCGGAGATTGCAGCCCGAACAGGGCGATGGCCACGGCCACAGCCAGCTCAAAGAAATTGCTGGCTCCGATCATGGCGGCCGGGGCGCATACGGCATGCTGCAGCTTCAGCTTGCGGCCGCCATACCAGGCCAGAAAGAAAATGAAATAGGTCTGGATCACCAGCGGAATGGCAGCCAGCAGGATGATCAGGGGGTTGCTCAAAATGTTCTGACCCTGGAAGGCGAACAGCAGCACCAGGGTGATGAGCAGGGCCACGATGCTCACCGGCTTAAGTCTGGGCAGGAAGGTTTTCTTGAACCATGCCTCCCCGTGCGACCGCAGCAGGATGCGCTGGGTGATCACCCCGGCCAGCAGCGGCACCACCACGAAAATGACCACACTGGCCACCAGGGTGTCATACGGGATGGTCACGTCCGTGATGCCGAGCAACAATCCGACGATGGGAATGAAGGCCACCAGGATGATCAGGTCGTTGACCGAAACCTGCACCAGGGTGTAGTTGGGATCCCCGTCGGTCAGGTAAGACCACACGAAGACCATGGCCGTGCAGGGCGCCGCCCCGAGGATGATGGCCCCGGCGATGTATTCCCCGGCCAGGGACGGGTCGATCCAGGCAGCATAGAGTTTGGAGAAGAAGATCCAGGCAAAGAAGGCCATCGTAAAGGGCTTGATGAGCCAGTTGATGACCAGCGTCCATAGGACCCCGCGCGGCTTTTTGCGGATTTTTTTAATGCTGGAGAAGTCCACCTGCAGCATCATCGGATAGATCATCATCCAGATCAGCACGGCTACCGGGATATTCACACGGGCAATTTCCAGGCTGCTGATGACCTGGATGCCGTCCCCGGCAAAATGGCCGATGCCGATCCCTGCCAGGATGCCCAGGGCCACCCACAGGGTCAGGTACTTTTCGAAGGGTCCGATGGTTTTTTGGGGTTGGTCGGGGATGGTCGGTTTCTTGTATGGGTCGTGCATGGATGGTGGCTGTTGGCTGTTGGTTGTTGGATTTTGGCTGTTGGCTGTTGGCTTATACCCTACTCACGGTTGAAGCCGGGGACGTATTTCCTGTTCGTAAAGCTTATGGAACTGCGCCCGGATCTCCTCCCTTGCGCGGACATACTCGCTCCGGATAAATTCGTCCGTGCCGGTTGCATGGGTCGGGTCGTCGAAGCCGATGTGCAGGCGGTGTTTTACCTGGCCCGGGAAAGTGGGGCAGTTTTCATTGGCCCCGCCACACACGGTAATCACATAGTCCCATTCCTCCCCAAGATATTTCTCCACGGGGTCGGATGTATGGTGGCTGATGTCGATGCCAATCTCCTTCATGGCGGCAACTGCCCGGGGGTTTAATTTTCCGGAGGCTTCCGTGCCGGCCGAGCGGATGGTCATTCGCTTGTCGAAAGACGCCATGAAGCCATGGGCCATCTGGCTGCGGCAGGAATTTCCAGTGCACAGGATGAGTATCTTCATGAGGGCGGGGTTTTAACAATGGCACTTTTCGGTTTTTACTGCCTGGTGGAAATTGTCGAATTCCTGCCGGAGGACCTCCATACTGTCCGGATCAATGCAGTAATTTGTCCGGACGCCCTCCACCGTTCCCCGGATCAGGCCGGCCTCCTTCAGGGCCTTCAGGTGCTGGTTCACCGTGGTCCGGCCCAGGGGCAGCACGTCGGCAATATCCCCCGTCATGCAGGTCCTGATCCCGGCAAGGTACTCGAGGATGGCCAGCCTGGCAGGATGTGCCAGGGCCTTGAACAACCGGGCCCTGAACATCAGTTCCGGGGTGAAGGCATTCTTTTTTAACGACTCCATGTCATTTATTTTTATTTCGTTCCCTCGGCTTCAGCTGGCAGGCGCAGGCCCCGGATAGGCGTTCATTCACATCTGTACGGACCGGCAGGCCATCGCGCTCCCATTCGACAAATCCACCGCACAGGCTGGCCACATGCCGAAAGCCCCGCTGCTGCATTTTTTCCACATACAAGCGGCTTTTAATGCCTGAAGAGTCGGACAGGATATAAAACCCCCGCGGATCGAGCCGGTCCAGGTGGTCGTCGAAGCCGGAGGCCGGCAAAATCATGACAGCGTCCGCATCGAATGCCTTATAGTCTGAATAATCCCTGTCCCGCAGATCGATAATGAATGCCCCCTGCTTCACCAGGTCCAGGGCTTCCCGGGGTGTCACGGACAGGACACCCTGGGAACGCATGCTGATGTTTTTAAACAGATCGTCCATTTCAATACGATGCTCAAATACGGCAGTCCCTGCAAAAATAACAAGTCCGGCTAAAATGACGTAGTTTTACGTTATTTATTTTTTACGTTCCGGCATCGGGCTTGTGCCGTCCGTGGCAACAACCGAAGGAGGGGCATGCCCGGCCCTAAACCGGGAGCTACAAAGATCCGAACACCCATCCTGCGATGGTCGACAGCACGACGACAATGGTGATGTAGACGATCGTTTTCCGGGTTCCCATCACCCCCCGGATCACCAGCATGTTCGGCAGGGAAAGGGAAGGTCCCGCCAGCAGCAGGGCGAGCGCCGGGCCCTTGCCCATGCCCGAGGCGAGCAAGCCCTGCAGGATCGGCACCTCCGTCAGGGTGGCAAAATACATGAAGGCCCCCACGATGGAGGCAAAGAAGTTCGAAGCGACCGAATTGCCCCCTACCAGCCAGGTGATCCATTCGTTGGGGATCACCCCCGGGATGGAGGCATCATCGTGGGTGGACCCCAGCAGGAAGCCGGCAATGACCACCCCGATGGCCAGAAGGGGAACGATCTGCTTGGCAAATCCCCAGCTGGACAGGATCCATTCCCGGTTTTCCCCATGATCCGCCTTGTCCATCAGGGCGATGGAGCTTACTGCCGCAATGGCGACCACCATGCTCACCAGCGGGTTGCCGATGAGGAAGGCACTCAGGATGGTGATGGCAGCCCCCAACAGGACTTGCCAGCTTTTCAGCCGTAGGATGACGATCATGGAATATACCAGCGCCAGGCCGAAGACCCCGGTAATATACCACTTATTGGCCCAGATTAGGTACCACAGGCTGCTGGTATCCCCTTCGGCCGGCCGGCCCCAGTTGGCAAAGACCAGGATCAGCACGAGGGTGAAGAAGTGCAGGGCGGTCTGCCACAAGGGCCTTGTCTCAGGCACTTCGGGAAATTCCAGTTGTTCCCTGGCTTTGGCACGTTCCTCCCTGCGGTATATCAGGGACATGATGGATCCGGTCAGGATGGCGAATACCACGGCCCCGATCACGCGGGCCAGTCCCAGCTCAAAACCGAGGATCCGGGCGGTCAGGATGATGGCCAGGATGTTGATCGCGGGACCGGAATACAGGAAAGCCACGGCCGGCCCCAGTCCGGCACCCCTTTTGTGGATGCTGGAGAACAAGGGCAGTATGGTGCAGGAGCAAACGGCCAGGATCGTTCCCGATACCGAAGCCACGGTATAGGCGACCCATTTTTTCGCCCGGGCGCCAAAGTACTTGATGACCGAGGCCTGGCTGACAAACACCGAGATCACCCCGGCAATCAGGAAGGCAGGCAACAGGCACAATATCACATGTTCCCTGGCATACCACCTGGACAAATCCAGGGTGGCGTCGATGGCTGTGAGAAAAACCGGACTCTCCGTGGGCAGGAAAAACACCCCGAGGAATACCACCACCATCAGCCCCAAAATCTTCAGTTCTTTCTTGATTTCCATTTAGAATAATAGATTTAACAAAACAAGCCCTCACTTACACTTCAGCAGTCCCCCTTCGCTTCTATTCCTCCAGCAAGAATGAAAAGGACCGCTTCAACCGGCCCCAGTTTTCCCGGTTCAGGCAATATTTGATGTAAGGAGCTTCCACCTCTCCCTGAATCAGTCCGGCATGCTTGAGCTCCTTTAAATGCTGGGAGAGGGTCGACCGCCCGATGGGGATCTCCTCCACCAGGTCCCCGCTGTAACAGCAGGCCTGCATCCCGGACAGCTTTTTCAGGATATACGCCCGGGCGGGATGGCTCAGGGCCCTGGCCCAGGCCGCGACTTCAAGGACCTCCCGGTCAAATTCCTTTTTGTTTTCCATGACGTTTATTTATTTCGCGAAATAACGAAATGTTATGGCAAAAAACAAGTCAGGAACCGGAAATTTTTTATGGATGGGGGAAGGCATGGCCGCCGGGGCTGGATGGCAAGCGGTCTGATCAGAAAGCCCCTGATGCGTCTTTCAGGAAGGCATCGATCAGCACAACCGCCCGAACCAACTCATACTCATTCCGGACATTCAGCCGGTTCTGGCGCAGGATCGACCGCACTTCCCGGCGGTGATCGGGAAAGAGGTTCAGAAGGAAGCGCCGGTTGAGACGGGCAAGCACCACGGCCTCCCCCTCCCTGACAATGTAGTACACCGGCCTGGGCTCCAGGGTCAGCACCGGACGCAGGGCATTGTCCCTCAGCTCGGTGGTCTCCCCGGTCTGCTCCACCCTGCGGTGGACATACAGGCCGATATGGTTCATGAACAGGCGTTCGGCATAGATGGCGCGGGACTGCCTCCCGGGAGCGAATCGTTCGAACACCATGTGGCGGTCCGCCCGGGAATCGTACAGGCTGAACTCCCTGACCAGCTCCTCATCCACCCAGATGGTTCGCCGGGTCTCCGGATGCAGCCAGACCAGGGCATCCCGGTAGCCGTTGTACCGCAGTTCCTGGTTGGGAACCACCTCTCCCGAGTAAAGCAGGACGTCCCCCCTGAGCCATTCCTCATGATGGTACTGGCTGCCGGTGCTGCGCACGGCAAAATTGACAACGGCCCCCGACAACCTGGGATCGAAATCCGATCGGTCCGGGCCGGCGGCGGCGCCCCCCGCCAGGGGCAAAGCCATTAAAAGAACAAGGATGATGATAACGGTTCTGGACATGGCGTGGCTATTGAATGTAAATGACTTCCCGGGCATATACCGGTATTCCGTCCGGGCGGAGACCGCGGACCGTAACGACATAGCGGCCGGACAGATCGCCCGAATAAAAGGGGACCTCCAGCACTTGCCCTCCCCGGATCTCCAGGGCTGGTTCCCACAGCAAGACCTGCCTCAGGTCCGGCTGTGCCGGCTGCCTGGCGGCGTTTTCTCCGTAAGAGGGTGAAATAGGTGCAGCCGGCCGGGCCGGTGCTTCCACCCGGGTACGCACATATTTTCCGTTTAAACCGTCCAGGTGCAGGCCGGGTTCCCGGGTGAATATCCCCACGATACCGGGGAAAAACTGCCCCCCGTGCATCCACTCCAGGTTGTGCACCTCGATCTTGAACAGCTCCCTGGATCCCAAGTCCATGTAGGGAGATGGATCCTCCGCCATGATGCCGTCCAGGAAAAATACGGGCTCGCCCTCGATAAAGTTGCCGGTGAGCCCGCTGATCAGGGTGTGCCGGCTGCCCCTTGCCGCCTGCCTGCTCCGCCAGGCCTGAATCACCTCCCGGGAAATTTCCCAGAGGTCGTCCATGGGCACGTAATGATCCGTATAATACACCAGATTTGACTTTCCGTAGATCAGGGGGGGCGGGCTTGTTCCCTCCTCCCCTTCCGCGGCCCCCTCCAGGTATTGGATGCCGTAGGCTTTTCTGGCCCGGAGGATATCCTGGCTCCTTCGGATCGCCTCATGCTTGTCCCACACCAGGCTCAGCGGCGGCGCTGCCGGAGGATCCTCAAAGCGGAACTTGTCGGACAGCGACAGGGAAGCCGGAGGCATGTCCCCGGTCCGGGCCACCGAGAGAAAGATATCCTTCTCGTAGTAGAAGTCGTTGAGCACGAAATGAAAGCCCCCGTGCCGGTCGGCATCCGCGTAGATCATGTTGATCAGGGTGTCGGGGGTGTTCAGAACGACCCTCGCCCCCGGCAGGGGGTCCGTCCCCCCGGCATCCCTCACGAACCCGCTGATGATGGGGCCCCTGGTCTCCATATAATACGAGGGGGAGGCGGCATGGGAAGCGGCCTGTCCGGGGACCACCGGCTGCCAGGCGTCATCAGTCCATCCCTGCGGGTCATCAAAATAGGCTCCGGCCTCCGCCACACTCATGGAAACATGGACCGTTTCCCCGGCAGGCAAGGCAGACTCCAGTTGCAGCCTGACCAGCGACCTTTGGCCTGCCCGGGCGGGCATGGCGGTTATGGAGATGCCGGCCTGCCTGTTTTCTTCGTCGGATGACCCCCTGCCCTCCTCCCCGCCGGCAGGATTCCCCACGTAATCGCTGGACGGCCGCTGAATGGCCCCGAGGGTCTCATCAAACCGGTTGGCAATGAAAAGGCTCTTGCGGAAATAGGAGGATTCCCCCTGGTTGCGCATCCAGTTGGTAAACCCCACCAGCTCATAGAAGCCGGTCGAGAGGGTGTCGTGCAGGTAGATGGCCCCGTGGGAGCTGCCGTTATCCAGGCTGACAACCACCTTCTCCAGCAGGTCATCCGTGTTTCGAAGGGCCAGGTAGGCAAAGCGGCTCTTATGGGCGGGGTCCGGGGCCCCGGAAACCAGATAGAGGCTGAACAGCAGCTCCTCACCGGCAATATACACATCGCGGTCGGTATGCAGCAGGATGTGCTCCCGGGTGCCCGGGTCGGACGGCACGACCTGGGCCGGGACATGGCTGCCCATCCACCCGGACAAGGCAAGCAACAAGGCAAACTGTAGAAAGAATCGTTTCATGGCAAGACAGTAACTTCATTTTTGAAAGGCCTCGGGGCCTTTCGGATCAGAACAACCAGAAATCCGGGAAAAACTCCCTGACACAACCCGTGACGGGCACCCGGTCGTAGGTCAGCGGCATGGCTGTCAGGCTGACGGTCTCCTCGACCTGGTTCATGCGCACCTGATAAGCCGCCCGTTCCAGGGTGGATGCCTCGAAAAACCCGAGAACCAGCTCATCCGGGTCGGTCAGGCAGCGGATGTTCGTGGGGAGCTGGGCCGCGATGGGATCGAAGATCTTTCCCTCGTCCCCCAGTTGGTCATACTTGGCGGTATAATAGTTGTGGCTGTCCTCGTTGAGGGAATAAAAATTATGGATGACCACCCGGGGCTGGTTGTAATCCCGCCTGGGGAAGTTATAGAAATGCATCACATGCCCGTCCCGTGGCACAAAGGCGGTCTTAAGCCGGGTCACGGCCGGATCGGAAATGCTGCGGGCCACCAGGTTGGTGATGTCGGTGCGGATCCAGCAGAAGTCGTAGGTGCCGGGCATGGTCACCCCTTCGTCCACGAGCTCCACCCACTGGATGTACAGCTTGGAGGAGAACCGGAAGCGGGGGGTCTGTTCCCGCATGTCTTCCAGGTCCAGGAACAGGTGGGCCCCCGGAAAAGTATGCTGGATCAGCCGTTCGGAAATGGCCGATTCGGTATACTGGTAGTCAACACCATAGGCCCCCACCATGCGGTCCAGGTCCAGCGGTTCCACCATGAGCTGCGGCTCCGACTCGTATTCCCGCCCGTCTTCCAGCAGGATATGCAATCGATAGGTTTCTCCCACTTCGGCGGCGAAACGGTAAGGGGCCCTGTAGCGTCCGGGCAGGGTTTCCACCATCTCGTCTTGTATGCCCCGGTCGTCCCTGAGGGTGACCACCGCCCCGGTGACCGGCAGCCGGTGCCGGGGTCCCCCGTAGGGCGATGCCCACGACAGCAGGACCGTGTGCAGGTCCCATTCATCATTGGTGACCAGGCCCTCGACCACCAGGATCTCTTCTTCCGACTCGTGCTCAAAAAGGTAAAGATCCTGGCATCCCTGAAGAACCAGGGCGCCCAGGGCAATCAAAAAGGCGTATTTCAGTGTGTTGAATCCGTTCATGGCGTCTAGAAAGAAAAGTTATAGGTCACGGTCGGCAGCGGCCTGCCGAGAATGTACAGCTGGTAGAGATTGAAAGTCTCCAGGGGATCGAAGCTGCCGTGGTTTCTCTTGTAAAACACGGAATAGGGATTCTTCCGCCCGTACACATTCATGAGGGTCAGGCTCAGGCTGCCTTTGCCCCTTTCCCGGGTCCTGAGGTTCTCCCCGAGATTGATCGACAGGTCCAGACGGTGGTAATCCGGCAAACGGTATTTGTTTCTGTCGGAAAAGAAGACCACCAGGTCGCCGCCCTGCCAGTAGGTATATTCAGGCAGGGTAATGGGCCGGCCGGTACTGTAGGAGAACGTGGCCGATACCCGGATGCGGCGGGTCAGGTCGTAGCCGGCATTCACCACGAGGTTGTGCGGACGGTCATAATTGGACGGGAAATAGTTGTTCCGGTTGATCTGGTCGGCCGGCAGGACGGCATCGGTCCGGATCCGGGAAACGGAATAGGTGTAGGAGGTCCACCCGGTCAGACGGCCCGAATTCTTTTTCACGTACAGCTCTGCCCCATAGCCATAGCCTCCGGCATCCAGGATGTCGGTTTCCAGAAATTCGTTCATGACCACCTCCGCCCCGCTGCGGTATTCGATGATGTGGTCCATTTTTTTGTAATAGACTTCCAGGGAGGTTTCCAGGGTATTCTCCAGGAAGTTCCTGAAATAGCCCAGGGCCAGCTGGTCGCTTTTCAGGGGCCGGATGTGGGCGTCGCTGAGCTTCCAGATATCGGCCGGTGCCATGATGGCGGTGTTGGAGATCAGGTTTACATACTGGAAATTCCGGTTGTAGCTGGCCTTCCAGGAGCTGTTCTCCCTGAAACTGTACCGAAAGCCGATGCGGGGCTCCAGTCCGTGGTACCAGGCCATGACCTCTCCCTGCCCGTAGAACAGGGTATCGGTAATATGTTCCACCCGGCGGGGCATGCCGTCGGCATACTGGTGTGCCTTGCCCGGCCCCAGCTGCAGGTAGCGGGTATAACGCAGCCCCACCTCCAGGCTCATGTGGTCGGCCAGGGCAATATCATCCGACAAAAAAGCCGACAGTTCCAGTCCCTTTTCGGAATCAATGACCTGCGGCAGGGCGTGGGAATCCTCCCCCAGGGGACCGTAGTTGCCCGGTGCCACGTCATACTGAACGCCCTGTATGCCCGCCTCGATGGCATGCCGGGTCCCGCCATACCAGGAGAGGAAGTATTTGAGGGTCTTGTAGCGGACGGCGGAATCCATGAAATAGTTCAGCTGGGGCGCCACCGGGCTTTCTTCGGTGATGCGGTAGTCGTAATGGCTCAAGCCGGCGACCAGGGTGGACGAAAGCCGGTTGCTGATTGCCGAATTCAACCTCATCGAGCCCAGGGTGTTGGCGTATTCATGGGTGGTCTCCCCCCCGAAGCCGAAGCGGTCGAAGCTGTGGTAGCCAAACAGGGTGAGGTGGTTTTTCGGGGTGATGGCGACGTTCAGGGTGCCGGTCAGGTCATGGAAATTGGCCCGGCTGTTCATCAGGTCCTCGCTGGGGGCGTTGCGCATCAGGACGTTGGAATATGTGGCCCGCCCCCCCAGGAAGAGGGTCACCCGGTCCCTGATGAGGGGTGTCTCCAGCATGGCGCGGCTGTTCAGCACCCCGATCCCGCCCATGACGGCGGTATGCTCCTGGTCCAGGTTGTTTTTAAGCCGGACGTCCATGACCGAGGAGGCCCTCTCCCCGAACCGGGCCGGGATGCCGGCCTTCATCAGGGTGACGTTGGATACCAGGTCCGGGTTCACCACGGAGATCAACCCCAGCAGGTGGGAGGAGTTGAACAGGGGCACGTGCTCCAGGAGGATCAGGTTCTGGTCGGCGCTGCCCCCCCTCACATGGAAGCCCGTGCCGAACTCGCCCACCGTCTGCACCCCGGGCAGCAGGGTGATGCTCCTCACGATGTCCCGCTCACCAAAAGTGGCTGGGAGTTCCGCAATGGCTTTTGAATCGATGTTGATCATGCTCATCTGGGTCCGGCTGATATTCTCCTCGGCCCGGCGGGCCGAGACGGTGACCTCTCCCAGCAGGACACTGCTTTCAAACATCTGAAACACGATCTCCCCGTCGCTGTAAAGGCGCAGGGGCTGGTGCAGGACTTCATAGCCCACATAGGAAAGGCGCAGGCGGAGGTCGCCCGTTGGCAGCTCAATGGAGAACCTGCCACGCATGTCTGAAGAGGCCCCTTTGCCGGTGGCCGGATCGAAAATCACGGCCCCGGGAAGCGTTTCCCCGGTCTTGCCGCATACGATGGTCCCTGAAAGGGTCGCCCGGGAGAACCGGCCAAACTGGTTGGGGTCCCCGGCCACCGGCATGTCGGGCTCCGCCATGCCGCTGCGGTAATCACGCCCTTCGGAAGGCACGAACAGGATGTGGTCATCCACAAACAGGGGGGTCAGGTTGAGTTCCTGCCCGATGGCCTGGAGGGCTTCATTGAATGGCAGTTCCAGGAGGTGGCGCGACAGGGTCGCCTCCTCCAACCACCCGGGATGATAAAAGATATGAACCTGGTGCCGCTCCTGCAACCCCCTGAGCAAATCCGCTGCCGGCTGGGTGCCGGCCCCGGGGGGCTGATGGGCAGATGGGAAGGACAGGGCCGGGCTGGAAAAGAAGGCGGATAGTGCCAGTGCCAGCAAGAAAAAGGAGAACCTGGAGGTATTCATGAAAGCTGCAAAAATAAATTATCCCACCCGGTTTTCATTCCGGTCATCCGGAGAATTCGGGAGAAATGGAGATGGTTCATATCAGGAAGACTAGGAGGCATTTCCCGGGCGTAAAAATCATCATTTATATTGACATTTTGACCATGCTTTTTGGTCTGCCCGCCTATTGTGCATTTTTTTATACAAAAGCAGGTGTATTTTATGCCTAATGGAATAACCCTATCCCCGGACATGCCTGAAAATACAACAAGCATGGCCTGACCAATGGCCTAAAGGTTTGTTTTTTCAAGCAAAATCCGTGCCTGATTCCTTCACCATCCGACGAACCGCATGCCTGATGCCCGGGGACAGGGTCTCCAGGTAGTGTTCCTGCAGGAAAAAACGGAGGTCGTTTTGCAGGTCCGGGTATTTGCCGGCGATCCGAAGGACCATTTTCAGGGCTGTGTATCTCACGGAAGGCGCTGCATGGATCCTTTCCCAAAGGGTCATGCACAGGTCAAACACCCTGCCTTCCAAACCCTCATCCAGTTCCATCAGCAGCAGGACCTTGACCAGTTCCCGCTGGTGGCCGTCCCTTTTGCCCTCCACGGCTGCCACCAGGGCCGGCAGGTGCCTGTGCATGCGCGGATCATTCTCCTGAAGGCAGCTCCAGAGCAGCCAGGCAGCCCGCCAGGAAAGGGGCTGCCTGTCTCCGAGGGCCAATTCAATGACCTGGTCGAACTTTTCGGGGTGGGCCTCCATCCAGGCGATCATCTCCGCTTTGCGGAAAGCCATCAATACCTGTTGAAGGGAGGTTTCCATACCCGGTGATTCTGTGCTGCCCTCACCAGCCGCATCCAAGGCGGTCGGCCAGGCAAGGCAACAACAAACTTACAGAAAATTATCTGGCAAAATTCTTTATATTCACCGGAAATTTGACCCGTTCCGCATCATGACATATCACATCAGAGAAGCGACGGAAGAAGATTTCCCGGACATACTGGCCATGATCCGGGAGTTGGCCGCTTTTGAAAAAGCGCCTGAGAAGGTCACCAACAGCCTGGAACAAATGCAGCAGGAGAAGGATTTTTTCAGATGCCTCGTGGCCGAAGGGGAGGATGGCCATATCGCCGGCATGGCCCTGTATTTCATCGCCTACTACACCTGGGTGGGGAAGTCCCTGTTCCTGGACGATTTGTATGTCAGGGAAGCCAGCCGGCAGCAAAAGGTCGGCTCCGCCCTGCTGAAGAAACTTTTTGAAGTCGCCCTGAAGGAAGACTGCAAGCGGGTCCGGTGGCAGGTGCTCAACTGGAACCACCCGGCCATCGGGATGTACCGGAAGCTGGGGGCTGCAATGGACGATGAATGGCTGACCTGCACTGTGGAAGCAGGCCATTTCCCGGCATTTGAAGGATAGGGCCTGCAGAAATACCCGGTCCGGTGCCGGAAGGCCCCGGAAAAAATCATCCAAAACACTTAATCCGCCCCGAATGCAAATCACTGAAAGAATTCAGGCCCTCATCAAACGCATCGTCTTTGCCCTGCTGCTGGTCTTTTTCTTCGGGTTTCTGGTCCTGCTGGTGTTTTTCAACCCCGGGGAACTGATCTTTTCCCTGGGCATCCGCAACAGCCTGATCATCGTGTTCTTCGTCTGCCTGGCAGGGGCCTTTACCTCCCTGACGGCCATCTCGGCCTATCCGATGGTCATCTCCCTTGTGGCCGGAGAGGTGGGGCCGCTCACGGCCGGAACGGTGGCCGGGCTCGGACTGGCCGCGGGAGACCTGCTGTTCTTCATGTTCGGCTATTCTGCAAGGGACCTGACCGGGGAGCGCGTCAGAAAGGCCCTGGAGAAGGCCCTGCTCAGGCTGCAGAAATACAATTCTTTGGTGGTACAGGGAGCGATCTTCGTGTATGTGGCCTTCACCCCCTTCCCCAACAACGTGCTCAGCGGGGCCCTGGCTTTTGTCGGCTATCCCCTGCGAAAGGCCTTCCTGCCCCTGATCCTGGGCGATGTGGCCTTCTGCCTGTTGGTGGCCTGGCTGGCGCATCATGGGTTCCGGCTGGTTTAGGCCCTCCTGGACAAAGATGGCCTGCACGGCCAGAACAGACGCCCCCGGTGAATGAATCATATAATATCCCTATTTTTGTCTGGATGTGCCCGTGGACCCGGTTATAATTCCTTCCGGGCACCCCAGCAAGCCCGCAATTGAATGGATTTTTTCTTTTCGCCCTTCGAGATGAACTACCTGTGGCTCCCCCTGATCGGGCTGGCCGTCGGGTTGCTGGCTTCCATGATCGGAGGGGGGGGCGGCTTTGTCTTCCCGCCGGTCCTCATCCTGCTCTTTGGCATACCAGCCCAGATCGCCGTCCCCACCTCCCTGGCAGCCACCCTGCCCATCTGCATGGCCGGGGCGGGGGTCCATTACCGCAACGGCACCATGGATGTCCGGGCCGTGACCGTGTTTGGTCTTGCCGGAATCCTGGGGGCCCTGGGAGGGGCCTTATTGACCGGCATGCTGACCACGGAACAGCTTAAATCCGGTTTCGGGCTGTATGCCATCCTGCTGGCAGGCCTCATGCTCCTG
The DNA here is from genome assembly GCA_964477035.1 of uncultured Bacteroidales bacterium. Classification (GTDB taxonomy): domain Bacteria; phylum Bacteroidota; class Bacteroidia; order Bacteroidales; family UBA7960; genus SLSG01. The sequence goes on from CAYZCW010000011.1 coordinate 86,587, forward strand.
GGAAAGGATGAACCTTTAAAGCCGGCAAGCGATGGCGGCCGGCTTCGCCGGGCCGTGCGCAGGATTCCCAGGGGAACGTTTTACGGCTTTGCCGGGGGGTTCATCGCGGGCACATTCGGAACGAGCGGCACCGCTCCCGTGCTGGCCGGGCTGTTCGCGTCCGGGACGCCCCTGAGGCTGATCGCCGGAACCTCCCTGCTCATTGTATTCATCAACACCCTCTCGGCCCTGGCCGGCCACGTGGTCCTGGGGGTCATCGACCTGAGCCTGGTGCTGATGCTGACCGCCGGGTCCGTCCTCGGCGGACTGACCGGGCCCCGG
>CAYZCW010000011.1:87007-94654 GCA_964477035.1 uncultured Bacteroidales bacterium
AACATCGCCATCAGCGAAACGGGCTTCGTGTTCGACCCCTCCACGGGGGATTCGTATACGCTGAATCCCGTCGGACTGGAGATCCTGGGACTGATCCGGGAGGGGAAGTCCCGGGAGGAGATCGCGGAACGGATCACCGGAAAGTACGATGTGGAGGCAAGCGCCTTCGAGCGCTACCTGTATGATTTCACCGCCATGCTCAAACAACACCAGATCCTGGAAGGCCATGACGCGGACTAAGGTCACGGTGGCCGTATCGGGCCTGAACAATGTGGACAGCCCGGGGCCGGGCATCCCCGTCATCCGGGGGATCAGGGACTCTGAGGAATTCGAGGCGCGCATCGTCGGACTGGCCTATGAGAACCTGGAGCCGGGTGCCTATATGCACGAGCTGGTCGACAGGACCTACAAGGTGCCCTATCCCGGGGAGGGAAGCGGAGCGCTGATGGAACGCCTGCGCTACATCCACGGAAAGGAGGGCATCGACGTGCTCATCCCGAATTTCGATGCGGAGCTGTTTGCCTTCATGAAGGAGGAAACCACCCTGCGCTCCATGGGCATCCGCACCTTCCTGCCCACCTTGCAGCAGTTCGGGGAGCGACACAAGGCCAACCTGCCCGAATTCGGCCGGAAATACGGGATCCGGGTGCCCCGGAGCACCAACCTGGGCTCGGCTTCCGAAGTGGATGAACTATCCGACGATTATGAGTACCCCCTGGTGGTCAAGGGCAAGTTCTACGATGCCTGGATCGCCCGAAACAAGGAGGAGGCCCGGATGTATTTTCACCGGATCGCCGCCAAATGGGGATTGCCCGTGGTGGTGCAGGAGTTCGTCAAAGGCACCGAGGTGAATGTGGTGGCCCTGGGAGACGGCACGGGAGGGGTCACCGGGGCCGTTCCCATGCGCAAGCAGTACATCACCGACAAGGGCAAGGCCTGGGGGGGCATCACCCTGGACGACCCGGCCATGCTGGAGCTGACCCGGGATATCATCGGCAAGACGCAGTGGCGCGGCGGCATGGAACTGGAGCTGATCCGCACCGCAAAGCGGGAACTGTACCTGATCGAGATCAATCCCAGGCTGCCGGCCTGGGTATACCTGGCCGTGGGCGCCGGACAGAATCTGCCGGAGGCCCTGGTGAAGCTGGCCCTGGGACGGACCGTGGAACCCATGACGCATTACGATGTGGGCAAACTCTTCATCCGCTATTCGTACGACATGATCCGTGACCTGCCGGCGTTCGAAAAACTGTCCACCCGGGGAGAACTCTGACCTGCCGGGGAGCACACCCGCACGAAACAGGCCGCATCCGACAACAATGAAAAACAACCGATAAAACACCATGGAAAAATTGCCATTCGAGCGTCCGGTCATCCAGAAGGTCAGCGCCGGCATGCCCGCCAAATTCGGGGTTCAGGCCAAACCGGAACCCATCACCCACATCGACGGAGTACCCGTCGAAGAGCTGCTCAGCATGCACGGGTCCCCCCTCTTTGTGTATTCGGAAGCCACCATCCGCAAAACGTTCCGGGAGGCCCACCGGGCCTTCATCTCGCGCTACCCCAGGGTGCGGTTCGCCTGGTCCTACAAGACCAACTACCTGGACGCGGTTTGCCGGGTGTTCCACCAGGAAGGGGCCTGGGCCGAAGTCGTGTCGGGCTTCGAATATGACAAGGCCGTGGCGATGGGTGTGGACGGCAAACGCATCCTGTTCAACGGGCCTTACAAGACCCGGGCGGACCTGGAAAAGGCCATCCGGAACGGCTCCCTCATCCACATCGACCATTTTGATGAGCTGTACGAGATCATCGCCCTGGCCGGGGAACTCCCGGAACGCCCCCAGGTGGCCATAAGGGTGAACATGGACACGGGCATCTATCCGCAGTGGGACCGCTTCGGCTTCAACTACGAGAACGGGGAGGCCTGGGATGCCCTGAACCGCATCCTGGTAAGCGGCACGATGGACCTGGTCGGACTGCACACCCATATCGGCACCTACATCATGACGGCCGATGCCTACCGGGTGGCGGCCACCAAGCTGGCAGACCTGGCTACCGGCCTGCAACGCAAGCACAAGCACCGCATCCGCTACATCGACATGGGCGGCGGCTTCGCCTCCAAAAACACCCTCAAGGGGGCGTTTTACCCGGGCAGCGACACGGCCCCCACATTCGACGACTTCGCCGAGGCCATCACCTCGGCCCTGATGAAGTCGGACATCCCGCCCGACGACCTGCCACTGCTCATCCTGGAAACCGGCCGGGCCCTGATCGACGATGCCGGCTACCTGCTGGGGAAAGTGGTCGGCAACAAACGGCTGGCGGACGGCCGCCGGGCCACCATCCTCGATGCGGGGGTCAACCTGCTGTTCACCTCCTTCTGGTACGAGCACGACATCCGGCCCGGTCGCAGCGTGTCGGACCAGACCGAGGAATCGACCCTGTACGGGCCCCTCTGCATGAACATCGACGTGATCCGTCCCCACGTGATGTTTCCTTTGCTGAAAAAGGACGACCCCTGGGTGATCCGCCGCATCGGAGCCTACAACAACACCCAGTGGCTGCAGTTCATTACCCTGCGGCCCCATGTGGTGATGATCGACACCGAAGGGAATATCCACCGCATCCGGGAGGCCGAGACCCTGGAAAGCCTTACCAGGCAAGAACGGGTACCGGACCATCTCGGACATTTCGAGCTGGAATAGGCAGCCATTTGCCGCCCCCCGGCAGCATGCCCGCCGGGGCAACGAACCGGACGAGAATTCGCCTGAACGCTGAAACCAGGAACCAATCCCCATGAAGAAGCGATTGCAGTGGACAATGAACAGCCTCCTGAACAGTTACGGACAGGTGTTCTTCTCCGACAACAAAGCCTTCTCGGCTGTCCTGATGGCCGTCACCTTCGTGGATTTCTACACCGGCCTGTCCGGACTGACCGCCGTGGTGGTGACCACGGCCATGGCGCGCTGGATCGGGTTCGACAACTACCGGATCAACCAGGGGTATTATGGCTTCAACTCCCTGCTGGTGGGCCTGGGCATGGGCATCTATTTCCAGCCCGGTGGACTGCTGCTCATGATGGTCGTCCTGGCCGGGGTGCTCACCCTCTTCGTGGCCGTGGCCATGGAGGGCATCATCGGCAAATACCAGCTGCCCCACCTGAGCCTGCCCTTCGTGTTCTCGCTCTGGGCCATCATGCTGGCTTCACGCGAATTTCATGCCCTGGGCCTCAGCGAGCGCGGCATCTATACCCTGAACGAACTGTACCTGCTGGGAGGACATTCCCTGGTCCGCCTTTATGAATGGTGGGGCAACCTGCCCCTGCCGCCTCCCCTGAGGACCTACCTGCTGTCGCTGGGGGCCATTTTCTTTCAGTTCAACATGCTGACGGGGGTGCTGGTGGCCATCGGACTGCTGGTCTATTCGCGCATCGCCTTCACCCTGTCCCTGCTGGGGTTTTTCACGGCCTACCTGTTCTACACCCTGATCGGTGCCAGCCTGTCCGAGGTCAGCTACAGCTATATCGGCTTCAATTACATCCTGTCGGCCATCGCCATCGGGGGCTACTTCATCATCCCCAACCGCAGCTCCTACCTCTGGGTCGTGCTGCTGATCCCCCTGGTGGCCATATTGACCATCAGCCTGTCCGGCCTCCTATGGGTCTACCAGCTGCCCATCTACTCCCTGCCCTTCAACATCATGGCGCTGCTGTTTTTATACGCCCTGCAGTTCCGGCAGCACAACAGGATCCGCCTGGATACCCTGTTTGTCCAGCAAAACAACCCGGAAAAGAACCTGTACGCCTACACCAGCTTCACGGAACGCTTCGGCCGCCATGCCGAAGTGCCCTTATCGCTGCCTTTCTTCGGGGAGTGGAGCGTGACCCAGGGCCATGAAGGGCCCTATACCCATAAGGGGGATTGGCGGCATGCCTGGGACTTCGAGATCACCGACGAGGAAGGAAAAACCTACAAGGGCTCAGGAGACCACCCAACCGATTATTACTGCTATGACAAGGCAGTCCTCGCCCCGGCCGACGGCACCATCGAAACGGTGGTCGACGGCGTCGAAGACAACCCCGTCGGGCAGAAGAACCTGGAGCAGAACTGGGGCAATACGATCGTGATCCGGCACCAGGACCGGCTGTTCACCAAGCTCAGCCACCTCAAACCGCACTCCGTGGAGGTCAGCCCGGGCGAGCGGGTGAAAAGGGGCGACGTCCTGGCCCGCTGCGGCAACTCGGGACACTCCCCCTACCCCCACCTGCACTTCCAGGTGCAACGTACCCCCTACATCGGATCCCGCACCGCAGATTATCCTTTCAGCCATTACATGAGCCATGGAGGGGGCCGGCATGAGCTGAAGACCGTGGCCGTCCCGGCGGCCGGCGACAAGGTGTCCAATATCGAGGTCCACCCGGCCCTCAAAAAGGCCTTCCAGTTCATCCCCGGGGAACGGATCCATGTAAAAACCACCGCAGGCCGCCCGGCAGAGGCCGCCTGGGAAATCAAACAGGATGCCTGGCTCAACAGGTACATCGAGTGCGACCGGTCCCGTTGCAGGGCCTGGTTCCGCAGGGAGGAAGGCATGCTGTACTTCACCCATTTCGAAGGCCGGCGCGACAACCTCCTGTATTACTTTTACCTGGGGGCCTATAAGGTCGCCCTGGGGAACTACCGGCAGATGGAGCTGTCAGACACCTTCCCGGCCAACCGGGTGTTTTCACCGGGAAAACTGTTCCTGCAAGACTTTATAGCCCCCTTTTACCGTTATATGAAAGGCCATTACCACGTCCGCTACGACAGCCTCCGGGACGATTTCTCCGAAACCAGCCTGGTGCTCCGGTCAAAAGCGTGGACCAGCGTGTGGGGCAGGTCCGGGCCGCTGGCGGAGGTGGACCTGAAGGTCGACCGTTCCGGCCTCACAGGGTTTACCGTGCGAACCAGGAAGACAACCACCGAAGTGCTATGTACAAAATCAGCATCCTGATCCTGCTGCTGAGCCTGCTCCTGTTTCCGGCCCACGGCCGGGAGCAGTCGGCCGGCCCGCAGGGAAGCATGAACACCCTGGAGGTGGACCGGCAGACCTATGCCCTGCTGGTGGAGGCGGACTGGACCGGGCTGACGGCCCTGGGAGAGGCGGCCCTGCGCCAGGGCCTCGATTTCTATTTCCTGCGCTACCGCCTGGGCATCGCCTGGTACAACCGCCGGAACTACCACCGGGCCGCCCGGCATTTCCGCCGTGCATGGGAGCAGACCCCCGGGGACGAGCTGTTGCTGGAGTACCTGTATTATTCACTGGCCTTTGCCGGACGTGAGGCCGATGCACGCCACCTGGCCTACCGGTTCTCAGCCTCCAAAAGGCAAGCACTGCGCATCGCCCCGGACAGGCCCGTGCAGCGGCTGCTGCTGGCCTTCGATACGGGTTCGCAGGACAACGGCCACCTCCTGGCCGGCTTTTCCGCTGCCCCCGGAGCTGCAGACGGCAGCCAGTTCCTGTCCCGCTCCCACCGCAGCCTGCAGCTGGGGCTGTTGCATCCCGTTGGAAAAAGCCTGTCGGTCTACCACGCATACACCCGCATCCAAAAGGAACATTTCGCCTACTTTTTGTCGGAGGGGACCGAATCCCTGAACACCCGGTCGCGCTCCGAACTGAACCAGTATTATTTCTCGGTCATCTGGCGGCTGGCAGCCGATCTCAGGCTGGTGGCGGGGATCCACTACCTGCACATCGGCCTGCCGCCTTCCCTGGCGGTGGTTTCCGGTCCGGAAAGCTCCTTTGTCAGTATTCCCGGGTCGCAAACGAATGATCTGACAGGCAGCCTGTCCCTTTACAGGGACTTTCCCTATGTCACCCTGGGACTCTCCGGGCATGTGGCCGGGCTCAACGGCGGCAGGCAGTACCAGGGCGACTTTTTGGCAGCGGTATACCCCCTGGGCAACCAGGACCTGTATGCCGTCTCGGTGGTTTCCGGGCAGCAGGAAGAGGGGCCGGACGGGCGGACAGCCGGCCGGCTGGTATTCCAGCAGCGCCTGGGTGGCCGGGTCACCCCCCGGCTATGGCTGGAGGGCTCCCTGGGCCTGGGCGAGATGGCCAACTTTCTCCGCTACGACGGGGCCCTGGTCTACAACGCCATGGATGCGGTGACCCGGCAGCTGGGGCTGCGGGCCACCCTGGAGGCCTGGCCGGGACTGGGGATTTTCGTGGCCGGTCACGCCACCCGCCACCAAAGCCGTTTCATCCCTGCCGGCGGGGGGGAACCGGAGAACCCGCTTACCTATTCCGGTCAAACGTTTACAGGAGGGATCACATGGAGTTTCTGAGAAAAACATTTATCGTGGCTTGTGCCCTGGCCTTGCTGGGCGCAGGCCTCCCCGCCCGGGGACAGGAGGCCCTGATCGCCGCCTTCGAAGAAAGCTACACCCTGGAGGCCGCAGGCAACCACCGCGGGGCCACCGCGGTGCTGAACCAGGTGTACCAATCCGACTCTTACGAGATCAACCTCCGCCTCGGATGGTTGCATTACCAGGCGGGCTCGATGGACGAGTCCATGACATTCTATAGCCGGGCCATCGCCCTGAAGCCTTACGGCATCGAGGCCCGTTTCGGCTATGTGCTGCCCCTGTCCGCCATGGGCCGCTGGGACGAGGTGGCGGAGCAGTACCGGCGCATCCTGGAGACGGACCCCCAGAACAGCCTGGCCAATTACCGCATGGGGCTGATCCACTACAACCGCGGACAGTTCGAGCGGGCCGAATCCCACCTGGAGAAGGTGGTCAACCTCTATCCCTTCGACTACGACTCCCTGCTGCTGTTCGCCTGGATCAAATTCCAGCTGGGCAAGAACCGCGAAGCCCGCATCCTGTTCAACAAGGTGCTGATGCACACGCCGGGCGACCCCTCGGCACTGGAAGGGCTCAGCCTGATCCAATAATCAGGGAGCGCTCAGGACAGGGCCTTTTTTGCATCCTTGTACCCCTGTTCGATCAGGTCCTTTACCTGGTCGGTGTCGGTGTAATTGAAGGCCGACAGGTCGGGCCGGATCATCAGGTCGGCCTCTTCGGTCTGCAGCCTGGCGGCCGCCATCAGGGTGAAGTGAAAGCTGTTGATCAGCACGTCCAGGATGTTGGCGGGCTTTTCGTTGGAATAATTCGCGTTCAGGTCGACCCCGATCACGTAATCCGCCCCCAGATCCTTGACGGTCTGTATGGGTACGTTCTCGACGATCCCCCCGTCCACCAGCAGCTTGCCGTCGATCTCCACGGGCTCGAACACCCCGGGGATGCAGGTGCTGGCCATCACGGCCCGGGCCACCGGTCCCTTGTCCAGCACCACCTTCTTGCCGCTCGAAATGTCCGTGGCGATGATGCCCAGGGGGATGTCCGCCTCTTCGATCTTCTTGTCCCCGATGTGTTCGGTGATCACCTTGCCCAGCTTTTCGTTCGACAACAAGGCAAACCGGGTGATGGAGATGTCCGTGATCTTCATCCATTTCAGTCCCCCGGCAATCTCCCGGATCTCATCCGCGCTCTTGCCAAAGGCAAACAGGGAGGCCACCAGGGAACCGATGCTGGTTCCCGTGATGTGGGTGATGGTGATGTCCTTTTCTTCCAGGGCTTTCAGCGCTCCGACATGGGCCGCTCCCAG
>CAYZCW010000012.1:0-77481 GCA_964477035.1 uncultured Bacteroidales bacterium
AACCCGCGACCCCGACCTTGGCAAGGTCGTGCTCTACCAACTGAGCTATTTCCGCGTTACATTAAATTGCGGTTGCAAATATACGCTTTTTTTAAAATGCAAAAAACTTTTTTTGGAATGTCCCGCCAAACCGAAACGGTGATCCTGGCATGTTCCTTGCTGTCATATGGGTCAGGGGATCCCGGCTGGTGGCCTGACTCCCCCCGGGCGGCAGGGACCGGAACCTGTTCGGTGAGGGGGTATTTCCCTGGTTCCGTTCCGCTTATAATTCATAATTGTCGTTAAAAAGTTGTCCCTGTGGCAAATTATGGAACGGTTTTTCGTTTTATTATGTAAATTTGTGCCCCAAACCAATCAGTACTCAACCAAAGCAAAGAAGAAACGAATGAAAAATCTGCGAAACCTCTCCATCCTTGCGATTTTCCTGCTGGCCTCCATGGGCCTTGCTGCCCAGCAGCCGGCCAAATTCGGCCATATCGATACCAACGAACTGTTAAGCCTGATGCCGGGCAGGGATTCGGCCATGGTGCAGATCCAGCGTTATGCCCGCGAGCTTGAGTCGACCTATACCGCCATGCAGACCGAATTGCAGACCAAATACCAGGATTACCTGGAGAAGGAAAGCACCTTTTCGGAAGTGATCCGGCAGTCCAGGCAGCGTGAGCTATCCAGCCTGCAGGAGCGCATCATGGAATTCCAGGAGTCGGCCCAGCAGGACCTCGTGGAACAGGAGAACCGCCTGCTCAGCCCCATCATCGAACAGGCACGCCAGGCCATTCAGGATGTGGCGGAAGAAAACGGTTTCACCTACATTTTTGACACCAGCGCCGGAGGCCTCATCTACTGGGACAGGGGCGAGGATGTCATGCCCCTGGTCAAAGCAAAAATGGGCTTATAGCCCATTTTTTTTTGCCTCTTCTTCCCGGTACCATCCTGAGTACTTCACATAGTTTTCAGATATCCTGGCCAGCAGCCCTTTGGTCTGTTCCTGGCTGATGCTTCTGACCTTCCGGGCCGGGATGCCGGCGTACACGCTGCCGGGTTCGATGAGGGTGTTTTCCAGCACCACCGCCCCGGCGGCAATGATGGAACCGGATCCCACCACGGCATGGTCCATGATGATCGCCCCCATGCCCACCAGCACGTCGTCTTCGATGGTGCAGCCGTGTACGATGGCCTTGTGGGCGACGGACACCCGGTCGCCGATGGTGGTGGCCGCGGTCTGGTAGGTGCAGTGGATCACGGCCCCGTCCTGGATGTTGACCTGGTTGCCGATGCGGATGGCATTCACGTCCCCCCTCACCACCGCGTTGAACCACACGCTGCAGCGGTCGCCCATGGCCACGTCCCCCACGATGGTGGCGTTGTCGGCCAGGTAGCAGTCCTTCCCGAAGCGGGGGGTGAAGCCCCGGATGCTTTTGATCAGTGCCATATCAATACCAACAAAATACGGGTCCAATCGTTCAGTGTCCTACAGGCCCGTGAGGCGGGCCGCCGGGTCGTCCCCGCCCAGAAGCATGCGTGCGGGGTTCTCGATCATTTCCTTCACCCGCACCAGAAAGCCGACAGACTCCCTCCCGTCGATGATGCGGTGGTCGTAAGACAGGGCCAGGTACATCATGGGCCGGATCTCCACCTTGCCATCCCTGGCCACAGGCCGCTCCAGGATGTTATGCATGCCCAGGATGGCGCTCTGGGGCGGGTTGATGATGGGGGTGGACAGCATCGAGCCGAAGACCCCCCCGTTGGTGATGGAGAGGGTGCCCCCGCTGAGTTCATCCAGGCCGATCTTGTTGTTGCGGGCCTTTTCGGCCAGTTCGTGAATCCGCTGCTCCAGCTCCGGGATGCTCATGGCTTCTGCATTGCGGATCACCGGGACCATCAGGCCCTTGGGGGTGCTGACCGCGATGCCGATGTCGGCATAGGAAGGGATCACGATGTGGTCGCCCTCGATCCGGCCGTTCACCTGGGGGAAGGCCGGGATGCTCTCGGCCACCGCTTTGACAAAGAAGGACATGAAGCCCAGCTTGATACCGTATTGCTTCTGGAAGGCTGCCTGGTAAGTCCGCCTCAGGTCCAGGATGGCCGACATGTCCGCCTCGTTGAAGGTGGTGAGCATGGCCGTTTCATTCTTCACGGCCACCAGGCGTTCGGCCACCTTGCGTCGGAGGGTGGACATCTTCTGGCGCTCCTCCTCCCGCTTGCCGCCCCAGGAGCCCCTGAAGGCTGTCTCCCCGTCCTTGCCGCGCTTTCCTGCCCCGTCTTTTTGTGCCCGTCCCCCTTCCTGTTCGTGGAAGCGCGCGGAGATGGCCGCCAGGATGTCTTTCTTGGTGAGCCGTTTGCCTTCCGGGTTCATGGCCAGCTCCCCGGCCTCCAGGCCCATCTCTTCCAGCAGCCGGCTGGCCTGGGGGGAGAAAGTGACCTCGCCGGCATTTTCTTCTCCGGCAGGTGCTTCAGCAGCCGGTTCCTCCTTTTTGCCCGCACCGCCATCCTGCTTTTCGTCGGATGGTGCTTCCGCCTCCGTCCCGGCCTCCCCTGAAGAGGCGTGCCCCCCCTCCGGCCTTTCCGCGCTGGTGTCGATGCGGCCGATCACCTTGCCCGGTTCGGTGGTGCTGCCTTCTTCCAGGGCAAGGCGGATCACCCCGGACTCCGGGGCGTTGATGGTCAGGGTGGCCTTGTCGGAGTCGATCTCTGCAATCTCCTGGTCTTTCTCTACGTAGTCCCCGTCGGCCACCAGCCAGCGGGCCAGTTCGACCTGGGTGATGGATTCTCCTGCCTCGGGTACTCGGATGTCTGTCTGCATGGGCTGTGGAATTAGAGGGTGTCGACAAGGTGGCTGATGCAAAGCTGTTTGCACTCACGGCAAACGTTTTCACAGTCACACTCCTCGAAGCTCTTTTCGATGATCTTGTTTTGCTGTATGGCGTGGAACTTGCTGGATCCGCTGGCCGGGCTGCCGCTGGGGGGGCGGGCGATCACGCTCAGGGGCAGGATGTCCTGTTGCCTTTTCAGGTAGGGCCAGGCCCCCATATTGGCAGGCTCCTCCTGGGCCCATATCCACCGTCCTGCGTGGTGGTATTTTTTTTCCAGGGAGCGCAGTTCCTTTTCCGGCAGGGGATGCAACTGCTCGAGCCGCACGATGGCGGTGTGGTCGAACCCCTTTTCCTGGCGATGCTCCAGCAGCTCATAGTAAAGCTTGCCCGAGCAGAGGATCACCCGTTCGGTCTTTTCCGCCACGGCCTCCCCGTCGTCGATCACCTCCCTGAAACCACCCCGGCTGAGTTCTTCCAGGCTGGAGACACAGCGTGGGTGACGCAGCAGGCTTTTTGGGGTAAACACCACCAAAGGCTTGCGGAAAGAGCGTTTCATCTGCCTGCGGAGCAGGTGGAACAGGTTGGCGGGGGTGGAGCAGTTTGCCACCTGCATATTGCCTTCGGCGCACAGCTCCAGGAAGCGTTCCATGCGGGCGCTGGAATGTTCCGGGCCCTGCCCTTCGAAGCCGTGGGGCAGGAACAGGACCAGCCCGTTCATGACCTTCCATTTCTCCTCCCCGGCAGAGAGGAACTGGTCGGTGATGATCTGGGCCCCGTTGACGAAGTCGCCGAACTGGGCTTCCCAGATCACCAGGGTGTTCGGACTGGCCATGGCGTAGCCGTATTCGAAACCCATCACCCCGTACTCTGACAGGGGGGAATTGTAAATGCGGAACGCCGCCTTATCCGTATCGAGCTGGCAGAGGGGGACATACTCCTCTTCGGAGTCTTCCAGCTTAAGCACGGCATGGCGGTGGCTGAAGGTTCCCCTCTCCACGTCCTGACCGGAGATCCTGACCGGATGTCCCTCGTGCAGGAGGCTGGCATAGGCCAGGGTCTCCCCCAGGGCCCAGTCCACCATCCCCTTTTCGGTAAGCAGGGCCAGGCGTTCCTGCATCATGCGCACCGTTTTGCGGAAAAACCCCGGCTTGTCGGGCAGGGTGCTGACCCGGACGCCCAGCTCCAGCAGGGTGTTGTGGTCCATGCCGGTAAAGACCGGCTCGTGGAGGTCTTCCCCGCGTACCCGCCGGAAGCCTTCCCAGGTCTTTTCCAGGAAGGGATCTATGCTCCCCTTTTCGATCCGCCGGGCCAGCTCGTACTCCTGGTTGAGTTTTTCGTCATGCCCTGCCCTTATGCGGTTTGCCGTTTCGCGGTCGGTGACCTGCTGCTCCACCAGCTTGTCGGTATAGATGCTGGCCGGATCGGGATGCTTCTCTATGATCTTATACAGAATGGGCTGGGTAAATCGCGGTTCGTCGCTTTCGTTGTGCCCGTACTTGCGGTAGGAAAGCAGGTCGATGAACACGTCCCGCTGAAAACGCTGGCGGAACTCCATGGCCAGTTCGATGGTGTACACCACGGCCTCCACGTCGTCCCCGTTCACATGGAAGATGGGCGATTGGATGGTCTTGGCCACATCCGTGCAATAGGTGCTGGAGCGGCCATCCAGGTAATTGGTGGTAAAACCGAGCTGGTTGTTGATGACCAGGTGGATGGTGCCTCCCGTGCGGTAGCCTTCGAGCTGCGACATCTGCAGCACCTCGTACACGATCCCCTGCCCGGCCACGGAGGCGTCCCCGTGGATCAGGATGGGCGCCACCCGGCTACTGTCCCCCCCGTGATGATGTTCTGCCTTGGCCCGGGCGAGCCCCTCGACCACCGGGTTCACGGCCTCCAGGTGGCTGGGGTTGGGGGCGATGCTCAGCTTGATGCTGCCACCCGAGCTGGTGGGGGCTTCCAGGGTGCACCCCAGGTGGTATTTGACATCCCCCAGCAGGGTCTCGTCGGCGTATTGTTTGCCGTCAAACTCGCTGAAAATTTTGCGGTAGGGCTTTTTCAGGATATTGGCCAGGACATTGAGCCGGCCGCGGTGGGCCATGCCGATGACATACTCCCGGATGCCCAGCCCGGCCCCTTTTTCGATCACGGCATCCAGGGCCGGGATGAGCGTTTCGCAGCCTTCCAGGGAGAATCGTTTCTGGCCGGGGAAGCGTTTGCGCACGAAATGTTCAAAATTGACGGCCTCGATCAGCTTGGCCAGGACCTGCATCTTTTTTTCCACCGGAAAGGCCGGGCGGTTGCGGCTGCTCTCCATGCGGGCCTTCAGCCATTCCACGATCTCGGGGGTGCGGATGTACATGAACTCCACCCCGATGCTCTGGCAATAAGTCTCCCGGAGGTGGGCAATGATGTCGTTCAGGCTGCTTCGGCCGATGCCGATCTCGTTGCCCGCCTGAAACAGGCTGTGTAGGTCCCCGTCATCCAACCCGAAGTTCCCGTGGTCGAGGGTTGGCTCATATTTTCGGCGGACCCTGACCGGGTTGGTTCTGGTAAACAGGTGTCCCCGTTCGCGGTAGGCGTTGATCAGGTCAATGATATTGAACTCGTTGCGCAGTCCGCCAGGGTCAGCCCCGCCAGGTTCCTTATCCTCCGGGAACCTGGTCCTGGCAAATTCAAACCCTTCAAAAAATCGTTTCCAGTCGGACGGGACCTGGTCCGGGTCATGCAGGTACTGCCTGTAAAGGTCTTCTATGGCATCGGCATCGGCATGGCCCAGATATGAAAACTTGTCCATATATACAGTTTTGGTAAGAATCCTGTATATACAAAATTAGCATAAAAACTATTGACCATAGCGCCATTCAAACTTTTCTTTGTCATACCTGAGCCGCTCATCCGGCCATTCAATATATTCCTTGTTCCCGATGAAACGGTCCGCATTGCCTGTTCTGAGCATTTCCTCAAAGAGTTCCCGGCCAATGTCCCGAAGCCTGTCCTCTTCCATGACCGGGGTATTGAACAGCTCCTCAAAGCCGGATATTTGCCCGTTATCAAGCCGGAACATACCGCCGACACCCCGCCTGTTGCCAAGTGGGCTCCGGGCCGGCCTGATCAGATAAAAGAGGTGCAGGCTGTCATCCTTTGTGTGGTAGTAAACGATTTCGAACTCCTTTGCATACAACGTGTAATAGTCCCTGAATTCAGGATCAAACCGGGTTTCGGATGTGGCCGTGGGCGGTTTTCTTCCAATAAAGGTCACCAAATCCACCAACAGGTCATGGTCCGCTGCCGGGCGGCTTTCACGGTTGCATCCGGAGAAACCAATGATCAAAGATGTTATCACCAGGGCCGAGAAAACCGGGATTGGCAATCTGGAATGCATGTGTTTCATGGTCAGTTTTGTATTTGCATCGGAGCAGAGATGTGCGGTCCGGTCCGGTCCAGCCCAGCTTGCCCCGCTAATGGAAAAATGCCGGAGGCTTCCTGAACCTCCGGCATTGGATTGGCATTTTGGGGAGCGGTTGTCACATTGCGGGGATAAATGAAGGCTTAGTAATAGGAAACGATGTGGCAGTTCCATTCCGCCCATCCCAGAGTCCAGTCGTGTGTGCCGAATGCCCCCACATAGGGAACTTTTTCAAAGAAACCGTCGGCCTTCGGGGTGTTGTCCCACCGGGCTGCGTTCAGCAGCACGGAGGCTCCATTCAGCGTCAGGGTAGGAATGCCCAGGTCAAACATGCTCTCATGGATGCCAAGGTCCTGCCATTTCGCCACCAGGTGGTTGTTGAATTCAGGTGTGTGAAACCATTCTTCATAGGCTTCCTGTCCGCCGGGAAAATTGGCATGGCTTCTCAGGGCCACCCCCCGCGGATTGTTGGGGTGCTGTGCGCCGTTCGAGGGTGCGCCTTCAAATACCGAGCCGGCCGAACCGTAACCGTTGCCGCCCCAGTGTTCCACACCGGCCAGGTAAACATTGCGTATCTGAAGATGCCCATCCAGGGCTGCCTGTCCGGATCCGCCCCTGTCATCATCAATGTATAGCCCATGGGGGTAACCGGTCATATAGGAGTTGTAGATGCTGATCCTGGAATTCCTGCGGAGCTGTGCGGCATGCTGGAATTGCAGGCTGATGGGGGTTTCACGGGTTTTCTTGGGACCGATATTGGAGATGTTCGCGAAGACCCCTGAGGTATAAGGCTGCGCATCGCTTCCGGCCCCGTTGTTGTCGACTTCAAATCCATTGGAGCCGCTCTGGTCGGCCAGCGCGGCCCCACGAACGGACAGGCCGAACTGCATGCGGCCGCTAAATCCCAGGTCCACGTCCCAGTCGTCATCCAGACAACGGTAAGCGATCAGGTGGCGGTTGTTCACGGTTCCGCCGAACCATTCAAAGGCGTCGTCCAGGCCGTAGGAGCACATGACGTATTCAATGACGGTTCCGCGGCCTACGCTGCCCATGGTCAGGGAGTTGACCTCCTCGTTGGGGTTGATGGGGATCCCGGCGTATTCGATACGCACGTAACGGAGGATGCCGGAATTGTCATCGGGGTCGTTGCCGCCATGGAATCCGCCATAGCCGCCTTCCAGCTCAACCGGTTGCCCGGTCACCGCGGTTACGTTGTTGGGTGCCCGCCCGCAGACCACCAGTCCGCCCCAGTCACCGGGTTCCCTTAATCCGGGCGGGTTTTCAGAAGTCATTACAATGGGGTCGTCGGCCGTGCCTTCAGCAAAGATCTGCCCGCCCATCTGCACAATCAGAGTGCCCTTGGATTCCCGGTCGCCGATGATCAGCGTACCCGGTTCAATATAAAGTTTTCCGCCGTCCTGCACGCGTACGAAACCGTTCAGGCGGTAGATCTTGTCGGCCGTCCAGTTAACCGTGCCTGTGATGTCCCCCTCAGGGATCTCCACGATCTCCTTGGAGATGACCGAAACCGTGAAAGTTTTATAGTCGGATTGCCGGTCCAGCATGTCCGCAGCTGTGAAGGAAAAGTTGACGGATGTGCCTGTGGGCAGCGACTCGATGGTATACTCAAACTGGTATTCGGTGGATGTTTCCCCATTAAAAGGCTTTGTTTCAAAGGGCAGGCCGTTTTTCAGGACCGTAAGCGACTTAAGTCCTTCGGGTGCGGTAATGCCCAATGTGGTGCTTACCGCGTTCCCGGGTACGTTCATGGCTGACTCAGCAGTGACGGTAAGGCTGGGAGCGGCCTTGACCTCATCCGGGGCTTCTTCCTTGTCGCAGGCAGGAAGCGCCAGGGCCATGACGAGCGCAACGGCCATCATGGAGATCAGGGTTTGCCTGGGTCTGCCGGCATTTTCTTTGTTTCTGGTCATGTTGGATCAGGATTTTGTAAAATGATTTTGGATTTTTTTATCAGCTTTTCCACGGATATTCCACCGGGGAAGCCTGTGTTCATTTGAATACACAAAGCTATTTCCCGCAGGTTAATGAATCATTAATCGCAAATGAAACAATCATTATCAAAGTGTGAATCCTGGGTTAAACCAGCCCGGGGTTTTCCGCTCATGCGCGGCCATTTAAAGGCTCAGATCTTGTAGGAGATCCCCAGGGAATAAGTGGTCCCAGGCCTGAAGTTCTGGATCGTCTGGTCGTTCTGCCGGTCGAACAGGCCGTCCCGGTTGGCATCCTGCATCAGCAGCACAGGTTCGTTGAGGATATCGCGGATGCCGGCTTTCAGTTCCAGCCGGTTGCCGATCCCCTTGGTCACCGTCAGGTCGATATGGTTGCGCGGCATTTCGTAGATGTCCGGGTAGTCGTCATAACCGATGATGAAAAGCCGCCTGCCGATCACATTGTAGAGCAGGTTTACCTGAAGGTCCCGTTCCACATTGCGGTAATACACACCGGCGTTCACAATGTAGGGCGATTGCTGCTGCATGGGCCGGGTGCTTGCCGACTGGGCCAGGCCGGCATCTCCCAGCTCCACTTCGCTGTGGATCAAGGCGGCATTGAAAAGGATGGTCAGATCATCGAGAAATCTGCTGCGGGTCAGCCCGGACAGCGACTTGCGTACCTCCACCTCAACCCCCTGGCTGAAGCCGCTTTCGGCATTCGTGAAGCTGAATGTCTTGATCCCTCCCGTGCCTCCCCCAGGGACAAAGGAGGATTCGATGGGATTCCTGAATGATTTGTGAAACAGTCCGACACTTACAATCTCGCCATTTTTCGGATACCACTCCCAACGGAAATCGTAGTTCTGTATGTAGGCCGTTTCCAGTTGCTCATTGCCTTTTTTTACCAGGTTGAAGTTGAAGTCATAAAAACCAAACGGGGCAAGCTCCCTGAATTCCGGCCGGTTCAGTGTTTTGCCGTAAGCCAGGCGGAAAAGCATTTTGTCGGTGAAGTTGTAGCTAAGATTCGCAGACGGCAGCAGGCTGGTCACCGGATACACAACGTCGATCGGCTGGTTGGTCAGCGTGGCGCTGTGCAGGCTCTGGGTATTATCCTCGATCCTCAGCCCGGTGACAAGTTTAATTTTCCTTGTAAATGGGATGGAAAATTTCAGAAATCCGGCCATCAGGTTGTTATAGGCCCTGTAAGAGTCGGATGGGTTGGTCTGCTCGTCGATCTTGATCCCGTCATGCAGGTTGATGTTGCGGGAATGGAATAAGGAATCCACGGAAACATCCAAAAGGTTCTGGTTAAACTGAAAGGTGTTGGCCCTCACATATCCCAGGTTCCTGGAAACGAATTCCCTGCCCTTGTCTTCATAAAATACGCCGAGGCTGACCTCCGGGACAAAATGTGGTTTGCCCGGAAAACTGAGCCGGTGGGTGATGGCCGCTGAGGCAGTGGCGCTGGTTTCTTCCATCTCGGAATAAAAGCGCCCCATGAAGTACGAGGCCGCGGCCCCAAAGGGCACGTAAAGGGTCACATCATAGGTGTCGGTATCCAGGTCGGAGCGGTATCGGCGGTAATCCGGCTCGTCGCGGAATGAATAACCGTACCCGGCCATCCACTCAACCGTGGTTTTGTCATTGAAAAGCTGGTGGGTGCCATACACCTGTCCCGAGTAAATGCCCCTGTAAATATTATGGAAGGAGTGGCTGTTGGCATAATATCCGAACTCATGCATGGG
The DNA here is from genome assembly GCA_964477035.1 of uncultured Bacteroidales bacterium. Taxonomy (GTDB): domain Bacteria; phylum Bacteroidota; class Bacteroidia; order Bacteroidales; family UBA7960; genus SLSG01. The sequence continues at coordinate 9,917 of CAYZCW010000012.1, forward strand.
CCCGGACCGGAAAACATATTGCGAATTGCTGAGCTGGTTGAACTGGTTGCGAAAGTCGATGCTGTGGTTCTTCCCGATGGTGAGCGCCCAGTTATGGATGATCCCGCTTCTTACCTTCTGGGAGTTCTGCTGGTCATTGAACTCATAGATCACCGACTTGCGCTGCAACAGTAGGTCGTAGGCGTTGAAGTCGCTGCGGCTGACATTGTCGATTGACTTGGTGTTGCTGTATGTGAGGGCGGTGATGTTGGCCAGTTCTGCCCTGCCGATGCGGAAGGTATATCCACCGGACAGGTTCAGGCTGTGGTTCAGTCCGCCCCCATACGCCTCCGGCACCCAGTTGTTGTTCAGGGATCGCCCGGCCTCTGTAAGGGCGTCCGGGTTTGCGGATATTGACCGGATGTTGTCAGGGAAACTTGCCGGAAGTGCGTTATAGCCATCGTCAAAACCCAACCAATGCAGCCCGCCTTTTCTCTGGGTGCGGAACTCCCCGAAGGAAACCGAGGGGTCGTACCCGCTTGAATAATTCAGTGCAATCCCGTTTTTTTCCGGCACACTGCGGGTGTATATCTTGACCACCCCGCCGGCGAAGTCTCCGGGAAGGTCGGGTGCCGGGCTTTTGTAGATCATGATCCGGTCGATCAGGTTGCTGGGAATGACATCAAAGGAAAAGGACTTGATGTCGGCTTCCATGCTGGGTGCAAACACCTGGTGGAGCATCGTGGCATTGTACCGCTCCCCGAGTCCGCGGATCATGATGAACCTGTCGTCCACCACGGTCACGCCCGGGATCCTTTTCACCACGGCAGCGGCATCGCTGTCCTGGGACCGGCTGATTTGCTGGGCGGATATGCCGTTTACCACCAGGTTGCTTGCCCTGATGGCGGAAATGACCGCCATGTCCGTATGGGTTACCCGCCTGGCTGTGACCTGCACCCCTTCCAGGTTAATGTTGGTTTCCTGCAGGACCACGTCCAGGTAGGTGGTTTTGCCGCCTTCAACCCTGACCTTCTCGATGATGACGGGTTCATAGGAGATGAATGACACCTGTATGCTGGCCTGTCCGACAGGAAGGTTGTGCAGGACAAATTCACCGTCCGGTCCGGTGGCCACGCCAATCGTGGTTCCCTCAATGATTACGCTGGCACCCGGAATGGATTCCCCTGAGTTCTTATCAAAGACTTTTCCGGATATTTTGCCAAAGGCCAGGTTTTCAGATTTGTCCATAGCCCCGACGGCAAATTGTGGCAGGGTCAGGGACAAAAGCACATAAAGGAAAAGTTTTAAATATCTGGTTATGAGCATCTCGCGGGTGGTTTGAGTGATAAGGCAAATGTAGGGCGTGTATGCAACCGCATTGTTAAATCGGGATTAAGCTTATGTGAAGAATTCTTTAATCTGATAATTTTTTGGTTTTCTGCAATGATGATTATATTTGAAACCGGATTCAACCGGTTAAACGGATCAGGAAATGACCAAAGCCTCCAGGACAGGTATTCCCAAAGCCCTTGAAAAAGCCTGGGATACTTTTTACAAAAAGGATTTCGACGGCGCCCTCGAGTTGTTCGAGGAGCTGATGGAAGCGGGCAGGACCCCGGAGGCCTTGTTCGGAAGGGCGTGTGCCTTGTTCCGCTGTCAGGAGAACGAGGCGGCGGTGAAGGACCTCAGCGCACTCCTGAAAGAGGACCCCATGGATGTCCGTGCCCTGCATACCCGCGCCATCGTACTCGGAGACGGGGAAAAATACAAGGAGGCCGCGCGCGACCTGGAGAAAGTGGTGTCCATGGCGCCTGACTCCCTGGAGGCGTGGTCTGACCTGGGAGGGGCCTGCCTGCTGAAGAAGGATTTTGCCAGGGCATCGGCATGTTTCGACCGCTGTGTCGACCTGGACAAGGCGTGCCCGGAAGGTTGGTTTGGCCTGGGTATGGTGGCCCTGGAGAAGAACGAGCCCAGGCGGGCCGTGGAGTATTTCAACGCCGCCATCAAACTGGACGGCAATTTCCTGCTGGCCTTGCTGGCCAGGGCGGAAGCCCATTTCCTGCTGAAACAGAAAGAGGATGCCCAAAAGGATGTGGGCAGGGCGCTTCGCCTCGAACCGGACCTGTTCAGGAATCAGGAGTTCAACCAACAGGGTGATGAGGACGATTTCGATGGCGGGGAGGGGGACGACCTGGATGAGGATGACATGGCCTCCTACAAACTGGATGACTGACCCCTGGTATGGTGCCTGTCCCCTGTTTTCACCGTGTCCCCCCCCGGGACCCTTCAGGGGGACGCCTTCCGGATTGTTGTGGACGGGCTGCCGGTTTCGGTTCTTTTTTATTTTCCGGGGACTTGCAGGTGTCTATTTTTTTTTAATTTAGGGGCGGTTTAACCCTAAATCTACAATCCATGCGCTTTAAGACTCTTTTACTGGTCCTTTTGGGACTGTTTTTCGTATTGCCTGGCACAGCCCAGGAGAAGAAAAGGTTGTCGCACGACGACTACGCTGGCTGGAACAACCTGTCCCGCCCCATGATCTCCCCATCCGGAGATTGGGCTGTTTACGAGGTGAACCCCCAGGATGGGGACGGCCGGCTGGTGATCCGCCACCTGCCTTCCGGGCGGGAGCATGTGGTGCCCCGTGCCTACCGCGCCGCTTTTTCACCCGGGCAGGGTTTCCTGGTGTTTCACATCAAACCCCCGCAGGCCGTGGAGCGTCAGGCCCGCGTCGATAAGAAACGCCGGGATGAGATGCCGGTGGACAGCCTGGGGATCTTCATCTTCGGCACGGAATCCCTGCAGAAGCATCCGGCTTTGCAATCCTTTGCCCTGCCGGAAGACCCATCCGACTGGGTGGCTTATGTCATAGACCATGCGCGGATTGAAAAGCCCGCCGACACGGAGGAAGAGACCGTGCCGGAAGACAGGCGCCGGGAGGACGAACCCAAGGAGGAGCAGGAGGAGAAACCCGGCAAGGTGCTCGTTGTCGCCAACCCCCTCACGGGAGAATTCACCGAGGTTAAAGCCATCAGTGAGTTTGTGCTGTCGCCGAATGGGAACCTGCTGGCAGGCCTGACACAAAAAGAAAACAAGGACACGCTGGACCTCTGGGAGGTCATCGCGGTGGACATCCCCTCGCTGGAACAACGCACCATCGACAGCCGCCACGGGGAAATGAAACAGCTCGCGGTGGACCGCGAAGGCGGGCAGCTTGCCTGGCTGTCTTCCTCCGACACCATCGATGCCAAGGCCTTTGGATTGTATTTGTATGAAGGCCGGCGGGACCGCCTTCAGGAAGTGGTTACCGGGCTGACCGCAGGCATGCCGGAGGGGTACACCCCCAGCGAGCACCGCAGGCCCTCCTTCTCGGACGACGGCCGACGCCTGTTCTTTGCCACGGCCCCTGCCCCCCGGCCGGAGCCCGAAGATACCCTGCTGGCAAACGAGAAGTACTCCCTCGACATCTGGCATTGGGAGGATCCCATGCTGCAGCCCCAGCAGAAAGTCATGGCCAGCCAGTTGCAGCGCCGCTCTTTCCAGGCGGTGTACCACATCCGGCAGGGGACGATGGTGCAGCTCGCCGATGAGGAGATGCACCAGTTGAGTCTTGATGATAAGAACAACAGCCTGGTCGGGCTTGGGCAGTCGACCAGCCCCTATATGATCGAGAGGCAGTGGACGGGGGGCAACCCGCGCGACCTCTACCTGGTCGATCTCAACGACGGCAGCCGCAAGCTGTTGGTGCAGAAGGTCCAGGCCAATGCCGGCCTGTCGCCGGAAGGCCAGTACGTGACCTGGTATGATACGGAGACGACCCACTGGATGGCCCATTCCGTCGAGAAGGGAACCACCGTGAACCTGACGCGCGACATTCCCTTCCCGGTGTACAATGAAGAAAACGACCTGCCCATGTTTGCGCGCCCGCACGGGCTTGCCGGCTGGACCCCGGAGGATGAGTTCCTTCTTTTGTACGACCGGTATGATGTGTGGAAGGTGGACCCCAGCGGGAGGCAGGCCCCCGAGAACCTGACCCTGGAGTTCGGCCGCGAGCACCAGGTGCGCTTCCGCGTGCAGCAGCTGGACGATGAGGATCCGGCCATCAAACTGGATGAGCCGGTCTACCTGAGCGCTTTTGACGAATACAGCAAGCGGGCCGGTTTCTTTCGCCTGCACGGGGGACGCTTGTCCGAGCTGGTGATGGCCGGGGCGTCCTTTTCCGACCTGCAGAAGGCCCGGGATGCGGACCGTTTTCTGTGGCGCCGCGGGACGTTCAATATTTATCCGGATCTGTGGACCAGCACTTCGGACTTTTCCTCCGGGGAGAAGCTGTCGGACGTGAATCCCCAGCAGGCGGATTACTACTGGGGCAGCGTGGAGCTGGTCGAGTGGCACGACTTTGACAACCAGCCTTTGCAGGGGCTGATGTACTTTCCGGAAGACCTGGACGAAAACAAGAAGTACCCCGTGCTGATATATTTCTATGAGCGTTCCTCCCACAGCCTCTACCAGCACTTCATTCCCTCACCCAGCCGCTCCACCATCAACCGGTCTTATTGCACCAGCAACGGGTACATCGTATTCGTGCCGGACATCACCTACAAGGAAGGCTTTCCGGGAGAAAGTGCCTACAATGCCATTGTCAGCGGCGCCCATGCCATGGCAGACCGCTACCCGGTGGTCGACCGCGACCGCATGGGGCTGCAGGGACAGAGCTGGGGCGGTTACCAGATCGCCTACCTGGTGACCCGTACCAATATGTTCCGGGCCGCCATGGCCGGGGCCCCGGTAAGCAATATGGTGAGTGCCTACGGCGGCATCCGCTGGCAGACGGGCATCAACCGGCAGTTCCAGTACGAGCAGACCCAGAGCCGCATCGGAGGGACCCTCTGGGAGCGTCCCTTCCGCTACATCGAGAACTCCCCCGTCTTCTTTGCCGACAAGATCGAGACCCCGCTGCTGATGATGCACAATGATGCAGACGGAGCCGTGCCATGGTACCAGGGCATCGAGTTGTTCGTGGCCATGCGCCGCCTTTCCAAACCGGTATGGATGCTGGTCTATAATGACGAGGCGCACAACCTCACCCGCTGGCCCAACCGCATGGACCTGTCGGTGCGGATGTACCAGTTCTTCGACCATTTCCTGAAAGACGGCCCTGCCCCCGTCTGGCTGAGGGACGGACTCCCCTACCAGGATAAGGGGAAGACCCACGGGTATGAATTGACGGAATAAAACAAAACGCCGGGGGCCATAAGGTCCCCGGCGCTGTTTTATGCCCTCCGGCTTTGCCTGACCTGCCTGTTTCTGTCTGGCCGACCGCCGTATGGATGATTGGTTATGCCTGTTCAGCACCCTCCCTGCACGGACACCACCTCGGTCCGGAATTCCGGGACGGGCGGGGGGGCTGTTTCCTCCCCGTCCGCCTGGGTGGCGGTCTTCATGAAGCGGTTGTAGTCGAAGCGGGCCTTGTCGTCCCTGAAGTACCGGAAGGAAGGATCCAGCGGTCCCTCCAGAAGTTGTGCGCGGATGTCTTCAAATCCCCCTGCAACCACCCGTACCACGGCCTTCTTCTGTTTTCCCATCAACAGCATGGCCACGGTGGCGGCTTCGTGTTCCTCCGCGGCATACAGCAGGATGGCACGGTTCTTTTCCTTCAGGGGTCCTTGCGCATTCTGGTCGAGGATCTGTGCGGCTGGGATGTTGATGGCTCCCGGCAGGTGCCCGGCGGCAAAGGCTTCGGCCGGGCGCAGGTCGACCAGCAGGACCCTCCGCTCCGGTTCGTCAAGAAGCCCCTGCAATTCCCCGTATCCGACCACGAACGACTCGTCCAGGGCCTTTTCAAGGACCCTTCCGTTGCTCTGGTTGTACTTTCCGGATGTCAGTGCGGCAAACAGCAGCCCGGCCGCCAGCAGGGCGGCAAACAACAAGGTTCCCGTATTGAGCAATTTGATTGTCATGGGTTGTTTGTTTTGTTGTTAACATCCTCCGGCCACATCCGGAGCTTTGATTTCGATGATCGTCCTCACGGGAACGGGGCGGCTTTCTTCGGCCCGGATGGCCCCGCCTTCCATGAAGAACTGCCGGGCCTCCCGCACGAAGCGTTCGGAGAACTGGTTCATGTAGCCGTTGCTGCCGTGGGGGGCATGTCCGGGTTTCTCCGCAAACAGCCTGTCGAACAATCCGTTGAGTCCGCCCTCCAGGTAATACACCCCCTCATAACCCTGCCTGACGGCAGCCGTCCAGGCCCTGGCTGCCAGGCTGGTTCCGTCCCCGAAGAACACCTTGTGCCGGGGGTCCTTGCGGAAAAATGCCCGCCACCTCCTGGACAAAAGTTCTTCCGGCGGGATGTTCACCGCCCCGGGAAGGGTGAAATGCAGGTGGTGTTCCTGGGGCCGCAGGTCGATCAGCACCACATCCTGGTTGCCCCGGATGATGTCGTAGGCCACTTTCTCCGCGTCCACCCGTCCCCCTCCCTGCTGCCAGGCCGCCATGATCTCCCCGCAACGCGGTTCACTCAGGCCGCTGCTCTTTTCAGGAGGCAGAAAAAGGAAGACAAGCATGGCACCGGCCAGCATCATGGCGGGCAACACATAGGAGGGACGCTTGCCGATCCTGGCCGGGTCGGTCTTGTTGACCCGGTCCTCGATGATCTGGGTGATGGCGAAGGCAAACAGCGCCATCAGGGCCATCAGCAGGGCAAACAGGCTGCGGGACAAGCCGAGTGTTTCGTAGATGAAGGGACTCCCCAGGAAGCTGCCGGTGTACAATGGCTCGAAGGTGTGGTAAAAATGGCCGAACACGAACAGGCCGATGAACATGCCGGCGACGAACACCATGGCGTCGACTTTGCCGATCACCGCCCCCACCAGGCTGGTGCCCGGGCAGAAGCCGCCCATGATGAAGCCAAAGCCCATGATGGCCCCGCCCACGACGGCCGACCACAAGAAGGTGGGGTTGATGTACACCAGGCTCATGTCCACCCAGCCGAGGTAGCTGAAGAACAACAGGCCGGTCATCGCCGTGATGCCGGCGGTGAAGAACACACGCAGCACAACGAAGTCATATCCGTAAAAGACCCCTGCCAGTTTTCTGGAACTGGAGAAGCCGGCCTGCTCCAGGACGTATCCGAATCCCAGACCCAGTACGAGGGCAAAGAAGAGGGTCAGTTCCGGGTTGACGAGGCCTTGGGGAATAAAAGGTGCCATATTCTCTTTGGATTGGGGTTTATGTCCAGAGTTTTCTGAAAAAATAGGCGATGGCATAGCCCGATCCGAAGATGGCCATCATGGTGAGGATGCCTCCCGTGGACAACACGGCCATGCCGCTCAGGGCCGCCCCGCTGGTGCATCCCCTTCCGAACTGGGCCCCCAGCCCGAAAAGCAGTCCGCCGGCAAGCGCAAACCACAGCCGGACAGGGGTTTTGATGCGGGGTCCGCGTTCCACCTTCAGCCCGAGCCGGCCGGACATGGCCCCGCTGAAGAAACCGCCGATAAGGACCCCGAGGGCCAGAAACACCAGGAAGGAAGAGACCGGGCTGCCGGGCAGGAAGAAATCCTGGTAAAAGGCGGACTTTTCTGCGTATCCCGGCGCGATGCTGCCCACGGCGGTGACCAGCACACCCTTGGCTGCGCCGCTGGCCCCCAGCCCCCGGCCGGTGATCACGAAGGAGGCCAGCAGGACCATCCCCAGCAGGAATCCGGCCAGGTAGGGGTTCATGTAAGGTTTGACTTGTTTTTCCATATGTCCGTGTTGTTGTTGGGGGGTTGTAGGGACCATGCCGGCCGGTTCCCTAACAGCCTCCTTCGATACTGATTACTTCCGTTTCTAGGGGGACCGGGCGGGCGGGCGGATCGGTATCTTCCTCCCCTCCGATCAGGGGGAACCCCCGTGGCGTCTGTTCGTCGAATGTCCGGGTGGGGATCCCGTACCCATGCATGGTGTCATAAAGGAACGTGTTGGCCCCATAAGGCATGTGATAGGCCTCGTACCCCAGCAGCCTGAGGAAGGCCACCACGAAGCTGCTGTGATGCCCGGTATAGCAGTAAAGCGCCACGGGGCGGTCGACCGGCAGGGTGAGCAGGTCCGCCTCGCTGTGGAGGGAGGCCTTGGGGGCGTAATGCACGGCCCCCGGCAGATGGCCCTCTTCATACAGGCCGGCAGGCCAGTAGTTGACGATGTACCAGGCGCCGGGATTTTCCATGAGCTGGTGCACGGTCACATCCGTACCGCCCGCCCCGACATCCAGGACCGCTTCGGCACGCGCCCTGAGGATGTCGTATCCGGTGGTTTTTCCCGTATGGATTTCGGGCAGCTCCCCACGGGGCAGTTTCGGGTGGGGTGTGGTTTCCAGCTTCCCCTCCAGGTGGTTGCTCATGGCCGGCAGCCAGTAGTCTTGCGCTATGTCCATGTGCCAGCTGCTCAGTCCGTTGCGCAGGGTGAACACCTTGTCGTATCCCAGTTGCCGGAGGATCCCGTTCACGAAGCCGCTGAGCATGCCATCATCGCAAACCAGCACGATGCGTTCGAAGCTGTTGGGTTCGATCACCTCTTCGAAGTAATGCAGGACCTGCCCGGGCTGGATATTCACGGCGTGTTCGATGTGTCCGGGGGCAAACCTTTCCGGCAGCCTGAGGTCGATCACCAGCTGGTTGACCCCCGCGAGGCCCTCAAATACTTGCTCGGGGGTGACCAGGGAGGGAGTGGTTTCCCCGTTGACCAGGTTCCCGTTCTCCTCCAGGTAGGCCAGCAACACGGCGGCCTCATCCAGGGGGGCGGTATTGGTGCCGGAACCGGTCCCGCAGGCGGTGAAGAAAAGCCCCAGCAGCAAGGGGGTCCATCGGCAGGCAATGGCTTTGAAGGTATTCATGGCTAATCCTTGTTGGTGTTTTCTCCCCCGCCCGAGTCTCCCTCTTCCTCTATCTCCTCCCAACCGGTGATCATGGCCTTGAGGTTGGATGTCAGGGTGTGGCCGGTGGTGATCAGGTAGACATGTACCAGCACGAAGGCCACCATGATGTAGGCTCCCAGGGTATGGATATAGGCCACGGGGGTCAGTTCGGCAAGCCCGAGCGACTCAATGGCGCCTGCCCGTGGGTAGCGGTAGAACATGTAAAGCAGTCCCGAGGCCACCATGACCGGGATGAACAGGATCTTCAGCCCGAGGTAGACCAGCCGCTGCAAAGGGTTTAGTTTGGAAAGCAAGGTCTTGCGGGTGGGGTGGGGGGCGTTGCGGAAGATGCCGGTCACGTAGTACGCTGCCTGCGCCCTGAGGTTGGTCAGGGTGGGGATGTACTGCCGCCATTCCCCCGTGGTGAAGTGCCAGAAAGCCGTGAAAACGATCAGGATGATCAGGGCGATGGCCGCCTTGTTGTGCAGGTTCACGGAGGTCTCGAAGCCGAACAGGGTGAAGGACCCGTGGATCTCGAAGCCGGTCAGCGTCAGCAGCAGCACCAAAAAAGCCTGGGTCCAGTGCCAGAAACGCTCGTAACGTTTGTATATGAAGACCTTTTTCATTTTCTGGGTTCGGTTTTATGGTTTCGTCGGATGGGTTCCTGCCCGGTGTCCATTCCAGGCGGATCACTGCGCCGGCGCCCTGTTGCGGCGCCTGTGCAGGACAAAGCGGATGCCCGCATGTCCGAGCACGCCCCCCAGGGTCAGCAACAGCAGCAGCACCCCAAAGGAGTCGATCGCTGCGTGGGTCGTTTGCCCGGGGATGTAGGCCCCTTCTATTCCCGCCAGTCTCCCCCCGCTGCGGGTATGGCAGTCCCCGCATTGCAGGGCCTGGTCGGAGGGCGACACCATGTGGTTGACGGGCAGGAACATTTCTGTCTCCACAAAGTCGTGGCTGCCGCTGTAGGGCATGCCGAGGTATTCCATGCCGGTGCGCAGGGCCGCCTCCCAGTCAAGGTCGATCCAGAGGGCGCCCCGGTTCACCTCCGGGTCCCACAGCTTGGGCTGGATGATGGTGTTGTATTCGGTGTCATAGGGCTGTTTGCCGCGGTGGACCTTCACGGGGTAAATGCGTGAGCCATGGTCCTGGTAGTTTCCGAACAAGGTGTTGATCCGCAGGGGCAGGTCCTCAAAATCGATCGGATCGGTCAGCAGGTGGTGGTCGGCCGTTCCGTTGAACCAGTAATATTCCGGTACCGCGTGGACAGCCCAGTGGAAATCCCCCTTGATGGAGGTATAGAGTTCATTGCCGAGGGAGTCCAGGACCTGGTAAGGCAGTCCTTCCTCCCTGCGGGTCGCGGTGGACCAGTCCCAGTACATCTTGGTGGCGTTCACCTTGGCGTATTCGGGGATGTGGCAGGTCTGGCAGGCGATCTTGACCGTGTGTTCGTTGAGCTTGTTGTCCAGGTGGGGGAAGGCGGTGTGGCATTGCTCGCAGGTGGCCCGCTGGTTGTTCTCGGAGGAAACGGCATAGTATCTGCCCAGCATGATGTGGTTGGTGGCTGTGTGGCAGTCCACGCACAGCAGGTTGCCCCCGTCCACCCCCATGTGGATGTCGACCTCCCGGGAGGCATTCAGCAGGGCCATTTCCAGGTCGCCGTGCTTCACGTTGTTGCCCCCGCCCCCATGGAAATGACAGTATCCGCAGTTTTCCTTCTGCGGCCTGCCCACGCTCTGGGTGATGGTGCGGAAGTCCAGTCCCGGGACCGGATAGCCCGCCCCGCCCCGGGCCTTGTCGTACAGCCCGCTGTTGTCGTGGCAGATCAAACAGTCGATGTTGTTCTGGTTGGAAAAGTCGAAGCTGTTGTCGCTCCAGCCGTAACCGATGTGGCAGCGGTTGCAGGTGCCTTCGTTGGAGGCGATGCCCGTACAGAAGTTGTTGATCAGGTTTTTCTTGCCCAGGTAGGTGATCCCCCTTCCCTCGATATAGGCTTCCCGCTCCCAGTTCCAGTGGGCGTTGCCCAGCACTTCCTGTCCCCGCTCCGTATGGCAGGAAAGGCAGGTGGCCGTGATCTCGTGGGGGTTGTCAAAGTCGCGCTGCAGGTCGGCATGCTTGCTGTGGTCGACCGAAGGGATGTGGGGCCGGGCATGTTCCTCCTTGAGTTCGGCCAGCAGGGTGTTCTCCCGGGCTGCATCGCGCAGGACCAGGGAGATGATGACCAGGGGCACGACGACCGACAACACAAAAGTGACGATGTTCTTCATCCTTGAGGGTATTTGTGTGGACCGCCAGGCCGGGCGGTGGAGGACAGCCCGGGCCTGCACATTGCAACTATAGAAAAAATTCCTTATATAAACAAAGTCAAACAGGCATACAAATATATAAATATAACCTGATATTAAGCCATAAATTTTATGTTGTGAGCCCGGGGGATCGCAGGGCCTTAACCAGATGGGGAATCCGGCCTGCCGTCAACGGAATAATTTAAAATGAGATTAAATAAAAATTTCTTCAATGGCCGGCCTTTTCCCCGGGGCGCCGGCAGGGGGCCAATTTCTTTGTATTTTTGCCCAGGGCGGCAAGCCCTCCGTCAGCCGGGGATTTCCGACCTGCCATCCTGCAGATGGGGTGCCGGCCTGTGATCCGGCAAGGGCCATTGCCGGACTGCCATCCGCCCCGGACAAGCAAACAGAACCGGAGAATTGATGAAGAAAAAAAGAGTCGTGGTATTGACCGGCGCCGGCATCAGCGCCGAAAGCGGGATCCGGACCTTTCGCGACAGCGGGGGGCTCTGGGAGGAATACGACATCATGGAGGTGGCCACCCCGGAGGCCTGGGAACGCAACATGGAGCTGGTCCTGGAGTTCTACAACCAGCGCCGCAAACAGTTGCTGGAGGCCCGGCCCAACGCGGCCCATCATGCCCTGGTGGACCTGGAGAAAGGATACGACGTCCGCATCATCACCCAAAACGTCGACGACCTGCACGAAAGGGCCGGTTCTGCACAGGTCATGCACCTGCACGGGGAGCTCAGGAAGGTGCGCAGCACCCTGGACGAGCGTCTGGTGGAAACGCTGGCGGGCTGGGAATTGAAAAAAGGAGACCGGTGCAGGCTGGGTTCCCAGCTCCGCCCCCATATCGTCTGGTTCGGGGAACCCGTCCCCATGATCGGTCCCGCCTCAGAGCTTTGTACCACGGCCGATATTCTGATCATCATCGGCACTTCGCTCAATGTGTACCCGGCCGCCGGGCTGGTCCATTACGTCCGGTCCGGAACCCCCGTTTACCTGATCGATCCGGACGATCCGGGCATGGCGCAAATCGCGGGAGGGACATTCATCCGGGAGAGGGCCGGCGAGGGAACCCCCCGCCTGGTCCGGCAATTGCTGGAACAAGCCGCATCCATAGAAAAATGAACAGGAAATGGTCCATGGACGAACTGCAGCGCAAGAGTCCGGAAGCCTTCCGGTCGTCTGAGAAGTTTCCCCTTGCCATCATTCTGGACAATGTGCGCAGCATGATGAATACCGGCTCGGTGTTCCGTACCGCGGATGCGTTCCTGCTGGAAGGCATCGCCCTCTGCGGCATCACGGCCACCCCCCCGCACCGCGAGATCCACAAAACGGCCCTGGGGGCGACCGAGTCCGTTCACTGGGAATACTTTCCCGATACGGTGGACGCCATCCGACGATATCAGGAGAAAGGCTTTGCCGTGCTGGCCGTGGAACAGGCCCGCGGCAGCAACAATTTGTTGCATTTCCGGCCCGTGCAGGGCACCCCTTATGCCCTGGTGTTCGGGAACGAGCTCAGGGGGGTGGGGGAGGAGGCCCTGGCCCTGTGTAATGGCTGCGTGGAGATCCCGCAATTCGGGACCAAGCACTCGCTGAACATTGCCGTGACGGCCGGCATGGTCGTATGGGACTTCTACAGCAAACTGAGGAGGGGCGGCTGAATCAGGCTATTCGAAAAGGAAAGACACCATGATGGTCCGGGAACTGAGCCGGGAGATGGGCTCTATATAGGTGACCCGGTCGCCATACTGCCTTTTGAGGTCGAAAAGCCCGAACGACATCTTGATCTCGGTGGAAAACTTGAAGAAGTAAAAGTAGTGGTCGAAGCCCACCCCCAGCTCATAGTGCACGTCGTTGCGGCCCAGATCGAGGATGATGCCGCTCTCCAGCTCATCCAGGGAGGCCAGGTCGTGGGTGTACTTCAACCCGCCGAGCACATACACCCGGGTGTTGGTCATGCGCTCCGACTTGTATTTGAGCATCAGGGGAAACTCCAGCATGGTCGACTCCAGGGCCTGGGCGTTCTGGTATTCTCCGTTGATGAATGACTCCTCATAGAATTCCACGTAGCGGTCGCCGAAAGACAGGGTCGGGATGAAACGCAGGTCGAAATAATCCGACAGCTTGAGGTTGGATACGATGCCCAGATGGAAGCCGAACACCTCGGGTTCGGGGAGGACGTACCGGAAACCCTGGGCGTCCGTCACGGATTCCCGGGGCCTGAGAGAGAAGTTCATCCGGTTCACTCCCAGGGCAAACCCGAAATGGTAGGGCTTTGCGTCGTGTTCCTGCTGGTTCTGGTAGCCGAAGGCTCGCCGCTGCTGGGCCGTGGCTTCCGGGACGGACAGGGCGGGAAGCAAGCCGGTCAGAAGCCCTGCCAGGAGAAGGCCCGTAAGGATCGGTGCTTTTTTCAGGTACAAGGGGTTGTCGTGGTTTGAATGGGTTGATCGGACTGTATCATTGAACGGGAATTGGCCCGTATTATTGTTTGACGGGGCGGGCTTTTTCCGCCTGCCCGGGTTGCAGCTGGCCGTCTCCAACGGGGAGGCGCCGCAGGGTTTGGTAAAACCGTCAGGGTGCCAGGCGCCGGATGGTCCATCCCTGCCTTTCCCGGACATACTCCAGCCGGTCGTGCAGCCTCCCGGGGCGCCCCTGCCAGAACTCCATGCGGTCGGGGACTACCCGGTACCCTCCCCAGTGGGCGGGGCGCCGGATCGTTTTGCCTGCCAGTTCCCTTTCTGCCTTGCCATACAAATCTTCCAGGTAGCCCCGGTCGGGCACCGGCTGGCTCTGCGGGGACACAAGGGCCCCCAGCTGGCTTTCCCGGGGACGGGAGGCAAAATACCGGTTTGATTCCCGGGGACTGATCCTTTCGGCCACCCCTTCGATGCGCACCTGCCGCTGCAGCTCCAGCCAGAGAAATACCAGGGCGGCCCGGGGATTGGCATCCAACTCCTTTCCCTTGCGGCTCCCGTAATGGGTGTAAAACACAAATCCCCGGGTGTCCAATTCTTTGAGAAGCACCACCCTTGCCGAAGGCTGTCCCTGATGACCGGCCGTGGCCAGGGTCATGGCATTGGGTTCCGGAATGCCTGCCCGCTGTGCCTGGTCGAACCAGGCGGCAAACTGCGCCAGCGCATCCTCCAGTACCTGTCCCTCGTCCAGTCGGTGGGCGGCATAGTCCTGTCTGAGTGATGAGAGGTCCCGTTTCATGATCCGGACAAATACCTGATGGCTTCCTCCTGCAGGCGCTTCCGGTCGACGGGGACCACCCCGACCTGCTCGCACACGATGCCCCCGGCCAGGTTGCACAGCTCTGCCATGAGACGGACAGGGAGGCGGCAGGCCATGGACAGGGCGGCCACGCTGATCACGGTGTCGCCCGCCCCGGAGACGTCGGCGATGTCCCTTGCGCGTCCGCCTACGATGCCTTCTTCCTGCCCTTGCCCGTCGCGACGGCTGTAAAAGATGCCCTTGTCGGACAGGGTGGCCAGGATCACGTCTGCCTCCAGTTGCTCGTGAAGCATGCCGGCCGCGCGGCCCACCTCCCGGGGATCGGACAGGTCCCCGTCAAGCTTCAGTCCTTCCCGCAGCTCCTTCTGATTTGGCTTGAACAGGCTGACGTCGCGGTACAGGAGGAAGTTGTTCTTTTTAGGGTCCACGGCCACGGGGATGTCCCGGGCCCTTGCCAGGGCGACGACTTCACGGATCAGGGCAGGGCCGATCACCCCCTTGTCGTAATCCTCGAACACGATGGCATGTACCCGGTGATGACCGATCAGGGCTTTGATGCGTTCCAGCAGTTTTCCCGTCATTGCGTCCGTCAGCGCTTGCCGGCTTTCCTCGTCGACGCGCAGCATCTGGGTATTGTTGCCGATGATCCGGTATTTGACCGTGGTGATGCGTTCCGCATCCGTCAGCATACCCCCTGCTTCCAGACCCTGCTGCTGCAGGAGGTCCAGAAACAGCCGGCCCTTGTCATCCTCCCCGGTCACGGAGCACAGGATGGGGCGGGCCCCCAGGTTGCGCAGATTCAGTGCCACATTGGCCGCACCGCCCAGGCGGTTTTCCCTTCGGTGCAGGCTGACAATGGGCACAGGCGCTTCCGGGGAGATGCGGTCGACCCCGCCCCAGAGGTAGGCGTCGATCATCACATCCCCGATCACCAGGATGCCTTTCCCGGAAAAATCCCTGAAAAACCCTTCGATGGCTTGTCTGTCGTACATGCCGCGTTATTCTAGTTCCTGCAGTGCCTTGCTGATGCGCCGGATGGCCTCCACCAGCAGGTCGTCTGAGGTGGCGTAGGAGAGCCGGATGCAATCCCCGTCCCCGAAGGCATCGCCCGGCACCATGGCCACATGGACCTTGTTGAGGAGGTACATGCACAGGTCCCCGGCATTGTTAATGCGTTGGGTCCCATCCGACTTGCCGAAGAACGACCGGACATTGGCAAACACGTAAAAGGCCCCCTGGGGTTCGTTGGTCCGGATGCCGGGGATTTCCTTCATCAGGGACAGAACCAGGTCGCGCCGTTCGCGAAACTTCTGCAACATGGCGTGGGTCTCCTTCGGATCGGTGTTCATGGCCTCCACACCGGCCATCTGGGCAATGGAACAGGTGCCTGAGGTGATCTGCCCCTGCAGTTTGTTGCATGCCTTGGCAATTTCCGGGCTGGCAGCCATGTACCCCAGCCGCCAGCCGGTCATGGCAAAACCTTTGGAAACCCCGTTGATCAGAATGACGCGGTCACGCACTTCGGGAAACCGGGCGATGCTTTCGTGCTGTCCCGAGAAGTTGATGTGCTCGTAAATCTCGTCGGCCAGGATGTATACCTGGGGATGGCGGGCAAAGACCGCCGCCAGGGCCCCGAGCTCCTCCCGCGTATAGACGCTTCCGGTGGGGTTGCAGGGACTGGAAAACATGAAGAGTTTGCACTGGGGGGTGATGGCCGCCTCCAGCTGCTCCGGGGTGATCTTGAAGTCGTTGTCGATGCCCGCAGGGATGGACACCTCGACCCCTTCGGCCAGCTTGATGATTTCCCGGTAGCTGACCCAGAAGGGGGAAGGCACGAGGACTTCCTCACCCGGGTTCACCAGGCACATCACGGCATTGGCGATCGATTGTTTGGCACCCGTGGACACCACAATCTGTTCCGGGCTGTAATCCAGTTGGTTGTCACGTTTCAGCTTGCGGCTGATGGCCTGCCGCAGTTCCAGGTAGCCGTTGACCGGGGTGTAAAATGAATAATTCTCGTCGATGGCCCGCTTGGCAGCCTCTTTGACGTTGTCCGGGGTGAAAAAATCCGGTTCCCCCAGGCTGAGGTTGATCACGTCGTGCCCCTGGGCCTTAAGTTCACGGCTTTTCCGGGCCATGGCCAGGGTTTCGGATTCTGACAATCGGTTGATTCTGTCGGATAATGCGTTCATGTTTGGATCTATTATGGGTGAAAAGGAGGGTTCAGGTGCCCGGGAAACAGGTGATTGAGCCGCAAATTTAGCAATTTCTGTACAAAGGGATTATCTTTGTCCGACAAAATATACTCACATGGACGAGCTGATGGATGCCTTGCGGTATGTCCTCCCTTCGGTGGTGGTTTTTCTGACCGCTTATCTCCTTTTGAGGGAGTTTTTCAGGATGGAAACAAACCGCCGCCGGATGGAGGCCCTGTCGGAGCGGGTTCGCATCTCACTCCCCCTGCGCCTGCAGGCTTATGAACGGATCGTGCTGTTGCTGGAGCGGATTTCTGCCGGCAACCTCCTTCCCCGGCTTTACCAGCCGGAGCTGACGGCCGCGGAATTTCAACGCCTGCTCGTGCAGGCTGTGCGCGACGAGTACAACCACAACCTCTCCCAGCAATTGTATGTGTCCCGGCAGGCCTGGGACCTGGTCAAAAGTGCCCGGGAAGAAGTGATCCGCCAGATCAACACGGCTTCGGCCCAGGTGGATTCCCAGGCCTCTGCAGCCGACTTGTCGAACAAGATGCTGGAATTCAGCGTGGAGAAATCCGCCACAGGCAGGGCGCTGGATTTTCTGAAAGCGGAAGCCGCCAAGGTTTTTTAATGCGACAACCAACCATGGAAATTACCCTAAACAACCGAAAGGAATCAATCCCGGAAGTTGACCGAATGACGGTCAGGGAACTGCTTGATATAAAGAAATATACATTCAAGTTTCTGGTGGTGCGGCTCAACGGGCAGGTCGTCCCCGAAACCTCCTACGACGGGACCCTGGTGTCGGACGGGGACCGGGTCATGGTGCTGCACCTGATGGCCGGAGGGTGATGTTGCTTTACCTTCCCACCGCCGTGTTCAGGTGGGTGAGCCCGACGAGGCGGTCGTAACGCGTGCCCGGTTCCCGGTGGTATACCAGGATGGTATAGTCGTTCTCCGCCTGGGAGTGGTTGCCTTCCAGTACCCCCAGGTCTGCCCGTGTTTCCCCTTCATCCACAAAGGCATACAGGTAGTTGTAATACCCCTGCTTGAGCAGCAGGCTCAGCTCGTATTTGCTATCCCCGTAGTTGTAACCCAGCTTCCCCTCCTCCGGGAAGTGCCAGCCGGTCAATGCCCCCATCACGTAAATGCCCCCCGAGGCAAGGGGGGTTGCCATGGGCAGGCTGAAGTGTACCCAGGCATAGTCTGCCTCCACCATGGGGTCGCGCCCATCCCGGACATCTATGGCAAACCGCCCGTTCAGGTCATCGTCGGATGCGTACTGCCTGAAGCCGCGCCTCTGGTCCGGGAGCAGGAACACATCCCAGTGTCTTGGTCCCGACTGGATGTCTGCCACGCGTTCGGTGAGAAAGCGCAGGCTGCGGGTATCGAAACGGCGGAACTCGTTGCCGCCCTCAAAGAGGATGCGGTCCTCCTGGTCGTACACCAGCCGGTCACCCATGACGGTCCTGGGAACCAAATCTGTCATGGCATTGTCCCAGCGTCCGTTCTGGATGATGACCACCTGCAGGTCGCGGTGGGGGTTCCTGATGGGATACCCGCCGGTCTGCAGGGTGAAGGACAGCTGTTGCCACTGGTCGCGGAAGCGGATCAGGTTGGCCATCTGCACCTGGGCGTCGATCCCGACCAGGGGTTCGTGGATCATCAGCCGGCGGGTCAGCACCACTTCGTCCGGCGCCCCGTAAGTGTATACCTTGAGAAGGTAGTTGCCCGAGAGCCGCGGCCTGAGGTTTTCATTGGGGAACTCCAGCCGGTAGTGGCTGTAAGGGATGCGGGTGTTGACAGACTGGCTGTATTCCCTGACCTGGTCTTCGAAGAACCCGTCCAGGTAATCAAAGGGGTTGAGGTCGGACGGGGTCCAGTCGGCATTGCAATGGACCACGGTGAAGGCATAATTCTTGTAATCCGCGTCCAGGTCGTCGAACCGCAGCTCCAGGCGCTCTCCCGAATGCAGGCGGATGATGGGCGGGGCCAGCTCAAAGCCTTTTTTGTGAAACAAAACCGTTCGGATGTTGTTTTTATGGATAAAATCCCCCAAAAGAAAAAAATCTTTAATATTTTTATTCTGTCCATTGTCCACGGATGCCCTGACCCCGGAGGGCGCATGCTGGCCGGATCCGGCCGGAAAGGGATTTGCCCTTGCAGGACGGGGATGCAGGAAAGACTCCGGCAGGTGCCAGCCGGTCATCAGGATCAGGCAAAAGAGAAAGGCTTTCAGCGGGAAATGCTTGGCTGGCAAACGCATGTTTTTTTGCTGGTTTTTTTATTGAATGGCCCGGAAACAAAGCTAGTTAAAAAGCAAGAACCATGCAAAAAGATATCAGGTATTTAAAAATATGCATAATTTTGCTTGATGTATTTATATCCTAACAGGAACGGAAGATGTCAAAAGTGATCAAGATCAAAAAAGGCCTGGACATCCCCCTGCTGGGCGGTGCGGAAAAAATTCTTCAATCCGCGCCCCGCTCAGCAGTCTACGCCGTGAAACCTCCTGATTTCCATGGCCTGACCCCAAAGATGCTCGTGAAGGAAGGCGACCGGGTAAAGGCAGGAACGCCATTGTTTTACGACAAATACAATGAAGACATCGTATTCACCTCCCCGGTCAGTGGCACCTTCTCCCTGCTGGTGCGGGGTGAGAAGCGCCGGATCATGGAGGTGAACATCCAGGCCGACCCGGAAACGGAATACATCCAATTCAAGTCCGGCGACCCCGCCGGCATGAGCAGGCAGGAAGTCACCTCCCTGTTGCTTAAAAGCGGACTGTGGCCGGTCATCCGACAGCGCCCCTATGACATCGTCGCCCGCCCGGGAGACATGCCCAAGGGCATTTTTATCTCCTGTTTCCGTTCTGCCCCCCTGGGTGCCGACCTGGATTTCGTGGTGAACGGACAGGAGTCCCTGTTCCGCAAAGGACTGGATGCCCTGTCGCGGCTCACGGACGGGGATGTTCATCTGGGCGTGAGTGCCTCCGGAACCACCAGCGAAGCCTTCCTGAAGCCGGGGAAGGCCCGCGTCCATGCTTTCAGCGGCCCCCATCCGGCGGGCAATGTGGGGGTGCAGATACACCACATCGATCCGATCAATAAGGGAGAGGTGGCCTGGGTGGTCGATGTGCAGGCGGTCATCATGATCGGCCGGTTATTTGACCAGGGCATATACGACGCCTCCAGGATTGTGGCGCTGGCCGGGTCAGAGGTCCTTAATCCCCGGTACTACCGTGTGATCAGCGGGGCCCAGATCGGTTCCTTCACCCGGGATAACCTGCGCAAGCAGGCCGGGACCACCCCCCGGTTTATCAGCGGGGACGTGCTGACGGGCACCCGGATCCCCGCGGATGGGTTCCTCGGTTTTTACCACGACATGGTCAGCGTGATCCCGGAGGGAGACCAGCCGGAACTGGCCGGATGGATTGCCCCGAACCTGGACAAGTTCAGCATTTCCCGGACCTTCCCGTCCGCCCTGATGCCCTGGCGTAAATTCCGCCTGAATACCAATATCCGCAGCGGAGAAAGGCCTTTCGTGATCACCGGGCTCTATGAAAGGGTGCTGCCCATGGACATCCTGCCCATGCAGTTGATCAAGTCCATCATGATCAACGACATCGACATGATGGAGAAACTGGGTATTTATGAGGTGGCTCCGGAAGATTTTGCCCTTTGTGAGTACGTGTGCCCTTCCAAGATCGAAATACAGTCCCTCGTTCGCGACGGACTGGACACCATCCACCGCGAATTTGCCTGACATTGCCGGATTGCGTTGTTAAACCTTTTAAAACCACAGCAGTTTGAAAGCCTTGTTGAAAATCGTAGAAAAGGTCAAGCCCCATTTCGAAAAGGAAGGGAAGTTCGGGCGGTTCCACCGCAGCTTCGAGGCCTTCGACACCTTCTTGTTTGTCCAGGGGAACGTGACCAGAAAGGGCAGCCACATAAGGGATGCCATGGACATGAAACGGACCATGTTCTTTGTCATCATTGCCCTGGTGCCGGCCCTTCTGTTCGGCATCTGGAATGTGGGACTGCAGCACTACCGGGCCCTCGGCGTGGAGGTGGATTTCATGGACCAGGTCCTGTTCGGCCTGGGGAAGGTGCTGCCCATCATTATCGTCAGTTATGCCGTGGGCCTGGGCATTGAGTTTCTTTTCGCAGAGCTGCGTGACCACGAAGTAAACGAGGGCTTTCTGGTGTCGGGCATGCTGATCCCGCTGATCGTTCCCGTGACCACCCCGTTGTGGATGGTGGCCGTGGCCACGGCCTTTGCCGTGGTGATCGGCAAGGAGGTGTTTGGCGGCACGGGGATGAACATCCTCAATCCCGCCCTGCTGGCCCGGGCCTTCCTGTTTTTCGCCTACCCGTCCTATTTGTCCGGAGAGGTGTGGGTGGATCTGAGCCTGAAAGAAGGACAACAGATCCTGGACGGTTTTTCCGGAGCCACCTCGCTGGCCGTTCTGGCCGCCGGAGAAACCGCCCAACTGCCCTCCCTGCTGGAGATGTTCCTCGGGACCATTCCCGGTTCAATCGGGGAGACCTCCGCCCTGGCCATCCTGATCGGGGCTTTCATCCTGGTGTCGACCGGGGTGGGCAGCTTCCGCATCATGGCCTCGGTCGTGGCGGGAGGGCTTCTCATGGGCGGCATCCTGAACCTTTTTGCCGTGAATGCGTTCATGGGCATTCCACCTTATTACCACCTGGTCATAGGCGGGTTTGCCTTCGGAGCCGTATTCATGGCGACCGACCCGGTCACGGCCTCCCAGACCGGCACCGGAAAATACATTTACGGCCTGTTGATCGGGGTCATTACCGTGTTGATCCGCGTGGTGAACCCCGCCTACCCGGAAGGCATGATGCTGGCCATCCTGTTCATGAATGTGTTTGCTCCCCTGATCGATCATTATGTGGTCGAAGCCCATATCAAACGCCGGATGCGCCGGGTGAAGGAAGTCCGTAACGCCATCCAGTCCAGTTAAACCATACAGCCATGCAAAGTAACCGCTATATCTTTTTATACGCTTCCACCATGGTGGTGCTGGTGGCCCTGGTCCTTTCCGGAGCCGCCACCCTTCTCAGGCCCCTGCAGGAGCGCAACATGCGCATTGAAAAAATGCAGAACATCCTGGCCACCATCAATATAGAGGCCCCCAGGGGGGAAGCGGAAGCCCTGTTCAACCGCTATATTGTTGCAACCCGGATTGTGGACCACCAGGGCAACGACCTCGAAGGGGATGCCTTCGAGGTGGACCTGCAGGATGAGAACCGCAAGGATTTGCCGCAAAGGCAGCTCCCCTTGTTTCTGGCCGAGGTGGAAGGCAAGCAGTTTGTGGTCGTGCCCCTGCGGGGCAACGGGCTCTGGGGCCCCATATGGGGGTATGTCGGGCTGGCCGATGACCTGACCACCATCGTGGGGGCCAACTTTGACCACAGCAGTGAAACGCCCGGTCTGGGGGCGGAAATTGGCGACCGCGAATTCCAGGACCAGTTTGCCGGCAAAAAAATTTTTGACGAGCAGGGGAATTTCCGCCCGGTCCGGGTGATCAAGGGGGGTGCCCCGGCCGGAGACCCCCATGGGGTGGACGGGATCAGCGGGGGCACCATCACCTCCAACGGGGTGACTGCCATGATCCGGGACGGACTGAGCGTGTACGAGCCAACCTTTAAAAACATGAAGAACTTATGAGCCAGATAAAAGACAATGCCCTGAAAGAAGAATTGTTCTCCTCCAAGAACATGAAGCTGCTCAGCAATCCTTTGGGCAAGGACAACCCCATCAGCGTGCAGGTGCTGGGCATCTGTTCCGTGCTGGCCATCACCGTGCAGCTGAAAACCTCCCTGGTCATGGCCATTTCGGTGGTGGTGGTCATGGGCTTTGCCAACGTGATCATCTCCCTGCTCAGAAAGACCATTCCGCCAAGGATCCGCATCATCGTGCAGCTGACGGTCATCGCCTCCCTCGTCATTTTGGTCGACCAGGTACTCAAGGCCTTTGTGTACGATGTGAGCCGGCAGTTGTCGGTATTTGTCGGACTGATCATCACCAATTGCATCATCATGGGACGCCTTGAGGCCTTCGCACTCAACAACAAGGTATGGCCTTCCTTCCTTGACGGGATCGGCAATGCGGCCGGTTACGGGTGGGTCCTGCTGGCCGTGGGGTTTTTCCGGGAGCTGCTGGGGTCGGGGACCCTGATGGGCTACCAGGTGATCCCCGAAAAGTTCTACGAACTGGGTTATGTGAACAATGGCTTTATGATCCTGCCTCCCATGGCGTTGATCACCGTGGGCATCATCATTTGGGTGCAGCGCCACCGTGACCGCAGCCTTGTGGATATCAGCTAGATGCTTTAGGAGGCCAACGATTTAAACAAAGAACCTATGGAAAATTTAGTCAGCATATTCGTACGGTCGATCTTTATCGACAACATGGTCTTTGCCTACTTCCTGGGCATGTGTTCCTACCTGGCGGTTTCCCGCACCGTTAAAACCAGTGTGGGCCTCGGCTTCGCCGTGATCTTCGTCCTGGGCATCACCGTCCCGATCAACTACCTGCTGGAAAATTTCATCCTGGGCAGGGGTGCGCTGACCTGGCTGGGTCCCCGGTTCGCGAGTGTGGACCTGAGTTTTCTGACCTTCATCATGTTCATTGCCATCATCGCGGCCATGGTGCAGCTGGTGGAGATGATCATTGAGAAATTCAGCCCCACACTTTACAGCTCCCTGGGGATCTTTCTGCCCCTGATTGCGGTGAACTGTGCCATCCTCGGGGGATCCCTCTTCATGCAGGAGCGCAATTATGCCTCCATCTGGGAAGCCACCTCCTTCGGCCTGGGCAGCGGGGTGGGCTGGTTCCTGGCCATCGTGGGCATTGCCGCCATCCGTGAAAAGATCAGGTACTCCAACGTGCCTGCCCCCCTGCGCGGACTGGGCATCACCTTCATCATTACCGGCCTGATGGGCATTGCCTTCATGAGTTTTATGGGCATTGAGCTGTAATTCCGGAAACACAACGCAAAACCATCCTGTTATGATCTTGTTAGAAGTCGGAAGTCTTTGGGTAATTGCCCTCAGCGTGATCATGTTCCTGGGGATCATGCTGCTGCTGGTCGCCGTCCTGCTGTATGCACGTTCCAGGCTCGTGCCCACCGGACCGGTCAAGGTGACCATCAATGAGGAAAAGGAAATCGAAGTCAACGCCGGCAGCACCCTGCTGACCACCTTGTCGGAGCAGGGTATTTACCTGCCCAGTGCCTGTGGCGGCGGGGGAACCTGTGCCATGTGCAAATGCCAGGTGCTGGATGGCGCGGGCGACATCCTGCCGACCGAAGTGGGTTACTTCACCCGGAAGGAGGTACAGGACAAGTGGCGGCTGAGTTGCCAGGTCAAGGTGAAGCAGGACCTGGACATCCGGGTGCCCAAGGAGGTCTTCGGGATCAAGAAGTGGGAATGTGAGGTGGTCTCCAACCACAATGTGGCCACTTTTATCAAGGAGTTTGTGGTGAGGCTGCCCGAGGGTGAATCGATGGACTTCAAGTCGGGCGGTTACATCCAGATCGATGTGCCGGCCTGCGAGGTGGATTTCAAGGACATCGAGGTGGAGGAGGAATACCGGAGCGATTGGGATAAACTCAGGATGTGGGACCTTAAGATGCGCAATCCGGAGCCCATTTTCCGGGCCTATTCCATGGCCAACCACCCGGCCGAAGGGAACATCATCATGCTGAACATCCGCATCGCCACCCCGCCCTGGGACAGCAGGAAAAACACCTTCATGAACGTCAATCCGGGCATTTGTTCCTCCTTTGTGTTCTCGCGCAAGCCGGGCGACAAGGTGACCATTTCGGGGCCCTACGGGGAGTTTCACATCAAGGATACCGGTCGCGAGATGGTTTACATCGGGGGAGGGGCCGGCATGGCCCCGCTCCGTTCCCACATCTTTCACCTGTTCCATACGCTCAAGACCGACAGGAAGGTCTCCTACTGGTATGGGGCCCGCTCGAAAAGGGAGGTCTTTTACGAGGAAGAGTTTCGCAAGATTGAAAAGGATTTCCCCAACTTCCGGTTCAACATTGCTTTGTCAGAGCCTTTGCCGGAGGACAACTGGGATGGCTATACCGGATTCATCCACCAGGTGGTGCTGGACAACTACCTGGAAAAGCATCCCGAGCCCGAAGAGGTCGAGTACTACCTGTGCGGCCCGCCCATCATGAACGAGTCGGTCCTGACCATGCTGGACAATTTGGGTGTGCCCGGAGAAAACATCGACCTGGACGATTTCGGAGGCTAACCCCCGGCCCAATGAACCAACGCAACCACCAGGCCAACCGAATTACCTGGATTGGCTTTTTTGCCAACCTGGTCCTCTTCCTGTTCAAACTGCTGGCCGGGATCCTGGGGCGTAGTGCGGCCATGGTGGCCGATGCGGTGCATTCTGTGAGCGACTTCGGGACGGACCTGGTGGTGGTGGGCAGCCTCCGGGTGGCCTCCCGCCCCAGGGACGGCAACCACAAGTACGGGCACGGCAAGGTGGAGACCCTGGCCACCGCCTTTGTGGGAGGGGTATTGTTTCTCGTGGGACTGGGAATCCTGGGTTCCGGGCTCAGGAACATCGTCGGCCATTTTACCGGAAGCCCCCTGGAACGGCCCGGCCTGATTGCCTTCTATGCAGCCCTGGTGTCTATTGCCGTGAAGGAGGTGTTGTTCCGGTACACCATCCAGGTGGGCATGCGCATCGATAGCCAGGTGGTCGTTGCCAATGCCTGGCACCACCGCAGCGATGCCTATTCCTCCATCGGGACGGTGGCCGGGATCGGCGGGGCCATATTCCTGGGCGAGCAATGGGTGATCCTGGATCCCCTGGCGGCCATGATGGTGAGTGTCTTTATTTTCAGGGTGGCATTCAGGATCACCAGGGAATCCCTGCTGGAGCTGATCGAAACCAGCCTGCCCCACAAGAAGGAGAAGGAGATCCTGGATATTGCCCGGAAAGTTAACGGGGTACACAATCCCCATGATTTGAAAACCCGCAAGATCGGCAACAACATTGCGATTGACCTGCACATAGAGGTGGAGAGTGGCCTGAACGTGGAAGAGGCGCATGACATCACCGTCAGCCTGGAACGGCACCTCCGGAAGGCTTACGGGGAGGATACGTTTATTTCCGTGCATACCGAGCCCCTCCGTTGAATGGCGGCCTCATGCCCCCTTACCCCGGTTTTAACAGCTTCATGACCATGAAAACAATGCAAATCCCCTGCCGCCTCTGCCGGCACCTTACTTGGATCACGATCCTGCTGGTGGCAGGTTCCTGCGGCACCCGCCAGGAAGCCAGTCAGGTCAGCCTGCACGGCATGGTTTTCGGCACCTATTACAGCGTGATCTATTACGATGCGGCATCGCGCGACTTTCAGCAGGATATCGACAGTTTGTTCGCCGCCTTCAATCAAAGCCTGTCCTACTACCAGGAAAACTCCCTGGTCTCGCGCATCAACCGGAATGAGTCGGACAGGGTGGATGATTGGTTTCGCACGGTGTACCTGCGGGCAGAATCCATCTCCCGGGAAACCCGAGGGGCGTTCGATGCCACCGTATCCCCCCTGGTCAACGCCTGGGGCTTCGGGTTCTCGGAGCGGGCCGTGATGGACCAGGGAAAGGTGGACAGCCTCATGGCGTTCGTGGGCCATGATAGGGTCCGTCTGGAAGGCGACCGCATTGTCAAGGACGACCCGAGGGTGCAGTTTGATTTCAACGCCATTGCCAAGGGCTACGCCGCCGATGTGGTGGGCGGGTTCCTGGAGTCCGAAGGCATCACCACCTACCTGGTGGAGATCGGGGGCGACCTGCTGGCGCGGGGCCTGAAGCCGGACGGCAGCGCCTGGAAGGTCGGTCTGGAACGGCCGGCCGAAAGCATGGATGCACCCCAGCAGTGGGATTATTATGTGGAGGTTGCCGATGTGGGCCTGGCCACCTCGGGCAACTACCGCCGGTACTATGAGGACCGGGGGCAGCGCTATTCCCACACCATCAGTCCGCAGACAGGTTACCCGGTCGATCATTCCTTGCTGAGCGCCTCGGTCTTTGCCCCGGATGCCATGTCGGCCGATGCCTATGCGACGGCCTTCATGGTCATGGGTCCCGATGCGGCCCTTCGCTTCGTGGAGGAACGTGATGATTTGGAAGCCTTTTTCGTATACGCTGCCGGGGAAAATGGTTACGAAACCAGGGCAAGCAGCGGGCTGATCCTGAAGAGAAGGCCCCGCTGAGGCATTGGATTGCCGCGACGGGTGGGTATTTTTTTGTATATTTACCCTATCAAGACACGGCATCCCATGAAACGCGCACAAAGAATCCGCCTGGGCATTTTTATCCTGATCAGCCTCACCCTATTGCTGGTGCTGGTGGGTTTCTTCACGGCCCGCCGCCTTTTCGAGCAAAAGGACTTTTACCATGTGGCCTACCAGGATGTGTCGGTCAGCGGCCTTGAGGTGGGCAGCCCGGTCAAGTTCCTGGGGATCAATGTCGGGTCCATTGCCGAAATCTACATCGATCCACAGGAGGTCAATACCATCATCGTCCGGATCGCCCTGAGGAAAGACACCCCCGTCAAGGTGGACGCCGTGGCGGACATCGTGGCCATGGGAATTACCGGGCTAAAAACCATTGAAATAAGAGGGGGGAGCCAGGAGGCAGACTTCCTGCCGGAGGAGGGGTATATCCAGGCCGGCAGCTCCCTGACCGAAGACATCACCGGAAAGGCGGAGGTCATCGCTTTCAAGGCCGAACAGGTGCTTAACAACCTGCAGGAGTTTACCCGTCCCGAAAACCTTGCCCGGGCCACCGAGGCCATTGACCGGGTGGGGGAGTTGTCTGGACAGGCCTCGGTGGCCCTGGCCCTCATGCAGGAGGTGTTGGCCGAGAACCGGGCCGACCTGCGGCAGACCATGGAGGCGGCCGCCCAGATCGGTTCCCGCCTGGAGGATACTTCCGGGGAACTGCTCGCAGTGGTGGAACGGGCCAACCACATCATGCAGGGAGACACCCTCAGCCAGGTCCTCGGAAACCTGCGGGATGTGTCGGTCACCCTCCGGGAGACCAACCTGAACGAGCTGATTGAGAACCTGGCCCTGGTGACCCTGCAGACACAGGACCTGCTTCTCCAGGTGAGCCGGGACCTCGACCAGGGCAGTGAATCCCTTAAGGACAACCTGCTCCTGTTGCAGTATACCCTGATGAACCTGAATGAGGCCGCGCGCAAGATCAATGCCAACCCCTCGGTGCTGATCCGGGGACAGGGACAGCAAGGCACCCCCGACAGATTGTTACAGCAACCCTAAAAAAACAGGATGCATGAACCGTTTGATAATGACCCTGCTGCTGTTTTCCCTGCTGCTGTCTTCCTGCGGAGGCGGCAAGCAGGTGCCCAGCAGATTCTACATCCTGGAATATCCCGCCCTGGAGGACGGATTTGTGCAGGACCGTGACGGGGACCTGTTGCCCGGGCTGGTCCAGGTGGAAACCCCCGTGCTGGGGCAGGCATACCTGACCCACCAGATCGCCCTGAGGGAGGGCAGCCACGCGATCCGGTATTTTTCATTCAACGAATGGGCCGTGCGGCCCGACCAGGCCCTGGAGGAGATTCTGCGGCAATACCTGTCGAAACATCCCCTCTTCACGGAAGGCTTGGCAGGGCGTTCCGCCGGAGAAGCCGGGTACCGCCTGGAAACCTTTGTGTTCCGGCTGGAGGTGGGCAGGGAGCAGAATGATTTTGTAGCCAGCCTGGACATGGAGCTGGTACTGACCGACACCGCATCGGGCAGGGTGGTGGCAAGCCGGGAGGCTAGCCACCGGGAGCGCCTGGCCCAGCGTGACCTCAACCTGTTTGCCAGGGCGGTGAGCGAAGCCTTCGTTCTGGAGCTGGACCGCTTCGCAGCGCAGCTGCTTCAGGAGAGTCCCGGGGGGGAATAGATGCGGCCCCGCCGCCTGTATGAAACAACGCATGACACATACCAACTTCGGGGATGACCCTGACCGGAAAGGATTGTTCTTCCACCTGGAAGGCAATGTCCTGCGCCTGACCGGGGGGCTGACCATCATAGAATCCGGCGGTTTTGTCAGGAGGCTTACCCGGAGTCTGAGGGACTACCGGGAGAAAGAGCTGGTGGTCGACCTGGACGGCTTGTCCGGGGTGGACAGCGCCGGTGTGACCAGCCTGTACCATATTAAAAACACGGCGTCAGAAAAGGGAGTTACGGTTTCCTTCCGGGGTGGTTCCTCCGCCGTGCAGCAGAAATTGGTGTTGTTTCGCCCGGAGACTTCAGGCCACCTGATCAGGCCTGCAGACATGGACCTGCTGGAACGGATCGGCACCCGGGTGCAGGTCTTTTTCGCCGACTATGTCTTTGAATTCATCCTTTTGGCGGCCAATGTGTTTTACTGGTCTGTCGTGGGACTCTTCAACCGCAAATCCAGGAGGGAGGGGGCGTTTGTCAACCAGGCCGTGCTCATCGGGGTGAATGCCGTGCTGATCGTGGTGTTCCTGTCCTTCGTGATAGGCTTCGTCATGGCCCTTCAATCGGCGGGCCAGCTGCGTTCATTCGGTGCGAATATATTCGTGGTCGACCTGGTGGTCATCGCGGTGATGAGCCAGATGGGGCCCCTGATCACGGCCATCCTGGTAGCCGGCCGGAGCGGCTCGGCCATCGCGGCAGAGATCGCCACCATGAAGGTCACGGCCGAACTGGACGCACTCACCACCATGGGCCTCAACCCCATCCGGTTTGTGGTGGTCCCCAAGCTGTACGCCTGCCTGTTGACCATGCCCTTCCTGATCATCCTGGCCAATGTGTCAGGCATGATGGGAGGCGGTCTTGCCGCCAATATCTATTTGGATATCACCCCCGAGGTGTTTATCAACCGCATGGGGGAGGTGATGAAGAACAAAGACCTGCTGACAGGCTTCGTCAAGAGCCAGGTCTATGCTGCCCTCATCGTGCTGACCGGCAGCTTTTACGGATTCCGTGTCGTGCGAGGGGCAGAAGGCGTGGGCAAGGCGGCCACCTTGTCGGTGGTCGTGGCCATTTCACTGGTGATTCTGGCAGACAGCCTGCTGGGGCTCCTGTTTTATTGATGAAAGGTACCCATGGATAAGGAAGCAGTCATCCTGGTGGAAGAGCTTCACTCGTCGTTCGACGGGTTGCCCGTGTTGTCCGGTGTGTCCTTTACCGTCCTGAAAGGGGAGGTGACCGTCATTCTGGGCGGCAGCGGCTCCGGCAAGACGACCCTGCTGAAACACCTGCTCTCCCTCTTTCCCATTGAGCAGGGCCGTGTGGAGATATTGGGCAGGGACCTGAGGACCCTTCGTGAGGCAGAGCAGGTGGCCTTGTACCTTCAGATGGGGGTGTTCTACCAGAACGGCGCCCTGCTGAATTCCCTGACGGTCGCGGAGAACGTCGCCCTGCCCCTGGAGCAGCACACCGACCTGCCCCGTTCCGTGATCGAGGACCTGGTGCGGATGAAACTCGGGCTGGTCCACCTGGCCCATGCCCGGCACCTGTATCCTTCCCAGCTCAGCGGGGGCATGCTCAAACGGGCTGCC
Organism: uncultured Bacteroidales bacterium; assembly: GCA_964477035.1. Lineage (GTDB taxonomy): Bacteria > Bacteroidota > Bacteroidia > Bacteroidales > UBA7960 > SLSG01. The sequence goes on from CAYZCW010000012.1 coordinate 40,114, forward strand.
CTGGCCAGGGCCATCGCCATGGACCCGCCCCTGTTGTTTTGCGACGAGCCGGGAGCCGGGCTGGATCCCATCTCCCTTGAGTCGCTCGACCGGCTCATCCTGAATTTGAAAAACCAGCTGGGCATGACCATCGTCATGGTGACCCACGAGGTGTCCAGCATCCTCAGGGTGGCGGATAAGATTGTGTTCCTGGATGAAGGGAAGGTGGTATTTCAGGGGACGGTAAACGAGGTGCTTTCTTCCGAAAACCAGGGAGTGCTGGATTATTTCTCCGTCCTGAGGGCGGGGAAGGACCATGGCGGCAAAGGCTGATTGCGCTGCTCCGGCTGGTTTCCCTGAAAAGAGTTCTTTCCGTAAACCGTATCCGGGAAAGGATCAGGAATGCCCTGTCTTCAGCTTTCCTGTCGCCCCCTCGCAGTCTTCCGGACTGTCGGAGGCACAGCTGCAGGGCAGGGCCTTTCCCGTTTCGGGATCGAATTTGCTGCCGCAGGTCTTCGTAAAACTTCCCCCCGGTTTCAGGAACATCTTGATGGCGATGCCGGCAATGGCCAGGGCGAGAAGCAGTATGGCGGGAATGATGACTTCCATGGGGTTGGTGTTGGCTAATGGTTATTGGTTGTTGGGGTAACAAATGGGGGGCTTTGTATGTTCACTGAAGGGCCTGTTCGCCGGATCGGTCAGTCTTGTTTGCTGAACCAGGCCATGAGGATTCCGGCCGCTACGGAGGCATTGAGCGATTCGGCCCCGCCCCCTCCCGGAATGCGGACCTGGTGGTGCAGTGCCGGTATCAGGCCCGGGGAGATGCCCCTGGATTCATTGCCGATCACCAGCAAAAGCGGGGCGTGCAGCGGGAGTTCGTACAGGTCCTTCCCCTGAAGGGTGGCCCCGGCAACGGAGACATCCCGGCCGGGATCCTGCACAAGGGGCAGCAGTTCCTCCGTGTGAATCCTGACCCGGAAGACCGATCCCATACTCGCCTGAATCACCTTCGGACCGAATGCTTCGGCTGAGTCGGGGGAACAGAACACCCTTTTCAGGCCGAACCAGTCGGCCGTCCGCACCATGGTGCCCAGGTTGCCGGGGTCCTGTATGCCATCCAGCACCAGCGTGATCCCCTTGGCCAGTTCCTCCCTGCTCCAGCCCGGCCGGGGCACCCTGCCCACGGCCAGCACCTGGTTGGGGGTGGTCAGGCCGCTGATCTTTTTGAGCACGGAGGGCGATACTTCGTGGACCTCGGTGCCGGAGGGGATCCTTTCGGCATGGTTTTCCAGCCAGGACTCCAGGGCGCACAGGCAGGTCACCTCCTGGTTTTCCTTCAGCATTTCCCCTACGATCTTTTCCCCTTCGGCAACGAAAAGTCCGTGTTGCCGGCGGAATTTTTTTACCTGCAGGGAGCGGATGAACTGTATGGTCCTTGTGCTGATCATGTCCTTTCATGGCGTGGCAAAAAGCCTGCATCACAGGCCGGCCGCCGCCTTTTCAAAAGTACATAAAAAAACCTGCCCGCAAACGAACGGGCAGGTCCTGGGGGAATCCTTTTCCGGATAAGCGCTACTCGGAGACCACCTCGAATTTGATGTCGAAGCGGACTTCCTTGTGCAGGTTGACCTTGGCGGTGTACACGCCCAGTTCCTTGACATTGTCCCCGTCCACCACGATTTTCTTGCGGTCCAGTTCGATGTCGTACTGCTCCTTGATGGCTTCCGCGATCTGCAGGGCGTTCACCGATCCGAAGATCTTTCCGGAGGTGCCCGTCTTGGCGCCGATCTTGACCTCGATGTCGCGCAGCTTGTCGGCCAGCTTCTCGGCTTCCTTCTTCACTTTCTCCTCCTTGAAGGCACGCTGCCGGATGGTCTCAGCCAGTTTCTTCTTTTCAGAGGGGACGGCAAGAATGGCATACCCTTTGGGTATCAGATAGTTGGTTGCGTAACCGGGTTTGACGGTCACGATATCGTCCTTGAATCCCAGCTTGGGAACGTCTTGTGTCAGAATGATTTCCATTGTTACCTCCCTATTTTAAAAGATCCGCTACATAAGGCATTAACGCAAGGTGTCTTGCTCTTTTGATGGCCCGGGCCACCTTGTGCTGGTACTTGACGGAAGTCCCGGTGATCCTTCTGGGAAGGATTTTGCCCTGTTCGTTGACGAACTTGAGCAGGAAGTTGGCGTCTTTGTAATCGATGTATTTGATGCCGGCCTTTTTAAAGCGACAGTATTTCTTTTTTTTGATATCCACCGCGATGGGGGTCAGATACCGGATTTCAGAACTTTGCTGGTTTGCCATGGTGTCAATTCGTTTAGGTTCCTGTCTGTTTTTAGTTCTCGGTGGCTTTAGCGGCTTTCTCGTTCCGCTTCTTTTCGTTGTAAGCCACGGCGTGCTTTTCGAGGGCTACGGTGAGGAATCGGATCACCCGCTCGTCGCGCTTGAGTTCGATCTCCAGGTCCCGGATCAGGGACGGCTCGGCTTTGAATTCAATAAGGTGAAAAAAGCCGGTTGATTTTTTCTGGATAGGGTATGCAAGCTTGCGGAGGCCCCAGTGGTCCTCATAAACGATCTCTGCCCCTTTGGCCTTCAGATAGTCCTGAAACTTACTTACCGCTTCCTTCATCTGTTCATCAGACAAAACGGGAGTCATAATGAAAACGGTTTCGTACTGTCTTACCATGAGTCAATAATGATTAAAAGGTTTTTGTTGGTTTTGCGGCCCGGCAACCCGGGCCCCGCTTTTTGGCTGCCCATCCGACGATCATCCTGAGGAATAATTCGTTGAAAGGCCCGGCAGCTTCCAAAACGAAGTGCAAAAGTAATAAAAACTTTTTGAATCTGAAGCCTTTTTTGATAATTATCGTCGGATGCCACCCCCCGCTGCGGCACCAATAAAATATTCCCTTATTTTTGGCGCAATATTTTCAGCGACACAGACCTTCCTTCAAACTGTCCATACCAATAAAACGCTCATCTTATGAAAAAAAACGGCCTGATGAAAGGTTTCCTGGGCATGGTGGAGCGGGGCGGCAACGCCCTTCCCCATCCCGCCAGCCTGTTTGCCATCCTGGCATTTACGGCCCTGTTGCTCTCGTGGCTCGGCCACCTGCTGGGCTGGAGCGCCCTGCATCCCGGAACGGGGGAGACGGTGTTCACCGAGAACCTGCTATCCAAAGAGGGGTTTCACCGGATCATCCTGGAGATGGTGACCAATTACACCAGCTTTGCCCCCCTGGGCATCGTGATGGTGGCCCTGCTGGGGATCGGGATCGCCGAAAGCAGCGGCCTGATCAGTGCGGCCATTCGGCTGATGGTGCTTAAATCCCCTCCGGGCATGCTGACCTTCGTGATCGTGCTGGCCGGTATTTTGAGCAATACGGCCTCCGACCTGGGCTATGTGCTGATCATTCCCCTGGGGGCCATCATCTTCCATTCGGTGGGCCGGCACCCCATCGCCGGGATGGCGGCCGCCTTCGCCGGGGTGTCCGGGGGCTTCAGCGCCAACCTCTTCATCGGCACGATAGACCCCCTGCTGGCGGGACTGTCGACCGAGGCCGCCCATATCCTGGACCCGGCCTATGAGGTCCTGCCCACGGCCAACTACTTTTTCATGGCGGCTTCCTCCCTGGTGATCGCCTTTGCCGGCACCTGGGTCACCGAGCGCTTCATCGAACCCCAGCTGGGTCAATACACCGGCGACGTGCTGCCCGAGCCCACCGAGCAGCTCAGCCCCGTGGAGCGCAAGGCCCTCAGGCGGGTGGTTCTGGTGATCGGCATCTGGGCCGTGGTCCTGCTGGTGGGACTGGTTCCCGAGAACGGCTTGCTGCGCGGGCCGGAGAATTCCCTGCTGCGCTCTCCCGTCCTGCGTGGTTTTATCGCGTTTTTGTTCCTGATCTGTGCCACCATGGGGATCGTCTACGGGCTGACCACGGGCAAGTTCAAGTCGGACAGCGATGTGGTCAAGGGCATGGTCGACAGCTTCAAGACCCTGGCGGCCTTTTTGGTCCTGGTGTTCTTCGCGGCCCAGTTCGTGGCCTATTTTAAATGGAGCAACCTCGGGTTGATCATTGCGATCAAGGGAGCGGCCGGGCTGCAGCACATGAACCTGGGGCTTATTCCCCTGCTGCTGATGTTTGTTATGCTGTCGGGCTTCATCAACATGTTCATGGGCAGCGCCTCGGCCAAATGGGCGATCCTCGGACCCGTGTTTATTCCCATGTTCATGATCCTGGGATACAGCCCCGAACTGTCCCAGGCCGTGTTCCGCATCGGGGACAGCGTGACCAACATCATCTCGCCGATGATGAGCTTTTTCGCCCTGATCATCGTGTATTTTGAGAAATACGACAAGAAGGCCGGCATCGGCACCCTGATCTCGACCATGCTGCCCTATACGGTGGTGTTCTTCTTGCTCTGGTCGATGCTGCTCATCGTCTGGGTGGTACTGAACCTGCCCCTGGGACCCGGGGCCGGGATCTACTATCCGGGCTGATCCGGGAGGGATAAAAAAATGGGACCCGGCCAGGCGGCCGGGCCCCGAGGTGCCACATCCCTGAGGATATTTGGCAAACCTCCCCCTATCTTTTCGGGAAAATGATGGTGCCTACCCCGCGGAAGGCGGCCTCGCCCAGTGCGATGTCGGCCCAGCCGTTCAGGGTGATGGCCCCCGTGACGCCCTCAAACCGGCCGGTGCCGCCCGTGAAGTTCATGATGCCCGTGAGCAGCCCGGTATCCCGGACCACCTCCACGAAGCCGAAATAGGTGTAGTAATCCCCGTTGGCCGAATGGATGGTGCCGCCCAGGGGCAGTTGGATGGTCTCCTGTTCCAGGACAGACAGCAGGGCCGGGATCTCTTCATAATCCAGGGTGGTGAGCAAATCTGATAATTTGACGTAGCCCCCTGATTCAACCGGAAAATAGTAATCCCAGGTGCTGCCTTCCTGCAGAAGCCCCACATGGGTGGCCTGGCCCGAGATGGAGCCGCCAAGGACCAGGGCAAGTCCTTCTGCGATGAAGGTGGGCTCCCCGCTGGTCCGGAAGGAAGCGGTAAACGGGGTGGATACCTCCGGGATCTCCGCTTTCTGGCGTCCGAGACCGGGCGCGGGCAGGGTATCCGGTCCTTCCAGGTTGACTTTTTCGCACCCGGATGCCACCAGGAACAGGGCTAGGATCAGAAAGTATTTTTTCATATCTTCAGTGTTTCTCCTTGCTTTGTTGTGTGTTTTAATGTGTTTTACAATTTATACGTTACCCGGAGGATTGGGGTTACGCGGGCCCTCTGATTTCAATCAAATATTTCTACCTTTGCCCCGCCGTGCTGCGGCAGGCCCCGGCCACCACGCACCTTTTTATAAAGAAATCCCCCCGGCAACCCGTATCCGCCGGTGAATCAGTCCCCCGAACCCATGAGCGGCGACAACAAACCCGTTTTGACCGACTGGCTGGCACTGATGCTGCTGGTCATGATCTGGGGCAGCTCCTTCATCCTGATCAAGAAGGGGCTTGTCTCGTTCAACGCCATGGAGGTGGGTGCCCTGCGCATCACCATTTCCTTTTTGGTGCTGGTCCCGTTTGTGGTCAGGCGCCTCGGCAGGGTACCGCGCAACAAATACCCCTGGTTTCTGTTGGCCGGCATCCTGGGCAGCGGACTGCCCCCTTTCCTTTTCGCCAAGGCCCAGACGGTTATCGACAGTTACATGGCCGGGGTCCTGAACTCCCTGACGCCCCTGTTCACCCTGATTGCCGGGCTGGCCTTCTTCGGCAGCAAAACCAGGTGGCAGAACGTGGTGGGGGTGGTCGTCGGACTGGCCGGGGCGGTCGGGCTGCTGACCGCCGTGAACGATCCCCGTCTGGGCAATGGGATCCTCTATGGACTGTATGCCGTGGCCGGGGCGGTATGCTATGCGTTCAACATGAACACCATCAAACGCTATCTGAGCGGTTTCGATGCCCTGACGATCACCTCGGTGGTGTTCCTGTTCATAGGAATCCCGGCTGCCGTCTACGTCTTTGCCGGGACGGACGTGCTTGCCAAACTGACCGTCGACCCGGCCAGCCGGGTGAGCCTGGGCTACATCGCCATACTGGCCGTGGTGGGCACCGCCCTCTCCCTTGTCGTGCACAACTGGCTGATCCGCCGCACTTCCGCCCTCTTCGCCTCCAGTGTTACCTATATGATGCCCATCGTGTCCATCGGATGGGGCATTGCAGACGGGGAAGGCTTTACGGCAGGTTACCTGTTGTGGATTGTCCTCATCCTGATCGGTGTGTACCTGGCGAACCGCCCCGCCCGCCGCGCCGTACCACCCTCACCCGTGCCGTAGGCCGTTAGCTATTAGCTATTAGCTATTAGCCATTAGCAAACAGCCAACAGCCAACTATTTTCCGAATTTTCAAACACAAGTCCTTGTTCCTAATTAATTTTTGCTTATCTTTGCACCCCAATATCTGAGTAAATCATTTTAACCCAGCGAAATAAAATGTACGCAATCGTTGAAATCGGCGGTCAGCAATTCAAGGTGCAGAAGGACCAGAAGCTCTTTGTGAACCTGATGGAAGAAGCGGAAGGAAGTGACTTCGACATTGAAAGGGTCCTCCTGCTGGCCGACGGGGAAAACATCCGGGTCGGACAGCCCCTGGTGGAAGGCGCCAGGGTCAAAGCCAAGGTGCTGGCCAACGTAAAGGCCGACAAGGTGCTTGTCTTCAAGAAGAAAAGAAGGAAAGGCTATCAGAAGCTGAATGGTCACCGGCAGCCCCTGACACAGATCCAGATCGAAGAGATCACGGCCTGAATTGTTGAACCAACCAAAAATTTAAAGAACCATGGCACACAAGAAAGGAGTTGGTAGCTCAAGGAACGGACGCGAATCGCACAGCAAGCGTCTCGGCGTAAAAATATTCGGCGGCCAGCTGGCCACCGCAGGCAGCATCATTGTCAGGCAGCGAGGCACCACACACAATCCGGATGTCAATGTGGGTATGGGCAAGGACCATACCCTGTATGCCCTGACCGATGGCAAGGTGGTCTTCAAGAGGAAAGCCGACAACAAATCCTTTGTCTCGGTGGTCCCCGTTGCGGAGTAAGGCCGGCAACCGTTGATACGCATAGAAAAATCCTGCCGTGGCAGGATTTTTTGTTTTGGGTGGTGCCCCGATTTTGTGCTACATTTGTGTTGCATTTCAAACCTGGATACTGAATTTCGCATTCAATGATAGAAATAAACACGATACGAGCCCATGGCCCGGAAGTGGTCGAGCGGCTGAAAATCAAAAATTTCGAGGCCGGAGACATTGTAAAGCACCTGGGCTGTGTGGATGAGTCCCGCCGCAAGACGATGAAGAAGCTGGAGGACATCCTGGCCGAGAGCAAGGGGTATGCCCGTCAGATCGGGGAGATGATGAAAACGGGCCGTTCCATGGAAGCCGAGGAACTGAAGGAGCGTACCGCGGCCCTCAAGCAGGAGGCCCGGAAGCTGCAGGACCGGTTGGAGGGACTGACATCCGGACAGAACGAACTGCTCATCCAGCTTCCCAATATTCCCCATGCCTCCGTTCCTGCCGGGAGCTCCCCTGAGGACAATATCGTGGTGAAGGAGGAGGGGACCCCCCCCGTCCTTCCCGAAGGAGCCATGGCCCACTGGGACCTTGCAAGATTGTACGACCTGGTCGATTTCGAACTGGGCAACAAGATCACCGGCGCCGGATTCCCGGTTTACAAGGGCCGGGGCGCCCGTTTGCAGCGGGCCCTGATCGCGTTTTTCCTGGACGAGGCCGTGCAGGCAGGGTATACCGAATACCAGCCCCCCCTGCTGGTGAATGAGGACTCTGCCTTCGGGACCGGTCAGCTGCCCGACAAGGATGCCCAGATGTACCATGTCCCCGGGGACGGGCTGTTTCTGATCCCCACGGCCGAAGTGCCTGTCACCAACCTGTTTCGGGATGTCATCCTGGATGAGGCCGAGCTGCCGGTCAGGTGCGTGGCCTACTCTTCCTGCTTCCGGCGGGAGGCCGGATCTTACGGTAAGGATGTCAGGGGACTGAACCGCCTGCACCAGTTCGACAAGGTGGAGATTGTCCAGGTGGCCCGTCCCGAATCCAGCTATCAGACACTCGAGGAGATGGTGGCCCATGTGGAAGGGTTGCTGCGCAAACTGGAACTGCCCTTCCGGGTGGTCAGGCTGTGCGGGGGCGACATGAGCTTTGCCTCCGCCCTGACATACGATATGGAGGTGTGGTCCGCCGCCCAGCAGCGCTGGCTGGAGGTCAGCTCCATCTCCAACTTCGAGACCTTCCAGTCGAACCGCATGAAGCTTCGCTACCGGGGGCAGGATGGAAAGAACACCCTGGCCCATACGTTGAACGGAAGCGCCCTGGCCCTGCCGCGCATCGTTGCCGCCCTGCTGGAGAACAACCAGGGCCCAGACGGCATCGGGATTCCCGCTGCCCTGCGTCCCTATACCGGGTTTGATTTGATTGCCGCCCCCGCATAGGCCTGCCGGAAAACATTTGATCGCTGCGGGCGTTCTATGTTTGGAAACCCCCGGGATGCGCCCTGCCGCTAAATGGGGAATGCGATGACCGCCAAACCACAACGGATCATGCTGAGCCCGAGAACATGCCTTCTGTTTTTTCTTGCCCTGGTGCCCCTGGTACCGGCGGCACAGACTCCCGGGATCCAACGGCTGGATATTCCCGGCCTGACCCGGCCGGCTGATCCACAGCCCGGGGAGGAACAGTTGGCCGCCCAGTATTTCCGCAATGGGGAGTTCGACAAGGCCGCCATCCTGTATGGAGAGCTTTACGAAAAGGATCCCTCCCCGGCCATTTATTCCCCTTACCTGGAAAGCCTGCTTGCCCTGGAGGAATACCGCCAGGCCGAACGCCTGGTGCGAAACCAGTTGCGGCAGTTTCCGGGACAGTTGCGCTATGAGGTGGACCTGGGCATGGTGTTCGGACGTGCAGGCAACGACCGCCAGGCCCGGCGGCAGTTCGACCAGTTGATACAGGATCTGCCCGCCAGGCCCCAGCCGGTGATTGACCTGGCGGCCGCCTTCGAAATGCGGGGAATGACGGACCGGGCCCTGGAGGCTTTGTTGCAGGGCAGACGGCTTCTGGGAAGCGCACACCCTTTCAACCTCCGGATCGCCCCCCTGTACGAGAAAAAAGGCAACCACCGTGCCATGATGGAGGAATACATCGGCTTCCTTGAGGAAAACCTGTCTGAGATGGAAAGGGTGCGCGGCATCCTGCAGGATGCCATCGCGAATGATCCTGATTTTTCAAGGAACGAGGCCCTCAGGGACGTGCTGCTTGCACGCACCCAGCGGCATCCCAATGCAACCCTTTACGCGGAGATGCTGCTGTGGCTGTCCATCCAGCAAAAAGATTTCCGACTGGCGCTGATGCAGGCAAGGGCGTTGGACCGCCGTTTCCGCCAGGAGGGGGAGCTGGTCCTGGAGGTGGCCCGCCTCAGCACCACCAACCAGCAGTACGGTGTCGCCGCCCAGGCCTACCAGTACATCCTGGAGCAGGGGGAGGAGGGCAGCCATTATATGGATGCCCTGGTCGGGCACCTGGATGTCCGCTTCCTGGCCATTACCTCGGCTTACGAATACCGACGGGAGGAATTGCTGCAGGTGGAGGGGGACTACCTGGAAGCACTGGAGCAGTTGGGGGTCCATCCTGGCACCGTCAGCCTGGTGCGCAACCTGGCCAGGTTGCAGGCCTTTTACCTGGGCAAGGTGGAAAATGCCACAGGCTTGCTTCAGGCCATCATCGACATGCCGCAGGTGGCCCTGCGCATCAAGGCCGAATGCCGCATCGAACTGGCCGACATCCTTCTGATGACGGGGGATGTGTGGGAGGCGACCCTGCTGTACGCCCAGGTCGACAAACAATACCGGGACAACCCCCTGGGGCATGAAGCCCGCTTTAAGAATGCCCGCCTGTCCTACTTCATCGGGGAATTCGACTGGGCCAGGGCCCAGCTGGACGTGCTGAAGGCCGCCACCTCCCGGCTGATTGCCAACGATGCCATGGAGTTGTCCCTGCGCATTCAGGACAATATTGGTTTCGACGGGGATACCGAACCCCTCATCCGGTTTGCCCGGGCCGAAAGCCTTTTGTTCATGAACCGCCTGGAGGAGGCCATCCTGACGCTCGACTCCATTTCAGAACGGTTTCCGCAGCATGCCATTATGGATGACCTACTGGTTACCCAGGCAGATATCCGCATCAAACAGGGCCGCTATGCCGATGCCGACAGTTTGTTGGCCATCGTGGTGGAACGATATCCTGATGGCCTGCTGGCCGGCGACGCCCTGTTCAGGCGGGCCGGCCTGCACGAGCAGGTCTTCGGGGACAAGGAGCGGGCCATGGGATTATACCAGCAGTTGATGCTTCACCATCCGGGCAGCCTGCACACGGCCACAGCCAGGAACCGTTTCCGGGCCCTGCGGGGGGACCTGGTCAATTAAGCCTGTTTTACGATGCTTCCATCACGAGTACATGCAAAGAAATATCTGGGCCAGCATTTCCTGAAGGATGACGGCGTGGCCCGGAGGGTTGCCGACAGCCTGACGGGCCACCAGGGGTATGGGCTGGTGCTGGAGGTGGGGCCGGGAACCGGCGCCTTGTCGCGCCACCTGGTGGACCGCCCCGGCTTCCGGTGGATGGGCATCGAGGTGGACCGGGAATCCATTGCTTACCTGCACCGGCACTTCCCCGACTGGGCGCCCCGGGTGGTCGAGGCGGACTTTCTGAGGCTGGATGTGGGAGCATGGATCGGCAAGGAACCCTTTGCCGTGGCAGGGAACTTTCCCTACCACATATCATCCCAGATCCTGTTCAAGGTCCTTCAGCACCGGCAGCAGGTTCCCGAAGTGGTCGGCATGTTCCAGAAAGAAGTGGCCGAGCGCATTGCCAGCGGTCCCGGAAACAAGACCTACGGGATCCTGAGCGTGCTCATGCAGGCCTATTACCGGGTGGAGCTGCTTTTCACGGTGAGCCACACCGTGTTTGAGCCCCCGCCCAAAGTCCAGTCGGCCGTGCTGAGGCTGCGCAGGAAGGAGGATATTTCGCTTGGTTGCGATGAAGACCTGTTTGTCAGGGTGGTGAAGACTGCCTTCAACCAGCGCCGGAAAACATTGCGTAACGCCTTGAAAATCATGCAGCCCGACTGGGACGCACTGCCGGAAGGGATGGGTTCCCTCCGGGCGGAGGCCCTGGGCGTGCCCGGCTTCGTCACCCTGACACGCCAGGTGCCTCCACGGACTTGAAGGGGACTCATTCTGAAGGATTATGCGTATTTTTATGGGTGAAACGGGCGGGAGGCATTCGAAATTCACGACGGCCCGGGCCTGTCGGGTATTTTATAATCTTAAATGAAGCGGGGAGTATGGCAACCAGGAAACACAAAAATTTCGAGTTTGCCGGTTTTTCCGGGGGAAAGGATTTGGACGGAAACAACTTCCAGGCCTTTGGTGCTTTCGACACCCCAAACGGACATGCCTTTGCGGTGGTGGGAAATGACCGGAACGATTCGGCGGAAGGCCGCCTCAGTGACATCGTGCTGGAGCGCCTGAAGTATTACCTGGAAATTGAAGACGAGGCGGATCCGGCAGAGGCTGTCCGCAATGCCCTTGTCTACGTGAATGGTTACCTGCATACCCTGGGGCGGAAAAACCCCGACAACCGGCCGGGGGAACTGAGTTGCCTGTGTGCCTTATTCAGGGACCGTAAAGTGTATTATGCCTGGGCCGGGCAGGTCTGCCTGCAGCTTTTTACAGGCAGGAAACTGGTCCCCCTGAGCTGGGATGTGTTCCGTGACCGCCCGGATGACGACACCGGCAGGCCCTGGGAGATGGCATTCCTCGGCGCGGAGCAGTTCCTGAATCCCGGCACCTGCAAGCAACCCCTGGAGCCGGCTGACGGGGACCTGCTGATCCTGGGGTCGGGCGATTACTGCCTGGACCCTGATGAGAAACACATCCGGAAGGTGCTGTCCGACAATATGCCCACCCATACCAAGGCACAGCGGCTGGTCATCAAATCGGGCAGGGAGGAGGAAGAAGGACCCGCTGCGGTCCTGCTCGTGGGTTTTTACAACCTGGGTCAGGACACGCGGTCCTTCCTGCCCGGGGAGGCCCCTGCAGCGGCCAGGCCCACCGGAAAGGAGGAAAAAGGGCCGTCGGGCCCGGGACCCCTCGGGATGCGGTCCCTGTTGTGGAAGGCCCTGGTCATCATCGCCGCGGTTTTTGTGGTGTACATGGTTTACGATATGTTCTTTTTCAATCCCCGTCCGGCCAGGAACATCGAGCTGGTGGAGTCTCCGGCCGACACCCTGGCGACGGAAGACAGCCTTTCTGCTGCCGGAATGCCCCCGCAGGAAGCCCTTTCAGGGGAACCTCCCTCCGGGCAGGAACCCGAACCACCTGCCGCAAGGGAGGCGGGCGCATCGCCCCCGGCCCTGCCAGCAGACAGGGAGTACCCGGTGAGGAGCGGGGACACCTGGGGAAGCATCTACCGGGAGTTCGAGGTGTGCTCCTGGTTCATCCGCAACCACCCGCCCAATGCGGGGAAGTTTGACCGTTCCAACAACCCCGTTGCCGGAACCATCCTGGCGATTCCCGTGATGTATTCCGCCAGCCAGGGACTGAACCCCCATTATTACACCGAATTCACCACCGACAAGGTGGGGGCCTCCTGCCAGCACGCCAACAGGGCGTTCCTGCGCCGTTTTGAGGAAAGCATCCGACGATAAATTAAAGGGCCCCGGGGCCTATTTCCAGGAAGGGTTCAGGAAGGTTTGACGACCATTTGGAGGGTGGTCCGGCTCTTTTGTTCCAGCAGCACTTCCTTGCCGCCTATCAGGTGACCGGTTCCGGCTTTCTCATAATGCCGGATGGTGATCAGTTCGAGGTTGGTGTTGTATTTCACGTGGAAGTTCTTTTTCAGGTCCTTCAGCAGGGCGGGTGTTTTGACACGGTCGTGGTCGAAACAGACCGAAAAGCTGAGGGCCGAGTTCTGCATGAGGTTGATCTTGACCCCGTGCTGGGCGAAGTCGGCAAAGATCCGGGACAGGTTGTGCTCTGCAATGAAGCTGAAATCCCTCGGAAAAATGGACACCAGCACCTGGCTGAACTTGAAAATGTAGGAAGGCACCAGACTGTCCTGGCCGGTATGCTGGTTGATCAGGCTCCCGGGGGCGTCCGGCTCGGTAAAGGACTTGACCCTCAGGGGGATGTTCTTGCTCAGGAGTGGCTTCAACGTCTTGGGGTGGATGACCGTGGCCCCGTAATAGGATAACTCGATGGCCTCCTGGTAGCTGATGTTGGGCAGCAGCAGGGTGTTGCCCATGAGTTTGGGGTCGGCGTTCAGCAATCCGGGCACGTCCTTCCAGATGACCACTTCTTCCGCCGACAGGGAATAGGCGAGGATGGCCGCCGTGTAGTCGGATCCTTCCCGCCCGAGGGTCGTGGTGAAGCCCTGCGGGGTGCCTCCGATGAAACCCTGGGTCAGGATGGTCGATGGCTTGGTGGAGCCGGGCGCCGGTTTGAGGTAGGGGAGCAGCTTGGTCTGGATCATCCTGGGACTGATGATCCAGTCCACGTGGGCGTCCCGGAAGTGGGCATCGGTGATGATGAGTTTCTGGGCCGGGAACAACTGGTTTGCCACCCCGGTTTCATTCAGGTAGGCGCTGACAATCTGGGTGGATACCAGCTCCCCGGTGGACACGATCCTGTCGTATTCATAGTTGTAGTTGGTGCCGGGCTCCTCCCGGATGTAGTAATACAGATGGTAGAAGCTCTGCTCCAGCGCATCGATCACGGGATGCTTTCCGGATGGAAACAATTCCCGGGCGATCCCGAAATGAAAGTCCCTGATTCGCTGGAAAACTTCCTGCATCTCGCCGGTTTTTCCCTCCATGAACAAGGCGCAGAGTTTTTCCAGGGCATTGGTGGTCTTGGCCATGGCGCTCAGGACAACCACCAGGGGTCCGCCCCCGTGCTCCCTGATGATCCTGGCCACGTTGCGGACGGCGTCGGCATCCCTGACAGAAGCTCCCCCGAATTTGAAAACGCGCATGGAATTCCCCCGTTGATGAGTGAAACAGGCAAATTTACGAATAATCCGGCCGGATAAAAAGAGAGACCCCCCGGACAAAGGCCCGGGGGGTCAAAAAAAGGGAGAATATATAGGGGTTGGTTGGACGGCTGCCTATTTTCCCAGGGCGTCCATCAGCTTCTTGCGGGTGAAGAAGATGCGGCTTTTGACGGTGCCGATCGAGAGATTGAGTTCTTCGGCAATTTCCTTGTACTTAAAACCCTGGTTGTACATCTCAAATGGCCTGCGCTGGTCCTCATCAATGTTTGAGATCTCCCGCTGGATCTCCTTCTCGGACAGGGCCGAATCGGGCAGTCCGATGCTGCTTTCCTTGGAAAGGTTCAGATAGTACAGATCGTCGGTCTTGTCCAGGATGGTGTTGTTGCGCACGTTCTGCCGGTAGTTGTTGATGAAGGTGTTCTTCATGATCGTGAAAGTCCATGCCTTCAGGTTGGTATTGGCGGTGAACTTGTCGCGGTTGGTCAAAGCCTTCAGGAAGGTCTCCTGTACCAGGTCCTGCGCATCCTCATAGTTGGAAGTCAGCGTGTAGGCAAAGTACTTCAGGTTTTTCTGCAAACCGAGGAGCTTATAGTTGAATTCTACTGCTGTCATGACGAGGGGGGGTTTGGTTTGTTTAAAAAAACTTATTCAAAGTTAAACAAAAATTCTTTCCGCGCAAGCAATTTTTAATTTTTTAACATAGCAAGTTTTGCAATATCTGAGACTGATTGACATTTTGATGTTGTTCGTATGATAAAATTAGTCATTCCCTCTTACATATAAAAGTCTGTGACTATATAAATTTGTTAAAATAGACAGAAAATATTAAAAATATTGCAAATAGAATAGAAACATCGATTAAACGAATATAAAATTAGAAAAGGATCTGTCCGCCCGGCAAAGGGGGACTCCCTGCAGCGGGGCGGTTTCATGAAGGGAATCCCCTGGTTCCGGGGAGGATGTCCTGTGATGGGAGGGGGGTGGTTGCACCCTGTGGCGCAGGGCCTGCCTGGCCTGCGCGCCGGGATGTCAGAGCGAGGGGAGGAGGTCCCTGAAGGCATCCGCGTTTTGAATGGGGATCACCTTTTCGGGGATTGGAATGGACGGGTCGCTGATCTGCAGGCCGGCGATGAAAATCTTCTTTACATCCAGGTCGCGGGCCATGTCCTTCAGGTAGCTGCTGATCTCATCGGGTTTGAGTGCGGCAATGAAGTACGTAAACACATAATCCACGGGGCGGATCCTGGTCACACTGAGCATGTCCCGGTAGGGCAGTGACTGGCCGAGATATATGACCTGGTGGCCGGCGCTTTTCAGCAGGAACTGGTAAAAAAGCAGCCCCATTTCGTGCAGTTCCCCTTCAGGCAGGTATAACAGGAAGGTCTTTCCCCTGCCTTTGTCCACTGTTCCCTTCCCGTCAATGGCCACGATCAGCCTGGCGCGGATCAATCCGACAATAAAATGTTCCTGTGCCGGGTTGATGGTGCCGATCTGCCAGAGTACCCCGATTTTTTCCAGGAAGGGGTATATAATATGTGTGACGGTTGTTTCAAAGCCGATTTTCCGGATGGCATCGGTCAGGACCCTCTCGAAGGCTATTTCATTGAATTCGATCATGGCCACCACCAGGCTGTTGATCTGGCTTTCATGGTCGTGGACATCGCTGTTGATCTCGACCACTTTTTCCCTGATCTCCTCTTCGGGCATTCGGACAATGTGGGATATTTTGATTCCGTGCTTGTTCAGGGTGCTGATATTCAGCAGTCTTTTGAGGTCCCTGTCCAGGTAATAACGGATGTTTGTTTTTGTCCGTTCGGGCGTGACCACCTTGTAACGTTTTTCCCATATGCGGATGGTATGGGCCTTGATTCCCGTGATTTTTTCAAGGTCATTGATGGAGTATCTGGCAGTCATGGCGAAGAGGGTTCTCCCCTGGTTGGTGTGCGGCACAAAAATAATGAAAATGCCGAATCTGTTTAAAATTCAATATTCGAATGTTCAACAGAAAAGCCACTGATATGTTCAGTTGTTTTTCCCTGGAAAATAAACTAACTTGCATTCCGCCCCGGCTTGGCCCGGCCGGAGTGGGCGGGCACCTTCGGTGCACAACCGGCAACGGCTGTTGATCAGAATCTAGGACCCTATGAATCGTCAGAGCGGATTGCATCTTTCGCCCCTGTACAGGCCTCCCGGAAAAGCGAGCCTCGGGGTCGAGTTGGACCAGGAAAGGGGACGGTTCCGTTTTTACGGCCATTCTTATCCTGAGAATGCCCTGGAGTTTTTTATGCCCCTGCTGGACTGGATCGGGGTATTTGTTGATTTGGAGACCAGGCCCCTGGAGGTGATCCTGGAGGTCGACTATTTCAACACAAGCTCCACCAAATACCTTTTTCAGATCATGGAGAAGGTCCGGGAATACCGCAGTATGGGACATCCCGTAGACATTGCCTTTTATTACAGCCGGGACATGGAGGATGTCCTGCTTGCCTGGAAGGAACTGATGGACGAACTGGACCTGCCATTCAGGGCCATTCCACGCTGCGTATTATAATATTTTTTAACAAGCGACAGGGACTTTTTTTGTTATATTTGGAAGGAGGATCATTCGGGTCCCCAAGGGTTTTTCCTTCCCATCAAAACGCACCATCATGGAACAAAACACCTTAGAAGTCACAGAGCAGACAGAGGTGTTTTCGTTTACCAGCATCCGCGAGCTGGTAAACGAAACACTGAAAACACACATCGGACAAACACCTTCCCTGCCGGGAACCCCCTCCGGCTTCCGGGACCTCGACAAGGTGACAGGCGGATTTCAAAAAGGACAGTTGACGACCGTTGCGGTTCGGCCAGGCATGGGCAAGACCGCTTTTTTATTGTCGGTGGCCAACAACCTTGCCGTCAGGAACCAATACTCCGTGGCTGTTTTTTCCTCCGAACGATCCAGTCGTAAAATGACCACCCGTCTGATTGAAACCGAGACCGGGATGTCGGTGGATCAGCTGAAGAACGGCCGGTTAAAGGCCAGCGAAAAAGACCACATGCGGTCACTGGTTAACAGCATTGCCAGGGCAAAGATCTTCATCGACGATACGCCCTACCTTCCGGTCATGGAACTGGTCCGTAAGTGCCGGCAGTTAAAGCAACAGCAGCAGGTGGACCTGGTCATCGTGGACTATGTGGAGCTGCTGACCATTGGTCCCGCCCACGACAGGACACGCGGGGAGCAACTGCTCGACATCATGTACCTGATCAAGAAGACGGCACGCGAACTGGATATTCCGTTTCTGCTGTTTTCCCAGTTTCAGGGCGTTCCCTCCGGCTTTGGGAGTGCTTCCGACAACCTCCGTGAGGACCTGCCTGCCTACCTCTGGGAGCCTTCCGATGTGGTGATGGTGTTGCATCGAAGCGACCTGGATCCCAGGCATAAGAAACAGCAGGGAAAGTCCATGGTCGAGTTGATCGTGGCAAACAAGGAGGCGGGCAGCGAGCGCCAGGTCGTTCCCCTGGCTTTCATTGAAAGCATCTCAAAATTCACGGATCCATCCTGATCCCGGCAAAGGATTCACCCGGCGGAAGGGGCCGCCGCCCCTTCTTCTGCAAACATATTTTCATACACAAATACATCTTCCTCCGCAAACAGACTGAGAATGGCATTGATCAAAGAGAACGAGCTGATCCCCGAAACCCTTCTGGAGGTGGCAAAAAAAATGGTGGTGGCCGCCCGCACCGCTCCCAAGGCAAGAGGCCTGAGCACTTTGGAAACCGCCATCCTGACAGGCCGGGACATCCAGGATCTCGCCCGCTGCATGCACGAAATCGGGGAGGCTGAAAACAACAAGATCTTCCTGCGTGATGCCCGCAACGTGGGCGAGTCTGCCGACGTGGTGGTGCTTCTGGGAACCTCGGTGAAGGCCCTGGGACTGGCCGTCTGTGGCTTTTGCGGTTTCCGAGATTGCGCACACAAAAATGAATATCCGGAGGTGCCCTGCTCCTTCAATACGGGCGACCTGGGCATTGCACTCGGTTCGGCCGTCGCCGTGGCCATGGACCACCGGGTGGACAACCGCATCATGTACACCCTGGGCTATGCCGCCAGAAAACTCGGCATTCTGGGTGAAGATGTCCGCGTGATCTACGGGGTGCCCCTCAGCGCCTCCTCCAAGAACCCGTTTTTCGACAGGAAGTAGTCCGGGCCGGGGGCGTTTAAATTCCCCGGAGCACTAAACATTCTCCCCCAAATCTTGTTTTTTTTGAAACAAGCAGGGCAATCCCTGCTTCCGGGCGGGGAATGTGTGCCCATGACGCACCGGCTTCCCCTGTCCCGGATCCTAACGATTAAACCATCTGTTTGAATGAAGCGCAATACCAATTTGGTTACCCTGGGCGGCAAGCCCGTGACCCTGGTCGGCAAGCTGGTCAAACCAGGGGCCAATGCCAAAAACTTCATGGCGGTCAGAAAAGACATGTCCGTCCTTCAGCTGAGTGACTACGCGGGCAAGGTCCGCATCCTTTCTTCCGCCCCCAGCATCGATACCGACATATGTGCCGAGCAGGCCAGGCGGTTCAACCTGGAAGCCTCCCTGTTGGAGGGCATAAAGGTGATCTCCATCACGTGCGACCTGCCTTTTGCCCTGAAGCGGTTTTGTGCGGCTGAGGACATTGACCGGATCGAGGTCGTGTCCGATCACAAACTGACGGACTTTGGCATCAAATACGGATTCCTCATTGAAGAGTTCAGATTGCTGGCCAGGGGGATCGTCATCGTGGACCAGCTGGATGTGGTCCGGTATGTGGAACTGGTCCGTGAAGTGGGTGAACATCCCGATTACGACAAGGCCCTTGCCGAAGCAAAGGCCCTTGTCTGATTCTGTGATGGGATGCCGGACGAATGGTCCTTACTTCACTTCTTCAAAATCCACATCGGTCACATCCCCGTCATTCTTCCCGCCTTTCCCGTCTTTTCCGGGCTGGCCACCGTCCTTGCCGCCCTCCTGTCCGTCGGACGGAGCACCGGCCGCCTGTGATGCCTGATACATCTCAGCGCTGGCAGCCTGCCAGGCCGCATTGAGGCCGGCCATGGCGGTCTCTATGGCCCCGAGGTCCTTGTTCTTGTGGGCCTCCTTCAGGTCGGCCAGGGCCTTTTCAATGGGCCCTTTCTTGTCGGCCGGCAGTTTGTCGCCGAACTCCTTGATCTGTTTTTCGGTCTGGAAGATGAGGCTGTCGGCGGCATTGATTTTTTCAATCTCCTCCTTGAGCTTGCGGTCCTTTTCGGCGTTCGCTTCGGCTTCGGCCTTCATCTTCTTGATTTCTTCCTCATTCAGGCCCGAGGATGCTTCGATGCGCACCTGTTGCGATTTGCCGGTGGCCTTGTCCTTGGCCGACACATGCAGGATGCCGTTGGCGTCGATGTCGAAGGCCACCTCGATCTGGGGCATGCCCCTGGGTGCGGGCGGCAGTCCATCGAGATGGAACCGCCCGATGGTGCGGTTGTCTTTGGCCATGGGCCGTTCGCCCTGGAGGATATGGATCTCCACGGAAGTCTGGTTGTCTGCCGCGGTGGAGAAGGTCTCCATTTTCTTGGTCGGGATGGTGGCATTGGCCTCGATCAGCCTGGTCATCACACCGCCCAGGGTCTCAATGCCCAGCGACAGCGGGGTGACGTCCAGCAGCAGCACGTCTTTGATCTCACCGGTCAGCACGGCGCCCTGGATGGCGGCGCCGATGGCCACGACCTCGTCGGGGTTCACTCCCTTGGAGGGTTTCCTGCCGAAGAATTTTTCCACCAGCTCCTGAATGGCGGGGATGCGGGTGGAACCGCCCACCAGGATCACCTCGTCGATATCGGAGGGTTTCAGTTTGGCGTCACTGAGCGCCTTCTTGCAGGGCTCCAGGGTGGCCTGGATCAGCTTGTCGCTCAATTGTTCGAACTGGCTGCGGCTGAGGGTCCTGACCAGGTGCTTGGGAATGCCGTCCACGGGCATGATGTAGGGGAGGTTGATCTCCGTGCTGGTGGAGCTGGACAGTTCGATCTTGGCCTTTTCTGCGGCTTCCTTGAGCCGCTGCAGGGCCATGGGGTCCTTCTTCAGGTCGATCCCTTCGTCCTTTTTGAACTCACCGGCCAGCCAGTTGATGATCACATCGTCGAAATCGTCCCCTCCCAGGTGGGTGTCGCCATGGGTGGACTTCACCTCGAAGACCCCGTCGCCCAACTCCAGGATGGATATGTCGAAGGTCCCCCCGCCCAGGTCGAAGACGGCGATGCGGACATCCTTGTCTTTTTTGTCCAGGCCGTAAGCCAGCGAGGCCGCCGTGGGCTCATTGATGATGCGCCGCACCTTCAGTCCCGCGATCTCCCCGGCTTCCTTGGTGGCCTGCCTCTGGCTGTCGTTGAAATAGGCCGGTACGGTGATCACCGCTTCCTGCACTTCCTGTCCCAGGTAATCCTCGGCCGTTTTCTTCATCTTCTGCAGCACCATGGCCGAGATTTCCTGGGGGGTGTAATGCCGGTCATCGATCTTCACGCGGGGGATGTTGTTGTCCCCTTTTTCGATGGGGTAGGAAACCCTTTCCCTTTCCTTGACGGAAGTGTCATAGGTTTCGCCCATCAGCCGCTTGATCGAGTAGATTGTCTTGGTGGGGTTGATGATGGCCTGTCGTTTGGCCGGGTCACCCACCTTGCGCTCCCCGTTCTCGGTAAAGGCGACGATGGACGGGGTGGTCCGCCTCCCTTCACTGTTGGGAATCACCACCGGCTCGTTTCCTTCCATCACGGCCACACAAGAGTTTGTCGTTCCTAAGTCAATTCCAATAATTTTACCCATTGCTTGTATCGTTTTTATCCGTCAGTAAATGCAAGACATTGTTTTCGGGCGCACCCGCGCCGCAGATGCCGGAGCGCCTTTGTTTTGCAGAGGATGTTTCAATGATTGTGCCAAGGCAGGAATCCGGCTGTTTCCGGGCAAATATGGCACCCGCCTGTCCGGGTCATGTGACAAAAAGGCAGGGGGAGGTCAAAACTGTGCCACCAGCTTGATGTTGATCAGCCGGCGTGTCAGGTAGTTTGGGACCGCAAAAAGGCGGTTCTCCACGTCACGGATCCAAAGGTAGGATATGGTGTTGTTGATTTCCAGCAGGTTGAAAATTTCCGCCGTCAGCCAGAGCGACCGGAAATGGCGCAGGGGATTGCCGTCCGAAAAGGAGGCGCCGTCCCCGATGAGTTCCTTGGAGAAGCCGATGTCCACCCGCTTGTAGGAAGGCATGCGCAGGGTGTCTAGTTGCCGTTCGTAGGTCGGCGGCCCAAACGGCAGGCCCGTGCCGAACACGAAGCCCAGCTGCACCTGGTAGCTGGGGTTCCTGGGCAGGAAATCCTGGAAAAACAGGCTGAAGTTAAGCCGCTGGTCGGTCGGCCGCGGGATGTATCCGGCAGGGATTCGTTCCCCGTTGGGGCCGGAATAATAAGCCCCTTCGATCTTTTCCCGGGTCTGCATCACGGACAGGCTGGCCCAGGACTCCACCCCGGGAACGAACTCCCCGTGCACCTTCATGTCGAGGCCGGTGGCATAGCCCTGGGCCAGGTTTTCGGCGTAATAACGGATCCGGACGTTGTCCAGTTCGAAGGGGATGAGGTGTTTCAGGTGCTTGTAGTAAGCCTCTGCCGTATATTTGAAGGGGCGGTCCCAGGCCAGGAAATTGTACTCCGAGCCCAGCACGAAGTGAATGGACTCCTGGGCGCGGATGTCTTGATTGAGCCGCCCCTGGAAGTCACGCAACTCCCTGTAGAAAGGCGGCTGGTGGAAGAACCCGGCCGAGGCACGGAAGGCCCAGCGGGGGGCCAGCAGTGGCTTGTACAGCAGGGTGGCCCGCGGGCTGATCAGGAACTGACGGTTAAAATCCCAGTAGTTGCCCCGGATCCCGGCCGTCAGGGCGAAGCGCCCGTGGGAGGCCTCCAGCTCCCAGGTGTGCTGGGCAAAGGCCGAGAGGCGGGAGGACTGCATGCTGATGGTCGCATGGAGGGTGTCCCGCAGCAGGAGGCGGTCCCCATGCCGGGGCACGGCATAGCCGGAAGAATCGATCATGGTCCACTCCGTAAGGCGGTCGTAAATGTCTTCCCTCTGGAACTTCATGCCCCAGCGGCTCCGGCCCTTGTCCCCCTGGAGCTGCCCCTTGTGTTCCAGGTTCCATACAATGGCGTTGAGGTAGTTGCGGGCATGGTTGTGGAAAGTGCCCACCCCGATGGCTTCGCCCACCGGCTGCCCGAAATCGTCCTTCGAGAAATCCGTCTCCACCCTTTGCAGCCAATACTGTCCGACGATGTCGAAATTTTCGTTCTCGTCCGACTGAAACACCGTGGAGATAAAGTCCATTTCCAGGTTTTCCGTCGGATGCCAATTCAGCGACATGGCCCCCAGTCCCGTGATGAAGCGGTCGACTTCCTGTCCGTCGAAATACACGGTGAGCTCGCGCACATCGGCCACGGTCCCGAAGCGGGTGCGCTGCACCTCCGGCTGGAACAGGTAGCGGTTGCGGCTGTAGTTGCCCAGCATGCTCAGGGTGGCCCGGGGCCCCAGCTCGTAGGTCAGCAGGGCCTGGAAATCCGAAAAGGAAGGCCGGTAATCGCCCTGGGCGTCCAGGGTTCCCAGCAGGTACTGGTTGGATTTGTGCCGGAAACCCAGCAGGTAAGAAATTTTTTCGTTGCCGGTAAGTCCTTCCAGGTGGAGGGAGCCTTCCAGCAGGCTCATGGAAAAGGAGCCGGCGAAGTCCGCCGGTTTCCTGTAGCGGATGTCCAAAACAGATGCCATCTTGTCGCCGTATTGGGCGTCGAAGCCCCCGGCCGAGAAGCTGATGGAGGAGATCAGGTCGGAGTTCAGAAAACTCAGCCCCTCCTGCTGGCCGCTGCGGACCAGGAAGGGGCGGTAGATCTCGATCCCGTTCACGTAGACCAGGTTCTCGTCGTAGTTGCCGCCCCGTACCGAATACTGGCTGGACAGTTCCGTGGTGGCCGACACCCCCGGGAGGGTCTTGACCAGTCCCTCGACCCCGGCCGAGGGGCCGGGCAGGCGGGAGACCAGCTTGGGGTCGATGCGGGTGATGTCGGTCGACAGGATCTGCCTTTCGGTGACCACCACGTCGGGCAGGTCGGTGGCCGAAGGGCGGAGAAAGATATCCACCCGCCTCACCTCCCCGGGCTCCAGCATCAGAGACACATGGGCCGGGGCATAGCCCAGGTAGGAGATGGCCAGGCGCAACGCCTGCTGGGCGGGCACCCGGAGGCGGAAAAAGCCCGTCTCAGAGGTGGTGGTTCCCGTGGGGGTGCCTTCCACGGCCAGGTTGACAAACTCCAGGGGATTCCCTTCCGGGTCACGAACCATGCCTTCGATGTGCGCAAAAGGCTGGGCCGCTGCCAGGCCGGTCAGCAGCAACAGGAACACGAGCGGCAGGATCTTTTTATGGGACATGATTCGGATAAGTCGGGCATGTGAAAGGGACCCGTGCCCTTCGGGCGTGGCAGCGGTGGCTCCGGAGTCCCTGCTAGCATTCATATAACCGCAATCGTGCACACATTATTGTACGCCGGTTGCCCCGCGTTGGCCTGCGGCTCTAGTCGCTTCGTTTGAACCGGCCTTCCCGCCAGGCCTGAATGAACTGTCCCCAGGCCAGGGGGTCGAAGATGCGCATGGGGGGCGCCTGCCCCGCATAATACAGGCGTTCGGCCTGCTGGTTCATCACGTGCTTGAAGTTCATGCTGCCGTCCATGGGATAATGCCTTAGCCGCTCCTTCATGTCCGCCCTGGCCAGGTTGCGCATGGCCCGGTCGTAATCGTCGTCCGGGATCTCGGTGTGCAGGAAGGCATGGCGGAACTGCTCCCGGGTGGGCCAGGGATAGATGAGCGTTTCGGCCAGGTAGACCGTATCCCGGGTCATCACCTGGATGGCCGAATACCGGTTCTGGGTGAGGGTGTCGGGCACCACGAACTGGAACTCCTTGAAACCCACGGCGGAGAAGCGCAGGGTGTCCCGTTCGTGGACCGCGATGGAAAAGAAGCCGTAATAATCGGTGATGGTTCCCCTGCGGGTGTTCTTCACCCATACGGTGGTATAGGGCACGGGGGCCAGGCTGTCCCCGGTCACCACGATGCCCGACACCTGGATCACGTTCCGGGGACTGCGGACCGTTGGTTGCTGGGCAAAGGCCCATCCTGCCATGATTGCCAGGGCGATGACCGCTGCAGCGAGTGGCAGCTGGCGGTGGGCGGAAGAAGATGCGGACTTGCCGGACATATTTCTGTATTGTCTCAAATCACATGCCACAAAAGCCGCGGTCCGGGTGTCTGCACCGGTGGCTTTCAGGGTTTTCGTCGGATGGGCCTGCAGCCCTCCGGGCAAAGTTAGCAATAAAAAGCGAGGCCATGAAAAAAGCCGCTGCACATACAGGTACAACGGCTTTTCGATCCAAAATGTTTTGGTGCGGCAGCGACCGGCTTATTTGAGATAGCCTTTCTCCCTGGCTTCTTTGATGCTGGCCTGGATGCCTTTCTTGTTGATGATGCGCAGGCCCTTGGCAGACACTTTCAGGGTGACCCAGCGGTTCTCTTCCGGAATCCAGAACTTCTTTTCCTGGATGTTGGGATAGAACCACCTGTTGGTCTTGATATTGGAGTGGGACACATGGTGTCCTGTGATGGGCCTTTTTCCGGTGATCTGACAAATACGTGACATATCGCTGTGGATTGTGCGCCCCGGGGGCGCGGCTTGCTTTTTAAGGAGTGCAAAGTACGGCATTATTTTTCAAACAGACAACACTTTTTGGTTTTTTTTAAAAGAACCGGTCCGCCCGTTCCCGGTGGGAGTTCAGGAAGATGAAGTCGTAGCGCAGAACAATTTCGTGGCTGCCGCTGTGGTAGCTTGCGGCCTTGGGGTAGATCCCCATATCGAAGGCATAGCCCAGGGTCCACAAATCGGTAATCTGTATCCCGGTGAGGAAACCCACCGAATCCCCCGGGCGGAACATGGCCCCCAGGGTGAATTTGTTGAAGATGCGGAAATTGGTCGTCAGGTCCATCTCGAAGTCCCCGAAACGGTTGAAGCGGATGAAGGTGGAGGGGAGGAATACGATATCCACATTCAGCCGGATGGCCGCCCCGGAGAGGACGAAGTAGTTGCGGTCGAGCAGGGCCGGCTTGGCCCCTGCATGGATGGTGTTGGTGAAGGGGTTGGTCTCCAGCAACTTGGGGATGGAAAATCCGGCATAGAAGGTTTCTGTCTGGAACAGGATGCCGAAGCCGAAATTGGGCAGCCAGAAGCTCTGGATGTCCTGGGCGAACATGGGATCGGCCGGGTCGTCGATGATCAGGTCGGTCAGGTTGGCATAGTACATCTCCATGCCGGCCTTGATGCCAAAGGCCAGGATGCTTTTGCGCGTGGCGTTGATGTTATAGGAAAAGTCCCCGAACACCGAGGTGGTCTGCTCGGGTCCCAGCCGCTCATTGCGCAGGGTCATGCCCATGCCGATGCGGTCCCTGCGCTCGGCCGGGGTGTGGAAATTCAGGCTGTTGGTGAACGGGGCCCTTTTGAACACCTGGGTCCACTGGGAGCGGTTCAGTGCCGTCACCGTGAAGGCCTCGCGGCTCCCTGCATAGGCCGGGTTGATGGCCGGCGTGTTCATCATGTAGTGCGTGAACATCACCTGCCGCTGGGCCCGCAGGCCGGTGGCCTGCAGGCAAAGCAGCAACAGGAGGATGCCGTATGTCACGTGTCTTTTCATGATGTCGCCGGCCGGCTTTTACCCAAATTAAATATACGAAAAAATCGGATAGATGTTACCCCCCATTAACGGGCCAGGTAAATGAACCCTCGGATGGGCTCATTGCCCGGCCCGAGTTCAAGCACATAGTAGTAGGTGCCCCTGGGCATGTCCTCGCCCCGGTAGTTCTTGCCGTCCCACCAGTTCTCGTGGTAGGGCTCGGTGCTGAACACGAAACTGCCCCAGCGGTCCACGATCGTGATCTTGTTCTGCGGGTAGAGGTCGAACAGCCCGCCGATCACGAAGGTGTCGTTGATGCCGTCCCCGTCGGGGGAGAAGCCTTCGGGGATGAACAGCTCCAGCGGCCTTTCCACTTCCACCTGGGCGCTTGACTGGTTGTTGTCCCAGAACAATTCGGTGGTCAGGCTGACGACGCCGGCGTGGTTTGTGAGGACCTGCCCGGCCTGCAGGTCACGTTTCAGGCGGACCAGCACGCTGAGCTGCACGGGCGCCACTTTGTTCTCCAGGCTGTCCATGGTCCAGGTCACCGCATGGGTATCCGGGTTATAATGGCCATTGTGGCTGGCGCTGACGAAGGTGACCCCTTCGGGCAGCTCATCCTGTACGATCACGTTGAACGCATAGCTGGGTCCGTGGTTGTATACATCCAGGAAGTAGGTCACTTCATCTCCCGCCCGCGCCACCGGGCTGGAGGCCGTCTTGATGACCTCCAGGTCGACCAGCGCCTGCACCTCGATCTCTGCTTCATCCATGTTGTTCGACAAATCCGGGTCGGGCGTGATGCTTTCCACCTCGACCACGTTCGGGATCCGGGTGCCCTCCCTGACCCAGCTGGGCAGGTTGGTGACCAGGGTGATCACCACCTTGTCGCCCACCACCACGGTGCCCAGGTCCCACGTCAGCATCTTGGCTGCCGGGCTGCCGCCGTGGTCGGTCGTTACGAACTGCAGTTCGTCCGGCAGTTCATTGGTGACCCGGGTGATGCGGGCGTCGCTCGGACCCAGGTTCTCCACCTCCATGGTGTAGGTGATGTTGATCCCGGCGAAGGGGTTGTAGCTGGGCGCCACATCGATGATCTCGATCTTGAGGTCCGCCTCGCTGCGCACCAGCACGGTGTCGCTGTCGGTGTTGTTGGCCGGGTCGGGATCCTCCGTGTCGGAACCGACCGTGGCGGTGTTCAGGGTCTCACCTTCCACGTGCGGCAGGGCCTGCATGCGGATGCGGATGACGAATTGCCCGCCAGCCGGCAGGTAGTCATAGGCCAGGGAACCGGTCCACGGGATCCAGTCGGCCGCGCCTTCGGGCAGGTACTCTGCCCCGGTGAAGTTTCCGGTGACATCGTCGGTGAGCACCACGTTCACGGCATCGCTGGGGCCGTGGTTGCGGACGATGATCTCGAATTCGGCATAATCCGCGGTACCTGCCACGATGGTGTCCACGAGACTCTCCTTGAAGACCTGGAGGTCGGCCAGGGTGGTGACCCGGTTCTCGGCCTGGGCCCGGTTGTTGGCCGGCCTCGGGTCAAACGTCCTGCTGAATACCTGCACCACGTTGGTCAGCAGGTGTCCCTGGGGCAGGGCCGGGTCGGTGGTGACTTCCAGCTGCAGGCTGACCGTTGCCCCGTAGGGCAGGGTGCCGATCATCCAGTCGGGATCAGACCAGGAGGTGCCGGGGGGCACCGTGACATTGGTGATGGTCACTCCCAGGGGCAGGGTCTCCCGCACGTAGACGCCATGGGCATCCGACGGGCCCTCATTGACCACCGTGATGGTGTAGGTCATGCCCATGCCGGCCACCACCGGATCCTTGTCCACCTCCTTGAAGATGGCCAGGTCGGCCCGGGCATAGACCGGGGTGTCGATCTCGTCCTCGTTGTCGCCCCCGTCCGGGTCCTCCGTGCCGGAGTCCACCCGGGCCCGGTTGACGACCCTGCGGTCGCCGTCCCCGTCCCCATCGGCCAGGTAGTCCGGCGGCACGGTCACCGTGACCAGGAAGTCGTGGGTGTTGCCGGGCGGTGTGGCCGTCAGCGAAGCCAGGGTCCAGGTCACCGTGTGGCTGGCCGGATCATAGACGCCGTTATTGTCGGCTCCGATGAAGAGGGTATTCACCGGCAGCTGGTCGACCACCACCACGTTCTGTGCGTCGCTGGGCCCGAGGTTCGTCACGCTGACGCGGTAGTGCAGTTCCGTGCCGGCGATCACGATGTCGGACAGGGCCGTCTTTTTCATGACCAGGTTGGCCCGGGTGTCGACCGGGGTGGTGATGGTATGGGTGTTGTTCGACAGGTCCGGATCCTCGGTGTCGCTGCTTACGGTGGCGGTATTGGTGAGCTGGCTGCCATGCGGCAGGCTGGAGAGGGTGGAGGCCGTGATGGTCAGGCTCAGGGTCTCCCCGGCAGGCAGCTGGCTGAACGACCAGCTGACGGCATGGGCGATGGGGTCGTAGGTGCCGCCGTGGCTGGCACTGACGAAGGCGAGGTCGGCAGGCAGGAAGTCGCTGACCGACACGGCCAGCGCATCCGATGGTCCGTGGTTGGTGACCGTGAGCGTGTAAGTCACCTCGTCCCCGGCGATCACCGGATCGGGATCGGCGGACTTGATCACGGCCAGGTCGGCGCTGGTGGTGACCATGAATTCGGCTTCATCCTCGTTGTTGCTGAGGTCCGGGTCGTAGGTATCTGAGGAGACAAGGACCCTGTTCGGGATGAGGGTGCCCTGGGCCACGCCGGGGCTGACCCGGGCCTGGATGGTCAGGGTGGCCGTCTGTCCCGCCGTGAGGTCGCCGATGGTCCAGTTGGGTGCGGTCCAGGAGCCCATGGAGGGGAGGACCGATTCGATGGACAGCCGCGGGTCGGACAGGATGTCCTGATCCTGCACGACGGCGTTGAAGGCGGTTCCCGGGCCCAGATTCTCCACGGTGATCGTGTAGGTGACCAGCTCGCCTGCGTGGACCTCCGGAGCATGGGTCGTCTTGGTGACCTTCAGGTCGGCCGGGGAGAATACCAGCACGGTCACCGTGGCTTCGTCGCAGTTGGAGGCATTGAGCGTTTCGCAGATCCGGTACCGGAAGGTGTAGGTTCCTCCAGGAGTTCCCGGGGCGACGCGAACCTCCCCGGTGGCCAGGTCCAGGGTGATGCCCGCCTGCGGGTTGCCCAGGGAATCCGCCGGACTGCTGATCCGGGTCAGGACCACCTCGTGGCGTGCGAACGGCAGTCCGTTGAGGCGGTCGTTCTCCAGGATGTCGGGGATGGCGATGCCCCCGAGGGCCCCGTTCACCCCGGGCGGGTCATTGGCATCGTCCACCGCGATGATCTGGTTGAACTGGGCGTAGACGATGGCGATGGCCGGATTGCTGACGACCCGGCGCATCACATCGGTGGTTCCGACGGCTTCTGCGCGGTTTTCAAAGAATCCGGCGTCGAGGTCGGCCTGGGTTACAATGTGCCTTGCCCTGACCGTCCGGCTTTCGCCCACCGGCAGGTTGGCGATCGGGTTGCCTTCGAAGATCTGGGCATAGGGATCGGTCACATTGATGTTGCGAACGGCGATATTCCCGGTATTGGTCACGACCAGGGTGTAGATGATTTCCTCCCCGACGGCACGGTAGAACTCCCGGTCTGCCACCTTGGTCAGGCTGATGGACGGCCGCTGGATGGCCGGGATGCGCAGGAAGTCGTTGTCATTCACCTGGGTGCCGTCCGGGGCGGTGCCGGTGGCATAGGCGATGTTCTCCACGGCCACGTTTTCGATATCGGCCTGGGTGATGGTCCTGCTGCCTGTGAATGTCTGTACGGCACCCGGAAGCATCACGGGGAAGTTGCGGGTGATGTTCAGTGCCGGGTCCTCTGCCACGACACCCGTCAGGGTGACGTTCCCGTTGTTGATGACCTGGATGGTGTAGGTGATCACCTGTCCCGGGGCATCGTACGAGCTGCGGTCCGCCGTCTTGATCACCCGGATGCTCGGCCTGGCGACCCCGCCCACGATGGCGATGCCTTCGGCGGACACCTCCTCTCCGGTGGGATCCGTTCCCCTGGCCGTGGCCACGTTCAGGATCTCCCCGTGGTTCAGGTCGTTCTGGGTGGTGGTATAGGTGGTGGTCAGGGTGATTACATCGCCCGGGGCCATGTTGCCGATGTTCTGGTTCAGTCCCGTGAGCGGGTCGGTGACCACCACATTAAGCAGGGTCAGGTTGCCGTTATTGGTCACGGTGATGGTATAGGTGATCACGATGCCCACCGCATCGAAGCTGGTACGGTCCGCCACTTTTTCCACATCCAGGCTCGGGTTGCCGATGGCCCCGACAGTGACCGTATCGTCGTCGCTCACCGGGTTGCCGTCCTGGTCATAGCCCGTGGCTTCGGCCGTGTTCACCACGCTGCCGGCATCCAGGTCGGCCTGGGTCACCGTGTAGGTTTCGACGAACGACCTGGACTCGCCAGGCTGCAGCACATCGATGGTGGTGGCGAACGACAGCAGGTCGTCGGTCACCTCGACATTGTACAGGGTCACGTTCCCGTCGTTGGTTACCGTGATCGTGTAGGTAATGACCTGTCCGGCTTCATCGTAGTCATCGCGGTCGGCCGTTTTGACCACCTCTATGGACGGCTCGAGGATGGCGATGATGGTCACCGAGTCGCTGTCAGTCAAGGGGATGCCTCCGAAGGTTGCCGAGGCCGTCGCCGTATTGGTCAGCTCTCCCGCCTCGATGTCTGCCTGGAGGATGGCATGGGTCTGCAAAATGTCGACGGAGGCACCCGGATCCAGGCTGGGGATGATGGTGCTGAGTCCGGTGAGCGGGTCTTCCACCAGGATGCCGGTCAGGGTCACGTTGCCGGTATTGGTCACGGTGATGGTGTATTCGATCTCCTCTCCGGCGAAGCTGTAGGTCGGCTGGGATGCGGCTTTCACCAGTTCAAGACCGGGCAGCTGGTCCGCCACGATGGTGACCGTGTCCTCGTCGGATACCCCGCTGCCGTCCGGGGCTTCTCCCGTGGCCGAGGCCGTGTTCACCACGCTGCCGGCATCCAGGTCGGCCTGGGTGATGGAGTAGGTCTGGGTGAATTCGCGCACCTCCCCGGGTTCCATGACATCGACCACGGTGTCGAGGCCCGTGAGCGGGTCGGTCACCCGTACCTGGACCAGGGTGACGTTGCCCGTGTTGGTCACCCGGATGGTGTAGGTGATGACTTCCCCTTCGGTGGTGTAGGCCGGCTGGCTGGCCGTTTTGACCACCAGGATATCCGGGTTCTGCTCGGCGGTGACCGTCTCATCGTCCTCGTCACGGATCGTGTTTCCTTCGAACAGGGCCGTGGCCGAAGCGGTGTTCTCGATGGACCCGGCATTGATGTCTTCCTGGGTGACGGTGTGGTCCTCGCTGATCGTTTGGCTCTCTCCGGGGGCCAGGACCGGGATGTTGACCGACAATGCCAGCATCGGGTCTTCCACCAGGATGTCGTACAGGGTGACGTTGCCCGTATTGGTCACCAGCAGGGTGTAGGTGATCGTTTCTCCGGCGGCGGAATAGGTTGGCTGGCTGGCCGTTTTGACGATCGTCAGCGACGGATCCTTGTCCGCCGACACCACTGCCTGGTCGCTGTCTTCCACCGGCGTGCCCTCGTAGACGGTGGCTGCGGTGGCGGTGTTGGGCACCTCCCCGGCGTCGATGTCGGCCTGGGTGATGGTGTAGGTTTCCATATAGACTTCAGACGCGCCCGGCGCGAGGCTGGCGATGGTGGTGCTCAGGCCGGTCAGCGGGTCGGTCACCAGAACGTCCACAAGGGTTACGTTGCCCGTGTTGGTCACCGTGATGGTATAGGTGATGACGTCCCCGGGCGTGCTGTAGGTCAGCGGGCTGGCCGCCTTGGTCACGCTCAGGCCGGGTATCTTCACGGCGGTCACCGTCGCGCTGTCGCTGTCCTCCACGGTGGCCCCGCCGAGTGCCTCCCCAATGGCCGTGGCGGTGTTCACCACCTCCCCGGCATCGATATCGGCCTGGGTAATGGCGTATGTCTCGGTCAGGACGGCCTGCGCTCCCGGAGCGAGGCTGGGGATGACGGTACTGAGTCCCGTGAGCGGGTCTGTCACGCTGACATTGGTGAGGGTTACGTTGCCCGTGTTGGTTACCGTGATGGTATAGGTAATGGTCTCGCCCACGGCTTGATAGGTGACGGGATCAGCCGTTTTGGTGAGGTTGATGGCCGGGTTCTGGATGGCGGTGACCGTGGCGCTGTCGCTGTCCTCCACGGTGGCCCCGTCCGGTGCCGTGCCTTGGGCCGTGGCGGTGTTGACCACGCTGCCGCCGTCCAGATCGGCCTGGGTGATGGTGTAGGCCTCGGTAAAGGCTTCGGAGGCCCCCGGGGCCAGGCTGGCGACGGTGAAGTTCATGCCCGTGAGCGGGTCCGTCACGGTGACGCCCGTCAGGGTCACATTGCCCGTGTTGGTCACCGTGATGGTATAGGTGATTGTCTCGCCCAGTGTGTCGTAGGTCGCCGGATCGGCCGTTTTGGTGATGGCGATCGCCGGGTTCTGGGTGGCGGTGACAACCTCATCGTCGCTGCCGGTGACCGGTTCACCGTTGAAGACGGTCGAGGCCGTGGCGGTGTTCAGCACCTGGCCGGCGTCGAGGTCGGCCTGGGTGATGGTGTATGTTTCGAAGAAGGTTTCGGAGGCTCCCGGTGCGAGGCTGGGAATCACGGCGTTCAGGCCCGTGAGCGGGTCGGTCACGCTGATGCCGGTCAGGGTGACGGTCCCGGTATTGGTCACCGTGATGGTGTAGGTGATCACTTCACCGGCCGTGTCGTAGGTGGCCGGATCTGCCGTCTTGGTCACGGACAGGGCCGGGTTCTGCTCGGCGGTGATGGTTTCGTCATCGCTGTCTTCCACGGCGGAGCCATCGGGTGCCGTGCCGCTGGCGTGGGCGGTGTTCAGCACCTGGCCGGCGTCGAGGTCGGCCTGGGTGATAATGTAAGACTCGGTTAAGGTTTCGGACACTCCCGGTGCGAGGCTCGGGATGGTGACACTCATGCCTGTGAGCGGGTCGGTGACCAGGACGTCGGTCAGGGTGACATTGCCCGTGTTGGTCACCACGAGGGTGTAGGTGATGGCCTGTCCCTCGCTGTCGTATGTTGCCGGATCAGCAGTCTTGGTGACCGCGATGGCCGGGCTCTGGACGGCCGTGACGGTCGCGCTGTCGCTGTCCTCCACGGTGGATCCGTCGGGTGCCGTGCCGCTGGCGGTGGCGGTGTTGACCACCTGACCGGCATCCAGGTCGGCCTGGGTGATGGCGTAAGTCTCGGTGAAGGCCTGGGTGGCACCCGGGGCCAGGCTGGGGATGGTCACATTCATGCCGGTCAGCGGGTCCGTCACGGTGACGCCCGTCAGGGTCACATTGCCCGTGTTGGTCACCACGAGGGTGTAAGTGATGGTTTGTCCCACGGCATCGTAGGTCGCCGGATCGGCCGTCTTGGTGATGGCGATGGCCGGGCTCTGGACGGCGGTGACCGTGGCGCTGTCGTTGTCCTCCACGACGGCCCCGTCGGGTGCCGTGCCGCTGGCCGTGGCGGTGTTCAGCACGCTGCCGCCGTCCAGGTCAGACTGGGTGATGGCGTAGGTCTCTGTAAAGTTCCGGGAGGCCCCCGGGGCCAGGCTGGCGACGGTGACGTCCATGCCCGTGAGCGGGTCCGTCACGGTGACGCCCGTCAGGGTCACATTGCCCGTGTTGGTCACCGTGATGGTGTAGGTGATGGTCTCGCCCAGGGTGTCGTAGGTCGCCGGATCGGCCGTCTTGGTGATCAGGATGGCCGGGTTCTGGATGGCCGTGACCGTGGCACTGTCGCTGTCCTCCACGGCGGATCTGTCGGGCGCCGTGCCGCTTGCCGTGGCGGTGTTCACCACCTCCCCGGCATCGATGTCGGCCTGGGTGATTGTATAGGTTTCGGTGAAGGTCTCAGATGCTCCGGGCGCGAGGCTGGGGATGGTGGCGCTCAGGCCCGTGAGCGGGTCGGTCACCTGGACATTGGTCAGGGTGACGGTCCCGGTATTGGTCACCGTGATGGTGTAAGTGATGGTTTGTCCCACGGCATCATAGGTCGCGGGATCGGCCGTCTTGGTGATCAGGATGGCCGGGCTCTGGTTTGCCGTGACGATTTCATCGTCGCTGTCATCCACGGTGGACCCGTCGGGTGCCGTGCCGCTGGCTGTGGCGGTGTTCAGCACGCTGCCACCGTCCAGGTCGGCCTGGGTGATGGTATAGGTCTCGGCAAAGGTCTCACTGTCTCCCGGGGCCAGGCTGGGGATGGTCACGCTCAGGCCCGTGAGCGGGTCGGTCACGCTGATGCCCGTGAGGGTCACATTGCCCGTGTTGGTCACCACGAGGGTGTAGGAGATGGTTTGTCCCAGGGTATCGTAAGTGTCCGGATCGGCCGTCTTGGTGATGGCGATGGCCGGGTTCTGGATGGCGGTGACGGTCTCCTCGTCGTTGTCGGTGACGGTGGAGCCGTCGGGCGCTTCTCCTTCGGCCGTGGCCGTGTTCACCACGCTGCCGCCGTCCAGATCGGCCTGGGTGATGGTATAGGTCTCGGTAAAGGTCTCACTGTCCCCCGGGGCCAGGGTGGCGACGGTTGCGTTCAGGCCTGTCAGCGGGTCGGTCACGCTGATATTGGTGAGTGTCACATTGCCCGTGTTGGTCACCACGAGGGTGTAGGAGATGGTTTGTCCCACGGCATCATAGGTCGCCGGATCGGCCGTCTTGGTGATGGCGATGGCCGGGTTCTGGACGGCGGTGACCGTCTCGTCGTCGCTGTCATCGACAGTGGAGCCGTCCGGCGCCGTGCCGCTGGCCGTGGCGGTGTTCAGCACGCTGCCACCGTCCAGGTCCGCCTGGGTGATGGTGTAAGTCTCGTTGAAGGTCTGGGAGTCTCCCGGGGCCAGGCTGGGGACGGTGACGTTCATGCCCGTGAGCGGGTCGGTCACCTGGACACCGGTCAGGGTGACATTGCCCGTGTTGGTCACCACGATGGTGTAGGTGATGGTTTGCCCCACGGCATCATAGGTCGCGGGATCGGCCGTCTTGGTGATCAGGATGGCCGGGTTCTGGATGGCCGTGACCGTGGCACTGTCGCTGTCCTCTACCGGGTTGCCGTTGAAGACCGTCGCGGCCGTGGCGGTATTGACCACCTGGCCGGCATCCAGGTCGGTCTGGGTGATGGCATAGGTTTCGAAGAAGGTCTCGGAGGCCCCCGGGGCGAGGGTGGGGATGACGGTGTTGAGGCCTGTCAGCGGGTCGGTCACCTGGACATTCGTCAGGGTGACATTGCCCGTATTGGTCACCACGAGGGTGTAGGTGATGGTTTGTCCCACGGCATCATAGGTCGCCGGATCGGCCGTCTTGGTCACCGTGATGGCCGGGTTCTGGACGGCGGTGACCGTCTCCTCATCGTCGTCCACCACGGTCGTGCCATCCGGTGCCTCTCCACTTGCGGTAGCCGTGTTGACCACCTGCCCGGCATCCAGATCGGCCTGGGTGATGGTATGGGTCTCGGTAAAGGTCTCGGTGTCTCCCGGGGCCAGGCTGGGGACGGTCACGCTCAGGCCGGTCAGCGGGTCGGTGACCTGGACACCCGTCAGGGTGACATTGCCCGTGTTGATCACCACCAGGGTGTAGGTGATGGTTTGTCCTACAGCATCATACGTCGTGGGATCGGCCGTCTTGGTGATGGCGATGGCCGGGTTCTGGATGGCGGTGACCGTTTCGTCGTCGCTGTCGTCCACGGTGGATCCGTCGGGCGCTTCTCCTTCGGCAGTGGCCGTGTTCACCACGCTGCCGCCATCCAGATCAGCCTGGGTGATGGTGTACGTTTCGGTGAAGGTCTCAGAGCCCCCCGGGACCAGGCTGGCGATGACGGTGTTGAGGCCTGTCAGCGGGTCGGTCACGGTGATGTCCGTCAGGGTCACATTGCCCGTGTTGGTCACCACGATGGAGTAGGTGATCACGTCCCCGACCGTGTCGTAGGTGGTGGGATCGGCCGTCTTGGTGATGGCGATGGCCGGGCTTTGGATGGCGGTGACCGTCTCGTCGTCGCTGTCATCGACAGTGGAGCCGTCCGGCGCCGTGCCGCTGGCCGAGGCGGTGTTCAGCACGCTGCCGCCGTCCAGGTCGGCCTGGGTGATGGTGTAGGTTTCGGTGAAGGTCTCAGATGCTCCGGGAGCGAGGCTGGCGATGGTCACATTCATGCCGGTCAGCGGGTCGGTCACGGTGATGCCCGTGAGGGTCACGTTGCCCGTGTTGGTCACCACGAGGGTGTAGGTGATCACATCCCCGACCGTGTCGTAGGTGGTGGGATCGGCCGTCTTGGTGATCGTAATGGCCGGATCCTGGTCGGCAAAAATGATCTCGGTATCCTCATCCACCACATCGATGTTTCCGGGCGCGCGGCCGGTGGCATGCGCCGTATTGGGCACGGAGCCATTATCCAGGTCGGCCTGGGTGATGGTATACGTCCTGATGATGGTCCTGGATTCTCCGGGATTCAGCCTGCCGACGTTCTGGTTCAGCCCGACCAGCGGGTCGGTCACGGTCACCCCGTTGAGGGAGACATTGCCGGTATTGGCGACCACGATCGTGTACGTGATTTCCTGTCCGACGAAACTATAAATTGTCGGATCGGCTGTCTTGGTGACGCTGATGGCCGGGCTCTGGACGGCGGTGACGGTCTCGTCGTCGCTGTCGCCCACGGTGGAGCCGTCCGGCGCCGTGCCGCTGGCCGTGGCGGTGTTCAGCACCTGGCCGTTATCCAGGTCGTCCTGGGTGATGGTGTAGGTCTCGGTGAAAGTCTCGGAGGCTCCCGGTGCCAGGCTGGCAACGGTCACGCTCAGGCCGGTCAGCGGGTCGGTGACCTGGACACCTGTCAGGGTGACATTGCCGGTATTGGTTACCACGAGGGTGTAGGTGATCACATCCCCGACCGCATCATAGGTCGTCGGATCGGCCGTCTTGGTGATGGCGATGGCCGGGCTCTGGATGGCCATGACGGTCTCCTGGTCGCTGTCGCTCACGGTGGAGCCGTCCGGTACGGTGCCGGTGGCCGTGGCGGTGTTCACCACGCTGCCATTCTCGAGATCGGCCTGGGTGACCGTATAGGTTTCAATAAATGTTTCAGAGGTGCCCGGTGCCAGGCTGGCGACGGTCACGCTCAGGCCCGTGAGCGGGTCGGTCACGCTGATATTGGTGAGTGTCACATTGCCCGTGTTGGTCACCACGAGGGTATAGGTGATCACCTCTCCGACGCTGGCATAGGTCGTCGGATCGGCCGTCTTGGTGATGGCAATGCCCGGGCTCTGGATGGCCGTGACGGTCTCGTCGTCGCTGTCGCCCACGGTGGAACCGTCCGGCGCCGTGCCGCTGGCGGTGGCCGTGTTGACCACGCTGCCGGCGTCCAGGTCGGCCTGGGTGATGGTGTAGGTCTCGGTGAAGGTCTCAGAGTCTCCCGGTGCCAGGCTGGCGACGGTCACGCTCAGGC
>CAYZCW010000013.1:0-72745 GCA_964477035.1 uncultured Bacteroidales bacterium
AACCAGGGACACACGGATTTTCAGTCCGTTGCTCTACCAACTGAGCTATGGTACCGGGAAAATTTGGTGCAGCAAATGTACACAAAGATTTTGTATTTACAAGGCGTTTTTTAACAATCCGGGGCACAAACGGGTTTTTTGATTACATTTGTCCCTCATTTTCAACACAAAATATCTCCACTAATTTGCCGTTAACGATATACACCGTTTGACTGAAGTCCCACAACCCAGCCAACCACAACCGGCATTGCTGCCAAAATATTTTTTTGACAAAACATTAAAAAATAGGATATTTGCAGTCAATTTTAATCAGGGACTCCGTTCAATTCGCCCCACGAATGACTCATAATACAACCGGCAAACACCTGCGTCTGGCTTTTCTTTTCGTTGGTTTGCTGATGATTGCCTTTTCTGCCTCCGGGCAGACCCGCATCCCCTCGCCCTATTCCATGTTCGGCCTGGGGGAATTGCGCTTTAACCAGAATTTCAGCAACCTGGGCATGGGAGGCCTGGGGGTTGGCTTCCGCAGCAACCTCTCCGTCAACGAGGTGAACCCGGCCGCCTACACAGCCATCGACACCCTCTCTTTTGTCTTCGAGGCCACGGCCTTTTCGCACTTCTACCGCCAGTCGACCGAAACCCAATCACAAACCGGCAACTACTCCAGCCTTGGCAGCCTCTCTTTTGGCTTTCCCGTTACAAAATGGCTGGCCGTCGGGGCCGGGCTCAAGCCATTCAGTTCTGTCGGATACAAGATCCACGACTTCGACGAAGACCCCGTGGTTGGCGTCATGAACTACCAGTATGAAGGGGAAGGCGGCATCAACCAGGCATTTTTCGGAGGGGCCTTGAGGCCGGTCAAAGGACTGTCTGTGGGACTGAATGCTTCCTACCTGTTCGGACGGTTTGAGAACCACACCTCGGTTTATTCCGACTCGACGGGCATCTTTCTCACCAACAGGGTGGTCTCCAACCAGGTGAACGGGTGGATATTCGGCATGGGAGCCCAGTATGAATTCCGCCCCACGGAAACCAGCTCCTACACCCTGGGGATCACATACGGTTCCGAAACCCCGGTTTCCGCTTCGCGCAATGAACTGGTAAGGCGCATGCTCCCGGGGGAGACCCGCTTCGACACCATCCGGGTGGAAAATGAAATCCAGGGCGACCTCGTCCTCCCGGCCTACTGGGGAGCCGGGCTGTATGCACGCTTCAACCCGCAATGGGCGGGCGGCATCGACTTCCAGACCCAGAACTGGTCGGACTTCCGGCTGTTCGACGCATCCGACGAACTGACCAATAGTTATCATTTCGCCCTCGGCTTGCAGCACAACCCACGGGTGCAAACCTTCTCAAACATGTTCCACCGGCTGACCTACCGGGCCGGTTTTCGTTACGGACAAACCTACCTCAATCCCAATAACCATGCGCTCAGCGAATTTGGCATAAGTTTTGGACTGGGTATACCGCTGAGACGTTCCTTATCCAGCCTGCGGGTCGGATTTGAGTACGCCCAGAGGGGAACGACGGACCAGAACCTCATCAAGGAAGACTTTTTCCGGATCAATATCGGGATAAACATCTATGAGCACTGGTTCCTGAGGAGAAGGTTTTTCTAACTTATCAAACAACGGGAAATAAGATGAACGCAAGGACTTTTACTTTTTTTGCCTTAGCCGTGCTGCTCCTTCTGGCAGGTAAACCGGCACAAGCCAATAGCAAAGACGCGGAAGCCACCCGTGCCGGCACCCTCACCGAAGCCGCAGCCAGCCTGCAGCAGCCGCCCCGTTACGGGAAGGACAGCGTGACGTGCGTCAGGAACTGGTCGCTCTATAATGAGTACTACAGGCAGCGCAATTTTCATATGGCCATCGAGCCCTGGCGCTGGATGTTCTTCAACTGCCCTGCAGCCACGCAGAACATCTACATCCACGGATCCGTTCTGGTCAAATACATGTACAACCAGGAAACCGATCCCGCCAACCGGGAAGCCCTGGTCGACACCCTCATGATGGTACACGACCAGCGCATCGAGTATTTCGGCCGGGAAGGCTATGTGCTGGGCAGGAAGGTGGCCGACCTCTACCAGTTCCGCACCAACAATGTGCAGGACCAACATGATATTTCCGAACGGTCCATCGAGCTCGAGGGGCTGGATTCCCAGGGCGATGTGCTGCTGATCAACTTCCAGTCGACCGTCAGGCTCGCCGAGGCCGGCCTGCTGGATCCCACCAAGGTGGTGGAGAGCTACGACCGCGCCATCGACATCATCGAATACAACCTGGTGCACAACCCGCAGGATTCCACCCGTTACGCCACGGCCAAAAACAACATCGAGATCCTGTTCGAACCCTTCGCCAGTTGCGACAACCTGGCCCGCATCTTCGGCCCCCGTTACAAGGCAAACCCAGAAGACCCGGAGCTGCTTGCCCGCATCACCGAGATGCTGGAAAAATCAGGCTGCACCGACAGCGAGCTGTTCTATATGGCCACCAAATCGCTGCACCGCCTGCGCCCCACGGCACAATCTGCCTTCCTCATGGGCCGGCTGGAAAGCAGCCAGGAGAACCATGCCCAGGCACTCAAGTATTATGAGGAGTCCATCGAACTGTATGAGCAGGACGACAGCGAGAATTATACGGATGAGAAATTCCGGACCTACTTGCTTATGGCCGACATTGCCTACCGCATCCAGCGGCGCATGCCCCAGGCCCGCACCTATGCTCTGGCCGCCACCCAGGTGAAGCCTGACGACGGCCGGCCGTACATCCTCATTGGAGAAATGTATGCCGCCAGTGCCAGCGACTGCGGGGATGACGAGTTCACCAAGACCGCTGCTTACTGGGCGGCCGTGGACAAGTTCATCCAGGCCCGGGATGTGGACAGCGATCCGCAGATCAGCGAAAGGGCCACCCAGTTCATCCGCACCTACTCCCAGTACTTCCCCAACAACGAGCTCATCTTTTTCTATGGCCACGCCGAAGGGGAAACCTACAGGGTGGGTTGCTGGATCAATGAAACCACCCGCATCAGAGCACGCTAACCATGGACGACCCTTTCCCTGAAAAGGAGAAAATACGGTCTGTTGCCTGTAAGACAATAACCAAAAGCATTGCCATTCTTTTTGGAGTGGCAATGCTTTTTTCATGCCAGCCGGACCTGAAGACCATCGAGACCATCACCAGGGTGGACGAAGGGCCTGTCGAATCCACCCTCGACCTGGAGATGATCTACAGCGAGGACGGGAATACCCGTCTCATCGTGAAAGCGCCCCGCATGGACCGCTATGAGGGAGAAAACAAGCGCATGGAGATGCCCCAGGGCCTGCAGGTGGCCTTCTACGACAGCCTGATGAACGTCACCTCCCGGATGTCCTCCGAATACGCCATCAGTTACGAAGACGATAAAATGGTTGAAGCCCGCAACGATGTGGTGGTGGTCAACGAGCTGGGCGAACAGCTCAACACGGAACACCTGGTGTGGGACCAGAAAAAGGGCATCATTTACTCCGACCAGTTTGTGCGCATCACCACCGAAGACGAGGTGCTGTACGGAGACGGCCTGGAAGCCGACGAGCAGTTCAACCAGTGGACCATCCTGCGGCCCCGCGGCACCTTTACCGTAGAGACCGAACCCGAACCAACCCCCAACAGCCAATAACCAATAACCAAAAGCCAACAACAAACAACCAACAGCCAACCCCGTGACACCCTATCTCATCATCGCCGCCAGCCTCCTGCTCTCCGCCTTTTTCTCGGGGATGGAGATCGCCTTCATCTCAGCCAACAAGCTCAAGGTGGAGGTCGAGAGCAAGAGCGGAGGCTTTTCGGCCAGGCTGCTTTCACGCTTCATCCGCACCGAAGGCAGCTTCATCTCCACCATGCTGGTGGGCAACAACATCGCCCTGGTCGTCTACGGGATCTCATTTGCGTCCCTGCTGCAGCCCGTGCTTGCCGCCGCACTGCCCCGGGTGGTGAACACCGATTTCATGGTGCTGTTGCTGCAGACCCTGGCGTCCTCCCTGATCATCCTCATGTTTGCCGAATTTTTACCCAAGGCCCTGTTCCGCATCAACCCGAACCGTTTCCTGTCCCTGTTCGCCCTGCCCGTCACACTCATCTATTATATACTCTACCCGCTCATCAAGCTTACCGTCGGATTGTCCCACCTGATCATGAAGTACTTTCTGAAAGTCGACGTGGCCAACAACAAAAAGCCCTTCGACATCGTGGATATGGACAACTACCTGAAGGAGTTCGGGCAACAACAGGACGAGCAGGAAAGCGAAACCCACCGTGAGATCCAGATCTTCCGCAACGCCATCGAATTCCCCGATATCAAAATCCGGGAGTGCATGATCCCCCGCACGGAGATTGTGGCCGTCTCGGAAGAGGAGGAGACGGCGGCCATCCGTTCGTTGTTCTCCCAAACGGGTCTGTCAAAGATCCTCATTTA
This sequence comes from uncultured Bacteroidales bacterium, assembly GCA_964477035.1. Taxonomy (GTDB): domain Bacteria; phylum Bacteroidota; class Bacteroidia; order Bacteroidales; family UBA7960; genus SLSG01. The sequence goes on from CAYZCW010000013.1 coordinate 4,456, forward strand.
TAAGGACTCCATCGACAACATCACCGGCTACGTGCACGCCTTCGACTTTTTCCGCAAACCCGCCGACATCCGGCCCATCATCCGCCCCATCATGCTGGTGCCCGAAACCATGCACGCCAACAAGCTGTTGCAGAACTTCATCCAGCAACGCAAGAGCATCGCCGCCGTGGTCGATGAGTTCGGGGGCACCTCGGGCATCATCACCATCGAGGACGTCATGGAGGAGATATTTGGGGAGATCGACGACGAATACGACCGCGACGACCTCATCGAAAAGCAGGTCAGCGACACCGAGTTCCTGTTCTCCGCCCGGCTGGAGATCGATTACCTCAACGAACAGTTCGGGCTGGAGCTGCCGGAGTCGGACGAATACGAGACCCTGGGGGGCTTGCTGCTCAGTCACCTGGAGAGCATCCCGGAAAAAGGGGAAGAGATCGCCATCGGACAGCTCACCTTCAGGATCATGCAGGTGAGTGAAAAGCGCATCGAAACCGTGCAGGTGCGGAAAACCCCTGCGTGATGTATCAACTCCCATTTTTATGTATCTTTGCACTCGCATTTTTATTAAAATAGAACAACATGGCAGTTATTAGTAAGATAAGGAGCTATTCCGGGCTGTTGATCGCGGTGATCGGATTTGCACTCGCCGCCTTCGTGCTGGGCGACTTTCTGGGTTACGGCCCCATGGGTGGCCAGCGATTCGACGTGGGCAAGATCGGCAAGACCAGCATTCCCTACCAGGAGTTCGAACAACGGGTCAGCGACCAGGCCGAGAGCTGGCGCCAGCAGACCGGACAGGCCAACCTGGGCCCCCGCGAGGCCTTCCAGATCAGGGAACAGGTATGGAACCAGATGGTCCGCGAGATCGTGCTGGGTGAAGAGCTGGATCGCCTGGGCATCGAGGTGTCGGCCGAAGAGCTGTACGACATGATCCACGGCCGGGAGCCCCACAACCTGATCCGGCAAAGCTTTTCCAATCCGCAGGACGGAAGCTACGACCCCCAGCAGGTGGTTGAGTTCCTCCGCAATTTCGACCGGCTCGACCCCGCCGTCCGCAACCAGTGGGTCAACCTGGAGCAGTTCATCAAGCGCGACCGGGCCGAAACCAAATACCACAACCTGGTGCGCAAGGGCTATTACGTACCCAGCCTGCTGGCCGAACGCGACTACAGCGAGCGCAATGCCTCGGCCGACATCCGTTTTGTCTACCAGCCTTACACGGCGATCGCCGACAGCCTGATCGAGATATCCGACAGGGAGCTGCGCCGCTATTACGACGAAAACAAGGAACGGTTCCGGAGGGAGGCATCCCGCAACATCGAATATGTTTCCTTCAACGTGTTCCCCACCGATGCGGACCGGGAGGTGTTGCGCGGCGAGCTGCTTGAACTGAAAGACGAGATGGAGGCCACCCAGGACATCGCGCCCTTTATCAACTCGGTTTCCGACAGGCGGTTCGACCCGGCCTACTATGGACGCGGGGAGCTCTCGCCCGAGATAGACCCCCTGTTCTTCGACGCCCCGGTCGGCACCGTGCACGGACCCTACATCGACAACAACCAATACGTCCTGGCCAAACTGGTCGACGCCCAGATGCGCCCCGACTCCATGCGCGCCAGCCACATCCTGGTGGCCTATGCCGGCTCGCAGGCTCCCACCCCCGCCACCCGCTCGCTGGACGAAGCCCGCCAGCTGGCCGACAGCATCGCCGGGGTGGCGCGCCTCAGCCTGTCCCGTTTCGGGGACCTGGCCACGGAACTGTCTGACGACCCCTCGGCCCAGTTCAACCAGGGCGACCTGGAATGGTTCCGTGACGGGGAGATGGTCCCCTCCTTCAACCAGGCAGTGATCGATGCATCCATTGGATCGGTCGTCACGGCCGAAAGCGAGTTCGGCATCCACGTGATCCACGTCACCGGCAAATCGGCCGGCACACGGAAGATCCAGGTGGCCATGCTCACCCGCGAGATCGAAGCCAGCAGCCACACTTACCAGGACGTTTATGCCCAGGCCAGCACCTTCGCCTCCCAGCTGCGCGAAAAGAAGAACTTCCGCCAGGTGGCCGAGGAGCAGGATGTGGCCATCCGCACCGCCGAGAACATCCGGCGCATGGACTTCAGCCTCCCGGGCATCGACAACCCCCGCGGCATCATCCAGTGGGCCTTCTTCGACGAAACCTCCCTGGGCGATTTCTCCCGCATCTTCGAACTCGACAACCGTTTTATCATCGCCACGGTCACCCGCAAGATGGATGAGGGCATCCCGGCCCTGGACCAGATCCGCGGGGAAGTCATGGCCCAGGCCCTGCGCGAAAAGAAATTCGACAGGGTGGCCGCAGAGTTCCGTGAGGCCGGAAGCAGCCTGACCGACATGGCCGGCGCCCTGAACCGCGAGGTGCAGGAAGCCAGTGACCTGCGGTTCACAACCACCACCCTGCCCGGCGCCGGACCCGAGCCACGCGTGGTGGGAAGCGTATTCGCCATGGAGGCAGGCAGTCTCTCCGAACCCATCCGGGGTCAGAACGGGGTCTTCGTCGTGGAAGTGACCCGTCTGGACGAGGCCATCGTGCCCGAGGACCTCAGCGCGACCAAACGGCAGCTGCAGACCGCCGTCAGCAACCGCGTCCCCGTGGACGTGCTGCAGGCCCTGCAAAACAACGCCCGCATCGAGGACAACCGCAGCATGTTCTATTAGGGGTTGTCTGACAGGCAGGCAGGAATACAGGAAATCAGCAAGCAGGGGCGCAACCAACCGGCGTTCCTGCTTTTTTTTATTCATCCCCGTCGGATGGGACCGCGGCAGTCCGCTTCCGCATCCGGCGAACAACAACCACCGCTTATGACATCACGACAAGTATCCTTCTCCCTGACATGGGCCCTCCTGCTGCTGCTGACAGCCACGGCGGTTCACGGACAACGCACGGGGATCAAGAACCCGCCCGGAAACAACCCTGCGGAGGCAAAACAACACCTGGATGACGAGCGCATCGTTATTTATTCGCAGGACTTCGAAGGCGACACCTTCCCGCCAGAAGGATGGACCCGCCTGAGTCCCGACGGGGGCAGCGGCTGGCGCATGGTGGCCGTGGGCACCTCGCCCTATCCCGGCTGGGAATCAGGGACGGTCCCCGCCTCGCCCGCCGGGGGCGACCGGATCGCCTATGCCACCTGGGAGACGGGCGGGCAGCACCACAACGACCAGTGGCTGGTCATGCCGCCCCTCACGGTGGGTGACGGCTATGAACTGGCATTCTACCTGCAGTACGCCTTCATGAACTTCAACGACAACGTGGACATCCGGTTGTCCACCACCGGTGCCGGCGACCCGGCGGCCTTCGACATCGTGATCGACGAGCTGGTGTTCTCCGACACGAGCTCGACCGACTGGAAACTTTACACCTACCGGCTCACCGACTTTGCCGGCCCGGGAGAGGAAGTGCACATCGCCTTCCGGGAGCATGTGGCCGACAACTGGGTGGATGGCTCGGCCATCCTGCTCGACCTGGTGCGGGTGCTGGCGCCCGACACGTCGACGGGCCTGATCGATGCGGACGGGGAGGCCTTTTTCACCTTGTATCCCAACCCGGCCCGTGACGCGGTGACCCTGCGATCGGACGGGCCCATGGACCGGGTGCGCCTGTTCGACGCCACCGGACGGCTCGTTTACCGGGCAGAGGCCGGGGGGTCGGTGCTGCGGCTGGAGACCGGCTCATTTCCCGAGGGCTTGTACATCCTGGAGGTGGTGTCAGGGCAAAGGACGGCCACCCGCAAACTGCAAATTATCAGACGGTAAGCAAAAATACGTAGGGTGTGATGCGGTTGGTCCGGCAAAATCTTCGGATTTTTTTCGTTTTTTTTTCGGACAGACGCAGCGTTTCCTGTTTCGCATCCGTCTTATGGGAGTAAGAAAAGGGGGTGAACTGTGTTCTTTTGTAACCGCAAACCCCCAAATGCGTATAAAAATTTAAAAAGTTATCAACAATCCGGCGGATTTTTTTACCTTCGCGTGATTTTGTAGGTAATTTTTTACTGTTTGGTTATTTATTTATTATCCTTATATTTGCTGATTAGCCAAATCAAATCGTGTTAACCAAAACCAAACGATGCCTATAGACAGAGTAACAACGTTTAACCCCAAGATCAGAGACAGCTGATTTTTGTACCTCCCCCGAACACGGCTGGCCTTCCGGCCTGCAGGTGTTTTTCTCATGCAGTATTTTTCGCAAGAAAAATTCTCGTTCTTTTTTTTATACATTTTGTTAACCAAAAACTTTTTTGGAAATCTTACACAAAACAAAATTCAACATTATGGAAACAAACTACACATTGAAAAGGCTTAAGCTCATCTGGCCCCTGTTTGCCGTGCTGATGCTTAGTTCCTTTTTGGTCAATGCGCAGGATGTGCAGCCGTTTGCTGGTGTTTCTGTTTTAGAAAACACCATCACCCCGGCTGACATTGATTTCTGTGATGAGGTTTCTGCAACAATTACCGGATCAAGGTTTGATGACCTCACCGACCCGTTGGAGATTACTTCCACAGACATCTTTACAAGCGCAACCATTACACTTAGCTGGCAGTGGTCTCCCACAGGCCTGACAAGCTCCTGGCAGAGCCTTGCTTCGCTTCCTGTCGGGGTTTCAGCCACCCCTGTAAACCCAGCAGTTGGTGATAACCTTGATGAGACTTACACCATTGTTGGTGTGGTTGGAGGAGATGTTGACGCCTTCGTAACCGGTTATTTTGACCTGTACGTTGAGGCCGACCAGGACATTTTCTTCCGCAGGGTGGTAAATGTTACGACCAATGATGCTGCATCCGCTAACGTAGGAAGCAACGCCGTTGAGTTCACCAAGATCGGCGAAGCCCTCGTTTGCGAGGACAACGTGATTGAATTGGCTGAGGGCTCTTTCGAGGCCTATTGCGATGATTCAGCCACCATCACCATCGAAGGATTTGAGTTCGACATTGTCTGTGACGAAGCAGCCACCACAACCGCCGCATACCAGTGGCAGTATTCTACTGATGGCGAGACCTGGACGGACATTGGCGGTGAGGTTGGTCCCGACCTGGTTGAATATGGGATTACCGAGACCACCATGTTCCGCCGCCTTGTAGGCGCCGGTTCGGTTGAAACCGACGAAGAAGCTGATGGCTTTTGCGCCAGCAACGAAATCACCGTAAGCATTTACGGTGCCCTCGAGGTTCCCGTGATTGACGGATCATCCGTTGTTTGTAAGGAAGGCGAAGAAGCCGGTGCCGGATATGTCGTTACCAATGTCCAGGATGGCGTTGTCTATTACTGGGAAGTCAATGAGGCATTTGGATACATCGACGGCGGCAATGTCGGCCCCCAGGTATTCGTTATCTGGAATGAGGAAACATGCCCCGACGAGGAAGCCTGGGTTCAGGTAACCGCTGAAATCACCCCCGGTCTCTGCACTCAGGAATCTGAGAAGTTTCCTGTAGAAATCTTTGACCAGCCCGTGGCCAACATCACCACCCCCGCTGATCAGGAGATCTGCGGCGTGGTTGGCGAAATTGACGAAGTGCCAACCATTGCTTATGCTACCCTGCTGAGCGCCGACCTGACTTCCGAGTGCAATGGAAGCGGTCAGTGGAGCAAGGTCTGCGGACCCGACAATGTTGCTTTCGTGGTGGCAGCCGAAGGTTATGAGGCACCCAACCCGTTTGATGCGGACTCCTGGGTACTGGCCGAAGGCGGCGAGACCGAGGTTTATGCCGTGGTATTCGAAACCATTGGGGACGTACGTTGCAACGACCTGGCCTACACCTTCCAGTGGACCGAGTTTGGCGCAGGTACCTGCGACGATGACTCTGACGAAGTGACTGTATTCTTCTACCGGCCGATCCTGGACGACGAGATCTGGGCGCACGAGGTGGAAGGGGTTGTAATGACCTATGACGAGACCTGCGAGTTCATCTACCCGCTGAACGCTTCAGAAGTTCCCTGCTACGAAACCGAGTGCGGCGAATATCCCAGCACCCCGGAAGGGACCTGGACCGCTTCACCGGCCGGTGAGATCGTATTTGTCGTACCCGCTGACGGTTATGATTATAACACGATCAACCCCTGGGATCTTGACAGCTGGGACATCGACGCCAACGACCCGAACGCCATTGCCGTTCTCGGCTCTGTGGTGGACGAAGAGTTTGTTGTCGGCACCTATGGCGAATACGAACTGACCTGGACCGTAACCAACGGCCCCGACTGCGGCAACTCCGCCAGCATCACCGTGCTGTTCGAGAAGTCTGTCATTGTTGACGCTGGTGACGATCAGCACGTTTGCGGCGCCTTCCACACCGACATGAAGTCCGTATGGACCACCCTGGAAGCCACCTACGAACTGGTTGACGTTCCGGAAGCTCCCGCAGGGGGTCATGACGGCGTATCCACCAAGTGGACCGTGACTGGCAAGCCCCAGGATTCCAACGACCCGATCTTCATCGACGACACCGATGGCGGCACCAAGGTATTCGTGACCTCTTTCGGTACCTATACCCTGACCTGGACGGCCACCACCGAAAATGAAGTTTGTGACGCCACCGACGATGTGGTTCTCCACTTCTATCCCGGTCTGAAGAACATCGCCATCACCACGGCCGAGGAGAAGGTTTGTACCCTCCGTACGACCGTGAATGGTGCCGCTCAGTTTGACAAGCAGATGCTGTCTGACGGACAGACTTATTATATGGAAGGGACCGCCACCATCCTGAGGTGGGACGGAACGGCCTATGTCGCTTACACCGACGGCGTTCTGACCGCTTCTGCAGGATCTGGTGAAGTCGTGACCCCCGCACCGGGACAGGTTCACATCAAAGGCGCCAACAAGGCCAACCTTAGCAAGGCGATCGCAGTGGAAGTACTCCAGTACGGCCGTTACAAGATCGAGTGGGATGTGGAAATGTTCGGCAACGAAGGCAACCTGCTTTCTTGCGAAGGCGATGATTTCGTCATCATCGAGTTCTACTGGAAGCCCATCGCCGACATCGTGCCCGATGGCGACGTGGACGTTTGCTACGAAACCAAGGATCTTGGTAAGCATTGGGTGACCCTGAACGGCAACGTGCCCGTGGTGGACGGTTGGGACCTGGCTTACGGTTTCTGGACCGTGACCCCCGCCGAAGGCGTTCTCTTCCGCGACCCGACCACTGTCGGCAAGGACACTGTAGACTTTGCCCAGTTCAAGGGACCCAAGGAAGTCAACAAGAAGTATCTGAGCTCTCCCCAGGTAGAGATCCTGCTGCCCGCCAACGGCGAGTACGAGATCATGTGGACCGTGAAGAACGGCCCGTGGGATGAGAACCTCTGCTACTCCGAAGACTGGATCACTTACGGTTACTGGGAAGAAGGCGATGCCGGCAACGACAGCCAGATATCACTTTGCGGCAAACTGGTTTACGGCGCTGACGAATACGGCTGCGTAAGCTGGGAAGGCGAAACCGTATACAAGCACACCCTGGCCGGTAAGCAGCCCACTGCCAATACGTTTGGTACCTGGACTGTAGACGGACCCGGAATGGTTTGGTTCAACGGCAAGAAGTCCGGCGACACCGGCTACGCCGCTGAAATCGCCAAGTACAACCCGGAAATCGAAGTCAGCATTCCCGGTGTCTATACCTTTACCTGGACCGTACAGAACAACGACTACGCCGGTTGCACCGTCGATGCTTCCGAGCACGTGGTTGAGTTCTTCTTCACTCCCGAACCGCGCGATTTGATTCCGATCGGCGTGAAGACCGTTGCAGGCAAACTGACCCTGGATGCAGACTACAATGCCCCGTTTGCTCCCTGCTACACCTGCGAGGACCACACCCAGTTCTACATGCTCTCCGGTGACGGCCTGTACTCAGTAACCGGCGGCGCTGGTAAATCCGTACTCGGACCCAGCCAGTCTGTACTGTGGCACACCATCTCCGGCGCACAGCAAGGCGCTGTCGTGAACAAGCCCATCGAAGGCGGTACCATTGTCAAGACCTATGCACTGGCCAACGATGAGATGACCCTTGTCAGCACCGAAACTGTACACCACCACAAGCACTTCATCGTAGAGATCGCATGGGACGATGAGCCCGGCGTGGTCAACGTGGAAGAGTGGTACAGCGTAACCGACTGTGCTGTTGTCCACCACTTCGAGATCGACAAGGTTGAGCCCCTGGCGATCGAAGGTCCTGAAGAAGTTTTTGCCTTCAGCAGCGAAGACGAGATGCAGGGCGAATACATCTATGTTGTTGACTTCGTGCCCGGTACCATTTACGAATGGGTTGCCACCGGTGGCGAAATCCTCGGCGGATGGTACTACGACGAAGACGGCGACTACGACGTGGAAGACTATGACGTAGAATCTGACTTCACCGGCGAAGACCTGGTAGCCGTACACGTTCTGTTCGGTGCAGGCCCCGCTGCCAAGCTGGAAGTGAAGATCGACGGATACTGCTACGACAAGATCGAACTGCCGATCGTGGTCATCGAGAACACCTTTGCCGGTCAGCTGAAGTACTGGAACGAAGTCGAGAAGTACATCCCGACTCCCTACAGGCTCCACACTCCGAGCAACAACTTCGATTACTTCTATGTACAGCTGTTCGACGTGACCGAACTGTACGCTGAACTGCTCGAAGACGAAGACCTGACCGAAGCTGAGATCGAAGCTGCGATCACCACAGCCGTAAATGCTGCCATTGCTGAGTATATCGCAGCCGTTGCAGCCGACGAAGCTTACGAAGGTGACATTCCTGTTGAGATCCAGAAGATCATGGTTGATCCTCAGAACCAGCAGCTCGAGTCATACTTCAAGTTCCGTGGTCTGGATGTGAACAAGCATTTCGTGATGCGCCTCGTGGACGGCGGGTTCTTCTACCTGCTCGAAGGCGGTGCTCCCGAACCGGCTCAGAACATCTACAGCTACACTTATACTTACAACCGTTGGGATGGAATCGGTGTCGATGTATTCGACGCACTGGTTGTCCTTCAGATGGAAACCGGCGTTGACCTGCATGCCTTTGGTGCTACCCCGAACTACTGGTGGGTCGGTGCCAATGAGTATGACGATGACGTTGACTACGGCTTCTTCTCTGATAAGGTTGCTGACGTGAACGCCGACGGCATGATCGACATCTTCGATGCCATCGACGTACTGAACCGCTATGTCGGTATCTATGGACAGTTCCAGAACAATGTTCCGAACTTCCAGGCTGCCGGTAGGTTCGTAACCGCTCTGCCCCAGAAGACCTTCTCTGCCGACGAGGTCACCGGATTCACCCTGGAGAACGACACCGACCTGATGTTCAAGTTTGGACGCAAGCCTGGTGCCAACTACCTGGGGACACGTCATCCGAACGACTTCTACTATCAGAGCTCTGTCTTCCAGCTGAAGCCTGCTGCCAACTACATGAACCTGTACCTTGCCGCCACTGGTGATGTTGATTCCCGTACCAGCACACCCGGACCCGGCAACGTAACAGATGTGGTTAAGTCTGCCCTCGCCGGTCTGGACTACACAGGTACGATTGAAGCCGGCATCGGAGAAGAGATCGTTATCCCGATCCGCCTCTCTGAAACCGCCAACATCGCTGCCATGGGTGTTTCCCTGACCTTCGACAACAACCTCATTGAGGTGGTCAGCGTAGACCACGGCATCAGCAAGTTCAGCAACAAGGACGGCTACATCCGCGTGGCTGCCCTCGACCCGAACGGTATGTTTGTTGGTGAAGGCGAAAGCATCATCAACATCACCGCACGGATCAAAGGCAACATGGAAGGCGCCCGTCTGTTCAACCTCGAGAAGGAAGCCCAATTCGCCGGTACCAACATGCAGATGCTGAATCTCGGTCTCAACACCGACATGATCTCTACCACTGCTGTGACCGGAATCGGTGACGTAAACGTTTCCCGCCTGACCATCGGCAACTTCCCGAACCCGTTCAGGACCACCACCACCATTGAGTACACCCTCCCCGAGGCTGGAAAAGTGTCACTGGTTGTCTATAATAACGTGGGTCAGGTTGTCGCCACCCTGGTCGATGAAAACCAGGGCGCAGGCCTCCAGCGTGTTGAACTGACCAGTGCCGACCTCGGTAATGGCGATGGCATGTTCATTTACAGAATCACTGTAAAAGGACAGTCCACCACCTACACCGGAACTGGCAACGTCATGCTCGTGAAGTAGTAAGCCCATTATGCTATTCCGGGAGACTCGTTCTCCCGGAATAGCATTTATTTAAAAAAAGATAGGTGATTCGTTCAGGCATTGATTGAAACATATTTAAATCAGAAGCATCTTTCCCCGCATGGAAAATGGCAAATAAGGTTCTTGCCTTTTTTTGCGTTATGGGATGCAAGCGAATCAACTTGTTGAGGCTTACACAGGCATTACTTAATCTTAACACAAAAAACTACAGCAAATGATAAAAAGAATTTACCTATCAATTTTGGTGCTGCTGTTTGCCGCTTCCGGTGTTTTGGGGCAAGCTCCATCGATCAAAATTGGTGAAGAAGATGCTGTACTGGCCCCAGGGGTACACCATATCCCTGTTTCCATGCATGACTTTGCCAACGTCGATGCGTTTGTCCTGGACTTCGAGCTGGGCGGCGGATTGACTCTTCTCGGGGTTCCCGAGAGCAGTCGATTCCGTACCGATTTGTGGATGGTAAACACTGAAAAGAATATTGTAACCTGTATCTTCTATCGCATGGAGCCCCCCATGGCTCCGGAGCAGGAAGACCTTGACGGACATGTGTTTGATCTTGAAGTCAGGTATACCGGTGGGGTGGAAACATCCATCGGCCTCGACCTGGAAACATCTTACCTGTCCATCAATGGCTCCAGGGTGAACCTGGAGGACATTCCCAACCTGGAAGTACAGACCGCCGGGATCTCCCCCGACCCTGACCTGATGCTCGGTACCCTGAGCGTTGGTGATGTGGAAGAGGCAGTGATCGGCAACAATATCGAAGTACCTGTTTCCATCGGAGGTGAAGGCTTTTTTGCTGTTTCAGCCATTCAAATGCAAATCCTGTTCGACGACGAAAAGCTGGTGTACAACCAGGTTGAAAGCAAAGTGACAGGCGTGAATTTTGAAGTGGTCAAGGAGAATGATAAGTTGACGCTGATCTGGTTCGGCTCTGAAAGGGATTTCAGTGAAGAGACCGTTTTGGCTCACCTGCATTTCACCTACAACAGCAACGAAGAACTTCCCGTAGACATCGCTCCCGCCCCGGCGACCTCCATTGCTTCCAATGCAGGCGTGCTGAACCCGTGGGAGACCAAATCGGGAACCGTCACCCCGGCTGATTTGCCCATCAAGCTTACCATCGGGGAAGTGGACCTTTACAGCAGTCCCGACGTAACCATTCCGCTTACTTTCAGCGGTCTTACTGAAGTACCTGATGACATTGCCGCGGCCACCATCAACATCAAGATTGCCTTTGATACGGCCATTCTTGATTTTGCCGAGGTAATCAGCGATGTTCCTTTCAATACACCCACCGTAAGCGGCGGTGTACTGACCCTGACCCTTCTTGACCTGGATGGCGTGACCCTGGAAGACGGCGTATTTGCTGACCTGCGGTTCACCTTCAAGAAAGAAGGCAAATCGGATATCAAGTTCCAGTTCGGTACCGGCGGCACCAGCTTCGGCGTGGCCACCGGCGGGATCATCCCGATCTCCTACGTGGACGGATACGCTTCCGTAGCGGTTTCCCCGCTGGCTTACACGGAGCTGATCAGACTGCGCAGTGTCACCACCCTGGAGCTTGACAACCCGGATTACAATGTGCTTGAAACCGTAACGACCTATCCGACGACAATCAAGGAAACCGAACTCGGCTTCCCCGTGATCACCAACGCATGGGCCGTTGATGGTTTGATGAGCTCTTCAGAGGCCATTCCGGCCGGGTCTGTCATCACGCTGACACATGCAGGCGGTGCAGAATTCACCTTCGTGGTGGAGGAAGAAGTCGCTGCCGGCGAATTCGTGTTCCTGAGCGAGATGATTCTCCAGGGCAATCCGGACGCAGACGTCCGCACCACCCTGCTGTCTCACAAAGGTTTGGTCGAAACCTGGACCTTTGACATCCGCTCACCCAAGACGTTCGAAACCACTTTGCTGGTTGCTGTGCTGACCTCTCATGATGACTTCATGGCATCCGAAGACGGGATCCATCCCGGTTTCGTACTGGCCGCTGAAGAGATCGACATGATGGTTTACGGTGATCCGCAGCTTATCTTTGCCTTCAACGGCGAAGAGGTGGCCACCGATTTCGTTTACGAGATCTGTGCCGGCGAAGAGGTGATCGTGTCCCTGGCTGCCATCCTCGAAGGACAGGCTCCTTTCGACATCACCTTCACGGTGAATGAGGAGGAGTTTATGATCGAAGGCGTGGAGCTGGACGATGAGATCGACCTGGCCGAACTGCTGGAGGTGGAATTCCTCGAAGACGGTGACTACGCATTTGTCGTCACCTCCATCGTGGATGCGGTCAACCGCGACGTCCTGAACCCGGAAGACATCTATTACGGTACACTCACCGTCCATCCGTTGCCCATCGTGCTGCTGGATGACTTCGACGGCGTATGCCTGGATGTCGAGCCCTTTGAACTCACCGGCGGCCTGCCCGAAGGGGGTGTTTACAGCGGCGACGGCGTGGAAGAAGGCGTATTCAGCCCCGAAGTGGCCGGTGCAGGAACCCACACCATTACCTACACCTTCACTTCTGAATTCGGTTGCGTAGCTTCTGCCGATGCCACCATCATCGTATTCGCACTGCCCGAGGTTACCTGCCCGGCCGACACGACCGTCATGCTCAGCCATGCCGCGTTCCAGCTCGCCGGTGCAACCCCCGAAGGCGGCGTATACAGTGGCCCCGGCGTGGATGCCAATGGCATGTTCGATGCCGGCGTGGCCGAAGTGGGTGAGCACACCATCACTTACACTTACACCGACCCTGAAACCGGTTGCACTGCAGAATGCTCCTTCAAGATCACCGTGCTGCTCGACACCTCCGTTCCCGGAGATCCCTCAGCCGCAGGCATCACGCTCTATCCGAACCCCGTTCGAAGCGTGCTGACGATCGAGGCCGGCGTCACCATCAAGGAAATCCGCATGGTGGATATGCTCGGACAGGTTGTGTTCTCAGACAATGTCGAATGGACCCGCTACGAAATGAATGTCTCCGAATTCAGGAACGGCATTTACTTCGTACAGATCCTGACCGACGACGGATTCAGCACCCATAGGGTACAGGTTACCCGGTAACCAACCCTGATACGGACAAAAAAGGGGAGACCACCACGGTTTCCCCTTTTTTTATTGCTTCCGGGCAATCCCTTTTGCCTTCCCGCACGGCCTTAACCCTTTTTCCAGGAAATAAATCCGGCCCGGAGGCCATACAGAACGGACAAGGCAATCAGCGGAAAGAATCCGGGATGAAACCCCTGCGGCAACCAGGGCCACAACAGCAACAGGAGAAACCCGGTCACGAATACGGCCATGAAGTACAGCCGCACCACGCGCCGGGACGAGTGGCCAAAAGCGGAAAAGGCAAAATACAGGTGGGTGGGAAGCATCCACAGCAGCACCAGGTTGTGGTTGGTGGCGGTATGGTCGGACAAAAACCACAGGAAAAATACCACGAGCCCGCCGATTCCCAGCAAGACAAAATAGGTCCGCCCGAAGACGCGGGCCGTTCCCCGCCTAAGAAGCATCAGAAAGCCCAGGCCAAACACCAGCCACATGACACGCCCAGGACTGAAGGGACCGGGCTCCGAAGCCTCCAGGGTCGAAGGCATAACCTGCCGGAAGCTGGCCACCAGGGGCGGGCCATCCACCCGGCGGGCCTTGTCAAAGGCCATGAACATCTCATCGGGCAGAAACATGGCCTCCCAGGGGGAAGCGATTCGGTCGGACGGCAGGCCCAGGGCCAGGTCGATCCCGAAGGCGGCCCAGGGCGCACCGCCCAGGTAAGGCTTGAGCATGTCCCGGAAGCTGCGCTCCGGACCCGGGAAGGGGTCCTCGTCCCATGCCACCGCCACATAGGAACCGATCAGGTCGCGGATCCGGGTAGAGCAGTTGTCGTAAAAGAAGTCATACAGGTAATCCCGGTGCTCAGGCTGGCGGTTGACCTGCAGGAAAGCGTACAGGCGGTGTTTCTCCTCCGGGCTGAGGGCCAGGACCTGTTCGTACACGGCCCGGCCTTCATGACGGTATTCGGCCTGGAAAACCGCGAAGGTCGTCACGCTGAGCTGGTAAAGCAATTGCCCCCGGAGGAACTTCAGGTAGAAGTTGGGCGTGTCAAAGTCGAACGTGCCCCAGTTGTACACCTCATCCACTCCGGCGATGGGGTCATACACCCTCAGGGCGCTGTGGCCGAATACTGAGTACAATGCATCCCCGGGGCTCGCCGTGAGAAGGGAGAAAAGGGCCGCGTCGGACAGGCTGGTTTCCGGGCCGGTTCCCACCGCCGCCTGGGGATCCGGGCTCCTGCCGGCCAGGGGATCAGAATGCCCGTTTGTAGCGGGACCATGAACGCCGCCGGCCACGGGAAGCACCGTCAGCAGGTAAATACACAATGCAGGAATGGATTTCAAGAGATGTTGCCTGTTCATGTCGGATGGTGTTGCACCGGCCTTGCGGGCCTGCCGGCGGGATGCAGGGTCTAAATTTACAGAATTTTGAGTTAAACCCTTCACGGCAAATGGAAAAATGCTTATCTTTGCAGCCTGAATTTGAGCCCGTTTAGTTATCCCAATACATTCCGAAAGGGTTATTAACAATAAATTGTTGATAAACTTGCCGGAACCAATTTTTTCAATTAGCTTTGCACCCCCGAAAGCGGGGGATTGCGTGTTATTATTCACATCAGATACAGCAAATTAAGCCACACAATGGATACAAACAGCTATAAGACCATTTCCGCCAACAAGGCCACGGTCAACAAAGACTGGGTCCTGATTGACGCGGAAAACCAGATTCTGGGGCGTCTGGCCACGTTGGTTGCCTCGATGATCCGCGGCAAGCACAAGCCGAACTTCACCCCCCATGTGGACTGCGGCGACAACGTCATCGTGATCAACGCAGACAAGATCCAGCTTTCGGGAAGCAAATGGGACCAGAAAGAATACGTGCGCCATACGGGTCACCCGGGGGGCCAGCGCGTCACCACGGCCAGGCAGATGATGGCCAAAAAACCCACCACCATGGTGGAAAAGGCGGTCAAGGGCATGCTCCCGAAAAACAGGCTGGGAAGCGCCTTGTTCCGCAACCTTTACGTATATGCCGGCAGTGAGCATCCGCATCAGGCTCAGCAACCCAAACAAATCAACCTCAACACAACCAGATAAACATGGAAGTAGTCAACACCTCAGGAAGAAGAAAAACTGCTGTAGCCCGGGTCTATCTGAAGCCAGGCAACGGACAGGTTGTTGTTAACAAAAAGGATTTCAAGGAATATTTCCCCACCGGGATCCTCCAGTATATGGTTCAGCAACCTTTCATTCTTACCAAGACCGAAGGAAAGTACGACGTGAAAGTGAACCTGGACGGCGGCGGGATCACCGGACAGGCACAGGCACTCCGGCTGGCCCTGTCCAAGGCACTGATCGAAATTGAGCAGGAGTTCAGGCCCGTCCTCAAGGAAAGGGGCCTGCTTCGCAGGGATCCCAGGATGGTCGAACGCAAGAAGCCCGGTCAGAAAAAAGCCAGGAAGAAATTCCAGTTCAGCAAACGTTAATCTTATTATCGGACACATTTATCAGACAACATGGCAAGAACGAACTATAACGAACTTTTGGATGCCGGTGTCCATTTCGGCCACCTGAAAAGGAAGTGGAACCCCAATATGGCTCCCTACATTTTCATGGAACGCAATGGCATTCACATCATCGACCTGAATAAGACCATCGCCAAGATTGACGAAGCTGCCGCGGCCATCAAGCAGATCGCCAAGTCGGGCAAGAAAATCCTTTTCGTGGCCACCAAGAAACAGGCCAAGGACACCGTGTCCAGGCTGGTGGAGCAGGTGAACATGCCTTATGTGACTGAGCGCTGGCCCGGCGGCATGCTCACCAACTTTGCCACCATCCGCAAGGCGGTGAAGAAGATGAGCGCCATCGACAGGATGGAAACCGACGGCACCTTCAGCAACATGTCGAAGCGGGAGCGCCTGCAGGTGTTGCGCGAACGCGCCAAGCTGGAGAAGCAACTGGGCAGCATCGCCGACCTGAACCGCCTCCCGGCCGCCATTTTCATCGTGGACATCTGCAAGGAGCATATTGCCGTGGCAGAGGCACACAAACTCAACATCCCCACCTTCGCCATCGTCGACACGAATGCGAACCCCCAGGACGTGGACTATCCCATCCCGGCCAATGACGACGCATCCAAGTCGATCCACATCATTGTGAAGCTGATCGTGGAAGCCATCCAGGAAGGCCTCGAAGAGCGCAAGCTGGAGAAGGACAAGGCCATGGAGGAGGAAGAAGAAAGGGAACAGGAAGAGGAAGCCCGCAGGAAGGCTTACGAACTGGAGGAGTCGGAGGATGAGGCAGAAGATGCCGCAGTCACCCGGGCCAAGGCCGCGGCCAAGAAGCTGAAGGAGGAAGAGGATGAGAAGGAGAAGGCCAAGGCCGCCGCTTCCCGCCGGCCCGGCGGCAAGCGTCCGAGAAAGTAAACCGAATCGTTAACACAAAAAAAGAATCAACAATATGGCAAACATTACCGCCGCTGAAGTAAACAAACTGCGCCAACAGACCGGTGCCGGGATGATGGACTGCAAGAAAGCCCTGGTGGAAGCCGAAGGCGATTTCGACAAAGCCATCGACATCCTCCGCAAAAAGGGTCAGAAGGTGGCCAGCAGCCGCGCGGGGCGCGAGGCCAACGAAGGTGTGGTGATCGGCAAGACCAATGACGGAGCCACCAAGGCCGCCGCGATCATGCTGAACTGCGAAACCGACTTTGTTGCCAAGAACCAGGAAATGGTCGATTTCGCATGGGGCATCCTGAACCTGGCCGTCGACAAGGACATCAAGACCCTGGAAGAACTCCGGGCCGCCGACCTGAACGGACGGACCGTCGAGGAAAACATCACCGACATGATCGGCAAGACCGGTGAAAAACTGGAACTTTCCCAGTATGGCGTGGTGGAAGGCGCCATGGCTTTCGCTTACATCCACCCGGGCAACCGCCTCGCCTCCATCGCTGCCTTCAACAAGGACGTGGAAGGCGTGGAGCAGTCAGGAAAGGACGTGGTGATGCAGATCGCCGCCATGGCTCCGGTAGCCATCGACAAGGATGATGTGGATCCCTCCATCGTGGAGAAGGAGGTCGAGATCGGCAAGGAGCAGGCCCGCAACGAAGGCAAGGCCGAAGAACTCCTGGAGAAAATCGCCCTTGGCAAGCTCAACAAGTTCTACAAGGAAAGCACCCTGTTGAACCAGGACTCCATCATCGACAATAAAAAGACCGTAAGGCAGATGCTGCAGCAGGTCGACAAAGACCTGACTGTCGTGGCTTTCAAGCGCCTGGCACTGTCCTGATTGCGGGCTTGATTTTGGTTAATCACGAGAAAGAGGAAGCGGCAACGCTTCCTTTTTTTTATTTGGTCACCAGCGTGCCATGCGGGTTGCCGTTCACCAGCATGTCGAACAGCACCCCTTTCTCGTTCACATCGAACACCACGATGGGAATGTCGTTCTCACGGCAGATGGTAAAGGCGGTCAGGTCCATCACCTGCAGGTTCTTTTCATAGGCCTCGTCGAAGCTCAGGCGGTCGTACTTCACCGCCTCCGGGTCCTTCTCGGGATCGGCAGAATACACCCCGTCGACCCGCGTCCCCTTCAGGATCACATCGGCCCGTATCTCGGCGGCCCGCAGGGCCGCAGCCGAATCGGTCGTAAAGAAAGGATTGCCGGTGCCCCCGGCGATGATCACCACATGCCCCGACCGGAGCAGGTCCCTGGCCGTGCGGCGGTTCATCTTCCCGCAAACGGGTTCGACCGGCAGGCCCGACAAGACTGCGGCCTTCACCCCGATGTTTTCCAGGGCCGACTGCAGGGCCATGCTGTTGATGATGGTGGCCAGCATGCCCATATAATCGCCCTGCACCCGGTCTATGCCGGTTTTGCTGCCCTGAATCCCGCGAAAGATGTTGCCCCCGCCCAGCACCACGGCCACCTGCACGCCATGGGCAGCAACCGACTTGATCTCCGAGGCATAGGCCTCCAGGGCCCGGGCTTCGATCCCGAGCTTGTTGCCGCCGGCAAGCGATTCGCCGCTGAATTTTAAAAGCACCCTTCGGTAGGTTGTCATACATTTGCCGTATTGTATCCCTTTACAGGGGATGTGAATCCTTCGGAACACCGGAAAAGACGTGGATTGGTCGCACGACTGTGTATGCAAGTTTACGGTTTTTTTTTAAATTTGACCCTCCACCAACGCCACCAAAACAATGAGTGAAGATCTGGATTTTGCCTATGAAGAGGCCGAAGAGAAAATGGGCAACGCCATTGCCCACCTGGAGCGCGAGCTGATGAAGCTGCGCGCCGGAAAAGCCAACCCCCAAATGCTTGACAGCGTGATGGT
This sequence comes from uncultured Bacteroidales bacterium, assembly GCA_964477035.1. Classification (GTDB taxonomy): domain Bacteria; phylum Bacteroidota; class Bacteroidia; order Bacteroidales; family UBA7960; genus SLSG01. Next base: position 23,053 of record CAYZCW010000013.1, read on the forward strand.
CGACTATTACGGCACCCAAACCAAGCTGTCTCAGGTGTCCAATATCAACACCCCGGACCCACGCTCCATCGTGATCCAGCCCTGGGAAAAGAGCATGATCGCACCCATCGAAAAGGCCATCCTGGCCGCCAACCTGGGGTTCAACCCCCAGAACGACGGCACGCTGGTCCGGGTGGCCGTGCCCCCGCTCACCGAGGAGCGGCGCCGCGACCTGGTAAAAAAGGTGAAGGCCGAGGCCGAATCAACGCGGGTGAGCATCCGCAACGTGAGAAGGGAAGCCATCGAGGCCGGCAAGAAGCTGGAAAAAGACGGTGTGCCGGAAGACCTGGTCAAGAAGTTCGAAAGCAACATCCAGGAGCTGACCAACACATATACCGGCAAGATCGACAAGGTTGTGGAGGCCAAAGAGGCCGACATCATGACCATCTGAGGGGGCTCAGTCTTTCCGCAGCACCCCCTCCCGGGTGGCCACCAGGCGGGGAGACAGCTGCTTCAGGACAGACAGGGTCTTCTCCCGGTCCCTGTCCAGTTGTTTCCGGAGCGCCGACAGGGAGCTGAACCGCATCTCGTCCCGGATGCGCTGCAGGAAATGGATGGCGATCGGTTTACCGTATAAGTTTCCGCTGAACCCCAACAGGTGGGCCTCGATGGTGACATGGTACATGTCGAGTGTGGGCCGGATCCCGATATTCACCATGGCCTGGTGCCAGCCGCCCGCCGCCTCGACCAGGGCGGTATAAACCCCCTTTCCCGGCAGGACCACCTCCTCCGGCTGTTGTTCCAGGTTTGCCGTCGGATAGCCCAGCGTCCTCCCGATACGGTTGCCCTCCACCACCTTTCCCTTCAGGGCATAGGCCCGGCCGGCCGACTCAAACACCTCCAGGGTCTCCCCCGCATGGATGCGCCCATAGTCATGTCCGGTCAATGCACGGAAGCGGCCCTCCTGGTCGTCTGTTCCCATCCGACGAAAAGAATGATTGGTTTGAACCGGCGGTAAAGTTAAAATAAAATCCAGCCCTCAGGAAGGCCTGAATTTTAAAAATGAGTAAATTCGTTGACATGCCCCCGCCGGATCCGGGCGGAGGGGACTGCGGCGGCCGGATGCCGCCCCAGCTGAACCTGAAAACCATCGCAGCATGCGCAGCCACAAGCAGGACAAGCCGCAGGAGAAAAAAAAGGGAAGGACGGCCGGCAAGGACCAGCCGCCGGGCAATGAACAGGATGCCGGCAAGGACAGGAACCAGGGGGGCGAAAAGGACGGCTCCGGCAACGGACCCGTAAAAGGCAAGGTTTCCCAGGTGATCGGCCCGGTGGTCGATGTGATGTTCGAGAACACCCGGGAGCTTCCGGCCATTTATGAAGCCCTGGAAGTGCACAACGAAGCAGGCCACCGCATCGTCCTGGAATGCCAGCAGCATATGGGAGAGGATACCGTGCGGACCATCTCGATGGATGCCACCGACGGACTGGCCCGGGGGATGGAGGTGGTGTGCACCGGCGGTCCCATCACGATGCCGGCGGGCAGGGAGATCCGCGGCCGGCTGTTCAATGTGACCGGCGACGCCATCGACGGACTCGGGGAGGTCAAGACCAAAAAGCGGTACAACATTCACAGCGAGCCACCCCGCTTCGACCAGCTCAAGACCCAGTCGGAGATCCTGCTCACGGGCATCAAGGTGATCGACCTGCTCACCCCCTACCCCAAGGGCGGCAAAATCGGCCTGTTTGGCGGGGCCGGGGTGGGTAAGACGGTGATCATCATGGAGCTGATCAACAACATCGCCAAGGGCTACAGCGGCACCAGCGTGTTTGCCGGCGTGGGGGAACGCACCCGCGAGGGCAACGACCTGTTGCGCGAGATGATCGAGTCGGGCGTGATCCGCTACGGAGAGGCCTTTAAGGAGTCCATGAAAAAGGGACACTGGGACCTGTCTGCCGTCGACCGCGAGGCCCTGGGACAGTCGCAGGCCACCCTGGTGTTCGGACAGATGAACGAACCCCCCGGGGCGCGTGCGCGCGTGGCCCTGTCGGGCCTGGCCATCGCCGAGTACTTCCGCGACGGGGAAGGCGAAGAGGGCGGCTCGGACATCCTGTTCTTTATGGACAACATCTTCCGCTTCACCCAGGCGGGATCGGAAGTATCGGCCCTGCTGGGACGCATGCCTTCGGCCGTGGGCTACCAGCCCACCCTCGCCACCGAGATGGGGCTGATGCAGGAACGCATCACCTCCACCAGGCGGGGATCCATCACCGCCGTGCAGGCCGTGTATGTGCCGGCCGATGACCTGACCGACCCGGCACCGGCGACGACATTTACCCACCTGGATGCCACCACGGTGCTCAGCCGCAAGATCTTTGAGCTGGGCATCTATCCCGCGGTGGACCCCCTCGATTCCACCAGCCGCCTGCTGGCCCCCGAAACGGTGGGCGAGGAACATTACCACACCGCCCGCCAGGTGAAGATGGTGCTGCAGCGCTACAAGGAGTTGCAGGACATCATCGCCATACTGGGCATCGAAGAGCTCTCGGAGGAAGACCAGCTGGTGGTGAAGCGGGCACGCAAGATCCAGCGCTTCCTGAGCCAGCCATTCCACGTGGCCGAACAGTATACCGGACTGAAGGGCACCTTCGTCTCCCTGAACGACACCATCAAGGGCTTTTCCATGATCCTGAGCGGGGAGATGGACGGCTATCCCGAGACCCTCTTCAACCTGGCCGGAAGCATCGAGGACGTCATCCGGAGAAGCAAGTCCCGGGGAGAAAGTGCCGGAAAACCCGAAGGCGGGCAGCACAAAAGCAACACGCCATGATGCGGCTCGAGATCCTCACGCCCGTTAAAATACTTTATCAGGGGCAGGCAGACCTGGTGCAGCTGCCGGGCAAAATGGGCTCATTCGAGATCCTTAAAAACCACGCACCCCTGGTGGCCCTCCTGGGAAAAGGGCGCATCAAGGTCATCGACACCGACCGAAACATCCACTACATCAACATCCCGGGAGGCACGGTCCAGGTAAGGAAAAACCGCATCACGGTCCTGGCCGTTCCCGAACAAGGCTGAGATTGCCACGGGCTTTCCCTCAAAAAAATGTATCTTTACCATAAGAAACATGCATGGGGTACCCGGCATGCGGGCGGGTTTTGTGCCCCGGCAGGCGGCCTCCATCCGGCATAAAAGCATTATTAACAGAGGGACATTCTGTAATGACCGATAAAAGGTGGGTAGTAAAAAAAGAAGAACATACCGAGGCCATTGACAAGCTCACCGCTTCATTGAACGTGGAAAGGGTGATCGCCAGGCTGCTGACCCAGCGTGGCATCCTGACGTTTTCCGATGCCCGGGATTTTTTTCGTCCCTCGCTCGAAAACCTGCACGACCCATTCCTGCTCAAAGACATGGATGTGGCCATTGCCCGCATCCAGCAAGCCCTTGACAAGCGCGAGCGCATCCTGATCTATGGCGACTACGACGTGGACGGCACCACGGCCGTGGCACTGACGTACGAGTTCCTGTGCGAGTTCAGCGACCGGCTCGACTACTATATCCCCAACCGCGACAAGGAGGGCTATGGCATTTCCTATGCCGGCATCGATTATGCGCAGGAAACCGGGGTGAAGCTGATCATCTCGCTCGACTGCGGGATCAAGGCTTACAACCAGGTGGCCTATGCCCGCGAACGGGGCATCGACTTCATCGTGGTGGACCACCACCGGCCCGGGGAAGAGCCCCTGCCGGCCGTGGCGGTGGTGGACCCCAAGCAGCCCGGCTGTCCGTATCCCTACAAGGAGTTGTCCGGATGCGGGCTGGGCTTCAAGCTGGCCCAGGCCTATTACCAGAAAAACCGCATGCCTTTTGAGAAGCTGGAGCGTTTCCTCGACCTGGTGGTGGTCAGCATCGCGGCCGATGTGGTCCCCATCACGGGCGAGAACAGGATACTGGCCCATTTCGGCCTGAGGCGGCTCAACCTGGAACCCCGCCCGGGGCTGGAGTCCATCCTGTTTTACAGCAATATTTTCCGCAAGGCAGCCTCCGACGACAGGTCGGCCTTCACCCGGGAGCTGACCGTCAACGACCTGATGTTTCTGATCGGACCCAAGATCAACGCCGCCGGCCGCATTGAGAACGGCAAGAAGGCGGTGGACCTGCTGCTGTGCGACCGGATGGGCGACACCCACGAGCTCAGCCTCGACATCAACGACCAGAACACCGAGCGCCGCAGCCTCGACACCGAGATCACCCGGCAGGCCCTGAAGATGATCGCAGCCGACCCGGTCCTGAAGCACGGCAAGGCCACCGTACTGTACAATCCCGGCTGGCACAAGGGGGTGATCGGCATTGTGGCCTCCAGGCTGATCGAGACCTATTACCGTCCGACGATCATCCTGACGGAAAGCAACGGGCTGATCACCGGATCGGCGCGCTCTGTGAAGGACTTCGACGTCTATGACGCCATCGACGCCTGCAGCGAACACCTGGAGCATTTCGGGGGGCATAAATATGCCGCCGGCCTCAGCGTGCGGCCGGAGAACTTCGAAGCCTTCAGGGAGGCCTTCACCCGCGTGGTGAACGACACCATCACGGACGACATGCTCATCCCGGAGATCGAGGTCGATGCAGAGGCCGACCTGAAAGACCTCCAGGGCAAGTTCTTTCGCATTCTCAAGCAGTTCGCTCCTTTCGGACCCGGAAACACCAACCCCATATTTGTTTCGCGCAACTGCACGGTCCGGGGCACCCCGCGCGTCGTGGGCGGCAAACACCTGAAGTTTAACGTAACGCAACCTGAGGCGGGACCGGTTGAGATGGCGGCCATCGCCTTCCAGCAGGGCCACCACCAGGCGGACATGCTCAGAGCGGGGTGTTTCGACCTGGCCTACCAGGTGGAGGAGAACGAGTGGAACGGCAGGATAAGCCTCCAGCTCCACGTGAAAGACATCAAATTTCCGGGCAATAATTCGTAATTTCGCGTCATGGAAACTGTACTGAGCGGTATCCGGTCCACCGGAAACCTGCACCTTGGAAACTACTTTGGTGCCATCCGCAATTTTTTAAAGATGCAGCATGAAAACCGCTGCTTCTTTTTCATTGCCGACTACCATTCGCTGACCACCCATCCGACGCCGGAAGACCTGCACCGCAATGTAAGGCAGGTACTGGTGGAGTACCTGGCCGCCGGGATCGACCCCGAGGTGGCCACCCTGTATATCCAGAGCGATGTGCCCGAGGTGGCCGAGCTCTACCTCCTGCTCAACATGAACGCCTACAAGGGCGAGCTGGAACGTTGCACCTCCTTCAAGGAGAAGGTGCGCAAGCAGCCCGACAACGTGAATGCAGGCCTCCTCACCTACCCCGTGCTGATGGCCGCCGACATCATCATACACAAGGCCCACAAGGTGCCGGTGGGCAAGGACCAGGAGCAGCACCTGGAGATGGCCCGCACCTTTGCCAACCGCTTCAACCGGCTGTACCGGACCGACTATTTCCCGGAGCCGTATGCCTACAATTTCGGCGGGGAGCTGGTCAAGATCCCGGGGCTGGACGGCAGCACCAAGATGGGCAAGTCCGAAAGCGAAGGCAACGCCATCTTTTTGGCCGACGACCCCAAAGACATCCGCAAGAAGGTCATGCGGGCGGTCACCGACAGCGGCCCCTCCGAACCGGGAGAGCCCATGTCACAGCCCATCGAGAACCTGTTTAACCTGATGCGCGCGGTCAGCAGCGAAGACACCGTGCAGCACTTCCTGGACGCCTACCACCAGGCCACCATCCGCTACGGGGACCTGAAGAAGCAACTGGCCGAAGACATCATCGCCTTTACCGGCCCCCTGCGAGAGCGCATCCTGGAGATCGGCGCCGACAATGCCTACCTGGGCAAGGTGGCCCGCATGGGGGCGGAGAAGGCCCGGGAAAGTGCCCGCCAGACCATACGGGACGTAAGGGAGCTCATCGGGTTCAGGCCATTTGGCGGTTAGCTGCTGGCTGTTGGTCATTGGCTGTTGGCTATTGGATTTTAGTTTTTTGGGTTAGGGAACCTTATGCCGAAATACATTGATACTGCACATGTGAAGGAACGGGCGGTTCTGGTGGGTGCCGTCATCGGCCGCCAGACCGAAGAGCTGGTGGAGGAGTACCTCGACGAGCTCGCCTTCCTGGTGGATACGGCCGGGGGCATCCCGCTGCGGCGCTTCACCCAGAAGCTGGACAAGCCGGACCCGGCCACCTTCCTGGGCAAGGGCAAGGTGGAGGAGATCCGCGAATATGTCGAGGCCGAAAAGGCCGACCTGGTGGTGTTCGATGACGAGCTGAGTCCCTCCCAGCACCGCAACCTGGAGCGCCAGCTCAAATGCCGCATCATCGACCGCAGCAACCTCATCCTGGACATCTTCGCCCTGAGGGCCCGCACCGCCCACGCCAAGACCCAGGTGGAGCTGGCCCAGTACCAGTACCTGCTGCCCCGCCTGGCGGGCATGTGGACCCATCTGGAACGCCAGAAAGGGGGCATCGGCCTGAAGGGGCCGGGCGAAAAGGAGATCGAGACCGACCGCCGCATCGTCCGCGACAAGATCGCCCTGCTCAAGACCAAGCTGCAGCAGATCGACAAGCAAAAGGCCACCCAGCGCTCCAACCGCGGCAGCCTGGTGCGCGTGGCCCTGGTGGGCTACACCAACGTGGGCAAGTCCACCATCATGAACCTCATCAGCAAATCGGAGGTCTTTGCCGAAGACAAGCTGTTCGCCACCCTCGACACCACGGTACGCAAGGTGGTCATCGGCAACCTGCCCTTTTTATTGTCGGATACGGTGGGCTTCATCCGCAAGCTCCCCCACCACCTGATCGAGTCCTTCAAGTCGACCCTGGACGAGGTGCGCGAGTCGGACATCCTGCTGCATGTGGTCGACATCGCCCATCCCAACTTCGAGGACCAGATCCGCGTGGTGAAGGAGACCCTGGCCGAAATCACCGGGAAGGAGAAGCAGGCCCTCATGGTGTTCAACAAGATCGACAAATACCGTTTCGTGGAGAAAGAGGCCGACGACCTCACCCCGGCCGGCCCGGAGAACCTCAGCCTGGATGAGCTGAAAAACACCTGGATGGGCAAGACCAACGAACCCTGCATCTTCATATCCGCCAAGGAAAAGCAACACATCGAACCCTTCCGCAGGCTGCTGTACGACAAAGTGGTGGCCATTCACCGGGAGCGGTACCCATACGATCATTTTTTATACTAGCGGTTGGCTGCTAGCCAAAGGCCAATAGCCACCGTCCAACCATGAAAAGACCGGAGGAAATAGCGACCCTGCCGCTTGTCGGATTGCTTTGGGGGCTGTCGTGGCTGCCGCTGCGGGTGCTGTACGTGCTGTCCTCCGCCGTGGCGTTTTTGCTGTACCATGTGGCCGGCTACCGGCGCAGGGTGGTGCGGGACAACCTCCGCAAGGCCTTCCCGGAAAAGGGAAAGCAGGAGCTGCGAAGGATTAGCCGCGCCTTCTACCTGCATTTTTCAGACCTGTTCTTCGAGACCATCTGGCTGCTGCATGCCACGGAAAAGCAGGCCCGGCGTCATTACGCCATCGAGCCGGAAGGCCTCCGGATGATGAACGCTTATGCCCGGCAGGGCCGGTCGGTCGTGTTGCTCTACGGCCACTACGGAAACTGGGAGTGGAGCGGGCTTCCCGCCAGGTACGACATCCAAGCCTGCGGCGTCCCGGCTTACCGGCCCCTGAAAAACAAGGTGTTCGACCGCTTCATGCTGCAGGTCCGCGCGCGCTACGCCCATGAGATGGCACCCCTGAAGCAGGTGGTGCGCATCCTGTTGCGCCTGCAGCAGGAAGGCAAGCCCCTGGTCGTCGGACTCATCGCAGACCAGTCGCCCGACCCCCGCCATGCCCACTGGACGACCTTCATGAACCAGGACACGGCCGTGAACGACGGCCCGGAAAAGCTGGCCAGCCGCATGAAGCTGCCGGTCTTCTACTTATCCATCCACAAGGAAAAAAGGGGGTTTTACCGCATGACATTCAGGGAGGTCGCGCCCCATCCCGCCGACCTGCCCGAGGGGGAGGTGAGCCGGCGCTTCATGGCCCTGCTGGAGCAGGACATCCGGCAGAACCCGGCCGCCTACCTGTGGTCGCACCGGCGGTGGAAACACCAAAGGCCCGTATAGCCTGGTAAACGGGATGGCGGCTGAGGCCGGTGATTATTCCGGGGAGGCCGTGATTATTCCGGGGAGGCCGTCCGTGACACCCTGAACAGGCTGCCGATGGCAAACAGCATCTGACGGTCTTCTTCCCCGGGCAGGGGTTCGGGGTCGAGCAGGCCGGAACCGATCTGCCCGATGGCGGACCGGCCGGAACCTGCCACGGAGGCCAGGGTGTTCCTGGTTTCGGAGAGGCGCTCTTCCGCCAGCTGGCGGTCGACCGGCACACTCTGCTGCAGGCGGTTCAGGGCCAGCTGCGACAGGCTCACCTCCCGGGTGATGCCACCCGGTCCCTCATCCGGTTGGTACAATTCGGCGGGCATGCGGCGAACATCCCAGTAGGCAAACTCCGTACGGTGGCTGATGCTTGCCGTGGCAGGCTGCTGCAGGTCAGGGATTGCCGGACGGCCGACCGGCAGGCGGCTGGCCAGGAGCGGGGCCGGACTGACCCGGAGCGCCAGCGGGTCATGGGCAGTAGCTTGCCCGGGGCGGACAAGGGGCTCCCGGGAAGGGACCGTGGATTGCCGGGTCACAGCAGGAGTTTCCTGCCGGGCATCGACTCCGGCGACGGCCCCGGGCAAAGAAGGCACCTGCTGTGGCGGTGAAGCCTCCGCAACGGCCTCCGGCTGCTCCACCGGACCGACAGCAGGAATATCCTGGGCGTACTCCATGGGGAGATCCACGGGCGTACGCAAAAAGAACAGACCGGCCAGCAGCAGCATCACCGCCGCGGCAGAGCCATAGTACCAGACCTTACCGGACAGCGGGACCAGGCGCCGTACCCTGGCAGGGCCGGCTGCTCCCGGAGCTTCGTTACCGGAGGCGGCTGCGGCCCCCTCTGAAGTGGCGGCCGGAGCGATCCCGCCGGCAACTTCTGCCACGCCCACGCCTTCCGGCACCAGGCTGTGCCGCCTGAGGGCGGACTTGCCCGGGAACACGATGGCCTGATCGGGCTCCAGCAGGGTCTTTTTCATCAGGGACAGCTCCCGGGCATAGCGCTCGCCGGTCAGGGCAAAGGCCTCCACGGCCTCCCGCTCTTCCTGTTCCAGGTCGCCCTCCACGTAAGCCGCAAAATACCAGTCGTAATTTTCGGTCGTGACCTCCCCCCTTTTCAGGGCCCCTTTCAACGGAAAGGACAGCCCCTGGTCGGGCGACAGGGTCACCGGCTCGAAGGCCTCAAACTCTTCCCGGAGCGCCGGATGTGCCTTCAGAAAAGCCATCAGCTTCTCCCGGGCTGCGCCAGTCAGCCTGCCCTCGTGGTAGTCGAGGAAATATTCCGGGTAGTTGTCCATGGTCGGTTTCACAGCACTCGTGTTTTGGTTCTCTTTTCGCCCCCACCGGGGGTTTTCCCTTTACCTGATCCATCAGCGGCCCCATTCGCCGCGGGGCTTCAGCGCCCGTCCTGTCTGCCGCATCGTCAGATCACCGCATCCAGGCTCCCGATATAATTCTTTAAAAATGTCCGCGCCCGGTAAATGTAAACCTTCACTTGCGATTCGTTCAGTCCGGTCACCTCCCCGATCTCCTGGTAGGAGTACCCTTCATAGTCGCGCAGCAGCACCACCGTGCGCTGGATCTCCGGCAGCCGCGCCACCGCCTCCTCGAGAACCTCCTTGAGTCCGCTGTACTCGGGCCGGTAGCTGTGCTCGTTAAAAGCCGCCTCATCCATGCCGGCCTGGAAGCGTTCGCGCCGGATGGCGTCGATCATCGTGTGATAGGCCGTGGTAAACAGGTACGAGCGGGCCTTATCGAAGCTGATCTCTTCCACCTTGATCCACATCTTTTCAAAACTGTCCTGAACGATGTCCCTTGCCTTCTCCTCATCCCTTATATTCTTCAGGATGAAGCGGTAAACCCCGTCGGCATGGGAGTCCACACATTGATTGTACTGGGCCGTTGTCATTCAATCAATATTCCGGGTTCTTGTTTTCATAAGTTGGGACGCACAGGCCACCCAAAAAGTTACAGGCCCGTCCGACAATCAGGGACATCAAAAACAATGCCCCGGGAAAAAATAAAGTTAGGGAAAAAAGCCGCAGCTTTTTATTTTTATCGTCGGATGGCACCCCATTTCCCGGGCGGTCATTTGGCCATTCATTTCATTTATTTAGAAAGATTAATTTGAATATTTGTCTAATAACCTTTTATCTTTGCAATCATTACTTACACATCCGACAACAACCAACCAACAAACCATGAACAATAGCGGAAGGGCGATGATCTGGCTGGTGGCCATGCTGTGCCTGGCGGCTTCCTGCACCCCGCACCGCCAGCTGGTGTACCTGCAGGACAAACTGGACCACGGGGACATGCTGGAAGTAAGCAAAACAGACTACGTCATCAAGCCGAACGATATTTTGCACATACGGGTGAGCACCCTGGACGAGGATGCCCATTCCCTGTTCAATATGGAGGACCTGCGCACCATGCGCACCACCACCACTTCGGGGCTGGGCGACCTGAACCTGTATATTTACGGGTATACCGTGAACGAAGACGGGCGGGTGCAGATCCCGGTGGTCGGGGAGGTGGAGGTCGCCGGAAAGAGCCTCGACGAGGCCCGCGCCGCGATACAGGAGGAAGTGGATGAATACCTGATCGGGTCCACCGTCTCGGTGAAGCTGGTCAATTTTTCCGTGACCGTCCTGGGGGAGGTCCGCCGGCCCGGCAACTACTACGTGTTCGACAACGAGTTCACCATCATGGATGCCATCGGGCTGGCGGGCGATCTGACCGATTACGGCAACCGCCGGGTCAATATCGTGAGGCGCACCTCCGAGGGCGTGCAGTTTTCCACCCTGGACATCACCGACCGGGGGGCCGTCACATCCGACTATTATTACCTGCAGCCCGGCGACCTGGTGTATGTGGAGCCCCATACGGTAAAGCGGCTCGGGTTTGCCCAGTTTCCGTTCGCCGTGCTGTTCTCGGCCATATCCACCACCTTGCTGTTAATCAACTTCCTCCGGTAGGACCCCCACCAATCCCTGAAAACGCATGAAGCAGGACCATTTTCAAGAGGAAAGCATCGACCTGAAGAAACTGTTTTTCAAATACCTCCCCTACTGGTATGTGTTTGCCATCTGCCTGTTTGTGGCGGTGGCGGCCGCCCACCTGTACAACCGCTATTCGGAGCCGGTCTACCGGGTGAAGTCCACCGTGCTCATACGCGAAGACCGCAATATCCTGCCCTTTCTGGGCGAGCTGGACGTGTTTTCGTCCCGCAGCAACTGGTTCAACGAAACGGCCATTTTATCGTCCTACTCCCTGGTGGACAGCGTGATCCGGTCGATGGACCTGGGGGTGTCGTACTACGCCACCAGCCGCTACCTGGGCTCCATGCTGAAACGGGAGGTTTACCACCATGCCCCGTTCCGGGTGGTGTGGGACAAGGAACATCCGCAGCCCTTTGATGAGGCCTTCATGGTGACCATGGTCGATGCCAACACCTACCGCCTGGAGGCCCGCACGGGCAACAACGGACTGTTCCGGGAATCCACCCTGCTGTCCTACGGGGAGGAACTGAGCGGGGAAGAACATTCCTTTTACCTGGAGCTGCGCATGCCGTTCGACCCGCAGGAGCATCCCGGCAGCACCTTCCTGTTCTCCATCCACGACCCCACCCGGATCGCCGACAGGTACCTTTCCGGGCTGAGCGTCGATCCCATGGGACAGGGGTTCTCCATCGTGGAGGTCACCTTCGAGGCCACGCACCTGCAGCGGGCCCTGGACTTTATCAACACCCTGACAAGCACCTATATCCAGCAGGGGCTGAACGAGAAGAACCAGACCGCCCGTAACACCATTTATTTTATTGACGAACAGATCGCCATCACCACCGACAGCCTGTTTCTGGCCGAAAGCAACCTGCAGGACTTCCGGCAGCAGCACCAGCTCATGGACGTCAGCTTCCTGGCCAACCAGTTGCTCACCGAGCTGCAGACCCTGGACAAGCAACGGGCCGTGGAGAATGTGAAGCGGCAGTACTACGACTACCTGCTGGAGTACGTGCGTGAGGAAAAAGACTTCAGCGAGGTATTCGGTCCCTCGGCCCTGGGCATCGACGACCCCGTGCTGAACAACCTGTTGGTCGAACTGAGCAAGCTGCACGCCGAGCGGGCCCGCCTGCAGCTGACCACCACCGGGCTGAGCCCGAGCATCCAGACGATCGACCTGAACATCATGCAGGCGAAGCGCTCGCTCGAAGAAAACATCACCAGCATCAAGGCCGCCTCCGACATCATGATCCGCGACCTGAACAGCCGCATCCGCCAGATCGAACGGCGCATCAACGAGCTGCCCCAGACCGAGCGGGAGCTGATCAGCATCCAGCGCATGTTCAACCTGAACGATGCCACCTACAACTTCCTGCTCGAAAAGCGGGCCGAGGCAGGCATCGCCCTGGCATCCAACATCCCCGACCACAAGATCGTGGACCCAGCCCGTTTCATCGGGGCCGTGGCCCCCAAGCGCACCCTGAACTACGCCATCGCGCTGGTCCTCGGACTGGCCCTGCCTTTCTCCTTCCTGCTGCTGCGCGACTTCTTCAACACCCGCATCATCGACAAGCAGGAGGTGACCGACGCGCTGGACCTGCCTATTCTGGGGGTCATCCCGCACCATGACTACAGCAGGCGCAAGCAGGAGGTGAACCTGGTGGTGTTCGACTACCCCCGCTCGCCCATCCTGGAAGCCTTCCGCACCATGCGTTCCAACCTGCAGTTCTTTGCCACGGAGGAGAAGAGCAAGATCATCGTGGTGACTTCCACCCGCTCCATGGAAGGCAAGACCTTCACCGCGATCAACCTGGCCTCGGCCATCGCCCTCTCGGGCAAGCGCACCGTGCTGCTCGGGGGCGACATGCGCAAGCCCAAGATATTCAACGACTTCAAACTCCCTCGCGAGCCGGGATTGTCGAATTACCTGATCGGGAAAAGCAGCCTGGAGGACATCCTGCAGCCCGCCACCCAGGACCCCCACCTGTTTGTCATCGCCTCCGGGCCGGTGCCCCCCAACCCGGCAGAGCTGCTGGAAGGGCCGGCCATGCTTAAATTGCTCGAGGCGCTGAAGAACCAGTTCGATTACATCGTGGTCGACACCCCGCCCCTGGGGCTGGTGTCGGACGGCCAGGCCCTGCTTCGCGTGGCAGACCTGGGCCTCTTCGTGATCCGCCAGCGCTTCACCCACCGCTCCGCCCTGGATTTCATCCGGGACATGTCGCAGAAGGTCAAGACCAAAAACCTCTGCGTGGAGATCAACGATGTGAAGATGAGCAAGCTGGGTTACGGCTATGGCGCGGGCTATGGCTATGGCTATGGCTACGGGCAGGGCTATTACGGGGAGGAGGATCCGGCCGGTGACAAAACCGGGAAGTAAGAAGTCCGTGACCCGGCTTCGGGGCCGGGGAAATCCTTAAGGCCGGCGGCCAGCCCGGGAAGTAGCAGACCACAGGATCCGCCCCCGCGGGCAGACAGGGAGCACCCCGGCCGGCGGCAAGGCTTGAAATCCGGAAGCAGGCGGGAGCCTGCCGGGCGGTCTTCGAAAACGAAGAAGCCTTCAGGATACGTGTTTTCCGAAATCAACGAATCCCCTGTTCTTGTGCATATTAACCAGGGCGGTGTGGTTTTTGCAAACCCATTGGGGAAGGAATCCGTATAATAGTTATATTTACGTAAGCTTTCAAAGCCTGCGGGTGGACTGCGGCCTTGATTGGCCGACGGAGGGCTTCCCGGACCACGGCATGTCTATGGCTAAAAACATATTGCATACCAAATACATCTTCCGGAGCCGGTCACACGACGGCCCCGGCCCCGCCGGCCGGCGTAGGCCCCTGCTGTGGGTGGCCCTGTTTTGTCTGTGGGGATGGCCCCTTTTCGGACAGGCACAGCAGGTTTCCGAGACCTTCACCACATACGGCACCTTTACGGTCCCTTCGGGCGTGACCGAGATCATTGTAGAGGTTTGGGGCGGAGGCGGCGGCGGGGCTTCCGGCAATGGCGGCCGCGGCGGAGGCGGCGGTGGGGCCTATGCGCGCAGCACCCTCACCGGGCTGACGGCCGGGACCAGCTACTCCTTTACTGTTGGCACCGGGGGCGGTCCGGGATCGGCCGGGGGCGCTTCCACCTTCGGCAACAACCTGGTCCGTGCCGATGGCGGCAGGGCCGGCAGCGGAAGCAGCGGGGGCGCCGGTGGCAGCGGGGGAACCGGACAGGTGGTCTACCCCGGTGGCAACGGGGCGAACGCCAGCGGCAACGTCGGAGGCGGGGGCGGCTCCTCGGCCGGATCCGGTGAAGCCGGAAGGAACGCCAACGCCCATGTCGGCGGGATCGCTCCCCCCGGGGGCGGCAACGGCGGCAGCATCCTCAGTGAAGGCAACAACAGCGGCGGAGCACCGGGCTCCTCACCCGGGGGCGGAGGCGCCGGGAAAAATGGTCCGGGCGGAGGTGGCACCCCGGGCAGCGGGGCACCGGGAAGGATCGTGGTCACCTATGTGCTGGGGACCACCTATTCCCTTTCTGGAACCATCACCGATGCCCAGGGGCAGCCGGTGGAGGGGGTCAGCCTGCAGGTTTCGGGCGGCTATCCCGATGTCATCACCGATGCTTCGGGACAATACCTGGTGGCGGGAATCCCCGCAGGAGGGCAGAACATCACCCTTGTCCCCGGCCTCCCCGGCTTTTCCTTTGAACCGGCCAGCCGCACCATCCCCGGACCCCTGTCGGAGAACCTTTCCGGCCTCGATTTCACCGCGCTGGAATCCACCGTGACCTACAGCATTGCCGGTACCGTACAGAACGAAGACGGCACCCCCAGGTCCGGGGCGGTGATCTCCGTGACGGGCATGGGCAACCCCCCGGGTCCGGCCACCACCAATGCCTCCGGCCAGTATTTGCTGGAGGGGATCCCTGAGGGAGCCAGCCTCACCCTGACGCCCTCCTACAGCAGTTTTGATTTTTCGCCCCCCTACGTGATCGAGTCCAACATACAGCAAGACCTGACCGGCAGGGACTTCATCGCCCTGGATCCGTCCAACCGTTTCATCACGGGCACCATCCTCGATGAATCGGGGCAGGCCGTGGAAGGCGTGACGGTCACGGCCAGCGGGGATTACAACCAGGCCGTTTCCACCAACAGCTCGGGAGCCTATGTCATCACCGGGATGGGCAGCGGGGGACTGACCATCCGGATCACCCCATCCTTTTCCGGGTATGCTTTTTCGCCAGTCCAGCGAACGGTCGATTACCACCATAACAGCAACCCGAGAATCCATGGGCAGGACTTTACGGCCATCTCAGAAGATGCGGGAGGCCCTTTTTACAGCCGGCAATCAGGGGCCTGGGAGGAGCCATCCACCTGGTCCCGCACCGGCCATGACGGAACGCCTGCTGCGCGCACTCCCGAACCCAACGACCCGGTGTATGTGGGCAGCAGCCATGTGGTGGCCCTGAACGGCAGCACCACCACCAACGAAGGCATCACCGTGTATGACGGAGGGACCCTTTCCATGGGAGCCCATGTGGTGGCGGGTCCGGGGAGCTTTTCCCTGGCGAGCGACGGGGTCCTCCAGATCGGCGCCCCCGGCGGCATCAGCCAGGCCGGCTCTTCCGGCAACGTACAGACCGCCGGCAGGCATTTCAGCGGCCAGGCCACCTATGTGTACAACGGCAGCCAGCCGCAGCTGACCGGCACGGCCCTGCCTGAAACGGTCCATCATCTGACCATCGACAACGCCCAGGGCGTGACGGCCCTCTCCGGCCACCGGATCACCGGCCTGCTCTCCCTGCAGGAAGGCCTGCTGAGCCTGCCTCCCGGGGCCAGCCTGGCGGCCTCCCAGGTTGTCCGCAACGCAGGAAACCTGCGCATGCAGGTGGCGCTGTCCGGCAGCCAGGGCTGGCGCATGATCTCCTCTCCCGTACAAACCACGTTCGCTGACCTCTTCAGCGGCGGGTTCGTCACCCAGGGGTTTGATGGCAGCCAGTTCCCTGCCCTGCAGCCCAATGTGTTGTGGTTCGATGAGTCGCATGCCGGCACCACCAACGAGGCCTGGCGCACCCCGGCGTCCCTGTCGGACCCGGTGCCGGGCGGCAAGGGATATTTTTTCTTTGTCTTTGACGGGGCCGGGATGCCCGGCGGCGGCAGCTATTCCGACGCCCTGCCCCGGGTCATGGACGCCACGGGAGCGGAACACGCGGAAGGAAGCAGTTCCTTCGATTTCGGGCTGACCTTCAATCCCCGCGAGGCGGGTGTCAGCGACAGCAACAGCGAGATCATGGAGTTGAACCAGGGGTGGAACCTGGTTGCCAACCCGTCCACTGCCTCGGTCGACTGGGACGCTTCGGGCGGATGGGACAAATCGGGCATCGGCAACACCATCTATGTCTGGGATCCCGGCATGGGGGATTACCTCGTTTACAACGGCTTTACCGGCAGCGGCACCTCCTTCATCGCCCCCTTCCAGGCATTCTGGGTCAGGGCGGAGGCCCCCGCCCCGGTGCTGCGGATGCACCCGGCGGCCAAGGGGCTGGGGGGAAGCCTTCAAGGCAAACAGCAGGACACCTCCCTGGAGGCGCATGACCCAGCCATCCTCCGCATGGAGCTGCGCAAAGACAGCCTGCTGGCCATCGCCCGGTTCACCTTCACGGAACAGGGACAACCGGGGGAAGACCCCTGGGATGCCTACCGCCTGCAGCCACTGGGAGACACCTTCCTGAAGCTCTACACGATCAGCCCGGCGACCAGCCTGCCGCTGGTGATCAACAACCTGCCGAAGGAACTGGACCAGACAGTGACCCTGCCCTTGTATGTGGGCGGACAGGCCGGTCCACAGGCCCCCATAAGCGGACAGTACCTGCTTGAATGGCACCAACTGGAGGCCTTGCCCGAAGAATGGACCCTCACCCTGATGGACCATGAGCTGAAGACGGCCACCTCCATGAAGAAGCATGCCGGCTATGCCTTCGACATCGCACCCGGGGCTCCGTACAACCAGCCCACGGCACAGATCACCGGGACCGCCGCGGCAGGCACGGTCCATCTGCAGGGAGGCGGGGCGAAGGCCGCATTTCCATCCGACGGAAACAAGGAATCCCAACCGGCGCCCCGACTGCCCCTGCACGTGATGGCAAAGGCCGGCCCGGTGGCCAAGGCGTCTCCCCACGCCCCTCGTTTCACGGTGGTGATCAACCCCCATGGCACGGAAGCGGAAGAACCGGAATACATTCCCCACGAGGCGCAGTTGCAGCCCAATTTTCCCAACCCGTTCGCGTACGGAACGACCCTGCGTTTCAGCCTGCCTGAGGCGCAGCAGGTCAGCCTGGAGGTGTTCGACCTGCAGGGACGCAGGGTGGCCCGGCTGGCCGACGGGGTCTATGAGGCTGGCACCACCACTGTGGAGTGGACCCCCAACCGCCTGCCGGGCGGCATCTACATCGCCGTGATGCGCACCCCCGGCAGGGTGGAGACCGTGAAGATGTCCCTGCTGAGATAGGGGCCATGGGAGTCTTCGCGAAACCCTGAACGGGCCCCGGCCCGGGATTGGAATGAAAGACCGGCAGCCCCCCGGAAAATGGCCCTTCAAAAACGAAGAATCCGCACCAGCACCCGGCAGGATTGTCATTGCATCAGGCTCATAATATGAATTTTAAAACTACTGGCATACGAATTGCGTTTAATTATGGCACATGTTGCCTCCTTTCGAAAACGAGGAATCTTCTCCATTTCTGAAGGGAGCCAAAAGCCCGGCAGATCATGAAAAAGAAAGTACTGCTCATCGACGACATCAAAGAGTTCCGCGCACTGGTCAAGTTGTTTTTGTCGGAAAAGTTTGACGTCACCACGGCCCAGGACGGCATGGAAGCCCTGGCCTATCTGGAACACGGACTCATCCCCGATGCCATCGTCACGGACCTGATGATGCCCCGCCTGGACGGATTTCAGTTGATATCCCGTCTGAAAAACGACGCCAAATACAAGAACATCCCGGTCATCGTGCTGTCCAACATCGACCGCCACAAAGACAGGGAGGCCCTCAGCGCCTCCGGGATTTCCGGCTACATCATCAAACCATTCAGTCCGGACGAGCTCAAGGAAGGCCTGGAGCAGATGCTCACCCGGGCCCTCGTTTTCGGAAGCTGAAAAACCGGCCCCAGCAGTCCATTGATCTTGACAAAGCTTCCCGGACAGGGAGGCTTTTTTTTTGCCGGTTCAAGCCCTATATTTGCCTAACCATTTTTTTGCCCCATGGCTTTACTTCAAGTCCTTACCCCGACCTCCCTGGCTTTCGTCATCATGCAGTTTACCGTGGGTGCCTTCATGCTGCTGCTGGCCCTGTTTGCATTCCGCAAACCCAGGCACAGCGGGACCAGGGCCTATGCCTGGCTCTGCATCGCCATCAGCATCTACGCCACCTTCTACGGACTGGAAGTCATCAGCCACGACCTGGAAGCGGCCCTGTTCTGGAGCCGGCTGCAATACATCGGCATTGCTTCCATCCCGGCGCTGGCACTGGTTTTCGGTCTGCAGTTCACCGGCCTGGGCTACCAGTTGCGTCAATGGCGGGCGGTCGTGCCCTGGATCATTCCGGCCACCACCCTGGTGCTGAAGTTCACCGACGAAGCCCACGGCCTGATTTATCAGCAGGTTTCCGCGACCCAGGCATTCGGGCTCCTGGTCCTGGACATCGTCCCGGGCATGTGGTACTGGGTCCAGGTGGCTTACATCAACCTGGTCATGCTGGTGGTGGTGGCCCTGATGATCCGCCACCTGATATTCGCCACCACCCCGTTTCGCGTGCAGGCCGTGATCCTGCTGACGGCCTCCCTGGCTCCCTGGTTCGGGCACCTGTTCTATCTGACGGGGGGCAGCTACCTGGGGCTTGACCTCTCCCCCGTTTTTTTCTCCCTGTTCGGAGCCCTTGTGGCCATCGGCATCTACCGTTACGGCTTGTTCGATCTGGTACCCATCGCCCGGGAGCATGTGTTTGAAAACCTGCACGATGCCATGGTGGTGACCGACACCAGCCGCCGGGTGATCGATTTCAATGCGCAGGGGGCGCAACTGTTCGGAGAAACAAACCACCAGGCCTCGGGGATGCCTGCCGCCCTTTTTTTTCAGGCCCATCCGATGGTGAACGAGTTCCTGAACTCAGACAAGGACAAGGAAGTCCTGTCCATGAAGGGAAAAGCCATGCCCTCCCGGCCGCAAGGGGAAGATGCGGCCACCTATATCATGGAAAAAAGCCCCGTTTACAGCAACCGCCACAAGCTGCTGGGCTACATCCTGTCATTCAAGGACATCACGGACCTGAAGCGGACCGAGGCAGCCCTGATCCGGGCCAAGCAACAGGCCGAACACGCCAACCGAGCCAAAAGTGAGTTCCTGGCCAATATGAGCCACGAGATCCGCACCCCGATGAACGCCATCCTGGGGTTCACCGAGGCCCTGTCCCACCGCCTGGAAAACCCTGCCCACAAAAAAATGATCGAATCGGTCTCCTCCAGCGGAAAGCTGCTCATGTCGCTGCTCAATGACATCCTGGATTTGTCCAAGATCGAGGCCGGACAGCTGGTGATCCGGCCCCAGTTCATCAGCCTGGCAACCATTGCCGGCGATATCCGGACCCTGTTCGAAGATGCCGCCGCGAAAAAAGGGCTGCGCCTGGAGGTGCGCCTTTCGGAAGACTTCCCCGACACACTCATGCTGGATGAAATGCGCATCCGGCAGGTGTTTTTCAACCTGGTAGGCAATGCCGTCAAGTTTACCCACAAGGGCAGCATCCGGCTGGTCATCGACTACCGTCCGGACTCCCTGCAAACCGGGGAGTTGCTGATCCGGGTGGAGGATACCGGCATCGGGATCGCCCCGGACCAGTTGAGTCGGATCTTCGATGCCTTCAACCAGCAAGAGGGCCAGCTGACCCGGGAGTATGGGGGCAGCGGGCTGGGGCTGTCCATCTCCCGGCGGCTGATCGAGAAGATGCACGGGGAGCTCACCGTGGAGAGCGAGCCGGGGAAAGGGTCCGTCTTCCGGGTAAGGATCCCACAAGTCATGCAGGGACCGGCCCCCACAGAAAAGGACAGCCGCACGGGCAGTGAAGCAGGGACCGGCCCGGACAACGGGAAGGACGGGATGATGCCGGGAGACGGGGACGGCAGGGCAGTGCCGGAAGCCCCCGCGACGGTCCGCCGGCACGGCCCGGCTTCCGGAAAGGACAATCCGGAAAAACTGCCTGCCCTGCTTGCCCTGCTCAATGAAAACTTCCTGCCCGAATGGCAGAAAATTCAGAACCAGCTGGTGATCTTTAAGATCGAAGCCTTTTCTCAGCGTCTGGCCGAAACGGCGCGCCTTCACGAGTCGGAAAGCTTCGCGGCTTACGCAGCCCACCTGGATGGGCTGGCAGAGAACCTGGAACTGGAGGAGCTGCGGGAGCAACTGGCCCGCTTTCCGGACCTGGTGGCAGGGCGGGATAGGTTTTAATACGTAAAGCTTCGTTTTTGACAAAACAAAGAGTACTTTTGCTTCGCATAACAGGCTAAAAACCAAAGACCCCATGGATCCAAAAGACAACACCCGGTTTTCGGTTCTCGTGGTGGATGACAACAAGGAAAACCTCAAGGTGGTCAGCAATTTTCTTAAAGAAAAAGGCTACCGCATCGCCTTGTCCCTGAACGCGGATGATGCCGTTAAGATCCTGTCCGACAATAAGATTGACCTTGTGCTGCTCGACATCATGATGCCCGGCACCGATGGGTACACCCTTTGCAGGAACCTCAAATCCAATGAGCTGTTCCGTGAGATCCCCGTCATCTTCCTGACGGCCAAGACAGAAACCGCCGACATTGTTGAAGGGTTCAGGGCGGGAGGGGTCGACTACATCACCAAACCCTTCCAGAAGGAAGAGCTGCTGGCCAGGGTGCAAAACCAGATCGACCTGGCCCACGCCAAAAAACAGATCATGGAGCAGGCGCAGCAGATCATGAAGATCCAGAAAACCAAGGACCGGCTGTACTCCGTGATCGCGCATGACATCAAGTCGCCCTTTGCCAATATCTCCATGCTGCTGTCGTCCATCGCCGAAGGCTACCTGAAGCCGGACAGCGAGGAGTACAACGAGATCCTGCAGAGCCTGAGCGCCTCCACCAAGGAAACCTATGCCCTCCTGGAAAACCTGCTCCGTTGGACGCGCGCCCAGACGGGCGACCTGGATTGCGTGCCGGAACGGATCAACCTGCAGGAACTGGCTTACAACATCATACGGCATCTGGGACCGAACGCCAAAAAGAAAAACATTGCACTCGAACTGCTGGTGGAAGACGAGCTTCATTGCTTCGCCGACAACATGATGCTGCAAAGCATCCTGCAGAACCTGGTGTCCAACGCCATCAAGTTCACCCCCGACAACGGATCGGTGATTGTCTCCGGCAAGCGCCGGGGCGGGGAGGTCCAGCTGCAGGTCAGGGACACCGGGGTGGGCATCCCGGAAGACAACCTCCGGAAACTCTTCGGGGAGGAGGGCGGCTTCACCACCCCGGGAACCCAGAACGAGAAGGGCAGCGGACTCGGACTCATCCTGGTACGCGACTTCGTAAGGCGCAACAAAGGCACCCTGGAAGTGGAAAGCAAGGTGGGCAAAGGAACCCGCTTTATCGTCACCCTGCCGGCCGAATAGTGGTTTTATTATCGTCGGATGCATTGGCATTCCAAAGAACCTGACAATGGACAAGCAACTCAACATCCTGGTACTGGACGATGACCCCATCATCCGCAACCTGCTGCGCTCCATGCTCAAGGAGAAAACCAACGTGATGGTGGCCGAAAAGCCCTCGTCCGCGTTTGACATCCTGAAAAAAGAGGCGGTCGATGTGTTGATCTCCGACTTTGTCATGCCCGAGATGAACGGGCTGGAGGTCCTTGCCCGGGTCAAGGAAGAACACCCCGATGTGGAGGTCATCATGATCAGCTCCGAAGGCAATATGGACACGGTGATCGGGGCCTTGCGGCAGGGGGCCGTGGATTACTTCAAAAAGCCGTTCAAGGCGGAAGACCTCTGGGTGGCCATCGAACGGACCAAAAAGTTCGCCGAGCTGAACGCCAGCCTCAAAGCCGCCCGCAGCCAGACACGCTACCTGCAAACCGTCATCAACGAGAAGATCGGCGACACCATCGTGGGCAAGACCGCGGGCATCGAGGAGATCAAAAAGCAGATGCAGATGGTGGCCCGGACGCAGGACACCTCGGTGCTGATCCTGGGGGAGAGCGGCACGGGCAAGGAACTGGTGGCCCGCGGCATCCACCAGTTGAGCGCCCGCAAGGACGAGGTGTTCGGGGCCGTCAACATGTCGGCCGTGCCGGAGTCTCTGTTCGAAAGCGAGTTCTTCGGGCATAAAAAGGGAAGCTTTACCGGGGCCGTCGCCGACAAGGCAGGCTGGTTCGAGGTGGCCAACAAAGGGACCCTGTTCTTCGACGAGATCGGGGAGATGGAGCCTTCCCTGCAGGTGAAGCTGCTGCGCGTGCTGGAAGACCGCAAATACACCCGGGTCGGCACCCAGAAGGAACAGTCGTTCGACATCCGCATCGTGGCCGCCACCAACAAAACGGTCGAAGAAATGAGTTCCGGCAAAAACTTCCGTGCCGACCTGTATTACCGGCTGAGCACCTTCACCATCTTCATCCCCCCTTTGCGCGACCGCAAGGAGGACATTCCCCTGCTGGCGGAGTTCTTCTTCCACAACATGGTCAAAAAGATGGGGAAAAGCATCGGCAGGGTGCATCCGGCCGTCATGGAAATGCTCAGGCAGTACCCCTTCCCGGGCAACATCCGCGAGCTGCGCAACCTGATGGAGCGGGCCGTGATCATCTGTGAGGGCAAGGAACTGCTCCCGAACAACTTCCCCGATATGGTCAGGGCACACGGACCGGCGGCAGTGCCGGCTGGCGGTGCGGGGAACACAGCCACCGGGAAAAAAGCAGAAACGGAACAAAGGGCCGGAGGCACGATGGCCACAGACAGTGCGGCAGACCCAGCCGGCGGGAAAGCATCCCGCACCGGGGGCGGGGCTGAGGAGGCCGAACCGGTTTATGACCTCCGGGAAATCGAAAAGAACACCATCTTGCGCGCCCTGGAAGCCACCAACTTCAACAAAAACGAGGCAGCCAAGCTGCTGAACCTGGAGTGGAACGCCCTGTACCGCAGAATGCAGAAATATGGAATCAACTGAATTGATCTTCACCCCCCTGCTCAACAACATCACCCTGCTGGTGGCCCTGAGCGTGGTGCACAGTTTCCTGATCCGCTGGTTTAAGCACAACTCCTTCCGGTTCAGGATCCTGTCGGGCTTCCTTTACGGGGCCGTGGCCATCGTGGGCATGCTCAATGCGGTACCCCTTGCCGAAGGGGTATTTTTCGACGGCCGGTCCGTCGTGCTGAGCGTGGCGGGTGTCTTCGGCGGTCCGGTCCCCGCAGCCATCGCAGCCGGCGTGGCCGGAGCCTACCGTATCTACAGCGGGGGAGATGGTGTCGTGATGGGGGTGTTGGTCATTCTGACCTCCGGATTGTTCGGCACGGGGCTGTATTTCTTTCGCAGGCAATACCAATGGGCCAGCAAGGGCCGTTCCTTCCTGGCCCTGGGCTTCCTGGTCCATGTGGCCATGTTGACCTACTCGGTGGCCTTGCCGGGACCGCTGACTTTTGAGGTGGCCCGGATCATCTTCCTGCCCGTGATGACGATCTATCCATTGAGTACCCTGTTGCTCTGCCTGCTGTTTCGCGGGGCAGAGTCCCAGGAATCCCTGATCAGCCAGCTTTCTGCCAGCGAGGAGCGTTTCAGGCAGGTCTTCGAGAACAGCGCGGCCGTGCACATGCTCATCGATCCCGATACCGGAAAGATCGTGGATGTCAACCGGAGGGCCGTCAGCTTCTATGGCTGGCCCCAGGAGCGGCTGACAGGCATGAACGTGCGCGAAATCAATGCGATGGACCGCAAAACCCATGAAGAGGAGATGCAGGCCGTCCTCAGGGGGGAAAAAACCGTATTCAACCTCCATCACCAGATCGCCTCGGGCGAGGTCCGCGATGTGGAGGTCCATGCCGGACCGGTGGCCGTGGGCGACAAGAAGCTCTTGTTTACCATCGTGCATGACATCACCGACAGCAAGAGAAACCAGGAGGAGCTGGCCCGGGAGCGCATCCTGATGCGCACCGTTATCGACAACATCCCCGACGCGGTCTACGTCAAGGACCCGCAGCTTCGCAAGGTCCTTGCCAACAAGGCCGAGCTCGAGATCCTGGGAAGGACGGAGGAGGAGGTGATCGGCAAGACCGACCGGGAACTCTACCCCCCGGAGGAGGCGGAGCAGTTCGAAGAGGACGATCTGAAGGTCCTGCGCAGGGGCGAAACCATCCTCAACCGGGAGGAAAGGATTGTCAGCCCCAACGGGGAGGTCCACTGGCTGCTCACCTCCAAGACGCCCCTGCGCAATGAGCAGGGGGAGGTCGTCGGACTGGTCGGCATCGGACGCAACATCAATGAACGCATCCAGGCCCTGGAAGAGCTGGAAAGGGTGAAGGAGGAGGCCGTAGCGGCCAACCGGGCCAAGAGTGAATTCCTGGCCAATATGAGCCATGAGATCCGCACCCCCATGAACGCCATCCTGGGCTTCAGCGAAGCCCTGTACCACCGGCTTACTTCCCCGGAAAACAAGAAAATGCTCAGCTCGGTCGTGTCGAGCGGCAACCTGCTGCTTGGGCTGCTGAACGACATCCTCGACCTGTCCAAGATCGAAGCCGGCATGTTGGAGATCACCCCCCACCCGGTGAACCTGCGCCGGCATCTGGAAGACATCCGGCTGCTCTTTGAGCAAAAAGCCGGGGCCAAGGGACTGACGCTGAAGCTCCAATCACACGAAAACTTTCCGGAAACCCTCCTGCTCGACGAGATCCGCATCAAACAGGTCGTGTTCAACCTGGTGGGCAATGCGGTCAAGTTCACCCACAAGGGCAGCATCGAGATCGGCGTGGATTTTGCCGGGAAGGAAGACAACAAGGGAGCCTTGCGCATCTGGGTCAAAGACACCGGCATCGGCATCCCGCCAGACCAGCAGGAGCAGATTTTCAAACCCTTCTACCAGCAAAGCGGTCAGTCGGACCGCCAATACGGCGGCACCGGGCTGGGCCTGCCCATCTCCCAACGGCTCATTGAAAAGATGAACGGCGAGATCCTGCTGGAAAGCGAAGTTGGCAAGGGAAGCACCTTTACCGTGGTTCTGCCCGGGGTGGAGGTCACCCGCAAACCGGCACCGGCCCTGGCTCATTCAGACAATAAAGGAGCCATCCGGTTCGGCGAGGCCACCATCCTGATCGTCGATGACGCCCCGGCCAATATCGAGATGCTGGAAGTGAACATGGAGTTGCTGGGGTTGAAAACACTGACGGCAGAGAGCGGGGAAAAGGCGCTGGAGCTGCTGAAAGACCACCGGCCCGACCTGGCCCTGATCGACATCCTGATGCCGGGCATGGACGGGTTCGGGCTGGCAAAAGCCATCCGCAGGCAACCCGAACACAAGGCCATGCCCCTGGTGGCCTTCACCGCCCTGATGAACGAGACCGGCAAGATCGAACACTCCGGCCTGTTCGACAGCCACCTCTACAAGCCGGTAAGCCGCAAAAGCCTGCTGGACGTCCTGTCAAAGTTTCTGAAGCACCGTATTGAGATACAGGATCCCGGTCCGGCAACAACCCGGGAAGAAGCCACCCGGGCAGCAGAAGGGGCCATCCCCCTGCCAAAGGAAAAGATGGAAAAACTGCCCGAGCTCCTGGAAAAGCTCCGCAGCGACTTCCTGCCCCGGTGGGAGTCGGTCAAGGACCAGTGGGTGCTGTTCAAGATCGAAGCCTTTGCCGAGGAGCTGGCGGACCTGGCCGGGGATCACGGCGTGGCCCGGCTGGCTGCCTATGCCGGCAAGCTGAAGCACCAGGCAGACAACCTGGACCTCGAAGCGCTCCGGGACACCATGGGAGGCTTCCCTGCCCTGGTCGGGGAGATTGAAGCCCTGGCCGCGGACCCTTCCGAATAAGGACTGATTCCGGTTTCTGAAGGAACGCCGACCGAACGGCCGTCTTCGAAAACGAAGAGTCCGTTGGCTCCTGGCCACGGCATCACCTGAAACACATCAGGCCTTCAACACCTTAACCCCGCTGGCACAGCAATTGCATCCCTTTGGATAGTTCATTATGCGTATGCGTCTCGACATATCACGGTCATGGACCGGGCTTCTGCGGAGGGCCGGGTTGTTGTTTTTCTGTGCACTGGCGACGATCCCTCCGGGAAAGGTTTTTGCCCAACAGGGAAATGCCTCCGGACAGCAGATCAGCATCACCGCTTCGGCCACCGTGGTGGGCGCCCCCATCGAGCTGGTCACGATCGCCGAGATGAGCCTGATCCAGGCCAGCCAGTTGCAGGAGGAAGACCAGGTGTACATCAATCCCGTATTCGACCCGGAGGCCGGCATCATGAAAGCCCTGGGGCAGCCCAACGCCTCCATCCGCGTGAGCTACATCTCCGAGCGGGAGGTGTTCCGGCGCGAAGGCCCCGGCAGCCTGACCTTCCACTATGAAGTCAGCGGACTGGGCATGGACAGCCAGAGGGAGTCCGAGCTGCTCGATGGCCTGGAACGGGAGCTCCGCTTCAACGAAAGCGGGGAGTTCTACTTCTGGATCGGCGGGCGTGTGGACCTGGGCAACGCCCTTTCCGGCAGCTATGAAGGGGAGTTTACCATAGAAATAGAATATATCTGAAGCTGATGAGGGGATTTGGCAAATACACGGCATTTTTACTGACCGCCTTGCTGGCGGCCGGCGGAATGCTTGTGCCGGAAACCCATGCTCAGAATGCGCGGGTGACTTACAGCATCACCAGGCATATGGGAGGACACGAGCTGGCCATGACGGGCGCACAGCCCCCCCGCATCCCTTTCGGTGACTACAGCCAATACGACCTGGACCTCCGGTTTTCCGGAGAAGAGGTTCTTGATTTCGGACAGGTCCGGCCCGGAGACGAGCCCGTATTCATCAACTTCAACGACCCCCGCGCCGTGGTGCTGGAGGTAGAGGGGGTGGAATTTCTTGATGTCACCGTGTCCATCATCCCTCCGGCAGGCAACAGGCTTATCCGTGACGGGGATTCCGAAACCGGCATCCCGGTGAACATCCGGCTGGCCTATTCAAACCGCGGGGCCACCACCCCGGTGGAAGCCGCAGGGCAGGCCGTGGAGGTGCCCGGAGAAAGCATCACCTTCCCCATGCGCCGCCGGATCGGGGGACCCCCCGGACCGCCGCCCACCCCACCGCATGCAGGCTACACGCCCCCCAAGACCAAGGCTTACCTGATCATTTACGGCACCCTGCTGCTGGGCGGGGAGACCCTGAAGGCAGGCAGTTACCTGGGAGATATCCACATAGACATCAGCTACTGACGAAACATCACGGGCCGGCGAGTTGACCGGCCTGCAAGAAGGGATAAAGATGACAAACAGAAGGTACACCACCCCATCCACCCACCGCCGCAGGGCCCTGCCATGGCTCCTGGCCGGCCTCTGTTTGCTCCTTCCGGGTCAGGCCACCGCCCAGTTCATGCAGCTGCAGCTGATCGTCCAGAACGAAGTGGCCATCACCGAAGCCCGCAACCTGCGCATGGGACAGATTCCTGTTAACTATGGCTGGGTACAGGTGGGCCCGGGTGATGATTTTTCGGGCCGATTTTCCGTGCAGGCCGCGGAGAATGTCAACGTGCTGGTAAACATCGACGCCCCGGAAGAGCTGGTGCTGGATGAACACAACCGCCTCCCCTTCCAGGTGCAGGCCGGTTACCTGAACAACGGCACACGACGGGCCCACCAGGCCACCCCCTTTGAAGGAAACCAGGCCCGCTTCCCTCTTAACAGGGAAGGCCTGCTGGTGGACCGCCTGCGTCCGGAAAACGGACAGGTGGAAGCCACCATTTTTCTGTTCGGCGCCACCTTTGCCGGAGACGTACGTCCCGGGGTGTACGAAGGGGTGATCACCATTACCACCGAATACGAATAGGACGTTATGGTTTCGCCCTCCCGGCCCAGGCGGATGCACTGATCCGGAAAGTCCTTCTTTTTGTACAGGCGGCCGACGCAAACGGCACAGGCCCCTTCCCGGCCCTTCGTTTTTGCAAAACCGCAGGCCCCTCCCCTACAAAAAAACCCCTCAAAACCGAAGATTTGTTCCGTATTTTTACTTAAAGTGATTTTGTATTATGTTGTTATTGTGGTGTTTATGGTTTTTGGCACGTTGGTTGTTTTTACTTAGGCGTAACCAACAACGAATAATCAACACAAAAACATAAAACCTAAAAAACCCGGAACAATGAAAACCTTCAAAACCATCTTCGCCGCCCTGATCCTCGCCGCCCTCACCACTGCCGCCACCGCACAGGAAAATGTCAATGCAACCGCCTCCGCGCAGGTTGTGGTAGAACTCGATGTGGAAAAACTCCAGGACATCAACTTCGGGGACGTTGCCCTGAACGCCACCGCCGTACTCGATGTGGTCGGAGGAGCGCATGAGAATGTCTCCGGAGCAGCCGTCAGCGTGGGTAAATTCAGCGTGACCGCCACCCAGTACGCCTCCATCGACATCAGCTGGACCAACACCACCCTGGCACACAGCACTGAAGACCTTGAACTGGACTATACCCCGGCCGTGGCCCGCACCACCGATGAAGGCGCCACCACGGGAGAACCCTTCACCGCCGGCGAGATCATCGCCAACGAAGCCGACTACTTCCTCATCGGCGGAAGCCTGGTGGTTCCCACCGGCGCCAATGCCGGAACCTATGAGGGAACTTTCACCCTCACCGCCGAGATCAACTAATACACCCACCACCCATACAAAAAGCCGGGCCCCAGTGCCCGGCTTTTTTATTTGCCGGATTTTGCCCAGGCCATTGCCTGTTTCCCACGGAGCTGCCGGGGCCCATCTTCCCAAACCCTGCTCCGGCACCCTGGCACGGAATGACCAAGGCCCTTCGTTTTTGCAAAACCGCAGGCCCCTCCCCTACAAAAAAACCCCTCAAAACCGAAGATTTGTTCCGTATTTTTACTTAAAGTGATTTTGTATTATGTTGTTATTGTGGTGTTTATGGTTTTTGGCACGTTGGTTGTTTTTACTTAGGCGTAACCAACAACGAATAATCAACACAAAAACATAAAACCTAAAAAACCCGGAACAATGAAAACCTTCAAAACCATCTTCGCCGCCCTGATCCTCGCCGCCCTCACCACTGCCGCCACCGCACAGGAAAATGTCAATGCAACCGCCTCCGCGCAGGTTGTGGTAGAACTCGATGTGGAAAAACTCCAGGACATCAACTTCGGGGACGTTGCCCTGAACGCCACCGCCGTACTCGATGTGGTCGGAGGAGCGCATGAGAATGTCTCCGGAGCAGCCGTCAGCGTGGGTAAATTCAGCGTGACCGCCACCCAGTACGCCTCCATCGACATCAGCTGGACCAACACCACCCTGGCACACAGCACTGAAGACCTTGAACTGGACTATACCCCGGCCGTGGCCCGCACCACCGATGAAGGCGCCACCACGGGAGAACCCTTCACCGCCGGCGAGATCATCGCCAACGAAGCCGACTACTTCCTCATCGGCGGAAGCCTGGTGGTTCCCACCGGCGCCAATGCCGGAACCTATGAGGGAACTTTCACCCTCACCGCCGAGATCAACTAATACACCCACCACCCATACAAAAAGCCGGGCCCCAGTGCCCGGCTTTTTTGCAGCCCCACCCCAAAGAAAATTTCCGTATTTTTGTCCACA
This sequence comes from uncultured Bacteroidales bacterium, assembly GCA_964477035.1. Classification (GTDB taxonomy): domain Bacteria; phylum Bacteroidota; class Bacteroidia; order Bacteroidales; family UBA7960; genus SLSG01. The sequence continues at coordinate 53,089 of CAYZCW010000013.1, forward strand.
ACCAACGCATTTTCACCCATGAAACGCCTCACCGCCCTCCTGCCCGTCCTGCTGTTATTTGCCCTGGTCCCCCGTCAGGCCACAGCCCAGGTCGCCATCGCCCCCTCCACCGTGTTCATCAGCGATGCCACCAATGTGGGCACCCTTTACGTATCCAACCGCTCGGACGAGCCCCAGGAGGTCACCATCGAATTCGCCTTCGGCTACCCTTCCTCCGATGCGGAAGGCAACCTGGTGATGAATTACCAGGACTCCGTGGCCTATGAACAGTTCGCCCTGAATGACTATATCCGTGCGTTCCCCCGTTCCTTCGTGCTGGGACCGCGCCAGCAGCAGACGGTGCGTTTCCAGGTAAGGCCGCCGGCAGCTTTTGCCGACGGGGTTTACTGGACAAGGGTCAAGGTGCTTGCCAACCCCCAGGCCACCGAGATCGATGTCACCGCCGAGGAAGGCATCACCACCCGCATCACCTTCCGGTTTGAGCAGGTCATCGCCGCCTTTTACCGCAAGGGGCAGGCCCATACGGGGCTGAACATCAACAAGGTCGAGGCCATCCAGAGGGAAGGGACCCTGGTATTGCTGTCGCACCTGCAGCGCACCGGCAACGCCCCCTTTGTGGGCAGCATGACGGCCACCCTGTTCGATGCAGCCGGCAACCCGGTCATGGAGCGCCAAAGCACCACCACCGCCTATTTCGAAGAGATCCGCCGGCTGGAGATGGATGTCAGCGACCTGCCTCCCGGAGAATACCGTGCGGAGCTGGTCTTTGAAACCCGCCGCGCCGACATGTCGCCCACCGACCTGGTGCAGGCCCCGAAAATCACGGAAACCATTTCGGTCACCCTCCAATAGCCCCGGAAATCTGTTGACCCATTGACTTGAGACCCATCCGACTCCAAGCCTGCAAGCAGCTGATCCTGGTCCTGGCCCTCTGGGCCGGGGGCCTTGCAGGAGGCTTTCACCCCGTGCAGGCCCAAAGCGCCACGGCCGAGGAAGTGCTGCTCACCTTCCGCTACCCCGGGGTGGGGAACGTCTACGTCACGGCCCTGTACGACCGGGGAGACATGTTCCTGCCCGTGACAGAACTGTTCGGGCTGCTGTACATCCACCATGAAGCCAGTCCGGGCGATTTTTCCCTTGGGGGCACCTACCTGGACGGACAGACCCCCTACCGCATCTCCTTTGCCCAGTACCAGGTCAGCCTGGGCGGCCGGCGTTTCGATTACACGGCGGAGGCGTTTCGCATCGGGGAGCTGGACTTTTTCCTGTCTCCCCTCGTCTTTGAAGAGGTGTTCGGGCTGCGCTTCACCGTCAACCTGAACAACCTCTCCCTGGCCCTGGAGTCGGATCAGACCCTGCCCGTGGAGGAACGCCAGGAGCGGGAGCGGGCCCGGCAAAGACTGGAGACCAGGGAGGTGGCGCGCACCTACTACCCCCTGGAGTACGCCAGGAACCGCCGCGTGATGGGCATGGGCTTCGTGGATTACACCCTCAACGGCACGTTCACCCAGGACAACCCCAACATGAATTATACCCTGACCGGGGGGGTGGAACTGTTCGGGGGCGACCTGCAGGGCAACGTCATCGGATCCTACTATAATGAAAACCACCAGGTCCGGAGCAGCAACCTGCGCTGGCGCTATGTGGTGCGCGACAGCCAGTGGTTTTCCAGCTTCATGGCCGGCCAGCTCAGCACCACAGGGCTCCAGCCACGGGCCCTGCTCGGGGCCTCCTTCTCCAACGACCCCATCGAACCGCGGCGCCTCTTCGAAGCCTATGTGGTGGACGGCACCACCGAGCCCGACTCCGAAGTCGAGCTCTTCCTGAACAACCGCCTGATCGACTTTCAGCGGGCCGATGCATCCGGATACTACCGGTTTGAGTTTCCGCTGACCTACGGAACTTCCCGGTTGACCATCAACATCTACACCCCTGCCGGGGAGGTGCGCAGCATCGACCGGCAGCTGCAGATCCCCTTTACCTTCCTCCCCCCGGGAGAGGTGGCCTACAACATCCAGGCCGGGCTGCTCCAGGGGGGGGACTCCTGGAACCTGGACGGCCAGCGGATGGCCCACGGGGATGTAGCGGTAGGGCTCACGGGATGGCTGACGGCCAAGGTGGGCATGGAATACGAGGAAGGAGAAACGGGCAACACGCCCTTCACCTACGGAGGCCTGTCCGCCAGGCTGTTTTCCCAGTACCTGATCAACCTGGACCTCGCCCCGGACGCCCTTTACCGTGCGACAGCCAGCGTGATGTATCCCTCCAGCCGCAGCATCAACCTGGTCTACACCCACTTTACGGGACCCTCGAGATACAACTACCAAAGCGCCCGGTCGGAACTTGGTTTCAATGTTTACACCCCTTTCGTGTTGGGCCGTACCAGCATGGGGCTGCGGCTGAGCGGAGAACACACCCTGTTTGACGATTACAGCATCACCCGGTACCGGACCGACGTGAATATGCGATTTGGGCGGACCACGGCCAGGCTGGGCTACCGGGACCTGCTGTACGCATCGGATGAGCTCCAGAGCATGGGGCAGGGACAGGTCAGCAGCAGCCTGACATACACCTTCCAGCGCACCCCGGGCTCCCCCGTATTCACGCGCGGCATGTTCCTGAGGGGCAGCCTCAGCTACGACCTGTTTTACGAACAGATCGACCGGGCCGAGCTGCAGCTCTCACGCAGCATCCGCCAGACAGGCCGGCTGATTGTCGCAGGAGGCTATGACTTCCTGGCAAGGCAGCCGATCGTCCAGCTCGGGTTTACGGTCGACCTGAACGCGGTGCGCAGCGCCACCCATGTGGACTACCGCAACGAGACCTATGCCGTGAGACAAAACCTCAGGGGTTCCGTCGGACTGGATCACCGGCCCGAGCGGGTCCTGCTGGACAACCGCGAACAAGTAGGCCGGGCCGGGGCTTCCGTGATCCTGTTTGTGGACAACAACAACTCGGGCAGCTACGATGCAGGGGATGAGATCCTGCCCTACCGGGCCGTCCGGCTCGACCGCTCGGCCAAGGCCCACCTGGGACGCGACGGCATCCTGCGGTTCAGCCAGCTGCAAAGCTACTACCGCTACAACCTGGAAGTGAACCGGGCCGCCCTGCCCAACCCCACCCTGGTGCCGGCAAAAGACCGCTTTTCCTTCATCACCGACCCCAATCACTTCAAACGCATCGAGATCCCCTTTTACCAGTCCGGCATCATCGACGGCACCGTGTTTGTGGAACGGGACGGAAGGCGTCAGGGGCAGGGCGGGCTGCGCCTGATCGTGAAAGGGGTCGGTCACGAATACGGGGAGACCATCCGCAACTTCTTCGACGGCAGCTTTTACGCCATGGAGCTTCCCCCGGGACGCTACACCCTGGAGGTGGATCCCGCCCAGCTGGAATTCCTGGGGGGCTACCAGGAAGGCGGACCGCTCGGATTTGAAGTCCGCGCCCTGGCCGAGGGCGACTTCGTGGAGAACCTGGATGTGGTGATCGTGGTGGGAGAACGTAAAGCGGAAGGACCGGAGCAGGGCCCCGCCGAACCGGCAGAGGAGCCCGCACCGGAGCAAGCGGGGCTTACCCCGGAAGCCCCCGCCACGCACTATATCCAGACCGGGCTTTTTCCCACCTACGAGCTGGCCGTACAGGCCCGGCAACGGGCCGGGGAGATCACTTCGAGGCCCCAGTACATCAAACGCCACCGCGGCACGGGGCTGTACCTTTTGTTCTCAGAGCCCCTGACGGAGGACGAGGCCCTGAGGCTGGAAGCCGTCCTCCGGGAAAACGGCCTGCCGGAGGCCTTCCGCCGCAGGCTGGACGACCTGCCCGCAGGCCGGCCGGTCCATGTGCAGCTGCGGCAGTTTTTCACCCACGAGGCGGCCACGGACTTCATCCGGGAGCATGGCCCCGCCCTGGGGTTCGACCTCATCCTGGATCATTACGAGTCGGACAACCGCTATGTGCTGCGGACCGACACGCTGGAGGACTGGGAGCGCGCCCTGGAGCTGCAGCAGGAATTAAATGACCACCCGGCCCTGCAGCCGGTCATAGTCATTGCTTCGGGGCAATAAAAGCCAGGCCCGTCCGACGAAAATAAACAAGCCGGAACGCAACACAGCGTCCCGGCTTGCCCCGTGGATTCAGAGCCGGCTTACGCCCCGTAGGCGTTGATCAGGTCGATGGCCTTCTGCTTGGTGTCGCGAAGGAACCATTTCTTGTATTCGTAGGGGATGAAGGCCGACTTCACCCCGTTGATAACCAAATCGAGCAGGTTCTGCGGCGTCAGGTTGAACTCGCGGTAGGCCACCTCATACTCTTCGGACATGCTCGTCTTGGTGATCAGGCGGTTGTCGGTGTTGAGGGTGACGCGGATGCCCAGGTCGAGGTAGAATTTGAAAGGGTGGTTTTGCATGGTCTTGGCGGCCTGGGTCTGGATGTTGCTCGACAGGCAGATCTCCAGCGGGATGCGGTGGTCGTTCACGTAGTTGAGCAGGTCGCCGTCCTCCTTCAGCCGGGTGCCGTGGCCGATGCGGTGCGCCCCGCAATAGTGCAGGGCCTGGTGGATGCTGTCGGGACCGTATGCCTCGCCGGCGTGGATGGTCACGTTGATGTTGTTGGACAAGATCAGGCTGAAGGCCTCCAGGTGGTCCTTGGCCGGGTAATTGTATTCAGCCCCTGCCAGGTCGAAGCCCACCACCCCGCGGTTCTTGAATGCCACGGCCAGCTCGGCCATGCGCAGGCTCACCTCGGGCGAGATGTTGCGGATGCCGCATACGATCACCCCGCTCTTGATGCCGAAATCGCGCTCGGCATCCTTGAGGCCCTCGATCACCGAATCCAGGATGACTGTCGGCGAAAGCCCTTTCTGGGTATGCAGGATGGGCGAGTAGCGCACCTCAAAATAATGCACATTCTCCCGGTGGTTGTCCTCCGCCAGCTCGTAAGCCGCCCGGTACAGCGATTCCGGCGTCTGCATCACCTTCAGGGTCAGGTCGAAGCCTTCCAGGTACTTGTTGAGCGACTCATGCATTTTGCCTGGCCCGAGCTTGTTGATCAGCTTCTTCTCGGTGTCGGCGCCCAGGTCGATCCCTTCCTTTTCGGCGATGTCGAGGATGGTGGCGATGCGCATGGAACCGTCCAGGTGCACGTGCAGGTCGGTCTTCGGCAGCTTGTGAAAGAACTCTTTGTCGTAAGGCTTGGCCGGGTTTTTCAGGTCGGAGTCGGGGCGGTATTTTTCCATGGCGGTTGGCGGTTGGCGATTGGCTTTTGGTTGTTGGCTTTTGGCTTTTGGCTTTTGGCGGTTGGCCTTTGGTTTTTTTTACGGGGGAAGGGGGGGTGGGGTTACAGGGAGGCGGGTGGCTGCGGGGCGGTGCCCGCAGAAGCGTCCGTTGCCTGGTGGCCGGGGGTGCCTGGGGCGGGTTTGTCGAGCGCCTCATACACCGAATGGCGGCTCTTGTATTCGGGCACGATTTCCTTCATTTTGGCCACCAGGGCGAAGTCGTCCGACCCCCCTGCCGAGGCTTCAAGCTGCGCCAGCTGCTGCTGCAGGGAGTCGCGGGCGGGCGGGCGGATGCGCGCCCTGAGGATCTTGGGATGGTGGGTGGGCAGCACGTCCTCCCGGGCATCGAGCACCTCCTCGAACAGCTTTTCTCCCGGCCGCAATCCGGTTTCCTCGATGCGGATGTCGCGCCCGGGCTCCAGCCCCGACAGCCGGATCATCTTGCGGGCCAGGTCCATGATGCGCACCGGCTCGCCCATGTCGAACACCAGGATGTCGCCCCCCTCCCCCATGGCCCCCGCCTCCAGCACCAGCTGGCAGGCCTCGGGGATCAGCATGAAGTAGCGGGCGATGTCGCGGTGCGTCACCGTGACCGGTCCGCCCCGTTCGATTTGTTTGCGGAATACCGGGATCACCGAGCCCTGGGAGTCGAGCACATTGCCAAAGCGGGTGGTCACAAAACGGGTGCCGCCCCCGGCAAGGCCCTGCACGTACATCTCGGCGATCCGCTTGGACGCGCCCATCACGCTGGTGGGATTCACCGCCTTGTCGGTCGACACCATCACAAACTTGTCCACCCCGTGCTTCACCGCCAGGTCGGCCACCGTGCGCGTGCCCAGCACATTCACCCGGACCGCCTCACGGGGGCAGCCCTCCATCAGGGGCACATGCTTGTAGGCCGCCGCGTGGTACACCACCCGGGGCCGGTGTCCGGCAAACACCCTTTCCATCCCGGCGGCGTCGCGCACATCGGCCACGACAAAGACGACCTGGCAGGCTTTCTGGTTGTTCGTCGGATGGGCCAGCAGCTCAAACTGCAGCTCGAACAGGTCGGTCTCGGCCTGGTCGAGCAGCACCAGCTTGCGGGGCGCGAACCGCAACACCTGACGGGCCAGTCCGCTGCCGATGGAACCGGCCGCCCCGGTGATCAGCACCACCCCGTCCCTGAGCTCACGGGCCACGGCCGCATCGTCCAGGTAGATGGGCTCCCGCTCCAGGAGCTCCTCGATGCGCACCTGCCGGAGCTGGCTGGCCGACAATTGCCCGTTGATCCACTGTTCGATGGGCGGTACCACCTTCACCTCCATGTCGCAAGCCAGGGCCATCTCGACCACCTGGCGGCGGCGGTCCGGGCTGAGCTGCTGGATGGAAACGACCAGCATCTCCTCCTTAAGCCGGTGCACCTTCTCCGGAGCCAGGGCCGCCTCGGGCCGCATCACCGGCACCCCGTCCAGGCGCTTTCCCACCTTGTCGTTGTTGTCATCGACAAAGGCCACCACCCGGTACTCCACCTGGGGATCGCCTGCCAGGGCATTGCGGGTGAGGATGCCCGCCTGCCCGGCCCCGAAGATCACCACCCGCCGGATCGCCTTGCGCCCGCTGAGCATGATCCGGGAATAGACATACTTGACCACCACCCGGCTGCCCATCAGCACGAAATAGGCCAGCAGAAAATGGATCAGCAGCACCGAGAAGGAGGTGGTCCACGGCAGGTGCAGTTTCAGGCCCCTGACCACCACAGCGAAGGCAAACACCAGGGCAAAAGCCGTACCCATGGCGCGGAACAGCCTCCAGGCGTCGTGGAAGCCCGTGTGCCGGATGATGCCGGCATAGGATCCGAACCACAGGAAGCTCAGGGCGTACACCAGGGTGGTGAACGCCGCCTGGGAACCCACATTATGGAAATCCATGGCCGCCGGTTCGAAATTCAGCCGGGCGGCAAAGGCCAGGTAAAAGCTGGCCACCACGACCGACATGTCGAACAGCAGGACCGACCAGCGGGGCACGTGGCGGCGGGAAACCAACTTAAGAAAGGTGTGTAACACAGGCTTCATCCTGAGAAAAGGCTTCCTTCAAAAGTAACCAAAAGAACGGTTTTATTTACCTTTATGAATGCTTACTTTTGCGCTGATAGCCGGACAGGGCCCCGGGGCGTGAACCGAACGGCGAAGGGGACGGGCCCAGCATCCGGACACCGGATCGCCGGACAAAACCATAACACATCCACAACCCATGGCAAAGAACCGCAGGACAGGGGACAAAGGGGCCGGGCGCAGCGAACACCAGGCCGGACAAGGACAAAGGCCGGGCCGTCGGACCGGGCGGGGGCGAGACGTCATGACCCGCGACAGCCAGGCCGGACAGGCAGGGGCGCAAACCAAGGTCAACATCCATGCGCCGGCCGGCTGGAGCCTCCTTTTGTTGCTTTATTACCTGGCGGCAACCTACTTCCCGGCCGCCGGGGCGTTGGATCCCAACGCCTCCCGCTTCCTGGCCCTGTCGGTGGTGAACCTGGGTGCCATCGCCTGGTTTGCCTTCAGGCCCGGCTTGTTACGCGACCGCCCCCTGTTGTCGGGGTTTTTCACCACCCCGCCCGTGATCGCCTGGTCGGCCTTCCTGCTTCTCTCCCTGCTGTCATTCACGAAAGCCTTCGAGCCACTCGAATCGGTCCTGCAGCTGGCCAAGCTGTTCACTGTCTTTACCGCGGCCTTTGTGGTTGCCCTGGTAATCCAACGCGACCTCCGGATGGTCCATACCCTTGCGGTGGTCCTTGGAGCCGTCTTGCTGTTCGAAGCCATCCTGGTCTTTTTCGGCGTCCTGCTGTTCCTCGAGGGATCGCTCTCCGCCATCCACGAAATCAAGCTGATGTACGCCAACAAGAACATCCTGTCTTCGGCCCTGTTCCTCAAGCTGCCCTTCGCCGTTTACCTGCTCATGTTCCAGCAGGGCACGCTTCGCCGGGTTGGCTGGTTCGGGCTCTTTTTCGGGATCATGGCCATCTTTTTCCTGGCTGCCCGGGCCTTTTATATCGGCATCATGGCCATGTCCGCCGCCTACCTGATTTTCCTGGGCATGTCCTGGCTCCGGAAAAAAGACCACGCCACGGCCAGGCTTGCGGGAGGCTATCTGGCCGCCTTTGTGCTGGCCCTGGTGATCGTCACCCTGACCCAACAAAACCTCTACCGCGACAGGGACAGCCGCACGGCACTCGGTGTGACGCAGCAAATCGCGACCCTGGGAGAGGACGACGTGTCCACCTCCCGCCGCCTGGATGCCTGGCGCTGGTCGGCAGGCATGATCGGCCAAAACCCCTTGCTGGGGGTGGGCAGCGGCAATTGGAAAATCGCCGTGTTGGAATACGACAACCGGGAGAACCCCGATTTCTTTTACATGTACAAGGCCCACAACGACCTGCTGGAGCATACAGCCGAAGCAGGGATACCGGCCGGCCTGGCCTACCTGGCCCTGATTGTGCTGGGTGCCTGGCCTTTTCTGAGGTCACTCACGCGCGGAAGCCGGGGGGAGGCAGACCCCAGGTTCCCCATCTGGCTGCTGGCCGCCGGCGGCATGGGAGCCTATTTTATTGATGCCCTCGCCAATTTCCCGGCCGACCGCCCCGGCATACAGATCCTGTTTGTCATCTTTGCCGCCTTCGCCATCGCCTCCTGGCCGCGCAGGCAGGAGGCCGGCAAAGCGCGGGCCTCTTTCCCCATTCTCGTCGGATGGGTCCTCCTTATGCTGGCCGTCACGCACGTGATGCAGCAGAACTACCGGTCCGCACGCCTGCAGAAACTATTCATCACCGACATCAATACGGGAGGACTCGAACTGCCCGCCACTTTCTTCGCAGGTCAATTTCCCGCCATTCCACGGATCGCCCTGTGGGGCGGGCCCGTCAGCACCATCGAAGCCCGCTACCTGCTGAACGATGGTAAAACCGCAGAAGCCATAAACCTCCTTCATGGGCGGGTAAGCAGTCCCTGGGACAGCCGCCGCGAGTACTTCCTTTCCCGGGCCTATCTTCAGGAGGAGCAAATGGACAGCGCCATGCATTATGCACAGGCCGGCCTGAGTCTGAAACCCTACAATTACGAAATCATCAAATTGATCGGGGAGATTATGGAGCGGGACGGCCGTCCCGAGGAGGCCCTCCCCTACCTGGAAGCCTACGTACAAAAGGAGGAAGGGAACGAGCAGGCCTGGATGGCCCTGGCGCGCCTGTACCAGAGAATGGGACAGGAAGCGAAAGTGCAGCAGGTGGTGGAAAGGGCCCGGGAGCTGTTCCCTGACAGCTTTCTGACGGGGGAAGGTGAGCAGGAGGCGCAACCGGAGGGCGATCCCACCCCCATTCAACAGCCGCAAACCCAGACAACCCCCACCCCATCCCCCCACGAACATATCCTGAGGACGGCCCTGACCTATTATGATGCCGACAATTACGCAGAAGCCATCCGTTACCTGGATGAATACATCAGCCTGTCAGAATTCAACGAGCACGCCCACGGCATGCGGGCCTATTCCCATTTCCGGCTGGAGCAATACGAGCAATGCATTGCCGATGTGGATGCCATCGACGCCCGAACCACGGTAAACTCCTCCCTGATCAATTTCAGGGGGGTCAGTTACGAACGCCTGGGCAACCGGGAAAAGGCCTGTGAGAATTACGCCCGGGCCATGGCGGCCGGGCTGGAGAACGGCAGGCTGAACTATGAAAGGTATTGCATGGGAGGGGAAACAGGCCGGTAGCGATATCGCCGGCATCCGGCCCCGGGCAGCAAAAAAGGCAGGGCGGCATTCCCGGGCGGCTGACTTCAGGAAGGAGGGGCACAGCCCTGGGGCGGATCCGCTCAGGCTGTCCGGAATCCCACCGGGGCCACCTGCTGGCGGATGAGCAGGTACAAGGCGGCAAGACCGGCCCCCAGCAAAATGAATACCGCCCAGTCCATCCTGCCCGAAAACACCAGGCAGATCGTCAGCAGGTTGACCGCCAGTTGGGTGGTGGCATAGGCCAGGGCCACGGCCAGGTGGGGCCAGCCCTTCTCGTTGGCCAGCAGCTGGTAGAGATGCAGGCGGTGCGGCCTGAAGATGTTATCTCCCCGGAGGAGCCGCAGCAGGATTGTAATGACCGCGTCGATGCCATACACCGCGAAGAACAGGATCCACCACACCTGGTGGGTGTAGACCATCAGTTCGATCATCAGCCAGGAAAGCAGGAAAGCCAGGCCGATGCTGCCCACATCGCCCGCGAAGGCAAGGGCCCTCGGCCGGAAGTTGAGAAAGGAAAAGGCCAGCACGGCGACAAAGACCGTACCGACCAGGCCGGCCGGAAAGAACGTGGTCCATTCACCCGCCACCACCCCCGGAAAGACAGGCGACAGCAGCCTGCCCGCATTGTTCAGCAGGCTGAAAGAGCCCAGCAGCACCAGGCTGTACAGGGCCGTGATGCCGTTGATGCCGTCCATGAAGTTGAAGGCATTGATCCAGCCGATGGCCAGGATCAGGGCGCAGGCGATCCAGTACCAGTACATATCGTAGAGACCCATCTCCTGAAACAGGAGTCCCACGGCCAGCAGGTGCACCCCCATGCGGAGGCCGCCGGGCAATCCGCGGAGGTCGTCCGCAAAACTGATCAGGCTGGCCAGCAGCAGTCCTGCCATCGCCCAGGGGCTTTCCCATCCGACGATAAAAAACCAGATGAGGGCCGCCACGGGAAACACGATGCCGCCCCCGCGCACGGTGGTGTGTCGGTGGGAACTGCGCTCCAGGGGGCGGTCCACGATGCCCAGGCGTCGTGCCAGCAGCACATAGCCCAGGGCCAGGGCAAGGAGCAGGAAAAAAAGCAGGATATAGTGGGTCAATGGCATGGTGCAGAGGTTAGGGGTTGAGGTGTTGCTTCAGGATGCTTTTATCCCAGTCTGTGGGGGTGGAAGCCAGGGCCTGCAGCAACTCATCATAATTCTCAATCAGGGTGGAGTAGGGTCTGGCGCTGATTCTTTCCGTTATCGACTGTACCGGAACATAATTGGTCCCCAGGTAATCAAACACCCTCTCCATGGCAGGTTGCCAGCGATCTGAGTCCAGCAAATCTTCCTCATACACCACCCGGACATGATCCACCTTTTCCATCAGGCGTGCCTCGTAATCACGAATTTCCAACTTATCCGCAATGGCAGTGATTACCTCCTGCGGATTCAGTGCAAATTTTATATCCGGCTGTTTCACCCGGGCCGTTTTCAACCAAATGCCTGTCTCCCTGGCCACGAAACCAGAAATGACTTGCTGAAACACATCGTTCCGGTGAAGGTGAATGATTTTCCAGTCGCCCGAGAACAGGCTTTTCAGCCTTCTCTGGTTTGCCCGGTACTGGTAGCACAGCAGCTTAAAACCCACAATGGGCTTGGGGTTCCTGACCCTGCGATAAAGAAGGAACGGTATCGGCAGTTTGTAGATTACATGCCTCTTCCACAGGGGCTTGCTCTTTAAGAGGTTCTGGTTAAATAACTCATAATCACAATGCACGTCCGGATGCGACTTTAAAAGGTTCACCAGCAGGTTGCTTCCGGAGCGTCCCTGGCAGAAGATGAAGAATTTTGTTTTGCTCATTTGTTTGACGAATTAAGGTAACGAGTCAACGGCATGGCAATGGACTCCGGGGCTGGGATAATCCCTCCGCTTTTATGGTTTTTCATCGGATGGGGCGAGCTCCAGTGTCTGCAGCATCGCCTGCCGGATGGATGCTGGCATATGTTCCGTCTCCAGGGCGGCCTTCAGCTTGTCATTCGACACAACGAATGAGCCGGTAAGCTTGCGCAATCTCTGGCTGTTCAGCGGCAGCGGCAGGAAGTCCCCCAGCCTGGCGGCCAGGCGGATGAGCGGGCGGGGCAGCTTCCATATCCAGGGCTTGTGACCGAGCGACTTCGCGATGAGGCGGACCAGCTCGTTGGTCGACAGGGCCTCGTCGTCGGCCAGGTGGTAGATGCCCGAAGGCACGGGCCCGGTCAGGATCCCTTTCACGGCGAAAGCCACGTTTTGGATGGAAGCGAAAGAGCGGCGGTTGTCGAAGGCCCCCAGGGGCCAGGGCCACCGCCGCTTCACCAGGTCGACCAACAGGTTCATATTGCCTTTGTTGCCCGGTCCGTAGATCATGGCAGGACGCAGGATAATGACCCGTTTATCCGGGTGTTCTGTCAGGGGCTGCAGGAGGTATTCCTCGGCCTCCCGCTTGGAACGGCCGTAGACGGACTGCGGACGGGCGGGATGGGCCTCCGTGAGGACCGCCCCGTGGGGCAGCTCATCGGCCGCGGCCAGGACCGAGCTGAAAAATATAAAGGTGCGGGCCTCCGAGCGCAGAAAATCATCGAAGATGCGGCGGGTCAGGTCGACATTGGCCTCCCGGTAGGTTTGTTCCGAGGCGTACCCACTCACGTCGTGCGCCATGCCCGCCAGGTGGATGACGGCATCGACGGGCGGGAGGTGGTCCAGTTCTGCATAGGAAATCATGTCACCAACCGGCCTTCTGGAAAGGCCGGCAAACCGGAAATCGTCCTGAAGCAGCCCCCAAAGGCTGCTTCCTACGTAGCCGGAAGCGCCGGTGAGCAGGACCGCAGGACGGTCACCATCAGGGTTGGCGAGGCCATGGTCCGGCTCTTTTTGCTCCAGCAGGTATGCATAGCGACTGCGTTTAACCACTTCCATCAATTCGTCGTGGTTGCTCACAATCTCCGAATAAGGCCGGGGATAGGTCTTGATCAGGGAAGATCGCACTGGTACAACATCGACACCCAGAAAGCCAAATACCTTTTCCATCGTACCGGACCAGCAGCCCTCGCATTCCAGCATGTCTTCATAGACCACCTCCAGGTGGGGAATTCCCTGAAGGGCCTTTCCTTCCCGGTCGCGCCAGGAAACAAAGACCATGATTTCGTGCAGCAATTCCTCCGGGGTGATGGTTATGCGTGGAAACGGGGCGTCTCCCGTGCTATCCTTTCGACGGTGCCAGCGATCGGTATTCCGGGCAATGATGTTGGAAAACGCCTGGTTCAGAAGGTTCCGTCTCCTGACATAGATGATCTTCCATCCCGCCCTGTATAGCTGCTGCACCCTACGTTCCACTTTTCTTATATGGTAGGGGAAAAGGGTGAATCCATACACCTTGTTTTTCCGGTTAAGAAAGCGCCGGTAGCGGAACAACGGCCAGGGGAAAAACCAATAAAGCCTTCGCGGCCATGGATGGCCGACATGCCTGTAGTTTGGGTTCATCAGTTCCCCGTCACAATGCAAGTCGGGGTGGCAGTTGAGCAGTTCTTCCATCAGGGTGCTGCCCGAACGGCCCGGGCTCAGTAAAACAAATTTACCCCTTTTTACACCTTTCCTCCCTGTCATTGGCTTGATCCCTGATTTGCCCTCTTGCGCTCCAGAAACTTTTTGAATACCTGCAGGATATTTAGTTCCACCAGGTCCCTGCCCTCGGTCATGTTGCCCCCGTGACGCGTGACGTACAAGGTCACCTCGTCCAGCTTTTTCATGCGGAGGCCCGCCTCCCTGGCCCGGTTGAACCAGTCGCTGTCCTCCCCAAACCGCAGACCGGAGTCGTACATCCCGATGCGGGCAAACGCCCTTTTGCGGTACAGTCCTGCACCGATATAATCCGGGAAGGATTCGTGCGGGCTTCCCAGAAATTCCGTCCTGCCCTCTTCATCCTCAGAAACAAGTTGGGCATGGCCCCTCACAAGGTCTAGCCCGGGGTTCTGCAACAACTCCCCGAGCAGCAGGGACAGGTTGTTGGGCGGCCAGTAATCGTCCGCATCGAGAAAAGCGATGATCTCTCCCGAGGCATTCAGGACACCCCGGTTTCGGGCAGCGGCCGGGCCCTGGTTTGGCTGATGGAAATACCTCATGTCCACATCGATGGCATGGAGGATTTCCGCTGTGCGGTCGGTCGACTCATCGTCCACCACAATGAGTTCAATGGCCGGATAATCCTGCGACAGAATGTTTTCAATGGCCCGGGCGATGAATTTTTCCCCGTTGTAAACCGGGATGATCACCGTAATCAGCGGGTTGTCGCCCGCCCCGCCTATCCGGCCCGGAGGCAGCCCTTTTCCCCCGAAGTCTATTCGGACCTGGGGCGGCGTGAGGGAGGTTTGCAGTGAACGGCGGACCGTGGCAGGAACGCAGTCACGATGGCTCCCCAGCAGGAGGGTATGACAGGGAAGGCGCTCTACGAGTCCTCCCAGATAATCATGCGTCTCATGCCCGGCCCCTGGCAACTGGGCCATGGTGGTAAACGACATGGAGCGATGAATCTGCCAGTATGAAGCCGGCACAAGGTCAGGGGCTCTCCGGTCGCATACCCTGGGTGTCAGAATGGCCTTCAGGGGTAAGGTATCCACGATTTGTCCCTTGCGGCCGGGGAGCAGAAAAATGGTTTCCTTTTCCGGACGCCGGTGAAAGCCTGCCCGGGGAAGACCGTTTAGTCCCGGGAAGCGCTGCATGTCGGCCGGACTCAGCTTGGCAGTGCAGTACAGGCTGAACACCTGGGGTATGGGGTCTTTGGCCACCACCACGTAATCGTCACCCAGGTACAGCCAGCCATCTTCCAGGCAGCGCAGGGCGGTGGATGACTTGCCGGACCCGCCCCTGCCCGTCACAAGGACGGCCCCTTCCGGGTTTCCGATGGCTGCCGCATGGACCAGCTGACGTCCGTTCATTTGCATCCACCAGTGAAACAAGGTGCGGAAGGGAGAGGAATAAACCCAGTAGGGAAAATGCCTGGGCGAACGCACCCAGTAGATTCCGGTCCGGCCCTGCGTATCCATGAGATTCACGGAATACTCGCTGTAGTGGAAGGCTGTACGGAAGCGTTTGCTATCAAACCCCCATATATCGCCCCGGTCGGTGAAGTCCTTGCGCAAACACGGTGGAGGCGGGGCTTTCTGCCCGGTCGACTCCGTATCCCACACATGCAGCACCAGATCCGGATCCGGCACCGCATCCGTGACGAGGTGCTGCAAGGCGGGCGTCAGGTAAGGCAACAGTGCCTCCCCGGCAAATTTCAGGCAAACCACGGTTCCGGCGATCCGGTAATAGCGGCAGATGGTCCCTGTTGCCGCTTCGGCCCGGAGGGCAGCCTCCATGAAAGAAAGGTAAAAAGCCCTTTGATCCTCCTCGGTCCTGGGTGCTCTGATAATCATATATTTTTTCCGGATTGGGACCGGGACTCCCGGTTTCGTTTCAGATGGTCCCTGAGAACGCGCAGGTAATCGGCCGAATGTTCCCTGCTCACAATGCCGTGGTTGCCACCATGTATCCTCCTCCGGTAGAACACCTCCTGAAGCACCCTGTGTGTCAGCCCAAGGTGTTTGGCGCGCATGAACCAGTCGTTGAACTGTCCCGTCTTCAAGGACTCGTCAAACAAACCCACCTTTAAAAACAAGGACCGCCTGATCAGCAAGGTGCCGGAGTGAATCCCTTGTTCAGGGGCCAGGGGGATCTTGTACCGCCCCTTCAGCTCCTCTTCCTTTTCCGGGGTAAAAAACTGCTCCAGGCTGGTAAACACCATGTCGGGAGAGGGCTTCTGACGAAGGACCTCCAGTTGCACTTTCAATTTCCCCGGCAACCAGTAATCGTCTGCATCAAGAAAAGCAAGGTACTCTCCCTTTGCCTCCTGCACCCCGCGATTCATGGTTTCGGAAATCCCGGAATGGACTTTGCGGATGCAGCGCAGGCGTGACCCATATTGTGCCGCAATGAACGGGGTGTCGTCGGTCGAGCCGTCGTCCACCACGATCAGCTCCGACCGCATCGTATCCTGTGACAGGACACTGTCGATGGCCTCACCAATGTAGCTCGCCCCATTGTATACCGGGATGACCGTACTTAGCAGCACCTCCTCCCCTTTCTTCATGTGTTTGTATTTTTCTTTCGTTCCAGGCCTTCCCGGATCATTTTGAATACATTCTCCCTGTTGGACCCTGCAGTCGCCCTGAAGGTCAGGCTCCCGGGATGGATTCTGCGCCGGATGACCGGCCGGGCAAGATGGGCTTTCTTAACCTGCATCCCGTTGGCCCGGTGAAGCCATTCCGTATCCTCGCCTTTTCGGTAGCCCGGATTAAACAGTCCGACCCTGGAGAAACAATCCCTGCGGGCCGTCATAACTCCTGTGGCAGCACCCGTGACTGGTTTTCCGAGCCACTCCGGACGAATCAGCGGAGGCCTTTCCATCCCTTTTTCCAGGAACATAATCATCTCACCCAATAAATATTGCACTTCGGGGTCTTCCTCCATCTTCCGGAAAGATTCTATGAACCGCCCCGGCAGCCAGATGTCATCGCTGTCCAGGAAGGCAATGTACCGGCCGCGGGCCAGCCCGATGCCCGTGTTGCGCGCCACCGCCACGCCCTGGTTCTCCTGGAAGTGATACCGTACACCGGGGAAGTCTCTTACAACGGCGGCGGTCCCATCCGACGAACCATCATCCACCACAATGAGCTCGAAGGATTCCCATGGATCGGCCAGCACGCTTTCCAGGGCCTCCCGAAGGTATTTCTCCCCGTTGTATACGGGAATGATCACGCTGAATTCAGGCGTGCCGGAGCTTTTGTTCATCATGGATCCTCTTGTTGTGTTTTCCTGTAAAAAGCAGCCAGGCATATTTCAGGAACAGTTTCAGGCGCGACCGGCCCCTGGTCAGATGAAAGGCATAGCGAACAAAGCCCAGATGCAGGGACAGGAAGTCCCTCTTTCCCGACTGGCGGATATGCCCCACATAGACGGCCATGGCCCGCTGCCTGAAGGTGGAACCTGACAGGTCGCCCATTTTCAGGGCGTGCCGGTACACCATCCGGTCGGTCCACCCGGTTTTCTCCCGGTCCAGGGCCTGTAAAACCGGGGATGGCACCGGAGCATCGAATCGCCCCACAAGGTATGCCAGGGCATCGCGCACCGGCAGCACCACCCGGTACTTTCTGGATTGATCCACCAGCCGGTCCCAGTCGAGCGACCCTTCCGGCAGGCGCATCAGCGCCATGGCGTCCGGGACCCAGCGGATGGGCGGTTCGTTGTTGCAGCGCAGGCCGTGAACCAGCGTCAGGAACAATTGATCGGCCGGACACAGGCTGAGTGTCTTCCCCCCGGCCACCTCCAGGGAAACGGCATGATCCCAGAAATCCGATCCTGTGATGCCGCCATGCATCTCAAAGACCGGGTGCCAGTGCAGGTCCAGCTCATCCTTCTCCCGGTCGACCAGGTCGATGCTCCTGCCGAACTTCAGCAGGAAGCGCTGTAGCCGGGGATTCCTGACCGTCCAGCCGGCCTTTGTCAGCACCTCCAGTGCCTGTTCCGTCCTGTCCGGCGGCACCATCACATCCATGTCGTACATGGGCCTGACGGCATGATTTCCATAAACCAGCAGGCTCATAGGAATGCCCTTCAGCACCATGTTGGGAATCCCGTGACCATGAAGGAGTGCAAGCACGCGGGCAGTTTTCCTGAACAGGAAGTGGTTCCTCGACCATGACTTGCGGTAGATGCCCTTCATGCGTTGCATCACCGGGTCGTTCATGACCGGGTTGCCGGCGGCCTTGTCGTACAGGTTGTGAAACGCCAGCGGCAGCAGGCGCAGTGAGCCCGGGTCCACCCCCGTTTCGAAATCGACCGTGTCCCTCCATTGGCGCCAGGCTTCCAGCATCGCATCTCCTGACAACAGGGCGGCTTTCAGCAGCAGTTCCTGGGATGGCGTCGGAAAGGGGCTTTGGGCAGGAGAGGGCATCTGTTATTCTTCGTCCTTTGGCTCGGGCCACCCCTCCTGGTCCACGTCATGGATGGGGTCGAGCATCAGCAGGTCCTGCATATCGGAATACTTCTGAATGACAGGGGCCTTGAAAGACCCTGCCGCCTCACGGAGGGCCCCGGTAAGGGTTTCAGTCGCTCCGGTATCTTCCTCACGGGCCTGCCCGTCCTCCACAAGCAGGTTTTCGGCCAGCAGCTGTTTTACAAAAAGACCGATCCCTTCACGGACTTCCTGCTCCCGGTCCGGGGCGGCCCCGGCCAGGAGGCGGACGGCCTCATCGGGTTCTCCCGTGGCGGCAATAAAATCCCACAACACCGAACCATGTTCATCCAAACTGTAGTACATCCCCGTGCGCATATCCAGCAGGATGGTTTCTCCATCGATGGTTTCATGCACCACGTGGGGGGCATTCACTTTGACACGCATAACATCAAATTTAATTCGCTAAGGTAAACATAATCCCGGGCAAGGGAAACGGGACCCGTCAAGAAATCCGGGCGGACGGGCCGGATTTTCATACAAACCCCTCATGACCTCCTGTGTCTGGGGTTGAACCTGTCCAGCACCTTATAGGCCCAGACATTCAGCGGATAGGGCAGCATCCCCCGGAAAAACGGAACCATCACCCCCAGGTAGGCCAGGGGTCCGGCTCCGAGCAGGCGGTTGCCCTTCCACCCAATGCGCAGGCGGTACCAGCCGACCCGCAAGGTGTTGCGGCGGATGTTTTCCTCCGTGAAACGATACAGCAACAGCGGCTCCGGAATGTTGTGAAACTCCAGGCCGGCCGAGGCGCAGCGGAACCACAGCTCGTAATCGTCCTGCCGGGGTCCGGCATCCGGATCATAGCCCCCCACACCAAGGATCCTGTCTTTTTTAAAGCATACCGTCGGATGGATCATCGGGCAGGACCAGGTGAGCTGCCGTATCCGCTCCGGGGTGAGGGGCACGCGGAGCCAGCCGTTACGCTGTCCGCTTTCATCGATCTTTTCCGCATAGGAGCCAATAATATCTGCCGTCGGATGGGCCTGCAGGAACAGAGCCAGTGTCTCCAGGCGGTGCGGCAGGCAGACATCGTCCGTGTCCATGCGCGCAACCCACTCGTGGCGGCAGGCCCTGAGCCCGGCATTCAGGGCAGCGGACAGGCCCTGGTTTTTTTCCAGCCGCAGCGTCCTGAGCGGCAAGATCCCTTCAAACCGCCGGATCACCGCCTCCAGCGCTTCCGTCAGCGGTCCGTCGCAGACCAGTACCACCTCTGCTGCCTGCAAGGTCTGCGCCCCGAGGCTGTCGAGCGACTCCTCCAGGTAGTCCGGCCGTTCCTTATGGTAGACCGACATGAGGACGGAGAAGGAGGCCCTTGGATGCGTTGTGCCTGTTTCCATTTTATTTCCCATCACCTCCCCGATTGCTTTGCTCAAGAAACGCCCTGATGATCGTGGATGATGTGTTTTGCGTATAGGGAAAGTATATGACCTTCACCCCCACTTCCTCGAACTTCTTTTCATACCCGTTCCAAAGTGCGGTGCCCTTCCAGTCATCCCCCTTAAAAATGACATCAAACCGGAATTTCTCCCATGCCGCCCATTTATCCAGGTTGT
>CAYZCW010000014.1:0-58784 GCA_964477035.1 uncultured Bacteroidales bacterium
TTCCTGAAAACGGGGAGGTCCTTTTTTTGTCGCCTTCCCGCCCCCGGCGGCCTCCGCCCCCGGCCCGGTTTCAGCGGAGCAGTCGGCTTTTGTTCTCCACCTTGATGAAATGGGGGATGAGCTCCTGTTCCATTTGTTCCACGCTGTCGCAGTACCGGAACAGCTTCAGGTCTTTTTCGCTGATGGTGCCCAGCTCGGCCAGCTTGGGGATGTTGATGACCTGGTCCCAGAAACTCCGGTCGTACAGGATGATCTTCAGTTCCTTTTTGATCTTCCCGGTTTGCACCAGGGTGAGAACTTCCATGAATTCATCCAGGGTGCCGAACCCACCCGGGAATATGACGAAAGCCTTGGCCGTGAATACCAGCCAGAGTTTTCGCATGAAGAAGTAGTGGAACTCGAAGTTGAGCGCCTCATCAATATAGGGGTTGGGCTCCTGTTCAAAAGGCAGGCTGATGTTGAAACCGATGGACTTTCCCCCGGCCAGCCTGGCTCCCTTGTTGGCCGCTTCCATGATGCCTGGTCCGCCACCGGTGGTCACAATAAACCGGCTGTGGGGCGTGTAACGCTCCTTGGCCCATTTGGTGAGCCTTCGTGCCAGCTCCACGGCATCTTCATAATAGCGCGACATATTCAGGTCCCGCTCCGCCTGCTTCAACTGCCTGGGAGATGCCTTTCCACCGGCCCTGAGGGTCTCCAGGTGCTTCAGGGCTTCTTTTCGTGGCAGGGTCCGGGCCGAACCGAAGAAGACCACGGTGTCCTGCACCCTGTTGCGGCGCAGACGTGATTTGGGCTCCAGGTATTCCGAGAGGATCCTCAGCTCCCTGGCTGAAGGAGAACCCAGAAACTTGGGATTGTTATAGGCCTTGGGTGGTTTTTTGCCATTCATGGGTATGTCTTTTTTGGGTTTGGTGCAAAAGCGGACAGCCTGTTGCCGGGTCCGTTTGCCGGGGTTCCGTGGCATGACGGTCCCGGATACTCCGGCCGCCAGCGGCTCAGTACCCGGCCGCCTGCCCGTCCTTGCGTGACTCGGAGGCCCCGTAATAGACTCTGTTGAGCGGATCCCAGAGGATGGCCTGGTAGCCTCCGTAAGGGCCGTTGGCCCACTGAATCGTATGGCCTTTTTCCATCAGGGTCCGGATCGTCTCGTAGGGCCATCCTGACTCCAGATTGAGGGTCCCCCCGTCCGTCATCCGCTGTCCCGTGGGCTCTGACGACCGGGTGTGGTGGATGCGGGGAGCATCCCCGGCTTCCTGCAGGTTCATGCCAAAGTCGATCATGTTGATCACGATCTGGGCATGTCCCTGGGGCTGCATGGCCCCACCCATCAAGCCAAAGCTCATGTAGGGCTGGCCATCTTTGGTGATGAAACCCGGGATGATCGTGTGAAACGGCCGCTTGCCGGGTTCATAGGTGTTGAAATGACCCGGCTCCAGGGTGAAGCTTTCCCCCCGGTTCTGCAGCACAAAACCCAGCCCGGGCGGGGTGATCCCGCTGCCCATCCCCCGGTAGTTGCTTTGGATAAGCGATACCATATTGCCGTCCTGGTCGGCCACGGTAAGGTAAATGGTGTTGGGCTGTTCGGACAGGCCCGGTTCGTAACGCCTGGCGGCCCTGTCCGGGTTGATCAGCTCGCGCCGCCTGGCCGCGTACTCCTTGGACAGGAGCTCCTCCACCGGCACCGGGCTGAAATCCATATCGGCATAATAGCGGGCCCGGTCCTCGAAAGCAAGTTTCTTGGCCTCCGTGAACAGGTGCACGTATTCCGGGCTGTAGAGGCCCATGGAAGCGATGTCATACCCTTCGAGGATGTTCAGTATCTGCAGCACGGCAATGCCTTGTCCGTTGGGGGGAAGCTGCCACACATCGTAACCCCGGTAATTGGTCGAAACGGGGTCCACCCAGGTGCTGCTGTGGGCGGCCATATCCTCAAGAGCCAGGAAGCCGCCCTGTTCCCTGACGTGTGCCACGATGGTGCGGGCTATGTCGCCCCGGTAGTAGGCATCCCTACCGCCAGCAACCAGCATCTCGTAGGTGCTGGCCAGATAGGGGTTGCGGAAGATTTCCCCTTTTTCCGGCATCCGCCCGCCGGGCATATAGGTATCCGAAAAGTTCGGATACCGTGACAAGGCCGGGGCGGAGCGCTGCAGGTAATAGGCGATCAGCTCCGTCACCGGGAAGCCTTCCCTGGCATACCGGATGGCGGGTTGCAGGATGTCCTCCATGCCCAGCCGGCCAAACCGTCCGTGCATCTCAAACCATCCGTCCACCGCGCCCGGGACACTCACCGACAATGCCCCTCTTTGCGGGATCATTTCATACCCGTTATCCAGGAAGTAATCGATGGGCAGCCCGGACGGGGAGCGGCCGCTGGCATTCAGCCCGTGAAGCCTGCCGCTTCCGGCGTCCCAGATGATGGCAAACAGGTCGCCTCCTATGCCGCAACCGGTCGGCTCCATGAGCCCGAGCACGGCATTGGCCGCAATGGCGGCATCCACTGCGTTGCCCCCCATTTTCAGAATGTCGAGTGCGGCCTGGGTGGCCAGGGGATGGCTTGTGGCGGCCATGCCATTTTGGGCAATGACCTCTGAACGGGTGGCGAAAGTGTGGCCCGTAATGCGGTCCTGCGACCGGGCTTGCAGAATAAAAATCAGCGACAATGACAGAAACAAAAGTTTTTTCATCATGGTTATGGGATTTCTGTGGTGATTATTCATGGGTGGATTATGGTTGTCCGGGAACCTGCCGGTTGAATACATATTGCAAAATATTGGCTCCCATCTGAAGGGCCCGGGTGCGGACCTCCTCCGGGTTGCCATGGACGGCCTGGTCTTCCCAGCCGTTGCCGAGGTCTGTCTCATACGTGTAAAACAGCAGCAGCCTGCCATCCTCCACGATGCCGAAGCCCTGGGGCGGCTTGCCGTCATGCTCGTGGACTTTCGGCAGGCCGTCGGGGAAGGCAAAGGCCTGGTGGTAGATGGGGTGGGAGAACGGCAGTTCGATCAGTTCCTTATCCGGAAACACCTTGCGGATTTCCCGCCTGAAGTAAGGATCCAGCCCGTAGTTGTCGTCCACATGAAGGAAGCCGCCCGCCAGCAGGTAGTTGCGCAGGTTCTCCGCCTCCTGGGCCGACAGGACCACATTGCCGTGGCCCGTCATATACACATAGGGGTGGTTGAACAGCTGGGCGCTGCCCACGGCCACGGTGGCGATCTGCCGGCTGATGGAGGTGCCCAGGTGCTCATTGGCAAAGGCCACCAGGTTGGGCAGGGCGGTCGGGTTGGCGTACCAGTCGCCTCCCCCGCGGTACTGGAGGGTGGCTATCTGGACGTGTTGTCCCTTGGCGGCACCAGTCCACAAAAGCCCGCCCGGCAGGGCAAGCAGGACAAAAAGGATCAGGGAAACTCTTTTTCGCATGGCGGTTTTTTGTATGCCGCCGTCAGGCGGCCATTTGGCCAGGCTCCGGGCCACGGCCGTTTAAAGCCTCAGATCAGCCTGTTCATCATGTTGAATCCAATGCACAGGGTGATGGCGGCCGTTTCGGTGCGCAGGCGGTGCCTGCCCAGGCTGACTGGAACATATCCTGCCTGCAGGGCCTCTTCCACTTCCCCGGCGGAAAAATCCCCTTCGGGTCCCACGAGCACCCGGGCATTCCGTCCGGGCTCAAAAGCCGCCTGCAGGCCCGTCTTCTCTCCTTCCCCGCAATGGGCGATAAGCCGTGCCCCCTCAAATGGCTGTCCGACGAAATCCCTGAATGACATTCCGGGGTTCAGCCGGGGCAGGAAAGCCCGAAGGCTTTGCTTCATGGCAGACAGCATCACCCGCTCCAGGCGCTCCGGCCTGACCCACTGCCGTTCGCTGTGCTCGCAGTACAAGGGGGTGACTTCGTCCACCCCGCATTCGGTGGCTTTCTCCAGGAACCATTCAAAGCGGTCGATCTGCCGGGTCGGAGCCACGGCCATGTGTAAGGAAACGGGCCGCTGCCGGAACTTTTCCTCGCAGGAGACCACCTGCAGCAGGCAGGCCCGCGGATTGGGATCGGCCAGCACGGCCCGGCACCACATCCCGCGGCCATCGGTGACGATCACTTCCTCCCCGGCCCTGAGGCGCAGCACCCTGACACAATGGCGCGATTCCTCTTCCCCGAGCCGGGTCATGCCCTGGTCAATGACCGGGCTGTGAAAAACGTGCATACCTGACAATTCATTCTTAACTTAGCGGACGGGCATCCGTCCAAACCCGGGCAGTTGGCGCCGCCCTGCCACGTCCCGGACGGATCTGCCGTCCACAACAAATGTAATAAAACCACGGGAAAATTTGCAACGTCAACGCATCCTGCAGGTAATTAACCACCGTGACTTCGTGCTGTCCCTGGCACTGGTTGCCGGACTGGCTTTGGGGGAACGGACGGAGCCCCTGGCGGAAATCTCCATGTGGCCCCTGGCCCTGGTCATGGTGTTTGCCACCTCGGGCTTTTCCTTCAGGAGCTGGGTGCCCCCGTCCAATGCCCTGCGCCCGGTGGCCCTGTCTGCCCTGCTGAACTTCGGGGTGTTCGGATTGCTGGTCGCCGGGCTGGGCTGGCTGTTCTTTTATGAGGCCGCCTTTTCCTTTTTCGTCGGATTGGTCCTCGTGGTGGCAGCACCGCCCGGCCCGTCCATCATCCCTTTCGGCGCCCTGCTCAAGGCAGACAACCATTTCTCGGTAAGCGGGGTGTTCGGCCTGCACCTGCTGGCCATGGCGCTGACGCCCCTGATCCTGATGGCCCTTCTGGGACAGGCCCTGGTCAACCCGCTGACCATCCTGGGGATCATGGCCCAACTGGTGTTGCTTCCCCTGGCCATCAGCCGCCTCCTGCGCCACCCCCGCCTGCTGCCGGCCGTCGAGAAAGCGCGGGAGACGGTGATCAAGTGGGGCTTCTTCCTGGTGATCGCCCCCATTGTGGGCATGAGCGCCCCCGTATTCCTTTCCGAGCCGCTTTCGGTGCTGCGGATCGCCGGGGTGCTCTTCTTCGCCATGTTCGTGACGGGCTTTGCCTACCATCTTCTGATGATCCGTGCGGGCCGGCCCCGGGCCCTGGTCATCAGCAGCACCCTGATGATGGTCATCAAAAGCAGTGCCTTCGCGGCCGTGACGGCCTTTACCTTTTTCCCGGGAGATGCCCGAGTGGCACTGCCTCCGGCCGTGGTGAGCGTGCTGGTGACCCTCTTCATCATTGCCTACTCCGGCTTCACCCGGTGGATCGACCGAAGGGGAAAGGCCGGCGGTTAATCCAGCAACTCCTTTTTCTGCAGGGGGAAATGCCTGGCCGACCACAGCATGATGCCCACCCCGGTCAACAAGCTGCCCATGGCGATGACGAAAGCGGTGGTGAATCCCCACAGCTCGTAGAAAACCACCCCCAGCAAGGGGGCGAACAGTGACCGCAGGGCGGTCATGCCCAGGTGGATCGACTGGTAGGTGCCCGCCTCGGAAGGGGCACAGAAGTAGGCCGATCCGATGCTCCACAACAAGGCCATGGTGGCGGCGAAAACGCTGTGAAACAAGATGTAGAAGGCCATGGGGTAGTAAAACTTAATGCCCCAGAATTCGGTAAAGGACGGCCACAGCCCGGTGATGATGAGCGAGAGGATGAACAGGGCCATGGACGAAAAGGAGATGGCGGCAAAGCGCCTCGGGTCGAGGCGGCCGATCAGCCGGCCGAAATAGGGGATCATCAGGATGGACAACAGGCTGTAGGCATTGCGGTAGAAAGCCACGCTGGAGTATGTCAGGCCGAGCCCGTACTCGAAGAACAGGATAATCACCGTATAGGAACCCATGAACCCGAAGCCGTAAAACATGAACCCGGTCTGAAAGTGGCGGTAGGGCGCGTTGCCCCTCAGGATGTCCCGCATGTCGCCGACCGATTGCCTGACCCCCTGCCAGAACGTGCTGCCCGGACGATCCTGTCCGGCCTCACGGTAGGGGATGGCCGCCAGCAGGAAGATCGACAGGGCGCCCAGCACCGCCGCCACCGGGAAGACATACACGAACACGAAATTGTCCGCATCCAGCATCCAGCCGTAAGCAAAGGTTGTGGCCATGGTGGTGATGCTCTTGGCCGTGGTGGCATAGCTGTAGAGCTTGCCGAAACGATCGTGGGAATAGGTGTTCTTAAGGAAGAGGTTGATGATGGGAAACACGATCGGGTTGGCCAGGTAGTACACCAGGAAGATGGCCAGAAACAGCAGGTGGTAAATGGACGTGCCGCTGAGCGCCTCCTGGCTGCGCGGGAAAAAAAACAGCAACAGCAGCGGCAGGCGGGTGAGGATGGCGGTGCGGTGCAGCAGCCTTTTTTTGTTTCGCACCCGGCGCAAAAACTCGTTGAAAAAAATGAGCAGGATGAACACCACCGTGGCAAACTGGAACAGCAGGCTGGCCTGGTAGCCCGATCCCAGCAGGCTCTTGACGAACACGAACTCGTTGAGTACGATCAACCCGGCCAGGATCCCCTCGATGAAGGAATAGGCCATGTGAAGGCCAAAGGTCTGCCGCTCGGCGGGGTCCAGGCTTTTGAGGGTGGTCAGGGACATCTCTGGTGCGTGTCTTTGGCTTTTCGTCGGACGGGACCGCGGACTCCGGGCCTTCATGCCGGGGCATGGGCCGGGAACACCTTTCTGAAGGACCGGGCATCCGGAAAAAGCGCTGCAAAGGTAAGGGATAAATCCTTAAACAAGATACAACAAGCGGGAAGGATGGTGGTTCATTCCCGGCAATGGATTCCGGGGAGGCCGGTCCCGCCTCAGTAGCCGAACCCGAACACCAGTCCGACGGTGACCACATTGCCCCTGAGGTCGGTCCCCCTTTGGTTGCGGTAGTTGACCAGGTGATAGCGTCCCTGCAGGCCGAAGTAGCCCGCTTCGGATTCGTAGACCCTGGCTTCCAGTCCCACGTTCAGGTTGCCGCTGATCAGGAAACGGGAGTAGCCGAAGTCCTCCTGGTCGGCCGGGGGCACCGTTTCAAAACCTTCGATGCCCACTCCCAGCAAAGGGGCCAGGAGGAATCTGCGGGTTTTGACCAGGGCCAGCCCGATATCCCCTCCCAGGTGAACGGACATGAAGTAATCCGTGCCGTACAGGGCGTTGTCGATCACCACATAGTATTCCTCCCTGGAGCGAAGAAACCCTGCCAGGAAATTGACGTTGAGGAGGGTGCGGTCACGCAGCCAGCCCACCGTCATGCCCACCTGGGCATGCTGGCCCACGGCGGCCAGGTTGCCCCTGGGGAGCCATGCCCCGGCGTACAGGGACAGCACGGGATCCATTGCCGGATCGTAGATGGTGGTGCGGCCGGATGCGGGAGGGGCTCCCGGCCCGCGTGCATCCCCTTCGCCCGTGAGGGCCTCCTGTTCCCTGTACAGGGAATCCAGGCGGGTGCCCTCCAGGGTGCCTGTTTCCAGCAGCAGCCGGGCCTGCCCGAACTCTCCGGCATAATGATGCAGGAAATAGCGTTCGATGGGCTGCAGGTCGGTGAACCGCTGCAGGGACCGGGCCAGCTCCGCAGTGAAGCCGTCGAATCCGGGATGGATGGCCAGGTAACCCGGCAGGAAGTAATCGTAGTACAAGGCGTCGAATTCCTCCGACAGGGACAGGATCCGGAAGTCTTCCAGCAGGTCCGTGATGTTGTCCGGATACCAAAGGTCCGAAAAGGTGTTGGTCTCAATCTGGTAGAGGATGCGGAAACGGACCATGGGCTCGGGTCCGATGCAGCGCTCCTGCCAATATGCCAGGAGGGCGTACAGGCTGTCTTCCTGCTGCCGGGCGTGCAGGCCCGGGATCATTTCGGTGGCGGAGAGGGCGATGTCCTGGAAGTCTACATGCTGCAGGGCGATCAGCCGTTCAAACCCGATCTCCTGGCCAGCAGCCTGTCTCCCTGTCAGGAGCATGCAGGCGGCCAGCATCCATATTCTCCATTGGCCGGGAAATCTGTGCATGGTCAATCGGTTTGTATTGCCTGGCAGTTTCCGGGACTCAAAAACTGTACCGAATCCCTGCCAGCAGACGGATATTTGTGGCAGAAGCGGTGTCCCGTACCCGGAGATGCTCATCCGGAGTGCCATAGGCAGCCTGGTCGATGGTGCACTCCAGTTGGAAGACTGCGGGTCCGGCATGCCAGCCGATGCGGGGGGCGATGCGCCACAGGGCATGGATGTCGCCGCCGCGGACCCAGCTTTGTCCGGTCACCCTTACGGACGAACCCAGGTTTTCCGTGTACCCGGCGAACAGCCCGGCCTGCAGGGGCCGGGTGTTGGTCTCCAGGTCGGTCCACGCAGCCACCGTCCGGATCCCGGTATAGGAATAGAGCTGCTTTTCCGGGTCGATGGGGCCGGCTTCTGCATAGCCGCCCAGCATGACCATGTGGGCCATGTTGTCCCCGTAGATGCCCTGCACCTTCCAGATGATGACCTGGCCCGTGTATTTCACAAATAGGTTTCCCGAGACACTGCGCATGCGTTCCCGGGTCTGGTGGCCGCTGGCCGTGACGGTTCTTGGAAGAAGGCACAGGCTGGTGGCGGTGACCCCTGCCAGCAACCTGCCTTGATTGTAAATGAGCTGCCCGGCGACCTCCGGCCGGCCGCTGTTGCGGATGAACTCACTGCTGCTGCCCCCGACCGGAGAAGGGCCCGGGGAGGCAAAGTCGCTCTGGCTGACCAGGGCCGCCATCAGCGCCAGGGGCCCTGCATGGTGGGTGTATCTCAGTTGTGGCCCCCGGTTGAGCACGTGGAATGGGGGGGCGCCCCCGAAGGCCACCACCCCGGGATAACAGGAGGTAATGAAGAGGGGGTGCCAGTACTGGCCTGCCAGCAGGCTGCTCCCTTCCCAGTCCAGGCGAAGGTACGCATGCCGCATGCGCAGCAAATTGAACCTGTCCGGACCGGTGCCCAGAAAGTCCACTTCGAACAGGGCGGAGGAGGTGGCCCCCAGCACGGAAGGCCCGGTCAGAGACACCTGCAGCCGGCTGGCCATGAGGGAAAAGGTGGTGGAAGGCACCGCATTCAGGTCGTGGCCGTCCGCATCCGGTTTCACCGGGGCAGGGAACAGGGGCACCAGCCCTTCCCGGGCACTGACCATCCGGCGGGTGTCGTGAAAAAATTCGGCGTTAACGAAGCCGCCCATTTTCAGGGTGAAAAGACCAGGGCTGCCGGATGCACCGGCGGCCGTACAGGGAGCCAGCCACAAGGCCAGCAGGAATACAAGGCTTGTCCTTTTCATGGGGAGGGAGTCTGGATGCAAAAGTAAGTAATCCTCCCGCATAAGGGATCCAAAGATGGGGATAATTACAGGATTTCATTAAATTTGCACCTTGGCGGCGCATCAAACAGGTCGCCGCCGGATGATATCCAAACCCCCACCCATGAAAAATGCTTTGCTGCTGATCGTGCTGGCCTCACTGGCCGGTTGTAACACGGTGCCGCCATCGGGCGTGCGCCTCTCCGGAACCCTGGAGGGGCATGAAGGCCATGTCCTGGAATTCACCTACCTCAACGAATTCATCAACAACGACCGGGTCGTGCTGGACCTGGCGCCCGGGGAGGATGGCTCCTTTGCCCTGGCGTTTGATTTCGGGGATCCCCTGACGGGCACCTTGCGATCGGGAAGGACCCAGATCACGGTCTACATGGAGCCCGGCTTCGACCTCCGCCTGAAGGGGGATGCCGGCAAGCTGGAGGAAACCCTGGTCTTTGACGGAAGGGGCAGCCACCCCAACAATTTTCTGCTGGCCTGCCAGCGGGAGCTGGAACCCCGGGTGGGCGACCGCTTCATTGCCGATCAGATGCGAAGCCTCGACCCCTCCGCCTTTGCCATGCTGCTCGACAGCGTGGTGACTGTCAAGATGAACTTCCTGGAAACCTGGCAGGAGTCCGGGGATTTTTCGGCGGACTTTGTGCATTATTTCGAAAGCCAGGTCCTGTATGACAAATACGTCAAGCTCCTGGAATACCCGGCCCTGCAGCAGCGCCTGGGGCAGCTGCCGGAGATGCCGGTGATGCCTTACGGTTATTTCGATTTCCTGGATGAGCCCGGCACCTTCGATGACACCCGTCTGAACAGCCCGGCCTATGTCGGTTTTCTGATGGGTTACCTGGACTATTACCGTCAGATGACGGGGCACGTCATCCCGGACGGGCAGCCGGTCAATGTGTTCAGCTACAACCTGGCGGGAGAGGCCCTGGAGGGCGCTTCCCGTGACTATCTCCAGGCCGTTTTTGTCAGCCGGGAACTGAATTACGGAGACGACCTGGAGGCGGCCCGGGCACTTTACCGGGCGTACCTTGAGCAGGGCGGGACCCAGGCCTTCAAACAGGCGGTCACCGATGCGCACGAGGCCATCAGCCGGCTCGATCCGGGCCAGCCGGCACCCGACTTCACCCTGACCGACATCCACGGAGAGCCGGTCAGCCTGAGCGATTTCCGCGGCAAGGTCGTGTACCTGGATTTCTGGGCAAGCTGGTGCGGGCCCTGCATGCGGGAGATGCCCTATTTCAGGGAACTGAAGGTGAGGCTGGCAGAACAGGAGGACCTGGTGTTTCTGTACGTGTCGATCGACACCGACCAGCAGGCCTGGCGCAATACGGTGGAGCGCAACCAGATCACCGGGGTTCACCTGAACACCCCGGGGCGGGAGCGTGGGGTGCCGGCCCTGTATCATGTGAAATGGATCCCCAGCTTCTTTATCATCGGCCGGGACGGCCATATTTTCGACAACCGCCCGCCCAAGCCGAGTGATCCCGAAATCGATGAAGTGCTCCTCCAGGCCCTTGCCCGGGAGGTATAAACCCAAAAACCAAAACAACACACCATGAGAAAATTGTTATTGCTCCTGATGGCCCCAGCCCTTTGGGCATGCGGCGGACAGGTATCAGAGACCGCCCGCATCACCGGACTGGTGGAGAATCCCACGGGCGAAGAGGTGGAAGTCTTTTATTACAAGGAATTCGTGACCAACTCCCTGGAATCGGTCACGCTGTCGCTGGACGAGAACAACGCCTTTGAAGGGACCCTGCCGATGACTGAAGGACAGTTTGTTTACCTGAGGGTGCCGGGCCGTACCGTGCAGCTGTACCTGCTGCCCGGAGCCGATGTCCGCGTGGCCTTCGATGCTGCAGACCCCAACGCATTGCCCGAGGTCAGCGGGGAGCAATCCCTGGAAAGCCGGTTCTTCCTGGAGTACCACCAGCAGCTCGGAAGCCGCTATGGCCGGATGATGGTTCTGGAGCGTGTTGCCGACCTGGATGCCGCTGCTTTCGTGGATTTTGTCCGCGGGGTGGAGCAGGAGAAACTGGCCTTTCTCAATGACTATGAGGAACGTGCAGGTCTGGACCCGGATTTCGTGCAGACCCTGACCACCGGATTTCGCTACGAAACCTATCAGTTCCTGCTGGAATATCCCAGGTACCATGCCTATCTGACCCAGGGGGAAGGGGATCCCGAACTGCCCGAAGGGTATTATGACTTCCTGGAGGAGGCCGGTCCCTTCCTGGACGACCACGTCCGTGCCAGGCCATACGTGAGCTTCCTGGGGGCCTACCTCAACCATTCCATGGAGGAAGGGGTGGACCCTGAAACCGACGGGCGTTCCTACCACCAGGCCCAGTATGACCTGGCTGCCGGGATGTTCGGCGGGCGCAGCCGGGACTTCCTGCTTTCCCAGACCCTCATTTCGGCCCTGAATTTCTCTCCCATGGAGGAAGCCGAGGCCATGCTGGAGGATTACCGGCAGCTGGTGGCGTCGGCCGATTACCGGGAGCTGGTCGAGGAGGAATACCAGGGCATCATGGGAACCATGCCGGGCAACCCGGCGCCCGACTTTACCCTGACCGACATCAACGGGCAGGAGGTCAGCCTGAGCGATTTCCGCGGCAAGGTGGTGTACCTGGATTTCTGGGCAAGCTGGTGCGGTCCGTGCATGCGGGAAGTGCCCCATGCCAAGGAACTGAAGGCACGCATGCAGGGAGAGGAAGACCTGGTGTTTCTGTACGTGTCGATCGATACGGACGAGGCGGCCTGGCGCCGCACCGTGGAAGAGCGGGAGATACAGGGGGTCCACCTGAACGTGCCCGGCGGCAGCCATGCCGTGCCGGCCTCCTACAACCTCAAGGGCGTGCCCACCTTTTATGTGATCGGACGCGACGGCATGATCTACGACAACCGCCCCCCCCGTCCCAGCAACCCAAAGGTTGACGAGGTGCTGCTGGCTGCCCTCCATGGAGAGGATCCGGCCTGAGTCTTCCCGGACCCTTCCAGGTAGTAGCTGTCCGCCGGCGAACAAACCATTGTTCGCCCGCGGACAGCTGTTTTTTCGGGCACTCAGGGCAAGGTTCTTACATATAGGGTGTTGTAATATAAGGCATGCTATTTGATCTTCCGGGGTAGACAATCCCATCTTATCCCGGAAACCCCATGATCACCAACTTCTTTAAACTCACCTTCAGGAGCCTTCTCAGCCGGCCTTTTTCTTCCTTTGTGAACCTCGTCGGACTGGCCCTGGGCTTTGCCTGCTTCATCGTCATCGGCCTGTACGTGTATGATGAGAGCCGGTATGACCAGTTTCATGAAAAGGGCGGGCGGATCTACCGCCTGTACAACAACACCTTCAACCCGGAGCGGGTGTTGACCATCACCCCGGCCTTGTTTTACGAACCCCTGGTGGAGGGCCTTCCCGAAGCGGAGGCGGTCACCCGGGTCATGCATCCTCATGGGGGTGGCTCGCTTGCCTGGGGAGAGGATTTGAGGATCCTGGAAAAAGGCGCCATTTTCGTGGATGCACCCTTTTTCGGGATGTTTGATTTTCCCCTGCAAAGGGGCGAGGTGGAAACCTTCCTGTCCGACCCCCACCACATACTGATCACTGCGGATCTGGCGGAAAAATTTTTCGGGACGGAAGACCCGCTCGGGAAGACCATGCGCTACAAGGGGCTTCTGGATGTGGTGGTGACCGGGGTCCTGGAGGACATCCCCAGGCATTCCCACCTGCAGTTCGATATGGTGGCCAACTTCGAACTCAGGCGGCAGATCAATTCCTTTATCTTTGAAACCTGGGGGAATTATTCTTCGCAATATTATGTATTGCTTCGGCCGGATGCAGATCCCGCCCTGGCAGAAGAAAAGCTGCTGGACCTGTTTGGGAAAGCCCGCAATATCGATTACAGCGAACGCGATGCCTTCATGCGGCTGCAGCCCCTGCACGACATTTACCTTGGATCGGGGAACATCGAGACCATGATGCCCGTGCCGTCGGGCAGCCCGGCCAATGTGTCCATATTTTCAATCTCCGCCCTGCTGGTCCTGTTGCTGGCCTGCTTCAACTACGTGAACCTGGCCACGGCCAAATCGACCCTGAGGGCCCGGGAGGTGGGCATGCGCAAGGTGCTGGGGGCCAGCCGGGGCAAGCTCATCCGGTATTTCCTGGCCGAATCCTTCCTGGTCGCCCTGCTGGCCCTGCTGCTGGGGATCGGCCTGGTGGAACTGTCCTTCCCCTTGTTCTCGGACATCACCGGCAAGGACCTGAGCTTCTCCCTGGTACAACCACGGCTCTTTTTTCCCGCCCTGGCCGGCCTGCTGGTTCTGGTGGCGCTGATATCGGGCGTGTATCCCGCCTTCGTCATGTCGGCCTACCAGCCGGTGCAGGTGTTGAAGGGCTCCGCGATGATGGCCGGGAAGCAATTGAGAAGCGGACTGGGTTTCGGGCTCCGGTTCAGGCAGCTGCTGATCGTATTGCAGTTCGCGATCTCCACCGCCCTGATCAGCGGCAGCCTCATCCTTTATGCCCAGACAAGGCATGCCATGAGCAAGGCGGGCTTTGAACGGGAGGCCCTGGTGGTGGTGAAAAACCACTGGAACGACGGCATGATCCAGGCCTATAAAAGGATCAAGACGGATTTGCTGCAGTATCCCTTCGTAAAGGGGGTGGGTGCCGGGCTGCATGTGCCGGGGGAGCATATCGGCCACCAGGGCGGCCTTCGCCGGCCGGAGCAGACCCGGGAGGAGGCCCGGCCCATAGTGTTTGCCACGGTGGATTTCGGGTACTTCGAGACCCTGGGGGCGAAGATTGCCCAAGGCAGGGATTTCGATGCGGGACTGGCCAGCGACAGCACCGAGGCGGTGATTCTGAATGAGGCGGCCGTGCGGCAACTGGGACTGACCGACCCGGTGGGAACCCAGCTGACCGGGTTCTGGGACGCGACCCCCCAGAAGCAGGTGATCGGCGTGGTGGAGGACATCCATTTTCAAAGCATGCACCGGGCGGTGCAACCCACGGCTTTTATCGTATGCCTTCCCTGCCAGGGTTATCCTAATGCGGCATACCAGGTCATGGTCCGGCTGAACACCTCCTCCTTCACCGGGCCCATGGAGGCCATCCGCCAGGCCTGGGACGCCCACGGAACCGGCACCCCCTTCGATTATTTCTTCATGAACGAGCATTATGAGGGCCTGTACCGCACCGAGCTGCAGGCCGCCGCGGCCGCCCGGCTGTTCACCATCCTCGCCTTGATCATTGCCGTGATGGGGCTCCTCGGCACGACCGTCTATATCATGGAGGCCCGCAAAAAGGAATTCGGCATACGCAAGGTGCTGGGTGCCTCCATGGTCAGGATCGTCCGGATGCTGAGCCTGGAGTTCTCCCTGCTGATCGTCCTCTCGAACCTGATTGCCTGGCCCCTTACCTGGTACTTCATGTCCCGGTGGCTCGATCATTTTGTGTACCGCATCGACCTGTCCCCGGGATATTTTGTGGTGGCAGGCACCGTCGGATGGGTCATTGCCCTGCTTACCGTGAACACCCTTGGCGTCCAGCAGGCCAGGGAAAACCCGGTCGAATCCCTCAAATATGAATAGTGGCCTCCGGGAGGGCCACGCCCGGTGACAGACCCTAAGCGGACGGCCGCTCCAGGACAAACAGCATGTATTTCTTTTCCCGGAGGAACTGCTCCGGGTCGATGCCGGCCATTTCCTTGTGGGTCTTCTGCTCTGCCCTGGTCCGGAAATCGCGCAGCATATAGTACAGCCAGGGTTTTTTGACCTGCAGCTTCTCGAACCCGAAGTCCATCAGGGGAAGGAGGAAGCGCCGGGCATACAGGGTGGCCAGTTGGATCGTCGGCAGCACGTGGGCGGTGATGTCCCTTTCCAGGCTGACACTCCAGCCTTGTTCCTTCACCATCCGACGAAAATCCTCCAGCAGGTGGCCCGATTTGTTTCTGCCTTCGCTGGTGAGGCGGAAATAGTCGGTGATGATCCACCGCCCCCCGGGGGCCAGCAGCCGGGCCGTCTTGTCCAGGGCCTGGTCGAGCCTGATGTATTGCAGGGACTCTGCGTTGATGACGGTTCCGTATTTTTGCCGGGGCTCGAAATCTTCGTACCTGCAATGGTGGAAGGTCCAGTCAGGGTGCTTTCCCATGATGTAGGCCTTCTGCCGGGGGTTGGGGCTCAGCAGCTCCACCCGGTGGCCATGCTGCCGGATCATGGCGGCGAGTCCGCCCATGCCGCAGCCCACATCCAGGATGGGCTCCTCTCCCGGCGGCAGCCCGTCCAGGATCATTTCCGCGTAGCGGTTCTGGGCTTCCTCAAAGTCCCGGATGGAGAGGGTGTCGGGCTCCCTGCCGGGGTCCTCGAAATAGCCCCAGTGCAGCATGTCGTTGCGCAGGATGCGGGCATAAAGGTTCAGTTGCAGGTCATCCCCTTTGCGGTTTGCCTTTTTCTGCTGCCGCTGGTAACGGAATGCGCGCCATAGCTTCAACGGGTTGAAAAACCCAAGAATGATGTGTTTCAAGGCCTCGTGGTTTGTGTTGGATGATGTGGTTGGTCCGGCTCCGGCCGGTTGGATCCGCTTTCGGGAGGCTCACAGGGGCTCCCGCACCAGGTAGATGTTCCGGAATTCGATCGGCCCCCCTTCGCTTTGCAGTCCGATGCTTCCGGAACGGTAGTTCAGTCCGCTGGCCCTGTTCTCCAGCACCCCGTTGACGTAGACCAGCAGGGAGTCCCCCCGGGCGATGATCCGGTAGGTGTTCCATTCTCCGGGCGGGTTTTCGGAGCTTTCTTCATGCAGCCGGGGTACTATGCGCCGGGATTTGTCGGTGCGCTCAAGAAAGTCGCTGTCGCCCATCGCAATGAGATCGCCCGCCCGCCCGTGCATCATCTGGGCCTCGTAGCAGACCGGCCAGATGGCGTCTTCCTCCTGCAGGTGGATGAAGACCCCGCTGTTGGTGGGTTCCGAAGGCCATCGCCATTCCAGGTTCAGGACATAGTCTGCATGGACTTCGGCGGACCTGGCATAGCCGAAGGGCATGCCCGCGCAGCAAAGGACTCCCTGGTCGACCGACCAGACCGTGCCCGGGTCCGCCTCCTCGCGATGAAAGAATTCCCAGCCCGTGAGGTCCCGGCCGTTAAAGAGCCAGAGGGTGTCTGCTGCGGCCGACTCCCGGGCGCCTTGTCCCGTGGGACCTCCGCAGGAAAGAAACAGGAAGGGCAGCATGGTCCCTGCCATGA
The DNA here is from genome assembly GCA_964477035.1 of uncultured Bacteroidales bacterium. GTDB lineage: Bacteria > Bacteroidota > Bacteroidia > Bacteroidales > UBA7960 > SLSG01. The sequence goes on from CAYZCW010000014.1 coordinate 16,524, forward strand.
GCCTTCCCAGCCGGTTTGTCATGTTGGTTTTCATAATCCTGGTGGTTTGGTTTGTCATCAACACATCTATTCACTGAAAGATCATTCCATGTAATAGGTCACGCTGCCCAGTTCGTTCCACGCTCCCCTGGTGAAATCCGGGATCTTCACCGGCATGCCCTGGTTGGCGACGGACACGCGGGAAAGCTCGATGATGGCCGACCATTCCGCGGCATCATACACGTCCTGGTCCAGCGGCAAGCCATGCCGCAGGCAGTAGATCAGGCGGTAGTCCATGATGAAGTCCATGCCGCCATGTCCCCCGACAAGCCTGGCCTGCTCACCCACTGCGGTCACGATGGGATGCTCGTATTCCTTCAGCAGCTTTTCCATTTCTTCGTCGGTCAGCCAGGAGTGCCCGTCCGGTTCGAGCGCAATGCCCATCCTGGGCCATTTCTGGGCAAAGCCCTTTGTCCCGCTCAGCATGTGGATGCGGCTGTAGGGGCGGGGACTGGTCACGTCGTGCTGGATCTTGATGGTCTTTCCCCTGGCCGTCTTGATGAGGGTGGTGTTCATGTCGCCCTTACGGTATTCCCGCCGGGCATAATCCGAGTCCTCCCCGAACTTTTCCCGGGCATATTCCGTTAGTCCGAACTGCCCGCTGGAGACCGACACCAGGTACTCCATCCGGTCTCCCCGGTGGATGTTCAGCGCATGGGCGATGGGGCCGAGTCCGTGCATCGGGTACAGCGCCCCGTCGTATTGTTCGTTGTGCCTCAGCCGCCACATGTCCCAGTAGCCGTTCTCCTCATCGAACAGCAGAAACCTCAGGTCGTGGATATAAGCCCCTTCGGCATGGACGATCTCCCCGAAAAGCCCCTGCCGGGCCATGTTCAGGGTGGCCATCTCGAAGAAGTCGTAATTGCAGTTCTCCAGCATCATCAGGTGCCGGCGGGTGCGTTCGGCCGTGTTCACCAGCTGCCAGGCCTCCTCCACCGTCAGGGCGGCCGGGATTTCCGTGGCTGCGTGCTTGCCCTGCTCCATGGCATACACGGCAATGGGCGTGTGCAGGTCCCAGTGCGTGCAGATATAGACCAGGTCCACATCCTCCCTTTCGCAGATGGTTCTCCAGTCATCGGCTCCGGTATACCCGTCGGCCGGCGGCAGGCCCCTTTCCTCCATCATCTGCAGGGCCCTTTCCACGTTGGCCGGGACCATGTCGGCCAGGGCCACGATCCTGGCTCCCTCGATGAAGGAGAAGCGGTGCACCGCGCCGATGCCCCGCATGCCCAGTCCGACGACCGCTATCCTTACCGTATCCAGCGGTTCGGTGCGCAGCTCCAGCACATGCTGCTGCCCCGGGGGACGGGGCGGGGTCTTAAAAACCTCCCGTGCGGTGAAAGGCGTATCGGCTGCCGGCGGTTCCTGCCGGCAGGCAGACAGGCTCAGTGCAGCGAATGCCAGGATGGCTGTCAGGCGGAGTTGGGTGCGAAAGGTTTTCATGCGCATGTTTTTTTGAGGTTTATAGGGCGTCCCCGATGACCTCCCGCATCCAGGAGGCACGGGATTCCATGTCCGCAATCAGGGCTTGCTGCACCCTGGTGCGGACCAGGTTGTGGTCTGCATAGGCCGTCTTGTAGTACACATCCCCGTTCAGGTAATCGGCCAGGAAGCGGATCCCCATGATATAGGTCATCAGCACCGGGGCCAGGTGGAAGCATTCCTTTTCCCGGGGGGTGGCCATGGGGCCGGCCTGTTGCATGTACGCCCGGGTGTAGGCCTCGAATGCCCAGGGTACCAGGGTGGCTTTCCGGGGGTCCCGTTCATCCTCCCTCGCTGCGTTGGCCCCGGTGCGGATCGCGTCCCCGTAGTCATAGAACAGGGAACCCGGACCCACGGTGTCCAGGTCGATGACGGCCACGGCCTTCCTGTCGAGGAACAACAGGTTGTTGATCTTGGTGTCGTTGTGGACCACCCGCAGGGGAATCTCCCCCCTGTCTGCCAGGCGCTCCACCTGCCCCAGGGCATCTGCCCGCTCCTGAAAAAAGTCGACCACATCCCTGACCTGCTCCAGCCGGCCTGCACCGTTGTTTTCCACGGCATCCCTTAGCTGCTGCAGGCGGAACGACAGCCGGTGAAAATCCGGGATGGCCTCTTTAAATCCTGCCGGATCCAGTTGCGAGCAGCTCCGGGCAAACCATCCGAAGGCGTTGCCCGCCTGATGGGCCTGCCAGGGTTCTTCCACCAGCTCGATGGAGTGGGTTTGCGGGATGAACGCCATGGCCCGCCAGGCGCCGCCGTCCCGGTCGGTAAACAGGTACTCCCCGTTCCCGGCGGGCAGCAGGGCGGGGATCACGATGCCGTCCCCGCCGGTCCCGAGTGTCCGCTGAAGCCTCAGGTGGTTGGTGATGATGCCTGCCGGATCTTTAAATACCGAGGTGTTGATGCGTTGCAGGATGAAGGCCGTCGTCAAACATGCTGCCTCCGGTTCGACCTGCAGCAGGAAGGTGTCATTGATGTGCCCGTTCCCGTACGGGTGGATGCCGGTCACCTTCCGTCCGGGGAAGAACGTCCCGGTCACTTCATTATATGCGGTTTGTGCCATGATGCGGAGGATTTTTGTCCGTTGCCATCACCGTGTCCGGATCCTGTGTCCGTGCAGTGCAAAATACATAATATACAAATAAGCGGGAAGGAGTATCCAGTAAGCGCGCTGGTAGTTGCCGACCACTTCCGGTCCGCCGTCCCCGAGTCCCACCAGGAATCCGAATAAAAGCGGAATGATTCCGCCTCCGACAATGCCCATGACCAGCACGGAGGATCCGATCTTGGTGAACCGGCCCAGGTCGGCAATGGCCAGCGGCCAGATGGCGGGCCACATCAGGGAATTGGCAAAGCTGACCATCAGCAGGCAGAAAAAGGCATACCGGATGGGCAGCAGCACGAGCAGCAGGCTGGAAGCGATCCCGACCAGCGAAAAAAGGACCAGGGCCTGCTTCTGGGAAATGATCTTCGGGATGGTGAGCACCCCGAAAACATACCCGGCGATCAGTCCGACAGTCACAAACCCGGCATACCTCTCGATGTTCGGCTCATCCCCGAAGCTGGCCCGGGCAAAATCGATTATGGAAGCCATGGGCAGGATCTCTATGCCGGCATAAAGGAATATGGCCAGGGCACCCAGCAGCAGGTGCGGGAACTGCAGGATGCTGCGCTTGTCCCTGGCATGATCCGACACCAGGTCAAGCGGGTCTTCCCCCCTTGCCTTTACTTCCGGAAGCGGGGCGAAATAGACGCCGATCCCCAGCAACAGCAGGATGCCTCCCACGATATAAAACGGCAGGATCACATCGCCCAGGCGGACCGCCTGCAGGTCTATGAACAGGCCCAGAAACAGCGGGGCCGCCCACCAGGCGAGCTTATTCAGTATGCCCATCAGACTCATCCTGACGGCCGCCGTTTCCAGGGGGCCCACGATCGTGATGTAGGGGTTTACCGCCGCCTGCAGCAAGGTGTTGCCGATGCCCCCGACAAACAGGGCCAGCAGGAACAAGGGGAAGCTGACGGTGGTGGCGGACGGGACAAACAGCAGCATGCCGGCGCCCATGATGGCAAAGGCGGCGACCATGGCCCTGCGGTAGCCGATGCGGGAGATGGCCCAGGCGGACGGCCTGCCAAAGATCACGAAGGCCGAGAAGATGGCTGCGGTGACCAGGTAGGATTCCCCGACCCCCAGGTCAAATGCGGAGCGCAGGGCCGGGGTGAGGAAGCCGCTGATGCCGATGCCGAAGCCGATCACAAAGAAGACCCCCCCGATGATGAGCAGGGGGACCAGATAGGTCTTTCCGGGGGCCGTCTGGTGTTGCATGTGGTTTGTTTATTGGCTTGTACAGGGTCTGCTTTTTTGGGGCCTGGCACGCTTTCAGGTTATTTTCCTTCCTTTTCAGGTCCCGCGTTCACAGAAAAATATTGTTCGATCTCCTCCAGTCCGTCTTCCGGCAGGCGGATGTCCCGCACGATCTTTCCGCGTTCCAGCAAAATGATGCGGGTGCAGATTTCCGTGATGTGGTTCAGGTTGTGGCTGGACAGCAGCATGGTGGTGCCCCGGGATTCGTTTTCCTGTTGAAGCATCCTTTTGATCAGGATCTGGGAGCTGGGATCCAGGAAGTTAAACGGCTCGTCGAGCACCAGCAGGGCGGGCCGTACCATCATGGCGGCGATGATCCCGATCTTCTGCCGGTTGCCGGTGGAGAACTGCCGGATGTATTTCTTCTGGCCCAGGATCTCCCCGTTCATGAAGCGGGCAAACGCCTCCAGGCTTTCATCCGTTTGCGCCGGGGACAGCCCGTAAAGCCTGCCGGTGAAGTGGAAAAACTCTTCCGGGCTGAGGAAGTCGATCAGGAACCCTTCGTCCAGAAAACTCCCGGTTTTCGGTTTCCAGTGATCGCTGCCGGCCACCTCCCTGCCGGCGGTTTGGATGCTGCCCGATGTGGCGCGGATCAGGTCGAGCAGCAGCCGGAAAAGCGTGGTTTTCCCGGCCCCGTTGTTGCCGATGATGCCGACCAGCTCCCCGGCCCGGACCGCCAGGTGCGAAATGTCCAGGGCCTTTTGCTTCCCATAGTCTTTCCTGAGGTGGTTTACGAGAATTTCCATATCACTTCTCACGGTATTTGTCCAGGTTGCGGTATTTTTTTTTCATGAAACGGCGGGCTACGTCGGCGGTCCAGGCCGGGGCAGCCACCAGGAAGGCAAGGCCTGTAAGGCCTGCCGCCAGGGAGAATCCCATGGGGTGCGCCATCGGGAGGAGACTGCCCGCGATGTGCAGGGGGATGGTGGTCATGAATATCAGGATGATGATAAAGAACAGGGTGCCGCTGGTCCCCTCAAAATTAAACAATGCCCGCAGGTTGGGGTCGATCCGGGTGGAGTTCCCCAGCCCGGCATAAAAGAGCAGGCAGAACACGGGTCCGACGGCATACAGGAACACCCCCGCCAGGTAAGGATACAGCCCCGGCTTGAAGACAAGCACCAGGGGTGTCAGGAGGAGAAACTGCAGGAGGGCGGTCAGGACATGAAATCCGTACCTGGCGCGCACCACGGTTTCCATGGGCAGGTCCCGGGAGGCGATGTAGTCGAAAAAACGGCTTTCCCAGGAGAAGACGTACTGCAGGTGTACGAAGCCGTAGGAGCCCATCCCCATAAGCAGGAAGGGGGTCATGGCCGTCAGGGTGCCCTCGGGGGCGGTCAGCAGGAGGTACAAAACGACGGCCATCATCAGGGGAATCTGCAGGAAGTTCTGGCGCGACCGCTTGTTGCGGATGATGAGTTTCCACTCCATGTCCCACAGCATGCCCCAGTGCGGGACCCGCAGGAGCAGGGCGGACAGGGGTCCGGCGGTGGCCGGAAGGCTCCGGTCTTCCTGGCTCCCTGTTTCATAGAACCCGGCCTCCAGACCCCGGCGGACCAGGGGCTGGGCCACGGCGATGAGTGCGCCCATCACCAGAAACACCCCGGGCCGGCCTTCCATCAAAGCATGGCCCAGCCTCAGGGAGAACGCCATCAGTTCCTCCCGGAAGAACCATGCTGCGGGAAGCAGCAAGCCCAGCACCAGGGCAACGACCAGCATGGAGCGGCTGTTCCTTTTTCCGTGGGTTTTCAGCAGCAGCCCCAGGGAGTGGCTGATGCCCGACAACAGAAGGCAGCCGGTGATGACATGCCAGAAGGCCTGGGGGGAGTGGGCCGTTCGCAGGAAGAAGGGAACCAGCAGGGCCAGCAGGTAGATGTTGTACGGGCTGAACCAGGATCGGGCCAGGGTGAGGGCAGCCAGGCGGCTGCGCCGCAGCGGCAGGTGGAGGTAGGGGGCGATGGCCTGGCGGGGGACCGGCTGACTGAACAGGCGGAGGCTCAGATCCCCGGCATACAAAAGCAGCAGGTAGGCAAAAAACACGTCGTTGGGATGCCTGTCCGGGAATTGGTTTTGCAGGATGCCGGGCAGGGCGCTGCCCGCCATGTACAGGTACAGCAACAGGGTCAGTAACACGAAGGCGATCAGGGCCTTGATGCCCATGCTCCTGCTGAAATAATGGGCGCGTATGAAACCCAGCCAGCCGTGGCGCAGTAACGCAGCGATCATATACCCGGAAGTATTTTGGCCTGCAATGTACGTTTTTTTTGCGTAGGAGCATGCAGGGCCGCCGGGGATGCCTGGTCGCGGGAAGGGGCCGCCGGACACCGGCCCATGCGGCGGGCCGGGGCCAGCCACCAGGGAAAATAGCCTGCGGGCGGGTCAGTTCCTTGCCCTGCCTTCAATCAAAATCCTGTTTCGGTTGTTTAACAAAAAACCAAAAACCCCATCCGATGAGCACATTGAAAAAAATGACATGGTTCTTTATAATGCTGCCCCTGGCCGGTTACGGGCAGCGCGACTGGTCGGCTGCCACGGTGGAAACCACCCGGATGGCCGAGGGAGTCTACCGCCTGTTTGTGGACGGGAGGGTGTCGGTGACCGCTTTCACCGGGGAGGACGGCGTGCTTTTGGTCGATGCCGCCTACGAGCAGACCGTGCCCCAATTGCAGGCCGCCGTGGCAGCCCTGTCCGATAAGCCCATCCGTTACCTTGTCAACACCCACATCCACGGAGACCATACCGGGGGCAACCTGGGACTGGGGCGGGGGGTGGACATCATTGCCCACCACAATGTGAAGGCCTTTCTCGGACGGGACAGGCAGCAGGGGGGACAGTCTCTACCCGGCTTTCCGGCCTGGGCCCAGCCCAATATCAGCTTTTCCGACGAACTGGAGCTGGTTTTCAACGGGCAGGTCCTGAAGATGCGGCACCTGCCCGGGGGGCATACCGACAGCGACCTCGTTGTTTATTTTCCTGACAGCCGGGTGCTGGTCGCCGGCGACCTGCTGTTTGCCGGCAACTTCCCCTATGTGGATACCGGGAACGGGGGCCATCCGATCACCTTCCTTGAGAACCTCGACAAGATCATTTCCGGGTATCCGGATGCCCTTGTCATCAACGGAGGGCACGGTCCGTTGTATACGATGGAGGAACTGAAGGCTTACCGCCAGACCCTGCAGGATACGGTGGAGGCGGTCCGGGCGGCCAAAGAAAGGGGACTGTCCGCCGAAGAGGCCAGGAAGGCCCGGGTGCTGCAGCCCTGGGAGGACATGGGGCGGTTTTTCATCACGGAGGACCGCTGGATCGATACTTTGTACCCCTTCCTCTGACCTGTTCACAGGCGGCATGATGGTTGGGCCGGGAGATTGGCCCGCCCCGGATAAATTTATCGCCCATGGGCTTTAACCCGGCGGTCTTTTCATTTCCATCAGGATGCGGAAGGTCCGGTGGATGTCCTGTTCCGATACCACGATGCTTACCTCGTTCGAGGTGGATATCACCTCGCACACATTGATCCCTTCCCATGCCAGGCTTTTCAGTATGTAATAATAGACCCCCGGCACCTCGGTATTGTGGCTGGGCAGGCGCAAGGTGACGGATCCCAGGCGGTTTTTAACCGACAACAACTTCTCCCCATCGAACAGGCGGCCAATGACCCCATCCAGGGATGAGCCGGCCACAATGGTGGTCTCGTACACTCCCTGGGAGAAGGTGTAGAAAACCTCCCTGGCTTCGGCCAGCTCCTCCATGAGCCGGCGCTGGCAGGCTGTGAGGGTCGCGGAGTTCTCAAAAGTATGGTCGGAGAGCCCGGACCGTACGATGATGTCTCCCAGTGCATTCATGAAGGCGCGTATTCCCTTGCTTATGCGGATGTTGCCAGTCGAGGGCCGGCGGTGGATGGCCATGATGATGGCATTCTCTCCCGCCTCCTTGCGGGCCAGGCGGCATACCTCGGGCCGGATTTTCCTGGCCAGGGAGGACAGATTGATCAGTCCTTCGGAGATCGCCTCCTCCAGAAAAGGGGAGCGCCGGATGACCTCATTCACGGCTTCGGACAGGTTCATGGCCTGTGATTGGTTTGTCCGGCCAGCCCATTGTATGTCCGGATGTTAAAAATTTAACACAAATGTATAAAAATGTATAAATCATTGAAAAATTTTTTGGTCTGGCCTTCCTGGCGTTCATTTGCAGAAAAATTCTGACAGGCGATGGACTGTACCGGCATTGAAACCCCCTTCTATCTTTACGACACAGGACTCCTGGAACGCACCCTGGGTGCGGCTTGTGATGCTTCCTCCCGTTTTGGTTACGAATTGCACTACGCCGTCAAGGCAAACCACCAGCCGGAGGTGCTTGCACGGATCGCGGCCCGGGGGCTGGGTGCTGACTGTGTGAGCGGGGGGGAGGTGGCTGCTGCCATGGATGCCGGATTCCGGCCCGGGTCCATCGTATTTGCAGGAGTAGGCAAGACAGATGAGGAAATCGTGCTGGCCCTGGAGAACCGTGTCGGTTGCATTCATTGCGAATCACTGCAGGAACTGGAGATCGTCGCTGGCCTGGCCCGGCAAATGGGTCACCGGGCCCGTGTGGCGCTGAGGGTGAATCCGGAGGTCGATGCCCAAACCCACCGCCTCATCACCACCGGTCTGGCAGAAAACAAGTTCGGCATTCCCCTGACGCAGTTGCAGCCTGCCCTGGAGATTTGTAAGCGGGAGGAGGCCCTGGTGCTGGAAGGACTGCACTTTCATATCGGTTCCCAGATCCTGGAGGAAGGGCCGTTTGTGGCCCTCTGCCGCAAGGCCAGTGACATCTGGCGGGAATTCCGCCTGGATGCACACGGGGCGATGAGCCTGAATCTGGGCGGGGGACTCGGCATCCATTACGAAGACCCCCGCGGCCATCCGGTTCCTGACTTCCATGGCTTCTTCAGTCTGTTCGACCGCCACCTGCAGGTGCCGCCCCAGGTGAAAATCCGCTTTGAACCTGGCCGCAGCATCGTCGGGCAATGCGCCTCCCTCATCACCCGGGTGTTGTTTGTAAAGGAAGGGATTCAACGCTTGTTTTTAGTTGTCGATGCCGGCATGACGGAGTTATTGCGGCCCGCCCTGTACCAGGCCCGGCACCATATAGACAACCTGAGTTCCCGGGCAGGTGTCAGGAGGTACCACGTGGTGGGCCCTGCCTGTGAAACGACCGATTCCTTTGGCACAGACGTATCCCTGCCCCTGGCACGAAGGGGCGACCTGCTGGCCATCCGCTCCTGCGGGGCCTACGGGCAGTCCATGTCGTTGCGATACAACCTGAGAAGAGAAGCCCCGGCCTATTATTATGAGGAAAACCCTTTCCCGGGGCCGCCGGCCGGCAGGGAACCGGCCCGGACCGGTGAACTTTCTCCTGCTGTGCTTGTTTAATGTTCGTGAGATAAAAATTAAACACTTGTTTTGGGTCTGGGTACCGGGTGGAGCATACCTGCCTGGCCGGCGCACCTCCCGAACCAATTGTTTTTTACGTACCTTTGTATGCCCCAGCAAACTAAAGATACCCCGGCCATGGTACATATCACCCGCAGGGAGACCTTTAATGCCGCGCACCGGCTGTTCCGGCCTGAATGGGACGATGCCAGGAACCTGGAGGTCTTCGGGAAATGCTCCAATCCTCAATGGCACGGCCACAATTACGTGCTGTATGTGACCGTCAAGGGTCCGGTGGACCCCCACACGGGCTTTGTGGTCAACCTGAAAGCCCTCAGCGGGTTGATCCGTGAGCAGGTGATCAGCAAGCTGGATCATGCCAACATCAACGTGGAGGTGGATTTCATGAAGGGGCGCATGGCCTCCTCGGAGAACCTGGCCGTGGGCATCTGGGAGCAGCTGGAGAAACCCATCAGGGAGCTTGGCGCGGTCCTGCACCGTGTCAGGCTGGAAGAAACCGAAAACAATTTCGTGGAATATTTTGGAAAGAATTCCAACCAATCTTAATACCGGGCGATATGGCTTCTGAAATCAACAGGGAAATGGCCGTGGAGAATAAAATGGACGATTACGAGAAGATCGACCTGTACAACCCCGACAAAATCAGGGCCCTTTCGGGCCACTACCGCAAAGTCATCGAACTGATCGGTGAGCAGCCCGGGCGGGAAGGGCTTTTAAAAACGCCCGAGCGGGTGGCCAAGGCCATGCAGTACCTGACCCACGGCTATGACCTGAACCCGCATGAGATCCTCCGTTCGGCCATGTTTCAGGAGGACTACCGCCAGATGGTCATCGTGAAGGACATCGAGATCTACTCCATGTGCGAGCACCATATGCTGCCCTTTGTGGGCAAGGCCCATGTGGCTTATATTCCCAACGGGCGAATCGTGGGACTGAGCAAGATTCCCCGGGTGGTGGATGCCTTTGCCCGCAGGCTGCAGGTGCAGGAGCGCCTCACCACCCAGATCAAGGAGTGCATCCAGGAAACCCTGAATCCACTGGGGGTGGCCGTGGTGATCGAGGCCCACCATTACTGCATGATGATGCGGGGCATCCAGAAGCAGAACTCGGTGACCACCACGAGCGACTTCACCGGAGCCTTTCTGGCCGAGAAGACCCGGGCGGAGTTCATTCATTTGCTGGGCAGCCGCCTGCACTGACGCGATCCGATTATTTTCCTACCTTTGCCTTGTTTGTCAACAAAACCATTTTGTTTATGAAGAAGGCTTTTGTATTTCCGGGCCAGGGGGCCCAGTTTGTCGGCATGGGGAAAGACCTTTATGAGGGGTCTGGGGAAGCCCGCCGCCTGTTTGAAACCGCCAACGAGGTTCTCGGGTTCAGGATCACCGACCTGATGTTCTCCGGGACCGACGAGGACCTGCGCCAGACGCGCGTTACCCAGCCCGCCATTTTCATGCATTCGGTCATTCTGGCCCATACCCTGGGGGAAGGATTCAGGCCCGATATGGTTGCCGGACACAGCCTGGGCGAGTTCTCCGCCCTGGTGGCCGCCGGCGCCATCGGTTTCGAGGACGGGCTCCGGCTCGTGTCCAAAAGGGCTGAGGCCATGCAGAAGGCCTGCGAGCAACAGCCCTCGACCATGGCGGCCATCATCGGGCTGGATGATGACATCGTGGAAGGCGTTTGTGCCGGCATCTTTGAAGTGGTGGTGCCCGCCAACTACAACAGCCCCGGGCAACTGGTCATTTCCGGCAGCGAAAAAGGCATTGAGATTGCCTGCGAGCTGCTCCGGCAGGCAGGTGCCAGGCGGGCCCTGCCCCTGAAGGTGGGCGGCGCCTTTCATTCCCCTTTGATGGAGCCTGCCCGCCTGGAACTGGCCGAGGCCATCCGGGAGGCAGACATCCGAAGCCCCCGCTGCCCGGTCTACCAGAATGTGGATGCCCGCCCCTGGACCGACCCGGTGCAGATCCGGGCCAACCTGGTGGCCCAGCTGACCTCCCCCGTGCGGTGGACCCAGACCATGGAGCACATGATCGCCGACGGGGCCGGGGTGTTCGTTGAAGTGGGCCCCGGCACGGTGTTGCAGGGACTGGTGAAAAAGCTCAGCCGAGACATCGAGGCCTACAGCGCCTGATGGAATGATCCCGGGGGAGGCCGTGGCTTTCCCTGTTTTTACATAATGAGTATGCTGACCTACCTCCTGTTCGTTGCAGGCTTTGTGCTGCTGGTATACGGGGCCAGCTGGCTGGTCGACGGATCGGCCTCCCTGGCAGCCAGGTACCGCATTCCCAATATCGTGATCGGCCTGACCATTGTGGCCCTGGGCACCTCCTCCCCGGAGCTGGTGGTGAACCTGGTGGCCAGTTTAAAGGGGGCTGCCGACGTGGCCATGGGCAATGTGCTGGGCAGCAACATCTCCAATGTCCTGCTCATCCTGGGCGTCTCCGCCATGATTTACCCTCTGGCAGTGAACACCAATACCCAGTGGAAAGAGGTTCCGCTCGCCCTGCTGGCAGCCCTGATCCTTGTCGTGCTGGCCAACGACACCCTGCTGGACGGCATCCCCGTATCCATGATCTACCGCAGCGACGGCATTGTGCTTGTGGCCTTCTTCATCCTGTTCATGTACTATGCTTTCGGCATTGCGCGCAAGGACGAGACCCATCCGGCCGTGGCCATCCGGCAGCACCCTGTCTGGCTGTCCCTGCTGATGGTCCTGGGCGGGATCGCGGCCCTGGTTGCCGGGGGAAAATGGATCGTCGACGGGGCGGTGCACCTGGCCCTGGCGCTCGGCATGAGCGAGGCGGTTGTCAGCCTCACCATCGTGGCCGTGGGCACGTCCCTGCCCGAACTGGCCACCTGCGTGGCGGCCGCCTATAGGAAAAATCCGGGCATCGTCATCGGGAACATCATCGGGTCCAACATCTTCAACATCTTTTTCGTGCTGGGTGTGAGCGCCGTGATCCGGCCCCTGCCCTTCAACGAGGCCCTGAACTTCGACATGGGGGTGGGGGTACTCGCCAGCGCCCTGCTGTTTGTATTCCTGCTCCTGCCCAGGCGGCGGGTGGTGGAGCGCTGGCAAGGGGGCGTGCTGCTGCTGCTCTATGTGGCCTACATTCTGATGTTGCTGCTGAGGGAAAGCGTCATATAAGGGGGTTCTTCAGCTTGCCCGAAGCCAGGAGCTTTTCCAGGGCGGGCTCCGTCATGGACTTTTCCAGCAGTTTGAAATAATGCATGTTGTGGACATCGCTGCCCAGGTAGTCGATCATCCCTGCATGGATCAGCTTTTCAGACATTTTTTTCGTCGGATGGGAATAGAACCCCGACAGGGAGATGGTGTTGAGCTGGAAAAGGATGCCCTGGTCTTTCAGGGCTTCCATGACCTGAAACTCCCCATGCCAGTAGCTGTAGCGCTCCGGGTGTGCCAGGACGGGCCGGTAACCCGCCCCCTGAAGTTCGAACAGCTGGCTGTGAAGATGCAGGGGGGGGGTGTCGTAGGGCAGCTCCACCAGCACATGGCGGTCTCCGAAATGGAGCAGTTCCCCCCTGTCCAGCAGGCCCTTCATCCCCTCGTCCAGCTTGTATTCGGCGGCCGCCTCCAGCTCCATGTCGATGCCGGCCTGCCGCACCGCCTCCCGCAGGGATTCGAGTCCTTCGAGGATGGTTTCCGGGCTGTTGCGGTAGAGGTCCGCCATCACATGGGGGGTGGTCAGCAGTTTTTTGAAGCCGAGCTCCTTCATGGCCCTGACAAGATCCACGGCCGCACCCAGGCTTTTCACCCCGTCGTCGATGCCGGGGATCAGGTGGGAATGCATGTCGGTATGAAGCCCTTTAAAAGAGACTGTCACCGCAGGCGCCTTCTTTCCGAACCAACGATTCATAAGCTTCATGGCGGCCGTCCTGTTGGTGTTCAACGGTTTCCGTACTGCTCTTCATAATACCGCAGGTAAGCCCCCGAGGTGACCTGCCGCAGCCACTCCTGATTGCCCAGGTACCAGTCGACCGTCCGGCCGAGGCCTTCCTCGAACCCCAGCGAGGGCTGCCAGCCAAGCTCCTTTTGCATTTTGGACGCATCGATGGCATAACGCTGGTCGTGCCCCGCCCTGTCCTTCACGTGGGTGATCAGCTTTTCGGAATGCCCGGGACTCCGTCCCAGCTTTTCGTCCATGATGCGACACAACAGCCTGATCAGGTCGATGTTTTTCCATTCATTATGCCCCCCGATGTTGTATGTTTCCCCGGGCCGTCCGCCGGCCAGGATCAGCTCGATGGCCCGGGCATGGTCTTCCACATAGAGCCAGTCCCTCACCTGGTCTCCCCTGCCGTAGACCGGAAGGGGCTTCTCGTGCAGGATGTTGTTGATGAACAAGGGGATGAGCTTCTCCGGGAACTGGTTTGGGCCGTAGTTGTTGGAGCAGTTGGAGATCAGAACCTGCAGGCCGTAGGTGTGGTGGTAGGCCCTCACAAAATGGTCGCTCGATGCCTTGGAGGCCGAATAGGGACTGCGCGGGTCATAAGGTGTGGCTTCCGTGAACAGCCCGTCGGGTCCGAGGGATCCGTACACCTCGTCGGTGCTTACATGGAAGAAACGCCGCCGCTCCCGGGTCCCCTCCCATTGGCGGCGCGCAGCATTCAGCAGGTTGACCGTTCCGGTGACATTGGCGTGCACGAACTCCAGGGGGTTGGCTATGGAGCGGTCTACATGCGACTCGGCGGCCAGGTGGATCACCGTGGTGATCCCGTATTCCTCAAAGAGTGAAAACACCATTTCCCCGTCCGCGATGTCTCCCTTCACGAAATGGTAATTGGGCCGGTCTTCTATGTCTTCCAGGTTGAACAGGTTCCCTGCATAGGTCAGTTTATCCAGGTTGATGATCCGTGCCCCGGGGTGGCGCCCGGTCATCCGGCGGACCACATGGGACCCGATGAATCCGGCCCCTCCGGTGATCAGGATGTTTTCTTTCATGGTCGGTGGTTTGTAGTATTGTCCGGGTTTGTCAGGAGGCGGGCGGTTCTTCCAGAATGCCGGAAGCCAGGTTCTTTTCCCACCGCCAGGCGCTGGCCATCATCTCATCCAGTTTCTTTTCCGCCTTCCAGCCCAGCTTCAGGTTGGCCCAGGTGGTATCTGCCCACACCTTCTCGCTGTCACCGGGGCGGCGCGGGGCCATCTCCACGGGCAGGCTCATGCCGCTGGTTTTTTCGAACGACCGGATGACTTCCAGCACCGAATGGCCCCGGCCGGTCCCCAGGTTGAATACCTCATACGCCCCGTCCCCCTTGCCTGACAAAAGCCTGTCCAGGGCCACCACATGGGCCTTTGAGAGGTCGGTGACATGGATGTAGTCCCTTATGCAGGTGCCGTCGGGGGTGTCGTAGTCGTTGCCGAACACCCTCAGCTTGTCCCGCTTGCCGATGGCTGTCTGGGTGATGTAGGGGACCAGGTTGTTGGGCTTCCCCTGGGGCAGCTCCCCGATAAGTCCGCTCTCATGGGCCCCGATGGGATTGAAGTAGCGCAGCGAGATGGCCTTCAGGGAGCCTGCCTGTATGGCATCCCGGATGATCTCTTCGGATACCTGCTTGGTGTTGCCGTAGGGAGACAGGGCCTCTTTGACCGGGGCGAGCTCGTTGACCGGCAGGCGGTCGGGCTGGCCGTAGACCGTGCAGGAGGAGGAGAAGACCATCACCGGGGAGAGGGGAAGCGCCTGCATGCAGTCGATCAGGTTGAGCAGGGACAACAGGTTGTTGCGGTAATACCTCAGGGGCTGGGTTACGGATTCACCCACCGCCTTCAGGGCGGCGAAATGGATGACGCCCTGGATGTCGCTGTGCTGCTGAAAAAAGCGCTGCAGGGCCGGGGCGTCGCACAGGTCGATCCGTTCGAAGAGGGGGCGCCGGCCTGTGATGCGCCCCACCTGGTCCACGATCTTTTCCAGGGAGTTGGAGAGGTTGTCCAGCACCAACACCTCGTAGCCGCCCTGCTGCAGCTCCACCACGGTGTGCGATCCGATGTATCCCGTGCCGCCGGTTACCAGGATTTTTTTTGTCATTTCTCAGGAATTTAAAAGCTCCAGTATGTCAGCTTGCCGATGCGGTTGCGGTAGATGCCTTTGAGGTCGATCAGGATGCCTTTCTCATCCAACAGGCCGGCAAAGTATCCTTCGTCCAGGCTGAGGTAAGGCTGGTGGCTTACGGCCACCACCACGGCGTCGTACTGCCGGCCGGACGGGTCCGACAGCTCGAAGCCATACTCCTCCCTGACTTCTTCCGGGTCGGCATAGGGGTCGGTCACATCCACCCCCACCCCATAACTCTGCAGTTCCGACACCAGGTCGGCCACCTTGGAATTGCGGATGTCGGTCACGTTTTCCTTGAAGGTGGCGCCCATGATCAGCACCCTCGTCTGCAGGATGTTTTTTCCTGCGGCGATCAGCTTCTTGACCAGCTGCTTGGCGGCATAAAAGCCCATGGAGTCGTTGACGAACCGGCCCGAATTGATTACCTGGGGATGGTAACGGTACTCCTTGGCTTTATAGACCAGGTAGTAAGGATCCACTCCGATGCAGTGGCCGCCCACCAGTCCCGGATAGAATTTCAGGAAATTCCATTTGGTGCCTGCCGCCTCCAGCACGTCATAGGTGTTGATGCCCATCCGGTTGAAGATGATGGAGAGCTCATTCATCAGGGCGATGTTGACATCCCGCTGCGTGTTCTCGATGATCTTGGCGGCCTCGGCCACCCGGATGGTGGGGGCGCGGTGGATGCCTGCGGTGATGATGGTTGCATAGGTGTCTGCGATGTTGTCCAGTGCTTCCTGGTCGCATCCCGACACCACCTTGAGGATGTTGGTGATGCTGTGTTCTTTGTCGCCCGGGTTGATCCTTTCCGGGCTGAAGCCCACCTTGAAGTCCGTCCCGCAGCGGAGCCCCGACTCGGCCTCCAGGACCGGCACGCAGTCTTCCTCGGTGCAGCCGGGATAGACGGTCGACTCGTACACGACATAATCGCCCTTTTTCAGGGCCCTGCCCACCGAGCGGGAGGCGGCGATCACGTATGTCAGGTCGGGGAGGTTGTGCCCGTCTATGGGGGTCGGCACCCCGATGATGTGGAAATGGGCTTGCCTCAGGTCGGCAGGATCGCTGGTAAACAGGATGTCACAACCTTCGAAATCGGCGGCATCCAGTTCGTGGTTGGGATCCTTGTGGCGGCGCATCTTTTCGACACGGTCCTCCCGGATGTCGAAGCCCACCACCCGGAAGTGGCGGGCAAACTCCAGGGCGATGGGCAGGCCGACATAGCCCAGTCCCACCACCGATAATACGGCTTCCTTTTGTTTCAGTTTTTCAAAAATCTGCATCCTTAATGGGTTTGTTTGGTTGTGGTTTCCATGTCGTTGACCCCGGCGGTTCTTTTACCGTCCGGGTGTCTCACCGGCGGCCGGCAGGACCCGGCCATCCTTCAGCAGGTACACTTCCTTGCTTTCCGGGCAAACCGCCCTGCCTTCCCCATCGAACGACAGCCTGTGTCCGAAGGCACTCATCCATCCGATCTGCCTGGCCGGGTTGCCCACCACCAGGGCATGTGGCGGCACGTCACGCAGCACCACGGCCCCGGCGCCGATGAAGGCGTAATGACCGATCTCCACCCCGCAAAGGATGGTGGCATTGGCCCCGATCGTGGCCCCTTTGCGCACCAGGGTCCGGACATACTGGTCGCGCCGTACCACCGCGCTGCGCGGATTGACGATGTTGGTGAACACCATGGAGGGGCCGAGGAAGACATCGTCTTCGCAAAGGACCCCCGTATAGATGGAAACATTGTTTTGCACCTTGACGTTGCGGCCCAGTTCCACCCCGGGCGACACCACCACGTTCTGCCCCAGGCTGCATCCGTCCCCGATGCGGCAGCCGGTCATGATGTGGGAAAAATGCCAGATTTTCACATCCCGGCCAATCTCCGAACCCGGGTCGATCACCGCCGTTTCATGGCTGAAGAAATCCTGTTTTTGTTCCATAGCGCATTGGTTCTGCCTTATCCAAGAAAGCCAAGCAGTGCCCGGGCGATGGCCTCCTGTTGTTCTTCGTCGAGTTCGGTGTGCATGGGCAGGGAGATGACGGAATGGCTGAGGGCCTCGCTCACGGGGAAATCCCCTTCCCGGTACCTGGGATCCTGGTAGGCTTTCTGCAGGTGCATGGGAACGGGATAGTACACCATGGCCGGGATGTCCCGGTCCTGCAGGTGCTTCTGCAGGGCAAACCGGTCCACGTCCTTGGTTTTCAAGGTGTACTGGTGGAAAACGTGGGTGGAGAATGCGCTGCGTGCCGGGACGGTCAGCCGGGGATGGTCCGCGAACAACCGGTCGTATCGACCGGCTGCCTGCCTCCTGGCTTCCGCGTACTGGTCCAGGTGCCTCAGCTTCACCCTCAGGATGGCTGCCTGAATGCTGTCCAGCCGGGAATTGACCCCGATGGAGTCGTGGTGGTAGCGCACTTCCATGCCATGGTTGACGATGACCCGCATCCGATGTGCCAGCCGGTCATCGTCTGTGAATATGGCCCCCCCGTCCCCGTAACAACCCAGGTTTTTTGAAGGGAAAAAGGAGGTACAGCCAATATGTCCCAGGGTGCCGGCCTTCTTCCTGTTGCCGCCTGCAGGGAGGTAGTCCGCCCCGATGGCCTGGGCGTTGTCTTCGATCACATACAATCCGTGCTCCCCGGCGATGTCCATCAGGGGGTCCATGTGGGCGCATTGCCCGAAGAGGTGCACGGGCACAATGGCCCGGGTGCGCGGGGTGATGGCCCGGCGCACGGCCTCCGGGTCGATGTTGAAGGTGTCGGGGTACACGTCCACCAGCACGGGGGTCAGCCCCAGCAAGGCGATCACCTCCGCGGTGGCCACAAAAGTGAAGGTGGTGGTGATCACCTCATCCCCTGGCTTCAGGTCCAGGGCCATCATGGCCACCTGCAGGGCGTCGGTGCCGTTGGCGCAGGGGATGACGTGGCGAATGCCCAGGTAAGCCTCCAGTTCCTGCCGGAACCGCTGCACCTCGGGTCCGTTGATGTACTGGGTGGAGCGAATCACATCCAGCACCGCGGCATCTATTTCTTCCTGAATTTTTTCGTATTGGCTTTTCAGGTCAACCATGTGGATCTTTCTCATCAAGCAGGGAAATATTCGTGTTGTAATGGGTTTGAACGCCATCAAAGATAGAAAGAATTTTCTGGCTGGAGGGCGGACATGCATGATTCTCGTATCTTTGCCCCTGCAAGCCGCTACCTGCCATGCGCATCCTGTACAACCTCTTCCTGCATGCCTATCACCTGCTTGTCCGCCTGGCGGCGCCGTTCTCGGTCAAGGCAGCCCTCTGGGTGCGGGGCCGCCGGGGATGGCGGGAGCGGATGCAGCGGCAGGACCCTGCGGGACAACCCCTGGCCTGGTTCCACTGCGCCTCTCTGGGGGAGTTCGAGCAGGGGCGTCCCGTGATGGAGCGTTTCCGCGAGGCCTTCCCCGGGCATAAGGTTTTGCTGACCTTTTTCTCGCCCTCGGGTTATGAGGTCCGGAAGGCGTATGCCGGGGCCGATTACGTGCACTACCTGCCCCTGGATACACCGTCAGCCGCAGGGCATTTTCTGGAGGTCTGGAAGCCCTCCCTGGCCGTTTTCATCAAGTACGAGTTCTGGTTCAATATGGTGGAAGCCCTAGCAGCACGCGGCATCCCCCTGCTGGTGGTGTCCGCCATCTTCCGTCCGCAGCAGCATTTCTTTCGCTGGTACGGGGGGTGGTTCAGACGCCGGCTCAGGTTGGTCACCCATTTCCTGGTGCAAAACCAGGCGTCGCTCCGGCTCCTGAACAAGGCCGGCATTTCCCGGGCCAGCATCAGCGGAGACACCCGCTTCGACCGGGTGGTGGCCATTGCAAGGCAAAGCGTTCACATTCCGGAGCTGGACCCTTTTCTTGCCGGAAGCCGCCCCGTGGTGGTGGCCGGAAGCACCTGGCCTAAGGATGAGCACCTGCTGGCAAGGCTGCTGGAAGAACAGCCCGGCCTGCGGCTGGTGGTGGCTCCCCATGAAGTCAGCTCCGCGCGCATCAGCCAGCTGTGCAGCCGTTTTGGCGACCGTGCCCTGTGCCTGTCTGATTTAAAAAGGCAGGGCGGGGCAGCCGGAGGCCAGGGCAGGGATGGTGGCGCGGCCATGGCCCTTCCCGGCAAGAATGTGCTGGTGGTCGATGCCATCGGGTTGTTGTCCGGGCTGTACCGTTTCGCCACCCTGGCCTACATCGGGGGCGGATTTGGCAAAGGGATCCACAACATCCTGGAGGCGGCCGCCTACGGGGCCCCGGTTTTTTTCGGGCCACGGTACGGGCAGTTTGCCGAGGCGGTGGACCTTATCGGGAAGGGCGGGGCCTTCTGCGTGCGGGATGCGGAAGGCCTGAAGGAAGGGGTGGCCCGGCTGTTGGGGGACCCCCTCCGCCTGAAGGAGGCCTCGGCGGCCTGCCGTCAATACGTGGAAGGGAACCGCGGGGCGACAGAACGGGTGTTGGAGGTCATCAGGAGCTTCCTTGCAGACGCAGAGCCGGCGAAGGCGGGCGAAAAATGACTACCTTTATGCTGCCGGCCGGCAGAAGCCTGCCGGCCGATCAAAATGGACGTACCATGAACTTCTTTTTCAAAGTGTTGATTTCCACATTTGCCGTCTTTATCAGCGCCCACCTGTTGGGCGGGGTCAGTGTGGAGCCATTCACAACGGCCATCGTGGTGGCCTTTGTGCTGGCTGTCCTGAACGCCTTGCTCAAACCCTTGCTGGTTGTTCTGACCATTCCCGTGACGGTCATGAGCCTCGGCTTGTTCCTGCTGGTGATCAATGCCTTTATCGTGCAGCTGGCGGCCCACCTGGTGCGCGGATTCGAGGTGGGCAGTTTCTGGTGGGCGCTGCTTTTCAGCATCATCCTGTCGGTAGTGACCTGGATCCTGGAGATCCCCGTCAGGCCCCGGGGCCCGGGGGGAGGCGGAGGTCACCGGCATCCCGGGCACCCCCGGACTTAGCCCTTGTTATTCCCGGAGCAGGTCCCTGAAAAGGTCCTTGAATTTTTCCACCTTGGGCAGGATCACGAACTGGCAATAGGCCTGGTCCGGGTTCTTCGCAAAGTAGTCGTGGTGGTAGTCCTCTGCCACCCAGAAGCGGGTCAGGGGGCTGATCTCGGTCACGATGGGGTCCTTCCAGATGCCCTCCGCATCCAGGCGGGCCCTGACCTTTTCGGCCAGTTCCTTTTGCTCCTTGTCGTGGTAAAACACCACGGAACGGTACTGGGTTCCCACGTCGGCTCCCTGGCGGTTCAGCGTGGTGGGGTCGTGGGTGCGGAAAAACACCTCCAGCAGCTGAAGGTAGGAGACCACGGAGGGGTTGTACGTGATCTGAACCACCTCGGCATGGCCTGTCCGGCCGGTTTTTACCTCGGTATAGGTGGGATTTCGCAGGCTGCCGCCCGAGTAGCCGGGCTTTACCTCCGTTACCCCGGTAAGGCGTTTAAAAATGGCCTCGCTGCACCAGAAACAGCCGCTGCCAAACGTGGCCAGGGCCATTTCCTCTTTATGCTGTTCGTTCATTTCCGGTGTATTGGGATAGCCGGCGGAAACCGTCAGGATTCCGGCAATGGCCATCAGGGATATCAACAGGTTGCGGATCATATCCCTCATTAAACAAGGCAGTCCCCCTTTTTGTTCTGGGGGGATAACGTTCAGCACATGCGGTCGATCAGCCGGCGGTAGTCGTCCTGAGCAAGCCTGTGGGCCAGTCCGTCGACCTTGTTCCGCCGCATCACCCCGAAGAGTTCCTCCTTTTCTTTTTTCGTCGGATGGATATGGAGTTCGTGGAGGGAAACCGGGCATCCGATGGCCTGAAAGAAATCCCGCAGGGCCCGGGTGGTTTCGCCGGCCCCGTCCAGGCCGAACAATTCTTTTCCCAGGGCGGCAATCCGGCCGGGAATACGTTCTTCCTGCAGTTCGAGCCAGGCGGGATAGGCAACTGTGAGGGATGCCCCATGGGGAATGTCCCAGAAGGCACTCAGGCAATGCCCGATGGCGTGCACGCCCCAGTCGGCCGACTTCCTGCCCGGGACGGTCATGCCGTTGAGTGCGCAGGTGGCTGCGTACATGATGCGGGCCCTCAGGCCGGCATCTTCCGGATGGGCCATGAGCTGCGGACCATATTCAAGGGCCTCCCGGATGATGGACAGGGTGAGGCGGTCCGACAGGCTGGCCTCTCCCTCCCCGAACCAGGCCTCCAGGCAGTGGGCCACCAGGTCGGCAATGCCAAAGGCCGTATAGTCGGGCGGCACACTCACTGTCAGCAAGGGGTCCAGATAACTGTGCCGGGGAAACAGCAAGGGGTGTCCATACCCTTTCTTCATCTTCAGGACGTCGTTCTGGATGACGGCATAGTGGTTCATTTCCGACCCCGTGGCGGCCAGGGTGACCACCGCGAGCAGGGGCAGGGCCCTGCCCGGCTTCTGGCTGCCGTCCATGAATTCCCAGGCGCTGTGATCCACCGGGATGGTGATGGCCGCCATCTTGGCGCTGTCCACCACGCTGCCGCCACCCAGGGCGATCACCAGGTTCGCCCCGTGCTCCCGTCCCAGGGCGGCGGCCCCATCCACCCCTTCCAGGGTGGGGTTGGACTTGATGCCCCGGTATTCGACCCAGTCCACCCCCGATTCTTTCAGGGAGGCGGTGACCTGCCCGTAGGCGCCGTTTTTTAATGCGGACCCGCGGCCAAGCATCAGCAGGGCCTTGTTTCCCAGCTGACGGGCATGTGATCCGGTCTTGCCCGCCACGCCCGGGCCGAAATGCAGTTTGACAGGATTGTGGATGACAAATGGTTCCATAAGGGATTCGTTGATGGTTCCGGCAGGCTGAGCGGAGGCCGCCGGAAGTGTCCGACTGCAAACATACGTTTTTTCTCCGGCAAAGGGCTTCGGGCAGGCAGCCGGAGCGCAAAAAAAACCCGGTCCGCACGGTCCATTCATGGCCAAATTTCTTATTTTTATGGGTTCCAAAGCAAGTCGGAGACCAGGGAGGAACTGCCTCCCGTGAATAAACCTTTTAACCTACTGAAGATGACCAACAAGAAGAACAAAGGAACCATCGGCATACTGACCGGGGGAGGCGATGTGCCCGGTCTGAACCCGGCCATCCGTGCCATCACAATCCGTGCCCTGCGGGAAGGCTACCGCGTCCTGGGCCTGCGGCGCGGCTGGGCGGGCCTGATGGAGGTAGTGCGCGACAAACAGGCCGACAACAGCCTGAACTTTATAGAGCTTTCGGAAGACATCGTGAACAAGGCGGGCCGTACCGGAGGCACTTTCCTGCATACCAGCCGGACGCGCCCGAGCCATGTGCCTGCCAGGCATGTGCCGGAGCATCTCAGGGACAAATACAAGGCGGAGGTGAACGACCTGACCCCGGAGGTGTTGAAGAACATCGATTACCTGGGACTGGATTTTCTGATTCCCATCGGGGGGGACGACACCCTGAGCTACGGGGTGCGCATGTACCAGGAAGGGGTCAAGGTGGTGGCCATCCCCAAGACCATGGACAACGACGTTCCGGGCACCGATTACTGCATCGGGTTCAGCACCTGCATTACACGGACCATCCACATGACCAACCTGTTGCGGACCTCTGCCGGCTCCCATGAACGCATCCTGGTCATGGAAGTCTTCGGGCGGTATGCCGGCTTCACGGCCCTTTTGCCCACCATGGCCGGGGCCGCAAACCGTTGCGTCATCCCTGAGTTCAAGTTCAGCGTGGACCATCTCACCGAACTGCTGGTGGCGGACCGTGCCCACAATCCCAGCAAATATTCGGTCGTACTGGTCTCCGAAGGAGCCGCCTTCGAAGGGGTGGACATGATGTTCACCAATACCGAAACCGACATGTACGGCCATGCCAAGCTGGGCGGGATCGGGGATGCGGTATCCGCCAAGATCAAGGAACTGAGCCCCCGGTTCAATAATGGAAAACGGGTGGAGACGATCAACCAGCACCTGGGCTACCTTGTCCGTTCGGGCGATCCCGATGCCATCGACAGCATCGTGCCCATGGCATACGGCAACCTGGCCCTGGACCTGGTGCTCAAGGGCATCCACGGCCGCCTGGTCATTCTCAAAAACGGGCGTTACGACAACATCCCCGTCGACATCATCAGCAGCACCAAAAAGCTGGTGGATGTCAGCAAATATTACAACACCGACCGCCTGAGGCCGGTCTATGAATCATTCATCGACAAGCCGCTGTTTCTGGTCAGCTAGAAGGGAGGAACCACCTTGGTCAAAAAGGCATCCGGGCAGGTTGAAACACCGTTGATGAAGCAGTACGCCGGCATCAAGGCCAAACACCCTGATGCCCTTTTGCTGTTTCGGGTGGGCGATTTTTACGAGACCTTCGGGGAAGACGCCATCACCACCTCCCGGATCCTGGGCATCGTGCTGACCCGGCGCGCGAACGGGGCCGCTTCTTTCGTGGAGCTGGCCGGCTTTCCGCACCATGCCCTGGATACCTACCTGCCGAAACTGGTCAAGGCCGGGCAAAGGGTGGCCATTTGTGAGCAGCTGGAGGACCCCAAACAGGCCAAAACCATCGTGAAAAGGGGCGTGACCGAGCTGGTCACCCCGGGCATTGCTTTCAGCGACAAGGTGCTGCATCACAAGGAGAACAACTTCCTGGCCGCCCTGCATGCTTCGGAGAACAGCCTGGGGGTGGCGTTCCTGGATGTCTCCACGGGGGAGTTCCTGGCCGAGCAGGGGAGTCCCGAAGAGGTGGAGAAATTGCTGCAAAGCTTTCGGCCCAGCGAGGTGGTTCTGCAAAAGGGGCGGCAGAAACAGCTGCAACCCCTGTTGCCCGGCAAATGCCATACCACCTTGCTTGACGACTGGGCCTTTACCAGCGACTTCGCCGGCGATCTGCTGACCAGGCATTTCGGCACGGCTTCCCTGAAAGGGTTCGGGATCGCGGACATGGGGCAGGCCATCGTGGCAGCCGGTGCCGTGATGCATTACCTTTCGGAGACCCGGCACGACCGACTGGGGCACATCAACAAGATCTCCCGCATCGACGACAGGCAGTATGTGTGGCTGGACCGGTTCACCATCAGGAACCTGGAGCTGGTTCAATCCATGAACGAGAATGCCACCACCCTCCTGCAGGTGCTGGACCATACCCTGTCCCCCATGGGAGGAAGGCAGCTCAGGCGCTGGGTGTTGCTGCCGCTGAAAGACGGGGACCGCATCCGGGAGCGGCAGGAGGCCGTGCAGTCCTTTCTGGACCATCCTTCCCGGGCAGAATCCGTGGCCGGGCTCATCCGCCAGGTGGGCGACCTGGAGCGCCTGATCTCGAGGGTGGCCGTTGGCAAGGCCGGTCCGCGCGAGGTGCTTCAGGTGAGCAAGGGCCTCCAGGTGATCCCGGCCCTGCAAACCCTTTGCCTGGAGTCCGGATGCAGGGTGCTGGAGGAGGCCGCTGGCCGGCTGGATGCCTGTGCCGGCATCCGGGAGCGCATCACCCGGGAACTCAAACCCGAACCGCCCGCCCTGCTGAACAAGGGGAATGTGATCGCCGACGGGGTTTCGGAGGAGCTGGACGAACTGCGCAGGATCGCCTATTCCAGCAAGGACTACCTGGCAGCCATCCGGCAGCGGGAAGCGGAGCGCACCGGCATTCCCTCCATCAAGATCTCGTTCAATAATGTATTCGGGTATTACCTGGAGGTGACCAACACCCACAGGGACAAGGTGCCGGACGACTGGCAGCGCAAGCAGACCCTGGCCAATGCCGAACGCTACATCACCCCCGAGCTGAAGACCTATGAGGAAAAGATCCTCAGTGCGGAGGAGAAGATCCTGCAGCTGGAGGAAACCCTGTTCCTTGATCTGGCGAAGGCCCTGTCGGCATTTGTGGAACCCATACAGGCCAATGCCGGGGTGCTGGGGTGGCTGGATTGTCTGCTGTGCTTTGCCCTGGTGGCCAAAAAGCACCGTTACGTGCGCCCGGAGATCAACGACACCTATGCGATCGACATCCGGGAAGGACGGCATCCGGTCATCGAGCAGCAGCTGGCCCCCGGAGAGGAGTATGTGGCCAACGATGTGTTTCTGGATACCGACAGGCAGCAGATCCTGATGATCACGGGCCCGAACATGTCCGGGAAGTCTGCCCTGTTGCGGCAAACGGCCCTGATCGTGCTGATGGCCCAGATGGGAAGCTTCGTGCCGGCGGCTTCGGCCTGCCTCGGCCTGGTGGATAAGGTGTTCACCCGGGTGGGAGCATCCGACAACATTTCCTCGGGAGAGTCCACCTTCATGGTGGAGATGAACGAAACGGCCAGCATCCTGAACAATATCTCCAACCGCAGCCTGATCCTGCTCGACGAGATCGGGAGGGGAACCAGCACCTACGACGGGATCAGCATCGCCTGGGCCATTGCCGAGTTCCTGCATGAGCATCCGCTGTACAGGGCCAAGACCCTGTTTGCCACCCACTACCACGAACTGAACGAAATGGCCGCCTCGTTTGAACGGATCAAAAACTTCAACGTCTCGGTCCGGGAGGTCCGCAACCAGGTGATCTTTCTCAGAAAGCTCGTGGCGGGCGGCAGCGAACACTCCTTCGGGATCCATGTGGCCAGGATGGCGGGCATGCCGGTGTCCGTGATCGACCGGGCGAGGGCCATTCTGGTTCAGCTGGAGCGCTCCCACAGCAACGAGGAACTGACCGGCCAGAAGGGAGGGAAAGACAAGGCAGGCAATTACCAGCTGAGCTTCTTCCAACTGGAC
This sequence comes from uncultured Bacteroidales bacterium, assembly GCA_964477035.1. Taxonomy (GTDB): domain Bacteria; phylum Bacteroidota; class Bacteroidia; order Bacteroidales; family UBA7960; genus SLSG01. The sequence goes on from CAYZCW010000014.1 coordinate 42,660, forward strand.
GACCCCCTGCTGGTGCAGATCAAGGAGGACATCCTCCACACCGACATCAACAACCTGACACCGGTGGATGCCCTGATGAAGCTCAATGAAATCAAGCGCCTGCTTGGAAAATAAGCGGGCAGTGGCGGGAATTCAGCAGCCGCCCGGCCGCGGGATTACCTGCGGTAGCCCAGGGCCTGCAGCACTTCGTCGCTTAGGTCGTAACGTACGTCGGTGTACAGCATGGTGAGTCCCCCGCTTTTGTCGAAAATCACGGCATAGTTGCCCCGGGTGGCAATTTCCTGTACGGCGTCGAAGATGCGGTCCTGTATGGGTTTGATCATATCCTGCCGCTTCCGGAACAGTTCCCCGTCCCGCCCGAAACGCTGCATTTGCAGTTCCTTGGCCGATTGTTCCCGGCTGATGATGGCTTCTTCCCGTTGCCTGCGGATGTCTTCCGGCAGTAAGGGGGCTTCGGCCTGGTATTCCCGGAACATTCGTTCGATCTCCCCGAACAGTTCCTCCAGTTCGTTCTGCCATTCGATGGAAATGCGTTCGATCTCCATCTCCGCGGCCTTGTATTCCGGGATGTTCTCCATGATGTAGTCGGAGTCTATGTAGGCAAAACGCTGTGCCTGGGTGGTCATGGCGCCACCCAGGACCAGCAGGCAAATCAAGGCAATTCTTTTCATGACGGGTCCTCCTCTGTGTTTAAGGTTAATTAATGGACTGGCCGATGGAGAAATGGAACCGGCCCTTGTTCTCACCCGGTCTGGCGGGGATCTCGTCGAATCCGTAGCCCCAGTCCACCCCCAGCAGTCCGAACATGGGGAGGAATACCCTCAGGCCGACACCGGCTGACCTCTTGATGTCGAAGGGGTTGAAGCTTTTGAAGTCCTTCCAGGCGTTGCCTCCTTCCACAAACGCCAGGGCATAGATGGTGGCCATCGGGTTCAGGGAAATGGGGTAGCGCAACTCCATGGTGTATTTGTTGTACAGGTTGGCCCCCACAAACTGGTTGTCGGGTCCGACCGGGGTCAGGGCATAATTCCCGTAGCCCCTGAGTGCGATGATCTCCCTGCCGTCGATCTCCCATCCGGAAAGGCCGTCGCCCCCGAGGTAGAAGCGTTCAAATGGCGGGAAGCCCAGATCCTTGTTGTAAAACCCGAGAAAACCGAACTGGGTGCGGGTGGATAATATCAAATCCCCTGCCAAAGCGGTGTACCAGGAGGTGTTGAATTTCCACTTATGGTACTCCAGCCACTTGTATTTCTCCTGTATGGTGGCCCCGGTAAAGTCCCGGCCGCTCAGCAGGGAATAGGGGGGCGTGACCTGCAGGGAGAGGGACACTTCCGAGCCCATGCGGGGGAACAGGGGGGCGTCGACCGAGTTCCTGCCGAATACAATGTTGTAGTTCAGGTTGTTGGACTGTCCGTTGTCGAAGGCGAACCGGATGGGGCTGTTAAAAATGTCGTAGTTCTGGTAATTGATGTACTGCTGCAGGTAAAACCAGTCGTCCGGAAAGGACAGCCTCCTGGCCAGGCCGACGGATGTGCCGAAGATAGAATAATACCCGTAGTCGGGATGGGTTTTGGCCAGGTTCTGGCGGTGGGTGGTCTGGTAGACCGACACACTCAGGTTGTTGGGCCTTTTCCCGCCCAGCCAGGGTTCCGAAAAGGACATGCTGTAGGAGATGTAACCCCGGCCATAGGTCTGCGCCCGCAGCGACAGCCTTTGTCCGTCCCCGGTTGGCAGGGGCCTCCACGCCTCTTTCTTAAAGAGGTTGCGGGTGCTGAAATTGTTGAAGGTCAGGCCAACCGTGCCGATGATGCGGTTGGCCCCCCAGCCGCCCGACAATTCGATCTGGTCGGAGGAGGTTTCTTCTACCACGTATTCGATGTCTACCGTCCCATCGGCCGGATTGGGCCTGGGGACCACGTCGATCTTTTCCTGGTCGAAATAGCCCAGCTGGATGATCTCGCGCTGGCTGCGGATGATGTCGCTGCGGCTGAACAACCTGCCCGGGCGGGTGCGGATCTCCCGCATGATGACGTGGTCATTGGTGCGGGTGTTGCCGCGGACGGTCACCCGGTTGATGGTGGCCTGTTTCCCCTCGAAAATGCGGATCTCCATGTCGATGGAATCGTTTTCCACGCGGACCTCCACCGGGTTCAGGTTGAAGAACAGGTAGCCGTTGTCCAGGTATTCGGAACTCACGTCCCTGCCTTCCAGGTTCATGAACAGGTTGCGCTCAAGCAGCTTCTGGTTGTAGAGGTCTCCCGGCCCCATGCCCAGGATCTCATTGAGGGCCTCTGCCGGATAGACGGTGTTGCCCACCCAGTTGATGCTCCGGAAATAGTAGGTGGGGCCTTCGTTGATGTGCAGGTCGATGGCGATGCGGTCCTCCTCGGTGAAGTAGATGGAGTCCCTGACAATGACCGCGTCGCGTTTTCCCAGTTCATTGTAGCGCTCAATGATGGCGCGCTTGTCTTCTTCGAATTCGTCCTGGACCAGCTTGGAGGTGGAGAACAAAAACCGGAGGCTCCGCTCGCGGGTGTTCTTCATCAGCCGCTTGATCTGGCGGTCGGTGATCACCTCATTCCCGAATACGTTCACGTCGCTGATGCGGGTGCGGTTGCCCTTGTCCACTTCGAAGTTCAGGTGGATGCTGTTGACCCGGGCCGTGTCCGTTTGCTGGATGACGTTCACCTGCGGGCGCAGGAATCCCTTTTCAATAAAGTATTCGGAAATGGCACTTTCGGCCCGGAAAAGCATGCCCTCGGTCACCACGTCCCCCCTTACCAGGTTGAGGGTTTCCCGCAGCTTGTCGCTTTCGGAACGCTTCACCCCCGTGAACTCGAAATTGGCCAGCCGGGGCCGCTCCACCAGTTCGATCTCCAGAAAGATCATTCCGTCCTGAATGGAGGTGGCATGGATGGCCACGTGCTGAAAAAGCTGCTGTTGCCAGAGGGTCGTGATGGCATCCGCGATCTGGTCTCCCGGTACCAGGATGCGGTCGCCCACACGCAATTGGGACACCATGACCACCACGTCGTCGTCGATGAAGTCGGCACCGGAAACGGAGATCCCTCCAATGGTGTATTCGATGGGGTTCATGGGGTCGATCCGCATCTGATCCCCGGTGAGTACCTCCTGTGAAATACCTTGTCCGGCAATGATAAACGAAAAGAAAATTAAAACGAAAACCTTTTTCAACATAGGGGTTTTGGGTGTTTAGGGCAGCTGCTCCTGAATTTTTCCAAAACGCCTTTCACGGCGCTGGAAGTCAATCACGGCTTGCAGGAAGTGTTTCCTCCGGAAATCTGGCCAGTAGACGGGGGTGAAGTACAATTCGCTGTAGGCAATCTGCCAGAGAAGAAAGTTGCTCAGCCTCAATTCTCCGCTGGTGCGGATGAGAAGGTCTGGTTCCGGAATGTGGCTGGTTTGCAGGTGGGCCCCGAACAATTCCTGGTCGATGTCCTCGGGACGGAGAAGGCCTTCTTGTACCTTGGTGGCAAGGATTCTTGCCGTATGGGCTATTTCCCAGCGGGAACTGTAACTCAGGGCAACACACACGTTCAGATGGCTGTTGCCGGCCGTCAGCCGGATGGCCTCATCCAGTTGGGCGCGGCAGGGTGCGGGCAGTTCATCCAGGTTTCCGATGGCCAGCAGGCGGACTCCTTTTTCGTTCAGTTCGGGGGTCTCTTCCCGGATGGCTTTGACCAGCAGCTCCATCAGGGTGTCTACCTCCAGAGGGGGCCTGCACCAGTTTTCTGTGGAAAACGCAAAAAAAGTCAGGTAGGGAATATTGAGTTCCCGTGCGGCCTTCACCGTTTGTCTGACCGCCTCCACCCCGTTTTCGTGACCGAATATGCGTTCCTTTCCCCTTTGCTTTGCCCAGCGGCCATTCCCGTCCATGATCACAGCCACGTGACGGGGGAGTTTATCCTTGTCTATCCGCTCCATTAAATCCATTGCGCCAATAAATTATGCCACCGGAAAAGTGGCACAAATTTCCTAAAATGTTTCGAGAAATAAAAGCAATGCCCCAAAGTTTAAGAATTTTTAGTCATAGTAGGGGCAGATGGCCGGGCTTTCGTCGGTGAACTTGAAGGTCAGGATGAATCCTGCAAAAGAATACCAGTCCTTGTTCTTGGGGTTGCCGCGGTATTTGACATCATCCAGGTAGTCGGTTCCCGTTCTCCGCAGTCCCCATTCCAGTCCCCCGGATATGTACCGTGTAATGTTGAATTTGACCCCCATCCCGAACAACAGGCTGTAGGACCAGGGTTGGTAGCCCCCTCCTCCCTGGGCGGCCTCCGGGTGGTCTTCCGCCAGGCGAAGGCTCACCAGCTCCCCGCCTTGTCCGGGTTCATTCAGGACCGGATCGAAGTAAAATCCGCCCCCTCCGAAAAACACGTAGGTGGTGACCGGGGTGGCGGGGTTGCCCGGCATGTAGGGAATGAAATTGATTTCCAGCTGCCCGGATGCCTCCATGATCCGGGACTCAAACCGAAGGTCCCTCAGTGGCTGGTACCGGGTGATGGCGTCATTTCCCTCCACTTCCCCGTAAAGGACATTGGCGCGCAGGGAAAGGTGGGAATTGACATTATGGCGGTACAATCCGCCAGCGGCCACCCTGGCCATGGAAAACTGCGTGGCGGGGTTGAGGTCGCCCATATAGTAGGATCCCCCGAAAAGAAATCCAAACTCATTGCGTTGTCCCGCGGCCGGGTCCGAAACCGACAGAACGGTCAGGATGAGGAGGGCCGTGCGAAGGATGCTGGCTGCCCGCGATAGTTCTATGATTGGTTGCAGGTGTTGCCGGATGGCCATGAGCGGTTGCCGTTATGGTACGATTGCTTAAGGATAACGCCGTGCGAAGCCTTTTATTTTTGCCCGGCTTTGCCGGCAAAATTAATTTCTTTTGTCCAGTCCCCAAGCCAATTTGTTGCGGATGGTCTTAAAAAAGTCCTTCTGGCCGATGCAAACCAGGTTGATGACAAACCCGGCCCTTTGAATGACGAGCTCCACAGAGGTGGACAGCGGCCGGGAACGGGAGTCGAGCAACACCAGGTAGTCCTGCGTCCTGCCAGAAATCTTCAGTTTGATGGTGGCATTGTCGGGAATGACGATCGGCCGCACCGTGAGGTTGTGGGTGGCGATCGGGGTGATCACAAAGTTGCCGGCCTCCGGGGCAATGATGGGTCCGCCGCAACTAAGCGAATAGCCTGTGGACCCCGTGGGGGTGGCCACGATGAGGCCGTCGGCCCAGTATGTATTCAGGAAACGGTCGTCCACGTATGCGCTGATGGTGATCATCGTGGAGTTGTCCCTCTTCAGGACCGTGAGCTCATTGAGGGCGTAATTGACGCTGCCGAACAGGCCAGCCGGTGCCTGCAGGCTGATCAGGGAGCGGGGCTCGAGTCCGAACCCGCCGTCCAGCAAGGCCCTGGCGGCCTGGGCAATTTCATCCGTCGAAACGGCGGACAGGAAACCCAGGCGGCCGGTATTCACCCCCAGCACGGGAATGCCCGAATCCTGCAGCAGGGTGATCGTGTCCAGCAGGGTGCCGTCCCCTCCGATGCTGATCAGGCAGAACGTGTCCCTGTGTAGCTCCTCTGCCCGGCTGAAGGTGCGAACCCTTGCATGGAAAGCTGCGTCCCCCTCGGGAATGGTGCGAAAAAAAGGCTCGTATACCTGAAAATCAGTCACCCGGGTTTCCAGGATCCGGACCAGCTCCCGGAAAGACTCCAGGAAGTCCGGGGTGACCTCACGGCCAAACAAGGCGATGCGCATGGTCTTTTTTTTCGAAAGTAAGGAATCTTTTTTATCCGCCGGACGTTCTGTTCAGGAAAATCAAAGCAGGTCGAGCCGCCGGGAGTCCAGTTTGATGAAAGTGAACAGCATGATGGTGAAACCCCAAAGGGAAGATCCCCCATAACTGAAAAAGGGGAGGGGGATGCCGATGACGGGGACCAGTCCAATGGTCATGCCGATGTTGACGGCCACATGGAAAAACAGGATGGAAACCAGCCCGTAACCAAACAGGCGGCTGAACAGGGAACGCTGCCGTTCGGCCATGCCAATGAGCCGGAAGAGCAGCCACAGGAACAAGGTGATGATGACGGTGCTTCCTGCGAAACCCCATTCCTCCCCGATGGTGCAAAAAATGAAATCGGTCCCCTGCTCCGGCACGAAGTTGTACTTTGTCTGGGTGCCCTGAAGGTAGCCTTTCCCCCAGACCCCCCCCGACCCGATGGCGATTTTTGACTGGTGGAGGTTGTAGCCGGCCCCGCGCAGGTCGGCCTCCTCATCGATGAGGACTTCGATGCGGAGCCGCTGGTGGGGCTGCAGCAGGTTTTCGAAGGCATAATCGACCGTGTAGACATAGGCGGACAGGATCACGAACAGGCCGATCAGCTGGGTCAGCTCGTGCCGCTTCCTGCGCAGGATGAAGGCCCCTGCCAGGGTGATTGCCGCCAGGATGCCGATGAGGATGAACTCGTTGACCAGCAGGGTCAGCACGAACAGGAAAATGGCCGTGGCCCCGGTGACCAGCAGGGGGGTGCCCACATAACCGGCACGGTACAAAACCAGCACCAGGGCGCCAAACACCAGGGCGGTCCCCATATCGTTCTGCATCAGAACCAGCACCACGGGCAGCCCGATAAGGGCAAAGGCCCGCAGGCGCGTCTTCCAGCCGGGAGATTTGGTCTTCAGGTCCCCGATGTAACGGGCCAGGGCCAGCACGGTGGCGTATTTGGCAAACTCTGCGGGCTGGATGGCAAAGCCCCCGATGCGGAACCAGGACTTGCTGGCGTTGATCTCGGTGCCGAACAGCAGGACCCCGACCAGCATCACCATCATCAGGCCGTAGATTGCATAGGCAAAAGTCGGATAAAATTTTACATCGATCAGCAACACCATGGCTGCCAGCACCAGTGCGGTGATGATCCACAGCAGCTGCTTGCCGTAGCTCTGGCTGATGTCGAAGATGTTGCGGTGGGATTCGGTGATCTCCGCGGCAAAGATGTTGAACCATCCCATGAATACCATCAGCAGGTACAGGACAAGCACGGTCTTGTCCATGTTTTTCAGGAAGCCGGTGGTGTTGCTCATGGCCGTTGTCCGTTTGTCTTGTGTCAGAATGAAGCGTCCAGGATCCGTTGTTCAAACCAGACCCTGTCTGTGGATCCCCTGAGGTATTGTTCGATCATGAGGCTGGCGATGGGGGCGGCCCAGGTCGACCCGTAGCCGGCGTTCTCGACGATCACCGAGATGGCGATCTTCGGATCGTCTACCGGGGCGAAGGCCACGAACACGCTGTGGTTCTCCCCATGGGGATTTTGCACGGTCCCTGTCTTGCCGCCCATGTCGATGCCCTGGATTCGTGAAAAAGCCCCGGTTCCCTCCCGGACCACCAGGCTCATGGCTTCGGCCATGGCTTCGAAATGGCGGGGGTCGATGCTGGTGTCGTGGCGCCTGGGGGTGAATGTCATGGTGGTGTCCCTGTCCTGGACCGAGCGTACCATATGGGGGGTGAAGAAGTGGCCCCGGTTGGCCACGGTGGCGGCCAGGTTGGCCAGCTGGATCGGGGTGGTGCCCAGCTCTCCCTGCCCGATGGCCAGGCTGATCACGGTGAGTGAACGCCATCCGCGGCTGCCGTAAATCCTGTCGTAATAGTCGGGCGACACCACCAGCCCGCTCAGCTCAAATGGCAGGTCGCTGCCGAACACCTGGCCCAGACCGAAGCTCCTGACATGGCTGCGCCAGTTGGCCAGCCCGTTTTGTATGCTGCCAAATTCCGGCTTGTCGATCGTTTGGCGGAAGGTGATGCAGGAGAAGGTGTTGCAGCTGTACTGAATGCTCGTCAGCACATTGACCGGACCCGGATGCTGCCTGCAGCGCACCGTGATGCCCCCGCTGTAGTAGGCCCCCGGACAGGAGTGGCTGGTGTTCAGGTTGATGATCCCTTCCTGCAGGGCGATCAGGGTGTTGATGATCTTGAAGACCGATCCCGGAGGGTATTGGGCCTGCAGGGCCCTGTTGAACAGGGGCTTTTCCGGGTCTGCCTGCAACAGGCGGTAGTTGGCATTGCGGACCCTGCCCACCAGCAGGTTGGGGTCATAAGCCGGCGAAGACACCAGGGCGAGGATTTCCCCGGTGGAAGGTTCGATGGCCACGATGCTGCCCCTCTTGTGTTGCATCAGCTGCTCCCCGTAGGCCTGCAAGGGGCCGTCGAGGGTGGTGACAAGGTCCATGCCGGGGACCGACAGGGTGTCATACCGGCCCTGCAGGTAGGGCCCGGTATCCCGGTTGAGCACATCGACCATGCGGATGCGCAGGCCTTTCTGACCGCGCAGGATTTCTTCGTAAGACTGTTCCAGTCCGCTGATCCCAATGTAGTCTCCTGCCCGGTAATAGGGGTCGGATGCGACCGTTTGGGGTCCCACCTCCCCCACGTAGCCAAAGGTATGGGCGGCAACAGGCAGGGTGTATTTTCTCAGGGTGCGGGGCTGGACAAAAAAACCGTGGTAGCGGAACAGTTTCTCCTGGAAGCCTGCGTAGGTGGTCTTGGATATCTGCCGTTCGAACACCGAGGCACGGAAGGGAGAGTGCCGGCGGGCAGCGTCCAGCCTCGTCCCGAAGCCTTCCCTGTCGATGCCGAGCAGGGCGCAGAACTCCGTGGTGTCGATGCCCCTTACCTGGTGGGGGATGACCATCAGGTCATAGTGCGCCTCGTTGTAAACCAGCAATTCCCCATGGCGGTCATATATCAGACCCCTGGCGGGGTAGTCCGTGATGTAGCGAAGCACATTGTTGGAGGCGGAAAGCTTGTAGGTGTGGTCTACGACCTGGATGAAGAACAGCCGCAGCACGAATACCAGCCCCGTAAAAAGGATGATCCCCAGGATGACGTTTTTTCTTTTTCCGTAATAATTCGTGGGGGTCGGAGTCAGCATGGATCGGGCATGAACGGGATGGGGAAAGGGAATTTTCTTCAGACAAAAATAAGGATATTCGCCAAATTTAATAACTTAGCCGGCAGTGAATTTTCCAGACCCAATCCCATACAATCCATGGCAAAAATAATTGTTCTGGGTGCCGGCATGGTCGGCAAGGCCATCGCCATAGACCTTTCGCGTGCCCATCAAGTGACCGCTGCGGACATCGACCAGGAATCCCTGGCATACCTGTCCGACAATTACCCCATTGAAACCATCGGCATCAACCTCATGGAAGAGGACCGCATCGCCGAGCTGGTCAGGCATTTCGACCTGGTGGTGTCGGCCGTGCCGGGATTCATGGGGTACGACACCCTGAAAACCGTCATACTGGCCGGTAAGAATATTGTGGACATCTCTTTCATGCCGGAGGATTTCATGGGGCTCAACACCCTGGCGGCGCAGAAGGGGGTGACGGCCATCACCGATTGCGGGGTGGCCCCTGGTATGCCCAATTTGATCGTGGGCTACCACAACGAGTTCATGGAGATCGACAACTTCGAGTATGTGGTGGGGGGGCTTCCCAAGGTGAAGGTGTATCCTTTTTATTACAGGGCCCCCTTTTCCCCGGTGGACGTGATCGAGGAGTACACCCGTCCGGCCCGCTATGTGGAGAAAGGCAAATCGATGATCAAGCCGGCCATGAGCGAGCCGGAACTGCTGTTCTTTGAAGGCGTGGGCACCCTGGAGGCTTTTTGTACGGACGGCCTGCGCTCCCTGCTCACCAACATGGACCACATCCCGAACATGAAGGAAAAGACCCTGCGTTATCCCGGCCACATCCAGCTGATCCAGGCGCTGAAAACCGCCGGTTTTTTTGAGAAGGAGCCCATCACCATCCACAACACCCCGGTCAGGCCCATCGATTTCACCAGCGGGGTGCTCATCCGCGACTGGAAGCTGGGCCCGGATGAGCCGGAGTTTACCGTGATGCGCATCGAGCTGTCCGGCAGGCAGGACGGGGTTGATAAGGCTGTCGTGTACGAATTGTACGACGAATACGACCAGGAGACCCGGCTTTCGTCCATGGCCCGGACCACCGGGTTCACTGCCACGGCCAACGCGGAGCTGGTGCTGCAGAACAAATTCGCCGGCAAGGGGGTGTTCCCCCTGGAACTGGTTGGCATGGACGGGGAATGCTTTCAGTTTGTAATGGACTACCTCCGCCGGAGGAAGGTGAACTACCGCTGCCATGAAAGAACGCTTTGACCCCCGGCAAAACTGCCGCGATTCCCGCAAAGCCATAGGGTATGTCGGACGCAGGGAGGCCACCCAGGCCGACTACGACCGGATCGGGTTCCTCTCGGGCCTGGAAGTGCACCAGCAGCTGGATACGAAAGAGAAGCTGTTTTGCCGCTGCCCTTGTGGTATTTACCAGGACGACGACGATTATGATGCGGAAGTGATCCGGCACATGCGCCCCACCCTGAGTGAGCTGGGCGAATACGACGGCACCGCCCTGATGGAGTTCAAGACGCGCAAGGACATTGTTTACCGCCTGAAGAACCAGTCGACCTGCACCTATGAGGTGGATGACACCCCCCCGTTCCCGGTGAACCGGGAGGCCTTGGATATTGCCATACAGATCTCCCTGCTGAAGAAGCTGAACATCGTGGGCGAGGTGCACATCACCCGCAAGCAGTACCTGGACGGGAGCATCCCGACCGGTTTTCAGCGCACAGCCATCATCGGGGTGGAAGGCGAGATCGGGCTCCGGAACAAGAAGGTGCGCCTGATCCAGCTAAGCCTGGAGGAGGACTCCTGCCGGGAGGTGTCGGATACAGGCCATACCCGGGTATTCAAGACCGACCGCCTGGGCATGCCCCTGATCGAGACCGTGACCTATCCCGATATGGTGAATCCCGACGAAGTGGCCGAGGCCTGCCAGGTGATCCGTTTTCTGAACCGCAGCAGCGGCAGGGTCCGCACCGGCATGGGTGCCGCCCGCCAGGATGTGAATGTCAGCTGCCGGGGGGGTACGCGGGTGGAGATCAAAGGGGTGTCGCATATCAGGTGGATCCCGGAGCTGACCCACAACGAGGCGTTTCGTCAATGGGCTTTGTTGCACATCCGGGATTTGCTGAACAAAAAAATCAGGCAGACGGCCGGCTGGGAAATGAAACCGGTTCGGCTGGGACCTTCAGACACACCCTTTCGTTCGAGGGCCATCAGGGGATTGTCCGGCCAGGGTGTCGAGCTGTGGGCAGTCAGCCTTCCCGGTTTTGCCGGCATCCTGTCCCACTTCACCCAGCCCGGAAAGATCTTCGCCGACGAGATCAGCGAGCGCCTCAAGGTGATCGCCTGCCTGGAGCGGCCCAATATGACCCATTCGGAGGCCCTGCGCCCCCTGGAAAGGGAGGATGTATGGCAGGCCTTGCGAAAGCGGGCCGGGGGCAAGGCAGGTGATGGGATGCTCCTCTTCTGGGGGCCTCCGGAAGACATCCCCACGGCCCTGGAGACCATAGAGGAACGTTGCCGCATGGCCTTTGAAGGCGTTCCCAATGAGACCCGCAAGTCCTTTCCCGACGGCACCACCGTGTTCGAGCGGGTGCTGCCCGGGGCCGACCGCATGTATCCCGACACGGATTCTCCCCCCATCCCGCTGCGGGACGAGGACATCCACCGCCTCGGGAAAGACCTGCCGCTGACGGCCATGGAATCGTATATGCTCATGCAAAAGTGGGGCATTCCGGAGGACACCTATACTTACATCCTGAAGAAGAACCTCTTTCCCCTGATCCGGGAGATGGTGGAAGAGCTGGAGGAGGACCCGGTATTTGCCGGAACCCTTTTCGGACACCGCCTGAAGCACGTGGAGGGGCAACTGGGATCATCCCCCGGATTCAAATACAGGCAGGTGGTTCACCTGCTGAAGCAGTTAAAGGAACGGGGCCTTCGCAGGGACCTGATCCTGCCCATGCTGCCCGTGGTCTACCGCCATCCCCGGATGGATTTCGACTCTTTACTCACCAGCATCGGCTACCGGGACATGACCGTGAAAGAGGTGTTGTCGAACCTTGATTTTTTGAAGCAAAAGTATGCCAGCATCCGGCATTCCTCCCGGGAGGGGGCCATGGCCGACTGGCTGATGGGGCAGCTGCGGCCGGACGCCCTGGGCAATATGGACCTGGGCGCCCTGCGCCAGCAGCTCGGCCGCTGAAGGCTGCGTGCCTGTCCGACGAAACCAGATTAAACAACCCAACAGCGCATGGCGGAAGATTTTTTTCAGGGATACAGGGGACGGGCACTGGAGGCCCTCAAGAAATACAATGTGCGGGTCTGGAGCCAGGCCACGGTGGAAACCAGCCGGGGTCATTTCACGGGCACCATCCTGCCGAGGGCGGAAAATGACGACGACCGCCACATCGTGCTGAAGATCCCCACGGGCTACAATGTGGGCATCGACGTGGCCAACCTGATCGGCATGAAGGAAACCGGTTACAAGAAGGCGAACTACAAGATTCCCGAGAAGGAGTTCCCCATGACGGAAGGATTGCCTTCGGTGAAACTCATCGGCACCGGGGGCACCATCGCCTCCCGCCTGGATTACCGCACCGGGGCCGTGATCCCGGCCTTTTCCCCGGGAGAGCTCTACGGGGCGGTGCCCGAGCTGGCCGGCATCTGCAACCTGACCACCGAGAAGGTGTTCGCCGTGTTCAGTGAGAACATGGGCCCCGACCAGTACAAAAAGCTGGCCGTGGCCATCGGCAAGGAGATCGAAGGCGGCATCGGCGGCATCGTGATCGGGCATGGCACCGACACCCTGCATCACACGGCGGCGGCGCTCACCTATATGGTGCAGGACCCGCCGGTACCCATCGTGCTGGTGGGCTCGCAGCGTTCATCCGACCGACCCTCTTCCGATGCGGCCCTCAACCTGATGCATGCCTGCTACTCGGCGGGCCATGGCGACATTGCCGAGGTCATGGTCTGCATGTTCGGCCCGACTTCCGACGATTACGGGCTGCTGCACCGGGGCACCCGGGTGCGCAAGATGCACTCCTCCTACCGCAGCACCTTCCGCACCATCGGGGAGACGCCCCTGGCCATGGTGACCCGCAAGGAAGTGACCCCCCTCAAACAGGAATACAACCACCGGAGGAAGGACGGAAAGGCCAGGATCCTGCCCTACTTTGAGGAGCGGGTGGCCATGGTCTATTATTATCCCAACATGCATCCCGACATGATCGACTCCCTGGTGGCCAATGGGTACAAGGGCATTGTGATCGCAGGGACCGGCCTGGGGCATGTGAACAAACCCCTGTATCCGGCCCTGGCCCGTGCCAGGGAAGCCGGGGTGGCGGTTTACATGACCGTGCAGACACTCTGGGGTTATGTACAGATGTTCGTTTACGAGACCGGGCGCGAGATGATGGCCCTGGGGGTGGTCCCGGCAGAAAACATGCTGCCCGAGGTGGCCTATGTGAAGCTGGGCTGGGCCCTGGGGCAGAGCAGCGACCTGGAGGAGGTCAAACGCATCATGCTCACGCCCGTGAACGGCGATATCACCCGCAGGGAGCCTTACAATGGCTACCTGATCTATCAGGGCGGCGTTCCGGAGGTGGAAGAGTTTATCAGGAAATTCCGCAAATAGGCATCCCCGGGTGTCTTGCGGAAAATGGCACACCACCAAATCGATTCCGCAATGAAAACCAGACCCCTTGAAAAGGCACTGAATTGGGGCCGGCAGACCCTGCAGCTGCTTAAGAGAATCTTTAGCCCGGGACGGACGGCCGTACTGGGTGCCGCCGCCGGCATAGCCATCGTTTTTTTTCTGATGGCACTGGTGCCCGGGACCGTGTTCCTGAGGCATATCGGCTGGATGCCGGCCCTGGTGATGACCCTCGCGATCCTGCTGGCGGCATGGCTGGGCGCCCTGCTGGCGAACGAATTCATTGGCTGGATCCACAGAATCAGACCCCTGCTGCGTATTGCCCTGCTGGCAGGACTTCCCGTTGTCATGACATTTTATTCCATGCAGCTGACGGGGTCTTTGCTGGTCTACGCAATGGCTGTTATGGCGGGCGGACTGACCGGCGGGGCCCTGATGGTGTTCCGGAAAGACGGATGGTCCCGTTTCAGCCGCAGGGAAAAGATCCTGGCACCCTTTGGGCTGGGAGCGGGCCTGGTCCTACTGGTGGGCGGCACGGTCTGGATGGTTCACCCGGGCAGGGTGGTTGACCCGCCTGTAAATGCAGCCCTGCATGCGGAAGTTCTTCCGTCTGTGGTCGCTGCTGCAGATCCTTCCGCCCCGGGGCCTTACCGGGTGGACCACATAACCTATGGCAGCGGCCGCGACAGGCTGCGTGAAGAATACCGGGAGGGGGTGGCCTTCGTGACGGAGACCGTCGACGGGTCCAGATTTTTGACTGACTGGAAAGGGTTCAGAGGACGCTTGCGCACCAGGCTTTTCGGGTTCGGGCCGGACTCCCTGCCGCTGAATGCCCGCGTCTGGTTTCCAGCCGGGGAGGGTCCGTTCCCCCTGGTGCTGATCGTCCACGGGAATCACCTGGCCCTTGACTGGTCAGATCCTGGGTATGAATACCTGGGAACATTGCTGGCCGGCAGAGGCTATGTGTTTGTGTCGGTCGACCAGAACTTCCTCAACGGCAGCCACACCAACCTGATGAAGGGTTTTGGCAACGAGAATGACGCCCGGGGATGGTTGTTGCTGAAACACCTCGAACAATGGAGGCGGTGGATGTCCGACCCCGGTCACCCGCTTTACGGCAAGGCGGATATGGACCAGATCGCGCTGATTGGCCACAGCCGGGGAGGGGAGGCGGTGGCCCATGCGGCCTTCTTCAATGGCCTGTCCTTTTATCCCGACAACGCCCTGGAACCCTTTGATTTCGGTTTCAATATCCGTGCTGTGGCCGCCATTGCCCCGGTCGACGGTCAATACCAGCCCGGCAAGATGCGGACGCCGCTGAAGGATGTGAATTACTTTGTGATTCAGGGTTCACATGACATGGATATGGCATCCTATCACGGACTCAGGCCCTTTCACCGCCTGGAATTCTCCCCCGGATTCAGCGGTTTTAAGGCAGGGCTGTATGTGTCTGGCGCCAACCACGGCCAGTTCAATACCCGCTGGGGAAGGAAGGACGGGTCGAGTCCGCGCATTAATTTCTTCAACACCCGGCAGCTGATGCCGGAAACAGAGCAGTTGCAGATTGCAAAGGTTTACCTCAGTGCTTTCCTGGATGCCACCCTCATGGGAAAAACCGTTTACCTGCCTTTGTTCATGGATGCACGAACGGGCCGGGACTGGCTGCCTGAAACCGTGTACCTGAACCAGTTTGAACAGGCTGCCAGCCATTTTATCTGCCGTTTTGAGGAGGACCTGGACCTGTCGACCACCACCCTGCCGGGTGGGTTTATTGAAACGGACGGACTCACGCTGTGGCGTGAACAGGTGGTTGATCTGGCCTGGGGGACCCAGGATACCCGGGCAGTATATGTCGGGTGGCACAGGCAGGAGGGCGACAGCATCGCCCCCTCCTATACGGTCGGTTTCGATGCCGGGAGCCTCGGCCTGCACATGGGTTCGGCCCTGGTTTTTTCCCTGGCCGATCCGGGAGAGAAGGCCCCGCTGCCGGAGGGTGTGGAATCAGAAGACGGGAAGGATGAAAACAAAGACCCGGTGGATGAACCGGAAGGACCGGGGGCGGAATCTCCTGATGTTCCCGGAAAATCCAAAGAGCCGGATTTGACTGACTTCACGGTAGAACTCACCGACATGGCGGGAGGGGTGGTGCGTTTTCCCATCAGCCGTTTCTCTCCTTTGCAGCCGCGGCTGTCCAGGCAACTGACCAAGTTGTCGTTCATGCAGCAGGTGGCAGAAGCCGAAACCGTTTTCCGGTTTTATGCAATCCCCTTCAGGCAGGTGGTGCCTGAAGGGTCGGATTTTGATCCGGGCCGGCTCGCCCGGATACGCCTGTTGTTTGACCTTTCGGACCGTGGGGTGGTCGTGATGGACAACCTGGGATTCATGGAGATGGCCGCATGGTAAGAAAAATCCCCTGAGGCTTTTGGCTTCAAGGGATTCAGGGTACCCGGAGCCGGGCTCGAACCGGCACGGCCGCAATGGCCACAGGATTT
Source organism: uncultured Bacteroidales bacterium (assembly GCA_964477035.1). GTDB lineage: Bacteria > Bacteroidota > Bacteroidia > Bacteroidales > UBA7960 > SLSG01. The sequence goes on from CAYZCW010000014.1 coordinate 58,751, forward strand.
TAAGTCCTGCGTGTCTACCAATTCCACCATCCGG
>CAYZCW010000015.1:0-53874 GCA_964477035.1 uncultured Bacteroidales bacterium
AGTACACGGCTGATACTACGCAGTACACAGCCGATAACTTCCCTATGCCGGAGGTAATTCTGCAGGGATCAGGCGATCTGACTGTTACTGCATATCGAGTTAAAGATGCGGCTATAAAAGTGTCCGGGTCTGTATCTTTGAACATAAAAGGGTACAAGGTTCAAAGCACAGGTGGATCGCTGCAAGGTTCGAGTAATTTAATAGTTGATGCAAGGGCTATTACACCAGATTCTTCTATTAGCTTTAATACCTCTGGTAATCTGGTTGTAGCCGCAGAAGTTGTGCGGCAAGTATCGGCCAAACTAGATGGTAGTGGAAATCTGTCAGTAAGTGGTCAAAGAACCAGAACAATTAGAGCAGTTTTAAACGGAGCTGGGAATTTATTTATTGAGGCAGGTAAGTACACTCTTAAAAATGCTGCCGTCAATTTTATAGGATCGGGGGATATAACTGCAAGAGCGTCTAAGATACATAGCGGGGTATTGTCATTGTATTCGTCTGGGAATCTGATTACAGGTGCAGAAGCTATAAGACAATCGTCGGCTGCATTTAATGGATCTGGAGATATATCAATCGCAGTACAGAGAGTAAAAATTGGTCAGGCTGAATTGAGTGGTTCGGGGAATCTATCTGTTGAAGGGTTTAAATATACACTCAAAGAGGTTGCAGTTAAGTTTACAGGCGCAGGAAATCTGATTGTAAAAGCGTCTAGAATGTGTGACGGGACGGTATTGTTGTACGGTTCTGGAGATATGACAGCCCAGGCTGCTCATATAGCTACGGCGAAGGCTCTGCTGTTAGGGCAAGGAGATCTGAAAGTAAGCGGAGGAAAACTAAATAATGCAAGGATTAAATTAGATGGATTAGGCAACTTAATTATTGATGGGGAAGTATTTGCTGGTGAGTTGCTTGTTTTTGAGGACACACCCTTTGATTTGGTGTCAATTGAGAACTACATTGTTGTTATTAAGTGATTCAATGAAACCAAAAGTGACCATAGGAGGCATCCCGGTAAATATTGACTCGAACATTCAAGTGGTGCTGCGCTCCCCGGTATTTCCTGAACAGGATAACACCGGCAGCTATGTGTTTAATTTCTCCCTTCAACCAACCAACGACATTAAGCGATTGCTGGGTTGGGGCCATCGACCCGGTGCCCCTAAGAAAGTATTTCATCATGAGATGACCATTAGCGTGGGCTCATTCAAACTCAGAGGACTGGCCAGGATCACCTCAATTAACCAAACATTGGCTGAAGCGTCCATGCCCATTTTTAATGGGGCATTCGCCCGAAAACTTGAAGGACTCAACCTCAATGAAATCGAGACTCAAAGCCTAACTGATTTACTTCCTCATATCGCCAGGGCGCAGATACCCGCTCCAATCCATAACCAATTTACCTCCCCTACTTCGGGTGAAGTCATTGAAAACGACCCGATCCCTTTTAGCCTCATCATAGAAGACTCAGCAGCTTCACTGGGCCCTGAAGGGAAACAATATTCCACCCCGGCCGATGGCAGCTTTACAATACATATTGAACTTGATGTGAATGTAATCGCCGGCAACACGCCAAGACTTATCATTAGAAAGAATGGTCAACAAGCCTTTATTAAATACCTCCAACAAGGGCAGCAGACTTTTTCTCATTCTCTTGAACTGGACCTTCTGGCCGGGGATATAATCGATTGGGTATTCAGTATCAACTACGATCAGTACTCTTTCGACCCCTATGATCCTGATTACGGATATTCAGAGGCGGTTTGGGAATACAACCCCCAGTCAATGGTTTCAGTATTCTCGCCCTACCCCATTAACGATATTGTAAATCATCAATATCCCCAGGCAAACTATGCGATAGGACCCATATTTAATGACAATTTTTTTGCTCATGCCGGACAAAGCAAATTCCTGGTTGACTCACAGGATCTCCAGTTTATAAATGAGAAATTCCCCGTGATCAACTACTTCAAAAATGGGAAGTTCCCGGTTCTTATCTCAGGGGAACAGGAAGGTGACCAGTACTCGTGCTTTAACACAATCTCTCCACTGCTCTACCTCCCTTATGTAATTACCAAATTATTTGAAACATTGGGAATTGAAATCAACAACAATGTGTTTGAATCCCCGGAGATCAACCAATTGTGCATTTATGCCAATAACTCCCTGAACCGTTTCGATCTACAAGGGGCAAACCCAATTCGCGACAGCTTCAACCTTTCTGATATGCTGCCTCCAATTCCTGCATCAGAATTTTTTAAGGACGTTTGTAAAACCCTGGGCATTGTTTATTCCTTCAACGAATTCAACAATACGCTAATACTTAAAACCATTGACTCCATTATCCAGGACCACACAGCTATCCCTTTTTCCAATGGGATATTGACAAAAGCACATATCGACATCAATACTATTTCCGGTTTCCATCTCAAATATGAAAAGCCGGAGGATCCCTTTGTGTCGGAAAATTATAAGAATCTGGATGAAGTCAATCTTTTGGGAAGTGTTTCCACTTTGTCTGAACTACCTCATGAGGCAAACCCCAATGACTGTTTCCTGGTTGAACAGGAATCTGCCTACTATTACTACGGCCTGGAGGAGGAAACAAACAACCTTTCATGGCTGCTTTACACAATGGCGTTTTCCTTTGACATCAAGCATGTTTCGGCCGTGCAAAATGCGAGTGAAAACCTCCTTGAAATTGTGCTCCCATGTCCTCCAATGATGATGCGAACCTCTCCAAAACATGACCCCACATGGGGAAATCATCGAGATTGGGTTATTCCCGCAACCAAACGACCTGGTCGGCTCCAGGGCACAAAAAAAGCAGACCCTGACTACTATTTATTGTTTTACAGGGGGCTAATCTTCGACAGTTTCTTTGAGCTTTATCCATACCTCTCAAATCAAAGAGAACCATCAATTGGTGGTGTACCGCTTCCTGACCCATTGGATCTAAGCCTTACCCATGAGGACCACAGTTTGTACAAGAAACGGTTTCATCGGTACTTGACGTGGAGAACCGGCGTGGATGGCACCCATAGATTTATAAAAGACATATCCACCCGAGAGCTTGCAGAGTTTGATTTTCTTCGGTGGTACAATATCCTTGGAATGGACTACCTTATTCAAGAAATTCGTTTTGAAATCACCCCTCGGGGAATATCTCCAGCTGAGATCATCGCCATGCCAAGGGCGGTAATTGACCAGGACTAAATCCTAGGAGCTATCTTTTTGATCACGCTACTGCAGTCCCCCATCAATGCAGTCGTATATTCAATTGTCTGGTCCAGGCTCTTATGTCCAGCTTGGTTCTTTATCACCAGCCAGTCCGCTCCAGCCCTTTTAAGCTCCACCATCCCTGTGTGCTTAAATGCATACAAGATGTAATCCTTTGGCAGATCAATGGCCTTTTTCAATGCCACAAACCTTGTGTATAAAAAGTTACGACTCACCCGCATCAGCCCTTTTGTTCTATCAGAAAAAATAAAGTAATGGTGATCCGGGCGCTTGCCTATGTGAGCAGCAACATCCTCTAATAGATAATCTGGCACATCAACCACTCTTTGTATTCCAACCTTTGAAACAGGAGCCGGAATGGTGATCTTGCCTCTTCGAATGTCAATGTGTTTAATCTGAATGCCACGCAGCTCTCCTGGCCTTATGAAACAGTTGAAAATAATTTTTATTGCCACCATTAGTTGGAGATCAGAATGCCTGGAAGCTGCTGTGATTTTTTTCAGCAATTCCGGATCATAGATCCTTGGCTTAAGGTTTTCATTCTTCAGACGTTTGATCTCAATAAAGGGGTTGTTGACGACAACACTTTTCCTAATCAAAAACTTGAAAAATGATTTTAACAAAACATTGTATTCATTGATGGTCTTGTTGGACAGCCCGCGCTCATTTCGCAAATATAAATTGAACTCTAAGGCTTGCTCTTCCCCAAACAGAGCAATATCATTCTCCTCCCAGTGCTTCTTTTTGATGAATTCCAAGAAATATCGAAACTTGCTTTTATAGGTCGTAAGCGATGCAGGCCTAACGTCTGCCTTTGTTTCAATAAATTGATTGATATAATAGGGGAAGGTTTTGTTGCCGGATCTTATTCTTCCGTACTTCCTTGCGATTTGATGATACACAAGATCATCTGAATAAATGACCTTGCTCCTATCTTCAAATGGGGACCAGCCATTGAGCAGCTTTTTTGTCAGCTCCTCAATAACCCTTTTCGCATGGTTTCGTTTTGCTCGATTGGATTTTTTCTCAGTAAATCCATCATAAAGACGGAAGCGTTCCATCTTCCCGGAACCAGGATTCCGGTAGCTGTAAAACACAAACCATTGCTTGGATAAATCTCCGTTATGGTCGTGTAACCTAGGGAGTATCAGGACTTTCTCCCGTTTTTGTCTGTTCATAAGTTCTGAAATGCTTGATAACCCGGCCAATCAGAACTTTGAATTTGTCTGCCCGTTTTTACTATGTCCGTAACACTCTGATATTCTGCCCTTTACAGAGGTGTTTGTGCGGATGAAGGGACTCGAACCCCCACGCCTTTCGGCACCAGATCCTAAGTCTGGCGCGGCTACCAATTACGCCACATCCGCCCGCCGGAAACGGAGTGCAAATTTACAAATTTTTTCAACAAGAAGAAGCTCCCGTTCAGGCTTTTTGCCGGCCTTCGCTGGTGGGGAGGGTAAAACGGAAACAGGACCCCTTGCCGGTTTCGCTTTCAAACCAGATATCCCCCCCCAGTTTATCGACGAACTCCCGGCAAAGAAGCAGTCCCAGGCCGCTGCCTTTTTCGTCCCGGGTGCCATAGGTCGAGTAAGGGAAGTCCACACGGAACAGTTTTTGTTTTTCGGAATCCGGAATACCGACCCCGGTATCCGTGACGGACACCTCCACCGAACCGTTCCTGTAGGCTGCATCGACCCACACACTGCCCCCCGCCCCGGTATACTTCAGTGCATTGGACAGCAGGTTGCGAAGGACGGCATTGAGCATGTTTCTGTCAGCCCATACGATCATGTCGGCCGGGATCCTGCTGTCAAATGCAACCTCCTTTTCCCGGGCACCGGCAGCAAACAATTTGAGAACCTCCCGGACCAGTTCGCCCAGGTCGAGATAGGCCGGCTCGTAGGTGATCTTCCCTGTCTGTGCGCGGGACCAGTGCAGGAGGTTCTCCAGCAGCTCGTTGATCTTATGGACCGATTTGTCCAGTTCCGACACCAGCTCGCGCAACTCCTCCCTGTCCAGGGCATCGATGTCCCGTTTCAGTATCCGGGAAAAACTGACAATGGAGGCAAACGGATTCCTCAGGTCGTGCGATATGATGGAGAAAAACTTGTCCTTGGTGGAGTTTATGGCCACCAGGTGTTTATGGGAGTCGGACAATTGCTGATTGGCTTCATGCAGCTTCCTGTTCAGATCCTCCACCTTTTGTTTCTGATCAAGGAGGCTGTGATTGAGTTCCTGCAATTTTCGGTTGGCCTCGAACACCTCCCCTCTTTGCTCCTCCATTTTTTTATGGGACTCCCGGGCATAGCGGTAACGGTTCAGCAAAAGAATCAGCAGGGCCAGGGCCAGGGCAATGACAAGGAGCAGGAAAACCTGAAGCAAACGCTGCTTGTCCAGGGTCAGTTGGATGATCTCGTTATTCTTCCTGAGCAGGTCGATCTCATTTTCCTTTCGTTCGCGGTCAAAAAGCAATTGCATCTCCACCACCCGCCGGTGACTCTCCTCATTGTAGAGGCTGTCCAGCAGGGCAAGGTATTGCTGCTGGTAATTGTATGCCGAACGGTAGTCAGCCACCCGGGCCATCACCCGGGACAAGGCGAGCAGGTTGGCCGAGACCATCCGCGCCAGCCCGATCCTTTCCGCAATGTCCAGGCTGGTCTGAAAACTGGCCAGGGCATCCGCCTGCTGACCCCGTTCCAGCCAGGCCTTGCCGATCCAATGATGGATGCTGGCCAGCCCGCTCTTGTCATTGATTTCCCCGTACAACGCCAACGCCCAGAAAAAGTGTTCCACGGCCTGATGTACCGCCCCCGATGCCAGGTAAAGGGATCCGATATTCTCTATGGTAACGGCCATCTCCCGGGTATCCTGAAGCTCCTGCCTGATCTCCAGGGCTTCCCGGTAATAGGAAAGGGCCTGGTCATGGTCCCCGATGGCCTGCCTGACCAGTCCGAGGTTGTTCAAAGAGAAGGCAATGCTTCTTTTATTTCCCGGTTCCCGTTTGAGTTTCAGGGACTCCAGGTGGTACCATTCTGCCTGGGCGTAATCGCCCTGGAGGTAATGGACCTTTCCTATATTGTTCATGACCGTGGCGATGCCGGCTGCGTGTCTTATCTGCTGGTAAATGCCCAGGGCCACCAGGTAGTATTCCAGGGCCCTGTCGTGATGTCCCTGGTCTGAGAAGATCAGGCCGATATTGGCCTGGGTGCGGGCGATCCCCAGGGAGTCATTCTGGTCGCGAAAATGGTGAAATGCATCAAAAAGGAAATCGAGTGCCTGGGGAAAACTGCCAAGCTGCCAGTAAATGACGCCCAGGTTGTTCAACGCCCGGGCAACACCCCCGGGGTCATTGTTCCCGGTGGCAAGATGCCTGGCCCTTTCCGCCATATCCAGCGCACGCTCCGGATCGGTCGACTTGATCAGCCAGGAGAAATCAATAAGGGCCGGAATCAGGGCGGTGTCGGAAACCTGCGGGTCTTCAATCAGTTGGTATAGGCTGTCGGCCTGCGCCTGCAAAGGGCTCAGGGAGTCTGTCTTCCCGTGCGAAGTCACACACAGGAAAACCATCACCCAGGCAACAGAGAGGTTCCGAACCATTTGCATCGGGTAAAAACGACCAATTATTGCAATAACACCCCTATTTATAGGGCAAATATAGCAAAACAAAGTCAATCCCAACCGGCAGACATGAATTAAATCTTTTCAGGACGCCATGATTTAATTTAATCTAAACAAAAATTCCAGCCCTTTGTCGCCTGCTTTTCCCTGGGGAAATATCTTTTTGTATATTTCGGTACGAATTGACCCAAAACGAACCAACAGCCAAAGTGATGGATGGTCTCAGGCGGTTTTTTCATTTTTTCATCCCCCCGGAAAACTGGCGCTTTACCGTCATCATCCTGGCGGGGATTTTCACGGGAATCTTTCTTCTTGTGGTGCACATCTCCAAGGCGACATCCTATTTGTCGGATAAGCCGGAAACCTGCATCAACTGCCATGTCATGTACCCTCAATACGCCTCCTGGTCCAAAAGCAGCCACAGCCAGGCCGCGACCTGCGTGGAATGCCACACACCCCAGGACAGCTTCCTGCGGAAATATTATGTAAAAGGCACAGATGGCATGGCACACACCACCTATTTCACCTTCCGCTGGGAGCCCCAGGTCATCATGATGAAGGAGCGGGGCGTGAATGTCGTGCAGGAAAACTGCATTCGCTGCCACCTGGAACAGGTTGACATGGTTCAAATCGTGGAAGTCACGGGGGAATCCGCTTCCATGGGTGATGGAAAGCTCTGCTGGGACTGTCACAGGGAAACGCCTCACGGCAGCGTAAAAAGCCTGTCGGCTGCTCCTCACGCCCTGGTGGAACGCCTTCCCTCCGTACTGCCCTCCTGGCTTGAGCAGTTCCTGAGGCCCCGGCAGAACCGGACAGACGCCCTGCCAACCCCCAACCCCCGATAGCGAGCAACCAACAGCCAACAACCAACAGCCAATAACCAACAACCAACCCATGAAAAGCATACGAGAAATGACCAAGCAGCATCCCTGGCTCAACTGGCTGCTGTTTTTCCTTACGGTGATCGTGGTCTTCATCATCGGATTGTTTGCCGCGTCCATCGTGGAACGACGCAGTGAGGCCCAGCTTTATTTCCAAATGGTCAACCCCATTCCTGACTGGGAACCCCGCAACGAAGTCTGGGGAGAGAATTTTCCAAGGCAGTACGAATCCTATATGCGAACGGCCGACACCAGCTTTTCCAGTAAATATGCCGGGGCAGCCATGATCGACTACCTGGACAGCTATCCCGAGATGGTGGTCATGTGGGCGGGCTATGCCTTTTCGAGGGATTACAACCAGGGGCGCGGCCATTACTATTCGATCGGGGACGTACACAACACCCTGCGTACCGGGGTGCCCCAGCCGGCAACCTGCTGGACCTGCAAAAGCACGGACGTCCCCCGGCTGATGAACGAGATGGGGCCCGAGGCCTTCTACAGCGGGACCTGGGCCGGCATCGGGCACGAAGTACGCAACCACATCGGTTGTCAGGACTGCCACGACCCCCAGACAATGAACCTGAGGATCACCAGGCCTGCCCTGGCGGAGGCATTCCAGCGCCAGGGAAAGGACATTGACCAGGCCTCCCGTCAGGAAATGCGTTCCCTGGTCTGCGCCCAATGCCATGTGGAGTATTATTTTAAAGGGGAAGGCACCTACCTGACCTTTCCCTGGGATGAGGGCATGCTGGCGGAAGACATGGAAAAATACTATGATTATGTGGGGCATGTCGACTGGGTTCACACCCTGAGCCGGACGCCCATGCTCAAGGCACAGCACCCGGATTATGAGCTATACAAGACGGGGATCCATGCCCAGCGCGGGGTGTCCTGCGCCGACTGCCACCTTCCCTACAAGAGGGAAGGCGGCATCAAGTTCACCGACCACCACATCCAGAGTCCGCTCAACAACATTGCCGGCTCCTGCCAGGTCTGCCACAGGGAAGGAGAGGCCGAACTCCTGGCCAATGTGTACGACCGGCAGCAGAAGATTTCCGAATTGCGTAAAATTTGCGAAAAAAACCTTGCCACCGTGCATATTGAAGCCAAATACGCCTGGGATGCCGGGGCCGGTGAAGAAGAAATGGAGCCCATCCTTCAGCTGATCCGTCACGCCCAATGGCGATGGGACTGGGTGGCAGCAGCCAATTCCATGGGATTTCACTCTCCGGCTGAGGCCCTCCGGGTTCTTGGGACATCCATACAAAAGGCCCAGGAGGCGCGCTTGCTGCTGACCCGTGTATTCAACCGGCATGGGGTGGACTATCCGGTTGAACTGCCGGACATCAGCACCAAGGAGAAAGCCCAGGAGTTTATAGGACTCGATATGGAGTCCATCCGCAGGGACAAGGAAACCTGGAAGCAGGAGGTCCTGCCCCAATGGATCGGGGCCCTGTAGGCAAGGGCGGATTATTCCACATTGACGCCGGCGATGGCTTCCTGGATGTTAAAAATGGTATCGCCGATCTTTTCGCAGGAGGTGATGATCTTGTTGAAGTAAAAGGAGCTTTTCACCTGAACCGATCCTTTTTCAATGTCCTCAATCACCGACTCGCGTATGGAGTCCCTGAACTCATTGATCTTTCTCTCGGTCTCGATGGCCCGGGGCAGGTTGTTCCGGGCCTCCAGCTCGCTTCGCTTCAGGCTGTCCATCATCAACTCGAAGGCATCGTTGGTCAGTTTGAACATCTCGAACAGGTCGCTTCTCTGGGCAGGGGAAAAATAAACCCTTTCTTCCTTTTTCTTCAGCAGGATGGTTGACATCTTGAAACAGACGTCCCCGATCTTTTCCACTTCGCTGCAGATCAGCCGCATCCTCCTCAATTCTTCAGAGGCATGCTTGCTCAGCTGGTTCTGGGATATCTTGATCAGGAAGGAGGTGACCTCCACCTCCACCCTGTCGGTAATTTCCTCGTATTTGCTAACCCGCTCGGCGATGTTCTGAAACTCCTTTTTATCGGTCTCCACGATCATGGCCGGGATGAAGTTGAACATGCGGTGTGACAATTCACAGAAGCGGGTCACCTCCTTGCGCGCCTGAAAGATGGAAAGTTCAGCCATCTGCAGGAACCCGCTGCTGAAATACTCCAGCTGCGGACGTTCAAACTTTTTACCCCGGGAGGGCATGGAGAACTCCACGACCCGGACAAGGTACTTGGTGAAACCAATCAACAGCAATGTGTTGGTAATATTGAAAACGGAGTGAAAAACAGACAGGCCGATCGGTACCATGGTGGGGGAATCGAATGGCGAGACCATTCCCGCCCCGACCATGAAGTAATCGATCCGTCCCAGAAAAAACCTGAAGAAGACAAGCATCCAGACGACGCCGATCAGGTTGAAGAAAGTATGGGCCAGAGCGGTTCGCTTGGCATGCACATTTCCCACCAGGGCTGCCAGGTTCGCGGTAATGGTGGTTCCGATGTTTTCCCCCAGCACGATGGCCGCCCCGTGTTCGAAGCCGATCCATCCGTTAACGCACATGACCAGGGTCAGGGCCATGGTGGCGCTGGAGGACTGCAGTACGATGGTCAGCACGGTGCCCAGGGCAAGGAAAAGCAAGGTACTGTAAACCCCGTATCCGGTCATGCTCTCGAGAAAGGCAAACATTTCCGGATTGCTTTGCAAGTCGGGAACGGAGGTGCGCAAAAAATTCAGGCCCATGAACAACAGGGCGAATCCCAGGAAGGTCTGCCCCATAGAATTAAAACGCTCCCGCGACATCAGCAACAGGGGAAAGCTGATGCCAATCAGGGGGAGGGAGATCGCCGCAATGTTCATTTTAAAGCCCAGGAGGGAAATCAACCAGGCCGTCGTGGTGGTCCCGATATTGGCCCCCATGATCACCCCGATGGACTGCACAAGGTTGAGCAGGCCCGCATTGACAAAACTGACCACCATCACGGTAGAGGCCGAAGAAGACTGCACCAGGGTGGTGAGCAGGAATCCGGTCAGCACCCCCACAAAGCGATTGGCCGTCATCGCGCTCAGAATAGAACGCATCTGGTCGCCGGCCAGCTTCTGGATGCCTTCGCTCATGGTTTTCATGCCGAAGAGGAAGAGGCTGAGCGAGCCGAAAAGGGTGAGAAACTGAAAAAAAGAGAAGCTCATGGGTTGGGCATTGCGTGCGAACAAAAATAAACGCAATTAACGTAAACTTAATCATCAATTGGGTTTTTTTTCCACTCCCGGGCGTAATTTTGACTTGAATATTTTTTCCCCCGGCCCATGGAGAACATCTACCTGTTTTTCGTCATTGCCCTGCTGATCCTGGCCATTGCCGACCTGGTCGTCGGGGTGGGCAACGATGCCGTCAATTTTCTGAATTCAGCCATCGGGGCCAGGGTGGCCCCATTCTATTTCATCCTGACCATCGCCGCCCTTGGGATTCTCCTGGGAGCCACTTTTTCCAGCGGCATGATGGAGATAGCCCGCAGCGGCATTTTCAGGCCGGATCAATTCTTCTTCCCTGAGGTCATGATCATTTTCCTGGCCGTGATGATCACCGACATGATCCTCCTGGACGTGTTCAATACATTCGGCCTGCCCACCTCCACCACGGTATCCATCGTTTTTGAAATTCTGGGGGCTTCCGTGGCCATGGCCCTGGTGAAGGTCAGCGCCTCGGGGGAGGGCATGGCAGGCATTGGAAATTTTATCAATTCGGGCAGGGCCCTGGCCATCATTTCCGGGATCCTGTTGTCCGTGGTCATCGCTTTTTCGGTGGGCGCCATCGTTCAGTTCCTCACCCGCATCCTGTTCACGTTCAATTATGAGCGAAAAATCCCCTACCTGGGCGCGGCCTGGGGCAGCCTGGCCGTCACCGCCATCATCTATTTCATCCTGGTCAAGGGAGCCAGCGGGGCATCCTTCATGACCCCGGCTGTCATTGGCTGGATCTCCGAAAACACCTCCAGGCTGCTGCTGGGATCCTTCCTCGGGTTCGGCATCCTGTTTCAGTTTCTTATCCTGGCTTTCAGGGTCAATATTCTTCGCATCATCGTACTGATCGGCACATTCTCCCTGGCCATGGCCTTTGCGGGCAATGACCTGGTTAATTTCATCGGGGTGCCCCTGGCGGGACTGGAGTCTTACCGTTACCTGCTGGGGCATCCGGGCATCGATCCCGCGACCTTCACGATGGAATCCCTGCTTCAGCCGGTGCAGACCCCCACACCCTGGTTGTTGATGGCGGGGTTGATCATGGTCCTTGCCCTGTTTTTTTCCCGCAAGGCCCGCTCCGTTACCCAGACAGAGGTGGACCTGGCCCGTCAGTCGGAAGGGGACGAGCGGTTTTCCTCTTCCCTGTTGGCCCGCAATATTGTGCGGGCGGGGGTGGACGCCAACAGGGTGTTGGAACGGATCCTTCCGGAAGCCTTAAAGAAATTCCTTGCCCGGCGCTTCGACCTGGCCCTTTACAATCGCCGCAAACGCCTCCGGGGGGACCAGTCTTCCTTCGACCAGCTCCGGGCCTCGGTCAACCTTTTCGTGGCCAGCATCCTGATTGCACTGGCCACCTCCATGAAACTGCCGCTTTCCACCACCTACGTCACTTTCATGGTGGCCATGGGATCGTCCCTGTCTGACCGGGCTTGGGGACGGGAAAGTGCTGTGTACCGGGTTACGGGTGTGATTACCGTGATCGGCGGCTGGTTTTTCACGGCCTTTGCGGCATTCACCGCCGCCTTTCTGATCGCCCTGTTCATTGGCTGGGGGGGACTGCCCGCTGCCGTCATTGCCCTGGCGGGTGCCTTCCTGATGGTCCTGCGCACCTATTCCCTGCACCGCCGGCGCAGCCAGAAAAGGGCTGCCCGTCAACAGCAGAGAACCCAGTGGAACGGGGACCATGTCCGGCAGACATGCAAAGCCAATATCCTCGACACCCTGGAGGTCAGCTCCGTGCAATACAAGCAGGTGGTCACTGCATTGCTCCGGGAAGACAGGAGAATGCTGAAAAAAGCCCTCCGGCAGGCGGGGGAGCTGAACCAGCGGACCAAGGACCTGAAACAGGACGCCTACATCACCCTGAAAAAACTGGAAGAAGACTCCATGGAAAGCGGGCATTATTATGTGCAGATCCTGGACTATCTCCGCGAAATTGCCCACTGCCTGACCTATCTGACAGAGCCTGCTTACAGGCATGTCGACAACAACCACCCCCCCCTGCATGAAGAACAGGCCAGCGACCAGGAAGTTCTTTTAAAACAGGTAAGCGCACTCTTTGGCGCCAGCCTGGACATCATCCGTGGGGATGAATTTGACAGGCTTCCCCAGCTGATCGAGGACCAGCAGGCCATTCTGACCCTGTTGCACAAGCTGAAAAAGAAACAGATCCGGATGATCAAGTCAGATAAGGTGGGAACCCGCAACAGCCTGTTGTATTTTAACCTGCTGGCAGAGACAAAGAACCTGAGTCTCTACCTTGTCAATATGCTCAAGGCACATCGTGACTTTATCCTGACCCGGCGATTGCCGGTCACGGAATAAAGAAATGCCTGCCAAAACCGGCTCATCGCTTCCACAGTTTCCGGGAAACGACCTGTCCGCCGGAACCGTGAACCTGCAAAATATAAACCCCCCTGGGAATGCCGGACACGTCAAACACAAACGGCTGGCCTGTGAAGTCCAGGTAGGCCTGCCTGTCCAGTACCGGCTGGCCGGACAATGTATAGAGTCCTACCGTAAACCCGCCCGGGTCCATATCCAGGCTGAATGACAACCAGCCATGGACAGGATTGACCAGGTTGGCAAGGCCTGCCGCAGGATGGCTGACATCCCCGGCCAGGGTCTGCGGCTGGGTCACCTCCAAGCGGAGGATCACCGGCAGGTGATCGGAAGCGTTATACAGGGCCATGATCACCGCCTGGGGTTCGCTGTAATTGGGTGGATCTGTCAGGGACTGGTTGAAGCGCAGCCCGTCCTGCCCCAGGGCATGGTAGGATCCTTCCAGATATCGCAGCCCCTCCGTGCCCTGTATGATGCTCCGTGCGGCAAGGATCTGGTCATAGCGGTCATCCAGCCCGCCAGCCACAAAACACGATTGGCTTCCTGTACGGGGGCTCTGGGTGTGGTAGGCAGCCATTTCAGGATTGTTGTACCATTGTCCGGGCCGGTCAATGGGGTCATAAAAACGGATGGCCTCATTCGGGTGGTGGGTAAGGTGCCCGTACGCCTGTTCATAGGAGGCATTCATATTAAAGTCCCCCATGAACATAATATTTCCGCGCAATCCGGACAACTCCAGGGAGGACATCATGGCCATCACCTCCCGGAGCCGTGTTTGCTGATCGCTTTGGTTGCTGCCGGCCTTCAGGTGGGCAACAATACAGCTCAGGAAAAGGGTGTCCTGGCCGTATTCCAGTCCGGGAGAGCGGTAGTACAGGGTGTACAGGTTGATGTCACGCACTTCATTGGCGAGCACCGCCTCACTGTGCAGGCCGAATTTGTGCCGGTCAAAATACAGCATGTTGACAATGGTGGAATTGCGGGTATTGGTATAGCCTGCCATTTCGTAACGGCCCTCGTCCACCCGGTTCAGGACCTGCTCCAGCAAACGCTGGGAGGTCGCCTCACCCCGCCCCATTTCATTTACAGCAAATACATCCGGCCTGACATGGGACAGGATTGTCCGCAAATTGGCGTCCTTCAGGTCCACATTGTTGTTGCTCTGATTGCAAAAGGAGGTATTGACCCCATAATACAACAGGTTGTACACCATCACAGTGAGGGTATCCTGGCCGGCCAGGATCCGGCCCGGCAGCAACCACAGCAAACAAAGTAAAATCAATCGTTTCATGGGCAGGAAATCAAGCCGCCGGGTCACGGGTCTCCGGATGAACAGCTCCTGGAAAAGCAACCTGCTTTAAAGGCCTGCAGGGCAGCATCCGACAGAAAAAACAGGGGGGCAAGCCCCCCTGGTCCCTGAGAATAAATCCCGTTATTTTGTAACGAACCGGTATTCCTTGCCGGGATAGCGTGCTGTTTCACCAAGCATCTCCTCAATACGCAAAAGCTGATTATACTTGGCAATCCGTTCGGAACGACATGCAGAGCCGGTCTTGATCTGCCCGGTACCAAGGGCCACCGCCAGGTCGGCAATGGTGGTGTCTTCGGTTTCTCCGGAACGGTGGCTCATGACCGCCGTATATTTGTTGCGGTAGGCAAGGTTTACCGCCTCAATGGTCTCGGTCAGGGAGCCAATCTGGTTCACCTTTACCAGGATGGAGTTGGCCACGCCTTTAGAAATGCCCTTGCTGAGCCGTTCCACATTGGTCACAAAGAGGTCATCCCCCACAATCTGTATCTTCCCGCCCAGCTTGCTGGTCATCAGGGCCCAGCCATCCCAGTCATCTTCGGCCATGCCGTCTTCGATGGAGACGATGGGGTACTTCTTCACCCATTCAGCCCAGTAATCGACCATCTGGGCAGGGGTCAGCTTATCACCGGTGGACTTGTGGAGGTGGTAAACGTTCTCCCCGGCCAGGTAAAACTCGCTGGCCGCCGGGTCCAGAGTCAGAAACACATCGTCGCCGGGTTTGTAACCGGCATTCTCAATGGCCATGAGGATCAATTGAATCGCCTCCTCATTGGACTTCAAATTGGGAGCAAACCCGCCTTCATCTCCCACATTGGTGGAATAGCCCTTCTTCTTGAGCACAGACTTCAGGTGATGGAATACTTCAGCGCCCATTTTTATGGCATGGCTGAAGGAGGAGGCCCCCACCGGCATGATCATGAACTCCTGAAAGTCCACGGAATTGTCGGCATGAGACCCCCCGTTCAGGATGTTCATCATGGGCATGGGAAGCACGTTGGCATTAACCCCTCCCACATAACGAAACAAGGGTTGCCCGGTTTCCTGGGCCGCGGCATTGGCGACAGCCAGCGACACACCCAGGATCGCATTGGCGCCCAGATTCCCTTTGTTCGGGGTGCCATCCAGTTCCAGCATGGTTTTGTCGATGAGGGCCTGATCCGTGACGTAGAATCCTTTCAGCTCATTATTCAGGGTGGTATTGACGTTTCCAACGGCTTTCAGCACGCCCTTTCCGAGATAATTCTCCTTGTCCCCGTCACGAAGCTCCACAGCTTCATGCACCCCGGTGGAGGCCCCGGAGGGGACGGCGGCGCGCCCCATAATCCCGTTTTCTGTAATCACCTCCACCTCAACGGTCGGGTTCCCCCTGGAATCAAGGATCTGTCTTGCATGAATATTGATAATTGCACTCATAGTATGGATTTTTAATGATTGATAGGTCGGTCGTTCAGCAACAGGCAAAGATACTCCAAAACAGGCATAAAAAAAAGGGACTGAACGCGGCAGCGTCTGATCCCTTTGAACAAATCCCTCGGGAACTCCCGTTACTTTTTCTCTTCCTCCTGAGGACCGGACTTCTCTTCCCCGGCATCGTCCCCGTCGGTATTGGCGGCCTTTTCGCCCGCTTCCTCCTTGTTGACATCCTCCGCGGCAACAGGCTCCTCCTGTCCTTTTTCTGATCCGGTGATCTCTTCGGCCACGGGCGGTTCCGCTACAGGTTCGCCTGCTGCCGGATCCTCCTGACCGACTGCTTCAGGCCCTGCCTTTACGGCTGCTTTCTCCTTTTTCTTAACCGCGGTCGTACCTGCTTCCTTTGATTCCTCCGAGGCCTTCTTGCCACGCCGGCTGCGACGGGTCCTCTTTTGCTGGGAATCTTCAGAGGCCTGCAGCATGTTGGCATTATAGTCAACCAGCTCAATAAAACACATTTCGGCTCCGTCCCCTTTTCTAAAACCCGTCTTCAGAATGCGGGTATAACCACCCGGCCGTTCGGCCACCTTCTGGGAGATTTCCCGGAACAATTCGCTGACAGCCTCCTTGTTGCCAAGGTAACCAAACACGACACGGCGCGAATGGGTGGAGTCGACCTTCGATTTGGTAATCAGCGGCTCCACGTAGACCCGCAGGGCCTTGGCCTTGGCCAGCGTGGTATTGATGCGTTTATGGAGAATCAGGGCGGCAGCCAGGCTGGACAGGGTCTCCTGCCGGTGGGCCGACTTCCTGCCCAGATGATTGATTTTCTTTCTGTGTCTCATTTCTATTAGTCCTTATCTAATTTATATTTCGCAAGGTTCATTCCAAAGCTGAGGTTCTTTGCCTTGATCAGCTCTTCCAGCTCGGTCAGTGATTTCTTCCCGAAATTGCGGAATTTCAACAGGTCGTGTTTGTTCAGGGAAACAAGATCAGCCAGGGTTTCCACATCGGCGGCCTTGAGGCAGTTCAGCGCACGGACTGAAAGGTCCAGGTCAACCAGCTTGGTTTTAAGCAACTGCCTCATGTGCAGGGATGTTTCGTCAAACTCCTCGCTGGCCGCCTTCTCTTCCGTGTCCAGGGTGATTTTCTCATCCGAGAACAGCATGAAGTGCAGGATGAGAATGCGGGCGGCTTCCTTGAGGGCTTCCTTGGGAGAGATAGAACCATCGGTCTGGATATCAAGAACCAGCTTTTCATAGTCAGTCTTCTGCTCCACACGGTAGTTCTCGATGAAAAACTTCACGTTCTGGATCGGCGTGAAAATGGAGTCCACGGCAACCACCCCGATGACCGGGTTCAGGCCCTTGTTCTCCTCCGCGGGCACATAACCCCGGCCCTTTTCAATATTGAACTCCATCACCAGCTCCACCTTGGGCTCCATATGGCAGATCACCACCTCCGGATTGAGTACCTGAAAATTGGACAAGGCGTTGTTCAGGTCCCCGGCCTTGAATTGTTCCTGGCCGCTGATTTTGATACTGAACTTTTCGGATTCCACATCCTCAACCTGCCGCTTAAAGCGGATCTTTTTGATGTTCAGGATGATCTCGGTAACGTCCTCCACAACCCCCTTGATGGTGGAAAACTCATGGTCCACCCCGTCTATTTTTACGGAAGTAATGGCAAACCCCTCCAGGGATGACAGCAGAATTCTTCTGAGCGCATTGCCAATGGTGATTCCGTAACCGGGCTCCAACGGCCGGAACTCAAATTTTCCCAGGCGGTCGTCAGACTCCAGCATGATCACCTTGTCCGGTTTTTGAAAAGCTAAAATGGCCATTATATCTGTTTTTTTTATGAAAAATGGATACAGGTTCTACTTGGAGTACAATTCCACGATGAGCTGTTCCTTGATGTTTTCGGGAATGGCTTCCCTTTCGGGAAAACTCATGAACTTCCCGGCCATTTTTTCCTGGTCCCATTCGAGCCAGGAATAGCTGGAGGAACGTCCTGCCAGGGAATCCACAATATGCTCCAGGCTCTTGGATTTCTCCCGCACCCCCACGATGTCACCCGGCTTGAGGGTGTATGAGGGAATATTGGTCACCTTGCCGTTGACGGTGATGTGACGATGGCCGACAAGCTGGCGGGCGGCACGACGGGTCGGGGCGATGCCCAGGCGAAACACCACATTGTCCAGCCTTGCTTCCAGCAGCTGCAGGAGAATCTCCCCGGTGATGCCCTTTTTCCTGACCGCTTTGTTAAAGGTGTTGGAGAACTGTTTCTCAAGCAGGCCATAGGTGTACTTGGCCTTTTGCTTCTCAAGAAGCTGGATCCCGTATTCTGACATTTTGCGGCGCTTCTTCATCTGCCCATGCTGTCCCGGGGGATATTTCTTCTTCTCAAATGCTTTGTCTGCACCGAAAATGGGATCTCCAAACTTACGTGCAATCTTGGTTGTGGGGCCGGTATATCTTGCCATGTTTTTTTTGCTTCAAATGTTACAAACTGATCACTCTGATTAGACTCTTCTTCTTTTGGGAGGACGGCAGCCGTTGTGGGGCAGCGGGGTCACGTCCATGATCTCGATCACCTCAATGCCGGAGGCATGCAGGGTGCGGATGGCGGACTCCCTTCCGGATCCGGGTCCCTTTACAAAAACCTTGACCTTGCGCAGTCCCTGGTCGTAAGCAACCTTTGCGGCATCGCCTGCGGCCATCTGCCCGGCATAGGGGGTGTTTTTCTTGGACCCCCTGAAGCCCATTTTTCCGGCAGAAGACCAGGAGATGACCTGCCCGTTCTGATTGGTCAGCGTGACATTGATGTTGTTGAAAGAAGCAAAAATATGCGCCTGTCCGACAGGCTCAACTTTCACCACCCTTTTCTTGGTGCTCCTGGCACCCTTGGTTGATTTTGCCATGGTATAAAAATGGTTTTTCTCTGGTCAAGCGGTGGCTTTCCACCCACTTCAATAAATAAACAGGAATTACTTGGTTGCCTTCTTCTTGTTGGCAACGGTCTTTTTCTTTCCCTTTCGGGTACGTGCATTGTTTTTTGTCTTCTGACCCCTAAGGGGCAGTCCGATGCGGTGACGGATACCACGGTAACATCCGATATCCATCAATCGTTTGATGTTCATCTGGGTTTCGGACCGCAGGCTGCCCTCCACCTTATAATGCTCATTGATGACGTTACGGACAGCGGTCAGCTGCTCATCATCCCACTGATCCACTTTCAGATCAACATCAACCCCGGCTTTCAGCAAAATATTTCGGGCCGTGCTTTGCCCGATGCCATAAATGTAGGTCAGGCTGATTACGCCCCTTTTGTTTCTTGGAATATCAACTCCAGCTATACGTGCCATATGTGTTTTTCTTTGCGGTTGTCTTTGTGTTTAACCCTGACGCTGTTTGTACTTGGGATTCTTTTTGTTGATGACATAAATCCTGCCCTTCCTCCGTACAATCTTGCAGTCGGTACTTCTTTTTTTTACGGATGCTCTGACTTTCATTCGAGTTATATTTTAAAGTGGTTGAATGCGCTTCCTGTGGGACCGGGAAGTTTTGCCTTCCATTGATTTATCGGTTCTTGTGAGGGCCCGTCCCATTCAGCATGTCATGGTTATTTGTACCTGAATGAAATCCGGCCTTTCGACAGGTCGTACGGAGACATCTCCACTTTCACCCTGTCGCCTGGCAGGATCTTGATGTAATGCATGCGCATTTTGCCGGAAATATGGGCCGTGATGATGTGCCCGTTCTCCAGCTCCACACGGAACATTGCATTCCCCAACGATTCAATGACCGTGCCGTCCTGCTGAATTGATGGTTGCTTTGCCATAGGCTTTACTTTATGATGATCGTATTGTGCGTGTTCTCCTTCAGGGCCTGTTCAATGTACGAAAACGATGAAAGGATCTGCGCCTTCTCCTTACCAACCGCCACGGTATGCTCGTAATGAGCAGAAGCCTTGCGGTCGGCTGTACGGATGGTCCATCCATCCTTCTCCTGCACCACAAAACGTTTCCCCAGGTTGATCATGGGTTCAATGGCAATGACCATCCCCTCCCGAAGTTTGGGGCCGCGGCCCCTGGTGCCGAAATTCGGAACCTCCGGGGGCTCGTGAAGGTTTCTTCCCAACCCGTGCCCGACCAATTCGCGGACCACTCCGTAACCTGCCTTTTCAGCATGCTCCTGTATGGCCGCAGAAAGGTCCCCCAGCGACCGTCCTTCAACGGCATGTTCAATGCCGATGAGCAGGCACTGGTGGGTTGTTTTCATGAGCCGCCTGACCGCATCACTGACCTCCCCGACCGCAAAGGTGTAGGCAGAATCCCCGTAAAACCCGTTCTTCAACACCCCGCAGTCGATGGACAGGATGTCCCCGTCATGCAATTCATTGTCGGATGGGAATCCATGGACGACGACCTCATTGGGTGATGCGCACAGGGTATACGGGAAGCCCTGGTATCCCTTGAACCCCGGGGTGGCCCCGTGGTCACGGATGTATTCCTCGGCCACCTTATCAAGCACCCTGGTGGTGATACCGGGCCTGATATACCTGGCAACCTCACCCAAAGTTTTCGCAACAAGCAAAGAACTCTCCTGAATGAACGCTATTTCTTCGTCGGTCTTGTACTGAATCATGCCCATGGGCCTCTTCTACTGGTTATCCGGTCATGCCCATCTGGGATGAACGGCCCTTGATCCTGCCTGATTTGGTCAGACCATCATAATGTCGCATAAGCAGGTGACTCTCGATCTGTTGCAGCGTGTCCAGCACAACCCCCACCATGATCAGCAGGGAGGTTCCTCCGAAAAACTGCGCAAATTGTCCGGTCACGCCCATCAGACTGACAAGCGCAGGCATGATGGCCACAAACGCCAGAAAGATGGAACCGGGCAGGGTGATCTTCGACATCACATTATCAATAAACTCAGCGGTTTTTTTGCCTGGCTTAACGCCCGGAATGAAACCGCCGTTCTTCTTCATATCTTCAGCCATCTGATTGGGATTCACGGTAATGGCTGTATAAAAATAGGTGAACAGGATAATCAGGGTGGCGAAAGTGAAATTGTACCAGAAACCGGTAAAATTGGAGAATGTGGCGGCAATGCCGCTCAGCGCCTCGGAGAACCCTACCAGGGTGATCGGGATGAACATGATGGCCTGGGCAAAGATGATGGGCATGACCCCGGCGGCATTGACTTTGAGGGGAATATACTGGCGCACGCCTCCGTACTGCTTGTTGCCGACAATCCGCTTGGCAAACTGCACCGGGATGCGCCGGGTACCCTGCACCAGCAATATGGTCAGCACCACCACCCCCATCAATATAACAAGTTCAACCAGGAAAACAACCAGGCCTCCCCCCTGTTCCTCCATGCGTGCAATGAACTCGGCAAACAGGGCAAACGGCAGGTTGGCAATGATGCCGATCATGATGATCAAAGAGATCCCGTTGCCAATGCCTTTCTCCGTGATCCGTTCACCCAGCCACATGACGAACATGGTACCGGCAATCAGGATGATGACCGAGGAGACCATGAAAAACGTCGTGGGGGAAGTGGCTGCCGGATCAAAGGGGGATATGGCCTCAGCCGGCAATTGGGACACCAGGTTGGCCAGGTAGGCAGGAGCTTGTGCAGCGGTAATAAAAACAGTCAGGTACCGGGTAATCTGATTGATTTTCTTGCGGCCGCTCTCCCCCTCCTTCTGAAGTCTCTGAAAATAGGGGACAGCGACGCCCATCAGCTGGATCACAATGGAGGCACTGATATAGGGCATGATACCCAGGGCAAAAATGGAGGCATTGGAAAAGGCACCCCCCGAGAACATGTTCAACAGCCCCAGCAGTCCATCCTGAGTCTGAGCCTGCAATTGCTCAAGCTGGCCGGGGTCCACCCCGGGCAGCACCACAAAAGACCCCAGGCGGTAGATCAGAATAAAACCCAGGGTGTTGATGATGCGAATCCGCAGGTCCTCAATCCGGTAAATATTCTTAAGCGTCTGGATAAATCGTTTCATCCTTATGAAATCTTGTTAACTGTTCCACCGTTGGCTTCTATGGCTTTAATGGCCGAATCCGAGAAGGCATGGGCACTGACCTCCAGTTTGGCGGTGAGTTTTCCCCTGCCAAGCACCTTGACCAGGTCCTTGCGGGAAATAAGCCCGTTATCCTGGAAGGTCTGGATGTCAAACACCTGCAATCCTTTTTCTTCCGAAAGTTTTTGCAGTACATCCAGGTTGACAGGCGTGTATTCCACACGGTTCGGGTTGTTGAACCCGAACTTGGGCAGGCGGCGGGCAAGAGGCATCTGCCCCCCTTCAAAACCAGCTTTGCGCTTGTAACCTGCGCGGGACTGGGCCCCTTTGTGTCCCTTGGTGGAAGTGCCTCCGCGGGTTGATCCTTCACCCCTGCCGATCCTTTTGTTCTTTCTGACGGACCCCCCGGCCGGTTTCAGATTGCTTAAATCCATTGTATCGTTCGAATTAATTGATTGAACCATGAATGATTATTCGGTGACCTCTTCCACCCTGACCAGGTGGCTGACCTTCCCGATCATGCCTTCCACCTGGGGAGAGGCCGCAATCAGGACAGATTTGTTCATTTTGCGGATGCCCAGGGCATCCAGGGTCTTCTTTTGCTTGTCCGGCTGACCGATCCTGCTTTTGACCTGTGTGATTCTGTATTTTTTCATAATCAATGCTTTCAGAAATGTGACATGCTTGTTTGGCGATCCGTCAGGCTGCCTGGATGCAGCACGGAGTGGGTTACCCGTTGAAAACCCTTTCGGGGGTGATGCCCCTTTGCTGGGCAACCATGAATGGATCGCGGAGCCTGGTCAGCGCATCAATCGTAGCTTTTACAACACTATGCGGATTGGAGGATCCTTTGGATTTGGCCAGCACGTCGGTAATCCCCACGCTTTCCAAAACCGCCCTCATGGCCCCCCCGGCAATAACCCCCGCACCATGGGCGGCGGGCTTGATCAGCACGCGGGCCCCACTGTACTTGCCCTCCTGGGCATGGGGGATGGTTCCTTTGTGAACCGGAACCTGGATGAGGTGTTTCTTGGCGTCATCGATGCCCTTGCTGATGGCGGTGGTTACCTCCTTGGCCTTCCCAAGGCCGTGGCCAACCACGCCGTTTTCATTTCCCACGACAACAATCGCAGAGAAGCTGAAGGTCCGGCCACCCTTGGTTACCTTGGTAACCCGCTGGATGCTTACCAGCCGGTCCTTAAACTCGATCTCGCTGGATTTAACTTTCTTGATGTTTGCGTTTGCCATAATCTCCTAAAATTTTAAGCCGCCTTCCCGGGCTCCGTCTGCCAATGATTTAACTCTTCCGTGGTACAGGTATCCATTCCGGTCAAAGACAATGGTCTCGATCCCGGCTTCCCGGGCCCTTTCGGCCACCAGTTTTCCCACCTGCCTGGCTGCTTCGGTCTTGGTCATTTTTGTGTCGCCAATCTCTTTGCCCAGGGAGGAGGCCGATGCCAGCGTCTTCCCGTCCAGGTCATTGATCACCTGGGCATAAATGGCTTT
This sequence comes from uncultured Bacteroidales bacterium, assembly GCA_964477035.1. Taxonomy (GTDB): domain Bacteria; phylum Bacteroidota; class Bacteroidia; order Bacteroidales; family UBA7960; genus SLSG01. The sequence continues at coordinate 23,578 of CAYZCW010000015.1, forward strand.
GTTGCTTCTGAAAACAGACAGCCTGGGCTTCTCTGCAGTGCCCCGGACCCTCTTCCGCACGCGGTATTTGATTTTGGTCCTTCTGTCCAATTTATTCTTTGTTGCCATCCTGTGATGTGGATTAAAAATTACAAACTTTATTTGGCTGCGGCGGCTTTACCGGCTTTCCTTCTGATCACCTCGCCCGCGAAGCGGATCCCTTTCCCTTTATAGGGTTCGGGTTTGCGCAGGGAGCGGATCTTGGCTGCCACCTGTCCGAGCAGTTGCTTGTCGTGCGACTCCATGATGATCTTGGGATTTTTCCCCCTTTCTGTCAGGGTGTCCAGCTTGATCTCCTGGGGAACTTCAAAAAAGATTCCGTGGGAGTACCCAAGCGACAGTTCCAGAAGCTGTCCGTTATGGGAAGCCTTGTACCCCACGCCGACCAATTCCTGAACCACTTTATAGCCCTCGGATACACCGACCACCATGTTATGAATCAGGGAGCGGTACAATCCATGAAGTGCCTTGTGCCGTTTCTGTTCCGTGGCACGATCCAGGGTAAGAACCGGGCCGTCAAACTGAAGGGAGATGCCTTCATCGACTGCCTGAGTCAATTCCCCCTTGGGCCCTTTAACGGTTACAAGGTTGTTGTCGGATACCGAAACGGTCACACCGGCAGGTATGGTTATGGGTTGTTTTCCAATTCTTGACATGATTCCTTCTCCTTTAACTAACGTAACAAATAACTTCTCCGCCGACGCCCAGGGTCCGCGCCTCCTTGTCCGTGATGAGTCCCCGGGAAGTGGAAATAATGGCAACGCCCAGACCATTAAGAACCCTTGGCAGGTCGTCACTGCCGCAGTACTTGCGCAAACCGGGGCGGCTCACGCGCCGGATCTCACTGATGGCGGGAAGCTTGGTCACCGGGTGGTACTTCAGGGCGATCTTGATCATCGCCGGTTTCTTGTCATCCTCAAACTTATAATTCAGGATGTATCCCTTTTCAAAAAGAATCTTGGTGATCCCCTTCTTGAGATTCGATGCAGGAATTTCAACAATCCTGTGATTGGCCTTGACGGCATTCCTTATTCTGGTTAAATAATCTGCAATTGGATCCGTTATCATTGGAATATCTGTATAGGTTGTTTACTCGTAACTACCAGCTGGACTTGGTCACTCCGGGAATGAGGCCTGCATTGGCCATTTCCCGGAAGTTGATGCGGGAAATCCCGAACTGGCGCATGTAACCCTTTGGGCGGCCGGTCAGTTTGCAGCGATTGTGAAGGCGTACGGGCGAAGCATTCTTGGGGAGCTTCTGAAGGGCTTCCCAGTCACCCTGTGCCTTCAGTTCCTCTCGCCGGGCGGCATATTTTGCAACCAGTTTTTCTCTCTTAAGCTCTCTGGCTTTCATGGATTCTTTTGCCATGGCGGTTGAATTATTTTTTCATGTTTTTAAATGGAACACCAAAATGACGCAGCAGGGCATAGGCCTCACGGTCGGTGTTGGCCGAAGTAACGAAGGTGATGTCAAGGCCGCTGATCCGGTTTACCTTATCGATATTGATTTCCGGAAAAATGATCTGCTCGGGCACACCCAGGGTGAAGTTGCCCCGCCCATCAAATCCCTTCTCATTCACACCTTTGAAGTCGCGGATACGCGGCAGGGAAACCGCCACGAGCCGGTCAAGGAATTCATACATGCGGTCTCCCCTCAGGGTGACCCGCACCCCGATGGGCATGCCGCGCCGGAGCTTGAAGTTGGAAATGTCCTTCTTTGATTTCGTGGGAACGGCCTTCTGGCCACCCACCAGCGTCATTTCCTCCAGGGCGGCATCGATGATCTTTTTATCTGTAATCGCAACGCCCACCCCCTGGTTGAGGCAGATCTTCTGGAGTTTGGGAACCTGCATCTGGTTCTTCAACTGGAGTTCCTCCATCAAGGCCGGAACGATTTCCTCCTTGTATTGCTTTTTTAATCTGGGTATATAGCTCATTACTTGATTACCTCCCCTGTCTTTTTGGAATAACGAACCATTTTGTCATCGGCATCCTTCTTCCGGCCAATACGGCTTGCATTGCCTTTGGAATCAACCAGCATGAGGTTGGAAACATGGACCGTGGCCTCCTTCTTGACAATCCCGCCCTGGGGATTGGAAGCGTTTGGCTTGGTGTGTTTGCTGACCATATTGACTCCCTCAACCAGGGCACGGCCTTTTTCCCGGTCGATCAGAAGCACTTTCCCTTCGGCTCCTTTTTCGTTGCCGGCAATGACCTTAACGGTATCGCCTTTTTTAATATGAAATTTGGGCTGCATAGTTTGCTGAATTTTATCGCATTAAAGCACCTCCGGCGCCAATGAAACGATTTTCATGAATTGTTTTTCGCGCAATTCCCTGGCCACGGGACCGAAAATGCGTGTCCCACGCATTTCCTCATTGGCAGTGAGCAACACGACGGCATTGTCATCAAATTTGATGTAGCTGCCGTCGGAACGGCGGACATGCTTTTTGGTACGCACCACCACCGCCTTGGAGACTGTTCCCTTTTTCACATTACCCGAAGGAATGGCATCCTTTACAGTCACGATGATCTTGTCACCGATGCCGGCATACCTGCGACGGGTACCGCCCAAAACCCGGATGCAAAGCACTTCCTTGGCTCCGCTGTTGTCCGCGACTGAAAGTCTTGATTCTTGCTGTATCATAATTACTTCGCTCTTTCAAGGATTTCAACTAATCTCCAACATTTGTTCTTGCTCAAGGGCCGTGTTTCCATGATGCGAACGGTATCCCCGGGGTTGCACTCATTCTTCTCGTCATGCGCCATGAAGCGGGAGGAACGCTTGATAAACTTCCCGTATTTTGTATGCTTGACCCGCCGCTGCACCTGAACCACAATGGATTTTTCCATTTTGTTGCTGACAACGAGCCCAATTCTTTCTTTTCTATGGCTTCTGGTTTCCATTATCGTAAATTCCTTTATGATTGTTGTTCGTTTTCCCGCTTGTGCAGCTCGGTCATGATCCGGGCAACTGTCTTCCGGTAGTCTTTAATCTTCATGGGGTTCTCAAGGGGAGAAACAGCATGATTCATCTTCAGTTTGCGAAGCTGCTTTCGTTCCTCCTCCAGGCGCTCCCTGAGCTCACCGGTTGACATTTCACGTATTACGTTCTGCTTCATTGTCGCGTGAATTATTTGGTGTCATTTTAATGGGGGAAAAACCAGACAGGTAACGGCTGCTTTGGCGCTCAATCCCCTGCAAAAAGGCTGCAAAGTTACAAAAAATATTTCTTTATTCTGATTATATTATTCCACAAAGTCCCGTCTCACAACAAATTTCGTGCTGATGGGAAGTTTCTGTGCACCAAGGCGCATGGCTTCCTTTGCCACATCGGCAGTGACTCCTTCGGCTTCAAATAGAATGCGGCCTGGAGTGATCCTGGCGACGAAGTATTCCGGTGCGCCCTTGCCCTTACCCATACGGACTTCCGCAGGCTTCTTGGTGACAGGCTTGTCCGGGAATACCCTGATCCACAGCTGGCCTTCACGCTTCATGAAACGGGTGATGGCCTGGCGGGCTGCTTCAATCTGACGGCCTGTAAGCCAGCAGCTGTCCATGGCCTTGATCCCGAAAGTCCCGAAGGAAAGCTCGGCCCCACGCTTGGTATTGCCTTTCATGCGGCCCTTCTGCTGTTTCCTGAATTTGGTTTTCTTAGGTTGTAACATGATCCTGACTCTTTTCTAATAGGATTGAACAATGGCTGTCGTCTTATTTTTTTCTCCGGCCCTTGAAACGGCCTCCGCTTGCAGCGGGGACGGACCTTCCTTTGGTTGGTTCTTCGACAAACGGGGTCAGGTCTTTCTTCCCGAAAACCTCCCCCTTGCAAATCCAGACCTTGATTCCGATGCGGCCGTAAGTGGTATGGGCCTCTGCCAGGGCATAATCAATATCGGCACGCAGTGTATGCAATGGGATGCGGCCCTCTTTGTATGTTTCGCTTCGGGCCATTTCTGCCCCGCCCACACGGCCACTGACAGTGATCTTGATGCCTTCGGCTCCCAGGCGCATGGTGGATGAGATGGCCGTTTTGACGGCACGGCGAAATGAGATCCTGCCTTCAATCTGCTTGGCCACATTCTGGGCTACGAGGAAAGCATCCAGCTCAGGCCGTTTGATCTCGCTGATGTTGATCTGCACGTCCTTGTTGGTCAGCTTTTTCAATTCCTCCTTGAGCTTATCCACCTCCTGGCCTCCTTTCCCGATGATGATGCCGGGGCGGGCTGTATTGATGGTCACGGTGATCAGCTTCAGGGTCCGCTCAATAATGATCTTGGAAATACCGGCCTTCGCCAGGCGGGCGTTCAGGTATTTCCGGATTTTCTGGTCTTCCACCAGCTTGGCCTCATACTTGTTGCCACCGTACCAGTTGGAGTCCCACCCCTTGATGATCCCGAGCCTCAGGCCAATTGGATTTGTCTTTTGTCCCATTGATAAACTATTTAATCGTTTTTAACTTGACTGTCCACAAAAATGGTCACGTGGTTGGAGCGCTTTCGTATCCGGTATGCGCGACCCTGGGGGGCCGGGCGGAGCCGTTTCAGAACGCGTCCCCCGTCGACGGTAATGGACTTCACAAACAAGTTGCTGTCCTCTATCCGCACGCCTTCATTTTTGTTCTGCCAGTTTGCAATGGCCGACAGCAACAGTTTTTCGAGTCGCTGCGCAGCTTCCTTTTTGGTATACCGGAGGATACCAAGGGCCTGGTTTACATCCTTGCCACGGATTAGATCCGCCACCAGTCGCATTTTCCTGGGAGAGGTCGGGCAGTTGTTTAAACTGGCGAAATACTGCGTTTTCCTTTCTTCCTTTATTTTTTCAGCCCTTAAGTGCTTTCGTAATCCCATTGTATCAAGATTGTTTTATTTTTTGCCTTTATCCTTTTTACCTGCATGTCCGCGGAAGATGCGCGTGGGGGCAAATTCACCCAGTTTATGTCCCACCATGTTCTCGGTGACGTAAACGGGAATGAATTTGTTGCCGTTGTGTACGGCAATGGTCTGGCCAACAAACTCTGGAGAAATCATCGAAGCCCTGGACCAGGTCTTGATCACGGACTTTTTGTTGCCGGCAGCCATGGCCAGGACTTTCCGCTCGAGTTTATAATTGATGTAAGGGCCCTTTTTTAACGAACGACTCATCTTATGCTTTTTTACCTGTTATACTTGCTTACTTCTTCCTTCTTTCAAGAATCAGCCTGTTGGAGGCCTTCTTCCTGTTACGGGTTTTATACCCTTTTGCCGGCAAACCCTTCCTGCTTCGCGGATGGCCACCGGAGGCACGTCCTTCACCACCACCCATGGGGTGATCCACCGGGTTCATGGCCACACCACGGGTGCGGGGCCTTCTGCCCAGCCAGCGATTCCGGCCTGCCTTGCCCGACATCTCATGCATATGGTCAGGATTGGAGGCACTGCCAATGGTCGCCCTGCAGGTCACCAGCACCTGACGGATCTCCCCGCTGGGAAGTTTCAAAGCAGCATATTTGCCTTCGCGGGAGGTAAGCTGCGCATAGGAACCGGCACTTCTAGCCATCCGGCCGCCTTGCCCTGGCTGCAGTTCGATGTTATGCACCACGCTGCCCAGGGGCACGTCCGAGAGATACAGGGTGTTGCCGATATCCGGACTGGCTTTTTTGCCGGAAAGAACCGTCTGTCCGATCTGAAGTCCGTTGGGTGCGATGATGTAACGCTTTTCGCCGTCTGCATAAAAAAGCAGGGCGATCCGCGCTGAACGGTTCGGATCATATTCAATGCTTTTCACCGTGGCGGGAACACCATCCTTGTCCCGTTTGAAGTCTATGATGCGGTAGCGGCGCTTGTGTCCGCCACCCAGGTAGCGCATGGTCATTTTACCCCGGTTGTTCCTGCCTCCCGACTTGCCTTTTCCGACCACCAGGGATTTTTCGGGTTTGGAGGCAGTTAGGTCGTCGAAAGCGCTGATGATCTTATTGCGCTGTCCGGGCGTGGTCGGTTTAAATTTTCTTAAAGCCATTTATCCTTGCTTAAATGTTGCTGTAAAAATCTATGGTCTGGCCTTCGCCCAAAGTGACAATGGCCTTCTTGAAACTGTTTTTTCTGCCGGTCTGAAATCCGGTACGGGTATAGCGGGATTTCTGCTTGCCGAGATACACCATGGTATTGACGGAGGCAACCTCCACGTCATACATCTCCTCCACTGCCTGCTTGATCTGGTTTTTGGTCGCCCTTTTATCCACCACAAATCCATAGCGGTTGGGCACCTTCTCTGTGACGGCAGTCATCTTTTCGGTGATGAGCGGCTTGATTAAAACTTCCATGTCTTTCGGGTTTGGGGACCGATTAGTTTCCGGTCCGTGATATTGGTTCCTATTTCAGTAAGGTGTCTTCAACCTGTTTGACGGAGCTTTCCACCAGCAGCAAGTGGTCGGCATTCATGATCATATAGGTGTTCAGGTCGGACGCCACAGCCACCCGGGCCCTGGGGATATTCCGGGAAGAAAGCACGATGTTGTGATCGTTCCCGGGCAACACCAGCAGGGACTTCTTGTTGTCCAGGTTGAAACTCTTCAGGATCTCCAGGTAGTGCTTTGTCCTGGGTCCCTCCATGGAGAAGTCCTCCAGCACGAGCAGGGTATTTCCCCTGGTCTTATAGGAAAGGGCCGACTTCCTGGCCAGGCGCTTGACTTTCTTGTTGACCTTAAAGGAATAATCCCTGGGTTTGGGCCCGAAGGCACGACCACCTCCCCTGAGCAGGGGGGATTTGATGTCGCCAATCCGCGCAAAACCGGTTCCCTTTTGCCTGCGGAGCTTGCGGGTACTGCCCGACACCTCATTGCGCTGCTTGGCCTTGTGGGTTCCCTGGCGCCGGTTGGCAAGGTATTGCTTCACATCAAGGTAGATGGCGTGATCGTTGGGCTCAATGCCAAACACGTCCTGGTTGAGCTGCACCGTTTTGGAGGTCTTGGTGCCATCTGTCTTATATACTGCTAACTCCATCTTTCAAGTATTAAATATGATCCATTGGGTCCCGGTACAGAACCTTTTACAACAACAATGTTTTTTTCGGGAATGATTTTCATCACCTGGAGGTTGATCATTTTCACGCGATTGCCGCCGGTACGCCCGGCCATGCGCATGCCCTTGAAAACACGGGAGGGCCAGGATGAAGCGCCCAGTGAACCAGGGGCCCTCAACCGGTTATGCTGACCATGGGTTGCCTGTCCGACACCGCTGAAGCCGTGACGCTTGACAACGCCCTGAAAGCCCTTGCCCTTGCTGATGCCCACGACATCAATGAACTCCCCCTCGATGAACACATCGGCGCGCAGTTCATCCCCAAAGGCTTTCTGGTGGCCTTTTTCAAACCTGGTGAACTCTGCCACCACACGCTTGGGGCTGGTTTTAGCTTTCGCAAAATGACCCCGCAGGGCCTTGGATACCAGCTTCTCACGCTTGTCATCAAAGGCCAGCTGTATGGCTTCATATCCATCATTGTCCTGGGTCTTGACCTGGGTCACCACACAGGGGCCAGCCTGAATCACGGTGCATGGAATGTTCTTTCCAGAGGCATCGAACAAGCTGGTCATTCCGATTTTCTTTCCTATAAGTCCTGACATTTCTCAGCTATTTAACTTTTTTCGCAGGTGCGATTTCTAATTCTTATACTTTGATTTCCACCTCAACGCCACTCGGCAGTTCCAGCTTCATCAGGGCATCAACCGTTTTGGAGGAGGAAGAGTAAATGTCCAGCAGCCTCTTGTAGGAACACAACTGAAACTGTTCCCTGGCCTTTTTATTCACGAAGGTGGACCGCAGTACGGTGAAAATCTTCTTGTTTGTTGGCAGGGGGATGGGGCCATTGACAACGGCACCGGTAGACTTCACGGTCTTCACGATTTTCTCGGCAGACTTGTCCACCAGGTTGAAATCGTAGGATTTTAATTTGATTCTGATTCTCTGACTCACGGTTCAATTCCTTTAAATTAAACGATTAGGCTTTCGTGCCATACAGTTTGAAAATGACTTCATCGACAATATTTTTCGGGGCTTCCCGGTATTGCTGGAACTCCATGGTGGAAGTGGCCCGGCCACTGGTCAGCGTACGCAGTGAAGTGACATAGCCAAACATCTCTGAAAGCGGCACCTGGGCATGAATGACCTGCAGGTTGGCCCTGGAGGACAGGCCGCCAAGGTGTCCGCGCCGGCGGTTGATGTCCCCCACCACATCCCCCACATACTCCTCGGGCGTAAGCACTTCAAGCTTCATGATGGGCTCGAGCAAAATGGCATTGGCCTTCCTGCATGCGTCCCGGAAGGCAATTTTGGCGGCAAGTTCAAACGACAGGGAGTCGGAATCCACATTGTGGTAGGAGCCATCCAGCAGGGTCACCTTCAGATTGTCCATCGGATAGCCTGCCAGCACCCCGTTCTGCATGGCCGACTTGAAACCCTTCTCTACCGAAGGAATAAATTCCCTGGGAATGTTGCCGCCCTTGACCTCATCCTTGAACTGCAGCCCGGTAACGCCTTCGTCGGCCGGCCCGATCTCCACAATGATGTCCGCAAACTTGCCCTTGCCACCCGTTTGTTTTTTGTAGACCTCGCGGTGGCGTACCACCCCGGTAATGGCTTCCTTGTATGCCACCTGGGGGGCCCCCTGGTTGCATTCCACCTTGAATTCACGCTTGAGCCGGTCGACCAGAATCTCCAGGTGCAATTCGCCCATGCCGCTGATCACGGTCTGCCCGCTGTCCGGATCCACCTTTACCTTGAAGGTGGGGTCCTCTTCGGCAAGTTTTGAAAGGGCCATTGTCAGCTTGTCCACATCGGCCTGGGTTTTGGGCTCCACCGCGACGCTGATTACAGGATCCGGGAAAGTCATGGATTCGAGCAGCACAGGGTGTTTCTCATCACAGAGGGTATCCCCGGTCTGGATGTTCTTGAATCCGACGGCGGCCCCGATATCCCCGGCCTCAATACGGTCGATGGGATTTTGCTTGTTGGCGTGCATCTGGAGGATGCGCGAAATGCGCTCCTTCTTATTGGTGGTGGCATTCCATACATAGGAACCGGAATCCAGCGCACCACTGTAAACCCTGAAGAAAGCCAGGCGGCCCACATACGGATCGGTGGCAATTTTAAAGGCCAGTGCGGCAAAGGGCTCACCTGCATCGGCCTTTCTGGTTTCCGGTTTTTCCGTTTTGGGGTTGATCCCTGAGATGGATTCCACGTCCATGGGAGAGGGCAGGAATTTCACCACGGCATCCAGCAGCAGCTGGACGCCCTTGTTCTTGAAGGAGGAACCGCACAGCACCGGGGAGATCCGAAGGTCGATCGTGGCCTTGCGAATGATGGAAAGCATGTCCTCCTCTGAAATGGAGTCGGGATTATCCATGAATTTTTCGAGCAGTTCCTCGCTTTCCTCGGCACAGCCTTCGATCAGTTTCATCCGGTGCTCACGGACCGTTTCCTCGAGTTCGTCCGGGATGGGGACCTCAACGAATACCGTCCCCAGGGATTGTTCTTCCCAAATAAAAGCCTTGTTGGTGATCAGGTCCACAACCCCCTGGAAGTTCTCCTCGTCTCCAATGGGAATCTGCAGGGGCACGGCATTCATGCCCAGCCGCTCCCGGATCTTTTCCACAACGCCGAAGAAATCGGCGCCGGCCCGGTCCATTTTATTGATGAAGCTGATGCGGGGCACCCGGTACTTGTCGGCCTGTCGCCAGACAGTCTCCGACTGGGGCTCCACGCCCCCGACGGAGCAAAAAAGGGCAATGGCCCCATCCAGCACCCGCAGGCTTCGCTCCACCTCCACGGTAAAGTCGACATGGCCAGGCGTGTCAATGATGTTGACCTTATATTGTTGTCCCCTGAAGTTCCAGAAAGTGGTGGTCGCGGCAGATGTAATGGTGATGCCCCTCTCCTGCTCCTGGATCATCCAGTCCATGGTGGCGGCACCATCATGAACCTCACCCAGGCGGTGGTTTACCCCGGTATAGAACAGTATGCGCTCCGTCGTGGTGGTCTTGCCAGCATCGATATGCGCCATAATGCCTATGTTGCGCGTGTATTTAAGGTCCCGGGCCATCTGGGTGATTTGGTAATTGAAGGGTGATTAGAACCTGAAATGTGAGAAAGCCTTGTTGGCATCCGCCATGCGGTGGGTGTCTTCCTTGCGTTTGTACGCTCCGCCTTCTTCCTTGTAGGCGGCAACGATTTCCCCTGCCAGCTTGGCCGCCATGCCTTTCTCATTGCGCTTGCGGGAGAAATTGATCAGGTGTTTGATGCCGACGGACATTTTTCTGTCCGGCCGGATCTCGGAAGGAATCTGGAAGGTGGCGCCACCGATCCTGCGGCTGCGTACTTCCACGGCAGGGGTCACATTGGCCAGGGCCTTTTTGAAAACCTCCAGTCCATCCTCCTTGGTCTTGGCAGATACCAGGTCGATGGCATCATAAAAGATTTCGTAGGCGAGGTTTTTCTTGCCCCGGAGCATCAGGTTGTTCACAAACCGGGTCACCAGGGTGTCATTGAACCTCGGGTCAGGAAGCAGGATTCTCTTCTTGGGTTTTGCCTTTCTCATGGATCAAACTGTTTTATATCGAATGCTGTGCAATTGGTCGGATTTATTTCTTGGCCTTCGGGCGCTTGGTTCCGTATTTGGACCTTCTCTGGTTGCGTCCATCCACCCCGCTGGTATCCAGGGCACCCCGGATAATATGATACCGCACACCGGGAAGGTCCTTGACCCTCCCGCCGCGAATCAGTACGATGGAGTGCTCCTGCAGGTTATGTCCTTCACCGGGAATATAGGCGTTCACTTCCTTCCCGTTTGTCAGCCTGACCCTGGCCACCTTTCTCATGGCCGAATTGGGTTTCTTTGGGGTGGTGGTATAAACCCTGACACAAACCCCACGGCGCTGGGGGCACGAGTCCAAAGCGGGTGACTTGCTTTTGTACGTCACCTTATGGCGCCCTTTACGAACCAATTGCTGAATTGTTGGCATACTGTAATCTGAATTTTGTAAAAACTTCGCTTTTATTTGGTTAAATTCAATCCTGGCTATTTTTGGGAGTGCAAAGGTAAAAGTTATTTTTTGAAAACCAATATGGTTTCACAAAAAATCTCCCTGGCCTGTACAATTTAAAGCCTCAAAACAAAAGATTGATTTCCCATCCCGGTCAAAAAGCCGGATCACCCTGTGTTACAGGAGGATTAATCTCTCCTCATTTGAGGGGCACAAAGTTAGGAAACTTTTTTGATAAATCGCCCTGTTTTTTTCAACAATACAAGGACTTATCAACAGAAAGGTTGATTTGTTGATTCCTTGATTTGCTGGGGCAGAAGGAGGAGAGCCGGAAGGTCAGAACCGGTAGGCGGCCCGCTCCATCTCCCTCAGGTTGCGAAACTTTTTGGGAGGATCCAGGTGTTTCTCCAGGAATTTGTAGATCCTGAAGCGGATGTCCCGGCCCATGCGGTGGTCCATGCGGTCGAAGGAATGCCCCCCGGGAATCGCCTGGAAGATTTCGTATTCGAAACTCCGGTTGTGCGCCTTCAGGGCACGGATCAGGTTTTCCACCTCCAGCACGTGGACATCTTCATCGATGGTGTTGGTGTGGATCAGCAGGGGGATCCTGAGTTTTTCCGCATGGTGGACGGGGGAACGCCTTCTGTATTCGTCGATGTTCTGATCCACGGTCTGACCGATATGGTAGTCTGCGCTGAAGTAGCCCTCATAGCCGGCCCTTTTGTACCCCATCCGGGCCACCAGGTCGCTGACCGGAACCCCGGCAAAGGCGCATTTATACAGATCCGGATGCTCAAAGGCATTCATCAGGGAGATCATGCCGCCATGGCTCCAGCCGATCAGTCCCACCCTCCGGGAATCAATCATGTGCCCGTAATTCTCCAGCATCATCAGCATGCTTTGGTGCACGTCCTCATTTTCCAGCCCGCCATAATCAATCAGTTCATGGTGGCCGCGTCCGTAGCCGGTGGATCCCCGGTACTCGGGGGCCACCACGATGTACTGCTGGGCCATCAGTTCCCGGATGATGTGGGTGTAATACGTATTGAAATCCCCGTGCACCCCACCGTGTGAGAAAACGAGCAAGGGGTATTTCTTCGAAGGGTCGATGTCCTTGGGGATGAACACATAAGTCCAGAACTTGATGGGGTTTGAGTCCATCAGGTTGGTGGCCTTTTCGGCACCCCTGGGAGGCGGACCGGCCATAAACAGCTTGTCAATATAGGCCACGTCACCCACACGGTGATGCCATTGAATATCGTCAATGGCCTTTTCAAGCACGTCGAACCGAAAACGCAGGTTTCTGATCTCCTCCTGCATGGCCTGCTGCCTGCGGGCCATTTCCCCTCCGGCATCCTGCCCCAGCAAAGGCAGGGAGGCCAGTAAAATAAACCAAAAGATCAGGTTGGTCCGGGCAGGCAGTGGGTTGGTTGCTTTCATCTGTCAGCTAATTTGTTGTTTCACGTCGGATGGGAATTGCCCGGCGGACAACTCCCGGTGCATCAGGACAGGCTGTCATGCCCCTTCCCAGGCATCAGCCAGGGTTAAGGGGGCAGCCAATGGCGCTGTAAATATATAATTTTCCGGAGAAATACCTGCAAAATGGCCTGCATTTGTGAGCCCGGGATGGGGAAGCCTGGCCGGAACGCGGGTACAGCGGGACGCCTTCACTTTGTTCCTGCAGAGAACCCGTGCATCCAGAGCATGGCCTGAATTTTTTCTATCTTTGCCCCCGGATGCCGGGGGGCATCCGGACTGACCCTTGTCACTTATTTATAGACACGCCATGGCAAACTTCCTCAAGGACCTTAACGATGCCCAGAAAAAAGCGGTCATGGCAGCCGACGGGCCCGTCATGGTCATCGCGGGCGCCGGAAGCGGAAAGACCCGGGTCCTCACCTACCGGGTGGCCTACCTGCTGGAACAGGGCGTTCCCCCATTCAATATCCTGGCCCTGACCTTCACCAACAAGGCGGCCCGGGAAATGCGGGAAAGGATCGCCAGACTGGTGGATCCTTCCAGGGCCAAGGGACTGTGGATGGGAACCTTTCACAGCATCTTTGCGCGCATCCTGAGGGCAGAAGCCCCCAGGCTGGATTTCCCGGGGAACTTCTCCATTTATGACACGGACGACTCCAAAAGAGTGATCCGGAACATCCTGAAGGAACAGCAACTGGATGACAAGACCTACCAGCCTTCCTATGTTCTGAGCCGGATATCCAACGCAAAAAACAACCTGATCTCCCCATCCGACTACAACGAGGATTTTGACATCCAGACCCAGGACACCCAGTCACGCAAACCCAAACTCGGACTGCTTTACAGCCTGTACCAGCAAAGGCTGCGCAAGGCCTCTGCCATGGACTTTGACGACCTGTTGTTCAATACCAATGTCTTGCTGAGGGATTTCCCCGAGGTCCTCTACAAATACCAGCAGCGGTTCCAATACCTTTTGGTGGATGAGTACCAGGACACCAACTTCTCCCAGTACCTCATCGTTAAAAAGCTGGCGGCCAACAATGAAAACCTCTGTGTTGTGGGGGATGATGCCCAAAGCATTTATGCCTTCCGGGGGGCCAATATCCAGAACATTCTGAACTTCCAGAAAGACTACCCGGACTACCGCCTCTTCAAGCTGGAGCAGAACTACCGTTCCACCGGACACATCGTGCAGGCCGCCAACAGCGTGATTGTCAACAACCAGGACCAGATATTCAAGAAAATATGGACGGGCAATAAACAGGGCGAGAAGATACAGGTGGTCAGGACCGCCACGGAAGGGGAAGAGGCCCTGTGGGTGGCTTCGCGCATTTTTGAATTGCAGTCAGCAGGACAACATCCCAACAGCGCCTTTGCCATACTGTACCGCACCAATGCCCAGTCCAGGGCCCTGGAAGAAGCACTCAGGAAGCGGAACATCCCCTACAGGATTTATGGGGGGGTCTCTTTTTACCAGAGGAAGGAGGTGAAGGATGTTCTGGCCTATTTCCGGCTGGTGATCAATCCCCACGACGAGGACGCCCTGCTCCGGGTCATAAATTTTCCTGCCAGGGGCATCGGGCAGACCACCGTCAGCAAGCTGCTGTCGGCCGCCGGCCAGGCGGAGAAACCCCTGTGGGAATTGCTCAACGGCTCCGCGGACCCCGCACCCGGGCTGAACACAGGCACCCTGCGCAAACTGGAAGAGTTTGTCAGCCTGATCAGGGGGTTTGGGGCCAGGCTTTATAAAACCGATGCCTATTCCCTGGGGGAGGCCATCGTCAACCAGAGCGGCATCCGGAAACTCTACTTCGAAGACGGCACCCCCGAAAGCATCAACCGGAGGGAGAACATTGAGGAACTGCTCAGCGGGCTGAAGGATTTTGTGGAGGAACCGCAGGATCCGGAACAGCTGCGCACCCTGGACGAATTCATGCAGGACATCGCGCTGCTGACCGATGCGGACATGAAGCAGGAGAAGAAGGAGGATACCGACAAGGTGTCCCTGATGACCATCCATGCGGCCAAGGGTTTGGAATTCCCCTTTGTATTCATTGCCGGGGTGGAGGAGAACCTCTTCCCCTCCCTGCTGTCGATGAACAGCCGGGAAGAGCTTGAGGAAGAACGAAGGCTCTTCTATGTCGCCCTGACCCGTGCCATGGACCTGGCCACGGTCTCCTATGCCGAAAGCCGCTTTCGTTACGGAAATTTCACCCTTTGTGAACCCAGCCGCTTCATCGATGAACTGGATGCCGGCCATGTCGATTTCCTGATGCCCCGCGGCCTCCGCAAGCCGCCCCCCCCGAAGGAAAGCTTCCAGGAAGGACTGGCCCGCTTCCGGCAAATGAAAAGTCCTCCGGCAAGACCCGGCCCGCCAGCCGCGGCGAAGGCCGCCGCCTCCCCGGCCGGACCCAGGCCGGTGAAGGGCCTTTCGTCCCCCGGCTCATCAGGCTCCCCCTCCGGGCAGGAGGCTGGTTTCGCCATCCTCGATCCTGCCCTGCTGGCAGTCAGCACCCGGGTGGAACACCCCCGTTTCGGCACAGGCACCGTCACAGCCATCGAAGGCTCAGGGCAGAATGCCAGGGCCACCGTCGCATTCACCCAGTTCGGGCAGAAACAATTGCTGCTGAAGTATGCCCGGTTGAAAATCCTGTAAACCCGTCATTAATCATTAATTTTCGTATCTTTGCACAATCCGTCAGGCTGTCCGTGCCGCTGCTGACTGCCCGTTTAACCCGGCCGGCATCCCCCTGCGATGGCTGGCACTTACCAGGAAGACGGCGGACCTTAAACAAGCGATACACCATTTCATTTCACTGATTCTTTATGGAGTACAATACTTCCCGTTCAAAAATGAACATTTCTGAATACGGACGAAATATTCAGAAAATGATCGAACACATCATGAGCTTTGATGACAGGGAGAAGCGCAACCACCTCGCCCGGGCCACCATCAATGTCATGGGACAACTCAACCCGCACCTGCGCGATGTGAATGATTTCAAGCACAAGCTGTGGGACCACCTCTTCATCATGTCAGACTTCAAACTCGACGTCGACTCCCCCTATCCTGTCCCCTCGCCCGAGATCCTGACCAGGAAGCCGGAGCAACTGGACTATTCGTCCAACAATGTCACCTTCAAGCACTACGGAAGGTACATTGAGCGCATCATAGAAAAGGCCTGCGAACTGGAGGAGGGAGAGGAAAAGGATGCACTCATCCGGCTGATCGCCAACCACCTGAAGAAATCCTACCTCACCTGGAACCGGGATGCGGTCACCGATGAGGAAATCGCCGCCCACCTGAACCAGCTTTCGGGCGGGCGGCTGACACTCCCCGAGGACATCAAGTTGCACAGCACCCCCGAGGTGTTCATCAAACCCAAAAAGAAGAAATTCCAGGGCAAGCAAGGCAACGGGAAATATTCCCAACACAACAAGGGCAAGAAAACGCATTAACCACTCACGAAACGCTTGTCCGGTTCCGACCTGTCATGCTGTCGGGTCAGGCAATCCGGCCATGAGGCCATCCGCCCGTGACAATTTCAGGGGCCTGTTTGGCATCATGGCTTTTTTTTTGTTTCTTGGACGGACTTTCACAGAATCTTCATCGGATCATTCACAAGACTTTCAACATGGGCTCATTTGAAATCACCGGGGGCATGCCCCTGAAAGGCGAGATCATCCCGCAGGGTGCGAAGAACGAGGCCCTGCAGGTCCTCTGCGCCACCCTGCTGACCGGGGAAGAGGTCGTCCTTGACAACGTCCCGGACATCCTGGATGTGAACAAATTGATTGATTTGCTGTCGGATTTCGGGGTGCTTGTCAGGAAACTGGAGCCGGGACGTTTTTCCTTCCACGCCGGGGGACTGGACCCCTCATTCCTCGACAGCGAGGAATTCCTCAGCAAGGTCTCCCAACTCCGGGGTTCCGTCATGGTGGTCGGACCGCTGCTGGCACGCTTCGGGAAGGCGTGCATCCCCCGGCCCGGAGGCGACAAAATCGGCCGCAGGCGGCTGGATACGCACTTTCTGGGGCTGGAGAAACTGGGGGCGCGTTTTCACTACGACCAGGCGGCAAGCACCTACCGGATCGAGGGAGACAAGCTGAAAGGGACATACATCCTGCTCGATGAGGCCTCGGTGACCGGCACGGCCAACATCATCATGGCCGCCAGCCTGGCAAGCGGGACCACCACGGTGTACAATGCAGCCTGCGAGCCATACCTGCAACAGCTTTGCCGCATGCTGAACGCCATGGGGGCAAAAATCAGCGGGATCGGATCCAATTTGCTGACCATAGAGGGAGTGAAACACCTTGGCGGCTGCAGCCACCGGCTCCTGCCCGATATGATTGAGATCGGCAGCTTCATCGGGCTGGCCGCCATGACCCGGTCAGACATCACCATCAGGAATGTACACTACAGGGAGCTGGGGCTGATCCCGGATGTGTTCCGCAGGCTGGGCATCCGGATGGACCTGATCGGGGACGACCTGCACATTCCTTCACAGGAGGTCTATGAAGTGGAAAGTTTCATAGATGGCAGCATCCTGTCCATCAGCGACGCACCCTGGCCGGGCTTCTCGCCGGACCTGCTGAGCATCGTTTTGGTCGTGGCCACCCAGGCACAGGGCAGTGTGCTGATTCACCAGAAAATGTTCGAAAGCCGGCTCTTCTTTGTGGACAAGCTCATCGACATGGGAGCCAAGATCATTCTGTGCGACCCCCACCGGGCCACGGTCATCGGCCTGGGCAGGAAGCACCAGCTCAAACCGCTGGAGATGACCTCCCCGGATATCCGGGCGGGCGTGGCCCTGCTGATCGCGGCCCTGAGCGCCCCGGGAACAAGCATCATTCACAACATCGATCAGATTGACAGAGGCTATCAGTCCATCGACCACCGCCTGCAGCAGCTCGGAGCACGCATAACCAGGTTTTAGGCAGGCATCGAAAGGACTGACAAAATGGCCTCTCCATGCCCATTGGCAGGCTATTTGATAAGACTGGGGGACCAGCAACATGACCGCCTGCCATGGCCTGCCGGGGGTTCAGGATGTCCCCCGGCGGCCAGAATGGCATGAGGCCGTCATGGCTTGCAGAGTAACCAAAGGTTTAAACCAGGAAACAGCAATGAATAAGAAAGGATCAGAAAAGCCCCTGGCATCCGACGAAAAAGACACGGAATCCATGGGGAAGAAGGCCGGAAGACCGGCGGCCAACGAGAAGGAAAAAGGCAGGGCAAAGACCGGGCAACAGGACGCAGAACGGCTCAGGGAACTGGAAGAGAAGCTGGAGGAATCCAATGACAAATTCCTGCGCCTGTTTTCGGAATTCGATAATTTCCGCAAGAGGACTACCAGGGAACGACTGGAATTGATCAAAACCGCGGCGGAGGATGTGATCTCTGCCCTGCTGCCGGTTCTGGATGATCTGGAAAGGGCCTGCAAGATGCAGGGAAAGGATGGTGAAACCGCCGGAACAGACGATGGTATATTGCTGATTTATAATAAGTTCAAGGCCATTCTACGGCAAAAAGGCGTGGAGGAAATTCCCGCCCTTGGAGAACCATTCGACACCGACCTGCATGAGGCCGTCACCCACATCCCGGCCAGCGGGAAAGAACAGAAGGGGAAGGTCGTCGATGAACTGCAGAAAGGCTACAAACTGAACGGCAGGGTGATCCGCTTTGCGCGGGTCGTCGTGGCCAGCTAAACCAACCAAGGAGAATGTCTAAAAGAGATTATTACGACATATTGGGCGTTTCCCGGGACGCCACCCCGGAACAGATCAAGAAGGCCTACCGGCAGAAAGCGCTGAAGTACCATCCGGACAAAAACCCGGGCGACAGCCAGGCGGAAGCCAACTTCAAGGAGGCGGCAGAGGCCTATGAGGTACTAAGCAACGAAGAGAAAAAAGCGCGCTACGACCGCTACGGCCATTCCGGCATGGGCAACAATTTCGGCGGGGGCGGATTCGGTGGCGGCATGAGCATGGAAGACATCTTCAGCCAGTTCGGGGATATCTTCGGCGGGGCATTTGGCGGGTTCGGCGGGTCAGGATTCGGGACCGGACGAACTGGCCGCCGGGTCAATAAGGGGAGCAACCTGAGGATCAAGGTTAAACTGAGTCTGGAAGAGATCCTCCACGGGGTGGAGAAAAAGATCAAGGTCAACAAATACGTGGCCTGCAAGCAGTGCAACGGTACCGGGGCCAAAGACGGCGGGGCATTCCACACCTGCCCCACCTGCAATGGCATGGGCAGGGTGACCCGGGTCACGAACACCTTCCTGGGACAGATGCAGACAGCCTCCACCTGCCCCCAGTGCAGCGGGGAAGGCCAGGTGATCACGGAAAAATGCACGGCCTGTTACGGCAACGGCATCACCAAAAACGAAGAAGTAATCCCCATCAATATTCCCGCCGGGGTGTCCGAAGGCATGCAGCTCTCCCTCGGCGGCAAGGGCAATGCAGCCCCCCGCGGGGGTGTCCCCGGAGACCTCATCGTCCTGGTGGAGGAAGTGCCGCATGACAAGCTGATCCGGGACGGGAACAACCTGCTGCACGACCACTACATCAGCTTTCCCCAGGCAGTGCTTGGCACCCATATTGAAGTCCCCACCCTGGAAGGGAAAGCCAGGATCCGCATTGAGCCGGGGACCCAGGGAGGCAAGGTTCTCCGGCTCAAAGGCAAGGGGCTTCCCATGCTGAACTCCTACGGGCGGGGCGACCTGCTGGTCAATATCAATATCTGGACACCCCAGCAAACCAGCAGCGAAGAAAAGGCCATGATGGAGGAGCTTGCCCGGTCTGAAAATTTCAAACCCAGGCCCAAAAAGAGCGATAAAAGCTTTTTTGAACGGATGAAAGACGTGTTCAGTTAATCAAACCAGCCCCATGAATTATCTTCTCCAGGCCGAACAGATCACCAAGCGTTACGCCAACCACCTGGCCCTGGACGGGGTCGGGATAGAGGTGCCCAGGCAAAGCATATTCGGTTTGCTCGGACCGAACGGGGCCGGCAAGACCACCCTGATACGCATCATCAACCAGATCATCGCCCCGGACCAGGGCAGGTTGCTTTTTTCCGGCCGCCCCCTGCTTCCCGAAGATGTGCACCGCATTGGGTATCTTCCGGAGGAAAGGGGGCTGTACAAGAAAATGAAGGTGGGAGAGCAGGCCATATACCTGGCAAAGCTCAAAGGCCTCGGCGGCCCCCGGGCAAGAAAGGAGCTCAGGGCATGGTTCGAAAAGTTCGACCTGATGCCCTGGTGGGACAAGAAGGTCGAAGAGCTCTCCAAAGGCATGCAGCAGAAGGTCCAGTTCATCATCACGGTCCTGCACCAGCCCGAGCTGCTGATCTTTGACGAGCCCTTCAGCGGGTTCGACCCCATCAATGTGAACCTGCTCAAACAGGAGATACTGGATTTGCGCAGTCAGGGAGCCACCATCATCTTCTCGACCCACAACATGGGCTCGGTGGAGGAACTCTGTGATGACATCGCCCTGATCGACAAAAGCCACAAAATTCTGGAAGGGAATGTACGGCAGATCCGCAAGGCATTCGGGGGACAGCTATACCAGGTCGAACTGGAAGCCGGCACCAAACTGCAGGGATTGCTGGACGAACGTTTCGAGCTGATCGGCAGCCACAGTCAGGATGGCCTTGTACGGGCGCGCATACGGATCCGCGGAGGAGCGGAGTCGAACGACCTGCTGGCAAAACTGATCCCTGAAGCACAGGTTCTTTCATTCCAGGAGCTGGTCCCCAGCATGAACGATATTTTCATCAGGCAGGTGACCGGCAGGTTCCCGGCGGGTCCGCTTTCCGGGGGAGCAGACCTGCGGGGTACGGAGCAATAGCCCGTCCCGGCCCAAAGTGTACCGGTTATCAACACCAAAGACCATGAATAAAATCACCACCATCATACAGCGGGAATACCTCAGCCGGGTAAAAAAGCGCTCCTTCATCGTGATGACCATCCTGGGCCCCATCCTGATGGCCGGTCTGATGGTGGCCCCGCTGTTGGTTTCCCAGATGTCTGACCGGACCCAGGAAGTAGCCCTGGTGGATGACTCCATGCTGTTTTATGACCGTTTCCGGGATGCCAACAACATCCGGTTCACCCACCTGCCCGCATCCATAGACCAGGCGGTGGAACTGATGCAGGCCGGCCGGTTCGATGCCGTGCTCCACATCCCGGAAATCGCCCTGGAGGCCCCCAGCAGCATGCGGCTGTTTTCTGAGAAAGCCACCAACCTGAACACCAAGCTGTACATCGAAAACATCCTGCGGCAAGAGTTTGAAAGCCTGAAACTCGGTGCCGCCGGAATCGACCGGGAGATCCTGGCCTCCATACAGACCCCGGTGAACATCCATGCCATCCGCATCAAAAAGGACGGACTGGAACAGGCCGACCACCCGGAGGTCAGCATGGGGCTGGGGTTTGTTTCGGGCCTGCTCATCTATATCTTCATCTTCCTGTTCGGTTCACAGGTGCTCCGGGGCGTCCTCGAGGAAAAAACCAGCCGCATAGTCGAGATCATCGTTTCCAGCGTCCGGCCCTTCCAGCTCATGATGGGAAAGATTGTCGGGGTGGGCCTGGTGGGACTGACCCAGTTCCTGATATGGATTGTCCTGACATTTGCCATCGTCGGATCGGTCCGGGCGGCCGCACCCGGCCTGTTCCGTTTCACACCGGGCGACCAGGTGTATGTCACCAGCAGCCAGATCCTGAATCCCCAGGAATTACAGGCCCGGATGGAAACCGTTCAGCAACTCAACACCCCTGCCGGGGAGATCCTTGCCGGCCTCGCCGCCATCAATTTTCCCCTGGTCATCCTGGCATTTATCTTCTTTTTCCTGGGGGGGTACCTGCTCTACGGGGCCCTCTTTGCCTCCATCGGGGCCGCTGTGGATAACGAGGCCGACACACAGCAGTTCATGCTCCCGGTAACCATTCCCCTTTTGTTCGCCTTCATCATGGCCCAGATGGTGATGGCCAACCCTTCGGGCCCGGTGGCCTTCTGGTTGTCCATCATACCCCTGACCTCCCCCGTCATCATGATGGTGCGCATTCCCTTCGGGGTTCCCTATGCCGAGCTGCTGTTATCGGCAGCCCTGCTGGTGGGCGGATTCATTCTGACGACCTGGCTGGCTTCCCGCATTTACCGCACCGGCATCCTGATGTACGGAAAAAAAGTCAGTTATGCCGAACTCTGGAAGTGGATACGGCACCATTGATTCACCCCCCGGGGCCATTCCCGTCCCGGTCACAAACCATCAAAAAACCTGATATGGCAAAAATCCTGGTAATCGACGACGAACGGAGCATCCGCAACACCCTCAAGGAAATTCTGGAGTTTGAAAAGTTTGAAGTGGAGGTGGCCGAGGATGGTCCGGACGGGCTGGAAAAGATGGGGAAAAGCAGCTTCGATGTGGTGCTGTGTGACATCAAAATGCCCAGGATGGATGGCCTGGAAGTGCTGGAACAGGTCCAGGAACGGGATCCGGACACCACCGTGGTGATGATTTCCGGTCACGGGACCATCGACACGGCCGTGGAAGCGATCAAAAAAGGGGCCTTCGACTTCATCTCCAAACCGCTCGATCTGAACCGCCTGCTGATCACCATCCGCAACGCCATGGACAAAACCAAGCTGGTCACCGAAACCAAGGTGCTGAAGCGCAAGGTCAGCAAATCCTACGAAATGATCGGGCACTCGGAATCCCTGGAGCGGATCCGGGAAATGATCCAAAGGGTGGCCCCGACCGATGCCCGGGTGTTCATCACGGGGGAGAACGGCACGGGCAAGGAGCTGGTCGCACGCTCCCTCCATGACCTGAGTCAAAGGGCAAAGGGCCCCTTTATCGAAGTCAACTGCGCAGCCATCCCCTCGGAACTGATCGAAAGCGAATTGTTCGGGCATGAGAAGGGATCTTTCACCTCTGCCATCAAACAGAAGAAGGGGAATTTTGAGCTGGCCCACGGAGGGACCATCTTCCTGGACGAGATCGGAGACATGAGCCTGGCCGCACAGGCCAAGGTACTGCGGACCCTGCAGGAAAACAAAATCACCCGGGTGGGTGGAGAAAAAGAAATCCCCGTGGATGTCCGGGTTGTGGCAGCAACCAACAAGGACATCCATCAGGAAATTGCCCGCGGCAACTTCCGGGAGGACCTTTACCACCGGCTCAGTGTCATCCTGATCCAGGTACCCTCACTGAATGAGCGCATCGAAGACATCCCCTTGCTCGCCAAACACTTCCTGGAAAAGCTCTCGGCTGAACAGGGCATGCCGGTAAAGACCTTCAGCGAGGATGCCCTGGAGGAGCTGAAAAACATCGTGTGGACCGGGAACATCCGGGAGTTGCGCAATGTCGTGGAGCGCCTGGCCATTCTTTGCGACCGGGAGATCCATGGGGAGGATGTCGTCCGCTACGCCCAGCCCCTGAGTCAGGTCAGGAGATAAATTCGCAAAGCGCCATTCACCGCTTTCCCATCCGACGAAAACCCGAAAAAAAACCGACGCTTTGGCCGGTAATCATTATTTTTGTGGCCTCAAACCCGTTAACAATGCGTCTTCCTTCCTGCACAACACAATGGCTTAAACCGGTTATCCTTCTACCAGCCCTTTTGATGGTTCTCATGGGTCCCCTGACCGGCAGTGCGCGAAGCACATTCGAAAAGGATGACCCGTCCACCGAACGTCTGAATGTCTTTCTGGATGCCCCCTGGTGGGCCGATGAGGATTTCATCATGCAGGAGATCCCGCTGGTGAATTACGTGCGCGACAAGGAGCTGGCGCAGGTACACATCATCATCACCCGGCACGGGGGGGGCAGCGGGGGCACCGCTTACCAGCTCAGCTTCCTGGGGGCAAGGCAGTTCTCCGGCATGATCAACGAGCTCAATTACTGGGCACCATCGACCAATACGGCCGATGCGAACCGCCGGGGTTACACCAACATCATCAAGATCGGGCTGGCCCCGTACGTATCCCGTTCGAACATGGCTCCCTATGTCAGGGTCGATTATACCTATGACCCCAGGACGGTTTCAAGGGAGACCGCTCCGGTCAGGGATCCCTGGAAAAACTGGGTCTTTGAGGTTTATGCCGGCGGCAACTTCAGCAAAGAGGAAAAAAACAGCCGGTCCAGTTTCCGCTACGGCTTCTATGCCGACAAGGTGACGCATGAGTTCAAGATCCGCATGCGGCCCTATTTCAACCACGACTCGAGGACATTCATCTCGGGAGAGGACACCATCCGACGCACCTCCCACCGCCACGGATTTGACGGTTACCTGGTGAGAAGCATCAGCGGGCACTGGTCGGCCGGGATTTTTTCCAGCATGCAGTCGAGCACCTTCAACAACATGCGGTTCAATACCGAGTTGAAGCCCGCCGTCGAATACAGCCTTTTCCCTTACGAAGAGGCCACCAAGCGGTCGATCTCCCTGGCCTATCGCATTGGAGGAGGTTACCAGGATTATTACGAAATGACCATTTTCGGGAAGGAAAGCGAGTTTTTGTTCGGACATTCCCTGGAGGCGGCCGCCCGTTTCCAGCAACCCTGGGGCACAGTGCGGGCCGGGGTAACGGGCTCCCATTTCTTTCATGATTTCTCCGTGAACCGACTCGCCTTCTTCGGCAATTTAAACCTCAGGGTTTTTCAGGGCTTTGCCATCTCCCTCAGCACGAACATGGACCTGATCAACGATCTGGTGGCCATCCCGCTGGGGGATTTGTCCCTGGAAGACATCCTGCTGCAACAGTCCAGGCAGTCGACCAGTTACCAGCTGTCCGGATCGATCGGCCTTTCCTACACCTTCGGGTCAGAACAGAAGGGGGTATACAACCCCAGGCTTTGATCCCTCCCTGACGAATCACCACCGGGAGACAATTTTTCAGGCCGTTTCCGCCGGGCAGGATAATAATTCAGGGCTGTGTTTCCCGGCCATGCCGGGCCACACAGCCCTGAATGAAACGCACACCAGGCGTCCGGAAGGAACTATTCCTTTACGGAAAAGTCCATTTCCGCATAGCGCCTGTAAGTATTGTACCTCCAGCGGGCATTCTCTTCGGCAGCCTGGAAGAGGGCTCCGGCATCTTTCGGGAATGCCTTCTTCAGGGAACTGTAACGCACCTCCGAGCTCAGGAAATCCTGGAACTTACTCCAATCGGGCTCCTTACTGTCCAGCTGGAAGGGGTTCTTGCCCTCATTTTCCAGCTCCGGATTGTAGCGGTACAGATGCCAGTACCCCGCCTCCACGGCATTCTTGATCTGTTGTTGGGTGGCTCCCATGCCGTTGCGCAGTCCATGGTTGATGCAGGGCGAATAGGCGATGATCACCGAGGGACCCGGATAGGCTTCCGCTTCGCGAACCGCCTTGAGAAACTGGTTCTGGTTGGCACCCATGCCCACCTGGGCCACGTATACATAGCCGTAAGACATGGCCATCAGGCCCAGGTCTTTTTTGCGGACCCTTTTACCGGCAGCGGCAAACTTGGCAATGGCCCCGACCGGGGTCGATTTGGATGCCTGTCCCCCCGTGTTGGAGTAAACCTCGGTATCCAGAACCAGCAGGTTGATGTCTTCCCCGGAAGCGATCACATGGTCGAGACCGCCGTATCCGATATCATACGCCCAGCCGTCACCGCCGAAGGCCCACACGGACTTCTTGACCAGGTATTGCTTCAGGCCCATGATCTCGGTGGCAATGGGGTTGTCCTCATGCTTCAGGCAGGCGACGACCCGCTGAGAGGCCTCCTTGCTTTTAACCGTATCATTAAATGCGCCGATCCACTCTGCAAAGGCTTCTTTGGTCTCTGCCGAAAGACCGCTTTCCAGGCCCCGTTCCATGAGCCGGGCGATGCGTTCACGAAGCTTGCGCACCCCGGTGGCCATCCCGAATCCGTACTCGGCATTGTCTTCAAACAGGGAGTTTGCCCAGGCCGGCCCATGGCCGTCCTTGTTCACGGTGTAAGGAGTGGCCGGGGCTGAACCGCCGTAGATGGAGGAACAGCCGGTGGCGTTGGCGATCATCATGCGGTCACCATATAATTGGGTGATCAGCTTGATATAGGGGGTTTCCCCGCAGCCGGCACAGGCACCGCTGAATTCAAACAATGGCTGTGCAAACTGTGAGTTCTTGACCGATTGCTCTTTGTTCAGCAGGGTGTCCTTGTACGACACATTCCGGCTGACCCAATCCCAGTGGCGGTCTTCATGCATCTGTTCTCCCAACAACCGCATTTCGAGGGCCTTGGTAGGTGCGGGACATACATCGATACAATTACCGCACCCGGTGCAGTCGAGGGGGCTGACCTGCATGAGGTACTTCAACCCGGCAAGGGACTTGCCCTTGGCATCGACAGACTTGAGACCCTCCGGCGCCTGCTTCATCTCGTCCTCATTGAGGAGGAAGGGACGGATCACGGCATGGGGGCAGACATAGGCACACTGGTTGCACTGGGTGCAATGCTCAGGGAGCCATTCAGGAACATGCACTGCAATCCCACGCTTCTCATACGCCGTGGTTCCCTGCGGAAAGGTGCCGTCCTCCCTGCCCAAAAAGGCACTGACCGGCAGGTCATCCCCTTTCTGGCTGTTCATCGGGAAGACGATGTTGCGGATGAATTCCGGCACGTCCGTGTCCCCGGCTCCGTCCTTCACAGCGATGGTTTTCCAGTCCCCGGGAATGGCCACGCGAACCACCTCGTCCCCGGCATCCACGGCGGCGTTGTTCATGCGGACAATTTCTTCTCCCTTGCGTCCGTAGGTCTTCTTGATGGCATCCTTCATTTCCTGGACCGCCTTTTCGTAGGGAATGACCTCGGCCACCTTAAAGAACGCGCTCTGCATGATGGTGTTGGTGCGCCCTCCCAGGCCAATCTTTTCAGCAATTTCCGTGGCATTGATGATATAGAAACGGATCTCATTTTCTGCCAGGTATTTCTTCATATGGGCGGGCAGGCGCCTTTTTGTTTCCTCCTCATCCCAGATGGAGTTCAGAAGGAAGGTCCCCCCTTTCTTCAGGCCCTTGAGCATGTCGTATTTCTCAAGATAGGCCGGCACATGGCAGGCCACGAAATCGGCGGCATTGATCAGATAGGGTGAGCGGATGGGGCTGTCTCCGAACCGAAGGTGGGATACGGTGATTCCGCCCGACTTCTTGCTGTCATAGGAGAAATAGCCCTGTGCGTATTTGTCTGTGGTATCCCCGATGATCTTGATGGAGTTCTTGTTGGCTCCCACGGTACCGTCCGCGCCAATTCCGTAGAACTTGGCAGCATAGTTGCCTTTGGGCGATACATCGATGTTCTCCCCCACAGGGAGGGATTTGAAGGTCACATCATCCACAATCCCCACCGTGAACTGGTTTTTGGGCTCGGCCAGTTTCAGGTTGTCAAATACCGAGATCATGTGGGAGGGCAAGGTATCCTTGGAGCTGAGTCCGTAGCGTCCGCCAACGACCAGGGGGGCATTCTCCCTGCCGTAGAAAAGTTCACGCACATCCAGGTAGAGGGGTTCTCCGTTGGCCCCGGGTTCCTTGGTGCGGTCCAGCACGGCGATGCGTTTGACCGTTTCGGGCAGGACATTGAAGAAGTATTTCGCAGAGAACGGGCGATACAGGTGGACACTGACCAGTCCGACCTTTTCCCCCTTTGACATCTTGAAATCGATGGTTTCCTTGATGGTCTCCGTGATGGAGCCCATGGCCACAATGACATGTTCGGCATCGGGGGCCCCGTAATAGGTAAAGGGGTGGTATTCCCTTCCGCAAATGCCGGCAATCTCCTTCATATAGGCTTCTACCACATCGGGCACGACTTCGTAGAAGGGATTGGCGGCCTCCCGGGTCTGAAAATAAATATCGGGATTCTGAGCCGTTCCGCGGGTCACCGGGTGTTCCGGATTCAGAGCCCGGTCGCGGAATGCCTGCAAGGCATTCTGGTCTACCAGCGGAACCAGATCATCCTGCTGGCACTCCTCGACCTTCTGCACTTCGTGGGAAGTCCTGAAACCGTCAAAGAAATGCAGGAAAGGGATCCGGGTTTTGATGGCAGCCAGGTGGGCGATCGGGGCAATGTCCATGATCTCCTGAACGCTGCCGGTGGCCAGCATGGCAAAACCGGTATGACGGGTGCTCATGACATCCGAATGGTCGCCAAATATCGAAAGGGCCTGGGCGGCCAGGCTGCGTGCAGAGACATGCAGGACCGCAGGCAGCAGTTCACCGGCCATTTTATACATATTCGGGATCATCAGAAGCAATCCCTGGGAGGCGGTATAGGTACTCGTCAGGGCACCCGCCTGCAAGGAACCGTGAACGGCACCCGCAGCCCCGGCCTCGGATTGCATTTCCACCAGTTTCACCTCTTCCCCGAACATATTCTTTCTCCCGGCAGCGGCCCATTCATCCACATTCTCGGCCATATTGGACGAGGGGGTAATGGGGTAAATGGCAGCCACCTCACTGAACATGTAAGCCACATGCGCTGCCGCATGATTGCCATCGCATGTAATGAACTTTTTCTTCTTTGTCATAATGGATTGAAATTTATAAACAGTCTTATTATAAGGCAGTTAGCACGGTCTTTTCACGCTGCAAAAATACTAAATAAAATCCAGTATTCCGGGTTGATCGGCCTATTTATAACGATTTTACGTAAGAAAACAAGGGGTGTTGTTAATCAAAAAACATCCAGGAAACCCCGAATTTAAAGGCCACTTCCGGCAAGGGATAGAAAGGAACGGAATAGGCGGGGGGCCTGCCCGGAAGCAGCCCGAGCACATGCTGCAGCTTGACAAAAAAACGGGTCCGCTGCACCTGGAAGTTGGCGAACACATCCAGCAGAAACTGGTGCCCGCTTTCATAATCGTCCTGGACATGGAATTGCCAGACCACAGGCATATAGCCCATCGGAAAATACGGCACATGGTACGTCAGATCCACCCCGACATGGGCCTGCAGGGCGCGATCGAACAGCGAAAAGTCTCCGTACAGGGAATGATGGCTCATCAGGGGGGGGAAACGCTCAAACTGGTCCCGGTCCACATGCTGGTAAAGGACCTGGTTGACTGATCTGAAGGGGCCCAATCCGAATTTCGCATGGGCCCGGGCAGTCCATACGGGGAAAAAATCCTGGTTTTGAACGGGAAGGGCCCGGGCATCCAGGTACACCATGTTGCCCAGCCAGGCATACCGCCCTTCAAAACCAAAGGCCTGCCCGCCAATCTTGAGCCCGGCCCCGACCAGGGACAATTTCTCAAACTGGTTGTCCCAGGACACATAATTTCCTGAATAGTGCTGCATAAAGTACGGGGCTTCCCGGCTCTCCACCGTGACGGAGCCCAACACGTGCCAGTTTGTTCCCAGGGCGGCATCCAGGCTCGCCTGCAGGCTAAAATCCTCATCCCGGTAACCCCCCAGGGTATAGGAAGCCGCTCCGCGGACCACCACCCTGCCGTTTGGGTTGACGGACAGGCTAAGGCCGGGACTCAGGTGGTTGAAGGTGGCCTCACGGAATAAATAGGCTTCTCCCTCCTCTTCTCCATGGCCCCCCAGCAAAGGCTGCCTGATCCGCACCACTTCATGGGTCAGGGAAGCGGTCACATGCAAGGGGGACCTCCTGGCTCCGGCCCGGAAAGAACCATTCGACCAGCTGATGCGGTTTTCCAGCCATTGGACCCTGGTAGAATCATAGGTGGCAGATGGCGAGGCCGGCTCAAAAGGGTAAAGGGGGTGAGGAGGGGCCTCATCTTCGAACACCCAGGACTGGTACCGGTAGGCAAAGTCGTGGGTGATCCGGCCAAGGTTGATCGACCCGGGAAGGGCTGCGGGTAACTGATCCGGGGTCCGGAGTGAATCGGCCTCCCTGCCAAAGGATAAATCGTACAAATGGGACAGACTGAAAGCGGTTTCCCTCAACCTGGAACCCGCACGGTAAAGGAAAACGGAGTCCCTTACAGGATCCTCCTCATAGGCCAGTCGGTTTCTCAGACCGCCGCTTTGCTGGTTCTCAAGCTTGTTGATCACCACACTGGCCAGTGCCTGATACCGGCCTGCCGGGTGGCGGTAATCGCCCGTGAAGTAAAGGTTGGTATTTTTCGTTCCCATCCGGCTGTGGAGGCCGGGGGAATTGATGACCCTGTATTGAAATCCAAGGAACAGGCCGTCCTGAAGGCGCTGCGTATGCTGGGCAAAGAACAATTGTTCCCGGGAGCTGCCCAGGACATAATAGAGCTCGGAGAAGACATGCTGTGGCCGAAAGAACCGCAGCTGTTCATGAGAGAACCGGTATTGTCCGTATGGATCCTTTCCGAATAAACGGAACCCACCGGAAGGATTCAGTGTAAAATCGAGTCTCCGGGACGGATGGCCTACATTCCCCTTGCCGGCCACAAAAGGATGGCCGGGAAGGTAAAAATCATACCATTGAAACCCCGCCAGGGTGGTATCCACATACCAATTCAGCTCAGACCGGGAGTCCATCAGGGCCCGGGCGTCGTACCAGGGAACGGCCGACACTGCGGGGAGCGAATCAACAGGCTCTATGGTCCGGGCATGCAGCGGCAACGCCTGACAGGCCAGGGCCAAAAAAAAAGCACCAAGGAAAAAGGTTCTGTTCACCAACATGGAAGCAGCATTAAGGCATACTCCGGCCGCTGTAAAAGTACACTTTTTTTTCCTTTGCAGCCTCAGGGCAGGAGGGGCAGCGCGAAGGCGGAGCAGGGGGAGCCGGCCGGGAGGCCGCCGGGGGCG
>CAYZCW010000016.1:0-1569 GCA_964477035.1 uncultured Bacteroidales bacterium
CAGCCGTTTTTACGGTGCTCTCCTGTTCCTCCCTGCCCATGGACGAACCCGGACCGGATTCCCCATCCGACGAAAACAAACCAGGAAAGGAACTGCTCATCCCGGAAGGGACCTGGCGGGTGCCCGGGGGCAATGATTTCAGGGACAAGGGCAGCGATTACAGTTTTCACCGGATGGTGGAATCGGACAATGTGGCCATCTTCTGGCACCGGGAATACGGCGACAACCCCGCGGCCCACCCGCAGGAAGGAAAGCGATTCGATGTGCATTTTGCCCTGCAGGAGTGCGAACGCTTTTACACCCATTATGTGGAGGAGCTGCGGTTCGTGCAGAAAGGCCATTCGCTGACCGACCGCTACAAGCTGGTGGTGTTCGTGTTCGGGGGCGACGAAGGCACGGCCTACGGGGGTGGGGCCGGCGACAAGGTCGGGATGATCTGGACCAACGCCTCGCGCATCAACCGGCCACCCTATGGGGTGCTGGCCCACGAGATGGCGCACAGCTTCCAGTACCTCTCCCGGCTCGACAATGGAGGCGGACCCGGCGGTCCCCTCATGGAGGTGTCGGCACAATACATGCTGTGGCAGGTGTATCCCGAATGGATGACTTTCGAGAACTACCACCTGGTCGACTTCATGACGTCCACCCATTATGCCTTCCTGCATCCGAGGAATATGTACAACGCCCCTTATGTGCTGGAATACTGGTCCCAGCTGCACGGCAGGGAGTTCTTCGGGCGCCTGTTCCGGGAGAGCCTGGAAGGTGAGGACGCGGTGACGACCTACAAACGGATGCACAGCCTCCCGCAGGAGGCATTCAACGACGAGATGTTCGATGCGGCGAGGCGCTTCATCACCTGGGACCTGACGCGGGTGGCGTCCGTGGCCCGCCCCTACGCCAACCAGCACACGACCCTGCTCAATCGCATGGACGATGACTGGTACCGGATCGACAGCACCCGCTGCCCGCAGAATTACGGCTACAACGGCATCCGGCTGGAGGTCCCGGAAGCGGGAACCCGCCTGGAACTCCGGTTTCAGGGCATGGCCGGGGCCGAAGGTTACGCAGCCGTGAACACGGACAAGGCCGGCTGGCGTTACGGCTTCGTGGCATCGATCGCGGACGGCAGCCGGGTGTACGGGGACATCCACCGGGAGTCCGAAGGCCAGGCCGTCTTCGAAGTGCCGCCGCACACCCGCCACCTCTGGCTCGTGGTGAGCGGGGCACCGACGGAACACTGGCCGGTGCCCTCCCGCCGCCGGGATGCCACCTCCGAAGAACAAACCGAAGAAAACTGGCCCTACCGCTTCCACCTCTCGGGCACCGCACCGGATCCGTCCGTGGTCCGGTAGGGGTGTCCGCACGGACCTCGCCCTGTGCCCGGGCGCCAGGTGCCCGGTAGACTGGAGGCGTCCAATCAGGCCTTCTCCTGGATGGGTATGCCCGGCATGCGGCCAAAAAAAAAGGACCCGACACTTGAACCTACGCGGGATTTCGATATATTTGACGAAAGACCAATCCGACAATCCCCATGAAAAAAGACAAAGAGTCCATCCCCGTTCAGGTCTA
>CAYZCW010000016.1:1669-46851 GCA_964477035.1 uncultured Bacteroidales bacterium
ACACCCGCCGGAAAACAGACTGCCCCATCCGATCCTGATGCATACGGTCCATACATTTCCGTCCAGCAGGCAGTCCACATTCGATGTGGGCCATTTCTCCGCAAGGAAGCACCACATGAAGGCGCTTCTCGAACTGGACGTTACCCGGGCCCGAAGGCAGCTTCGCTCCTACCGGAGGATGCGCGGGGAGAACATCTCCTTCTTTGCCTGGGTGATCAAGTGCCTTGCCACGGCCATAGAAGAGAACAAGCAGGTACATGGCATCCGCAAGGGGAAAAGCAGGCTGGTGGTGTTCGACGAGGTGGATGTTTCGGTGGTCATAGAAAAGCTGGTCCAGGGAGAGAAGGTCCCATTGCCCCTGGTCATCCGCAAGGCGAATAAAAAAAGCCTGGCGGCCATTCAGGGGGAAATAAACGAAGCCAGGGCCCGGCCGGTGGACAATGAGCAAGGCTACATCCTGGGCGAAAACCGATTCAAGCGCTTCATGAAGCTGTACGTCGGCCTGCCCCGGTTTCTCCGGCTGGCCATCTGGCGGCTCCTCCTGAAACAGCCTTTTACCGTCAAAAACATGTCGGGAACCGCGGTGATCACCTCCCTTGGAATGATGGGCAGCTTCAAAGGCTGGGCGATTCCCTCAGGCATTCTGCCGGTGTCGGTGATCCTCGGTTCGGTCGTCAAAAAGCCCTGGGTGGTGGAAGACCGGGTTGAAATCCGGGAAATCCTGTATCTGTCCCTCGCCCTGGACCATGATGTGGTGGACGGCGCACCGGCCGCCCGGTTTGTTTCCCGGTTTGGTGAGCTCATTGAAAACGCCGTATTCATCACGACCCCATGAGAAAATTACCCCTTGCCTGTGGATTGCTGGCCCTTCTGATGCTGTCATTCCCGTCACTGCCCTGCTTGCAGGCACAAACAACCCCCACAACGGATCCGGGAAAGCGAACGAGCGCCGTCCGCTTGTTCATCGATTGCCAGGCCGGTTGCGACAGAGACTACATCCGGGAGGAGATTCCTTATGTCAATTATGTCCGGGATGTTCATGAGGCACAACTGTATTTGTTGATTACACGGCAATCCACCGGTAGCGGTGGCAGGCGTTACACCTTGTTCTATGCCGGCCAGCAGGAATTCGCCGGGATGAAAGACACCCTGTCCTATTCCTCCGGCCCGGACGACACCCAGGATGTCGTGAGAGAGGGACTGACAAGCACCATGGCACTCGGCCTGATGCGGTATGTTGCGAAAACCCCGCTCAGCAGCAATATACAGATTGGCTACCGGGGCGAAAGGCAGGAAGAGGCAGGGCAGGTGGCCGACAACTGGAACCACTGGGTGTTTCAGATCGAGATTCAGCCCGGGCTGAGTATTGAACAACGTAATAAGGAGTTTTCGTGGGACCTCGAAATAGATATCGACCGGGTCACCAATGAATGGAAAATAGAAAATGAACTGGAGTTTGACCACGAAAAGGAAATTTTTCTCCGGGAAGAATTCGATGAGGAAGCGGAAACAATCACGGAAACGAGGACCGAGGCCGTGACCAGGTCCTGGCTGATCGATAACAAAACAGTAAAAAGCCTTACAGAACACTGGTCGGCAGGCATCATGGCAGAGATCAGTTCTTCCTCATACAGGAACCTGGATTTGCGGGCATCCCTGAAGCCGGCGGTTGAGTATAATATATTCCCTTATTCACAGTATAACCGCAGGGCTTTTTATATCCGCTACGGCCTGGGGTATGTTTACCAGAACTATTCAGACACCACGATTTATAACAAACTGGAAGAAAGTCTGTTCGAACAGTCGCTCGATATCAACCTGCAGGTAAGGCAGCGATGGGGCTCTTCAGAGATATCCCTGGTCGCCTCCAGCTTTCTGCATGACTTTCATAAGAATTATGTCGGGCTCAGAGGCAATTTGAATTTGCGCCTCTTCAGGGGGTTCTCCCTGAGCCTGTTTGGCAACCTGGCCTTCATCCACAACCAGATCGAGCTGCCGAAAGGCAGCCGGACCGCAGAAGAGGTGTACCTGAGGCTGCGGGAACTGGAAACCAACTACCGCTTTCAGTTCGGGGTGGGCCTGACCTACACATTCGGATCCATTTTCAGCAACATTGTGAACCCCAGATTCTGACCACAAGATGCCCATCGCCTTCCTCCTGCTCGTTATTGGCATGCTCCTGCTCATCAAAGGAGCCGGCTGGCTCGTGGATGGTGCGTCGGCAGTGGCCAGGCATTACAGGATCCCGGACCTCACCATCGGACTCACCATCGTGGCATTCGGGACATCGGCCCCCGAACTGGTCGTCAACGCGGTGGCCGCCTGGCAGGGCCATCAGGACATCGTTTTCGGGAACATCATCGGAAGCAACAACTTCAACCTGTTCATCATCCTGGGCGTGGCCGGGGTGATTGCCCCCCTGACGGTGCAATCGGGCACGGTTTGGCGGGAAATCCCGCTCTCGCTGGGGGCTGCCGTTATCCTGTTTCTATTGGTCAATGATGCGCTCTGGGGTGGCACGGGCACGCTGTCAAGAATGGATGGAATCCTCCTGCTGGCGCTGTTCGCGGCATTCCTGTTATACGTAGCAAGGCAACTGCGCCCGCAACCCGGCCGGACCGAACCGGCAGGAAGCCATACGTTGCCTCTAAAGAGCTGGGGGCTGATTGTCATCGGCCTGGCCGGACTGATCGCGGGGGGAAGGATGGTGGTGACCCATGCCGTGCAAATTGCCTCCCTCCTGGGTGTGAGCGAGAGGATCATCGGACTGACCATCGTGGCGGCAGGGACCTCCATGCCGGAACTGGCCACCTCCGTGGTCGCCGCCATCAAAAAGAACAACGACATCGCGGTGGGCAACATCATCGGATCAAACCTCTTCAATATTTTGTTTATCCTGGGGACAAGCTCGCTCATCCGGCCGGTGCCCTACGACAAGGCATTCAATACCGGCCTGTACGTGATGGCCGCCGGGACGGTCCTGCTCTTTCTGGCCATGTTTACCGGGCAGAAGAAAAAACTGGAACGATGGGAAGCGGGAATGCTTTTGTTGTGCTATATTGCATACCTGTTGTTTTCGTTATAAATACCCTATATAAAAAACCGGCATTCCTCCGGGCGGTTTTAGCAGGCCGCATTTCTTTTTAACACATCCTTCCATGA
Organism: uncultured Bacteroidales bacterium; assembly: GCA_964477035.1. Taxonomy (GTDB): domain Bacteria; phylum Bacteroidota; class Bacteroidia; order Bacteroidales; family UBA7960; genus SLSG01. Next base: position 4,832 of record CAYZCW010000016.1, read on the forward strand.
AACAAGCCGTCTTGATTCTCATTGTTTGCTTATCGGGGTTGCTGCCTGTGGTCCAAGGGCAGGAAACAGCCACCACACAGGCTGCATCCGGGAAGGAGCCCCCGGCTTTTCTCCTGGGCGAATGGGTCCGCATGGGCCACTCCGGTCCGGTCGGGCTGAGGTTTTCCGATGACGGACAGGCCCGTGTGGACCTGGGCATGGACGGCGTATTCGAGGTGGTGTCGGGCTATCATACCGACGGCACCACCATCCGGTTTAACGACCTGGAGGGACTTGAGTGTCCGGGAATGGGAGTGTATCACATGCACCAGGGCGAGTTCTACCTGGCACTGGACCTGGTCCGCGACGATTGTGCGGGACGGATACAAACGACCATGGGGTACTGGATCCGGCCCGGCTTCCGGGAATACCTGCCCTTGCTGAATGAACGGATCGCCCGGGACTCCTGCCCGGAGGACATCCTTGGCAGGGGCCGGATCTTCCTGGCTCTGGGCGAATCTGAAAGGGCGAGGGCCGACCTGGACATTTACCTGTCCATGGATGGCACGAACGCCCGGGCCTTGCTAAACAGGGCAGCCACCCGGTTTCCGGGCGACCTGGAAGGCGCTGTGGGGGATTGCTCCCGGGTCATTGAGCTGGAACCGGAGAACAAAAATGCCTGGTTCTTGCGTGGGCTGGCTCTGTACGAACTGGGCCGGCAGGAAGAAGGCTGCAGGGATTTCAGCCGGGCCATTGACCTGGGGTTTTCCATCCTCAAAGAGGCAGAATATGAAAAATGCCGCACCTATTGGCATGACAATCATCAATAAATATGGTGGATAAAGGTTTTTTAAAGGCCGAACTCACGAAGATGGCCGCCCGAAAAAAGATATTCCGTGCCGTCCTCTGCGTGGAAACCGGGGACGGGAGCTTTTCGTGGACCGGGGCGGCCGGCGGCATGCAGGAGGACAGCAGGTATTTCATCGCCAGCGTCACCAAGCTTTACATGACGGCGGTGCTTCTGCGCCTTGCCGGGGAAGGGCGGATCCGCCCCGAAGACAGGATCGGGGATTACCTGCCCGCCTCCCTGTGCGAAGGGCTGCATGTGCTGAAGGGAACGGACCATTCCGGGGAGATCACCGTGACCCACCTGATGTCCAACACCTCTGGCCTGCCCGACTACTTCTTCCACAAACAAGCCGGCGGAAGAACGGCCGCCGATGAGCTGATGGAAGGGCGGGACGAGCCCTGGCCGCTGGAGCGAACCATCAAACTGGTGAAAAACCTCCGCCCCAGGTTCAGGCCGGGCGCCAAAGGCAGGGCGGCCTATTCGGACACGAACTACCAGCTTCTTGGCCGCATCATCGAAACCGTGACCGGCAAGCCCGTGGGCGAGGTGTTCAGGGAGTACCTGTTCGAGGAGCTGGGGCTGAAGGACACATACGCTTACAGCGACCCCCGGGACGACTCGCCCGTGCCGTACCATTACCGCGACAGGCAGGTGTGGCTGCCAAGATACATGACCTCCGTCACCCCGGAAGGCGGGATCGTGTCCACGGCCGCTGAAGTCATGGTCTTTCTGAAGGCCTTCTTTAACGGCCGTTTTTTTCCAAAGGAGAAAATCGGCGAACTCAAAAAATGGAACCTGCTCCTGCCGCCCCCGGGCATGTTCTATTTCGGCGTCGGACTGGAAAAACTGTTTACGCCGAGGATCCTCAACCCCTTCAAACCCATCCGGGAGGTTCTGGGGTTCTGGGGCCAGACGGGATCGTTTGCATTTCACCACCCGGAAACGGACCTGTACTTCTGCGGGACCACCAACCAGATCGACGGGACGGGTCACCGGGCCGCCGGCTCGGCCATGATCAGGATCATCAAATCCGTTTTGTAAGCTGTCCGACGCTAAAATAATTATGGCAACACCAGAGAATGCTTCGCAAGGGCCGGAGAACCAACTTCGTTTCCAGCCGCTGACCCCCGGCAACTGGCCGGCATTTGAACGGCTTTTCGGAGAGCGGGGGGCTTGCGCCAACTGCTGGTGCATGTACTACAGGCTCCCCCGCAAGGAGTTTGAAGCAGGAAAATCCGGCCATGGAAACAAAGAAGCCATGCGCGCGCTGGTGGCGGCGGGCAGGCCGGCGGGCATCCTTGCCTTTCAAGGGAACCAGGCCATTGCATGGTGCGCCTTTGCCCCCCGCAAGGACTTTGTCCGGCTCGCCAACTCCAGGATCCACAAGCCCATCGACGAGCTGCCCGTCTGGTCCATTCCCTGCCTGTTTGTCGATAAAAGATTCCGGCGCAGGGGACTGGCCGTACAGCTTCTCAGGGGCGTCATCCAATATGCTGCAGAACACGGCATCGACACCCTCGAAGCCTACCCCGTGATCCCGTCCGGGGACGGCCTGCCGGATGCCTTCGCCTGGATGGGACCCTACGCTTCCTTTGAGAAGGCCGGATTCATTGTGGTGGACAGCACCTCCAAAAACCGGCCGATGGTCCGCTACCGTATGAAAAAATAATGGTTGCCCAAAACGAAACGCCGGGGCCAGGGGAGCAGCTTGCCACGCAAAGGGCTCCCGGGCTGAGAGAAAAAAGCATTCAGAAATACGTAAAACAACTTATTTTAGTACATTTGGCCTTATTAGCGAAAATGACATGATGCGACCGGGACGGGCTTTCCTTATCGGTTTTGTTTTGCTGCTGAACGGCTCTATACTCAGTGCCCAGCACAACAAACTGGTTTTTACCCCGCACTGGCTGCCCCAGGCCCAGTTTGCAGGATTTTACGTTGCCCGTGACCAGGGCTTTTACTCCGACGCAGGACTCGATGTGGAGATCATCCACCCCCCGGTGACCGATAACGCCCTCACTTTTCTGACCAACGGACAGGCGGACGTGATCTCCCTGTTCCTGGTCACCGGACTGAAAGCCAGAAGCGAGGGCGTCGACCTGGTAAATATCGCCCAGTTATCACAGCACTCCGCCATCATGATGGTCAGCATGAAAGAAAGCGGCATTGAATCACTGGCGGACTTTGAAGGGAAGCGCATCGGCATCTGGATGAGCGGCTTCGAGGAAGTTCCCAAAGCGCTGATCAATGAATACGGGCTGGCGGTGGAATGGGTGCCCATCCTGTCGTCGGTCAACCTCTTTCTGGCCGGCGGACTGGACATCATGACCGTGATGTACTACAATGAATACAACACCATCTATCTGAGCGGCATCGACCATGATGAACTGAACACGTTTTTCCTGTCCGAACTTGGCTATGACATCCCGGAGGACGGCCTTTATACGCTGAAATCCACCCGGGAACAACGGCCCGGAGACCTGAAGAAGTTTGTGGAGGCCACCATGAAGGGCTGGGCCCATGCAGCCCGGAACAAGGAATATGCCATCTCGCTGGTCATAGATCAAATGCAGGCATTGCACATCCCTTCCAACCGGGCGCATCAGCGCTGGATGCTCGACAAGGTGCTCGACCTCTATGCCTATGAGGACAAATCAGTGAAGCAGACCCAGTTATCGGAAGAGGACTTCCACAAGGCCGTTTCCTTACTGAAAGCAAGGCACATCATCAGCGGGGGGTGCCGGTACGAGGAGTTTTTTCGTCCCGTGGTACATCCAATGGACCCATGACCCAAAATGATCCAGCACAAGAATCCATGACCAGGAACCCCAGGCTCTCATACCGCATTATTTCACGGGTGCTGCTGCTGACAGTGCTGTTGTTCGCCATGATCCTGTCGCTTTTGTTTGTCTTTGCCCCCCAATAGATCAGGGAAACCACCACCCCCCAAGCCAACAAGCATGCGAACAACACCCCCACCCGCATTGAACAGATCCATCAGCCATCGGAGAAGGTGCCTGAAATGATCGCCGCCCTGATGGAGATTCAACCCGTCCACCCGGATTCCCTTTATACCATCGTGGAGGCCATCGTCCGGAACAACGAGGCCATTTACGGTGCGGCGATCGCCTTCGAGCCCCACTTCTTTCCTGAAAAGGGACGGTACTTCTCCCCCTATGCCTACCGCGACGGAGACCGGATCAGGACCATGAGCCTGGGCGGTCCCCATTACGAGTACTTTTACATGGATTGGTACCAGATCGCCGCCACCCTGAGGGAGCCATACTGGACAGAACCCTATTATGACGAAGGCGGAGGAGAGGGACTCATGGCCACTTATTCCGTTCCCTTTTATTGCCTGAAAAACAATGAGCGCGTTTTTGCGGGCATTGCCACAGTGGACCTGGACCTGGAATGGCTTACAGACATCGTTTCGGAGGTCAGGATCTTTGACTCCGGCTACGCCTTCATGGTTTCCCGCAACGGGATGGCCGTCACCCATCTCGACCGCTCCATGATCATGAACAAAAGCCTTTATTCCAATGCCGAGGAATGGAATGCGCCGGTTCTCAGGGCCATCGGCAGGGACCTGCGCCAGGGCAACAGCCAGTTCATGTCGTACAACATCCCGGGAAGAGACCGGCAATGGATCTATTACAGGAACCTGGACTCCACCCGCTGGGCCATTGCGGTGGTGTTTCCCCACAAAGAGATGTATGCCTCCCTCCGTCAGATGGCTTTCCTTGTCGGGGGCCTTTTTGTGGTGGGACTGGTGCTGCTGATCCTGATCACCTCCGGGGTCGTGAACCGTTTTGTGGCCCCCCTCTCACAATTTGCGCACTCGGCCAGGATCATCGCCCAGGGCAATTTCGAAGCCCAACTCCCACGGGTTTCCGGAACGGAGGAAATGCTGGAGCTGCATGGGGCCTTTTCCCACATGCAGGAGAAACTGACGCAATACGTCATCAACCTGAAAGAGACCACGGCCGCCAAGGAAAAAATTGAAAGCGAACTGAGGATTGCACGCGAGATCCAGATGGCCATGATCCCGCACAGCTTCCCTCCTTTCCCGGATCTGCCCCAGATCGACCTCTACGCCGTCTTGCGTTCGGCCAAGGAAGTGGGAGGCGATCTGTACGACTTTTTCGTGGTCGGTCATCGCTTTTATTTTGCCATCGGGGACGTGTCCGGCAAGGGGGTGCCCGCCTCCCTCTTCATGGCCGTTACGCGAACCCTTTTGCGTTCCATTGCCGACAAGGAAGAATCGCCCGGCGGCATCCTGCAGGCTCTGAACAAGTCCCTGGCTGCCAACAATGAATCCAGCATGTTCGTGACGTTCTTTTTAGGGGTCATCGACCTGGGCACGGGCAATATGGTGTACTCCAACGCCGGCCACAATCCCCCGGTCCGGGTCAGAAATGCCGGGGAAACCAGCCTGGTGACCGGCGCGAAAGGGATTCCCCTGGGGCTTTTCGAAGATTTCGTATTTACGGAAGCCGCCCTGCAGTTGGACCACGGGGATAAAGTATTTGCCTACACCGATGGCATCAATGAGGCGGAGAACGAAAGCAAGGAATTGTTTGGTGATGACCGCATGCTCGACATCATTGAGCGGAACCGGACTGCCGGACCGAAAGAACTGATTGAGAAGATGGAGGCGGCTGTCGAGAATCACGTGGTGGGGCACCCGCAATCCGACGACATTACCATGATGACCATTCTGTACGATGGAAGAGAATGAACATACACTCAGTCTGAGGCTGTCCAATGAGCTCGGCGAGCTCAGCCGGCTTCAGGAGGTCATCGAATCCCTTCCCGGGCGCATGAACCTGCCTCCCGGCATGATCATGCCGATCAACCTTGCCCTGGAGGAGGCCTTCACCAACATCGTCAACTATGCGTTCAACGACAAGGATCCCCATGCCATCGGGGTGGATATCACCCGGCGGGAAAAGCGGCTGGAGATCCGCATCACAGACGACGGAAGGCCCTACGACCCGACCGCCAGGGAAGATCCTGACGTGGCCCTGCCGGCAGAAGACAGAAAGGTCGGCGGACTGGGGATTTTCCTCATCAAAAAGATCATGGATGAGGTGGTCTACCGCAGGGAAAATGAGAAAAACATCCTCACGCTAATCAAATCATTGCCAATATGAATGTAAGCCTTACCAACAGGAATGACTACCTGATCATCGGCCTGCAGGGACGACTGGACACCCTACAGGCCGATGCGGTCGAAAAGAAAATGCTGGAGGTACTCGGGCAGAAGCATGAACGCATCGTGATCGACTGCAAGGAGCTGGACTATATCAGCAGTTCAGGACTGCGTATCTTTCTGATCATGCAGAAAAAGATGATGGGGGCTGCCGGCACGCTGAAGCTATGCAACCTGCAACCCAGCATACAGGAAGTGTTCGACATGTCGGGGTTCTCCATGATCTTTGCCATTGCACCGGATCTGGAAACAGCCCTTCAGGACCAGTAGACTCGTTCCATCCACCCGCTTTAAGGCACAAAACAAATACCGATCCGTGGCCATCCTGTTTGCTTTTTTCCCCGTTTTGTTCTTTCTCGGATGCCTCTTCCTGCTCGACAGTTTCAAGCTGGTGAGGGTGAGGTGGTTGCTGCTGTGTTTGCTGTGGGGACTGGGGGCAACGGTCCTGGCCTACTTTCTGAACACCTGGCTGGCGGAAAGGTTCCACCTGGATTTCGGGGTGTTGTCGCGGTATGTGGCCCCCGTGACCGAGGAGTTGCTCAAAGCCATCATTGTTTGGCTCCTGGTGAGCCGCCGGCAGGCCGGCTTCATGATTGACGCCGCCATTTATGGCTTTGCCGTCGGCACGGGGTTTGCCCTGGCCGAGAATGCCTGGTATTTCCTGCAGATGGGCGAGGATTTTGATGTCTTGCTGTCCATCGTCCGGGGCTTCGGGACGGCCGTCATGCACGGGGGAACGGCGGCCGTTTTTGGCATGATCCTCATTGAAGGGGCCCAGCGTTCCACCTCCATGATCTCCGCAACCCTCATCGGACTGGTTTCCGCAGCGGGCATCCACTCAATGTTTAACCACTTCATGGTCAACCCCCTGCTGCAGACCTTTTTGATCATGGTCACCCTGCCTGCGGTTTTCTACCTGGTCTTCATGGCGACGACCAGCCACTTGCAAAAATGGCTTGAAGTGGCTTTCAGCAGCGAAGTGGACATGCTCCGGATGATCCGCAAAGGGCAGCTGAGAGACAGCAAGGCAGGCAACTACCTGGCGTCCCTCCGGGAGCATTTTGCCCCGGAGGTGCTGGTGGATATGTATTGCTACTTTGGCCTCTACCTGGAGCTTTCCATCAAGGCCAAACGCAACCTCCTTCTCCGGGAGAGCGGCTTCCCGGTCATTCAGGAACCGGACATCAAGAACAAACTGACCGAACTGAAAACCCTGAGAAAGAACATTGGCAAGGCCGGGGAAATGGCCCTGCTGCCCCTGGTCAGGATGCGTCAAAGGGAACTTTGGGAGTTGAACCAGCTGGAAAACCAATAATTTTTTCCAACTTTTATCCGGTCTGACAGTATTATTGATGAGTGAGAACGATTTTGACATCATCCGAAACGTATTGAACGGAGACGTGAATGACTACGCGGTGTTGGTCGACCGGTACCAGGGAGCGGTGTTTAACCTGCTGTTCCAGATGCTCCGCCAACATGAAGACGCAAAGGGACTGACGCAGGAGGTGTTCGTGAAAGCCTATGAGAACCTGGGGCGGTTCAACTTCAAGAGCCGGTTTTTCAGTTGGATCTACCGCATCGCGATCAACACGGCGATCACTTACCGGAAACAAAATAAACGCTTCGTATCGATCGAGAACCTGCCGCCCCGGCCGGTATGGCCGGAAGCGGAAAAGGCGGACGGCAGAGAACGGTCCGCCGCGTTGAACCGGGCCATTGGCCGCCTGGGCGACAAATACAAGGCCGTGATCCTGTTGCATTACCACGAACAGCTCCCCTATGAAGCCATTGCCGGGGTTCTGCAGATCACGGAAAAAAAGGTCAAATCCAGGCTGTTCGATGCCCGGAAGCAACTGAAGGCGCAACTGGAGGCAAGCGGTTACTTTTCGGACTGATCAATAACATGACTGGCTGATGAACACGATCAACGACAAGATAAAAAAACTGGTGGACAGGAAGATTGGGGGCACACTCCGGAAGGAGGACCAACGGGAGCTTGACAAGATCCTCTCCTCCTCCGGGGCGGCCAGGACCTACCTGGAACGGATGGAGTCCCTGCACAGGTCGCTGGAGGCCGCAGGCAAGGAAAAAGAAACTGTGGACATCAGCCGGGAGGTCATGGAACGTGTGAGGCGTTTGCATGCGGGAAAACCGCCTGGCGGGACCTTTCGCATCACCCCCCGCATACATGCCTTCAACAGGCAAAGCATGCGCTATGCCGCCGTCCTGCTTGCCGGCCTCCTGCTCGGGTCGGCAGCCACATATACCATTTATAGCGGGGGACGGGACATCGGCCGGGACCGGGCCCGGGCAACCATGTCCGGAAGTCAGGGACTTGCCATGGACGCTTCGGGTGACACCTGGCAGGTATTCACCCAGCCTTTGGCCATGGATGGACTGTCCCTCCTGGTGGTTTCCCTGAAGACCCGGGAAGAGGCGACCGTTCGCATCCGGTTTGATCATAACGCCCTCAGGCTGGAGAGCACCCGCTTTCTGAGGGGGGGAGATGCGGCAACATCCAGGGCGGCTGCGGGTCAGCTCGTGGTTGAGTCAGCCGGAGACGTGGTGTTTCAGATGGTCTGCCGCCCCCTGAGCGAAAGAAAAACAAGCCTTTCCCTCAGCCTGGAGCAGGGAGGACAGTTTGTGCATCAAAGAGAAATTCCGTTTTAAAAACCAACTTAGCCCCCCTTGAAAAGTAATGGTTTCAGGGGGCGGACAAACCCATAGCAATAAAACACAAATCATTCCATTAACCCAAAACACGTAAGACGATGAAAACCAAGAAAAGTGTGGCCGTTTCGATAGGAGTTCTGATTGGATTTGTTGGCGGCCTGTTGATCGGCATCTCCCTGACCAACCCCGGAATGAGCCTGATGGAAGCGGCCGGCACCATCGGCAAAATGGACGCCTACCGCAACGTGAAGGTGACGGAGCAGGACATCGAGCTTCGCAACGAATTGCTGACCGATGCGTCGTTGCGGGAATCCTACCGGGAATACCTGACGTACGAATATGCCGCCAACGTCAAAATGACAGACGACATCCGCTATGCGCTGCAGGAGGTGGACCGTACCCAGGGATTCCGTTCGGCCAATGCCCGCACCATGGAAAGGCTGGAGGACTACACCCTGTTCCTGGAAAATGCCCGGCTGCAAATACTGGAAGCCATCGGCGTGATCCTGGAACTGGACGAACACAACCAGGTGGCCATTCGCCAGGTGCTGAACGATGCAGGAAACGTCCTGGCACAGACAACCTACCGCAGCACCGTGTTGTTCGATCTGATGGAAGACATCAACGCATTCTTCCAGACAAACGCAAAAGAAGAATTCCCGCAGCTTGCCCTCGCCCACGACCGGTTGTTTGCCAACCTGCTGACAGCCTGCCTGGTCAGCGACAACAAGCCGGTGCTGGAGCACCTGCTGGACAAGGAACTGATGACCGAGAACGAAAGCCTGGCATTGCTCAGCAACACCTTACAGTCGGCCTTCCTTGCGGACCTTGATCAGCTCTCCGACAAACAATCCCGCCTGGCGGGTTCAGAGCGACTCAGCGCATTTATGGCGGACTCTTCGCCCCTGTTGCAGGTATTGCAGGATATCGGCATGCTGGCGGGCGCGGAAGGACTGGCCGATATTCCCCTGTTTGACTCAGAGCAGTTGGGGAGTATCATGATCATTTTCGATGCTGAAAACCTGAGGGAAGGAACCGGCCTGGGCTCCCAGTCACTTGCGGGCAGTATATTTTATGACGCCAGCCGGTTGAGTGACATGATGCAGTCGAAGGAACAATTGCAATGGCACTAATGTCTGTGTACCCCCACCGCCGGTCCTGAAATAAACCAGTTTTACTCCCGATTTCTCCCTGATCATGAAGGTTAGAGTACTGTCGCTGTGGCTTATCATCCTGGGACTTACCGGACCTGTTCGGATCCTGGCCCAGGACGCCCACCAAATGGATTCCGACAGGGTCCAGCTGGTGTACCTGGGCAACCGGTACACCTACCTCACACCCCATGTGTTAAGGACGTTTGACAACGCCATGGATTTCCACCAGGAGCTGTGGGATTACGACCCGGGCAAGGTGTATGTGATGTTGAATGATTTCCAGGACTACGGCAATGGCGGGGCCATCACCATGCCCCTGAACCAGGTTTTTATCGGCATCGGCCCCTACAACTTTGCTTTCAGCATCATTCCCTCCAGTGAGCGGTTTCAGTGGTTGTTCAACCATGAGCTCACCCACGTGGTGATGACCGACAAGCCCAACGACAGGGACCGGTTCTGGCGAAGCGCATTTTTCGGGAAGGTGCGGCGCGATGAAAGGCAGCCCCTTTCGGCCCTGTGGAGCTATGTCACCGTACCCAGGTGGTATGCCCCCCGCTGGTACCAGGAAGGCATCGCCTGCTTCATGGAGACCTGGATGGCGGGCGGCCTGGGACGCTCCATGGGCTATTACGACGAGATGTATTTCCGCAGCCTGGTACAGGAAAACCAGGCCATCCACTCGGTGGTCGGCCTGGAAACCGAAGGCACTTCACTCGATTTCCAGGTGGGGGCCAACGCCTATCTGTACGGCACCCGGTTTGTCACCTACCTGGCCCGTCAATATGGGATAGAAAAGCTGCGCGACTTTTACTTAAGGTCGGACGACAGCAAGGCATTCTACGCAGGCCAGTTCCGGCAGGTTTACGGGAAAGGGGTCGGTCGGGCCTGGGATGAATGGATCGCGTTTGAAAGGCAATTCCAGGAAGGGAACCTGAAAAACGTGGCGCAGTACCCCATTACCCCCTTTGAACCCATCACGGACAAGCCGCTGGGCAGCGTATCCACATTCCGGTACAACCCGGACACGGAAAAGATCTATGCAGCCATCAATTACCCCGGGGTGATCTCCCAGATCGCGGAGATCGATGTCGGCACCGGCCGGGTCCGCCGGATTGCCGAGCTGGATGCCCCGGCCCTCTACTACGCCACCCACCTGGCCTACGATGCCAAGCGGGAGCATATCTACATCACCGAGCACAACAACAAATACCGCAGCCTGGTCCGCGTGGACGTGGCCTCCGGGAAAAAAGAGACCGTCATGCCTTTCACCCGGACCGGCGACCTGGTGTTCAATCCCGCCGACAGAAGCCTGTGGGGCGTCATGCTTAACAACGGCTACAGCACCCTGGTGAAAATTCCCGAACCTTATGAGGAGCCGGTGACCCTGTTCGTGGCCCCGTTCGGCCAGGCCATATTCGACCTGGACATCTCTTCCGACGGCAAACACCTCTCGGCTTCCCTGTCCGGCATCCGTGGCGAGCAGGAGCTGGTGCTGTTCGAGACGGGCTCCCTGGAAGCCGGCAACCGGTCTTACCGCACGGTACACAAACTGGAAGACAACACCCTGACCCAGTTCAAGTTCTCCCACGACGGCCGCCACCTGATCGGCACCTCCTATTACACGGGGGTGTCCAACATCTGGCGGGTCGGACTGGAAGACGACTCCTTCGAGTTGCTGTCCAATACGGACACCGGATTATTCATGCCCCTGCAGTTCCGGGAAGACTCCCTTCTGGCATTGCGGTTTTACCGGGACGGCATGTTGCCGGGCAAGGTTCCCCTGCAGGTGCTTCATGAAGCCAACGCCATTGAATTTTTAGGCAACCAGGTGGTGCAGCGGCACCCGGTGGTGGAAGACTGGTCCCTGCCCCCACCCCCCCCTGTCGACACCGCCCGCATCAGGGAAGGCCCCTACAGGCCCTGGAAGGAAATGTTCCTGAACAATGCCTGGCCCGATGTGGCAGGGTATAAAAACTCCGTGGCTATAGGGTACCGGATGCTGTGGAGCGATCCGCTGAGCCTCAGCAGGGTAGAACTCTTTCTGGCCGGCTCTCCCTGGAGTCCCTATGAGGACAAGCAAAAACTCCACGCACACCTCGACCTGAGCTACTGGAACTGGACCCTGACATCCTCTTACAACAAGGCAGACTTTTACGACCTGTTCGGACCCACCAAAAGAAGCCGTGCCGGCTACGCCATCGGGCTGGAGCACAAGAAAAACAACACCCTGAAAGACCCCTACCGCTGGTCCTATCATTTTGGGTTCCATGCCTACGGCGACCTGGAGGTGCTGCCGCAATACCAGAACATCGCGACCCCCATCCGGGACTTCCAGGCGGCCACCGCGGGCCTTCAGATCTCCAAGCTCCGCCGGACCCTGGGCGGCATTGACGATGAAAAAGGATATAAATGGGCCCTGTCGGGGCTGACTTATTACGCGCAACAGGCATTCTACCCCTCCATCACCTCCAGCCAGGACATCGGCTTCCTGGTCCCCGGCATCCGGAACACCAGCTTCTGGATCCGCAACAGCATCGGACAATCGTTCGGCAGGCGGGGATCGGCCCTGTCGAATTTTTACCTGGGCGGGTTCCGCAACAACTATGTCGACTGGCGCGACTCCAGGCAATACCGGTCAAGCATCGCCTTCCCCGGCGCAGCCATTGACGAGATCAGCGCACACCGCTATGTGCGCACCATGGCGGAACTCAGCACCCGGCCCCTCAGGTTGCGGAACCTTGGCACCACCTGGCTTTATCCCACCCATGTGCACACCACCCTGTTCGGCACCCACCTGGCCACCGACCCCTTCCAACAGGCAGGGGGAAGAAACCTGTTCAACCTGGGAATACAGACCGACCTGGAGCTGGTCCTTTTTTCTTACCTGAAGACCACCTGGTCCGCAGGCTATGCCAGGATGTTCGAGAGGCAACAGCCACCCAAGGGGCAATGGCTGCTTTCGGTGAAACTGCTCGGAAACTGATAAATAAACCACAAAAGTCCACATCATGAAAAACAAATCAACCCTTCTTGTCGCCACCGGTATTCTAACAGCCTTCGCAGCAGGAATCATTCTTGGCCTGGCCCTGACAAATCCGGGCCTGTCCGTCACGGAAACGGTCGCCACCATCGGCCGGGTAGACAAGTACCGAAACGTCAGGATCACCGAGCAGGACATCGAGCTGCGCAACGAGCTGCTGGCGGATCCCTCCCTGAAGGAATCCTATAAAAATCATCTCCTGTACGAATACGCGGCGAACGTCAAACTGGCCGACGACATCCGGTTTGCGCTGGAAGCTGCCGGCCGGGCCGGAGCATTCCGCATATCCCACGCCAGGACCCTCGATAGGCTGGAAGATTATTCCCTCTTTCTTGACAATGCCCGCCTTCAGTTGCTGGAGGTCCTTGCCACCCTTGAGGCCCTGGACAATCAAAGCAAGATCGCCCTGCAAGCCGCCATGAACAATGCCGCGAATGCCATGGCCCAGACCAGCGACCGGAGCCATGTGCTGTTCGATTTCATTGTCGCCGTGGAACAATTCTTTGACCAGGAAGACAGGGGGGACCACCCGGAAATGGCCAGGGCGCACGACCTGTTGTTCTCCAACCTGTTCGTTGCCAGCATCATCAACCAGAATACCCCTGCACTGAATGCCTTGTCAGAGAAAAGTGTGCTCACCGAAGACGAAAACCTGGCCTTCTATGCGGAAACCCTTCAGGGCATTATCGCCACCGACGTGGCGCGGTTGGGGGTGGCTTTCGACCGGGAAGGACTGCAGGGCCTTTTGAGCAGTTCGGATCTTTTATCTTTGTTAGTCATATTGAACAGTGAAAATCTTCAGTTCTATCTGGATGCGGAACAACTGGGGACGATCTGGAGCCATGCCGATATCCTGGGGGCAGGGTTCCCCGATGCCGCCGCGCTGCAAGACATCGTATCGGACAAGGAGCGGATCATGTCCCTTGGCTGGTAGCCATCATTTAGACCGGACACATGAACGCTCCGGCGATGACCCTTTGAAAGTCCTTTGGGTGGCCATGATGCCGTGCCCCGAACCATGGCGCGGGGGCCAGCGTCCGTACCCAGGCTGATTGCCTGCATTTTAACAAATAAATCACAAGATGACTCTGCAGGAATTGGGATACACCAGCCGCCTGGAGCGTTATAAAATGGAACACCTCCCCGAGCACCTGGCGGTGGGAAGGGTCCTGGCGGCACACAAGGAACGCTATACGGTCGGGACCGGGGAAGGGAGCTTCGAAGCGGAAGTGACGGGGCACATGCGGTTCACGGCCGGCTCCCGCGAGGATTTCCCCGCCGTGGGCGACTGGGTCTCCCTCATGGTCTACGGCTCCGGCCTGGCCATCATCCACGGCATCCTGCCGCGTGATACCGTCATTAAAAGACAATTGCCCGGACATGCCGGGGAGGCACAGGTCATCGCCGCCAATGTCGATTATGCATTCATTGTGCAGTCGGCCGACCGGGATTTCAACCTCAACCGCACGGAAAGGTACCTCACCCTGTGCCATGAATCGGGGGTGGCGCCGGTGATCGTGCTGACCAAGACAGACCTGGTCGATGAGCAGGCGGTCACCGGAGCCTGCGAAAGCCTCCGCGAAAGGATCCCCGGTATTCCCGTACTGCCGGTAAGCAACGAGACCCGCCAGGGCCTGCGGGAGCTCGCCGCACACATGGAACCTGGCAAGACCTATTGCCTGCTGGGATCCTCCGGGGTGGGAAAATCCACCCTGCTGAACCTGCTGGCAGGCGGGGACCTGATGAGGACCGGGGCCACCAGCCTCAGCACCAGCAAAGGCCGGCATACCACCAGCCACCGGGAGCTGTTCGTGCTGCCCTCGGGCGGCATCCTGATCGACAATCCGGGCATGCGGGAGGTGGGCATCGCGGATGCGGGCGGGGGCCTGGACCGGACCTTTGACCGCATCCTGCACCTGTCCGAAGAATGCAGGTACAAGGACTGCACCCACACCAGCGAGGCCGGCTGCGCCGTCCTGCAGGCGGTCGAAACGGGAGACCTGGACCCGGATGCCTATGAGAATTTCCTGAAACTCGCCAGGGAAAAGGCGCATTTCGAAACCTCCGCGGCAGAGCGGCGCCGAAAGGAACGGCAGTTCGGGAAAATCCTCAGGGACTACCAAAAGAAGGACGTCAAGCAAAGGAAAAAGTAACGCGCCCGGACCCGCCGCTTACGAATTCCAGTCAGCCTCCTCCAGTTGAAATATGTCCTCCACCCGGGCATTGAATACTTTTGCCATCTTCAGGGCCAGGATGGTGGACGGGTTGTATTTTCCCAGCTCAATGGCATTGATGGTCTGGCGGCTCACCTGCGCCAGTAGTGCCAGTTGCGCCTGAGTAATGTTTATTTTGGCCCTTTCCACCTTGATGCTATTCTTCATCACGCAGCTGCTTTTTGGTCTTGTACAGGACCCAGTGGTACCTTACCATAAAGAAAAACAGGATGGTAAACATGTTAAAAACAAGCACCCAAAGGAATATCATATCGTATATGAACACGATGGCCAGAAGGAGGATGAAATAGTTGACGTAAGTGGCCCACACCAGCGACTCCATCCGGATCCTCGTAATGAACTCATCCTCTGTCTTCTCTTTCGAAAAGGCAATCATCAGGGCGCCAAGAATGATCAGCAGCCCCGCCAGCTCATCCAAGAGGTTGTTTTCAATAAAAGAAAAGCGCACTGTTTTTCCTAAAAAAGGCTGTCCCGCAACGGCAAACACCTTGGCATCAAAGAATGCGGGGGCGGACTGCCCAAGCAAATACCAAAGTCCGAGAAGCAGTCCTGGCAGAAACAGCAACCAGCCGATTTTTCTGAAACGATTCGGAATCAAATACTTTGTTTTCATTGCGCCTGAATGATTAAAAATTCAATGTAAATATAACATTTTGTATAATACACTTTACATTTTGTCTCCTATTAATTACATTCATTTGAGAAAATATTTGAGAAAGTCCTCTGGGCCATGTCAAAAATTCTGTCCATATTGCAGAAACATTATTCATTACGACATATGAAGGCTCCCTTCCTGTTTTCCGTATTCCTGTTGTCCGCCACCCTGCTGGCCTCTTGTGCAGGGGCACCGCCCCCACCCGATTATTCCTCCCTGGACAGCCTGGCAGAAGCCACGGCCAGGACCTGCCTGGAGGAGAACCCCATCGGCGGACTCGCCATCGGCTTCATCGACAAGGGCGGACACCGATTCGAACAAGGCTTTGGGAATGTCCAGGCCGAAACGCTGTTTCCCATGGCCTCCGTCACAAAAATGATCACGGGGGCGGCGCTGATGAAGCTGGTGCAGGAGGAGAAGGCTGGCCTGGACGACCGGCTTTCGGACCACCTTCCGGACTTTAACCTGCGACGACCCCATCCCGGATCCCCGGACATCACCCTGAAACACCTGGTCACCCATACCTCAGGCCTGACCCGCGACATCCTGTCCATGGCCCAGGGATACTGCCCGGTGACACCATCCGACATACTCGGGTACCTGAACCGCCACCCCCAGATCACCCCAGCGGGGTACAGACACCTGTACTCCAACCCAGGCTTTGAGATGCTTGGGCTGGTCATTAAGGAAGCCACAGGCATGCCCTATCACGACTACGCGAGGGAGCAGGTGCTGCTTCCGTTGGGGATGCACAATAGCTTTTGGGGTCAAAGGAAGGGACATCCCGGCATTACAGGCTTCCACACCATGTTCTCTGACAGCTTGTATGAAGAAATGCCCATCCATTACATGGCAGCCGGCGGACTCCACAGCAACGTGCCTGAGATGCTGAACTTCCTGGAGGGCTTGCTGCCCGGGGCCAGGCCAGAAAGAAACATCCTGACCGAAGCCAGCCTGAAGGCCCTGTTCACCCACCAAAATACGGACGCGCTCCTGGACACCGACCTCCGCATGGGCGTTTCGGTGTTCCTGGAAGAGCTGCCCCCTCCTTTCGAAGGACAGCTGGTGTTCCACGGCGGCGGTGCCATGTTCGCCAACACCATGGTCATGATGGCGCCCGCCTATGGCATCGGGACGGTGGTGCTGTGCAATACCGCCGGTTCCTACCCCCTGGTGGAGCAGCTGGCACGCCAGCTGATCTACGAGGCCCTGAGAGTCAAGACCGGGCAGGAAGTACGCCACCTGGAGCCTTCTCTTCCACGGGAGGATGCCTGGCCGCCCGAAATGCAAAGGCAGGTCACGGGACACTACGTGACCGCAAACAACGTCATCCGCCTGGTGGAGGAAAACGGCCAGGTATTTGCCCGCGCAGGCGGCTTCCACGCGCCCCTGACCTTCTTTGAGGACGGCTATTTCTCTTACCAGGACGGGTTTTACCTGAAGGTCCGAAAGATGGGCGACGAGCACATCCTGTTTTACCTGAACAACGGACAGCTGACTCCCTTTGGCAGGCGCCGGGACCACGAACCGCAAGCCATTCCGGATGCCTGGGCGCAGGCGGCGGGAAGCTACCGGAGCGTCTCTCCCTGCGAGGCCGGGTCCGCCCTGTTCTACGAGAGCCTGAGCCTCTCCGTAAGAGACAACGCCCTCTACCTTGGCATGCTCCCGGAAAAGATTGTCCGCGATACCTATGGCATCGGCCAGCCAATCCAGCAAATCCTCCTGCCCCTGGATGAGCAGACCGCCGTCCTGCAAGGGTTCGGCAGGTATTCCCGGGAGCCGGTCCGGCTCAACCTGCAGGAGGGAATCCTCGAATTTTCCGGCCTGGTTTTTGTTAAAGCGGATTGAACCGGCCGGTTCGCCGGATAGTCATCTCCCAATTTACAGGTGATGAAAACAGCCAGAATCTCCTCTCTTGTCATCGGGATCGGAATGATCCTGCAATGGGCCATGTTCCTGATCACCGGCAATGTGCCGGAGCTGGAAACGGCCCCCGTAAGCATTTCCTTTCACCTGGTTGCGGAGGCCCTCACGGCCGGACTGCTGATCCTTGCCTTTGTGCTGCTGCGCCGGCCCGGTAACGCAGGAAGGCATGTGGCGGTATTTGCCCAGGGCATGCTGGCCTATACCGTGGTGAACAGCTCGGGCTATTTCGCCCAGAAAGGAGAATGGCCCTTTTTGCTGATGTTCGGCCTCATCCTGTTTTTCGCCATTCTCAATACCTTTTTGATTTTACGAACAAAATAATCAAGCCTTTCAGTCAGACAGAACCAACTACCTTCCTCCAATGAACAAACACATCTTCCTGGACAGGCTCACGGCCCGCATCGGGGCCCTGGCCGCAGGCAAAAAGAAATTCTTCTCTGAAAGCCTGGACAGCCCCTCCTTTGAGGAACTGGTGCGGGCCATCGGCGTGGATGCCGGAAACCCCGCGGGAGAAGCCATTCACGAACTGACGGCCACAACCCCTTCCGGGGTCACTGGGACGGCCTACCGGGTGGCCCAGTGGCTCGGTTGGGAGCATCCGACGATCATCTACCACCACGGGAACAACGAAAGGCCGTTCGACTTCCGGAAACCGGCCAAGAACACTTTTCTTCATGTGTTTGTGCGGGCCCGAAAGGACTTCGCCGCCAACCTGATCGTGGTGCGCGCCCCTTACCACGACGGTTCCCTGAAGGAATACAAGGAGAAGATGACCGGCCTGCAGCCTTTCATGACGATGCTCGCCACTTCGGTCGCCCTCAACGAGGCCCTGGTGCGCGCCATAAGGGCACACAGCGACCAGCCCGTCATCACCTGCGGGATCAGCCTGGGGGGATGGGCGACCAACCTGCACCGCAGCCTGTACAACTCGTCCACCGCCTACGTGCCGGTGATGGCCGGCACCTTTTTGGGGGAGCTGTTCCTGCAAAGTGCCTACAGCCGGCTGACCGGCAAACTGGCCCTGGAGCACCCCGAACAGATCCGGCAAAGGCTGAACTTCAGCGAGGCGTTCGGCCGGGTGGCGGCGGCCAATGTGTTTCCGCTGCTGGCCCGTCACGACCAGTTCATCGAATTCGATATACAGTCCCGCAGCTATGAGGGCCACCCGGTGGCGGTCCTGGAAAACGGCCATGTGACCGGCGCGCTGAATGCAGGCGGCATCCGGGATTTCGTCCTGCAGGTACTGAACAAGCTGCCGCAATAAAACCGGAAAACAACACATCAGACCATGAACAGGAAACAACTTCTGAACGAGGCCATCCGGCACCTGCAGGTGCTGTGCACCGACATCGGAAACCGGGCCGTGGGCAGCCGGGGCAACCGACAGGCTACGGACTACTTCCGCGACCAGCTGCGGGCTCATGACTGGCTGGTGGAAGAAACGCCCCTGGAGGTGATGGACTGGCACAGCGATGGCGCCAGCCTGGAATGCGGGCATGAATCCTTCGAGGTGTTCTCCGGCCCCTATTCCCTGGGATGCTCTGCGGAGGGCGAACTCGCCGAGGCGTCCTGCGTGGAGGAGATCGAAGGGACCGGTCTGCACGGCAAGATCCTGCTGCTGCACGGGGCCGTTGCCGCCGAGCAGGTCATGCCCAAGAACTTCGTATTCTACAACCCCGAAGAGCACCGGCGCATCATTGCCGCCCTGGAAAAAAGCGGGGTGAAGGCCCTTGCCTGCGCCACCGGGCGCAACGCAGCCCTGGCCGGGGGGAGCTATCCCTTCCCCCTGTTCGAGGACGGGGACTTCGACATTCCCAACGTCTACATGAAAGACATCGAAGGGGCCCGCCTCCTGAACTGTGTGGGGCGCTCCGTGCGGCTCGAATCCCGGGCCCGGCGCATCCCCGAAACCGCCTTCAACGTGCTGGGGCGCAAAGGGGACAGCGGGGACAGGCGCCTTGTCATCTCCGCCCACATCGACGCCAAGAAGGGAAGCCCGGGGGCCATCGACAATGCCACGGGGGTCGCCGTCCTGCTGCTGCTGGCCGGGCTGCTGAAAGATTACCTGGGCCACATCCCGGTGGAGCTGGTTGCCTTCAACGGGGAGGACTACTACGCCGCCCCGGGGCAGATGAAGTACCTTGAACAGCACCAGGGACGGTTCGACCAGGTGCTGCTGAACATCAACATCGACGGGGCCGGGTACAAGGAAGGGCCCTCGGCCTTCTCGCCCTTCGGGCTGGACGGTGCATGGCAGCAGGCCTTCGACCAGGTCCTGCAGAAGCATCCGACAATCATCCAGGGAGGCCCCTGGTACCAGGGCGACCACAGCATCTTCCTGCAGGCAGGCCGCCCGGCCATTGCCGTCACCTCGGCCTGGTTCCTGGAACACCTCGACACGCAGGACATCACCCATACCCCGAGGGACAACCCGGGCATCGTGGAAGAGGAGCGCCTCGTGGAGCTGGCACTGGCGATCCGGGATCTGGTCCTGTGGATACATTGAATTTCTTCCTACATTTAGGGCTTGAATTGACAGGCAAATGATCAATCTGAAAAGAGCGGCCCGGTCCGCCTCCCTGCTGCTGGCGATGGCATTGGCAATGCCCGCCGCCGGCGCACAGACCCATCCGACGATCGTCATCGACAAAGACCTTCAACTGGTCTCCCTGGGGGATTCTGTCTTTGTGCATGTGAGCTGGTTCGAAGCGGAGGGATGGGGCCGGTTTTCGTCCAACGGCCTCGTGCTGGTACGACGCGGGCGTGCCCTGATGGTGGACACCCCGATGACCAATGAACTGACAGAACGACTCACCCGCTATCTGGAGGATTCGCTTAAGGCCCGGACTGCCATCCTGGTTGCCGGGCACTTCCATGACGATTGCATCGGCGGCCTGGAGCATGTGCACGCCATGGGGGCTGAATCTGTCGCCAGTGGATTGACAGCCGGACTCTGCCGGGACAGGGGATTGCCGGTTCCCAGGATCCTGTTCGACGGCTCCCTCTCCATCGATTTTGAAGGCGAGCGGGTGGAATGCCGCTATTTCGGGGGCGGGCATACGACCGACAACGTCACCGTCTGGATCCCGGACAGCGGCATCCTTTTCGGCGGATGCCTGGTCCGGGCGGCCTCCTTCCAGGGCCTGGGCAACCTGGCCGATGCCGTGGTGGAGGAATGGGACATGACCGTCAGGCGGGTCCTGGGGGCCTATCCGGAGGCGCGCATCGTGATCCCCGGACACGGAGACTCCGGGGGACCCGAACTTTTGATGCATACCGTCAGGCAGGTGGAACAAGAGAAAAGCCGCCGGCAGCCATGAAACACCGCCAAGTAATCCCTACAAACCCGCGGCAGCCGGCGGACCTGTCCGACGAGCTCCCCTTCTGGTCTGCCCCTTTCGGGCTGAAGCTGCTCGGGAACGTGCGCTACCGCAAAGGGATCACGGCCCTGGACATTGGCTGCGGCACGGGCTTCCCGCTCACCGAGCTGGCCATGAGGCTGGGCGAAAGCTGCCGGGTGATCGGGCTGGACCCCTGGGAGGCGGGCCTCGACAGGGCACGCCGCAAGATCGAAGGCTTCGGCATCACCCAGGCGGAGCTGATCGCGGGCGTGGCGGAGCAGATCCCGCTGGAGGACGCCTCGGTCGACCTGGTCGTGAGCAACAACGGCCTGAACAATGTGCAGGACCTGAGCCAGGTGCTCCATGAATGCGCCAGGGTGCTCAAACCCGGGGGGCAGTTTCTGCAGACGGTGAACCTGGACGGCACGATGATGGCGTTCTACGATGTCATGGAGCAGGTGCTGAACGAAACCGGCCTGGAGGAATGCATCGACACCATGCGCGCGCACATCCGCAAAAAGCGCCTGCCGCTGGAGGCATTCCTGGAACGGATCAAAGAGCATGGTTTTTTCGTCGGACGGGTCCTCCATGACGAGTTTCATTATACCTTTGTGGACGGAACCAGCATGTTGCGGCATCATGGCATCCGCACGGACTTTGCGGCAAGCTGGAGGGAGATCGTCCCCGGGGACAGGCGGGACAAGATCTTTGCGCTCATCGAGGCGCGCATCAACCAATTGGCGGAGGAGCAGGGCCGCTTCACCCTGAGTGTGCCCTTCGTGGTGATCGACGCCGTCAGGAATGCAGGATAGCCTATGGAAGCCCATGTACAAGTCGGCGATGTCCGCCTGCGGGAGTTAACGGAAGCGGACCTGCCCCTGCTCGCCGGTTACGCAAACAACCCGAAGGTCAGCCGGAACCTCCGGGACGCTTTCCCCAGTCCGTATACACTGGAAGACGCGAGGACATTCAAACGGATGACCGACGCCCAGGATCCGAAAACCGCATTCGCCATTGAATACCGGGGCGCCTATGCCGGAAACATCAGCCTGACCCCCGGGATGGATGTGTACCGCAGGGGGGCGGAAATCGGTTATTTCGTCGGGGAACCTTTCTGGAACAAGGGAATCGCCACCCGGGCCGTCAGGCTGATGGTCGCCCGGGGCTTTGAAAGCCTTGGTCTGGTGCGCATCCATACGGGGGTATTCAGCTACAACACGGCCTCCATGAGGGTCCTGGAAAAATGCGGCTTCGCCCTGGAAGGGATTGCCAGGCTGGCCGTTGAAAAAAACGGCGCTCTCTGGGACGAGTACCGCTACGCCATACTGAAAACATGATGAAAACAAGCCTTATGCTCACCTTACTGCATTGGATCATCCTTTCGGTGGTCCTGGTCTTCGTTCTGGGAGCCGCCCTGACGGCCTTCGGCAGCTGGTCGTTCCAGCGTATGGCCGGCCGGGAAACGGCGGAGCTCCTGTCCCGGGCCGGTCAGGCTACCCCCCCTGCCCTGCAGCAGGAAGACATCCAGGGCCTGCCCGGGCCGGTGCAGCGTTGGCTGCGACGCTCCGGCGCCCTGAGCCGGCCCGCAATCCATACCGGGAGGGTGGTGCAGCGGGCCCGCATGAGACTCCGGCCGGAACAGGAAACATGGTACGGGGCCGCGGCCCTGCAGTATACGACCACGGAGCCGCCGGCCTTCATCTGGACGGTCGATGTGCGCATGAATGCCCTGCTGCACTTCCGGGGACGTGACCGGATGGTGGACGGGCAGGGAGAAATGCTCATCAAGGTGAACTCCCTCCTCCCGGTGGTCAACGAAAAGGGGGACATGCTCAGCGAAGGGACCCTGCAACGGTATCTGGGGGAGCTGGTGTGGTTTCCTTCCCTGGCCGCCAGTCCGCATATCCGGTGGGAGGCCCTCGACAGCTTTTCGGCCCGGGCCACCATTACCCTGGACGGCACCAGCGGCAGCGGCACCTTTTATTTTGATGAGCAGGGCGATTTCGTGCGCTTCTCGGCCATGCGGTACATGGAGAATGTCCCCGGGGCGGAGCGCCACGAATGGGTGCTGACGGTCAACGGCTACAAGACCTTCGGGGGCCTGCGGGTACCCTCCGACATGGAGGCCACCTGGAAGCTGCCCCAGGGCGACTGGACCTGGCTGCAGCTGGAGATCGAAGACATACAATACAACCAGGCGCCCCCGGCATGACAACACAAGGCCTGTCCATCGAAGAAAGCGTGGTCCGTGCCATGGACGGCACCGACCCGGGTATCTATCCCTTCCTGCCCTACATCCTGCAGGACATCTGGGAGATCGGGACCGATCCCGCCATGGTGATCCGGCTGATGCGGGCCCACTTCGGCGATTGCACAGGGCTGCAGGTGCTCGACCTGGGCTGCGGCAAGGGCGCCGTGTCGGTCCGACTGGCCAGCCGCCTGGGATGCCGGTGCCACGGCATCGACGCCGTGCCGGAATTCATCCGTATTGCACGGGAAAAGGCGGCCGAATACGGGGTCTCTTCGCTGTGCCGGTTCGAGGTGGGTGACATCCGGGAGCAGGTGCATGGGCTGCCCCCAAGCGACGCCATCATCCTGGGGGCGATCGGTCCGGTGCTGGGCGACTGGAGGCAAAGCCTGCGCTCCCTGTCAGGGATTCTGGCCCCGGGGGGCGTCATCATCGCGGACGATGGCTTTATAGAGGACGGCAGCGATTTCAGCCACCCCCTCATCCTCAAAAAGGGAGAGCTCCTGGAACAGATCGACCAGGCAGGGATGCGGATGAGCGAAAGCCTGACCGTTGAAAGGGAAAGGATCCTGAGGGATGAGGCGAAGATCTTCACCAGCCTGCACAGGCGCTGCCTGGAGCTGGCCGCGCGCCACGCGGACAAGGCAGGCCTGTTTCATGACTATATCCGGAACCAGGAAAAGGAAGGGCAGGTGAATGCCGACCGGATCACCTGCGCCGTCCTGGCCATCGTAAAAAACCAACACAGCAACCCATGAGACATATTCTGACCACCCTGGCCCTGCTGGCCTTGTTTTCGGCCTGCAGCAGGGCCCCGCAGCCATTTGAGTTCACCTTTCAGGGGCATGTGCCGGGCATCGAATCCGGTCACATTTACATCTCCGAAAGCCGCAGGCTGGGAGACGAGATCATGATCCCGGTCAACGACCACCGCTTCGAATACCACGGCACGGCCGACCACCTATACGGCACCATGGCCTTCCTGAGCATGGAACTGGGGGATGTGTTCGAGTTTGTGGTGGAACCGGGGGTGATCGAGGTGGAGCTGGACACCGAATCCATGTGGCAGGGCTCCCGGGTCCTGCAGGGCCCCTACAACCTGGCCATGCAGGAGGCCCGTCCGGCACTGATGGAACGCTTCGCCGCGGCCGACACCGAATCCCCGGAGACCCACCGGGAGCTGCTGGCCTGGGGCCTGGAGCATGCCGACAATTTTCTAAGCATCAGCATGTTCAGCACATGGGTACAGCATTTTGATTTTTTCAGCACGGAGCAGGTGGCACGCTACCTCAAGGCCGTCAGGGACCCGGCCTTGCGGCACTCCCGCGAGTTCATCGAGCTGCGCTCCCAGTGGCTGGCCATGAAGGATCCCATGAACCGGCCCGGGGAGCGGGCGGCGGACTTCCAACTGGCTGATGCCGCCGGCGACCTGGTGGCCTTCCGTTCTGTCTCTGAAGGCAGCCTCACCTACGTGGAGAAGTCGGGCTCCTGGTGCGGCAACTCCACCCGGGAGAGCCGGCAGCTGCTGCCCCTTTACGAGCGTTACCGCGACCAGGGACTGCAGATTGTGACCATCGTGCCGGAGTCCCGGCACGGGCGATGGCTCCGGTGGCTGGAGGAGGAACAACTCCCCTGGGTCAACCTGGTGGAGCTGGATGCGGACGTGGCCCGCAGGGGGTCGAGCCTGTCGGAGCAGTTGTTTCGTGAAGGCAACTACCTGGTGGACGAAGAGGGGACCGTCCTGGCCACGGGCCTCACCGCGGCCCTGCTCGAAGAGGAGCTGATGCGCCGCTTCGAACCCGGGGCCTTTGCGGCCTACGAGGCGGCCAAGTGGGAGATGCCCGAAGGGGTGCGCATCCTGGACCGGGACGGGCCCATCCGTTCCCTGGAGGAGCTCGTGGCGCGCCTGGGCACCGGCAGGCCTTTTTTGATCGACTGCTGGGCCACCTGGTGCAGCCCCTGCCTGGAAGAGTTCAAGCACAACGACGCCCTGAAAAGTTTTCTGGCGGCGGCCGGGGTAGACATCGTCTACATCAGCTTCGACCGTCACGAGGAGGAGACCACCTGGCTGCGCTTCCTCAGGGAGCAGAACCTAACCGGCGCCCACCTGCGCCATAACGAGGAGCTGGCTGCGGAGCTGATGCGCCAGGGCTTCGGCGGGGCCCTGCCCACTTACATGATCGCCGGTGCCGGAGGAGAGATCCTGGCGGGTGCCGCCCGCCGCCCCAGCCAGGGGGAGGCACTCTACCGGCAGATCGAGGAAACCCTTAATCTTAACATGCCGTGAACAAGACCATCACCATCGTCGGGGCCGGCATGGCCGGCCTGTCGGCCGGCTGCTACGCCCAAATGAACGGTTACCGCACCACCATCCTGGAGAGGCACTCCGTGCCCGGCGGACTATGTACCGCATGGAAACGAAAAGGCTATACCTTCGACATCAGCATGCACATGCTGACCGGCTCCTGCGGGGGCCCTTTCCACCAGATGTGGAAGGAGCT
The DNA here is from genome assembly GCA_964477035.1 of uncultured Bacteroidales bacterium. GTDB lineage: Bacteria > Bacteroidota > Bacteroidia > Bacteroidales > UBA7960 > SLSG01. The sequence continues at coordinate 30,648 of CAYZCW010000016.1, forward strand.
CGGGGTGGCCGGCCGTTTCCGTTTTCACTACCACGACCATACGGCCCGGGTGGAAGGATTGAGGGACGCCCTGCTGATCACGACCGACCGCGCAAAGCTGGAAGCCGCCATGCTGGCCATTTCCCCATCCGACGAAAAGCAAATCAAAGCCTTTACAAAGCTGGTCTTCGGCCCGGACATGATGCCTGCGGCCAGCCTGAAGCCGGCCCCAATCCGCGGGCTGTGGGACAGGCTGAGGGTCCTTCCCGCCATCCTGCCGGTTCTGCCCGTTTTCGCCAGATACAAGAACAAGACCTTGCAGGAATTTGCGGAAGGGTTTCGGCATCCCTTCCTGAGGCAGGCCGTGCGTTTTTTTATGGACTCGCCAGGCTGGCCGATGCCGGATTTCCCGGCTGTGGCCATGGCCGGATTCATGAGAAGCGGGGTGACGGAAGCAGGCGTCCCCCTGGGGGGGTCGCAGCAGGTGGCCTTCCACCTGGCGGAATACTATCAACGCCTCGGGGGGGAGATCCGTTATGGCAAGCAGGTGGACGGGCTGTTGATCAGCGGGGACCGTGTCGGGGGCGTTCGACTGTCAGACGGCAGTGAGCTGGCATCGGACGAGGTCGTCTGGGCCGCGGACGGGCAGACCCTCATTTACCGCATCCTTCAGGAGCGCTACATCGATGACAGGATACGCCATATGTATGAGCACTGGACGCCGGTCAAACCCATCGTGCATGTGATGCTGGGGGTGAACCGGGATCTTTCGGCTGAGCCCCACAGTATCCTGATGGAGCTGGAAGAACCCGTGCGGGTGGGTGGCCGCGACTTTCCATGGATCACCCTCCTGCACCACTGCTTCGACAAGAGCATGGCCCCGCAGGGCAAGTCGGTACTGGAGGTATGGTTCGATACCGAATACGAATACTGGGAGGAGCTGGCGCGCGACCAGGGCGCATACAGGGCAGAGAAGGAACGCATCCTCCGGGAGGTGCTTGACCGGCTGGAAAGGCGCTGGCCCGGCATCAGCGGGCAGGTGGAGGTGGCGGACGTGCCCACCCCGGCCACCTATGTCCGCTATACCGGCAACTGGAAGGGCTCTCCCGACGGCTGGTACATCAACCCCGCCAACATGAACCAACAGGATCCCTTACGGCATCTGCCCGGTCTGGCAGGGCTGCACATGGCCGGGCAGTGGACGGCCCCTTTCACCGGCACGGTGATCGCCGCCCTGTCAGGAAGGCAGGTGATCGAGCTCCTGTGTCACCGCGATCAAAAGGCTTTCACGGCCCGGGCTCCGGGCCTGTAAACTCTGGATACGTCCTGGCATACTGGCCGGATGCAGGCCGCTACAGCGCAAAGAACACGTTGAGCGCCAGTCCCGGCACCTGGGCGGCCTCTTCCGAAAAGAAGTGCATATAGAACAGCCGTCCTTCCAGGCCGGATCGTCCCCCGGGGAGGGTCCAGCGCGCGCCGGCATGGAACCCGGCGGTGAAGGCGGTCATCTTCTCTGGTCCGGGCAGCAGGAACTGCACCCCTTCCACCTCCATGGACGGGTCGTTCCAGCTGATCTGGCTGACACCCAGCCTTACCCCCAGCAGGGGCCTCAGCCCTTCCCCGGGCAGCCAGTAGTAGCTGCCTTCGGCAGAAAAGCCGGTATAGCTGATGCCTGCGCTCAGGTAGGCGGTCAGCTCGCGGGCCACGGGATCCTCCGCCTCAAAGGCATAGGAGGCCATGCGCAGCCGCCCGTCCACGTCGCTGCTGCCGATGGCCACATGCACGGAAGCCCGCAGCAGCGGTCCAAGCCAGCGGGCATAGCCGGCATCTGCCTGAAAGAGGGGCCTGCGGTAGAACACCACCGGCCCGTTCAGGAAGGACACATCGGCCTGCAACTGGTTGGTCAGGCGGGCGACCAGCTCGGTCTGCCCGTAAAACCAGACCGGCAGGGAGTCGGGCGTCCAGCCGGTAAGCATGTCGAAACCAGGGCTGCGCATGCCCGCCCCGCCCTGGACGACGAATTCGTTGCGGAAGCTGTGGGGGGCGGGGCCCGTCACACTTTGCGCCTTCGCCGGCAAGACACACGGCAGGGACAGCGCCATCAGGGCGATGCCCGCCAGAATGCGGCGGCGGAAACCATTTGGATTTTTCATTATTTGTCGCTTAGCGGCCGGTGATGAGTCCAGGTGACCAGCCCGGCCATACGGTCCATGATTGCCTTTGCGTGGTCCCGACAGGACCCATGCAAAAATAGCCATTGCTGGCATAAAAACAAGCCCTGACGCCAAGGAATCACCGCCTGTTCCGCAGAAGCGGGCAGGCTCAGGAGTTGCGGGCTGATCCGGCCGGTTCCCCGCTGCCTGTCGGCGGGGGTGGCCAGTCCTTGCCTATCATGACCCCGGCAGACATGATGATGGCACAGACGGCAACCCGCTCAATCTGCCACGACCTCTACCGGCTCCCACACCCCGTCATCCCGGAGCCTGGCTAGCCTCTCGGCACCTCCCGACTTATCGATCAGCAGCGCCCGGGCCCGGCCTTCCGCACGGTTGCGGCTGTGGTTCACATCGACCACCACCACCTTGCTATTGCGCAGCTTGAACACGTTCTCGCCCTTGCAATGCCCCACGATGAAGCGGTCGGCATCGAAATAGTCCAAAAGCGGCGGCATGTCCTCCGCAAACACCGGTTGACGGTCCTCCGTGGTATGCACCATGCCCCGGTACCAGTGGGGTCCCAGGGAGCCGAACACCTGCCGGGAGACCTCGTCCAGCTCATCCGTCTGCTTGCCCAGGTCGCGCTGCACGAGGCGGTTCACCTCCGCGGGAGACAGTTCCAGTTCCAGAAACTGCGGACTGATCCCGCCGTGGACGAAGAGGTTGCGGCCGATGCGCACGAGGGTGTTTTTGGTGCGCAGCCAGCGGCCCAGCTCGCTGTGTTCATCAAACAGCCCCTTGTATTCGAGGCCGGCCTTTTCCACGAACTCCAGGTAGCGAGGCCTGACGTAGCGCACATCCCCTTTCAGGTTCATGGCTTCGTGGTTGCCGATGATGACGTGCACCATCCCGCCGGCCTGCCGGGCCTCGTTATCCAGCTTGTATATCAGCCACAGCAGGGCCATCATGTCGTGCCCGCGGCTGAACATGTCCCCGTTCACCACCAGGTGGTTGGTGCCGAATGTCCAGTTGTAGTCCGCATCGATCACGCCCCCTGCGCGCAGGATGGACTCGGTATTGGAGAAGCTGCATTCGATGTCGGACAGGGCGAGCAGCTTCTCCGGCTGTTCAAAGTCCCATTGATCGCTGGCCTGGTAGTCGAACAAGCGCACCTGAAAAGGCGCCAGCGGCAGCCCGTCCGGCCCGCTCTCGGCGGGAAAGACCTCGAAGGGACGAACATTCAGGTCCGCCAACGAAACAGAATCCCTGGTAAGCAGGGCGCCCTCTCCGGACGGGGATACCCGGATGACCACCGCCTGGTCCCCCTGGTACAGAATGTAGGGACCGTCGAAATAGCCTTCTTCGGCGATGATATTTCCGAAAGGGTTTTCGAACTGCTCAGGTTCCGCGCCGTTCTGCCCGCAGCCTGCCGGGGGGAGGGTGCCCATGAGCAGGGCCAGCGCAAATAAACCGGCCAGGTGTGTCTTCTTTGTCATCATCATATCGCATTTTAATTTTGTGACCGCAGGGCCTGTTAAAAACAACGGCGGCCATTCATTAATTGTTTGAACGCCTGCCCCGGCCAGGGGATAAAGGAAGAAAAGCCGCCCTGCGGCGGCCTTTCTTCCCGTTTAATCACTCAATTTAACCAAACCTAACTAACAAACAAACCAAAGCAAGCTAAGGCCGTATCCTGAGCCGGAACACCCTCGCATTGTGGCTGGGGGTGAGATCCATTTCAGTCAAAACAAAATACAGGTACTTATCGCCCGTGGGTGAGGTGCTGAACCGCAGCTTGCCGAAGCTGCTGTTGGCCGGCAGGGTGCTCACGCCCCCGTCCAGCAGCTGGTAGTCCACCCCTTCTACGGCGGTGGTGGCCAGCCGCACCCAGTCGCTCCCCTCCGAGCCCTCCGGCTGGGTGGGGGTCAGCACGTTGTTGGCAACATCCCGGTAAACCTCGGGGGCGACGTAATAGCCGACCTGCAGCGCCATGGTCTGGTGCGGGCCGATCAGCTGGTACTGTATGGTCGTGTCGGGGAAGGAGCTGCCACGGATCTCCGTGTTCCAGAACCTTCCTGTGGAGCTCCAGCTGTAGTGGGCCGTCGGGTTGCCCGACTGCAGCGCGAATTCCACGAGCAGCGGTCCGTCATAAAGGGTGACGTTGTCGGGCAGGCAGGCCGTGAAGGCCAGGGCCGCTGCGATGCTGATGAATGCCTTTCTTATATATCTGAATGTCATTGCTGTACTTTTTTGGTTTCTAAATCGCCCATTCCGATCAATACCCGAGGTTCTGTTCAAGCAAGGGATTGTTCTCCACCTCGGTGGTCGACAGGTTCGACAGGATCCGGAAATCATCCCATGGCACGGGGAAATTTCCCGGCCCGGCCGGCTTGGGCACATCCATCGCCCGGCGTTTCAGGTCGAACCAGCGGTGCCCCTCAAAGGCCAGCTCCCTGCGGCGTTCGTCATAGATCTCCTCCAGCAGGGCCTGTCCGGCCGGAGGGTTGGCATAGGCAGGCAGCCCGCGGTGCGAGCGCAGGGTCTCCAGGGCCTGGATGGCGGCGGGTCCGTTGCCCATCTCATAATGGGCCTCGGCCTGGATCAGCAGCATCTCCGCCACCCGGAAGACCGGGATGTGGTCGGTATTGGTGCCCACGGTGGCGGTATACTTCAGGATGTAAGGGTAGCCATCCGTATGGACCGCAAACAGGCTGTTTCTGAGGTCTGCCTCCTCATATAACGCGAGCAGCTCATCCGACGGAAGCGCGTCGAACCACCCCGGAGGGGGATGTGTCACGGCATTGAGGGAGCCGCTGCTGCCGTGGGTCTGGTCGAACGACAGTTCAAAGATGGATTCCGGGTTGGGCAACTGATCGTAGATATTTCCGGACGAACTGAAATCCTGCAAGCTGCCCTTGGCTTTTGAGTAGGCATTCTGGGCGTGGGTCAGGGCATCCGACCACCTCTCCCAATAAAGGTAAAGTCGCGCCAGCCCGGCATGGGCCGCCGCCGCATCGGCGAAATACACGCTCCCACGGTCGTTGCCATCCAATAAGGGAATGGCCGCCAGGTAATCCGCTTCCACCTGCTGGTACCCTTCCAGGATGGTTCCGCGGGCCCTCATGTCGGCCTCGCTCAGGCCCAGCACCGGGGTGGTGCGCATGATCACGCCCCGGTTCCACTCGGAGGCCTTGGGATGCATCGGTTCATAGGCATAGATGCGCAGAAGTTCCTGGTAGCTAATGGCCCGCAGAAACAGGGATTCTCCCAGCAGGCGGTCTTTGTGCGCCTGGCTGGTCTCGGTCTTGTCCACCGCGTCGATGATGATGTTGGCCTCGTTGATCAGCCTATAGGCCGTGGACCAGGTCCCCGTCGGAAAGTGGCTGCCGGGCTGGTTCTCGGCCTGGCTGCGAAACCTTCCGGAATTCACCGGGTGCAGCTGGGAGTTGTCGGCCAGCACTTCCGGTGCCGCAGGGATCCAGTACCGGTACAGGTCTTCTTCCCTAAGGCGGTCGTAGGCGGAGGTCAGGATGGCGTCCATCCCGCTCGCCGTGGTGACCACCACGTCGGAGCTCACCCTGGTGGTGGGTTCCGTGTCCAGCAATTTCTCGCAGGATGCGACGACAGCCACCAGCATGACACTCAATATCAAGAATTTGATATGCTTTATATATTTCATGACGATTCGTTTAAGATTAAAAACCTATATTGATTCCGAGCGCGATCTGGCGGGACTGGGGATAACCACCCGTGCTTTCGCCGTCCACTTCAGGATCCCCGAACGGGTAGGTCGTCCAGGTATACAGATTTCGTGCCTGTACAAACATGCTTGCCTGGTTCAGGCGGGCGCTTTCGGCCCAATGCCTGGGAAGCCGGAAATCGAGCCTCAGTTCCTTGAAACGGATGTAGGAAGCATCCTTCACATACAGGGAAGTGTGGTCGTGTCCGCTGCTGCCGATAAAGGAGGTGGAGTTGTAATGCCTGGGCAGTTCGGCCATATCGCCGGGTTGTTTCCAGGCCAGCTCGGCCACCCGTGCCATCAAACCGCGTTCCGATCCGACGCTTTGCATTCTTCGGCCCACCGTGGAGTTGGTGGTGTTGCGCCCGTATTCATACTGAAAGAAAGCCGTCAGGGTGAAGTTCTTGTAGCGGATCTGGTTGGTCAGGCCCCCGAAATGGTCCGGGGAGTATTTGCCAAGCACCTGCTGGTCGTCGCTGCTGCGGGTGTAGGTGATGTTCCCGTTCTTGTCATACCACATGGCCCGGCCGTCGGCGGGATTGATGCCTGCAAACAGGTTGCCCCAGATGATGTCCAGGGGCTCTCCGACCCGAACGGTCGACCCGATGAAATCCAGTCCGTCGACCAGGGAAACCACCTCATTGGTCTGGTAGGTATAATTGAAGTGGGTGGACCAGCTGAAATCATCCGAGGTAAACCAACGGCCGCCCAGGTCCAGTTCCCAGCCGGTGTTCTTCACTTCTCCCGTATTCCGGTCAATGCCTGAGAAACCGCTGTCGGTCGGAAGCCAGGCGTAGAGCAACAGGTTCTTGTTGCGCTGGTTGAAGCGGTTGATGCCCCCGTAGATACGGTAATTCCACACCGAGAACTCGATCCCGATGTCCAGGGTATGCGCCTCCTCCCAGGTGAGCATGTCGTTACCCAGCCCGGAAGGACGCAGGCCCGTACTTCCTTCATAGGTGCCCCCGGATCCGAACATGGAACGAGCAGAGAAGTCTCCGATCTCCGAGTTGCCGGTGATCCCGTAGCTTGACTTGAACTTCAACTGGTTGAGGAAGTCCACATTCTGCATGAATGCCTCCTGGTGCACATCCCAGGCAAAGGCGCCGGAATAGAACAGCCCCCAGCGGTTCTTTGCCCCGAAGCGGGAGGAACCGTCGTAGCGCAGGTTACCGGTCAGAAAATATTTCCTGTCAAAGTTGTAGTCCGCCCGGGTAAAGATTCCGGCAAACTTGGAATGGGTCGTCCCCCCCGAGACGGACAGCAGCTCGGCCGCCAGATCCAGGTGGTGGAAGATGGGGTTGGGAAACTGCTGGGCGCTTGCGGTGAAGCTCTCCCGGTCGTTCTGCCGGTATTCGAAACCACCCAGTAGCACCAGGCTGTGTTGTCCGAACACATTGGAGTATTCCAGCAGCTGGTTGGTGTTGAAGCCGCTGGTCTCCCGGAAGCGTTCGGTGGTGCTGCCGCCGTTGTTGATATACCTGGGCAGCAAGGCCGATGTATGGGAGCGGTCCCTGACCGTACGGTAATCGATTCCCCACAGCGATCTGAATGCCAGGTTGTCCAAAATCTGGTATACGGCCGTCACGCTCCCGCGCAACTGGTTGGTCCGGGCCATGCGGATGTTCTCGTTCAGCTGCTGCACAAGGTTCACCCGGATCCAGTCGTTGTGGTTGTAGCCGCCATCCTCCGTATAGATGGCATCGATCGGGCGCTGGGTGTAGCCGCCGTGGAAGGGACTGTTGATGTTCGCACTGCCTGTGATCAGCCCGTTGGACGTGGCAGTGGAGGCGCTCAGGCGGGTGGCCACGGTAAGGCGGTCGGTGAACTGGTGGTCGATGTTGGAGCGAAACCGGAAAGTCCCGAAGTCGCTGCCGATCACGGCCCCCTCCTCATAATCGTACGAACCGGAGAAATAGACCCGGGTGTTGTCCAGCCCGGCCGAAGCGGAAAAGTTGACATTGCGCATCGCCCCCGCCCTGGTCAGCTCTTCCTGCCAGTCGTAGGTGGGGGCAGTGGCCGGGTCACCCCATATGCCGATGGCCTGTTGCCTTCTGTCGATTGGATCCCGGTTTCGGTCTGTATGGTAATTCACATATCCCTCTATCATGGTCTCCACCCAGGTCGGGCCGTCCATGATGTCCAGCTTGCGTGGCTGCTCGTTGATCCCGACCTGGGAGGAAAAGGTGAAGCGGGTCTCCCCCTTTCGGGCCTGGCGGGTGGTGATCAGGATGACCCCGTTGGCCCCCTGCGCCCCGTACAGGGCGGTGGCGGAAGCATCTTTCAACACCTCGATGCTTTCAATGTCATTGGGGTTGATGCTGGTCAGCGGGTTGTCCTGCACGATGGCCGAGGAGAAGTCGGTACGCACCTGCACCCCGTCGATGATGATGATGGGGGCGCTGGAGGCGGAAATGGACCCCCGTCCGCGCACCAGCAGCTGCATGGCGCTGCCTGGCTGGCCGCTGCTGTGGGTGGCCAGCACCCCGCTCATCCGTCCCTGTATGGCCTGGTCGGGCGACTGGATCAGGGATTCCCTGATGTCGTCCCCCACCACGCGGGTGATGGCACCGGTCTGCTGGCTGCGTTGCCTGACGGAATAGCCTGTTACCACGATCTCGTCCAGACCGATCGAAGCGGCCTGCAGGGTGGCATTGATGACCGTCTGGTTGCGGACCGCGATCTCCACGGTCTCCATCCCCACGAAGGAGAACACCAGGATGGCATTCTGGTCGGGAACCCGGATGGAATAATTCCCGTTGATGTCGGTAATGACCCCGGTGGTGGTGCCCTGGATGGATACGGTAGCCCCGGGTAGGGTTTCCCCATCCATCGACCGGACGACCCCCGTAACGAGGATGTCGGCCGGCTGGCTGGGTGCGATGACCACCAGGTTCCCTTCCATGACCCGGTAGGTGAGGTTGGTCCCCGCCAGCAGGGATTGCATCACTTCCGTGAAATCGGTATCGTGCGCCTCCAGGCTGACCGCCTTGTTCAGGTCCTGAAAGTTGTCGTTGTAAAAGAAATTGTAATGGGTCTGCTCTTCGATCTGTTTAAAGGCTTCCCGCATACTCCCGCTATTCAGCCTGACGCTGACTAACTGAGACGAAGCCGTTTCGGCGAACACCTGCGTGATGCAAATGACTGCCAGGAATAGGTACACTCTCATAATTCGCAGGAATGGTTTTAAAGGATGCCAAAGGTCCTTGTGTTTTTTTTTCATAACTTTACTTCTTGGTTATGCTTAGGTTAATTAATCGGCTAAATAGCCCCTGGGTTTGCAAGCGCAGGGCTGTTTAACGAGGACGATCTGAAGCGCCCGGGGAATGTGACAGCATTTCCCGGGTTTTTTTTGCTGGGGACATGTCATAGGCTTATTGTTTTTGTGGCTATTATGTTGAGTGGTGTCATCGTCGGATAATGATCATGTTGTGGCCTGCAGGTGCTCCTTAATACAGGTGGCTGAAATAATCCGATTTGGTTTTTGGATTGATGCGGATCAGGACCATCTTGTCATCCAGCGTATAGTCAATCGGAGAGGTAAGCTTCATGGCATTCAGCACCTGCTCCAGGGTCTGGTCGCGCAGCGTCCCTGAATACCGGTACTCCCGGAGCTTTTCATCTTCAAAGACAAAGGTCACATCGTAACGCCTTTCAAGGATCCGGACAAGCCCGGACAGCGGCTCTCCGTCGAAGATCAGGATGCCGTCCTTCCAGCTGACCTCATGAGTGACCGATTGTTTTTGCATGATCTGGATGTGGGCGATGGGCCGGGATGGGACGGGCAGGGGTTCGGGCATGGCCTCTTCCTCCTGCTCAGCAGTATGGATGGCCAGGTCCCCTTCCTCCCGGAAGAAGGTCGCCTTCTGGTTGGGTTCCAGCACCATGTCTCGGAAGCGGGCACGCTCCGGGCTGGCATCCTCTATTTTGAGGGAGCCGCTCACCAGGGTGGCCTCGATGGTGTTGTCGTCATCATAAGCCTTGAGGTTGAACTCGGTGCCCAGCACCCGGAAGGCCACATCCGAGACATACACCACAAAAGGGATCTCCTGCTTCTGCACGTCAAAAAACGCTTCCCCGTTCAGGGTGACGTCCCGGTTGGCCAGGTTGAAATTGCTGGGATAGCTGATGGCACTCCCTGCGTTAAGCCACACGGTGGAACCGTCTGGCAGCGTCACCTGGGAGCGCGACCCCATGGGCGCCTCCACATGGTTATAGGCCACCACGCTCAGGTCGTGGGTCTGCGTTCCCAGCCAGTAAAACACGGCGGAGGCCACCACCAGCAATGCCAGGGCCGCGGCATAGCGCAGGGGCCAGAGAACCATCCTGCGCGTTTTCGCGGGAGCCGGGCGTCCGGATGCCACGAACCTTTTCCCCGTGATCTCTTCATAGACTTTCTGCCAGTCTTCCTGTATCTGCCGGGTCTTGATGCGGGAGAACGCCTGCAACTGGTCAGCCTTGGTCCAGCTGCGCTGGACGGCCGTATAGACCTCCTGCAATTGCGGGTCCTGCAACAGGAGTTCCTGGAACTCCTTCATCTCTTTGTCGGAAGCCCCGGCATCCAGCACTTTGCCCATGAGGTGCCAGAACCGTTCCCGAATGTTACAATATGAATTTTCTCCCATGGATCAATGTCTCCTCAAAATACCCTGCAAACAGGTTGGTTAAATAAGTCGGCACAGCTGCTGTGCCACCGCAGACAGAAAGCCTGGGGCCGCGACCACTGCTGCGTCCTTACTATTGAGACAAGAAAAAAGAGGGAAACCCCTAGTCGGACGGGGAATTATTTTCCGATCACAGGGCTTTTTCAAGAGATCCGGACCTTCGGAAGGCCGGTTAACCGTCCCTTGACCGCAGCCGGGCAAGCTTCTTCAATGCCGCACAGATATGGTTTTCGACCGTACGCACCGAGATGCCGAGCTTCTGCGCGATCTCCGCGTGTTTCAACTGTTTGAACCGGCTCAGTTTGAAAATCACCCGGCACCGTTTGGGAAGTCCCTCGATGGCCTGATGTATGCGCTCGAGCTCCTCGACGGCGATCATCCTCTCCAGTACATCATCCTCCAGCACAATGGTGGAGAAATCGTCCGTAAACCGGGTTCGCTGCTGCCTGGACTGAATGTGGTTGAGGCAGGCATTCTTCACGCACTGGTACAGAAACGCCCTGACACAGGTATGGATGACCAGGCTCCTCCGGGTCTCCCACAGCCTCACAAACACCTGCTGTACGATGTCCCTGGCGGTGTCTTCCCCGTTCACGTAGTTCAGGGCAAAGACCGTCAGGGGCCGGTAATGATCCTCGAAAAGCTTCCTGAACTTTTCCAGATCCTCCCGGCCGTCCCCCCCGACCGCAAACCGATTCGATGTGGACATCACATGTTTGTCCCTGCGTCCAAACAGGGCCAGGGTGGCAAAACCAACCCCAACCCCTTACTATCAATTATTTAATCCGAAAAAACAAAAAATCCCCGGCCCTAAATTAGTGCATTTCCCCGAGATTCCGGCCACCGGCAAGCATCCGGAGCGGGGAAGCCGGGCCTGCCGGGGGCTCAAAATAGATAAATCCTTCCATCCGCAGAATCATTTTTTTCGTCGGATGGGTATTTTGGTTTGACTTAAAATTAAAAATAAGTTTCTATTTAACACCGGCTTTCTTTCCATGGGCTTTGCTTTCAATCCATAATAGTCAGGCAGCAGCCCCTGGCATATAAAAAAACAAACATATGTTTAACAAATACATGCTCTAACGTTTGTGCTAAAAGATGTTATTTTTTTTAAGGATACAGCCAATTGGTAATATGTCGATCTATTCTTATATGTCAGTAATACAACCCTTTTAGATAATAGAAGTCGATTATAATGCGGTTTGCCTTATTATTTTTTTCAATTTTCGTAAATACGACGATTTTTTTTCTTTGGCCGCCTCACCAGCACGTCCCAATTCATTGTAATATTTGTTATTAAACTGTATTTCATCTATTTGCATAATTAAAAAAAAGTTAATAAAACCCTTGCTTCGTATTTGTTTATTGATTTATATTGCACAAACGTTAGTGCAAACCCAAACCTCACGAGACAATGTATGTAGTAAGCACCTATCCGATGGCCGTATTGTTCACCGTGATCACCATGCTCTGCTGGGGGTCCTGGGCCAATACCCAAAAGCTGTCCACCAAGTCGTGGGCTTTCCAATTGTTCTACTGGGACTATGCCCTGGGGGTCCTGTTGCTGTCCTTGCTGCTGGCGTTCACCATGGGCAGCTTCGGACAGGAAGGAAGATCCTTTATTGCCGACCTGATGCAGGCTGACTCCCGGTCATTCGGACTGGCCCTGCTGGGAGGGGCTGTTTTCAACCTGGCCAACATCCTTCTGGTCATAGCCATCGACATCGCCGGAATGGCGGTGGCCTTCCCGGTAGGCATTGGCCTGGCACTTGTGGTGGGCGTGGTGGCCAACTACATCGGCAGCCCAATCGGCAACCCGCTCATTCTCTTTATCGGAGTGGCCTTTGTAACGGGAGCCATCCTACTTGATGCCATGGCCTACCGGAAAAAATCGGCCGGGACCGGTAATACCCCCCGCAAAGGCATCATCATTTCCATTGCGGCCGGCATCCTCATGGGCTTCTTCTATTATTTTGTGGCCGCATCCATGAGTACGGACTTTATTCAACCCACTGCCGGAAAATTCACGCCATATACGGCATCGGTGATTTTTTCGGTAGGATTGCTGCTTTCCAATTTTGTCTGGAATACCTATGCCATGTACCGCCCCATTTCCGGAGAGAAGGTTACCTACCGGCAGTACTTTACCAAAGGAACGCCAAAATTGCACCTTATTGGTTTGCTTGGAGGGATGATATGGAGTCTGGGGATGACGCTGAATATCATTGCTTCAGGACAGGCCGGATTTGCCATTTCATATGGTTTGGGGCAGGGAGCAACCCTGGTTGCCGCCCTATGGGGGGTGTTCATCTGGAAGGAGTTTAAAGGAGTTAAAGGAGTATCCCATTTAATTACCATGATGTTTGTGCTGTTCATAATCGGTCTTGCACTCATCATCTTCGCCCGGATTTACTAACCTTCAATAGCTGACGCATGAAGCCACATATTGTAGTAATTGGAAGCACCAATACAGACATGATCATCAAGGTACCCCACCTTCCTGCACCGGGGGAGACCATCCTGGGCGGCGAATTCTCCGTTGCCCAGGGGGGCAAGGGAGCCAACCAGGCTGTGGCAGCAGCAAGGGCCGGGGGGAGAGTCACCTTTATTTCCTCCGTAGGGAACGACCTGTTCGGGAAGAAATCCCTGGAGGAACTTACGAAAGAGGGCATCGATATTTCCAAAGTGAAAATCGTCGGGGGGGTATCCTCCGGGGTGGCCCTGATCAATGTCGCCAAAAGCGGAGAAAACAGCATCTCAGTGGCCCCCGGAGCGAATAGCCGGCTGCTGCCGGAAGACATCGACCAGGTCGCCTCCGTGATCCGCAAGGCCGACATCGTCCTGTTGCAGTTGGAAATTCCCCTGGAGACAGTAAAACAGGCAATCCGGACCGCCCGGGAGGCACGGGTGCCCGTCATGCTGAATCCTGCTCCCGGCAAGGTGCTGGACCCAGACTTGCTGTCCATGGTGGATGTCCTGACTCCCAATGAGAATGAAGCCGTCCTGATGGCCCAGACTCCCGGGCTCACAGGGGAACCTGTGGTCCTTGCCAGGACACTCGTCCAGAAGGGAGCCAGGGCCGTGGTGCTGACCCTGGGCGACAAAGGAGCCTTTTATTCATCGGACAAGGAAGAAGCCCATGTTCCCGGGTTCCGGGTAGAGGCCGTGGACACCACAGGGGCGGGAGACACTTTCAACGGTTATCTTGCCGTAGCCCTGGCCAAAGGGGATGATATGAAATGTGCTGTCAGCATTGCCAACAGGGCGGCATCCAGGTCGGTCACCTGCCTGGGGGCCCAGCCTTCCATTCCCAAAGCGTCCGAACTGGATTCGCTGGCCGGTGTGGCCACAAGGTAGTGGCGGTGTGTCCACCCGGTCGCCGTAAGACTTGCCAAACCATAAATGAACTCTATCGCAATTATTCAGAATCAAACCATTAAACCAAAACCAAGATGAAAAGATTTCTTTTTTTGTGCTTGATCCTGATGGTCCCCCTGGCAGGCTTTGCCCAAAGGACCATCACCGGGGTTGTTGTGGATGAGAACAACATCACGCTCCCCGGAGTGAATGTGACCATCAAGGGCACCTTTACCGGCACGGCCACCGACCGCAACGGAAGTTATACCATTGACGTGTCGGAAGGCAGCGTTCTGGTATTCAGTTTTATAGGTTATAAAACCCTTGAGGTCACCTATACCGGCGGACCCACACTCAATGTGGTTATGGAACCGGACATGATCGGAATGGATGAGGTGGTGGTCATCGGGTATGGTACAACCACCCGGAGGGAGGTGACCGGCTCGGTGACCAGTGTGAAGTCTGACCGGTTCATTACCGGCGATCTGCAAACACCCATGTCGGCCATTCAGGGCATTGTCCCTGGCTTGTCGATCGTAAGCACCGACGGGAGCAATCCGAATGCGGAGCACACCATTCGTTTGCGCGGATTGAACTCTTTTTCAGGCGGCAAATCGCCTCTTATCCTGGTCGACGGAAAAGTCTGGAACCTGCCCCTGAGCATCATCGATACGGAGTCTATCGCCTCCATTGATGTTCTCAAGGATGGATCTGCTGCGGCCATTTACGGAACCAGGGCAACCAACGGGGTGATCCTGATTACCTTGAAAGAACCCGTAAAGGGGGATGTCCAGTTTCAGTTCTCCTCCTTTGTCTCCTTACAACAAGTCAACAATGACGACCGGTGGTTCTCGGCAGACGAGTACCGTGACCTGGTGGCCCAGTATGATCCGGGTAGGGCTTCCTTCCTGGACAGGGGAGCGAGTACGAACTGGCTGGACGAGACCACCCGCAGCCCGTTGAACCAAAGCTACAGCTTGTCCATGACCGGAGGAAACAACAGCCTGAACTACCGCTCAAACATCATGCTCAAGGACAACCAGGGCTTGTTCTTCGACAACTATTCAAGAATCGTCACCCCCTCCATCTTTGTGTCGCAGACCGGCCTGAACAACCGCCTGAATGTGGACTACAAACTGTTGTACTCCAATGCCAGGAGAAGGTATCAGCCCGGCGGCATGCTCGGCCAGTCGCTGATCCGAAACCCCACCGAGCCGGTCTATGATCCCGACAACGAATCCAGCAATGGCTTTTACACGAGTTTTGACACATCCGGTTACACCAATCCGATGGCCATGACAGAGGAAAGCAACAGCGATGGCACCGAGAACTACATCACCGGGGACTTCAACGCTTCCTTCCTGATCCTGGACGGCTTTACCGCCAATTTCCATGGTTCCTACACCGCGTCTCAGACCAACAATGGTTCCTATCTGACCAAATATTACCCACGCGTGGGCTATACCGGAGACGCTTCCAGGACATCCAACGCCAGCCATTACTTTTCCCTGGAGCCGACGCTTCAGTACCGCTTCTCCTTTGGTGACCATAACTTTCAAACCATGGCCGGATACTCCTTTTACGAATATGTGGGGAGCAGCCTCTACGGCAGGAACTACAACTTCGACACCGATAACTTTCTTTACAACAACCTGGGGGCCGGGCAGGCACTGGTGGACGGATTTGCCTCCCTAAGCTCCGGCAAAGAATCCAACAGGCTGATTGCCTTTTATGGCAGGGCCATGTACAACTACAAATTCAAATACTTGCTTTCGGCTTCCCTTCGCTATGAGGGCAGCTCCCGCTTTGGGGCCAACAATAAATGGGGGGTGTTCCCCGCCGTGAGCCTCGGATGGCGTCTGAACGAGGAGGCCTTCATGCAAAACATCACCTGGGTCAACAACCTGATGATCCGTGCGGGTTATGGCGTGACGGGCAACCAGGATATCCCGAACTATCAGAGCGTTCCCAGGATGACGGTCGGGCCCAAGATGTTTTACGATGGCCGTTGGATCAACTCTTATCAATCGGCCAACAACCCCAACCCGGACCTGAAGTGGGAGAAAAAGGCAGAAACCAATATCGGGATCGATTTCGGCCTTTTCAACCGGCTGAATGGCTCTGTTGAATTGTACAACAGGACCATTACAGACCTGCTCTGGTGGTACAACGTCCCGGTCCCCCCCAACGTTTTCAACAGCGTGTACGCCAATGTGGGAGAGATGAGGAACCGTGGTGTGGAGTTGATGCTGGACGGCAGTGTCCTCCAGAGGACCGACTTCAGCTGGAACTCCACGCTCATCTACAGC
>CAYZCW010000017.1:0-27671 GCA_964477035.1 uncultured Bacteroidales bacterium
ACTTGAAGGGTTGGGGATGAAACCCGCTCACCATATGCTACTGCAGTGTCAGAAACCTGTAATGCATCATTCTCCGGTAGATAGTCATCCGACATGAAATCGTCAAGGGAAAACCTCAGGGCAATGGAAAGCTCCCTGAACTCTGTAAAGTCCAGATTCCTGTTTCCCAATTCGAGCTGGACAAGGGAAGACCGGCCGATCCCGATAATCCGTGCCAGCTCGGCCTGGGACAGGCCCCTGGATTTTCTCAGGGCTGCAATTCGCTGACCGATTTGTTTTTTGGTTGGTACGTTTTTCATCAAGCTTTTCCCTTAAGATAAAGTGTACAAATATAAGAAAAGATTGATAATCAAACACCATTGTGGTGGATATTATAACATACGGGAAAAACTGCAGGTAAGCCGGAACCGTTACTTAAGGTGCCAACGCCAAGATCCGCAGCGGGGGACCGCTGACTCCGCTGGTTTTCTGTAGTCGATGCTTAAGGTAAAGGGTCCGACTGCTGGACTCCCGTCAAAGCCTCACCAACTCAACCCTCCGGTTCCTGGCTTTGTTTTCATCGCTGTCGTTGGGAGCTACGGGTATCGATTCCCCGTATCCCTTCGCCTGCAGGCGGGATGGGTCAACCCCGAAAAGCAACAGGTATTGCCTTACCGACTCGGCCCTTCGCTGTGATAGCTGAAGATTGTAATCCGCGCTTCCGTCGCTGTCTGTATGTCCCTAAATCTCCAGTCTCAGCGTGGGATTGGTGTGCAGCAGGGTCAACACGTCCTGCAGCTGTTTGGCGGATGCCTGCTGCAAGGTGGCTTTGTCGAAATCGAACAGGATGCCATACAGGGCGATGCGGCCATCGGCATCCAGGGCCTCCAGCATCTGTGCCGGGGTGAACTCGAGGGAAGTTGCCAGGGGTTCCTCGTCGATAATTGCCAGGCTGGTCCTTGCGGCACTTACAGACACCTGCACGTGGCACCAGGTAATGCCTCCGTCTTCCCTGGGGATCGTAAATACCAGTCCATAGTGCCTGTCTTCCCATTTTACCTGCCCCCCTCTTTCCAGGGCAGCCGCCTTGTAGTTTTCGAAATATTCAACCTGGGACACGTCCCGGTTGGGTGATCCGTCGGCATGATAGAGGAAGTACCTGAGGCTTCGTTTCACACCCCTGACGGTCTCGGTGGTATAGTCCCTCGGCGGTGTACCCACCCTGAACTCGTACTCCCCGTGGTTGAGCTGTTCCGAGCGCCGCTCATCAAAAACCGACCCGGGGAAGGGGCGAATCAACGGGTGCTCGGTGACTTCCTGCGCAATGGCCGGGAATGTGACGGCAACAAGCAGGGCTGCCGCCAGAAGAAATAATCTGTTTGCTCTTTTTCCCATGGCGTTATTCCTCCGGTTTAAGTGATATTCATCCGATTAGAGTGATATTCCCACATGAGTAAATGCCTGTTATGCCATCAATATTAATGGCCCATCCGACGGCAAATAAGAAACTACCTCATCATGCCCTGTAGTGCCTGCCAGTCGAGGTACTGCCATATATCTTCGAGCAGGTTCCTCCTGTTGTTGTCGTAGGCAAG
The DNA here is from genome assembly GCA_964477035.1 of uncultured Bacteroidales bacterium. Taxonomy (GTDB): domain Bacteria; phylum Bacteroidota; class Bacteroidia; order Bacteroidales; family UBA7960; genus SLSG01. The sequence goes on from CAYZCW010000017.1 coordinate 1,575, forward strand.
ATCGTTCCTCCCCCAGTACTCCACGGCCATAAGCCGTATGGGCGCATCGGCATCTGAAAAATCGAAGAATCCGGGGTCGATGCTTACGATGGCGCGGGCGCCCTTTGCATTGGCCGGCACAAGCCCCGACGGCCTTTCGGCATGAAAGACCATGGCGACGACCTGCCTGTGGGGGCCCACCGGGTGATCTTCCGGTATCTCGAATCCATAGGCCGGCGCCCGCCTTTCGGCAGGCGACATTCCGGCCAGCTCTGCGCGCAGCCTTCCCGCCATCCGTCCGGCATCTGCAATCAGCTTCAGGTGGTCAAGGTTATTTTCGTCGGATAGTTCATCGATCCTGTCCCAGTTGCCTGTTTCAACAGCGGCTTTCATCTGCTGCCACACCTCTTCGCGCTGCATCAGGGCAGATACCAGCTTTTGCTCCATCTCCTCAACTTCTTTCTGTCTTTCACCTGCCTGCGACAATTCCGCATCCATGGCCTGCTCCAGTCCGACGATCGACTGCTGGTAAAACGCTTCGGCCTCTGCGGGGTTGTTCTGTTTCATCATTTCATAAAGAGGCATCAGTCGCTCCCTGACATCGATGTACCTTTTTCTGATGTTCTCTTCGTTCGCTGATTCCCTCAACTGCGAGAGGTATGCCTTCATCTGGTCAATCTGCTGCTGCGTGATGTTCAGTTCATCGGCAGCGTCCACCCCGGCCCGGATGTCGCCGACCGTCTTTTCCGCCTGGGCGATCATGGCATGTATCCACCGCTCCTGCGATACCGGCTCCCAGAAAGGCCGGTCGCCGGCGGTGAAATAGGTTGTCACAGTGGCTTTTGCCAGTCCGAACGAAGGACGGACAACCGAGCGGAGGAAGGGTTCCTGGTCGGGTGACCACAAAGGGAAGATGCTGGTGCAGGGATATTCATTGTCGTAGCCCGGGGGGTGTGCCATGCGGCTGACAATTTTCTGGCCGCCCATCCTCCCGACCTCCGGCGGCAACAGGAACATTGCTCCCTGGCTGTCTGAGAGCAGGGACTCTCCCAGCAGGTTTGCCGGGTCGTTGATCCATACATTGACCCCGGCCACAATGTCTGCGCTTGCAGGCGGCATCCGGACCGCCACCCTAAGGTGGACGGGTTCAGGCGTGTGGGCATTGCCCGGAAAGCTGAGGGGCTTCAGGTACTCCATCCGCGGCATGACCGCGAAGCCTTTCGGGGGGTTAAAGGGGAGGGCCTGGCGAAACACATCCAGGATACTTTCCGCCTTTCTTTCAATGGCTGCCCTGCCGGCAGCATCGCGCACGCTCCTGTTTGACCTGTTCAGCGGCTCCCATAGGTCGCTGCCGCTAAAAATGTTGCCACTGCCGCGGGATCCTTTGCCACTGCCACTGTACCCGCCCAATAGCAATGCCAGCATGATCAGCAGCAGCATGTGCAACGGCCGAGGCGGCCTGATGAACCGTTTCATACGCAAGCATTTGGTCATGGAAGAATGACTAAATATACAACATAATTGCATAAAACCATCAATCATTAAGACAGCGATGTAAATAGCCTTGTCTGGCGAAAAAATTATATCGTACTTTTGGTCAACCACATAACAATAGCCAACCCCCGGGCAGCTTATAAATCCCGGGGTGCGGCCAATTAGCATGATGACCATCCGACGAGTATAAATGTTACCCATCCATCCGACGAGTATAAATTATGAAAGAGAAGAACGCCCCCAGAAGAATGCACCGTATGATCGATGCGTGGATAGACATTGATGCGCAACCTGAAGAGGTCTGGAAAGTGCTCGTGGATTTCAAATCATGGGAATCATGGAACGCCTTTATTCCGGTGGTCGAGGGAAACCTGCGGGTGGGTGAACGCATGCGCATCAAAGTGGTTCCACCAGGGATGAAACCCATGACATTTGAACCCGAAGTTTATGAGTTGATACCGCATAAAAAGATTCTTTGGGGTGGGAGTTTTCTTCGGATAATCTATCGCGGGGACCATGCTTTTTTACTGGAACCCACTCCCGAAGGCAAAACCCGGTTCAGGCAGGTTGAACGGTTTATGGGTCCAATGGTTTTACTAATGGGAAGGATGATAAAAAAAACCGAAATTGGGTATCATCAAATGAATCGTGCGCTCAAGCAACGGGTCGAAAAACCACAACAATGAAAAAATTAGCGAAAAGAAAATACGAACTCACGGTTGATTTCCTCACCCTCACGGAAAGCTGGCCAGCTACTCATCAGGAGTTACCAGATACTCATCAGGAGTTAGAACTGGCATTTCACCTGGCTTAAAATCTTTCCCGTTTATGGCAATTAGAATATTACAGTCAGTTTCCACTGCGCAATGGCACTGCAGTGAATCCCCTAAATCGCTGAATTTCGATTGCAGCTCGTCACTACATCAGGGTTATGTTTTAATTTTATCGAGCCGGGAATAATGATCCGAAGCAAAAGAGCATGTTCGCCTTTCTGAAAAAGCCCTATCCGTATTATTACACCAGAAGCAGGCTTCCGGTGCTGGCCCTGCTTCTGTTTGCGCTGGCTTTTGCCTTCGTGTATTTTTTCAGGCCATTTAACGTGTATTACCCGGAGCACCGGCTCAGCTATTTCCTGATCAGCCTGCTGCAGGCTGCCCTTCCGGTGCTTGTTTTTTTCTGCTTCTTTTCGGTGCTGAACCTGGTCTTCAGGGACGCGGCCAGGCCGAACCGCTGGCAACTATGGCATGAGGTCCTGGCGCTGGCGTTTGTCCTCCCGCTGATGGGAACGGCCAACTTCCTGATCCGCGACCTGATCTATGACAACCCCGGGAACTGGTCCGTGGCGTACCTGCTGGAAGAGATCCGGAACACCGCCCTGGTTGCCGTGTTGATCGTCTTTTTGCTGGTCCCGGTAAACCTGCGCCGGCTGGAGCAGAAATTCAGGTCGCGCTCCCTGGCCCTGAACCGGCTGATTGACCAGGGGGCCCTCCCCGGACATGCGGGGGAATCCGTGCGGGTCACCACCCAGGTCAAAAGCGATGACTTTGTGCTGCATTCGGCCGGGCTCCTTTTTGTCAGGTCCAGCGGCAATTACTCCGAGTTCTTCAGCAGGGCAGATAACGAGCCCGCCGCCAGAAAATCCCTGAAGCGGATCCCTCTGAAGCAGGTGGAGAACCAGCTAAGCCACATCCGGGGGATCTTGCGTGTTCACCGGTCCTACCTGGTGAATGCCCGGAAAATCATCAAGGTATCGGGCAATGCCCAGGGACTGCAGATCAGCCTCGAAGGCTGCGACGAGAGGGTGCCTGTCTCGCGTGGCTACCTGGATCAGTTCCGGCAGGCTTTGCGTGAACATACGGAATCAACCGCCTGAGCTTTCCCGCAACACAGTCCTTTCCGCTTCGCCCCGGCCTGTTATCCGTCCCGCCGGCCTGTGACCCGTCACTGGGGGCTGTTGCCCGTCCCAGAACCTTGCAAACCACCCCATTTATAGCTTCGGGAGCCACGCACGCATTATTTTTGCCGTCGGATGTTTCATCTCAAATCAATGGAAATGGCAAAAATAGAAACCATAGAAAAACCGGACCGGCTGCACGATCTGGACTGGCTGAGGGTCCTCGTGTTTGGTTTGCTGATCCTGTACCATGTGGGGATGTTCTTTGTGCCGTGGGACTGGCATATCAAGAACAATGAGCTCAGCGGCGGACTTCAATATCCCATGCGTTTCGTGAACCTGTGGCGCCTGAACATCCTGTTCATGATCTCAGGCATGGGCACCTGGCTCGCCCTGGGCAAGAGAAGCGGGGGCCAATATGCCCGGGAACGCCTGAAGCGGCTGCTCGTGCCGCTGGTTTTCGGTATGCTGGTCATCGTACCGCCCCAGGTCTACCTGGAACGCCTGGTCTGCGGGGATTACCAGGGCAGCTATCTTGGCTTCCTGATCCGGGATGCATTCCATGGAGTCTATCCTGAGGGCAATGTCAGCTGGCACCACCTTTGGTTCCTGCCCTATTTGCTGCTCTTTTCGCTCGTCCTTGCCCCGGTCTTTGTCCACATGAGGAGGCATCCCGCGAACCGCTGGACGAAGTTCCTGTCAAAGGCAGTGACCCATCCGACGGGCATGCTGATTTTCATCCTCCCGCTCTGGCTGACCGAGGCATTCCTGCAACCGCGCTTCCCGTCCACCCATGACCTGATCGGCGACTGGTATAACCTGGTCCTGTACTTTCTGCTGTTCTTTTCCGGGTTCAGCCTGATGGCCGCCGGCCGGGCATTCAGGGATTCCGTCCGCAACAAACGCCGGCCTTACCTGCTGACCGGCGTGCTAGGGATCCTGGCGCATATCATGCTGAGCAGCCAATTTGCGGGGTTTCCCGGCTTGCTGCTCCCGCTGATCAGGGTTGTCGGATACTGGTTCATGATCCTGGGCCTCTTCGGCTATGCCGCCCGCTATCTGAACCGCGAAAGCGGACTGATCCGTTATTGCAACAAGGCCGTTTACCCGTTCTACATCCTGCACCAGACAGTCACCGTAGTCCTGGGCTACAGGGTGATGGACAAGTCCTGGCCCATGGCCTGGAAGGGCCTCATCCTGATCGCGGGCACCTTCGGCATCTGCTGGCTGCTCTATGAATTCCTGATCCGCAGAATTCCCTTACTCCGTCCGTTGTTTGGGGTGAAACCGTGATGCGGCAGCCTCCCCTTACAGCACCCACGCCACCATCCTCAGCGGGGCGCCGTTGCCGCCGCGGTTTTTCATGGGGATGGACATGACCCAGAAGCCTTTGGGCGGAAGCTCGTCCAGGCGGGCGAGGTTCTCGTAGACGGTGAGTCCGTTCTAAAAGGAAGGTGGAACCATACACTGCACTGCAAAAGCATACCATTCTTTCTCCTGCTTTTGATAAACCGCAAGGCAAACACCATTAACCGGGGGCACTTCGGTACCATCCGGCATCTTAAGACCTGTCAGAACAAATGAAGCTTCCTCAACGGCAATGTTGTCCGTTACAAATTGGATTACCTGAGGCGTAATTTTCATTTGTGTTCCCTTCATCGGACCGGCAAACGCTTCAATTAAACCTTCTTCAATTTCATTGCGGCCCCGGTGCGTAATTCCATTCGCATAGGTATGCGAACCATTTAAGGCATAAATCGCTGCATATGCCTGTGCATCTCCAGCATTGTAAGCATTCTCAAGCTGCCTGACTCTTTCAACTATTTCTGATTTGTCAGGTTGCTGCGAAAGACAGCAATCAGGGAAGCATAGGCATAACCCTATGAATATGATCCCTGCCATGGCCATGATGTTGTTCTTTTTCATTTGCGTAATTTTTACGGCTGGGTTAAAATAGAAAACACTTAAATGGATGAAACCTCCATGGTGAAGTATGTGTGGAAAACGTCTTGCCCTGATCTAGAATCATATCCGGAGGCTTTTCATTACAACCTCCCGGGAGCTGTAAAAATCCAGTCAGCTATCTGTGCTGCCACGTCCCTGCGGGTATTTGGAAAATGGTGAACATCCTGAAAGGAAATCATTTGAAGGTTTTTGGCATTTTCCTTTTTGAGCGCCCTGTATAACGGCAACATGAATTGCTCTACTGTTACCTGCTCATCATCCCATGCGCAAATAAGCAGAATATCTTTCCGGGCAAGAGTTTCTGCATTTTTTTCTCTTATGTCAAATATGGGATTCATGTTTTCAACTCCTGCCGCAGCCATTTCTATTGGCAGCGCTCCTTCTTCCCACCTTGTAACTCCACGGGCAGTGCTGTTATCCATCATTTCGTCAACAATAACCTTCATTTCAGGAACACTGATATACAATCTTAAAAACTCACCAAAATCATTTCCGACGATCGAAAAGACCGAGGTTATTTCAGGGTGATTGACTGAATAGGCCAAAGCCATGCCCCCTCCGTGACACCATCCTCCAAGATAGATAAGGTTGGTATCAATCCGGAACCTGCTCACATTTTCCGGCTTCCTGATAAAGTCAAATGCCGCCTGAATATCTTTCTGGTGATTGTCAAAGCTTGTTAAGCCTTGGCTTTCATGGGTGCCACAGTATTGAAAAGTCAACACATGAATGCCCGACTCAGCAAGCAGCCTCCCGATCCCAAGCACGTCGGTTTTTCCTCCTGGAAATCCACTCAGCAGGATCGCTGTTGGAGAATTCCCTGTAGCTGGTGAAAGATAAAACCTTCCTTTAAGAAGTATTCCGTCGCGTTCGATTGTAATGTCTTCGCTCCCAGCTGTCTGACATAAGGCAACGAAGTGAAGCATTGCAAAAAGCACGGCAGTTACAGAAAACCGGGCAGTTTTCATAACAAATATCCTCCTTTGATTAAAACAATGAAAGACTTAAACTGCGAGAATTAAGAAAAGTATTGTAGAAAAGTAACACTCAGTAATCCTGAAGTGGGGCAATATTGACCACTAAATCAACATCAAAGATCAATAAGCTATTTGCAGAAAAAATATTTTAAATATAGTGATTTAAAAACTGGAAGTCAAGTGTTTAAATAAAAATCAAAACCCGTGTAAGCCTGAGGCGCTGCTTTTGGGGAAACCCCTGCTTAAGGCAAAAACGCCACCATCCTCAGCGGGGCGCCGCTGCCCCCGCGTTTCCCGGCCACAAAGCGGAAGGCCGAACATTACCAGCCCTGTTCGTTGATCGCCGCAAAAACCGGAAGCCTCCCCGGGAAAAAACCCGCCGGGAGGCTTCCGCTTAAAGGGATCATTGCTGCAAGCCCGGACGATACCCCATCCTGGTTCCGTGAGCAGTACGTTGTATCAGTCTGCATTTTTTACGCAGCGGACACCATGGGCACACACAACAGGTACATTATGATTACGGTATATATAAGGATTGGAATAGGCGATGTCTATACTTGTCGCCATATAAGTAAAGTATTTGGTTGCGGTCCACAGGTAGGCGCTTTTTCCCATAAAATTGAAAGTGTAATTGGATGACCGCTCTCCCCCGGGGATTGCATTAAACCCGCTGCTGTTGTTGCTCCCCTGGTCGTTGCCGGGAGCACCTGGAGTGGAACTTTCATACCAACCGGATGTGGCCGCCAGGGCCTTGTTAATATCTTCTCCGCTTCCTTCATACCCGTACCCGTAATCGTTATCGATCAGGTAATTAAACAGGGTGTTGTATTCCTCTATGGTGGGCAGGTGCCATCCCGGAGGACAAGCGGCCATGGCTGCATCCAACGTATATAGACGCCCATAAGTGGACACGTGGCCTTCATCGTTGTTATAGGCGCAAATGCCATTGATGGGATTCCCGTCGGCATCCGGCCCGTTATATGCCAGGTTTTCGGCCATCCAGGTCTGGGTGCCGATGGTCACCATTTTATACACCTTCCCGTCGCGTTCATCGGTAAAGGTCGCCCCGGATGATCCCTCCACTGCCGTGATCGTGAAGCATTCGAACCGGTTCCCTGCGAAGGCTTCACAATCCGGGCAGCCTGAGTTTTTAATTGCCTTGAAGTTCAGCTTCGCCCGGTACACGTAGGTTCCGGGCCCGGACAGGTTCCCGGTGACGGTACCGCCCGAACAGTCCGTAAATTCATCGGCCTCTGCGGATTCCCACAGCAGGTTTGTCATGTCGCAGTTCAGGCCGGCATACACCTTGACGGTCTCCCCGGTTTGAGGATCCAGCTCCTCGAGATAAGCCCGTTCAATCATGATCTTCCCGCAGGTGGAAGAGAAGGTGATGTCGAAATCCTCCCCGGTCACCACATCCTCCAGAGGATAATTCAGGGTGACCTCGGAAAGCTGACCGTTCAGCAATCCCATGTCATTGCTGTTTAAAAAGTCCTCGTTCAGGAATATATCCCCTTCTTCCTGGCAGGAGTGCAGCGTCAATGCCGCCAGCAAAAATGCCGCGGCAACAAGAGTCATTCCTGAAATGGCTCTGCATGCAGTTGATGTTTTTTTCATGGCCTTTACTTTCTTCTTTATTAATAATTTTTCAAGTCCCGCGACCAGCGGGCCGCCGGGGTAAATGGTCCATGAAAAATTACGAATTAGAAAAACAGAAGCGTGGATACCGGGGCCGGGCTTTGCATTGATTTTATAAAAACGATGCAGGGAAACAGGATTTACCGTCCGGTTTCTTTTTGCCGAAGGGCGTAGGTGCTGGGGGACACTCCTTCCGACTTTTGAAAGGCCGAGCTGAAGGCATTGCGGTTGGAGAAACCGGAAAGACCGGCAATGGCTTCGAGGGTGAGTTGGCTGCTCTTTCCTTCCCGGATCGGCTTTTTTGCATGCCCTACCCGCCACCTGTTTCTGTAGGCGATAAAATTACCCGGGTGATGGAAACGGGAAAACCGGCGCATCGAAATGGCCGCCGCCGTGTTCCCCGGCGGCGGCCTTCGCACTGCCCTTTTTAACAATCACTTGACGGGCAATTATTGCAATAAAATTTCAACTCACCAGACCGCAGCGTACCCTCCGGAAATCAATATTACCCCGGGTATCAGGAATATTTCAATGCTTCATACATTGAATGGCAAGCGGCGAATGTCGTATTAACCCCCTTTAGATCATTTCCGGCATTATACCTTGCGGCCGGATTCTATGCCAGCCTGGGCGGGTCGAGCGGCAAGATTCACGAAGACATCTTTTCACCTATTGTTCCATGCGATTTTGGGCCGGTTGTTGGTATAGGCATCAGGCATGGTCAGTACCAATTGGGGGTGCATTATGAGTACGGTCTTATTAATTTACCATGGAGCAGTTATGATTTTCTTTTCGGGGGGTCTGACGATAAAGCATTTAACCGCCTGGTCATGGCTTCAGCCGGGTACTCATTCAAGAAAAAGAATCAATAATGCTTCTTGAAAAAAGCCGGGGTTCCCTCCTATCTACCCACCCCATCCAGGTTCCGGGAGCAGTACGTTGTATCAGTCTGCATTTTTTACGCAGCGGACACCTTGAGCATACCCAGTAGATCTGTAATTATAAACGTATACAAAAGGATAGGAAAAGTTGATTTCTATATAGACCGCCAAATGCACAGAGTTTTTGGTTGCAGTCCACAGGGGGGCGCTTCTTCCCATAAAATAGAAATAATTGCCGTAGTCACGCTCTCCCCCTGGACGTGCGCTAAACCCGCTGCTGTTGTTGCTCCCCTGGTCGTTGCCGGGATAACCCGGCCAGGGGCTGTCTTCCCAACCGGATGTCGCCGCCAGTGCTTTGGCGATATCCTCCCCGCTGCCTTCGTACCCGTGACCGTTTGCAATAAGGTAATTAAACAGGGTGTTGTATTCCTCTATGGTGGGCAGGTGCCATCCCGGAGGACAAGCGGCCATGGCTGCATCCAACGTATATAGACGCCCATAAGTGGACACGTGGCCTTCATCGTTGTTATAGGCGCAAATGCCATTGATGGGATTCCCGTCGGCATCCGGCCCGTTATATGCCAGGTTTTCGGCCATCCAGGTCTGGGTGCCGATGGTCACCATTTTATACACCTTCCCGTCGCGTTCATCGGTAAAGGTCGCCCCGGATGATCCCTCCACTGCCGTGATCGTGAAGCATTCGAACCGGTTCCCTGCGAAGGCTTCACAATCCGGGCAGCCTGAGTTTTTAATTGCCTTGAAGTTCAGCTTCGCCCGGTACACGTAGGTTCCGGGCCCGGACAGGTTCCCGGTGACGGTACCGCCCGAACAGTCCGTAAATTCATCGGCCTCTGCGGATTCCCACAGCAGGTTTGTCATGTCGCAGTTCAGGCCGGCATACACCTTGACGGTCTCCCCGGTTTGAGGATCCAGCTCCTCGAGATAAGCCCGTTCAATCATGATCTTCCCGCAGGTGGAAGAGAAGGTGATGTCGAAATCCTCCCCGGTCACCACATCCTCCAGAGGATAATTCAGGGTGACCTCGGAAAGCTGACCGTTCAGCAATCCCATGTCATTGCTGTTTAAAAAGTCCTCGTTCAGGAATATATCCCCTTCTTCCTGGCAGGAGTGCAGCGTCAATGCCGCCAGCAAAAATGCCGCGGCAACAAGAGTCATTCCTGAAATGGCTCTGCATGCAGTTGATGTTTTTTTCATGGCCTTTACTTTCTTCTTTATTAATAATTTTTCAAGTCCCGCGACCAGCGGGCCGCCGGGGTAAATGGTCCATGAAAAATTACGAATTAGAAAAACAGAAGCGTGGATACCGGGGCCGGGCTTTGCATTGATTTTATAAAAACGATGCAGGGAAACAGGATTTACCGTCCGGTTTCTTTTTGCCGAAGGGCGTAGGTGCTGGGGGACACTCCTTCCGACTTTTGAAAGGCCGAGCTGAAGGCATTGCGGTTGGAGAAACCGGAAAGACCGGCAATGGCTTCGAGGGTGAGTTGGCTGCTCTTTCCTTCCCGGATCAGCTTTTTTGCATGCTCCACCCGCCACCTGTTTCTGTACTCGGAAAACGTTTGCTTTTTAACCTCCCTGAAATAATAGGCCAGGTGGTGCACGGGCACTTCTATTTGGACGGCCAGCCGGTTGATGTTGAGCTGGGGTTCCAGGTAGGGCCGGTGTTCCTGCATGCAGGCATCCGTTCGCTGCCCGAGGGAACGGAGGTAGGCGTTCTCAAAATGATTCAGGGGTTTTCCGGGTTCGCCGGCCTTCCTGCTGGCATGTCTCTTTTCCGTGGACCTGGAGGCGTCCGGCAAGCGGGGAAGACCGTACAAAATGGCGGGAAAGATGAAGGGCGACAGCATCAAACCAATGAGCCCCAATGCCGAGAGGATGCGAATCATATTCAACCCGAAGGCCAGTTCCGAGAAGTGCAGTCTGAATGTGTGAATGATCAGGAGGATGTGGCTTGTTGTGAGCAGGAGAACCAGCCCCGTTAAAAGCATGATCCAGTGGATCATGAAATTCTGCCCGGAAAAAACACCCTTTTGTTTTTTTTGTATGAAGTATTTGGCAATTAACCCGGCCGACCAGGCGGTGTAGGCCAGCAAAAGGACCGGGCGGCTGAGGTAAACGGCCGGAACGGGGAAGATCCTGGACAAGAATGTGATGGCATAGGTTTGCATGATGCTTACATCGCTTACCACCTGTGTCGCGAGCTCCACTTTCCCGGAAAAGGGCGAAAAGGTAAAGGCCAGCCCCCCGGCAAGATAGATCAGCATGGGCAGCAAATGAAGGAGGTCGCTTTTTCGCAGCCCGGCATGGTCGCTTAACACGCTTCTCACATACCAGAAAAGCATCGGGCCCATCAGGTAAAGGGGGGGGAAAGTCACCGGAAAGAGGACAAGAAGCGCGGTGACCAAAAACACCGACTTCGAATAAAGCAGCCCATATTGGCTCAGCACGTAGAGGCTTAACAGAAAAAAGAAACCGCCAAGATAAAGGGTTGCGGGGTGTTTTCTTGCATTAAAGGACAAGATGAGGACGGACAGGAAAATGCCCAGAATGGAGAAAAATAAAAGCATCTGCCTCGGTTTAATTTCTCGCAATCAAGTTAAGAAAAAAAATTTCAGCTTCCTCCGGAAAATCATCTTTGGAATCGCGTCCGGCCACATGGAGGATCAGATCCGCAAACGCCGACTGTGGAAATGATTTCGTACTTTTGGTCAACCCCGCAACAACGGCCAAAGCCCCGGGCAGATTATAAATCCCGGGGTGCGGCCCCATGGTTTTTTTTATGGGAAATATGATAAAAAAAACCGAAATTGGGCATCATCAAATGAATCGTGCGCTCAAGCAACGGGTCGAAAAACCACAACCATGAAAAAATTTATCTTGCTCATTGTGTTAATCTGCTTAGTTCCTATAGTATCACTTGGACAAATAGCAGAAAACCAGGCCGTCGACAGCCTCTTTGCGGAATGGAACAACCCGGACTCACCCGGGTGTGCCCTGGGAATCATCAGAAATGGGGAGCTGGTTTATGCAAAAGGGTATGGAATGGCCAATTTGGAACATGATATCCCGATCTCTGCTTCCTCCGTATTCAGAATCGCGTCCACTTCCAAGCAGTTCACGGCCGCCTGTATTGTGCTGCTGGCAGAACGTGGACAACTTAGCCTGGATGACAATTTAAAAAGCTTTTTCCCGGATTTCCCTGATTATGCCGAAAAGATTTCGATACGGCACCTGCTGAACCACACCAGCGGCATCCGCGATTATCTGCAAATTGCCTTTTTAAGGGGGCTGGGGGAGGATGCCGTGTACACAGATGCGGATATAATGCAATGGCTGGTCCGTCAGTCCGACCTGAATTTTGAACCGGGGGAGGAATATCTATACAGCAATTCCGGGTATTGGCTCCTGGGGCAGATCGTCAGGGAGGTTTCCGGGATCAATATGGCAGACTTTGCCCGGCAGGAGATATTCGAACCACTGGGAATGCACGACACGCATTTTCACAATGACCATACCCGGATCGTCAAAAACAGGGCAACCGGTTACGCCCCGGCCGAAGACGGCCGCTTTAGGATCAGCATGACCACCCTGAATATGATTGGAGATGGGGGCATCTTTACGACGATTAATGACATCAAAAAGTGGGATGATGCTTTTTACCATCCGGCCGTGCTGGGTGAGACTTTCTGGAATATGATGACACAAAGGGGGGTCCTCAACAACGGGGAGGCGATCAATTATGCTTCCGGCTTGAGCATGGGCGAATACAAGGGCTTGAAAACAATCAGGCACGGAGGCGCCTTTGTCGGGTTCAGGGCCGAATTGCTCCGCTTTCCGGAACAACGTCTGACGATCGCGGTTTTCGCCAACAGGGCAGATGCCAATGCCTCCCTGAAGGCCAATCAGGTGGCGGATGTTCTGCTGAAGGGCCAATTCATTGAAGCGGTGGATGAACAAGACGCAGGGCAAAAACCCGAGGTGGCGGTGGAGGAATTTCAGCTGGATCAGTTGCTGGGAAATTATGAGATACAGCCGGGCATTGTTTTCCATGTGACGATCAGGGATGATTCGTTACATGCGATCCAAACCTGGAATAATGTGGCTTACAACCTGGTGAAAACCAAAGGAAACACTTTCCAGATACCCGGAGAGGAAAGCATCAGTTTTACATTCCTGGAACCTAAGGAAGGTCAGACCCAGACACTTTCCATTATACAGGGCGGCAGGGAAACAAAAGCAGGGAGAATGGATGAAGTGGACCTTTCGGGCATCGACTTAAACGATTACACCGGCAGCTACTTCAGTAAAGAACTGGACGTGACCTATCATTTTGAACTGGAGAACGGGGCCTTGCAGGCCAGAATCGGAGACACCCACTCGAGGATGGATTGCACCCTCAGCGGCCGGGATCAGTTGACAACGGTCATCGGCCTGCTTCGTTTCAAAAGAACGGATGGCGTCATATCGGGCTTTGAACTGGACTCCGGCAGGGTGAAAAACCTGAAATTTGAAAAGCAAGACGGCTCCCGGTAAAATTCGAATGCACGGTTGATCTCCATCCGACCAAATGGCATGACAACCATCCGACGGGCAAAAAATGAAGAATCCGGCATCATTGCCTCCTTTTTATTGTTGGCGATGGAGGACATCGTGTACCGTTTCATCGGGGAATCCTCCGCGGAGAAAGCCCTCCGCTTGCTGGAAAGCCTGGCCGGGGAGCCGAACAACCAGTATTCCTATGAAAATTGTTGGGTGGTAGCGTCGGATGGTGAAATCATCGCAGCCGCGGTCGTGTATGACGGGGCCAGGCTAAGCGAACTGAGGGAGCCGGTGGCCAGGAAAATCGCTTCCCTGTTCAACCGGCATTTTCATCCGGAAGACGAGACCCAGGCGGGAGAGTTTTACATTGATTGTGCGGCCGTGGATCCTGCTCACCAGGGGAAGGGGACCGGCACGGAGCTGTTCCGGTTTTTAATCAACGAATACGTCCACAGGCAAAACAAAACGCTTGGCTTGCTGGTGGACAAGGACAATCCGGATGCCAAAAAACTCTATCTGAAACTGGGCTTCGAAGCGGTAGGCGAGAAAACGCTCGCCGGCAAAGAGATGGAGCATTTGCAATATAAATAGATCCCAGAATATTTTCGGAAAGGCGGGATCTCTTCGAAAATCATTTCTCCCCGTTACCATTCCCGCAGAGCCTTACGGAGTATGGCGCCTCCCTGTAAAAAACCAGCTCATAATAAATCTCGTCCCCCTCCCGGGATGCCAGCCATGGTATGCCACTTTCATTCTCTTGATTGCCTTCTCCCAGCGTCACCATTTGTCGCTGCCGTCCCTTAGCTTTGCCCCGGCCGGATGCGGACTTTCCGGAGGAAGCATCCGACAATAATCATTATATTGCACGTCGGAAAACCTGCAACCCGGATGCATCGGATAAAATTTATACATACCGCTGACCTCCACCTGGATACGCCGTTCACGGGACTCTCCCAGTGGAACCCGGAGCTGGCCGGCAAGCTGAAGCATGCGACGTTCAACAGCTTTGGCCGCATCGTCGAACTGTGCCTCCGCGAGGAGGTGGATTTCCTCCTGGTGGCCGGCGACATCTTCAACAGCAAAAACCAGAGCCTGGCGGCGCAGCTGAAGTTCGTCAATGCCCTGAAAAGTCTGTCCGACAAGGGGATCGCCTGCTATTTCGTCTGCGGCAACCACGACCCGCTCAGCTCCTGGATGGACCAGTTGCAGCTGCCCGCCCATGTGCACCGCTTCGGCAGCCAGGAGGCGCAGGCCATGACTTTTCAAAGAAACGGACAGGCCCTGGCCGACATTTACGGCATCAGCTTCGAGACCGAATCGGTCACCGGCAACCTGGCGCAAAAGATCATCCACCGTCGGATGGGCCAGGCAGACCCCGCGCCTTTCCAGCTGGCGCTGATGCACGGCACCGCCGGCTCGCCCGGGCCGCACCGGAACCATGCGCCTTTTGCGCTGGAGGAGGTGGCCGGACAGAAGTTCGACTACTGGGCGCTGGGCCATATCCACAAACGCCAGGTGCTGCGTCCGCAGGGCCCTGCCGTGGTGTACCCGGGCAATCCCCAGGGGAGGGACTTCGGCGAGACGGGCAGCCGTGGCTGCTATGTGGTGGAGCTCCGCGAAGGCGCGGCCCCCGAAATCCGCTTTGTCCCGACACAGGCCATCCGCTTCGAGGAGCTGGCGGTCGATCTGAGCGGGGAGGACAGCATCAACGGCCTGCAGCGAAGGATCGATGCGGCGGTGGAGGCGCTGCAAGCCAAAACCAATGTGATCATCCGGCTATTGCTCAAAGGGCAAACGTCCCTGCACGGCCGGCTGGGCAAGCCGGGCGAGCTGGAGCAGCTGCTGCAGGTCTTTAACGAAGGCCAGCTCAGCCGGGACCCTTTCACCTGGTTCGACAGCATCCGGCTGGACACGGGTCCGGAGGTGGACCTGGACCAGATCCGGCAGGGCACGGACTTCCCGGCCGAGGTCCTCCGGCAGGCGGAGGCCATGGCGGCGGACCCGCAGCGCCTGGAGGACTTCTTCCGGGAGGCGCAGGAGGCCTTCGGCAACCCGCTGGTGCGCCGGGAACTGGCGGAGCTCACGGCCGAAGACCGGGCCGCAATGGCCGGACAGGTCAAATGGATGTTGCTTGAGAATTTGCTGACCAAATGATCATCAGAAAAATCCATATCGACGGCTTCGGGATCTTCAGGGATTTCTCCCTCGAAGGACTCGGCAAGGGGGTCAATATCCTCCAGGGCAGGAACGAGGCGGGCAAGTCCACCTTGCTCGACTTCCTGCGCTATACCTTGTTCGGTTATCCGCGTACCCGGGCCGACCACCGCGAACCCCTGAACGGGGGCAGGCATGGGGGGCGTATCATGGTGCTTGCCGGAGATCCCGCCCGTGAGGTGACTTTTGAAAGGTTTGCCGGGTCAAAAGGTGGTCCGTTCAGGCTGCTGACTCCCGGCGGTGAATCGTCAGACCCGGCGGAGTGGAACCGCTTGCTGGGCGGGGCCACGGGGGAGCTGTACCAGAATGTGTATGCCTTCTCGCTGGACGAGCTGGTCAGCATGGATTCCCTGTCCAGATCGGGGGTGGAGGACCGGATCTTCAGCATAGGCCTCGGTCTGGGCGAGCTGTCGCTGGGGGAGGTCGAACAGGTTTTTCAGGAGGCGTCGGACAACATCTACACCCCGCGCGGCCGCACCCAGCAAGTGCCGCGGCAGATGGACCGGATCGGCTATCTGAACGAAAAACTGTCCGGGATCCAGGAGCACCTGCCGCACTACCAGCAGCTGACCGCCGAAATCCGGGAGCTCGAACAGGAGGCGGCCGGGCTGGGACGGGCATTGCAGGACTGCAACGGGGAGAAGGGCAGGCTGGAAAATTACCTCCGCTGCCATCCGTATTACGTGCGCATCAAAAGGGGGGGGGAGGAGCTCAGAGAGCTGCCCCCGCCAAGGGAGCTGCCCGAAGGCGGGACCGGACGGCTGGATGAGATGGAGGCCAGGGAGAAGGCGCTGGAGGACCGGGTCAGGGGGCTCACCCACGGCCGGGGCGAGCGGAAAGGCATGGAGGCGCTGGAACAGGAAATAGAGGGCCTGGAGTTCAACGGCGGACTCCTCGAGCGTGCGGAAACCGTGGAGTACCTCAGGGAGAACCGTTCGCTCTACAAGCAGGAGGTCAAAAACAGGGAAGCGGACCGGCGCAGGGCCGGGGAACTGGACGAACAGCTTCGCAACGGGATGGCCGCGATCAGCGCGGGATGGACCGAAGCGCATGTCGGCGGACTGACCGAGGTGGAGGTCAAGCGGGCGAAGCTGCGGTCCTTCCGGGAGGCATCCGCAGACCTGGACAGGCAGCGGCGCGACCTGGAGGCCGAGCTGAAGGTCTTGCGGACCCGCGAAAGTCCCCTTCATATGAAGGCCCTGGCCGCCTTGCTCGCGGCGGTGGCCGTGGTGGCGGCCGCTGCGGCCTTCTTCTACGGCCTGCCCGTTTTGGGAGCGGCCTTCGTGCTGGCGGCCGGGATCCTGTTTTTTGGCCGGGGGCGCCTCGCCCGCAAAGGAGGCTACCATCTGGCGCTGGACCGCCTGGCGGAGCTGCAAGGCCGGGAAGAGACGCTGCGGCAGCAGTGCGGGGATTACCTGGAGTCCGGCCTGCAGCTTGACCGGGCGCTGGGACCGGAGGCGGCCCTGGAGGTCCTGTCCCGGGCGGAACAGCTTCAGGCGATGCTGGCCGAAAGGGACCGGTTGCTGAAAGGGGTCAGGGATAGCAGGGATCCCTTCATCGCGGACTTTGAAATGCAGGTGAGGGAAATCCATGCGCTGCTGGAGGATGGGGACGCCGCCGGTCCGCAGTCCGCCGAAGACCATGTGGAGATCGCGGTGAACCGGATCACCGGGGCCTTCGAAGAGGCCCGGGAGCGCTCCATGAAAAAAAGACAGTTGTCGGATGAGTTGGGCCGTTCCCAAAGGGAGCTGGAGGCCACGAAGCAGGAGCTGCAGGAGGTGCGCGGGCAGATAGGGCTGCTGCTGGCTGGCATCGGAGCGGAGGACCGGCAATCCTTCAGGGATGTTTACGCAAGGAACGAACAGGTAAAAGCGCTCCAGGACCAGCTGCGCGAAGCCAAGGAGTCCATCGAGAACATCGCCGGGCTGGGCAAGGCCGGCGAGGTCATGGCCTACCTGGACGCCCATGAAAAGGCGGCCTTGGAGGCGCGGATCAGGGAACTGTCAGAAGAATCCGCAAGGCTTTCGGGCGACCTCCAGCAGATGCGGGAAGACCTGGGCAGGAAAAAACAGGCGGTCCACGACATGGAAGGCGAGTCCGAGCTGGCGGAGACCCTGACGGAGCTGGAAACAGCCAGGGAGGGCCTGCAGCAGGCATACCGGGAATGGCTTACCAACAATCTGGCCCTGAAGATCCTGGGCGATGTCAAGACCCGCTTCGAGCAGGAGCAGCAGCCGGAGGTCATCCGTTACTCCAGCCGCTACTTCAGGGAGATCACCGGAAACCGCTACGAGGCAATCCGGGTGTCGCTCGGACAAAAGGAGGTGGGCGTGTTCGACCCCAGGGGCGTGGCCCGGGGCATCGGTCAACTAAGCCGGGGCACCCGCGAGCAGCTGCTGGTGAGCTTGCGGCTGGGCTTCATCGAGGCCTACGAACAAAAAGCCGAAGCCCTGCCCATCATCGTGGACGAGATCCTGGTGAACTTCGATGCGGAGCGGGCGCGCAAAACCGCCGCAATCCTGGAAGCCTTCGCCAAGGACCGGCAGGTCCTGATGCTCACCTGCCACGAGACCACCGCTGATTTCTTTCAGGCACCGGCCGTGTTTGAGATTGGCTGAGTGCCGGCCGGGAGCCCTGTATCACGAACCGGGGGCCGGCATGCAGCTTCGGTAAAGGAAGTTAAAAAATGCTCCTAACGGAGTCCCGAACGATCAGGTTCGTTTTCAACAGGATATGGACGGTCTTTTTTCTGTAATCCTTGTTCGAGATGTATTTGAGCAGTACGTCGACGGCAAGTTGCCCCATTTCGCTTTTTTTCTGTCCCACCGTGGTCATGGGGGTGCCAAGATAGGCAGAATAGGGTTGTTCATCGAAGGAGATGAGCGATAGATGCTCGGGGATTTTCATGCCCATTTCACTGGAGGCCTTGATGACCCCCAGGGAGATCATGTTGCTCAGGGCAAATATGGCGGTGGGGGGATCGTCCATGCTGAACAGAATCCTGGTTTGCATGTACCCGTTCTCCGTGGTGTAATCGTCTCCCACGATCACGCTCTCGTCTATGGGGATGTTGTTGGCGACCAGCGCATCGCGGAACCCCCTGACCCTTTCTGTGTTCGGTGGGCTCTCGGGGATACCCTGAATGCAGGCGATTTTTCTGTGGCCCATGGAAACCAGGTAATTCACGGCATCATACCCTCCCTGGTAGTTGTCGGAGGTGATGAAAGGCAATCCCTCATCGGGGGAGCACCGGTCTATCACGATAATCGGGACCCCGGCCTTGTATGTCTGTCGGATACTGTCATAATTCGTGCCGACCGGAGCAATGATGATCCCGTCAACACGGTGGCTTAGCAACAGGTCGATCAGCCCTTTTTCCACCAGGTAGTCGTCCCCGCTGTCGCATAGGATTAACGAATAACCCTTGGACCGGGCCTGCCGTTCGATGCTTTGTGCAATATCGGCAAA
This sequence comes from uncultured Bacteroidales bacterium, assembly GCA_964477035.1. Taxonomy (GTDB): domain Bacteria; phylum Bacteroidota; class Bacteroidia; order Bacteroidales; family UBA7960; genus SLSG01. The sequence continues at coordinate 20,645 of CAYZCW010000017.1, forward strand.
GAATGGGTTGCCGATGTCCGGAATGATCAGTCCAAGGGTCTCCGTCTTCTCGAGCTTGAGTCCCCTGGCCAGCTTGTTGGGGATGAAGTTGTACTCGTTGGCCGCCTCAATCACCCGCCGCGTGGTGGCCTCGCCAATGCGGTATTTGATGGTCTGGTTGTTGAGGACGCGTGATACGGTGGTGACCGACAGCCCAAGTAAGTCTGCCAGGTCCCGCATATTTTTCACCTTCTTTTCTTCAGCCATAAGCGTGACGGTCAGCCTGGAACTTTTGGGTTAGCCCGGGAAAGGAGGAGCCCCACGGTTTCCCGTGGAATAAAAGTACTGCCCTCATGCCGAAAAAACAACGGAATGCCAAATTATTCAGGCGGACCCGGAAATTCGAATGCTCCGATGTCCGGCCGATTGTTCTGCGGGATGCCGACGCCTGCATAATCTTGGCGGTATCCCAGGTTCAGTCCCTTGTCAATGGCGGGACTCCTTGCCGTCAGGGCAAAGTCAGTGGCCTGGTTGCCCCCCGGGTAATTCAGGAACAGCGGATCGGCGATAAGGGCCGCTGTCCCCGGCCCATCCAGGCCTATATTCAGATTCCCGTCGGCAGCAAAGTATAAATTGTTTTCGATGAGGGTATTCGGACGGGCATTTCCGTCCCTCCCCAGCAGGAAGATCTCGATGCCCTTTTCCACCACGACAATGTTGTTTCGGATGATGTTCCGGGAGTCATACTGGGTGATGTTGAATACGCCCCAGTCTGTGGCGTTTTTCTTGCGCCGGACGATCGTGTTGTTCTCGATGAGGCATTCTGCACCCTGCCACATGGCGATGAACTGCTGGTAGTCATCGCATACGTTGTGGTGGATCCGGAAGTTCCTGTAGTCCGGATGCTGTACCACATCGGTCCAGGTAACCTCGATGAACCCCTGGCAGTCCCTCGTATAGTTATGGTGAATGTGGATGTCGGACTTTTCGAACCTTCCGTCGTCGATCTCTATGGCACCGCCATCCACCCCCCCTCCATAACTTCCGGGTCCCCAGTTGATCCTTTCGTCGACCGCGCTGTAGTTGATCACCGTGTTATAACAGACCTCCTGGTGATCGCCGCCCAGCCAGATCCCCAACGGACCCCAGCCCCATTTTTTCAGCACCCGGTTGCAATCATGGATGTAGTTGCGTTCGATCCTGGCATAGGGGCCGTAGCTCTTGATGCCCACCCCACAGTCGAATACCTCGTTGTTCCTTGCGATGCAATGGGCGGCTTCCTTGTCGATGTAGACGGCCCCCAGCTCCCACATAACCAGGAACCTACCGGCGTCGACGGGCAGCTCCGCCACGGTGTGGTGGAAATACAGGTTCTCCACGATGATATGGCTCCCTTTAAGTCGGATGCAATTGCCGTATAGTTCACGTGATGGGTCGAATACCTGGCTGGTGAATGCCGGTGCGGGCGAATCCTTTTCCCCGTAGTCTGAGAGCAGGATCGGGGCCTCCGGCCGGCCGGAGGCCCGGATAATGAGGGGCTGGTCGAATGAGGATCCCCGCCTGAACCGGACGGTATCGCCGGGTCCCAGGTCGGCCTTGCCCACCCTGTCCAGACTTTGCCAGGCGGTGGATGGCGATAGCCCGTCCCACGAGTCGTGGCCCCTGGCGGAGTCCACAAAATACATTCTGGGCGTTCCCTGCCCGGGCACATCCAGGGGGCTGTCACACTGGACGGCCCCCCATCCGATGATACCGGAACCCAGCACAGCAGCCCCTGCGAGGCTGCCGTGCAGGAATTCCCTTCGGCTGATACTTTTTGCCATGGAAATTACATTTTATGGTCCCTTGTTGGTGGGAGGTTCTTCCCTGCCTGGACGGGGACTGTCAATAGTTCTGCGGACCCGGGTCGGTGTCTGAGTAAACCAGAACGTGGTTCACGCTGACCATGTACCCGGGGGGGATGTCGTTGGCCACCAGCCGCACGTCGTGGCTCCCCTCCGGGAGATCGTAGGTCCAGTAGATGTCCAGCTTGCGCCGCATGCTGCTGGTCGGCATGACGGATGTTTCCACAAACTCTCCGTTCACATACACGTCCACCTTCAGTTCGTATTCCGGGAGGTCCCCGCTCTTGTGGGCGGTGCCGGAGATCACAAATCCCGAGCCTTCAAAGGTGTTGACGTATTCGGGGGAATCGGCGCTCAGCCTCATGCGGGGGGTGGGCCAGCCGTCATGGGCGATCCGCTTCACAGGGTAAAGCCCTTCGAAGGCCTGTTCCAGGCGTACCGTCTCCACCTCCTGGTATCGGATCTCCACCTCGTTCTCGCCCACGGTGCCTCCGTGGCGTTCGATCATTTCCAGGGCATGCTTGAACCCCATGTCGTACACATCCAGTAAAGACATGTCGGTGTAAGAAAAATTCCGGTCTTCCACCCGGTCAAGCCCCTGCAACCAGTATTCCGGGATGTTATTGAATCCGAGCATCGTACCCAGAATGCCCGCCGCATTGGATGGGTTGCAATCGGAGTCGTCCCCGGCGCGGGTGCTGATGTCGATGGTTTTCCCGAAATCTCCCTCCCCGTATAGCAAGCCCAGGGTAATCCAGGCGGCGTTGATTGAAGCGTCGATGTTGAAGGCCGTAAACACCCCGTCGGGGCATCCAACGTCCGCGCCCCATGTCCGCTGGATCTCAAACCACGCTCGCTGCCAGTCGTCCGGATGGTCCTCATGGAGGCGGATCACGTCGGCAATGGTCTTATAAAACCTGCTTTCCTCCGGGATGGCTTTGAGGGCTTCCCGGACCACGAAATGGATGTCGTCGCTGATAAAAGCCTGGGTGTACATGCCCGCAACAAAGACGCCGCCATACCAGCCATCCCCGTAATTCATGATGTGCCCGATCTTATCACTGATGCCTGAAGCAGCGTTGATCATGCCGGGCGACATCAATCCGGCAAAATCGGCCTCGATCTGAAAGTCGATGTCATCGGCATGGGGGTTGTTCTTCCAGTGCCCGGACGCCGGGGGCATGATGCCACTCAGGATATTGTACCTGGCCGCCTGGTTGGCATGCCATAGATGGTACTCTGCATTTGCGAAGGCCAGGGCGTGAAGTGTGTCGGAAGCGTCCAGCCCGTGCTTTTCAAAGACCTCCACAAAGGTCAGGTCCATATAGATGTCGTCAAACAACTGGGGGGCGTTGTCGTACCAGTAAGTCAGCATGTCTTCATCCCACCGGATGGGCACCCGGTTGTGGATCATGGCGCCCCGCCACCTGAATTCCGTCGGACCGGCATAGGCGCAACCGATGACCTGCCCGGCCCAGCCCCCTTTGATTTTGTCCATGAGGACCGTTTTCTCCATGCCGATCATTTCCCCTTCCCGGAAGGGGGGAGCTTCCCCGGGAGCGGTCGGGGTGCAGCCGGCCAGTGCGATCAGTGCCAGTAATAAAAATGCGGTGTTGTTTTTCATTTCTTATGGGTTGTTTTGGTGAATGCTTGTTTTTATTGTAGCCGTATTGGGATCATTCCATGAAGGACGGGCTCCCGGCTAAGGGTCTCTGCCGGCCCAGGCATCGTAGATCTCGAATTCCCTGCCCCAGATGTTGCGGAGCATCACGGCGTATTGCACCGACATGGATACGGCGATCTCACGGCCCCAGTAGTCTTCTTCATGGGTTCCGTCAGAACGACCGAACTGGAAGGGGATGTCGTGTTCCTTCAACAGCCGGATAAAGTCCTCCGACTGGGTAATCAGAAAATCCTTGTCCCCGCAGTCAATATAGATATGGGGTAGTTGGTCCCTGGGGATGCGCAACACCAGGGTGAAGGGATCCACCCGCTCGACATCTTCCAGGCTCAGAAAGGGCTGTCCCATAGGCGTTCTTTCTTTCATGGAAGAAAACCCGGGAATGCTGATGTCCCTGTAACGCATGACGGTATCCACCTGCCGGGGCCGATCCGGGGGGGTGATGGCACCCTCCCTGGCCCATTCCCTGTACCTGGCGGCCATATTCAGGGCGCCGCTATGGCTTCCGACGGAACAGAACAGGTCCGGATGGGAGAGTCCCAGGGACATGGCCCCGAAGCCGCCCATGGAGATGCCGTTGATGGCACGCCCCCGGCGGTCGGCGATGGTGCGGTAGTTCTTATCTACAAAAGGGATGATGTCTTTTATGACATGGTCGGCGTAATTGTGTGGCCGGCCGTCATCCGACCGGGCGTAATTCACGTAAGACGAGTTGCCCACGTCGACCATGACCACGATCATGTCGAACATGTTCAGGTACTTGGGTACCCCGATGTATTCGAACTCGTGAAGATTGGAGGAGTAGCCGTGGCAAAGGTACAGTACGGGGTAGCGCAGCCCTGAATTTTCGTAACCGCGGGGCAGGACCACATTGATGTGCATGTCGCGCCCCAGGGATTCCGAATAAAACTTCACCATCGAAACCGGCAGCGGGTCAAACCCGATGTAGCCTGCCATCTCCTCTGGAGGTATTTCTTTGGCGGTATCGGGGCGGACCCCTTTGGGCTCGGTTTGTGACGACGCGTCATGGGCTGTAAGAAGCACCACGAGGACGACCAGGGGATAGAGCAGGTTATTCATCGGATCTTTTTTTTTGTCCCTTTCCCGCGCCGGGCTGGAAGCCCGGCGCGGGAAAGGACGCGGTGGACGGGGATGCCACAGAAAGGCGCTGCCGGCTAGTATCCCGTATTTTGCTGCAGGTTCGGGTTGGCGGCCAGCACCCTGGGCGGTATGGGATAAAGCTCTTTGTGGTTGCTTGTCCATGCCGGTTTTTCAAACCAGGCATCCCCGAACTTGCCGAAGCGGATCAGGTCCTGCCTCCTGTGACCCTCCCATGCCAATTCCCGGCCCCTTTCGTTGAGCAGTTCCTCCATGGTCAACGTGGCGGTGGTATAATTGTGGTCGCTGTTTCCAAAGGCACGTTGCCTGACCTGGTTCACCAGGTCCACCGCGGTTTGGTTCGCAACGCCTCCGTTCTTGCGCATGATGGCCTCGGCCTTGATCAGCAGGATGTCGGAATAACGGAATACAGACCAGTCGTTGTCCATGCTCTGCCAGCCGCTCAGTCCCTCGGGGAACTCCCATTTGAAACAGCGAACGCCCTCGTCTTCCGCCGCACCCAAAATGCTGGATACGGTGTTGGTAAAGTCCAGCTGGGTGCCGTCCAGCCCGATGGCCGGGTTGCCGTTGCGGTCGACCTGGGGACCGAATTCGAAGGACTTGATGCGGCTGTCTTCCGGATGGTACAAATCATAGAAGGTGGGCATGGCGACGATGCCGTTCCAGGACCAGGTGGACTGGTAGTTGAATTTCGGCAGCAGGGTGGTGGGCAGGGTGTACATATGCATTTGGAACCCGAAACCGGTCAGCCTGTCGTAAGGAATCACAAAGATATTCTCCCGGGAACCCTGGTTGTTCGCTGAAAAGTTCCTGAAATAGTTGGTTTCCAGAGAGTAGGAGCCTCCATTAATGATGTTGTCGCACATGGCGATGGCCTGGTCGTATTTGGGAACCCCGATCCATTTCTCCGCATTCAGGTACATTTTGGCCAGTATGGTGTGGGCCACAGGCTGGATGCACCTTCCGTAGGTTTTGGAGGTCAGAATGGGGTCCAGCAGAGGAGCGCTCTCCAGCAATTCCCTTTCGATGATCTCGAAGGCCTGTGCCCGCGTCAGTTGAACAGGCAGGGAGGTGTCCAGGAAGTCCAGGGGCAGGGGAATGTTGCCGAATAAATCCATGGCCTTGTAAGCGACAAACGCCCGGAGGGTTCTTAGCTCGGCAATCATTTTGGGTTTCCCCTCGAATTGTGCGGGTGAACTTTCAATGAGGTAGATTACCTGGTTGCACCGGGCGATGGTATTGAAGCACACCTCCCAGGATGCCCAGAAATAATCGAGGTTTGGCTCGAAATCATGCTTTTGGGCCATGATCCATATGCCTTCATTGGAAAGGGAAGCCCCTATATTCCTCAGGGGAATCACGGCTTCGTCCGTGGTGAGTACCTCCGTGGCCAGCCAGCCCCACAGGCTCGTGCCCCGGTAGCGCAGGCTTCCGTAAGCACTCCCCATCGCCCGCAGGCATTCCTCTTCGGTTCTGTACCACTCCTCAGCCCCGATGGTAGAGTAAAGGGTCTCATCCAGGTCCGTGCAGGAATGGACCGATAAAACGGCCAATAGTCCGATTAGCAATATTTTGATCTTTTTCATGGGTTCTGGTTTTTAAAAATTAAAGTTGATGCCGAGGACGAAGGTTCTGCTGTAGGGGTACCACAGGTTGTCTGAACCGAACGACTCCGTGTTCGTGTTGAAACCCGGGATGACCTTTTCAGGGTCAGTGCCTTCGAATTTGGTGATGGTCAGCAGGTTGTTGCCGCTAAGGTACAGGCGCAACATGTTCTGGCCTCCCCATCGGAGGTTGTAGCCCAGGGTGACGTTGGAAAGCTTCACGTAGGTGGCTTCGTCCACAAACCTGGAGTCGTAGGCATAGGGTCCGGTATATTCCGGCCGGTCCAGAATGGACTTCAGGACATTGCGTCCGGCCTTGAAAGGCTCCCAGTTCTCATAGGCAATGCGGTCACGGTTCAGCAGGCTGTGACCGAACACGCCCCTCAGGGAGAAGGATAAGTCGAAACTTCTGTAGCGGAAAATATTCTGCCATCCGATCTCGAAGTCGGGGTATTCGTTCCCGACGATCCGCCTGTCCTCAACGGTTTCCCGGCGGACCGTCCCGTCCCCGTCCACGTCCTCATAGATGGCCCTTCCCTGTTCATCGACCCCCAGGTAGATCGGCGCCCAGAAATTGCCGATGGATTCCCCGACACGGATCATCTGTGCCCAGGTCGTGGCTGCCGCGGTCATCCGGATGAAGTCCAGTTCATACCCCCTGGAGGGGTCTGCCAACTTGGTGACCTCGTTCCGGTTCATGCTGTAGATGAGCGTGGAGTTCCAGCTGAAGTCGGTCCTCTGGAGGACACTGCCTTCCAGCATATACTCCACAACACGGTTCCTCATCTCTCCCACATTGT
>CAYZCW010000018.1:0-25103 GCA_964477035.1 uncultured Bacteroidales bacterium
ACATCCTCAAGGAGTTCATGGTGCGCAACACCTACATCTACCCGCCCCTGCCCTCGATGAAGATCATCGCCGACATCTTCGAGTTCACCTCCAAAAACATGCCCCGGTTCAACTCCATCTCCATCAGCGGCTACCACATGCAGGAGGCCGGCGCCACCTGCGACATCGAGCTGGCCTACACCCTGGCCGACGGACTCGAATACCTGCGGACCGGGGTGAATGCCGGCATGGACATCGATGCCTTCGCCCCCCGCCTGTCGTTTTTCTGGGCCATCGGCATGAACCACTTCATGGAAATCGCCAAGATGCGCGCCGCCAGGCTGCTCTGGGCCAAAATCGTGAAGCAGTTCAACCCGAAAAATCCGAAGTCCCTGGCCCTGCGCACCCACAGCCAGACCTCCGGCTGGAGCCTCACCGAGCAGGACCCCTTCAACAACGTGTCCCGCACCTGCATCGAAGCCATGGGCGCCGTGCTGGGACACACCCAGTCGCTGCACACCAACGCCCTGGACGAGGCCATCGCCCTGCCGACCGACTTTTCGGCGCGCATCGCCCGCAACACCCAGTTGTACATCCAGGAGGAAACCAACGTCTGCAAGGCGATTGACCCCTGGGCCGGCTCCTACTATGTGGAGGCCCTCACCCACGAGATCGCCGATCGCGCCTGGGCCCATATCCAGGAGATCGAAAGCCTGGGCGGCATGGCCAAGGCCATCGAAACGGGCGTGCCCAAGATGCGCATCGAGGAGGCCTCGGCCCGCAAGCAGGCCCGCATCGACAGCGGCAAAGACATCATCGTGGGCGTGAACCGCTACCGCCTGGAGAAGGAAGACCCGATCGACATCCTCGACGTGGACAACACCGCCGTAAGGGCTTCCCAGATCAAACGCCTGGAGAAGCTGCGGGCCGGACGCAATCAGGAAGAGGCGGACAAGGCCCTGGAGGCCATCACCACCGCCTGCGAGACCGGGCAGGGCAACCTGCTGGAGCTGGCCGTGGATGCCGCCCGCAAAAGGGCCTCCCTGGGAGAGATCTCCCTGGCATGCGAGAAGGTGTTTGGCCGTTACCAGGCCGTCATTCGTTCAATATCAGGAGTCTATTCCATGGAAATCGAGAACAACGACAGTTTCGCCAAGGCCCGCAAGATGGCCGATGACTTCGCCGCCCTGGAAGGCCGCCGCCCGCGCATCATGATCGCCAAGATGGGACAGGACGGCCACGACCGCGGTGCCAAGGTGGTGGCCACCGCCTATGCCGATATGGGCTTCGACGTGGACGTGGGACCCCTGTTCCAGACCCCGAAGGAGGCCGCCCGCCAGGCCGTCGAGAACGACGTGCACATCATCGGCATGTCGAGCCTGGCCGCCGGGCACAAGACCCTGGCTCCCCAGGTGATCCAGGAACTCAGGGACCTGGGCCGCGACGACATCATGGTCATCGTGGGCGGGGTCATCCCGCCCCAGGACTACCAGTTCCTCTACGATGCCGGGGTGATCGGCATCTTCGGTCCCGGCACGGTCATCGCCGATGCCGCCATCAAGATCCTGTCCATCCTGCTGGAGGCGCGGCAGGAGTAGCCCGTTCCAAATGCCCGGACATCCCCCTTCCCCGGGGCTCCCGGAATGCAAGACCCCCGGCCCTGGAAATCAGGGCCGGGGGTCTGTCTTTGGGGCCGGGGGCCAAAGGCCGGAATCATCCCCGCTGGGGGCAAAGGCCGTCAACCACGCTGGCTCAAGCCGGAATTATCCCGGCTGGTCCAGGCCGCGTTCATCCGGCACTACTCCTGCAGCACCCCCACCAGACGGGCACCGCCGGCTTCGGGCAGCACCTGTTCGAAGCGCAGGGGCAAAAAGCGCGCGGCGTCGATCCAGACCGTCACCCCACCCGGAGAGCCATCCGCCGGGGTCGTCTCCAGCTTCCATACCCGGAGGCCGTCCTCCATCACTTCTGCGGTGGTCGTCATGCGGTAGGCTTTCACCGTCATGGAGTTGATGTCCGTGTTGTGGAACACGGCCCGGTAGCCATCGGCCAGGGGCAGGGTGGCCAGCACGAACATCGCGCCGGGACCCTCGGCAAACAGCGGCCCGTCCAGGTCCAGCGACACAGGGATCTGCTGCGGACCGGCCTGTATGGACCCTTCCGCCTTGTCCGCGCTGAAATGCATTTCCACCCGGGTCTGTCCCTGCTGCAGCTCCCGTTTGACCGGCGCCAGGCTGCCCGCCGCCAGTTCCATGCGGTCGCTCGCCTCGCCCATGGGGGTCTGGGAGCTCTCCATAACCACGTAGCCCGCCCCTTCCTTGCGGATGGACACGCTTTGGGACATATTCATCTCCTGTCCCATCATGGACAGGTTGAGGGCATAGCTGTACTCTCCCACGGGGAGTTCGCGCACCGGCTGCAGGGCCATGCCCAGCTCCTCCCGGCTCAGCTCCTCGGGCAGGGTCACCGTACTCACGTCCACCGTGATCTCTGCCAGCCTTTGGGCGATATGCTCCGGCATGTCCTCCTGGTACCTCCCGCCGAGGTGCTTGGCCAGGAAGCGCTCCTTGGCGGCCACGAAAGCCATGTTGTTCTCGGGACGGGCGAAGCCGTGCCCTTCATCGGGGGCGTTCAGGTACTCCACCGGGAAGCCGCGGTCGCGCAGGGCCACCACGATCTGGTCGCTTTCGGTCTTCTTCACCCGGGGGTCGTTTTGTCCCTGCACCACCATCAGGGGGGCCACGATCTTATCGGCCGAGAACAGGGGCGACTGCCGGATGAGCTGCTGGCGGCCCTCTTCGGTGGACGGGTCGCCCATGCGCTCGTGGAACACCTTGCGGGCCGCCTCCCAATAGGGCGGGATGGAGTTGAGCAGGGTGATCAGGTTGGAGGGGCCTACAAACGACACCCCCGCCGCATAAAGGTCCGGCGTAAAGGCCAGTCCCGCGAGCGTGGCATACCCCCCATAGGAACCGCCGTAGATGGCAATGCGCTCCGGGTCGGCGATGCCCTGGTCCACCAGGTACTTCACGCCCCAGGTGATGTCGTCCTGCATCAAATCGCCCCATTCCCGGTTGCCGGCATTCAGGAAGGCCTTGCCGAAGCCGGTGCTGCCCCGGAAGTTGGGCTGCAGCACGGCATAGCCGCGGTTGGCCAGGAACTGCGCTTCGGTGTTGAATCCCCAGAAGTCGCGTGCCCAGGGGCCCCCGTGCGGCACCACGACCAGGGGCAGGTTGGTTTCCCCGAAGCCATTGGGCAGGGTCAGGTAGGCCGGGATCTCGAGCCCGTCAGATGAAGGGTAGCGGACCGGAATCATGTGCGACATGAATTCGGAAGGCAGGTCGTCCCCGCGGGGAGAGAACTGGAAGGTGAGGGTGCGGCTGTCCTTGTGGAACAGGTACACGCTGGCGGGCTTCACATCCGAAAAGGCATTCACCAGGAAATAGTCTTCCTCGGCGGTGGCAGAGGCAAAGCGCACGTCCACATCGCCCAGCTGCTCCTTCAGGAAGTTGTAATGGGCTTCATATTCCTTGTCCCAGAAATACATGCGGGTGCGGTCGTCCGTATAGGAGGTGTACACCGGCTCCAGGGTCTTGTCCGAGATCAGGATGCCGCCGAAGTCGGCCCGTCCTTCCGGGTCCCGCTCAATGAACGTCTTTTCCCCGCTGTTGATGTCCATCAGGTACAACTCGGTCAGGTCGCGGTCGTCCCCCTTGTTGGTCACCAGGTAAATGCGGCGGTTGTCCTTATGGAAGCCATAGGGATTGGCCGTCTCGGTCAGCCCCCACTCATAGATGAGCGATTCGCTGCCGTCCGGGTCGATCCGCCACAGCTCATTGTCTCCGCTGTCATTCTGCCGGGCGGCCAGGCGCAGCTTGTCGTTGTGGTCGAACACCCAGCCCAGGTAGCGGTTGGTATTCTCCGCCAGCTTGACCAGCTCCCCCGAGGAGAGGCGCAGGCTGTAGAGGTCGTGCCAGGCCTTGTCGCGGTCGTTGAGGCCGATGAACAGCAGGTCGGGGTCGATCCTCGACACATGGAATATCTGTGCCCGGACCTCCTCCAGGTTGGTCAGGTTGCGGGCCTCCGGGATATGCCCCGGTGCCGCCTCCTTCGGATCCAGCGCATAGATGTTGAAGTTCTCGTCCCCGCCCTGGTCCATCACGAACAGCAGGTATTTGCCGTCGCGCGACCAGAAATAGCCCATAATGGGCCGGTCGGTGCGGTCGGTCACCGGCAGGGCATCGTCGAAGTCAGCCTCCAGGGTCTTCACCCAGAGGTTGCGCGTGCCTTCATAGGGGCGCATAAAGGAAATGTACCGCCCGTCGGGCGAGAGCTGGGCCCCGGCAATCTGCGGATCCCCGTAAAAAAGCTCGCGGTCGAGCAGGGGCGGAACCTGGTTTTGCGCCCCGGCCGGAATGGCGGGCAGCGCCAGGAAAAGGATCAGGATCAAATACAACAGTCGGTTTCTTTTCATGGTCAATTTAAGGTTGGTAAGGTGTAAAAAAAGAATCATTGAAGGTACGAAATATTTCAAAAAACAGCCTGGAGGGGAAGGGCCTTTTTTTTCATGGTTTCGTCGGATGGGCATGTCGTTGCCTGTGGGGACCCCGAACCCATGCCCCGGGATTCCGGAGCGTGCAGGCCATGCCGGAGGGCGCGGTGGATTGCAGGCGATCGTCGGACGGGTCCGCGGCCTGCCGGACGGGCGCTGCCGCCGGGTGCCTGCTCAGTCGTACGACCGGATGATGTACACATCGTAGTCGCCCAGGGACTTAAACCCCAGGCCCGTGTACAGCCTGACGGCAGCTTCATTGGTCCGGTGCACCTCCAGCTTGAGCTGGATGCCTTTTCGTTTGGCCAGACGGATGGACTCCATGGCCAGCACCCTGCCCACGCCCCGCCGCCTCCATGCGGGGATCACCCCGAAATGGTGGAGGTGCAGGCGGCGCCCGTCGAAGGTCATCCAGGAGGTCGCAATAAGCGTGCCATCGGGGAGTACGGCCACCAGCAGGCGGCCACCCAGGGAGAGGCTGCGTTCGACCACCTCCCGGTTGTCGCCCCGGACCGCCCCGCCCAGACCGGTTTCTTCCCACAGCCGTGCCACCTGGGGGTAGTCGTCCGGCTGGTAATCGCGAATGATGAAATGTCCGCCCTGGCTGGCGGCTGGATCGGAAAGCATGTGAATGAAATTTTTTCTACACCAAATGGATGACGGTCTGCCCCAATGGCTGTTTTATCGAAATACACACAAAATCACCCGTGCAATTTATGCATTTTTTCGATCAGGCGTCACGCCGGTCGTTAAATTTCTTAAATTTACCTTAGCCACTTTGCCCCATTGCAAGGCTTCCACAACATGTATCACACAAAAACCAAGACACCATGAGATGCAAACTCTTTGGCCTGGCGCTGGCAGCCATTTTCCTGGCCGGCTCCTGCCAGAAGAACGCGGAGTTCGAGCGCGGCATGCTGACCCAGGACGGGCTCCGGGAACAGGTCGAAACCCTATCGGCCGGCGCTCTCGACAACCAATACATTGTCGTCCTCAGGGAAGGGCCCGCCGCCAGGCCCGGCCAGTATGCGGAGGGCCTCGGGCGTGCACAGACGGCCGCCCAGGGACTGCTGTCCGAGAACCGGGTCCCGCCCGACAGGATCGGCTTCGTTTACGCCTTCGCCCTGAACGGGTTCTCGGCGACCCTCACCCCCGAGGAGGTGGAGCGGCTCTCGCGCGACCGCCGGGTGAGCTACATCGAGCCCGACGCCATCATGACCATCTCCGGCTCCCAGAGTAATGCCACCTGGGGCATCGACCGGGTGGACCAGCGCAACCTGCCCCTGAACCAGACCTACACCTGGGATGCCACCGGGAACGGGGTCACGGCCTACATCATCGATACCGGGATCCTTTACGGCCACACGGAGTTCAGCGGGCGTGCCACTTTTGGCTTTGACGCATTCGGCGGCAACGGCAGCGACGGCAACGGCCACGGCACCCACGTGGCCGGCACGGTGGGCGGAGCCACCTACGGGGTGGCCAAAAACGTATCGCTGGTGGCCGTCCGGGTGCTCGACAACAGCGGCTCGGGCACCACGAGCGGGGTGGTCGCCGGCATGGACTGGGTGGCCGGCAACCACAAGAAGCCGGCCGTGGCGAACATGTCCCTGGGCGGGGGCGCCAGCACGGCCATTGACGATGCCGTGGGCAGGATGTTCATGGCAGGCGTCCCGGTCATCGTGGCCGCCGGCAACGGCAACTTCATCGGCCGGCAGGACGACGCCTGCAAGTACTCCCCGGCCCGGGCGCCCCACGCCTATACGGTGGGCGCCACCACCAGCACGGACGCCAAGGCCTCCTACTCGAATTACGGCAACTGCGTCGACCTCTTTGCACCCGGTTCCAGCGTCACCTCGGCCTGGCACACCAGCAATACCGCCACCAACACCATCAGCGGCACCAGCATGGCCACGCCCCACGTGGCTGGCGCCGCCGCCCTCTTCCTGGAGTCCAACGCCACGGCCACGCCCCAACAGGTGTATGATGCCCTGAGCGCCAACGCCACCCAGGGCATCGTGACCAGCTCCAGGACCACCAACAACCACTTGTTGTACACCCTGGGCTTCGGGGACGGCGGCGGGGAGGATCCGCCCGTGGTAAACCAGCCCCCCGCGGCCTCCTTTACCTACACGACCAACGAACTGACGGCCTCTTTTAATGCCGGCGGATCGTCCGACTCAGACGGTTCAATTGTCAGTTATGCCTGGGACTTCGGGGACGAGACCACCGGCACCGGGGTGACCCCCTCAAGGACCTACGCCGTCGCCGGCACCTACACGGTGACCCTCACCGTGACCGATAACGAAGGGGCCACGGGCAGCACCAGCCAAAGCGTGACCGTCGAAGAAAGCACCCCGCCCCCGGGGGGAGACGACATCGTCTTGTCGGTCACCGCCCGTAAGGTCCGGGGCTCAAAGTTCGCGGACCTGAGCTGGAGCGGGGCCACCACCGACTTGGTCTATGTGTTTAGAGACGGCGTGAACGTCGCCACAGTTTCCAATACGGGCGAATGGACCCACGACCCCGGAGAAAAAGGCGGCGGCACCCACACCTACCAGATTAAGGAAGTGGGCGGCAACAAGGTGTCGAACCTCGTGACCGTCACCTACTAAATCAGGCGCTGACCGGCACTTCACCGGCCCCGGCGGGACAAGGTCCCGCCGGGGCCGCCATTTGTGGCAGGCAACAGGCAGGCCGTCCTTCCGCCGGCGGTCCCATCCGACGAAAAACAATTTTCACACAGGCACAATAAAGGCATGTCCGGCCCCGTCCTGATGAACAAAAAACCCTTATTTTTGTCTTACTGAAGGCCCGGTCCGTGCAAGAGGTGCCGGCCAGCCCGGGAAAGACAGCCGGGTCCTCCGCCAAGCAGAACCATCACCAAAAACCCAACCCCCTATGAGCGCAATGAGAATCACCTTTTTTGTATTGCTGGCCGCCATTCTGGTGCTGCCCTCCTGCCGTTCGAAGCGGATGACCGCCGCCGAGCCGCCGCAAGTCGTGGAAGAAGTCATTGTGGAAACCGCCCCCCGGCCGGAGCCGGAACCGGAGGTGATCGCCGAAGTGCCCGTGCGCACCGAGCGCTTTACCTTCGAAAGGCCCGAAGACCAGGTCACCCACGAGTATTTTGTCATCGTCGGCAGCTACAGCATGATCGAAAACGCCAACCGCGCCCGCACCATCCTGGCCAACCAGGGATTCACCCCCATCATCCTCAAGTCGGAGACCGGCCTGAACCGCCTCTGCGTGAACTCATACACCAGCGAGAGCGAGGCCAGGATGCGTGTGCACCAGATCCGCACCACCTTCCCCGAATACCACGATGCCTGGCTGCTGATCCGCCAGCGCTAGGAAGGGGGTTGCTCCGGGGCGGCCAGCCGAAGCGAAGTCCATGGCCGTCAAAGGACAACCGTCACGGGGATTTTGACAACGAACAACCAGGACAGGGGGTCTGCGGCCCCCTGCCCTGCTTAAATGACCGATCATGAGCCTGTTTATCCGGAACATCAAAGAACTGATTCAAGTCGAGAAAACGCCCCGCGGCATGGTGAAAGGGGCAAAAATGGCCGAGCTTCCGACCATCCGGAACGCCTTCCTGTTCATCGACCGGGGCGTGATCCAGGGCTTTGGCACCATGGCGGAATTCGCCCGCAGCAAGTTCCTGCAGCTGGCCGGAGCGCCCGGGGTCACCGAGATCGACGCCACCGGGAGGATGGTGATGCCGGCCTTCTGTGATTCCCACACCCACCTGGTGTATGCGGGAAGCCGCGAAATCGAATACACCGACAAGATCCGCGGCTTGTCCTACGAGGAGATCGCCCGCCGCGGGGGCGGCATCCTGAACTCGGCCAAACGGCTGCAGGAGGCCAGCGAGCTGGAGCTCATCGAACAGTCGATCGAGCGCCTGAACGAGATCATGCACCTGGGCACGGGCGCCGTGGAGATCAAGAGCGGGTACGGGCTGACCACCGAAAGTGAAATGAAGATGCTGCGGGTGGTGCGCAAGCTCAAGGAGCTGAGCCCGCTCACCATCCGGGCGACCTTCCTGGGCGCCCATGCCGTGCCGGCCGAATACAAGGGGCGGCAGGGAGAATACGTCGACCTGGTGATCAACGAGATGATCCCCCGCGTGGCCGGAGAAGGGCTGGCCGACTACATCGACGTGTTCTGCGACAAGGGCTTCTTCACCGAAGAAGAGACCGACCGCATCCTGATGGCGGGCGTCAAGCACGGGCTGCGGCCCAAGATCCACGCCAACGAATTGGACTTTTCGGGCGGCATACAGCTGGGGGTCAAATACGACGCCCTGTCGGTCGACCACCTGGAGTTCACCGGCGAGGCCGAGATCAGGGCCCTGAAGAAAAGCCGGACCATGCCCACCCTCCTGCCCGGGGCGGCTTTTTTCCTGGGGATGGAGCAACCCCCGGCCCGGAAGATGATCGACGCGGGACTGCCCCTGGCGCTGGCCAGCGACTACAATCCGGGCTCCTCGCCTTCGGGCAATATGCAGCTGATCCTGTCGATGGGCTGCATCCTGCTGCGCATGCTGCCCGAGGAGGTGATCAACGCCGCGACCATCAACGGGGCCTTTGCCATGGGGGTGGAAGACGAGCTGGGCAGCATCGCCGTAGGCAAGAAGGCCAATGTTTTCATCACCAGCCGCATTCCGACCTACTCATTCCTCCCCTATGCCTACGGCAGCAACAAGGTGGAAAAAGTAATCATCGAAGGCAGGGTACAATAACCAGCATTCACATAAAAGGGAGACCCATTGGACACACAGGAATTCATTCTGACCGCCAAGACCTTTGCTGGCCTCGAAGGCGTTCTTTCCAAAGAACTAAACGATTTAGGCGCCAGTGAGGTCAAGCCACTGACCCGGGCCGTCCGCTTCCGGGGCGATGCCGAACTGCTGGTACGCGCCAACCTTTGGTGCCGCACGGCCCTGAGCATCCTGTGGGAGGTGGAGCAGTTCCGGTTCACGGACCGCGACAGCTTCTACGAGGGGATGCGCTCCATCGCCTGGGACAAGCTGTTCGACTCCGGCAAGACCATCTCGGTGGTGCCGGTGGCCCACCGCTCGGAGCTGTTCAAAAACACCATGTTCCTGGCCCAGCTTACCAAGGATGCCGTGGTGGACTGCTTCCGCGACAAGACCGGGCAACGGCCCACCGTGGACACCCGGGAGGCCGAGGTCCGCATCTATGTGTACGTAAACCAGGATCACTGCAGCGTGTCGCTCGACAGCAGCGGCGACCCCCTGTTCAAGCGCGGCTACCGCCGCGAGGGCGGGCCCGCTCCCCTGAACGAGGTGATGGCCGCCGGGCTGGTGCAGCTTTCCGGCTGGGACCTGCAGGGCCACTTCATCGATCCCATGTGCGGCAGCGGCACCATCGTGGTGGAGGCGGCCATGCTGGCAGCCAGCATGGCGCCCGGCTCCCTGCGCCGTTCCTTTGCCTTCTCCCACTGGAAGGACTTCGACCCCGGCCTCCATGCCCGCCTGCTGGAGGAGGCCAAACAGAAACAGCAGCCGGTGAAGGCCAGGCTGCTTGCCAGCGACGTGAACGTCAAGGTGCTGGACATCGCCCGGCAGAATGTGATGCAGGCCGGGTTCCTCGGCCCCGTCACCGTGCAGCGCAACGACTTCTTCACCTTCGTGCCGCCCCCGGGACCGGGATGGCTGGTGATGAACCCCCCTTACGGCCACCGCATCCGGCAGGAGAGCCTCCCGGAGTTTTACAAACAGATCGGCGACACCTTCAAGTCGCGCTACGCCGGCTACCATGCCTGCCTGATCAGCCAGGAGCTCAACGGGGTGAAACACGTCGGACTCAAGCCCAGGGCACGCCACAAGGTGTTCAACGGACCCCTGGAATGCCTGTTCGTGGTCTATGAGCTGTTCCAGGGCACCCACAAGGACCACGTCATCGCCACCCGCCCGAAGCGGCCCAGGCTCTGATTCCCCCGGCCGAACCACAAACAGAAAGGCCAGGCCCTTATCCGGATGAAAGAACATGCCTTGCCACAGGCGAAGCGCCCTCCGGGATGAGCGCATTTGAATCCCGCCAGGGATTTGCAGCGCGAAAACCGGAGTGGCGCAAGCCGTTTGTGAAGCGGCGTTTTTATCCTTATCTTTGCCTGTTTTTGCAGGCGGGCAGGCGGTGGAGCGCCCCGGCCGGAACGCCTTCCGGGACATCCTGCCAGACCCTGCCCGCAAGCGACGTCAGACACATCCATATAAACGATTTACCATATGAGCAAAAGAGTTTTGGTCGCCACCGGCGGTGGTGACTGCCCGGGCCTGAATGCCGTAATCCGGGCCATCGTACTGAGGGCATCCAGGGAGAGGGACTGGGAGGTCGTTGGCAGCATCAACGCTTTCGACGGGGTGCTGAACGAGCCCAACGAAATCGTCGTGCTGGGAGAAAAGGAGGTCGCCGGCGTTCACATCCGCGGCGGCACCATCATCGGCACCACCAACAAGGGCGGTCCCTTCGCCTGGCCCATCAAAAACCCCGACGGCAGCTGGGGTGCCGACGACCGCTCGGACGAATTCCTTCGCCGCCTGCAGTACATGGGCGTGGAGGCCGTCATCAACATCGGGGGCGATGGCTCCCAGGCCATTTCCCAGCGGCTTTACGAGAAGGGGCTGCACATCATCGGGGTGCCCAAGACAATCGACAACGACCTGTCGGCGACCGACTTCACCTTCGGCTTCCAGACGGCCGTGCAGGAGGCCACCACGGCCGTCGACAAGCTGGTGACCACGGCCGCCAGCCACAACCGCGTGTTCGTGCTGGAGGTCATGGGCCGCTACGCCGGCTGGATCGCCCTGCACAGCGCTGTGGCCGGCGGGGCCGACGTCTGCCTCATCCCCGAGATCCCCTACGACCTGGAGAAGGTGAAAGAGAAGATCTACTCCCGCTTCCACCGCGGCCGCGGCTATGCCATCATCGTGATCGCCGAAGGGGCCAAGCCCGTGGATGGGGAGATGTATTTCGAAGAGAGCCAGGAAGTGGGCTACAAGAACGTCCGCCTGGGCGGGGTCGCCTCCAAGCTGATCCACGATTTGAAACGGTCCGGACTGGAAACCGACATGCGCGAGACGGTGCTGGGGCACCTGCAGCGCGGGGGCACGCCCATCGCCTACGACCGGGTGCTTGCCACCCAGTTCGGGGCCAAGGCATTTGAGATGGTGCTGAACAAGGAGTTCGGCAAAATGGTCGCCTACCGCCACCCGAACATCGTCACGGTGCCCTTCTCCGAGGCCATCAGCCAGTACAACTTCGTGGATCCCGGTTCCGACCTGGTGAAGACCGCCAGGGGCATCGGCATCTGCATGGGTGACTGACCGGCGCCTCCTTGTCCGGGTGGGGAAGGCCTGACATCCGATTAGCCTATGGAAACCCTGTTCGCAGAGATCCTGCTGCCCCTGCCGCTGAAAGGCACCTTCACCTACCGGGTGCCACAAACCCTCAACGACCGCATCCGGGAGGGACAGCGGGCCGTGGTTCCTTTTGGCCGCAACAAGGTGTACTCCGGGCTGGTCAAAACCATCCACCGGACCCCGCCACAAGCCTTGCAGGTCCGCTACATCGATTCCCTGCTCGACGACATCCCGGTGGTGACGCCAGACCAGTTCCGTTTCTGGGAGTGGGTGGCTTCCTACTACCTTTGCACCGAGGGAGAGGTCATGAACGCCGCCCTGCCGCCGGCCATGAAGTTGGCCGGAGAGACCCGGGTGGTGCTGCACCCCGACTTCGATCCGGAGGACGGCGGGGCCGGACTCAATGAAAAGGAATACGCCCTGGTCAGGGCCCTGACCAACAAGAAGCAGCTCACCCTGGGCGAGGCCTCCGTGGCCACAGGACTCGCGCGGGTCCTGCCTCTGGTCAAAACCTTGCTGGAGAAAGGGGTGGTGCGGCTCAGGGAGGAGTTGGACGACCCCTGGCGGCCGCGGACCGAGGCCTTCGTCGCCCTGGCCCCACCTTATGACGGGGACGAGGACCGCCTGCGGGAGGTCTTTGAAAAAGCAGAAAAGCGGGCGCCGCGGCAACTGGAGTTGCTGATCAGCTACATCCGGCTGTCGGGACGCTATACCTCCCACCCCCGCGATGTAAGCCAGAAAGAACTCACAGACAGCGTGCAGGGGGGCGCCGCCGCCCTGCAGGCCATGGTCCGCAAGGGCATTTTCCATACCGAACACCGCATCACCAGCCGCTTCAGCCACCTGGAAGGCGGGGCCCCGCCCACCGGGTTCAACGAACACCAGCAGCGCGCCTGGGAAGAGACCCACCGCGCCTTCGAAACCCGGCCGGTGGTATTGCTTCACGGGGTCACCTCCAGCGGCAAAACCGAGCTGTACATCCGCCTGATCCGCGAAGCCATGGACAAAGGACAGCAGGTCCTGTACCTCCTGCCCGAGATCGCCCTGACGGCCCAGATCATCAACCGCCTGCAGGCCCACTTCGGGCACCGGGCAGGCATCTACCACTCCCGCTTCAACCCCATGGAACGCTCGGAGGTGTGGAACAACCTGCTGCTGGGGGGGGTGGAATCGGACGGCCAGACCATATCGTACGACCTGGTGCTGGGTCCGCGCTCGGCCATGTTCCTGCCGTTCAGGAACCTCGGACTGATCATCATCGACGAAGAGCATGAGCCCAGCTACAAGCAGCAGGACCCTGCCCCGCGCTACCATGCCCGCGATGCCGCCATCGCCCTCGCAGCGCAACATGGCGCCCGGGTGCTGCTGGGCAGCGCCACCCCTTCGGTGGAAAGCTATTTCAATGCCCGCACGGGCAAATACGGGCTGGTGGAGCTGCCGCGCCGCCACGGGGGGGTGATGATGCCCGAGGTGCTGGTGGCCGACATCCGCAAGGAAGGGCGCCATAAAAGCATGCGCTCCCACTTTTCCCACCTGCTGTTTGAAAGCATGCAGGAAGCCCTGGCCGCCGGGGAGCAGGTCATCCTGTTCCAGAACCGCCGCGGCTTTTCGCTTCGCCTGGAATGCACCCAGTGCGACTGGCTGCCTGAATGCCACCAATGCGATGTGAGCCTGGTCTATCACAAGAAGGCCCGCAAGCTCACCTGCCATTATTGCGGCTACACGACCGATCCACCCACGCGTTGTCCCGGCTGCGGCTCCACCGACATCCGCATGAAAGGCTTCGGCACCGAAAAGATCGAGGAGGAGCTCCCCCTGTTTTATCCCGAGGCCCGGGTGGCGCGCATGGACCTGGACACCACCCGGTCGCGCCATGCCTACCGGGACATCCTGTCCGACTTCGAAAACCACAAGATCGACATCCTGGTGGGGACCCAGATGGTGAGCAAGGGGCTCGACTTCAGCAATGTGAGCCTGGTGGGCATCCTCAATGCCGACAACATGCTGCACTTCCCCGACTTCAGGGCCCATGAACGTGCCTACCAGCTCATGGCACAGGTGAGCGGGCGGGCGGGCCGCAACCACAAGCGGGGCAAGGTCATCATCCAGACCCACAACCCTTACCATTCTGTCATCCGCCAGGTCATCGACAACGACTACCTGGGGATGTACGAAAGCCAGGTGGTGGAAAGGCGCAGCTTTGGCTACCCTCCCTTCATGAGGCTGGTACAGCTCACCGCCCTACACCGGGAAGAGGAGCCCCTGAACAAAGGGGCTGCGGCGCTGGCGGCCCTGCTCCGCGAGGCATTCCCCGAAAAGGTCTTCGGACCCGAATACCCGCTGGTGGCGCGCATCCGCAACCAGTACATGAAACGGATCCTGGTGAAGCTCGACCGCAGCCAGCAACTGCCCCAGGCCAGAAAGGCCCTGCTCGGGGCCGTGGAAAGTTTTCGGGAGGGTGCGGAGGGCAAAGGCATCCGGGTGGTCATCGACGTCGACCCGGTATAGCCGGGTTAATCGGGAAGAATGAACACATCCTCCCCTTCCTTCTTCATCAGGTAGTTCTCGCGGGCATAACGCTCCAGCTCTTCGGGATCGTCCTGCAGGCGGTGCAGGTCGGTGCTGTCGCGCAGGATCTCCTCCTGATAGTAAGCCTTGTCCCGCTTCAGCTCATTGAGCTGCCGCTGCAGCCGCCACTGGTGCACCAGGTTGTTCTTGTCGAAAAACAGCAGCCACACCCCCACGGCCACCATGGCGAGGAAGTACTTGTTTTTCAAAAGGGAAGGCAGTTTCGGCCAGGCCATCTGCGCGCGCTTTATTTTCCGGTTAATCGTCGGATGGATACGCGGTAAAGGTAAGAAAAAAAACAAGCCTATGCCAGGCCCTTGACCCGGGGGGCGCCCGCCACGAAATCCTTGAGGTAGAACGGCTCGAAATAGGCCACGTCTTCGAACTCCTGTTTAAGAAACTTCTCATGGGCCAGGGCGATCATGCCCCTGGCCGAAGGCCATACATCATCGAACACCATGGCATTGCGGCTCTCCAGCAGCGGCCGGCACTTGCCCGCTCCGTCCCCGAAGAAAAACACCTTGTGCTCTTCGAGCAGCCCGCGGAAGCTGCCTTCGGTCACCACCTCGGCCCGGGTTTCCTGTTTCTGGTCCAGGAAGGCATCATAGAGCCCGTAGTACACCTCCATGCGCCGGGCGTCGAACATCGGACAGAACAAAGCCTCCAGGGCCGCCGGCAGGATGAAGTCGGTGCGCTGGAGCAGGCTTTCCCTGAAGTGGCACGACATGGCCTCCAGGGAATTGATGGCGATCAGCGGAATATCCAGGCCGTAGCACAGGCCTTTGGCGGCCGACACGCCGATGCGCAGGCCCGTATAGGAGCCGGGCCCTTTGCTGACGGCCACCGCGGACAGGTCAGACGGCCGGATGCCCGACTCCTGCAGGACCTCCTCCACGAAGGCCGTCAGCAGGCTGGAGTGGGAGTACCCCTGCCCGTTCTGCTCGCGCAGGGCGTGCAGGTGGCCATTGTAGGACAAGGCCACGGAGCACATCCGGGTGGAGGACTCGATGTGAATGATGTATGCCATGAATGCGTGTGTGGGTCAGAACAGGTCCTGACGTTTTACCTTTTCTACGTGATCCCCGTCCTTTAGGTTACGGGATACCACGCGGTAAGGACCGGTAATCACTTCCTGCCCTTCCTCCAGACCTTCCACGATCTCGATGTAATGGCTGTCCTGGATGCCGCTGGTGACGGCGACCTGCACCGCCTTGCCTTCCCGGAAAACGAACACATACTCCTGCGGCCTGACCTGCTCCACAGACAGGAATCCGCCGGTCTGCGGGGCATCGCCTTCTTCCACGGCACCGGCTTCTTCATCCTCGTCCCCCTCCTCATTGCCGTTGCCGGTCTCCTGGCGGGTGGTCACCGCCTGTATGGGGACGGACAACACGCCGCCGGCCTGCCTGGTCTGGATGTCGACCGATGCCGACATGCCCGGGCGGAAGGGCGACAGGTGGGGACGGTCCGGATGCTGCAGGTGGTTGTAGGATTCGGGAAGGACCTGGATGCGCACCTCGAAATTGGTCACCTGGTCGACCGACATGCCTTCGGTCATCGCAGAATTCGCGATGGAGGTCACCACCCCCTGGAAACGCTCCGTAAAGAACGCATCCACCTGGATGACGGCCAGGTTGCCTTCGCTCACCCTGACGATGTCATTTTCGTTCACATCGACCACCACCTCCATCTGGTTGAGGTTGGCAATGCGCATAATCTCGGTGCCGGCAAACTGGGAGGTCCCCACCACGCGTTCGCCGATCTCTGCATCGAGCCTCGAAATGGTACCGTCCATCGGCGCGAAGAGACTGGTCTTCTGCAGGCTTTCCCGGGCTTCCTTCAGGGCTGCCTCAGCGCTTTTCACCTGGAACTCGGCGCCCACCACGCTCTGGCGTCCGGCCTCCACCTCAGCCTGGGCCACCAGGTACTGGGCCCGTGCCTGGTCGAACTCTGCCTCCGAGATGGCGTTCTGTTCATACAATTGCTCGCTGCGGCTGAAGCTGGCCCGGGCATTGATATACTGGGCCTCTGCCTGGGAGGCACGGGCCCGGGCATTGGCCAGGTTGGCACGGCTGGTGTTCAGGGAAGCCTCCACACGGTCCAGGGCCGACTCATACAGGTCGGGGTTGATGCGGGCCAGCAGCTGCCCGCGGGTCACGAAGTCGCCCTCCGTCACGGGAAGCTCGATGATCTCGCCCGACACGTCGGGGCTGATTTTGACCTCCGTTACGGGACGGATCTTGCCACTGGCCGTCACGACTTCAACAATGTCCCGGCGCTCCGCCGCCTCGGTGGTTACCTGTATGGTCTCCATGGAGTCGATCCACCCCAGCCTGCGGGCCACAATTAAAAATACGATCAGCACCCCGACAAGGATGAGTCCGTAACGAATCAGTTTCTTGGTTTTCATGATCGGTCAATAAATGGGGTTGGGTTATTATCCGGCAGCCGGCAAAAGGGCCGGCGCGTCCGGGCCGTTATAACGTGATGGGCAGTCCCGTATAAAATTCGAGGATCTTGGTGCGGAACACATATTCGTACTTGGACTGCAGCATTTCCGACTGGGCGGCCGTCAGCCTGTTCTTGGCATCGTTGTATTCAAGCACGTTCACCATGCCCACATTGAACCGCTGTTCGGTGTAGCGGAACGACTCCTCCAGGGCATCCACATTTTTCTCTGAGGCCAGGTAACGCTTCAGGGCGGCCTGGGCGTCGGCATGTGCCAGCTGGATGGTCTTGAACAATTGCTCCCGCACCAGCTGCTGCGACAGCCTGGCATTCTCCAGGGCGATGCGCGAGCGGCCGATGGCGGTCTTTGTCTGGTAGTTGTTGAAGACGGGAATGGTCAGGGACAGCCCGATGCTCCGGTTGAGGTTGTCGCTGAGCTGGTCCTGGAAAGGCTTGATGCGGGTTTCGTACTCGAAGGACGGGGCAAACACCGGCACACCGGTGGCGGTCCGGCCGATCTCCTGCGGCTCCCCGGCAATGATATCGGTCACCTCCCTGCTGGCACCTGAAAAGCCGGAGCCATAGCTGCCGCGCAGGCTGAGCATGGGGCTCCTGCCACCCCGGGCCACGGCCAGTCCCTTTTCCGCGCTGGCCACCCGGAACTCGGTGGCCCGCACCTGGGGCTGGGTCCTCACGGCTGCATTATAGACCTGAAGGGGGGAGTATTCCAGGTCGTCGCCGGGATCGATGGCGATGTCCGGAATGGCAATGCGGAAACCGGCCGGGTCTTCCAGGTTCAGCAGCTGCGCCAGGTCGAGGTAGGCAATGTCCAGCTGGTTGGTGGCATTCACCACCTGCAACTCCTCACCGGCCAGCTGCGCCTGCACCGTAAACAGGCTCCCCCGGGGCTGTGTGCCCGCCTCGACCAATTGGGCGGTGCGGTTCACCTGCTGCTGGGTAATCCCGTACTGGTTTAAAGCCATATCGAGCAGCTCCATGCGAAACAGGATCTGCAGGTAAGCAGAGGCGACGGCCAGGGAGATGTCGTTCTGGGTGGCCTCCACATCGTAGCGGCTGGCCTCCAGTTCGAAGCCGCGCTGCTGCACGCTGTTATGGATCTGGAACCCGCTGAACAGGGTCACGCCGCTGCTCATGCTGAAGTTGTTGAACTGTACCGTCTCGGTGGCAAACTCGTTGGTAAAAGGGTCGATGGTCCGGCCAAAATTGTACCCGTGGGAGGCGCTGGCGTTGAAATTGGGAAAGCGGCTTGCCTGGCTCTGGGATAAATTTTCCCGGGCGATGTCCACCCCCAGCTTTTGCTGTTTGATCTGGATGTTGTTCTCCAGGGCATGGCTGACGCAGGCCTCCAGCGTCCAGACCTCCTGGGCCACGGCCGGCAGGATGCCCGGCAGGAGCCACACCAGCAGGAAGGTTTTTAACAAGTTGCGTTTTTGCATGGATTCATTCGTTTTCTGGCGGCAACCGGCGGAAAAATTCACCGGCATGAATACAACCGACAAAAATACATACAAATATTGGTTAAATTGTGGCCTGGAATGAACATTCGGCCGCCCGGATGCATTTTATCGCTGTACGGCGCCGGGATACGCCCCGCGCATCCGAAAAGTCATCAAACCCCATACCACTTTATGCAAAAGTGCGTCGCCATGAGCGGAAAAACAGGCTTTATCGGCAGCTACCTGTCCGACTACCTTCAAAAAAAGGGACACGAAGTACGGGCCATTCCCCGCTATTTGCTGGAGGGGGACCCGTCCGACCTGGCGGCCATGCTGGAAGGCGCCGATGTGGTGATCCACCTGGCGGGGGCGCCCATCCTGGGCCGGTGGACACGCCGCTACCGGAAGATGATCCGCGACAGCCGCATCCGCACGACGCGCCACCTGGTAACGGCCATGGAGCGCATGGAGCGCCCGCCCACCCTGTTCATCAGCGCCTCGGGCGTGAATATTTACCCCTTTGACGGGGTGTATACCGAGCGCGACACCGTGATCTCCTCCGGTTTTTTAGGGGAGGTATGCCGCGACTGGGAACTGGAGGCCCTGCGGGCCAATGCCTTTATGCGGACGGTGGTGTTTCGGTTCGGGATGGTGCTGGGCCGGGGCGGGGGCGCCCTGAAGACCATGGCCCGGCCTTTCCGGCTGGGGATGGGCGGCCGCATCGGCCGCGGCCGTCAGATGATGTCGTGGGTGCATATTGAAGACCTGGCCCGGGCGGTCCGCTTCGTCATGCACAAGCATGCCCTCCACGGACCCATCAACATGAGCAGCCCGCAGCCCGTGTCCAACAGGGAATTCACCCGGGCGCTTGCCCGCAGCCTGAAACGGCCGGCTTTTTTCACAGTCCCCCCGTTTGCCCTGAGGCTGCTTTACGGGGAAGGGGCATCGATCATCACCCGCGGCACCACGGTGCTGCCCCGCAAGTTGCAGAAGGCAGGCTTCCAGTTCCGCTATCCGTCGGTGGGGGAGGCGCTGAAAGAGGCATTGGGCTGATCAGCCGAACAAGGCTCCGAACACCTGGTCGATGCGGGCCAGCGGGCGGATTTGGATGTCCTTGAACGTCCTTTCCAATCCCTTGAGGTTGTACTTGGAGACGAAGACCTCCCGGAAGCCCAGCTTTTCGGCCTCCGCGATCCTTTGTTCCAGCCGCGTCACGGGACGCACTTCCCCGGTCAGACCAACCTCCGCAGCAAAACAGACCTTGTCGCTTACCGGTATGTCCTCGCTGGAGGACAGCACGGCACAGATCACCCCCAGGTCGATGGCCGGGTCGTCCACCCTGATGCCCCCGGTGATGTTCAAAAACACATCCTTGGTGGCGATGCGGAACCCGCAGCGCTTTTCAAGCACCGCCAGCAACATGTTCAGTCGGCGCAGGTCGAAGCCGTTGGAGGACCGCTGGGGGGTGCCGTAGGCGGCCGAGCTGACCAGGGCCTGGGTCTCGATGAGGATGGGCCGCTGGCCTTCGATGGTGGAGGAGATGGCCACCCCGCTCATGGCTTCCTCCCGCTGCGACAGCAGGATCTCCGAAGGATTGGAAACCTCCCTCAGCCCGCTGCCCCGCATCTCGTAAATTCCCAGCTCGCTCGTGCTGCCGAAGCGGTTCTTGGTGGCCCGCAGGATGCGGTACACATGGTTGTGGTCCCCTTCGAACTGCAGTACCGTGTCGACCATGTGCTCCAGGATCTTGGGACCTGCCAGGGCGCCCTCCTTGGTGATGTGGCCGATCAGGAACACCGGGGTGCCGCTTTCTTTGGCATAGCGCTGGAACTCGGCCGCACATTCCCGGATCTGGGAGATGCTGCCTGCCGAAGAGTCGATTCCGGAAGTGGTCAGCGTCTGTATGGAGTCGACCACCACCATGCCGGGCTGCAATCCGGCAACATGCCGGAAGATGGCCTCGGTGTCTGTTTCCGTGAGGATGTAGCATAAGGAACGATCCATGCCCAGGCGGTCCGCCCGCATGCGGAGCTGCAGTTCGCTTTCCTCGCCCGAGACATACAGCACCCTGGTGTTTCCTGCCCGAAGGGCCACCTGCAGCATCAGGGTCGACTTGCCGATGCCGGGCTCGCCCCCGATCAGCACCAGGGCGCCAGGCACCATGCCCCCGCCCAGCACCCGGTCGAGCTCATCGCTGCCTGAGGGGGTGCGCCGCTCTTTCTCCCCCGTGATCTCCCCGATCAGCCGTGGCCCGGGCTGCCGGCGCTCCGAAAGGCCTCCGCGCCGGTAGGGATGTTCCTTCGCAGAACCTTCGCGGCGCACGACCTCCTCCACATAGGTGTTCCACTCCCCGCAGGAAGGGCAGCGTCCGATCCATTTGGCGGAGCGGGCACCGCAGTTGCTGCAGAAAAACTCGGTTTTAAGCTTGGCTGTCATGCTGCGATGGGGTTGGTTCAACAAGCGGGAAATGACAGGCCAAGTTACGTAAAAAAGCTGTGGGAGAAGCCGGGCGCAACCCGTTGGCGGGAAAAGAACCACAAGGCAGTCTCGTGACCACCACCAAAAAAAGAAAGGGAAAACCCGGATTTGCACCCAGCGGTTTTCCCTCTGCAACCATGAAAACAAGGGTATAAAGATACGAAATTTTCATTACAAACACCAACCCCCCTTCCCAAATGTTATTATCTTTATATTTAGAAACCGCCCGGCCCGCATGCCCGGGAAGGGAGTGCGCGGGCCTCCAGCCATAAAACCATCCAACAGACCCCTATATGCTTTGCATTCATGACAAGCACACCGACCCCTTTTTCAATCTGGCGGCCGAGGAATACGTATTGAAAAACTTCACCGAAGACTGCTTCATGTTGTGGCGCAATGGCCCTTCCATCATCGTGGGCAAGCACCAGAACACCCTGGCGGAGATCAACCTGGACTGGGTGCGGGCCAACAACATCAAGGTGGTGCGCAGGCTCTCCGGGGGCGGCGCCGTGTTCCACGACCTGGGGAACCTGAACTTCACCTTCATCGTGTCTGGCGAGGACGGCAACCTGGTGGACTTCCGCAAGTTCACCAAACCCATTTTGGAGGTCCTGCAGAAGCTGGGGGTAGAGGCCAAATTCGAGGGCCGCAACGACCTCACCATCAAGGGCATGAAATTCTCCGGCAATGCAGAGCACGTGCACAAGAACCGCACCCTGCACCACGGCACCCTGCTGTTCTCCTCGGTGATGGCCGACCTTTCCCAGGCGCTCAAGGTGAACCCCCTGAAGTTCACCGACAAGGCCGTCAAATCGGTGCGCTCGCGGGTCACCAACATCAGCGAGCACCTGTCCCATCCGATGAGCGTGGAAGAGTTCAGCCGGCACATCATGGACCACATCGTCGAGGACTACGGCGGCACCACGTTCTATGAATACAGCCCGGAGGACATCCGGGCCATCGAAAAGCTGCGCGACGAGAAATACAGCCAGTGGGAGTGGAACTTCGGCTATTCGCCCCGCTACATGTTCGAAAAGGGGATCCGGGCCAACGGAGGATCCCTGGAGTTCCACCTCAACGTGGAGCACGGCATCATCACCGAGTTGAAGATTTACGGGGACTTCTTCCACCGTTACGACATCGACACGATCGAAAAAGCCCTGCGCGGGGTGCGGCACGAGCCGGAGGCCATCCGCGAGCGCCTGAGCCGCTTCCACCTGGACGATTATTTTAAAAATGTGACCGCAGAAGAGTTTATCGCAGGCATGTTTTAGGCAGGTTTTTTTTTAGACAAACTTTCAAATCGTCCGGACGGAATAGGTAAAAGTCCCGCGAACCCCCTTTCCCCTAAGAAAATATACGTATTTTTTATTTTGTTTGCTAGATATATTCTCTAAATTTACATAGATCAATCCGGCTTTGAAATGGACCAGGGCGCATACCGGCCTTCTCTGACCCCCTTCGGGCTCACCCGCCTGGGCGGAACGCTATCGGCCCTGCTGGGCTTGTCTGCCCTGCTGGGCTGGGTGTTCGGCATCCCGGTACTGGCCACCTTCGGGATGCCTTACATCCCGATGGCCCCCAGCACGGCCCTGCTGTTCATCCTCTTCGGTTCGGGCGCCCTGCTGGAGGGACGGCTTGCCTCCAGTCCCGGGATCCGCCGCCTGGCCCTGGCCCTGACCGCTGCGGGCGCGGGCATCTCCGTCCTGCTCCTTGTCATGTCCTCCCTCCATATCCACCTGGGAGCCGAACGATTCGGACTGACCCTCCAGGCCGGACCGGAGCACCTGCCCCCCGGGCATATGTCGCCCGTCACCGCCCTTCTCTTCCTGGTGTCGGGGATGAGCGTCCTGTTTCACCTGCTTTTCCGCTCGGGAAGGCGGCGCATCTACCACCTCGTCCTTGTACCGGCCTTCCTGGTGTTCCTGGCCGGTCTTTCCCTCGTCCTGGCCTACCTGCTGGGATCCCCGGCCTTCTATTCCTCCCTGAACATCATTCCCCCGGCCCTGCCCACGGCCCTGGGGTTCTTCTTCCTGGGAGGCAGCATGGCCCTCTCTGCCACCAAAAGGCTGTGGTACAGGCGCATGGCAGGGCTGATAGAAAACAAGCGGCCGATCTATATCCTGTCGGCGGTATTCCTGGTGCTGGCCTTTTCCATCGTGGCCGTCGGGTATTTCAACCACAGGACCTATACCCGCCATTTCCACAGGGAGGCCGAAGAGATGCTGGCCTCCATCGGATCATTCAAAACCACCGAGCTGACCCATTGGCGCAAGGAGCGCATGGATGACGCCCTGCTTTTTCTTCACAACCCTCTCATGGCCGGGCTGGTGGACGACCTGACAGGCCGTCCGGACGAACAACAACAAAGGGCCATCCAGGCAAGACTGGCTGTTTTTTTCCAATCGGGCAACTACGACCAATTCTGCGTGTACAGCCGTACCATGGACCACCTGATAAGCTATCCGGAGGGCCGCACGCCCAATGGCCGGGAAGTCATGGCTGCATTGGAGAACGCTCTGGGCAAGGGAGAAATCATCCTGCTGGACTTCTTCCGCAACGAACACGACCAGGGGGTCTACCTGGCCCTGGTGGTTCCGGTATTTAAGGAAATAAACCAGGAGGAACCCGTGGCCGCCCTGGTCATGCGCATCAACCCCGAGGCCTATCTTTACCCCATGATCGCCAGCTGGCCCGGCTCCAGTCAGACGGCCGAAACCCTGCTGCTGCGAAGGGAAGGCAATGATATCGTATACCTCAACGAGCTGCACTTCATGGAGAACACCGCCATGAAACTGCGGTTTCCCATTGACGAAGCCAGCGACCTGCCGGCCGTCCGGGCCGCCCTCGGAGAGGAGGGCCTGTTTGAGGGTGCTGATTACCGGGGCGTTCCCGTCCTTTCCAGCCTGCACAAAGTGCCGGACTCTCCCTGGTTCCTCATCGCACGCATGGACAAGGAGGAGGTGTACCAGATGCTTTCCAAACACCTCAAAAACTCCGTCCTGATGATGCTGGTGCTCATCGGACTGAGCGCCACGGGGGTCTTCCTGTTGTGGCGGCGGCAGCAGGTCCGCTTCCTGGAGGAAAAGATCCTTACGGCCCAGGCCAGCGACCGGCTGAAGACCGACTTCATGAACAACATCTCCCACGAGCTGCGCACCCCCCTGAACTGCATCCTGGGCTTCGGACAGGTCATGGCCCGGCCCGGGCTGTCGGACGAAGCCCGGCAGGAGTTCCTGGCCATGGTCCAGACCAGCAGCGACCGCTTACTGGACACGGTCAACAACTACATGGACATGTCCCTGATCACTTCGGGCAACCTGCAGCCCCATCCCGGGGAGTACGATGTCCGGTCGATGCTGCAGGAGCTGTACCAGGAGTTCCAGCCCCGCTTTGCCTCCCGCAAGCTGGAGCTGACCCTGACATTTCCGGACCTGCCGGGGAGGGCGAGCCACGCATCCGACGTGGAGCTTCTTAAAAAAGTCCTCAGCCACCTGCTCGGCAACGCATTGAAGTTCACCCACGAAGGAGGGGTGGAACTGGGATGCTCCCTCCTGGAAGGATCCATTGCCTACCACGTAAAAGACACCGGCATCGGCATCTCGAAGGAAGGCTTGCGGGACCTGTTCGTTCCCTACTGGCAGGAAGAAGCCGGTCCGACAAGCAACTACGAAGGCAGCGGCCTGGGGCTGCCGATCGCCAAGGGCATCGTGGATGCTCTGGGCGGGGAAATCGGGGTGGAGACGGAAAAGGGAAAGGGAACGACCTTCACGGTGGCCCTGCCCGGGCGGGCCATGGTCTCGGAAGCCATCGCCGCCGAACCAGCGGCTGCCTATAGCAACGGCAAATCACTGCCCAAGGTGCTGATCGCGGAGGACGATGAAAACAACGCCCAGTACTATGCCTTCGCCCTGGAAAGGGAACCCTGCGAGTTGCTGTTCGCGGTGAACGGGCAGGAGGCCGTCCGCGTGGCCGAACAGCATCCCGATTTGCGGCTGGTGCTGATGGACCTGAAGATGCCCATCATGAACGGCTTCGATGCCACCCGCCAGATCAAGGCCCTGCGGAACGACCTGCCCGTGGTGGCCACCACCGCCTATGCCATGACGCATGACGAGCACCGGGCACGGGAAGCGGGTTGCGACGACTACCTGGCCAAGCCCATCCGCCCGCAGACCCTCACGGACACCCTGATCAAATACGGGGTTCTCCCCAAG
This sequence comes from uncultured Bacteroidales bacterium, assembly GCA_964477035.1. Classification (GTDB taxonomy): domain Bacteria; phylum Bacteroidota; class Bacteroidia; order Bacteroidales; family UBA7960; genus SLSG01. Next base: position 25,090 of record CAYZCW010000018.1, read on the forward strand.
CCCCTGCGCAACGG
>CAYZCW010000019.1:0-8493 GCA_964477035.1 uncultured Bacteroidales bacterium
AACCGCTGTACGAGGTTTTGCAGACCTCTGCCTAGCCACTCGGCCACGAGACCTTATTTTTCAGCCGCAAAACTAAGCATTTCGGGGCAACCTGCAAAATTAATTTTGAAAATTCAGGGCCTGGTCAGCTCCAGGCTCACGGCCTCCATCCTCCCTCCCATGGGCGGGTTCATCTTGGACAACTTCAGCCGCATGGCGGTAATCTTGGGGAAAGCAGCCCCGACGGCATCCAGTATGCGGCGGCCCAGGTGCTCCAGCAGGTGGCTGTTCTGTGTCATCTGGGCCTGAACCACCTTGTAGACGGCCTGGTAGTTGACCGTGTCCGTGAGGTGGTCGGACAATTCGGCCCGGCCGGTATCGGTTTCCAGTTCCAGGCTCACCAGAAAGCGGTTGCCGATGAGCTGTTCCTCCCTGAAGCAGCCGTGATAGGCGAAGAACTCCATGTTCTCCAGCAGGATCTTTCCCATGGTCAAAAACGGTTTCAGGCAACAAATGTAATTTTTTTCAGAGCCGGTGGGCCAGGATTTTACTAATTTTACATCTTGTTTTTTCCAACACACTGACCAAAAACGCGAACCAATCAAGCCATTGCCCATGTCCGACAATTCCGCCCCCGAACCCAAGCCCACGTTGAACTTCCTGGAGCAGATCATCACCAGCGACATCGCCGAAAACAAGGCCGGCGGCCGCGTGCACACCCGCTTCCCCCCCGAGCCCAATGGCTACCTGCACATCGGCCATGCCAAGTCCATCTGCCTGAACTTCGGCCTGGCCCGTCAGTTCCACGGCAAGTGCAACCTGCGCTTCGATGATACCAATCCGACAAAGGAAGAGCAGGAATACGTGGACAGCATCAAGGAGGACGTCTCCTGGCTGGGATTCGACTGGGAGGACCGGGAGTTTTACGCATCCGACTATTTTGAGCAGTTGTACGATTTTGCCGTGTTTTTGATCCGGAAAGGCCGGGCCTATGTGTGCGACATGACGGCCGAAGAGATCAGCGCCAGCCGGGGCACCCCTGCCGTTGCGGGCAAGCTGAGCCCCTGGAGGGACCGGCCTGTGGAAGAGAGCCTGGACCTGTTCCGGCGCATGCGCCAGGGCGAGTTTCCCGATGGCAGCCGGGTGCTGCGGGCAAAGATCGACATGGCCTCCCCCAACATGCACATGCGCGACCCGGTCATGTACCGCATCATGCACGCCAGACACCACCGCACGGGCAGCGACTGGTGCATCTACCCCATGTACGACTGGGCCCACGGGCAGAGCGATTACCTGGAGGGCATCACCCACTCCGTCTGCACCCTGGAGTTCGAAGTCCACCGGCCCCTGTACGACTGGTTTCTGGACGCCCTGGAGATCAAAGACAACCGCCCCCGGCAGATCGAATTCGCCCGGCTGAACCTCAGCTACACCATCATGAGCAAGCGCAAGCTGCTCAGCCTGGTGCAGGAAGGGCATGTGACGGGATGGAACGACCCGCGCATGCCCACCATAAGCGGCCTCAGGAGGCGGGGCTACACCCCGGCCTCGATCCGTGCCTTTGCCGAAAAGGTCGGGGTGGCCAAGAGGGAAAATGTGATCGAAGTCGGATTGCTCGAGCACTGCGTGCGGGAGGACCTGAACAGAACGGCCCCCCGGGCCATGGCGGTGTTTCATCCCGTGAAGCTGGTCATCGACAGCTATCCGGCGGAGCAGGTGGAGGTATTCGACGCCGCCCTCAACCCGGAGGATCCGGAGGCAGGCACCCGGCAGGTGCCCTTCTCCCGGGAGCTGTACATCGAACGGGAGGACTTCCTGGAAGACCCGCCGAAAAAATTCTTCCGGCTGTTCCCGGGAGGAGAGGTGCGGCTGAAATACGCCTACATCATCCGCTGCGACCACGTCATCAAGAATGAAGAGGGCGAGGTGACCGAGATCCACTGCACCCACTTCCCGGAGACCCGCAGCGGGCTGAAGAGCGACAAGAAAGTCAAAGGCACCCTGCACTGGGTCAGCGCGGCCCATGCCGTCCCGGCCGAAGTGCGCCTTTACGACCGCCTGTTCTCCGTCTCCGACCCGGACGAGGTGGAAGAGGGAGAGGACTTCCGCAAGCACCTGAACCCGGACTCCCTTGTGATTAAGAAAGCCCTGCTGGAGCCGGCCCTGGCAGAAGCCCGGCCCGGGGAGCGCTTCCAGTTCGAGCGCAACGGCTATTACTGCGTGGATCCGGACAGCCGGCCGGGCAGCCTGGTCTTCAACCGGACCGTGCCGATGCGGGATTCCTGGGCCAAAAAGGGGCAGGCGGGCTGAACCCGTCCCGGCAGGGGGTAAAAATCCGCCCGGGCTTGTGTGTTTTAAAAAAAAATGTTTATTTTTGCCCCCTCCATTGTCCTGTGGTGTAATTGGCAACACGTCTGACTCTGGATCAGAAGAGTCCAGGTTCGACCCCTGGCAGGACAACTTGAAAATCAGCCGCTTGCAAAATTTTGCAAGCGGCTTTTTGTTTGTTGACAATCCATTTCACAACACAATAGCGCCCTGGCCACTTTCAGGCAGCTCCTCGCCCTGGCCTGCAAATCCGCCTGGCTGCCCGGGTTTCAGGGAAACCATTTCTGGTGGATGGCCCCATAGGTGCCGTCCTGTTTCATGGCTTCCAGGGCCGATTGCCATTGGTTCACGATGGCCGCGGAGGTGTTGTTGGAAAAGGCGATGAAGAAATCCGAGGACATCAGCGTGAAGGCCTCCGTGACCTGGTCGTATTCATGGCCCTGCTCCTTCAGGATGGTGGGGAAGGTGACCCCGGAGCAGACAAAGGCATCGATCTCTCCCTGCATGAGCTTGCGGACCATCCCGCCGGGCTCGCTGCCCGACACCAGGTTGGTGAACCCGAGTTCGCGGAGGTACTGGTCGGAATACCAGGAGCTGACCGTGCCCACCGCTTGCAGGTTCATGGCGTCGGACAAACTGGCGATGGAGATGCCCGAGCCCGCCCGGGTATAAAAGTAGGTGGCGTTCGTCCCGATCGGCCCGACCCATTGAAACAGGCTTTCCCGGATCGCGGTGCGGTCCATCGTGAACAGGCAGAAACCGGGGTTGTGCAGGGCCAGCTCGTAGCCATTGCTCCAGGTCGACAGCCGGATGGGGGCAAATACGTTGTTGCGCTTCATGATCTCCCGCACCACATCGGTGCCGAAGCCGCTGACTTCCCCGAAGCGGTCCATAAAGCTCAGGGGGGGATAATCCTCGGTGTAAACCTGGAGGGTTCCCGGATAATCGCTGGTGTGCAAATACTTCTGGGAAAGCTCCCGGAGAAAGCCGTTGCCTTTGAGCCGGTCGATCTCTCCCTGGATGTCGGCGACCACCTCGTCGGGAACCCCTTTGTTGAAGGCGAAATAAATCATCTCCGTGTGCAGGGGAATCGTCTCCACCACGTGGTAGACGGACCGGCCCAGCGCCTTTAAGGCCGCTTCGGCCGTGACCCGGTCGGAGGGATACAGGTCGATTTCGCCCTGCAGGAGTTTTTCGAATGCATCCTGGTGGTCCGTACAATACACCAGGTTGGTGAATCCCTGCCTTACAAGGAACTGCGTCACCGAATAATCCGGCAGCACCCCGATGGCCCCCACCTGCCTGGCGTCGTCGAGCGTTTGCAGGACGGCCGGATCCTGTGCCCCGGCATAGAAAGACCATTCCAGCGCGGCGAAGGGCCCGGCCCACTTAAACTCCTGCTTGCGGTCCCCGTTCAGGGCGGTGGAGAACAGCACGGCATGGTCCGTTTCCCGGGCAAGCTGGTAGCCGTCGCTCCAGGGCAGCACCTCCACTTCGAACGGGATGTTCAGCCGGCGGCAGATCTCGCCGAGCAGGTCCGGGGCCAGCCCGGTCAGTTCGCCGTTCTGCGTGTAGTTAAAGGGCTCGTATTCCTCGGTGATGAATCGAAACGGAAATGCGTAGACGTCTTCTTTCTCCTTGTCGCAGCGGGTCATCAGGAGTGCCAGTCCCGGGAGGATCCACAGGAGCATGCGCCATGATTTTTTCATAGGGGGGCAACGGTTAACCAATTCGGGCGCAAGGTACGCCAAGTTGACGGCCTGTGCAACCCTTCTTCCATATAAAGTGGCCTCGTCCCGGGATCCGGGCCAGCCCGGTTCTTCCCGGCCCGGGGTGAAGGTCCGGCCGCGGGATCACCCTCCTGCACCCCGTCGGAAGATACGGCAGTCCGGCCTCCTTTTCCGGCAGTCCGGCAAAAGAATGTCCCATCCGACGAAAAACCTCATTTAATTTAACGTGACATTTTCACCTTTACACAGGAAGATGATGAAGAAACCACTGGCCCGGCTGGTCCCGCTGGTCCTGCTGCCGGCCATTTTATCCGCCTGCACGGCCCGGGAACCCGCCCCATCCGATGTCACACGCAAGGTCAAACTCGAAAGGCCCGCCCGGGCCCCGGACTTCACGGAACGGCTGTTTTCCGGGAAGGTCGCGGAAGCCTCCGGAATGAACCTGACCTTCCGCGTGGGCGGTCCCCTGGAATGCCTCCCGGTCCGGGAGGGGGACTTCGTCCGCGAGGGGCAGCTCATCGCGCGTGTCGATCCCCGCGATTACGAGCTGCAGCTGTCCGTGGCCCAGGCCCGGTATGAACAGCACAGGTCGGAATTCGACCGGCTCACGGAATTGAAGCAAAGGGGCAGCGTGTCGGACAACGATTACGAAAAAGCCGCCGGGGGGGAGCGGATGCTGGCGGCCCAGCTGCAACATGCCCGGAACCAGCTGGAGGACACCCGGCTCACCGCCCCTTTCCCGGGTTATATCCAGTCGGTGCGGTACCGTGAAGGGGAGATGGCGGATGCCGGGATGCCCGTGGCCACCCTGCTCGATGTGAGTGCCTACACGGTGGAGGCGGACCTGCCCCTCGCCCTGTTCGTCCGGCGGGATGACTTCGACAGCTTCTGGTGCCGGCAGCCCCTGCTTTCGGACTCCCTCTATCCGCTGCAGCTCACGGGTTACCAGGTAAAAGCAGACAACAGCCAGTTGTTCCGGGCCCGCTTCAGGCTGGATCCGGGAGCGGATTCCCGCATCGCCCCCGGCATGCCGGTGGGCATTACCGTGAGGCTGGCAAACGGACAGCTGGGGGCGCTGACGCTTCCCCTTTCGGCGGTATTCAACGAACAGGGGCAAACCTGCGTATGGATATACGATCCGGCCACCTCCACGGTGAGACGCCGGGAAGTCGTCACCGGCAACCTGGAGGCAGGCGGGAGGATCCGCATCACCGGGGGACTGAGCCCGGAGGATGAGGTCGTGGTCTCCGGCGTCCGGGCCCTGCAGGCAGGGCAGGCGGTGGAGCCCCTGCAGGAGGCCGCTGAAACCAATGTGGGAGGCTTGTTGTGATGCACCTGACAGAATTGGGTTTCCGGCGAAAGCCCCTGGTGTACTTCCTGCTTGCCTGCATCCTGCTGGGCGGGGTCCTCTCCTTCCGTTCGATCAGCAAGCTGGAGGACCCGGAGATCGTGGTCATGATGGCCCGGGTGGTGACCCTTTACCCGGGCGCCCCGGCCCATCAGGTGGAGCTGGAGGTGACCGACATCCTGGAAAAGGAGCTGGCCACCCTGTCGGACATCCAGCAGATCCAGTCCCGCTCCGGGGACAACCTGTCGATGATCACCGTCGAACTGAAAATGACGGTCCCCCAACAAGAGATCCAGCAGCGCTGGGAGTTTTTGCGCCGCAAGGTGGAGGCGGCCCTGCCCCTGCTGCCCGATGGCGTCAGGCCGCCCATGGTGATCGACGACTTCGGGGATGTGTACGGCATGTTTTACGCGATGACCGCCGGGGGGTACTCCTACAGGGAGATGGAAAAATATGCCCGGTATGTGAAACGGGAGATGCTGGACATCGAAGGGGTCAACCGCGTGCACCTGTTCGGTCATCAGCAACCGGTCACCGACATCGTGGTCTCCCGGGAGACCATGGACCGGATGGGGGTGTTTCCCGTTCAGATCTTCTCGGCCATCACGGCCGCCAACGAACTTGTCTACCCCGGGGTGCTGGAGACGGGCGACCGGATCGTCCGGCTGGAGGCGGGCGAGAGGATCCGCGGACCGGAGGACCTGGAGGGGCTGCCCATAAAGGGGATCCGGGGGGAGCTGTTCCGCCTGGGCGACATCGCCTCCATAGAAACGGGCTATGCCACCCCTTTGCGCAACACCCTGTTCCTGAATAATCAGGAGGCCATGGCCATCGCCGTGTCGATGGAAAGCGGGGAAAACATCATCCAGGTGGGCAAGCGGGTGGAAGCCCGGATGCAGGAGATCCGGAAGGCCCTGCCGGCAGGGATCCGTTTCGAAAAGGTGTTCTTCCAGCCCGACAAGGTCGGCGAGGCCATTGGCGGGTTCATGGGCAACCTGGCGGCCTCGGTGGGCATCGTCGTGCTGGTGCTTATGGCCGCCATGGGCCTGAGGAGCGGACTCATCATCGGGGCCGCGCTGGCCCTGACCGTCCTGGCCACCTTCCCCGTGCTGCTGGCCACCGGAGGGACCCTGCAGCGCATCTCCCTGGGCGCCTTCATCGTGGCCATGGGGATGCTGGTGGACAACGCCATCGTGGTGATCGACGGCATCATGGGGGATATGTACCGGGGAACGGACCGGCAGGTGGCCCTGACCCGCACGGCCAAACGCACGGCCTGGCCCCTGCTGGGCGCCACCCTCATCGCCATCTCCGCCTTCCTCCCGGTCTTTCTGTCGAAGGATACCGCCGGAACCTATGCCCGCGACTTGTTTGTCGTGCTGTGCATCTCCCTGTTGATCAGCTGGATCCTGGCCCTGACCCAGGTCCCGCTGTTTGCCGGCAAATGGCTGAGGGTCAGCCGTGGGGCGGAAAGCTCGCGGCGGTTCGTGCGCCGCATGAACCATGGCATCCGCGACGTCCTGTCTTTCCTGATCGGCCACAAGCTGGCCACCATCGCCGGGGCCACCCTGCTGCTGGCAGCGGCCGCCCTGCAGGTCCGCCACATCCAGAATGCCTTCTTCCCCGACCTGAAATACGAACAGGTCTATATCGAATACCTGCTGCCGGACGGGACCAGCCCCGACCGCGTGAATGCCGATTTGCACGCCATCACGGACCACCTCCTCTCCCTCGGTGAGGTCAACATGGTCGTGAGCAGCCAGGGCATGTCCCCGGCCCGGTACTGCCTGGTCCGGGCGATCGGGGAAGCATCCGACAATTACGGGGAGCTGATCGTGGACTTCGATGACTACCGGACCATGGTCCGCATGAAACCCACCCTGGAGGCCTATTTCCACGACCACTTTCCGGATGCCTATGTGCGGATCCGCAACTACAACCTGAGCGTGAAATCCTCCCATACCGTGGAGGTGGCGTTCAGGGGACCCGATCCGGCCGTGCTGCGCAGCCTGGGCGAACAGGCCAAAGAGGTCATGCGCCGTGATCCCCTGACGGACAAGCTCACGATCACCGACGACTGGCATCCCATGGGACACTCCCTGAGGGCCCGCTACGAGCGGGACCTGGCCGCACGGGCGGGCATCAGCCGCTCCGACATCGGCAACGCCCTGCTGGCCGCCACCTCAGGCATCCCGCTGGGCCGGTACCATGACGGACAGACGGCCGTGACCCTGCAGTTCAGAACCCGGGAAGGAGACGGCTCCCCCATCGAGCGGCTCGAAGACATTCCCGTATGGAGCATGCTGCCCGACCCGGGCAGGCTGGAAGAAGCGGACCTGGCCGGCCTGCTTTACGGCTCCACGAGCGTGGAAGACCTCACGGGAACGCTTGTGCGGCCCCTCCCCCTGAGCGCCGTCACCCGGGGCATGGAGCACGGATGGACCGAGCCGGTGGTCCGCCGCGTAAACGGCCAGCGTGCCCTGCAGGCCCAATGCGATCCGGCCGAAGGATACAGTCCCGCCCAGGTGCGGCGGTCCATCAAAAAAGACATCGAAGCCATTGCGCTGCCGCAAGGATACACCCAAGAGTGGGTCGGGGAGTATGAGCTGCAGCACCTGGCCCTGAAAAACATATTCGGCTACCTGCCCCTGGCAGGGATGCTGATCCTGCTCATCCTCGTCCTGCTGTTCAACGACCTGAAGAAACCGGCCATCATCCTGCTCTGCATCCCCCTGACGGGGATCGGGATCGTCCCCGCCCTGGTGATGACCGGTTCCCCCTTCACCTTCATGGCCATCGTCGGGGCCATCGGCCTGTCGGGCATGCTGATCAAAAACGCCGTGGTGCTGCTCGAGGAGATCGGGGACCAGATCTCTCAGGGCAACCCGCGCTACGACGCCCTGGTGGACGCCACCCTCTCCAGGACCCGCCCGGTGGTCCTGGCTTCGCTGACCACGATGCTGGGCATGCTGCCGCTGCTGGCCGATCCGATGTATCAGAGCATGGCGGTGACCATCATCAGCGGGCTGCTGGCGGGAACCCTCGTCACCCTGATCTTCGTGCCCATACTGTATGCCGCCTTCTTCCGCATATCCGGGCGGGAGACGG
>CAYZCW010000019.1:8593-9776 GCA_964477035.1 uncultured Bacteroidales bacterium
GCCCTCCCAACCCTCCTGCTCCTTGCCAGTGCCCTGACGGCTCAGGGACAACACACCCTCAGCCTGCAGGAGTGCCGGAGCCGGGCCCTGGAGCACAGCCAGGGAATGAAGATCGCCTCCCTCCAGGAAGAAAAGGCCCGGGCCGAACGGGAAGCCGCCAAAACCCACTACCTGCCCTCCCTCTCGGCCAGCGCCACCGGCATTTACCTCCGGGACCACATCGAGATGGAGATGTACCTGCCCACCGCCGTGGTGGACCCGGAGACAGGAAGAATGATTCCCAACCTGATGACCCACCCGGTGACCGGCGGCATCCTGACCGGGCCCGACGGCAATCCGCTGTTCAACCTGTACGCCTGGCTTCCCCTGGAAGTCAGCCTGCAGGGCGCTTACATGGCCGGGGTTTCACTGGAGCAGCCCCTTTATGCAGGCGGCCGGATCGCCGCCGGCAATGCCATGGCCCGGATCGGGATGGACATGGCGGCCGAAAATAAGAGCCTCCGGCGGAGCGAAACGATCTACGAGACAGACCAGGCCTACTGGCGGTATGTCAACGTGCAGGAACAGCTGCTGCTGGCAGAGACCTACGAACGGCTGCTGCAGGAGCTGGAGGAGCAGGTCCGGCAGGCCCACGAAACGGGCTATGTGCACCGCACGGAATGGCTCAGGGTGAAGGTCCGCCTGAACGAGGCCGGGCTGCAGCGGCAGCAGGCCCTGAACGGGCGGGAGCTGGCCCGCATGGACCTCTGCCGCCTCATCGGGCTGCCGGCCGACACCCCGCTGGAAACCTCCGACAGCACCCTGCGGCAGGCGGAACCCTTCATACCGCTCCAGGTATCCCCGGACCTGTCAAACCGGCCCGAGTACCGCCTCCTTGGAAAACAGGTGGAACTGGCCGGAGAGCAACGGCGGCTCGTGCGTGCGGCATTCCTGCCCACGGCAGGCCTCCGGCTGGGGTATCATTACGTGGGGGGGATCGACCTGGGGCCCACGGCCTATGACGAAGGCAATGCCAGCCTCATCGCCTCCGTCAGCATCCCCCTTTTCCACTGGGGTGAGGGCCGCAAAAAACAACACGCGGCCAGGCAGGACATGGAGATCCGGCAGGCGGAGCTGGAACGCCATGCCGGGCTGATGGCCCTGGAGATGGCCCGGGCCGGCCACCTGCTCCTGGAGGCCCGCA
>CAYZCW010000019.1:9876-12896 GCA_964477035.1 uncultured Bacteroidales bacterium
TTTCATTAGATTTGGAGAAGCGGACCGAAAACGGCCATCATGAGGGACAAACACCTGCAACTGATCAGCCAGCTTTCCTCCTACCGGGGACGGTACATCCTGTTCCGGATCGCTGCCGTGGGCATCGTGGCGCTGACCTTCATGAAGATCGCCGTGAGCATGATCGCCGACAGCGGGGCCGTGATCCCCGCAGCCCATTACATTGCGGTGATGGTGGTATTCAACGTCATCACGGAACTGAACGTACTGATCGACAATGTATTTGAACGCTTCTACCCGGTCCCCCGGAAAATCGGCACCCGGATCCTGCTGCATTTCGGCCTGAGCCTGTTGGTCGGTTTTTTTGCCCTGGTGTATTTCGAGGGCCGCCTCCACAACCTCGAGGTGCTGCAGCAACCCATCACCTGGCTGATGTTCGCCTTCGGGCTGATCTTCGTGTTCATCTCCATCGTGATCTCCATCAGCCTGCGCATCACCACCAAGTGGATCGCCGCCCGGCAGGAGGTCGAACGCCTCCGGCAGCTGCAGATGATCAACGACTACAACGCCCTGCAGGACCAGCTCAACCCCCACTTCCTGTTCAACAACCTGAGCATCCTCAAGTCCATGATCCCCTACGACCCCGGGGCGGCCGTCAATTTCACCCAGCATTTCACGGACACCTACCGTTACGTGCTGCAGAACCGCGACCGCAGCACGGTGCCCCTGCAGGAGGAGCTGGCCTTCATCCATTCCTACCTGGAGCTTCACAAGGAGCGGCTGGGGGAGGCCCTGAAGGTGACCCTAAGGGTGGATCCCGCGCTGCACGACCACGGGGTACCCCCCCTGTCCCTGCAGTTGCTCATCGAGAACGCCATCAAGCACAATGTGGTGTCGAAAGAAAACCCTTTGCACATTCACATATTTTCGTCGGATGGGTTCCTCTGCGTGGAAAACAACCTGCAGCCCAGGGAATCGTCCTATTCCACCTCCAAGGGCCTCAACAACCTGCGGGCACGCTACGAGTTCCTAACAGAAAAACCAGTGCGGGTCCGGAAGACGGATAAAACATTCATGGTGGCCCTGCCCCTGCTTTAACCACTGGTCATGAACGTACTGATCGTTGAAGATGAACAACACAACGCCCGGATGCTGGCCGACATGCTCCGGGCCCTGCGCCCCGGCTGGCGCCTCTGCGGGATGGCGGAGTCCGTCAGGCAAAGCGTGGAGCTGCTGCGCAAGGAACCGCAGCCAGACCTGGTCCTGATGGACATCCAGCTGAGCGACGGCATCTGCTTCTCCATCTTCAAACAGGTGAACGTACGCAGCCGCATCATCTTCACCACGGCCTTCGACCACTATGCGGTCCAGGCCTTCCGGGTCAACAGCATCGATTACCTGCTCAAGCCCGTCAAGACGGCCGAACTGGAACGGGCACTCGACAAGTTCGAGCGGATGGGGGGCATGCATCCGCCCGGGCCGTCCCGGCCTGTGCCCGACCCATCCGACCATGAACACATCATGCGCGCGATCCTCTCCGGCCGGAAGGAATACCGCAAGCGCTTCCTGATCAGCACCGGGAGTACCTACCAGCGCCTGGACACAAGGGATATTGCCTGTTTCACTTCGGAAAACAAGATCACCACGGCCCATACCTTCCGGGGCGATCAGTACGTGGTGGATTTCTCCCTGGACAGGCTGGAAGAAGAACTGGACCCCGCAGATTACTTCCGGGCCGACCGCCGGACGATCATCCACATCGACCTGGTGGGCCGCTTCGAGGACTATTTCGGCGGCAAGCTCGTCGTACGGCTCAAGGCACCGGTCAACGACCGGATCACCGTCAGCCGCCTGAAGGCCGCCGCCTTCAAGGTGTGGACCGGGAAATAGGGGGCATCAGACAAAACGCAGCCCATAGCGGGCACAGATCTCTCCCACCCGCTCCATGTCGGGCGGCCCGGCGGGCAGGCGGGCCAGCTCCGCGAACATGCGTTCGAGTCCCGCAGGAAAGAAGGACAGATCCACTTTGGCCGGGCCATCCCCTACGACCTTCCAGGCATGGGGGATGCCGCGGGGACAAAAGATCATGTCTCCTGCGCCCAGGACGGCTGTTTTCTCCTCCAGCCGGAATTCCACCCGGCCCGAGATGATCCTGAACACCTCATCCTCCCCCGAATGGACATGCAGGGGAATGCCCACCCCCGGTTCATTGTTCTGTTCGATCAGGGTATAGAGGCCGCCGGTATCCTCCGCGTCCAGTTTCAGGGTCATGTTGTCCCCCAGCACGTTCAGTTTCCGGCCCTCTCCCCTGCGGGCGATCTTTGGCGGGATCCCCCCGCCCCGACCCCCGGCCAGTGCCAGGGAAGGCAGGATCATGACACCTGCCAGGCCGGTAAAGGCCTTTCTGAAAAAATGTTTCCTGTTCATGATGATCTTTGTTGAATGCCAGTGTGATTTCCCTGCAAAGATCAACAGGGGGACGGGAAAAGTCCCTGTAAAAAAGTCGGCGGGCCATGCGAAAAAGTCTGCCACAGGCTCACAGCCCACCCCGGGGGGGGCAGGCGGCAGTCAGCTGTGGCAGGCGCCCGGGAAGATGGTTCCGGAAAGCTTTGGGATCCGTCCTATTTCTTCAGCAGGTCCCGGATCTCGGTCAGCAGCTGCTCCTCCTTGCTGGGGGCAGGGGGTGCGGCGGGCGCTGCCTCTTCCTTCTTCTTCATGTTGTTGATGAAACGGATCATCATGAAGATCACGAAGGCGATGATCACAAAATCGACCACATTCTGGATGAACACCCCGTAGGTCATGGTCACGGCCGGGATGTCCTCCCCGACCGCTTCCCTGAGCACGATCACCAGGTCGGTGAACTCCACCCCGCCGAGCAGCAGCCCCAGGGGCGGCATCAGCACATCAGACACAAAAGAGGCCACGATCTTGCCGAAAGCGCCCCCGATAATGACCGCCACGGCCAAATCGACCACATTGCCGCGTACGGCAAACTGCTTGAATTCCTTCATCAGGCTCATGAGAAAAGGGTTTTGGTG
>CAYZCW010000019.1:12996-15464 GCA_964477035.1 uncultured Bacteroidales bacterium
TGGATGGGGGTTCCTTCGGGGGTGGTGCCGCCGGCCGGGTTCACCGGATGGACCGTATACCCTTTCTCTTTCAATGTTTTGTAGACCAGGAAGCCAAATTTCTTCGGATGCCTCGAATACCCGGCCAGGCCGATATGGGTCTGCTCCAGAAAAGCATCGACGGAGGCTTTGGAATTGCGCATGGGACAGGAGTGTTTTTCCCAAAGTTGGGAAAAAATTCAATCCGGCAGACAAAAACAGGAATTTTTATCCCCGGGATTCCGTAGGCCCGTCATACATTTTCACATACTCGTACGCATTGCCGCAATGCGCCAGAAAGCGCAGGAAGCCTTCGTAGGGAATCACCAGGGAGGCAGTGTTGATGCAGGGATGGAAGCTGATCCGCTGCGAACGCGCCAGGTTTTCGTCCAGAAACAGGTGCACATGCCTGTCGCTGTCGTGGATCAGCCCCAAGGGCGTCACCGAGCCGGGCGTCAGTCCCAGGTACTTCATCAGCCTTTTCGGGGAGGCAAAGCTCAGCTTGCCCTGCCTGAGCCGTTGCTCCAGATCCCGGATGTTCAGCTCCCGGGTGTGCTCCATGATGACCAGGTAGTGGCGGTTGCCCTTGTGGTTGCGAAAGAACAGGTTCTTGCAGTGGGTGGCGTCCAGGTCCTTCCAGTACCGGGCAGCCTCCTCCACCGTGGGAACCGGGGGATGTCCGTAGTAATCATACATTATCCCCAATTCATCCAGCAGGGCGTACAGGCGGGCGTCACCGTTCATAAGGCGGGGGCACTTCCCCGGAAAGGGGGAAGGGGTTTTAGAGCCTCTCACGGGACTTGAACCCGCGACCTACGCATTACGAGTGCGTCGCTCTACCAACTGAGCTAAAGAGGCTTCCTTGATTCCAGCGGGCGGCCTATTCTCCTTCGCCCCCGCGCAGTTTCATGATGTCGCGGTCAAAAATGTACAGGCGGCCATCGCCCAGCAGTTCCAGCTTGTCCAGGATGCTCTGGACGGAGGCTTCTTCCTCAACCTGTTCGGCCACGAACCACTGGATCCAGTTGTGGGTGGCGAAATCCTTCTCCTCCAGGCTCAGGGCCACGATGTCGTTGATGGCGGCGGTGACCATCTGCTCATGCTCCAGGGAGGCCTGAAACACGGCCTTCACCCCGTCAAAATCCACCGGGGGCTGGTCCACCTTCGGCACGACGGCATGGGCTCCCCGCTCCCCGATGTAGCGAATGAAACGCATCATGTGGTCGCGCTCCTCCTCTGCCTGGGCATAAAACCAGGCGGAGATCCCTTCCAGGCCTTTTGCCTCGGCCCAGGTGGCCATGGCCAGGTAAAGCTGGGAGGCATAAGCCTCCTTTTCGGTTTGCTTGTTCAGAATATCCAGCATCTTCTTGCTCAGCATAACGGTTTTTCTTTTATGGTTTATATTATGAATGTGTTCTTGCGGAGGCCCCGGCTATCTGATCCGGTCCCTTTTCCGGATCGGGCCTACAAAAATACACAACAAAAATAATAAATGTTTGTTTGCTTCCCTTTTAATCGTCGGATGGGGACGCTGTTTATCCGGGCCTTGCAACATTTGTTAAAAAAAATTTGATGATTTGTTTGTTTGGTTTAAAAATTTATATCTATATTTGCGTATTGAAATACCTATTTATTGAATTAAGCTTGAGCAAAATCTTCAACATATCAGAAGCAGCCACCATCGCCATTCACTCCATGGCCGTCATTGCCCGCAGTGAACAGCTGTTGAATGTGCAGCAGATCGCTGATGTCACCGGGTTTTCCAAGAATCACACAGCCAAGATCCTGCAGCAGCTCGTCAAGAACAATTTCCTGCAGTCGACCCGCGGACCCAGGGGTGGGTTTGCCATCAACCGGGATCCCGGAGAGATCAGCCTCATGGAGATCTACCGGCTGATCGAGGGTGAGATCGAAGAGAGCAATTGCAAGATGCATTGCGACAACTGCCCGTTCCACTCCTGCATCTTCGGCGGCCTCAGCGAGAAATTCTCCCGGGAATTCAAAACCTACCTGACCGAGAAGAAACTCGCCGCCCTGTAAACAAACCGACAAATCATAAATTAACAAGGAAACAAACCCACTCCCCATGAAGCGCACCATCATCAAAATAGACGAAGACCTCTGCAACGGCTGCGGCATCTGCATCGAAGGCTGCCACGAGGGCGCCCTGCAGCTGATCGACGGCAAGGCCCGCATGATCAGCGATCTGTATTGCGACGGGCTGGGGGCCTGCATCCCCGACTGTCCCGTGGGCGCCATCTCCCTCGAAGAACGCGAGGCGGAGCCATACGACGAGGTCAAGGTCATGCAGCGCATCGCCCCCAAGGGCGAGGCCACCATCCTGGCCCACCTCAACCACCTGATCGACCACGACCAGGACGAATTCGTCGCCCAGGGCATCGACTACATCAACAAAAACCAACTGAAAGTGGACATCAGCAAGCTGAAGA
>CAYZCW010000019.1:15564-22070 GCA_964477035.1 uncultured Bacteroidales bacterium
CCACCGACCAGCCCTCCGAACTGAGGCAGTGGCCGGTGCAGCTTCACCTGGTGAATCCCCAGGCCCCCTATTTTCAGCAGGCCGACGTATTGCTGGCGGCCGACTGCGTCGCCTTCTCCATGGGCAACTTCCACAGCAAATACCTGCGCGGCAAGGGGCTGGCCATTGCCTGCCCCAAGCTGGACAGCGGCAAGGAGGTATACGTGGAGAAGCTCACGGCCATGATCGACCAGGCCGGCATCAACACCCTGACGGTGATGATGATGGAGGTTCCCTGCTGCAGCGGGCTGCTGCAAATGGCCAAAATGGCCTCCGAGCGGGCCGGGCGCAAGGTGCCCGTCAAGGCCATGGTCGTCGGACTGGACGGGCAGGTCCGCAAGGAAGAGTGGGTGTAAATTTTGTTAAAAGGATTATTTTCAATATATTAAGGGTCGGTTACTGTACTGGCTCATCATTCAGAACCATTTATTCTACAAACCAAAAAAAGAGATCCCATTATGAGTATGTTTTGTTTTCAATGCCAGGAAGCAGCCAAAGGCACCGGCTGTACAGTCAAGGGTGTCTGCGGGAAAACCCCCGAAGTGGCGGGAATCCAGGACGTGATGATGTACTTTCTGAGGGGCCTGTCGGTCTATGCCGAAAAGGGCCGTGAACATGGCGTCACCGACCCGGAGGTGGACCGCTTCATCTTCGAGGGCTTGTTCATGACCATCACCAATGCCAATTTTGACAAGCAACGCTTCATCGACAAGCTGCGCGACGGGTTCAAGCTGCGCATCCGGTTCGAGAACAAGCTGGAAGAGGCCGGCATCAGGATCGACAAGTCGGCCCTGCCCGAGGCGGCGCAGTGGAATGCCTACACCCCGGCCGAGTACGAGCGCAAGGCCCAGCAGGTGGGCGTGCTGCAGATGAGCGAAAACGAAGACATCCGCTCCCTGCGTGAATTGCTTCTTTACGGGGTCAAAGGCATGGCCGCTTATGCGGAGCATGCCCACAACCTGGGAGAGGAAGAACAGGAGATCTTTGCCTTCATGCAGAAAGCCCTGTCCGCCACCCTGGACGACAGCCTCGACGCCGACCAGCTCACCGCCCTGGTACTCGAATGCGGCAATTACGGGGTGAAGGTGATGGCCCTGCTCGACAAGGCCAACACCGCCGCCTACGGCAACCCGGAGATCACCCGGGTCAACATCGGGGTGCGCAACAATCCCGCCATCCTCATCAGCGGGCACGACCTGCGGGACATGGAAGACCTGCTGGAGCAGACCCAGGGAACCGGGGTCGACGTCTACACCCACAGCGAGATGCTCCCGGCCAACTACTACCCGGCCTTCAAGAAGTACGACCACTTCGTGGGCAACTACGGCAATGCCTGGTGGAAGCAGCGCGAGGAGTTCGAGTCGTTCAACGGTCCCATCCTCTTCACCACCAACTGCATCGTGCCCCCGCTGAACAGCGCCACCTACACCGACCGGATCTATACCACCGGTTCGTCCGGACTGGCAGGGGCCATCCACATCCCCGACCGGATGAACGGAAACCGCAAGGATTTCTCGGCCATCATCGAGCACGCCCAAAAGTGCGCCCCCCCCACCGAGATCGAAACCGGGGAGATCGTCGGAGGCTTTGCCCACAACCAGGTCATGCAACTGGCCGACAAGGTGGTGGATGCCGTCAAATCGGGTGCCATCCGCAAATTCTTTGTGATGGCGGGCTGCGACGGGCGCATGAAGGGCCGCGACTATTACACCGACTTTGCCGAGGCCCTTCCCAAGGACACCGTCATTCTGACGGCCGGCTGTGCCAAGTACCGCTACAACAAACTGCCCCTGGGCGACATCGGCGGGATCCCGCGGGTGCTGGACGCCGGTCAGTGCAACGACAGCTACTCCCTGGCGGTCATCGCGCTGAAGCTCAAAGAGGTGTTCGAACTGAACGACATCAACGAGCTGCCCATCGCCTACAACATCGCCTGGTATGAGCAGAAGGCCGTCATCGTGCTGCTGGCCCTGCTGGCCCTCGGGGTGAAGAACATCCACCTGGGACCCACCCTCCCGGCCTTCCTCTCCCCCAACGTGGCCAATGTGCTGGTGAACAACTTCGGCATCGCCGGCATCACCAGCGTGGATGAGGACATGAAGATGTTCCTGAATTAAAAATTGATTAACTTCGTTTCGCCGGGAGCTGCGCTCCCGGCGAAACGATTAAACAACCCAACCAATAAATCCGCTGTTCACCATGGCCGACGACCCCATCGTTTGCACCTGCATGGAGATCCGGCAGAGCCAGATCGAAAAAGCCATCCGGGACAAAAAACTGAAAACCATCGAGGCCGTGCAGGACGAAACCACCGCCGGCACGATCTGCGGAGCCTGCGTGGACGAGATCTACATCCTGCTGGAAAAAATCAACGGCAAGGTGGACCTTTAGGGAGTTGGCAATTGGCAATTGGCCAATAACCAATAGCCAAAAGCCAATAGACAAAAACCATTATCCAAAATCCAAAACCACATATCATGTCCAGTCCCCATAGCACCATCCTCAACTTCAACGCAGATGTTGACTACGCCCCGGGCGGCATCGTCAGCAAGCGCATCCTGGAAAAAAGCACAGGCAATGTCAGCCTGTTCGCCTTCGACAAGGCCCAGCGGCTGAGCGAACACAGCGCCCCCTTCGACGCCATGATCCAGGTCATCGAAGGCCAGGCCGAGATCACCATCGACAACAAACCCTACGAGTTGCGGACAAACGAAACCATCATCATGCCCGCCAACATCCCCCACGCGGTATTCGCCACGGAGCGTTTCAAGATGCTGCTGACCATGATCAAAGGGGAATAACGCAATGATCTTCAAGCAGACCCCGGACATGGCCCCCCGGGTCGATGCCCCGGTCGACGGCCGCATCATGCATGCCGGAGGGCCGGTGGAGGCCATCCTGCTGACCCTGCCACCCGGCGAAACCATGGACCGGCACCGCAACCCCTTCGATGTCCTGTTTGCGGGCATCTCCGGATCGGCTGCCCTGCAAACCAACGAGGGGGACATCCTCCTGCAGCCCGGCGATACGGTGTTTGTCACATCCGACGAAGAAAGAGGCTGGCACAACGCTTCGGGATCTCCCTTCCGGGTCCTGGTCATCAAGCTGCTCCAGGCATAGGGACACCTTCCTGTTTAACGATAATTAACATTTTGCCCAGCGGGGGCGGGTTCCTGCCCGCCCCCGATTGTGTATCTTTGGGGCGGATTTGCAAACTGTTTTATCTACCCAGATGACCTTCAAGGACTTACTAGTCATGCCAGCCCTGTTTTTGCTGATCCTGGCATGCCCTTTCTCCGGCCTCCATGCCTTCAACAACCCCAAGGGCACCATGGCGGTCCGCACGCCCCGCCCCCCCGTTATGGACGGCACCCTGAGCGACCCTGCCTGGGAGGCGGCCCCGGTGGCCACGGGTTTTTACCAGTACGAACCCCATAACGACCGTCTGGCCAGCTTCGAAACCTTTGTCCGCGTGCTGTACGACGACAACGCCATTTACATCGGGGTCGTGCTGGCAGATCCCCACCCGGACAGCATCCTGACGGAGCTCGGCTTGCGCGATTCGGGCGACAACCTGAATGCGGACCGCTTCTGGGTGGACATCAATCCCTTTCACGACGGCATCAACGGCTTCCGCTTCCAGGTATCGGCCTCGGGGGTACAGACCGACATCAACATGTCCGGGGCGGGAACCGCCCGGAGGGGAGACAACAGCTGGGATGCGGTCTGGGAGAGCGAGGCCGGCATCACCCCGGAAGGCTGGGTGGTGGAGATGGCCATCCCCTATTCCGCCCTGCGTTTTCCCAGGGGGGAGGTCCATGAATGGGGCATCAATTTCTGGCGGGAGATCCGCCGCACCCGGGAAGTGTCCTCCTGGAACTTTGTCAACCGGCGCGTGGGGGACGTGATGGCCTCCATGGGCGACATCAACGGCATATACGGCATCGAACCGCCCGTCCGGCTGGCCTTTTTCCCCTACCTGTCCAATTACGTGGAAAAAAACGGGGGCGGGGAAGGATGGGCCAACACCTTCAACGGCGGCATGGACGTCAAGTGGGGCATCAGCCCCAGCCTCACCATGGACATGACCCTGATCCCGGACTTCGGGCAGGTGCAATCCGACGCCATGGTTTTGAACCTGAGTCCCTACGAGGTGAAGTACGACGAGAACCGGCAGTTTTTCACCGAGGGAACCGAATTGTTCAGCAAGGCCGACCTGCTGTATTCCCGCCGGATCGGGGCGGCGCCCACGGGCCGGCAACGGCCGGGGCAGGAGCGCCGGGAGCATGAGATTGTGGTCGAGAACCCCCTGGAGACCCGCATGATCAACGCCACCAAGCTCAGCGGGCGCACGAGCGGCGGACTGGGCATCGGCTTCTTTAACGCGATGACGGCCGAGAGCCATGCGGTGCTGCGCGACACCCTGACGGGGGACAGCCGGAAGGTGACCACCCAGCCCTTCACCAACTACAACCTCATGGTGGTGGACCAGAGCCTGAGGAACAACTCTTTCGTGAGCCTGGTGAACACCAATGTGCTTGGCTCCCGCGCAGGTTATACGGCCAATGTCACCGGCACCGAGTTCAGGCTGCTGGACCGCAGCAATATGTTCCGCATCAGCGGGACGGCCGCCCTCAGCCAGCAGTATTACGAGGGGACGGACAATGTGTTCGGCTACAAATACAGCCTCAGCGCCGGCAAGGTAGGCGGCACCTGGCAATACGGCTATTCGCGCAACGTGATCACCGACACCTATGACCAGAACGACATGGGCTTTCTGCGCCGCAACAACCAGGTGGAGGACAGGGTGAGCTTCAGCCACAACCTCTTCGACCCGGTCTGGCGGATCTGGAACATGTCCAACACCCTCAGCGCAGCCTATTCCCGGCTGCATGAACCCAACACCTTCACCGGCATGGAGGTGTCCTACCGTCACCGCACCCTGTTCGACACCCGCTTCATGCTGACCCTGAGCGCGGAATACCAGCCCCTGGGCAGCCGGGATTACTTCGAACCCCGCGTTCCCGGACGGTTCTATGAAACCGACCCGGAGTACGAACTGGGCATGTCTTACTCCAGCGACTACCGCCGCCGGCTTTATGCGGACGGGGGATTCGAGTATGAGCGCAGCCTGTCGGACTATGACCAGACCAGCTATCAGGTCGATTTCCGTCCCACCTTCCGCATCAGCGACCGCTTCAACCTCGGGCTGGGCGCCCAATACGAGAACAACATCAACGAGATCGGCTATGTGCGCCAGCTCAGCCCGGACTCGGTGGTATTCGGCATGCGCAACACCCCCACCCTGACCAACACCCTGCAGACGACCTATATCTTCTCGAATACCATCTCGCTCGACCTGGCTTTCCGCCACTACTGGTCACGGGCCATTTACAACGGGAAGTATTTCTTCCTGCGGACCGACGGGAGGCTGGATCCCATCCCGGCCTACGAAGGAACCAGCGACATCAACTACAACGCCCTGACGGTGGATCTGAAGCTGACCTGGAACTTTGCCCCGGGCAGCCAGCTGACGGCCGTGTGGAAGAACAACATCGACATCCGGGGCAGCGAACTGCCCGAGGGCTACTTCGACAACCTGAGCAGGGTGCTGACCGAACCCCAGATCAACAGTTTCTCCGTCAAGTTCCTCTATTACCTGGACTACCTCTCTTTGCGGCGGCTGGCGCACAGGGGTTAAGCCGCGGTTTCCCGGAGCCGGGGAAAAAAAATAAAAAAAATCCGCCCCGGCATCATGGCACATCATTTTATTGTATAAATTTGCATTGTTTTTGCATATTTATACATATGGAACAGAAATCCACCCGGCTGGAAACCATCCGCCGGCTGATCACCACCGAGAAGATCGGCAACCAGGAAGAGCTGCTGCAACGGCTGATGGCCGAAGGCTTCGACCTGACCCAGGCAACGGTGTCGCGCGACCTGAAAGCATTGCGGGCGGGCAAGCGGCCGGATCCGGAGAAGGGACAGGTGTTCTTCCTGCCGGAAACGGACAGTGAGGCTTCCCCCCTGGACAGCGTGGACAACCGCCTGCTTGCCGCAGGCATCCGCTCCATCCAGTTTGCCAACCAGTTTGCGGTGATCAGGACCCTGCCCGGCTATGCCAGCAGCATCGCCGTGCACATCGACCGCAGCCACCGCCCGGAGATCGCCGGCACCATCGCCGGGGACGACACCATCCTGCTGATCCCCGGCGAATCGGTCCCCCGGGAAACCATCACGGACACCCTGAGGCACCTGTTCCCCGGCCTGGACCAGGCACGCTTCAGGCGATGATGCCGCACCCGGCGGTGCGGCCCCTTTCCGTTGAAGACTGTGTCCATCCATTGTTGTTTTTTTACCCAAGAACTGATGTCCCCATCCAATAAAGAAAAAATCGTCCTCGCATACAGCGGCGGACTCGATACCTCTGTGATTCTTAAATGGTTCCTCGAGAAAGGCCACGA
>CAYZCW010000020.1:0-16719 GCA_964477035.1 uncultured Bacteroidales bacterium
CACGCTACTTTGAGGGGGTAGTGGCCGCAAGGCCGTGCAAGTTCGAGTCTTGTCCTGGGCACCAATGGCGATGGCCGCAGCGGGCCGTTTTTTTTCAGGCCTGCGAAAAAGTTTGTCCGCATCGTTCTTTTTTTAGTACTTTTGTACCCCGCCGCCCGGATGGCGAAATTGGTAGACGCGCTAGTTTCAGGGACTAGTGTTGGTAACAACGTGCAGGTTCGAGTCCTGTTCCGGGCACCAGCAAGGCTGCCTTCCACCACGGTGGGAGGCAGTTTTTTTATGCTTCAGCCTGAAAAAGGCCAGAAGACGGGCAGAAGCAGCAGAACCACCGCCATCACGATCAGGGCCAGGGGGAATCCGGTTTTCAGGTAGTCTGTGAATCGATACCCGCCGGGTCCCATCACCAGGAGGTTGGCCGGGTGGGACACCGGACTGAGGAAGCTGGCGGAAGCTGCCATGGCGATGGCCATCATGATGCTGTGGGGCGACATTTGAAAGGTTTCCGCTGTTTGCAGTGCCACGGGCGACATGATGACCACCATGGCGGCCGGCGGGATCGCCAGGGTTCCCAGGCTGGTCACTACGTACAATCCGGCAATGATCGCCCAGGGGCCAAATCCCCCCAACAGGTCGACCACTCCCCGGGCCAGCAGGGCGGCGGCCCCTGTTTGCTGCATGGCCATACCCATTGGCAGCATGCCCGCAATCAGGAACACGGAACGCCATGAGATGGCCCGGTAAGCCTCCTCCATCCTGAGGCAACCGGTCAGTACCATTCCGGCCACCCCGATCACGGCGGAAATGGCAATAGGGATCAGGCCCAGAAGGACGGGCAGGAGCAACGCCGCCATGATCAATGCGGCCGTCAGTGCCTTTCCGGTGCGGTACACGGGCTGGCTTGTTTCGGTGAGCAAGATCAAATCGGATTCCCCGCTCAGCATCTCGATCTTTTGCCGCTTTCCATAAACCAGCAGGGCTTCACCGAATCGCAGCGGATAGTTGTGCAGGTTGGTCCGGTAGGCACGGCCCTCCCGCCAGATGGCCAGGACAGTCAACCCAAACTTCTTGCGGAAGTTGATTTCCTCCAGGGTCTTTCCTGCCAGCAGGGAGCGGGGAGCCAGGACCACTTCCGCCATGTCCGTATCCTGTCCCTCCAGGCTTTGCGTTCCCGGGGCCTCTTCAGGCAGGATCTCCAGCCCCATGAGACCGCGCAGCAATCCAAGGTCCCCGATGTTTCCCTGCACCAGCAGGCGGTCTCCCCTGTGAAAAGGTTCTCCGTGCCCGGGCAGGTACAGCTCCTTTCCTTCCCGTTTGATGCCCAGCACGCTGAGCCCGAAGGCACTGCCCAGCTGGGTCTCCTCCGAGGCCTTGCCGAACAGCTCGGAGTCGCCCTGGATCTCCATGATGAACAGCTCGTCCTGCAGCTGGTAGGTCCGGCTCAACGCATCGTACGACACCGGTTGCCTGTAGGAGAGGCTGCCCTTCTCTTCCAGCCTGGACAGCGCAGACTCCGGACCCTGTACCAGCAGTCTGTCTCCGGGCTCAATTCGGATGCCCTGGAACGGGAGACGCAGGATCTTTTCTTCCTGCCGTATGGCCAGGACATTCATTTTCAAGGCCTTGATAAGATCTTTATGGCGCAGGTCCTTGCCGGTCAGGCCGGAGTCTGCCGAAAGCTCAACCTCGAAAAAGCCCCGTGCCTCCCGGAGCAGCCTGCGGGGTTCGAGCCCGCTTTGGTGGGGCAGGAACACTTTCCATTCGCTCAGGGACCGCAGGGCTTCTTCCCGGCCCTGGACAAAAAGGGTGTCGTTGTCGCGCAGCAGGGTGTCCGGACCCGGGTCCATGACGGTGCCCCCGCCATGCCGCTTGACTGACAGGACGTTGATGCCCAGGGCGGCACGCAGGCGGGTCTCTGTCAGGGTTTTGCCGGTGAGTTCGGACCCCGGGCGGATCCGGATTAAAAAGGTTCGCTCCTCAAGGGCGTAGGAAGCCTCCAGCGTCTCCCTCTGGTCGGCCGCCCGGTCGCGGATGCTGCCTCGCTTGGGCAGAAAGTGTCTGCCAATCAGGCTGATGAATACGATCCCGGCGATGGTGGCACCCAATCCAAGAGGGGAAAAATCGAACAGCTCAAACCCGCGGAGTCCGTCGTTTTCCAGTGCGTTGCTAATCAGAAGGTTGGGTGGCGTTCCGATGAGGGTAATCAATCCGCCAAGATGGCATGCGAACACCAGGGGGATGAGCAGCCTGGAAGGCGGCGTTCCGGTGGAACGGGCAATGTCCATGACCACCGGCAGCATCAGGGCGGCCACCCCGATGTTGTTCATGAAAGCCGACAGGAAGGCCGCCGACAGCATGATGGTGATCACCAGCCCCACCTCGCCGGTGCCTGCCAGCCGCAGCACGTTCTTGCCCAGGATCCGGGCCACCCCGGTCTGGTACAGGGCGGCGCTGAGTATGAACATGGCCCAGACCGTGATCACCGCCGGGTTGCTGAAACCACTGAGGGCTTCCGCGGGTGATAACAGCCCGGTAACGGCAAGGGACCCCATGACCAACAGGGCCACCACATCCATTTTCACCCATCCCGAGAAGAACAGGATGAGTGCGGTGGCCAGGATGACAAATACGAGGAGGACTTCCATGTTTTGATTCCCTTAAAAATACAAACAATTTGCCTCATTCCCCCGGGGCCAACTGATTTCTGACGGTGTTTTTCAAAAAACCCGTTAACTTTGAATGGGGGAAGGCCTGGCCTGGCTGGGCTACGGGAAAATCTTTCCCTTCCGACTGTTCTGCATTCTGCTCATTTTCAAATATAAACTTCGTTGACATGGAAAAGTCCGATCCGGAAGTCATCAGGAGGGCCCGAAGGTGGCTCGAGGACAATTACGATGAAGAAACCAAGGCCGGGGTCCGCCAGCTGATGGAAGGTGATCCGGCGGGCTTGACGGAAGCCTTTTACCGCGACCTGGAGTTTGGCACCGGGGGCCTCCGGGGCATCATGGGTGTGGGCACCAACCGCATGAACAAGTACACCGTGGGCATGGCGACCCAGGGGCTGGCCAACTACCTGTTGCAATGCTTTCCCGATGAGGAGCAGCCCGCCGTGGCCATCGCCTATGACAGCCGCCACCGGAGCGATTTCTTCGCCGGCGTCGCCGCCGGGATCCTCTCGGCCAACGGGATCAAGGTCTTCCTCTTCGACCGGCTGCGCCCCATCCCGGTCCTCTCCTTTGCTGTCCGCCATTTCGGCTGCCAGGCCGGGATCGTCATCACGGCCTCCCACAACCCGAAGGAGTACAACGGCTACAAGGTATTCTGGGAGGACGGGGGGCAGGTTGTGCCGCCCCATGACGAGAACATCATCCGGGAGGTGCAGAAGATCCGGCAGCTGGACAAGATACGGTTTGACAGGGTGGACGACCTGGTGGAACTGGTTGGGCAGGAGTTTGACGCCCACTACATTGATACCCTGAGGGGTCATTCCATGGGGCAGGGCGTGATTGCCCGCCAGGGGGACATGCCCATCGTCTTTTCCCCCATCCATGGCTCTGCGGTACACCTGGCACCGGCCGCCCTGGCGGCCTTCGGTTTCAGGAACGTGATCAGGGTCCCCGAACAGGAGGTGGTCAGCGGGGACTTCCCCACCGTGACCTCCCCCAACCCCGAGGAGGCGGCGGCCCTGAGAATGGCCCTGGACAGGGCGCGCGATACCAATGCAGAGCTGGTCATGGCGACCGACCCCGACGGCGACCGGGTCGGGGTGGCCGTGCCGGACGGGCAGGGCGGCTATGTCCTGCTCAACGGCAACCAGACCGCCACCCTGATGATCTATTACCTTCTGGAACAATGGAAGGCCCGGGGACAGATTACGGGCAAGGAATACCTGGTGAAGACCATCGTGACCACCGAGCTGCTGAAGGAGATGGCCGGGCATTACGGGGTGGCCTGTTATGACGTGCTGACCGGTTTCAAATACATCGGCGAGCTGATCGGCCGGCTGGAGGGTGAGAAGACTTTCATTGCGGGGGGGGAGGAGAGTTACGGCTACCTGGTCGGAGACTACATCCGCGACAAGGATGCCATCATCAGCTGCTGCATCGTGGCAGAGGCCGCGGCCTGGGCCAGGGACCGTGGGAAAAGCATGTTGGATCTGCTGGCCGAGGTATACATGCGGTTCGGGTTCTATCATGAACGCCTGTTGTCGGTGACCCGCAAGGGCAAGGCCGGCCTGGAAGAGATCCAGGCCATGATGGACCGTTACCGCGACAACCCACCGGCGCTTATGGCCGGCCGCCAGGTGGTGCGCATGCTGGACTACCTGGGCCTGGAAGAGAAGGACCTTCGTACGGGGGGCGTCAGGGACCTTGCATTTCCTCCTGCCAATGTGCTGCAATTCTTTCTGGAAGACGGTACGAAAGTCACCATGCGGCCCTCGGGCACCGAGCCCAAGATAAAATTCTACGTGGGTGTCAGGGGTGCCCTGCAGGACAGGGAATCCTTCGGCCGGGTGCGGGATCAGTTGGATGAGCAGGTAAACCAGGTGCTTGAAGGGTTCCGTTCCGGCGGGGCCTAGCGAAACTTGCTGCGCTCGTAGCGCAGCCTTTCAAGCGCCTCGGGGGATTCGGGTTCCTGCTGGAACCCCTTATAGGCTTCCACGAAGCCGGGGTGTTGCCTGTAAAGCACTTCCAGCCTTTTCTCCACCGGGATCAGCAGGATGGCTCCTATGAAAAGGGCCAGGATGGCCGTCCTGCGGTAAAACTGCCGCAGGTAGGCTCCCTTTTCCCGGTTCAGCCTGTGGTACACCCCTGTCAAAGCGGTGCCCGTACCGAGCAGGAAAAATGAGAACCCCAGCATGAACTGCATGCGGGGGTAGAAAAAAACAGCGTAGAGGATGGATATCAGGCAAACCGAGTAGACCAGTCCCATGACAATGCTGGAGGCGACCCGGAAGCGGTCGAACCGCGCCCTTCTCCGCCTGTCCGTCAGCTCAAGCGGACGGGCCCTGTTGAACAGGAAAAAGCCGAACCAAAGATAAAAGACGGCCAGCAGGGTGAAGGCATTCAGCAGGAAGAAGTCCAGGCCGGTCCCGAACAGGATGCGGTACAGCAGCAGCAGGCCGGCCACCAGGGCGCCCGCTCTTTCGATCCTGTTCAGGAGGGTGGGTTCATTCAGGTTGTTTCCCATGGTATGACGGGCATTGTGTCAGATGATATTTACTTCGGGTTCCAGCCGCAGGCCGAAGAGGTCCTCGACCGAGGCCTGAATGCGTGCAGCCAGGGCGGTGATGTCGGATCCCCTGGCGCCTCCGTAGTTGACCAGCACGAGGGCCTGTTGCGCATGCACGCCCGCTCCCTGCTTCCGGAAGCCTTTCCATCCGGCCTTCTCGATGAGCCAGCCGGCGGCCAGTTTCATGCCATCCGGGTCGGGATAGGCCGGCATGCCGGGATGGTCCTGCTGCAGTTGCCGGCAGTGTTGCAGGGAGACCACCGGGTTTTTGAAAAAGCTGCCTGCATTGCCCAGCACGTCCGGATCCGGCAGTTTGCTTTGCCGGATGCGGATCACGGCCTGGCGCAGCTGCCGGATGTCCGGGTTTTCGGCTCCTATTCTTTGCAGCTCCTCCCGCAGTGCCCCGTAGTCGGTATGCAGCCTGTGCGGGGCCTTGCCAAGCCGGAAAGTGACTCCCAGGATGATGTAGTGTCCCCTGCCTTCCTGCTTGAACAGGCTCGTGCGGTAGCCGAAGCGGCAGTCCGCCGGCCCGAAGGTGCGCACGCGGCCCGTGTCTGTCTCATAGGCCTCCAGGGAGTAGAACACATCCTTTAACTCCACCCCGTAGGCCCCGATGTTCTGCATCGGGCCGGCGCCCACCCTGCCGGGAATGAGGGACAGGTTTTCGAGTCCGCCCCAGCCCCTTTCCACGCAATGGGCCACCAACCCGTCCCAGTCCTCCCCGGCCGCAGCCTTCACCAGCACCTCTCTCTGGCTTTCCAGAACCACCTCAATGCCCTGAAGGCAGATGCGCAGGACGATCCCGGGATAGTCCCCGGTAAAGAGCACGTTGGATCCCCCACCGAGAACCAGCCGGGGCACTCCGTCAAAACGCGGGTCGGACAGGATGTGCTGCAAATCCTCCAGGGAGTGGATGTCGGCCAGAAACCGGGCCGATGCCTGGATGCCAAATGTATGGCAATCTTTCAGGGAAGCATGCTCCTTGACGATCATCCGGGAAGAAGGGTTGGGGCGTGGAGGGGCCCGTTCTGTCCCGCAAAGGTAACACAAAACGGGTCGGAAGTCACATGATTTTTAACGGGTCAGGATGATGTCCTTTTCCCTGATGAGCTTGCGCAGGTTGATCAGGGCGTAACGCATGCGTCCCAGGGCCGTGTTGATGCTTACGTCGGTTTTTTCGGCGATCTCCTTGAAACTCATGTCCATATAATGCCTCATTTTCAGCACCTCTTTCTGCTCTTCGGGCAAAAACTCGACCAGATGTTTCACGTCCTGGTGGATCTGGGCGATGATGAGCTTGTCTTCGATCGTGTCTTCGAACAGGTTCAGGGTCTCGAACAGGTCGTATTCTTCGCTGTTTTCCACGGTGGGCATGCGTTTTGACTTCCTGAAATAATCGATGATCAAATTGTGTGCGATGCGCATGACCCAGGGGAGGAACTTGCCCTCCTCGTTGTAGGCCCCCGAGCGCAGGGTATTGATCACCTTGATGAAGGTGTCCTGAAATACATCCTCGGCCAGGTGCTTGTCTTTCACCACGAGGAGGATATAGGAGAATATTTTGCGTTGATGTCTGGAAATCAATAGTTCCAGAGAAGAGTGGTCGCCTGCGATGAACTGACGGATTAACTCTTGATCGCTGTTGTTGCGGTCATTCATTGTAATGGCCTTTTGTTGATTGTCAAGAGTATCGCTTTATCCTATAGTCAGTCCTCCATATTTAAGGTGATACATGGCCGCAAGGCAGGCTTGCTACAAAATTAATGTTTTTTTCAATTATACGACAAAAACCTGCATTTAGTTATCGAAGGTGTATAAAAAGCGCTTGATGCTCTTCTTGGGCGTCTTTTCAAATTCCTCGGGCACGATCCGGATGCGGGCGATGTTCATATAGACCGGCAGGAGCGCATTCACCTCCCCTTTGTATTGTTCCAGGGTGTCGTGAAGGTCTTTTTCGCTCATCCCCAGCTTATCCACTGTCTCATAATCGGGGTAGACCATGGCGGTAAGCAGCCCGTTTTTTTCCACCACCAGCGATTCCTGTATGAGCCGCTTGTTGTTGAGCACGGCCTCGATCTCCTCGGGGTAGATGTTCTGCCCGGAGGGTCCGAGGATCATGCTTTTGCTGCGGCCCCGGATGTAGATGAAGCCGTCCTTGTCGATCACCCCCAGATCGCCTGTATGCAGCCATCCTTCCCCGTCCAGGGCGGCCCGTGTGGCCTCCTCGTTCTTGTAATAGCCCAGCATGACGTTTTCGCCCCGCACCAGGATCTCTCCCACCTCGTTGTAGGGGTCGGGGCTGTCGATCCGGACCTCCATATTGTCCACGATGCGGCCGGCCGAGCCCAGCCTGGTCTTGTCCCAGTTGGCGTAGCTGATCAGGGGCCCGCACTCTGTCATCCCGTAGCCGATGGAGTAGGGGAAGCGGATCTTGTTCAGGAAAACCTCCACTTCCTTGTTCAGCGCGGCTCCGCCGATGACGATCTCATGAAAGTTGCCCCCAAAGGCATTGAACAGCTTCTGGTAAACCTTCTTGTGAACCACCTTGTTGAGCAGGGGGGTTTTGAGCAGCATTTTGGCGGCCGGCTTGCCGATGGCAGGCAGGATCTGTTTCTTGTAGATCTTCTCGATGATCAGGGGAACGGCCAGCACCAGCCTTGGCCGGATCTCCTTGAAGGCCTGCAGGATGATTTGGGGCGAGGGAGTCTTGGTGAGGAAGGTGATGTGGCAGCCCAGGGTGAAGGGCCAGAGGAATTCAAAGGCACAGCCGTAGGTATGTGCCAGGGGCAGGAAGGACACGATGGCATCGCCCGGGCTGAGCGGCATGTTGTTGTTGGCATACACGACATTGGATACCAGGCTATTGTGATGGATCATCACCCCCTTGGTGAAGCCGGTGGTTCCCGATGTGTAACTGAGCACGGCCAGCTTGTCGTTGGGCACCCGTGCGTAGCGGACATGGTCCAGCCCGAATCCTTCCGGGTATTTGTCTTCAAACAGCTTGTCCAGGCTGCCCGCGGCCTGTCCCGTTTTTTTCTGCCCCAGGGGGTTCAGCAAGGAGAAATTCTGCAGGGAGAACACCCCTTTGAGGGATGCCATCTTGTTGGGATCGAGGTTGTCGTATATGTTGTCGGCCACAAACAGCAGGGCCGACTCGGAATGGTTCACGATGTGCTGGATGTCGTTGGCCTTGAAGTCCGGCAGAATGGGTACGGCCACGGCACCGTAAGTGACGGCCGCCAGGTAGGAGACGCCCCAGCTGGCAGAGTTCTTTCCGACGATGGCCACCTTTTGCCCGGGGAGCAGGCCGCAGCCTTCGAAAAGCAGGTGCAGGCGGGCAATGGCCTCGCCCACGTCCGCATAACGGAGGCTTTGCCCTTTGTAGTCTGTCATGGATTGGATGTTCCAGTTATTGCGTATGCTCTGTTCAATGAACTCTGTAAGGTTTTCCTTCATCATGATGCGGTGGGTTTATGTGAGACAGGCAATCAATTGGCAATCGGATGTGCAATGTACAAAGAAAACCCCAATTCAAAAAAACCCGGCACGGGGATAATTGCTACTTTTGCCTGTTGATTAACCTTGCATGAAAACTTCCGTACCCATAGATGCCCTGGATCCGGGAAGGTACATCCTGATCAAGGGCGCCAGGGTCCACAACCTGAAAAACGTGGACGTGGCCATTGAGCGCCGCAGGCTCGTGGTGATTACCGGGCTTTCTGGCTCCGGCAAGTCGTCCCTGGCCTTTGATACCCTGTATTCCGAGGGACAGCGCAGGTACGTGGAAAGCCTCAGCGCCTATGCCCGGCAGTTCCTTGGCCGCATGAACAAACCGGAAGTGGACTACATCAAGGGCATCTCTCCGGCCATCGCCATCGAGCAGAAGGTCAACACCCGCAACCCGCGGTCCACGGTGGGCACCTCCACCGAAATATACGACTACATGAAGCTGCTGTTTGCCCGCATCGGCCAGACCCTGTCGCCGGTATCGGGCAACCTGGTGAAGCGGCATACGGTGACGGATGTGGTGGATTACTGCCTGGGACTGCCCCCCGGGCTGATGGTCATGGTGCTGGCTCCCCTGGGGCTGAAGACCGGTCGCAGCCTGGAGGACCAGCTGAGGGTGCTGATGCAGCAGGGCTTTTCCAGGCTGTTGCTCCACGATGATGTGGTGCGCATCGAAGACGTGCTCCCCGGCCTGGAACAGGTGACCATCCGCAAAAAGCCCGCCATCGTGATCGACCGTTTTTCCACGGGCGGGGACGACCCGGACCTGGCGGGCCGCATCGCCGACTCCGTTCAGACGGCGTTTTATGAAGGAGAGGGAGAGTGCCTCATCCAGTTCCGGGAAGGAGGGCGCGACCAGGCCGCCCATTTTTCGAGCCGCTTCGAGCTGGACGGCATGACCTTCGAGGAGCCGTCGGTCAACCTGTTCACCTTCAACAACCCCTACGGGGCCTGCAAGGCCTGCGAAGGCTTCGGCAGCGTCATCGGCATCGATCCGGACCTGGTGGTGCCCAACAAGGGTTTGAGCATTTACGAAGAGGCCATTGCCTGCTGGAAAGGGGAAAAAATGGGCAAGTGGAAGGACCGCCTGGTGGAGCAAGCCTGGCGTTTCGACTTTCCCATACACAAACCCTACTACCAGCTCAGCGAGGAGCAGAAAGCCCTCCTGTGGACCGGCAACAAGTACTTCAAGGGGCTGGACGATTTCTTCCGGATGGTGGAGGAGAACACCTACAAGATACAATACCGGGTCATGCTTTCCCGCTACCGGGGCAAGACTGTCTGCCCGGAATGCCAGGGTACGAGGCTCCGGAAGGATGCCGGCTATGTGAAGGTGGGCGGCCGGTCCCTGTCCGAGCTGGTGCTGATGCCCGTGTCGCGCCTCCGGACGTTTTTCAGGAACCTGTCATTGGATTCCCACCGGCAGGAAGTGGCCAGGAGGCTGCTGACGGAGATCGGCAACCGCCTGGAATACCTGGATGATGTGGGTCTGGGTTACCTGACCCTCAACCGCCTGTCTTCGACCCTCTCGGGCGGGGAATCGCAGCGCATCAACCTGGCCACCTCCCTGGGGAGCTCCCTGGTCGGGTCCATGTACATCCTGGATGAACCCAGCATCGGACTGCATCCGCGAGACACCCTCCGGCTGATCGGCGTGCTCAGGCGGCTTCGCGACCTGGGCAATACGGTCATCGTGGTGGAGCACGACGAAGAGATCATGCGGGCGGCCGACCAGATCATCGACATCGGTCCCCTGGCCGGCACCCACGGGGGACAGATTCTGTTCCAGGGGCCCTTCGGGGAACTGCCCGGCTGCAAGGAAAGCCTGACGGCCGGCTACCTGAGCGGCAAAAGGCGTATCGATCCGCCGGCGGTCCGGCGCAGCTGGCGGGAGTACATAGAGGTCAAAGGCGCCCGCCAGCACAACCTCAAAGGCTTCGACGTGAAGATTCCCCTGGGCGTGATGGTGGCCGTGACGGGCGTGAGCGGATCGGGAAAGACTTCCCTGGTCAGGAACATCCTGTTTCCCGCCCTGAAAAAGCATTACGGGGGGTACGGGGAGCGCACGGGCCGCTTCGATGCCCTGAACGGGGATTTGCAGGCCTTGCAGGATGTGGAGTACATCGACCAGAACCCCATCGGCAAGTCGTCCCGGTCCAATCCGGTCACCTACCTCAAAGCCTATGACGACATCCGCGCCCTGTTTGCGGAACAAAGCCTGTCGAAGGTCAGGGGTTACACCCCGGGCTACTTCTCCTTCAATGTGGAGGGAGGGCGCTGCCCGGAATGCGACGGAGACGGCAAGGTGGAGATCGAGATGCAGTTCATGGCCGATATCAGCCTGGTGTGCGAGGAATGCAAGGGCAGCCGTTTCAAGGAAGAGATCCTGGACGTGCGCTACGAAGGCAAAACCATCAGCGATGTGCTGGAGATGACCGTGGATGATGCCATTGCTTTTTTTTCCGGGCAGGAAAAATGCGGGACGATCTGCCGGCGGATTGCGGCGGGCATCCAGCCGCTGGCCGATGTCGGACTGGGTTATATCCGCCTGGGGCAGCCGTCCAGCACCCTGAGCGGGGGTGAGGCCCAGCGCGTGAAGCTGGCCTCCTTCCTGGGCCGGGGCGGCAGCACGGCCAAAACCCTGTTCGTGTTTGACGAACCGACCACGGGCCTGCATTTTCACGACATCTCCAAACTGCTGGAGGCCTTCAGTGCCCTGCTGGACAAGGGCCATTCCCTGGTGGTGATCGAACACAACCCGGAGGTGATCAAGAGCGCCGACTGGGTGATCGACCTGGGCCCCGAAGGGGGCGAGGCTGGCGGGCAGCTGGTTTTCGAGGGCAGCCCGGAGGGGCTCGCGGCCTGCGCCGAAAGCCATACCGGCAGGTTCCTGGCCGGCAAGCTGGGCTGATGCCCGGTGGTTTTATGTTCTTAAACATGCGGGGCCGGCGGGCCCGATCGAAAAACTTTCCTAATTTTGCAGGCAAACTGTTTGTATGCGTTTACGGGTCTGCATTGTACATATCCTGTTCCTGCTGACAAGCCTGGCGGCAGTGGCCAGGCCTGCTCCGGAAGGGAATCCGCCGGAGGCCCGTGCGCGTTACCCTTATGCCGTGCCGGAGCAGGCGGTGTTTGATCTGGGGCAGGTGGTGCAGGGGCCGGTGGCCACGGGCACCATTGTCATTGCCAATGAGGGGGCGGCGGACCTGCGGATCGCGCGGGTCAGGAGCTCCTGCGGGCTGATGATCCCGGCATGGCCCGACGGCCCGGTGGCTCCGGGCGACAAGGCCCGGGTAGGTTTCCGGTACGATACCGGCCGGCTGGGTCCGTTCGAGCGCATCGTGATCATCCATACCAACGCCTGGCAGAGAGACCTGCGCATCACCGTCCGGGGAGAGGTGGTGCCTTCCGGGGAGTGAGTACCGGAGGCTGCCGGCGCATCCGACGATAAGAAGCAGCAAGAAACCCAATACATAAAAACCTTTATACACCATTGCCATGCCACACATTTCCGAAAAAGGACGGATGATGCCTGAATCGCCCATCCGCAAGCTGGTTCCCTATGCCGATCAGGCCAAGAAAAGGGGGACCCGGGTGTACCACCTGAACATCGGGCAGCCCGACATCCCCACCCCCCAAAGCATGATCGACGCCATGCACAAGCTGGACGTCAAGGTGATCGAGTACAGCCATTCGGCCGGCATCCTGTCCTACCGGCAGAAGATGTGCGCGTATTATGAAAAACACGGCATCCACATCACCCCCGACGACATCATCGTGGGCGCGGGCGCCTCGGAGGCCATCCTGTTTGCGGTGCAGACCTGCCTGAACCCCGGGGACGAGATCATCGTGCCCGAGCCTTTCTATGCCAATTACAACGGTTTTGCCATCAGCGCCGGGGTCAGGGTCCGCCCCATCATCTCCACCATCGAGACCGGATTCGCCCTGCCCCCCATTGCCGAGTTTGAGAAGGCCATCACCCCGCGTACCAAGGCCATCCTGATCTGCAACCCCAACAATCCCACCGGCTACCTGTACTCCCGGGAGGAGCTGGAGGTGCTGCGGCAGATCGTTAAAAAGCATGACCTCTTTCTGTTTGCCGATGAGGTGTACCGGGAATTCTGCTACGACGGCACCACCCACTTCTCCGTCATGAACCTGGAGGGCATCGAAGACAATGTCGTGCTGTTCGACTCGGTGAGCAAGCGTTACAGCGCCTGTGGCATCCGCATCGGGGCCATGATCTCCCGCAACCGGGAAGTGATGAAGACCGCCCTGAAGTTCGCCCAGGCCCGCCTGAGTCCGCCTTCCCTGGGCCAGATCGCGGCCGAAGCCGCGGCAGACACCCCCGATGCCTATTTTGAGGAGGTGATCAAGGAATATGTCGCCCGCCGCGACACGGTGGTCCTGGCCATGAACCGCATGAAGGGGGTCCTCTGTCCCAATCCCAAGGGCGCCTTTTATGTCACCGCCCGGCTGCCCATCGACGACTGCGACAGGTTCTGCCAGTGGCTGCTTGAAGAATTCGAGCACGAAGGGCAGACCGTCATGCTGGCCCCGGCCTCGGGCTTCTATTCCAGCCCGGGGGGCGGCCGGAACGAGGTACGTATCTCCTATGTGTTGAATGTGGACGACCTGCAGAAGGCCATGCGCTGCATTGAGGAGGCCCTTAAGATCTATCCGGGGAGGACCGTATGATGAAAAAGAGCTTGCTGGTACTGGCGGCCGGCATGGGCAGCCGCTACGGGGGCATCAAGCAGCTCGACCGCCTGGGGCCCTCGGGGGAGACCATCATGGACTATTCTGTGTACGATGCCCTGCGCGCCGGTTTCACCCGGGTCGTGTTTGTGATCCGCCGGAGCTTCGAGCAGGAGTTCCGCGAGTTGTTCGTGGAAAAGCTGCGCGGCCGGGTCGAGGTGGCCCTGGCCTTCCAGGAACTGGACGACCTGCCGGATGGCTTTGCCGTTCCGGCCGGACGGGCCAAGCCCTGGGGCACCGGGCATGCCATGCTGGCCGCCCGGGAACTGGTTGCGGAGCCATTTGCCGTGATCAATGCCGACGATTTTTACGGCCTGGAGTCCTACCGGCTGATCGCCGCCTTTTTGGATGCCCAGGAAGGGGCAGGATCCGGCAAAGGATCCGGGGAGCGCATCCTCCCGATCGCCATGGCCGGCTACCGCCTGGAGAATACGCTCTCGGAGCATGGCAGCGTGTCGAGGGGCCTCTGCCGGGTGGATCCGGAGGGGTACCTGGAGTCGGTGCAGGAGCACACGGCCATCCTGCGCCGCCCCGACGGACGGATCCTGAGCGGGGCAGGCGCCTCGGCAGCCGGTTTGCATCCCGGAGACATGGTCTCCATGAATTTCTGGGGTTTCACCCCGGAGGTGTTTCCCCGGCTTCAGGAGGATTTCCGGCTTTTTATGCAGGAGCAGGGGCAGGACCCCAAAGCCGAGTTCTATATCCCGGTGGCCGTGGATGCCATGATCCGCCGGGGCCAGGCCCGGGTCCGGGTACTGGAGTCCCCCGCCCGCTGGTTCGGGGTCACTTATCCGGAGGACAAGCAGCGGACCATGGACAGCATCCGTGCGCTGGTCGATGCGGGCGATTATCCCGGCCGCCTCTGAGATTTATTATGCATCCGATATGTCCATTCACTGATCCAAATTCCTTAAGACATGACACACCCTGCATTCAGAATGACTTTTTCTATCCTGTTGATCCTGTTGCTGGCCGCTCCGGCCGCAGCCCTGTCGGGCCGTCTTGCAGATGATGAACCCGGCTACCGCTTCACCCCGGTGGTGGAGCTCCCTGCCACCTCCGTGAAGAACCAGGCCAGCACGGGCACCTGCTGGTGCTTCGCCACCATTTCCTTCCTGGAGTCGGAACTGCTCCGCATGGGCCGGGGGGAACACGACCTGAGTGAGATGTTCGTGGTGCGCCACAACTATGTGAACCGCCTGCGCGACAATTACCTGCGCCGCGGGCAGGGCAACCTGGGCCAGGGCAGCCTCTCGCACAATGTCATGGACGTGATCCGCGTACACGGGCTGATGCCCGAGGAAGCCTACGGCGGCATCCACTACGATTCGGACCGACACAACCACCGGGAGCTGAACCGCTTCATCCAGGCCATCGGTGCCGTTCCCGTGGAGCTGCGCAGTGAAAGCCCGGAGTACCTGGAGCTGGTGGAAAGCCTGCTGGACACCTACCTCGGACCCGTGCCCGAGACCTTTACCTATGGGGGCCGCACCCACACCCCCCAAAGCTTTGCCCGCGAGCTGGGCATCGACCCGGACGATTACGTGGAGATCACCTCCTTCAGCCATGTGCCCTTTTACACCCGCTTCCCCCTGGAGGTGCCGGACAACTGGGCCCATAAGCATTTCCACAACCTGCCGCTGGACGAATTGATGGAGGTCATGGACCACGCCCTGCACAACGGGTATACGGTGAACTGGGACGGGGACGTGAGTGAAAAGGGCTTTTCACACCGGCATGGGGTGGCCATCAACCCGGATGTGGAGGCGCCCATCGATGACTACGCCACGACCGACCGGGCCCGTTTCGAAAGCATGGACACTGCCACGCGCCTGGAGGAGGCCTATAAGTTCGAAACCCCCTTCCCCGAGGTGCAGGTGACCCAGGAGATCCGGCAGCAGGGCTATGAGTCTTTCGTGACGACCGACGACCACCTGATGCACCTGACCGGCATCACCCTGGACCAGAACGGCACCAAATATTACATCACCAAGAATTCCTGGGGCACGGACCGGAATGAGTTCGGGGGCTACCTGAACATGTCCGAAAGCTATGTCCGGGCCAAAACCCTGTTCATCATGGTGCACCGGGATGCCATCCCCCAGGCCATCCGAAACAGGCTGGGGCTTTAGGTGCACCAATGTGGTTTTTTAACCACATATTTCCCTTTCTGGTCGCGGATTTGAGGTCGTTTGGCCCGCCCTGCGGGCAGGCGAAAAATATGTTAAATATTTTAACAATCATTTGATTTTTTTTATAAGTTTGTCCTGTTTCTGCCGGAGGGTACCCGGTGTGAACAGAATATAACCTTTCACTTATTAACTAAAACAAAAAAACATGAAGCGAATTTTGATTTTAACCGGTCTTTTGCTGTTCATGGGCGGGAGCCTGTGGGCGCAAACGATTCGCGTCTCCGGTCGGGTGACGGATGCCTCCGATGGCTCCACCCTTCCCGGCGTTACCGTGATGGTCAAGGGAACGACCCAGGGTACCGTGACAGATGCCAACGGCCGGTATGAGATTACCACCACGCCAGACGCCACACTGGTCTATTCCTTTATCGGGATGACCACGCGGGAAATGGCCGTGGGCGGGCGCACCGTGATCAACGTCGCGCTTGAGTCCGAGATGGCGGTTCTCGATGAGATCCTGGTGGTGGCCTACGGGACCACCCGCAGGGGGACCTATACGGGTGCCGCCACCCAGGTGACCTCCGAAAAGATCGAGGCACGCCCCATTTCCCACGTGTCCAGGGCCATCGAGGGCCTGACCCCCGGGGTGCAGGTGTCCTCCGGTTCCGGTCAGCCGGGCGCCGGGTCGAACATCCGTATCCGCGGTTACGGCTCGATCAGCGCCAGCAACGCCCCCCTCTACGTGGTGGACGGGGTACCCTACGACCTGAGCATCTCCAACCTCAACACGAACGACATCGAGAGCATCACCGTACTGAAGGATGCCTCCGCCACGGCCCTCTACGGGAACCGCGCCGCCAACGGGGTGATCATGATCACCACCAAGAGGGGCCGGGCCGACAGGACCCAGTTCGAGGTAAGGGCCACCCAGGGTTTCAGTGTGCGCGGTCTGCCTGAGTACGACCGGGCAGATCCCATGCAGTTCGTGCAGATGAACTGGGAAGCCTATGTAAACCAGTTGCATTATTCGGGGACCCATTCCCTGGCCGATGCCAAACTGCTGGCCGGCGGGATCCACCCCAACCAGGGCAAT
>CAYZCW010000021.1:0-1573 GCA_964477035.1 uncultured Bacteroidales bacterium
GAGGAATTGCTCCTCTCGACCTTTGCCGGCTGGCTGCTGCGGCTCGGTGAGCTACTCCGCTCAACACGGGCCGGCTGGCTGCTCCGGCTGGGCGTCCGGCTTTCCCTTACCGCGGCGGGCCGGCCTGACTCCCTGTTGGAGGAGCTGTTGCGTTCCACCCGTGCGGGGGTGCTGCTGCGACCCGGGGCACGATTCTGCTGTACTGCGGCTGGCCGGCTGTTGCTCCGTTCGGAGGCATTGCTGCGCTGCACTTCGGTCGTCCTGGCCGCGCTGCGGCTTTCGGAACGGCTCTGCTGCACCTCGGTTGTTCTGGCCGCGCTGCGGCTTTCGTCTCTGGTGCGAACGGTTCCCCCGGTGCGGGTTGCAGGCTGCCGTGCGGTCCGCTGGCCCTGCACCTCGGAGGCCGACCGCGTGGCGGTCCTGCCGGCAGGGGTTGCAGGCCGCGATACGGTGCCGCCGACCGGTGTCCTGGGGGTCCTGTGTGCATACTCCCTTTCGTAACGCTCCTCGCCCTTTCGTCTTTGGTCAGGCCGGTTGTAGGTCGGCTTGTATTTGCCCTTGTTGATGTTCACGACCACAACGGGGGAGTACCTGCGGTAGCCGGTGTAATAAGTGGTGTGGTACACGGCAAACCGGTGGTGTTTCCAGGGGCGGTAATAGGTGCGGTAGTGGTGGTGCAGGCGGTAGTGGTAGCCGTGGTAATAGTGCCAGTAATGGGCCTGCCAGGGCTGCCAGTACACCGGGTAGTAACCCCATCGCCACACGGGGCGGTAGACCACGTATGTGGGACTGTAGATGTACCGGATCACCGGCCAGGTGCGCACTTCCACGTAGGTGGCGGGGGCCGCCACGGTGCGCACGGGCGTGCCTTTGGTCCCGGTGTAGCCCGGGTTGGGCGTTTCCGCAAAGATGGGTTCAATGATATAGTCTTTCCCGTAGAGGGCTTCGTCACCGACCAGCTGCACCTGTACCGAGCCGTCTTTGTAGCGTTGGACAAAGAACACGGCCACGTCCTGGTATTCCTGTTCGTTCAGGGCGACTCTCAGCACGATGGTGTGCAGGTCGCCGTCCTGGTGGGCGGTGACCATGAGGTAGTCGACATAGCCGTCCCCATTCAGGTCCAGGTTGTTGATCATGGCTTCGGGATCGTTCAGCTTCCTCTCGAAACCTTCAATGGTTTCCGATTCCTGGAAGATGTTCATCACGGCGTAGAGGTTCAGGTTGTCCCCCGGCAGGCCAAGGTATTCGTCTGTCTGGGCCTGCGCCATGAGCGCGCTGCCTCCGGCAAACAGGAGCGCGAAAATCGAGGCAATCAGTTGCTTTTTCATGGCTTTTCGTTTTGGGAAGAAGTGTTTCTTCACCCAAACCTGTTCAAAAGCCATGCCAATTTTTTCCGGCCGGGTTTTTCATGATCGTCGGATGGGCCTCCGGCCGGTCAGCCGGGCCCCAGTGGCCATGCATCCCGGTGTTTTTAACGCACCACCCGTATCCGTGTGCCGGCCGAACCGTAATCCGTGAAAAGGCGAACCACATAAAGGCCTTCCTCCAGGCCCGATACATCGATGACTGCAAG
>CAYZCW010000021.1:1673-15622 GCA_964477035.1 uncultured Bacteroidales bacterium
CAGCACGTTCTGAAGGACCAGCTCATGGTGAATCAGGGTGGCCGCGGTGGTGCCGTCGTATTCCTTGTCTGCCACGGTGAACGAGCCCCCGAGGTGCAGGGTCCGGGGGTTGACCAGCAAGGGAATGTAACCGGCCACCCGGTAAAAGGTGTCCTCATCCACGGGCACGAACAGGACCGCGACCTGGTACCAGCCCGAGGGGGGGATAAGGTCCGGGTCGGCCAACTCAAAATGCCCTTCCACAGGGACTTGCCCGGCCATGGCTTGCCCGCCGGACAGTGCGCAGGAAGAGACCGCCGCCCCGTAGCCGATGGGAGCGGCCTCCGGCCAGGTGACCGCCGGGGTGGCCTTGCCTGCAACAAAAGGCTCGCTGTAAATGACCACGCCGCCCCATACCGAGGTGGTGATCAACAGATGGGCCATCTCGATGGTGTAGGTGTGCCCTATCTGCAGCCCGTCCGCCTCCCAAAAAAGGGTGTTCGGCCCCGGCTCGAGGCGGAACAGCCCCATTTGCTGGTGAAAACCTTCTTCGCCCAGCAGCATGCAGGCGATATCGGCCTGGATACGCGATTCGACCACCATCTCCATTTTGCCCACCACCCCCACCGTGGTGTCAGGGTTGGGCGACAACAGGGTAAACGGGGGGAAGGTAGACACCGTAAAGGGCTCTGACTGCCCGAACGTATCCGGGTCTTCGGCGCAGGCTATGCGAACCACGGCCCCGTGGTGGTCTCCCTGCGGGATGTTGCCGGCCGTCCAACTGTGCCAGTTGTACCCATGAGGGGTGTAGCCCGTATTGGAGGTAACACCCATGGCGATTTCCTCCCAGCTTTCCCCCTGATCCAGGGAGATCATGATGTCCACGAAATCCACATTGATGGCGTTCCAGGCAACGGGGTGCTCGTGCCCGGCCAGCCAGTAATCGATGTCGAACGGCCTGAAGAGCTCGATGGCTTTTTTCTCATTGATTACCAGGAAGGGCTCGCTGAACAGGCGGACTTCCTCTCCTTCAAAATAGTGCCGGATCAGGAAGCGGTATTCCCTTCCGGGCAAGGAGGCCGGGATTTCAAACAAGCCATGGTAAACAGGCTGCTCCTCATACATCCCAATGTATTCTATCAGGCTTTCCTGTCCGTACTCATCGACGATGTTCAGGCTGAAGAAAACCGGGAAACAGCCGGCAATACCTATCCCGAAGGGGATGTCGGTGACTTCCGAAGCGTTGTATACCTGTCCGGACTCCGGATAGATAAAGGATAGAATGAGGGGCCCGCATTCGGTGGTGAACACCAGGGGCTGTGACCAGGGGGAGGCTTCCTCCCCGCATTGGGCGCGTACAGTGGCGTGGTAGGTGGTCGAATGCTTAAGCCCGGTCAGCAGAAAGGGTGGTTGTACACCGTCAATCATGGTTCCCTCCTCCTGAGGATCGAAGCCGGGCGGTCCAAAGCAGATGTCGTAGGATACGCCCCCGTCCACCGTTCCCCAATTGATTTCGGCTTCTTCCAGGGTGATGTGGGATGCCGTCAGCCCCCGGGGAGGAACGCAGGAGGGGACATCCTCCAGCAGGACCGGCTCGCTGTAGGCGGTTCCCTGGCTGTTGGCGGCCCAGGCGCGGACATGATACGGGGTATGGGGCTCCAGGCCGCCGATGACCTCACGGTACGGGCCGAGTCCGGCGCCCCTGCTGGTCATGCCCAGGTGGTTTTCTGTCGTCGGATCGGCATCCGGCCCCCAGACGATGCCATGGCCGGTGATCATGCTTCCCCCATCCGACGAAACATTTGCCAGCACCCGGGCGGCGGCCTCATGGATGTCTGTCTCTACAGCCTGTATATGCACTTCGGGCGGGCTGGGTTCCCCGATGAGAAAAGCCGGCTCCAAAAGGTATTCCAGGGTTCCCCCGCGTCCGTCGCTGGCCTCAATGAGGAGGTCCACATAGCCGGCATCCAGGGTTGCGGAGACCTCTGCGGTGTACCGGCTGTTTTCCTCCTGCAGGGTCAGTGCGATCCATTCGGTGGTGTGCTCCGGGCGGAGGTGCAGGCTGACTGTCTGTCCGCCTGGCTCATGCCGGGTGCCATGGAGGTCGAACGAGAGGATGGCCGGTTCGCCCTTCCCCACCTGATCCGTGTAGTACCCGTCCCGGTATTGAAGGTTCAGGGAGGCAAGCGAGGGAAAAACCCCGGCGTCCTCCCCGGGGTCAAATCCCAGGCGGACCCTGGCCTTACCCTGCCGGCCGGCAACCAGAAAACTGTCCAGGCTGAACTCCATTAAGTGGGGGCCCGGTTCGGTCTCAAACCATACATACAGGTAATTCCTGATGGGATAGGTCTCGAAAAAATCCCCGCTGCGGATTTCCTCCCCGTTGCGCAGAAACCGGAAATGCACCTTCATGGCGGGGTCATAACCCTTCAGCTGGGAAAGAAAGAATCTGTCGGGATTGGATAAAATAAAATTGTCCCCCGGCCAGTTGGAGACCCTGCCGTTGAATGCCGGCGGACCCAATGACGGGCGGATAAAGGCAGATCTCCCCGGTAGGTGATTAATCAGGGGATCAAAAGGGTACCAATCCCACGAGAAATACTGTGGCAGCCCGTCATCCCCCACCGACATATTGGCCATCTGGAAATACAAATCCTCCGGTTGGGGCCTGAACGGGACTTCCCTGAAACGATACAGCTGTGGGGAAACGACAAAAGGCGGGTCGCTTTGTCTAAAACCCGGAGACAAGTAATAATCGACCACATAGGGGGCGGACAGAAAGGATTCCGGGTGTTCTCGTACAACCCAGGCTCTATAATGATTGGTCCCTACTCCGGTAGCAGGCCGCAGGAGGATTTCCTCTTCCGGTGGAGGGTATTGTGCCGGATAATGGAATAGTTCACCGGGCTGGTAGGTCATGGACCGGTCGGAGGCCATCCCGGTGAACCGGTGGGCAATTGCGTACACATGGTCTGCGCTGTCGGCATGGGCGGTGGCGGTGTATTCCAGTTCGATTTTCGTA
Organism: uncultured Bacteroidales bacterium; assembly: GCA_964477035.1. Lineage (GTDB taxonomy): Bacteria > Bacteroidota > Bacteroidia > Bacteroidales > UBA7960 > SLSG01. The sequence goes on from CAYZCW010000021.1 coordinate 4,675, forward strand.
AAGTCGTTGAAATGCATGTTTCCGGCGTCTCCCATGTAGCCCGTATTCAGGAAGAACCCGGATGCCGGAAAGTTGATCAGTACCTGGGTCATGTCGTTGTCCATGGCATTGCCCCGGATATCGGGCGATTCGAAGGAGAGGGTGTTCTTTGCCTCCCCTTTGGAAAGATGGAGCGTTACCAGATCGTTGACCTCCACGTCTTCGAGCAGCAGAAAGGTTCTGGATTCATCAAAACTGGCAGCCAGTTCCCAGACCCCCTGGGAAAGCGGGATGAAAAAATCCGTTCCCTGGTACTGGATGAATCCCGTGGTTTTTCCTCCTGCGGCAAACCCAATGACCCACTCAGGCTCCACGTCAAAAACCAGCCGCAGCCCGGGGCTTTTAATGCACACCAGCGGCACCGTGGTGTGGGATGTGCCCGCCTGGATGCGGAGCGAAGCCGCAAACTGGGCGGGAAAGTCGTCCGGGAAACCGGTCACCCGGTTGTCGAGCGCGACCCGGACAAGCACTTTCTCTGTCTTTCCTGGGTGCAGGCTGAAGTCTGCCGGCGTGTAGCTCAGGCTCACCCCTTCCGGGAAGGCCTGTCCGACGGACACATGGAAAGCCTGCTGCTGTTCCGAAATGTTGTGGACAAACAAGGTGTCTGTCTTTTCCCATACATCCTCACTCAGTACAACCATTCCCAGGCCCAGCTTATTGGGGGACACCAAAAATGCCGGGCGTTCGAAGGCGGCGGGCAGGTCGATGCGTCCGGATCCCTGGGTCCAGATGTCCAGTCCCAGGTCAAGGGCCGTCTGGGAGAACACGCTCTTTACCTGCTCCGGGGTATGCTCCGGGTATTTATTAAGGAACAGGGCCACCGCCCCGGCCACATGGGGCGAGGCCATGGAGGTGCCACTCATCCTTTCGTGCCATCCCCCCGGCATGGTGGAATTGGTCAGGACGCCCGGGGCGAGCACATCTGGTTTGATTTGCTGAGCCTGGGCGACTGGTCCGCGGGAACTGAAGTGCGCCACCTCATCGATCAGGTCCGTGGCCCCGACCGTGATGGCCCGGGCCGCAACGCCTGGGGAGCCCACGGTATAATAACCCGGGCCTGCATTGCCGGCCGCCACCACGCACACCACCCCTGCCAGGGAGGCATTGTCGATGGCAACGGCCATGGGGTCGTCCGGGCTGCCGGGGCCGCCGATGCTGGCATTCATCACATCCACCCCGTCGATCACGCATTGTTCGATGCCGCCCACGATCCAGGAGGCATAGCCGTAGCCTTCGGCATGCAACACCTTATAGCCCACCAGGCTGGCGTCCGGAGCCACTCCCTTCAGCTGTCCGTTGGCCGCCACGATGCCGGCCACATGGGTGCCGTGCCCGTTGTCGTCCATGGGGTCGCCATCGTCGTTCACGAAGTCATAGCCGCCCAGCACCTTGAACCCCGGGCCCATGCCCCCGCCCAGGTCGGGGTGCAGGTAGTCGATGCCTGTGTCCAGGATGGCCACCACCATGCCGCTTCCGGTGATATTGTATTCGGACCATATACGGTCCGCCCCGATCACGGCCACACTTTCGTCGAGCAGGGCCTTCACCTCGGTGTCGCGGTGCACCGCCTTCACATAGGGCAGCTTCCGCACCCGCTCTACTATCCAGGGATCTGCCGTCAGGGCCATGCCGTTGAAGGTGATCTCGTAGGCAAGCCGGACGGCGGCTTCCGGTTCCCCGGCACCCTGGTTGCGCCCATCCTTTTCGGCCTCCAGCCGGCGAAGGTCCTGCCGGAAGCGTTCATGCTCCTGCCGGATGCGCCGGGCGGCCTCCCGCATGGCCGGCAGGCCGGCGGCCTTGGCATAGGGCTGTCCCTGCGGGATCTGCCTGGCCAGGGGTGGGGTTGTGAACTCCACGATGTATTGACCGGAGGCGCGTGTTCTTTGGACCAGGGTCTGCACCAGGCTGTCGCCCGTGGCAACCTGGACGGCAATGGACCCTTCAGGGACGAACAGGGAGGACTGTCCGCGGAAACTGGTGACCAGGTAACGGCCGGACGGATCTATGGCCCCGGTGCCGGGACCGGTTGCCGGCACGGGGGCCGGATGGTCAACCGGAGTGTCAAACTGGGCTTTCCCGTATTTGACGACAGGCCCGCTTACCGGTTTATCCTGCCGGGCCGTGTTGTTTTCCCATCCTGTCTGCGAAAAGGCCTGCAACGAGGCGGCAAAAAGGAGCAAAACCAGCAGCACAGCAGCAAGCGGTTGCTGGTACGACAAGGCCGGTCTGAGGGTGTGTTGGCGGGTCGGCATGGTCGTGGGTGTTGAAAGAAACCATGGGGAAATGACCAAATGTAGGGAAAATCTATAAATTTGTAGAATAAAAAAGCCTGGTGAAGGACCAATAATCAGACACATAAATCCTATGGTTGGGGAGAATGCAGAAGTCACCATCAGAGAAGGCGGTGGAAAATCCAGAAAACAGGTCATAATAGGCGATCAATCCAGGCCGGCCATTCCGGAGGATCTGCTGGAGAGCTGGCAGTCGCTGGTCGATGTGGCGGCACGCATCGTGCAGGTGCCCTCGGCCCTGATCATGCGCTTGCATGAGTCGGAGATCGAAGTGCTGGTGGGCAGCCGTGATCTGGCCAGCCCCTACAAGCCGGGAGACCGGGAAGTTCTGAACCACGGCCTGTATTGCGAAACGGTGATCGGCAAGCAACGGGAGATGCTGGTGCCGGACGCCACCAAAGACCCGACGTGGAGCCAGGGCAATCCGGACATTCCACTGGGCATGATCTCTTACCTGGGGCTGCCCCTGAACTGGCCCGACAAGGAGGTGTTCGGAACCATCTGCCTGCTGGATAAGAAGGAGAATCATTACAGTCCGTTGTACAAAGAGTTCCTGCATTCGGTCAGACAACATATAGAGGAGGACCTGAGAAGGCTGGTGCTGGAACAGGAAGTGATGCGCGCCAACCGCGAACTGGTCAGGCTCAATGAGCAGAAGACCCGATTTCTTTCTGTCATCTCGCACGACATCCGTGGCGGGCTGGGAACGGTGGACCAGACCCTGAAGTTGCTGCATAAGGAGTTTGACCGCCTGGATAAGGACCGGGTGAAATCGCTTTTGGCCTCCCTCAGCCAGAACGCCGAATCGGCCTACCTCACCCTGGTCGACCTGCTTCAATGGTCCAGGTCCGACATGCTGGGGCTGGAGCCCGACAAAACCACCCTCAACGCGGTGTCTGTGATCCGGCACATACTGGACTTTTTCCGGCAGGGAATCGCACAGAAACAACTCCGGGTGGAAACGGCCTTTGCCTCCGGCACAGTGGAATTACAGTCCGATGAGAACATGCTGAAGGCCATTCTCAGAAACCTGATATCCAACGCAATCAAACACTCCCGGCCCGGGGGGCGCATCCTGGTGGGAGCCCGGCGTCAGGAGGGGAAGGCGGTCATTGTAGTCCGCGATTACGGGCCTGGCATGGACCCGGATGCGCTCAAGGGCTTGTTTGCGGAACCGGGAAGCGACGATGCCAAAAAGGACATCGAAGACCATGCCGGCATCGGCCTGCTGATTGCCAAGGATTTTCTGGACATACTCGGGGCGCAGGTGGAAGTGGAAAGCGAAGTGGGTGAAGGCACCGCCTTCCGGATTATTTTCTGACGGGCGTACGGACTCCCTTAAACTCCGAGCCCTCCTTCCAGTCCGGGAAGCGGTCGCTGCCGGCCAGCTTCCAGCCCATATAAAAAGCCAGCCGGGCATCTTCCACAACGCCTTCCAGGTTCCACGATTCCGGCTCGTAGCGGTCGGCCGGCTTGTGGTAGTTGTTCTCCAGCCACAGCTGCTCCTGCCGGGCGGTCCACTCCTCCCCGTATTCACGGTGGTGGGTGTTGCCCCGGGCAAAGAGGGCCGGCACGCCCGCCCTGGCGAAGGGGAAATGGTCGGCCCGGTAGTACATGCCGGTCTGGGGGTTGGGGTCCGGCACCACGTAACGGTCCTGCAGCCGGGCCGCCTCATAGACCAGGTCGTCCAGCTCCGACTGCCCGAACCCGGTGATCATCACATCCTTCATGCGGCCCAGGGGCAGCATCAGGTCGTTGTTGAAGTTGGCCACCGTCTTTTCCAGCGGGAAGGCCGGGTCGGCCACGTAATGGAATGCCCCCAGCAGCCCCTGCTCCTCTGCGGTGGGCGCCAGGAACAGCACCGAGCGCCGGGGCCGGTTTTCCAGCTTCGTAAAAGCCCGTGCGATCTCCAGCATCCAGGCCAGGGAGGTGCCGTTGTCGACGGCCCCGTTGTAGATGGAGTCTCCGTCGACCGGCGGACCGACGCCCAGGTGGTCCCAGTGGGCCGAGTAAATGACCACCTCCTCGGCCAGGTCCGTCCCCGGCCAGACACCCAGCACATTGTGCGACATATTGTACCGGAACGCCTTGCGCATCCCAAACTGCTGCAGGCGCGCTTCCATGGGCACGGCCCGGAAGTCCCGGCCGGCGGCGGCCTCTTTCAGGGCTCCGAAATCCAATCCCGCCGCTTCAAACAAACGGGTGGCTGCCCCGGTGGTGAGCCACCCCTCCAGGCGGGCACGGTCCGCATAGCCGTTTTCGTCCTGAAGGTACATACGGGGAATCTGCGCCCCGGCGGTGACCACGCTCCAGGGATAGCCGGCGCCCGGTGCGTCGTGCACGATGAGCAGTCCCAGGGCGCCCTGCCGCGCCGCCTCCTCATACTTGTAGGTCCACCGGCCGTAATAGGTCATGGCATGTCCATTGAAAAGCGCCGGGTCGCCCGTGGCGAAACCCGGATCATTGACCAGCACCACGGCAATCTTGTCCGACACATCCAGTCCCTCGTAATCGTTCCAGCCATACTCGGGCGCCACGATGCCGTAGCCTGCAAACACCAGGGGGGCGTCCTCCACCACGCTCCGCTCCTCCACCCTGGGGGAGAAGCCCACATAGTCGGACAGGTATTCCAGGTTTACGGTCCCCCCGGGCATGACGAACCGCATGAGGGGATCGGGCGAGACGGACACTTCCATCAGGGGCACCTCCTGAAAGTAGCTGCCATGCCATCCGGGCTCCAGCCCCAGCTCCATAAAGGTTTCCTTCAGGTATTGGATGGTCAGCTCCTCGCCCCGGGTAAAAGGCTTGCGTCCCATGAACCCGTCCGACGCAAGCACTTCAATATAGGACGCCATGTTGTCCGACCCGATATGGGCGGCTGCCTGCCGGTAGTCGTTTTCCGGGTTGGGGCCGCAGGAATAAAGCATTGCGGCAAGGGAAAAGAACAGGGGAACGGGCCGTAACCCGGAGATGCGGCTTTGTCCGGACAGGATCCTGGCAAGGTTTTTCATGGGAGGGGTATTGTTGGAAACGTAAAAATACAAGCTTTTTGGCTTCGGATGGGTTTGTTGTTTGTATAACTAAAATAATAGTTGTATGTTTGGCTGTTTTACAGGTGATGGCCTGCCGGAACCGCCGGCGGAACCGGGATATTATAAACCACTGACATGATGAAAACAAAAGGCTGTTTTTTCTTACTGCTCCTGGTTGCGGCTATTTTGTCACCGGCCCAGGAGCCTGCCGGCATGGCGGTGCCGGCCGGTGAAAAGACAAACCCCATGGGGGAGAGGATTGCCCTGGCCCGGGAAGCCGATAACCATGTGGAGGTGATCCGCCTCATCGATTCGCTGTTTGCCGAAGGGATTTACGCCGATGCGCTTTCCTGGCAGTATGCCCGTGCCTTGTTTCAGGCGGCCCGGTACGACCAGGCCAGGGACAGCCTGGCGGCATGGGAAGAGGATCCTGAAAAAAGCACCCAGGTGAAGAACATGCTGGTGACCATCGCCATCCAGCAGCATAACGATACCGAGGCCATCCGGCACCTGATCCGGTTGCGCGAACGCTACCCGGACAACCCGGCCTATCCCCACCGGCTGGCCCGGGTGTTCGCCGCCCGGAACGAACTGCCCGCGGCCGAAGGCCAGCTGGCCCTGGCCAACCGCCTCGACAGCCTGAACCAGGGGGTCATTGCCGAATGGGCCGAGGTGCTCATGAGGCTGGATTCCCCGCGCCGGGCGCTGGGGGTGCTGAACCGCGGGCTCAGGCAGTCGCCCGACAACATCGGCTTCCGCAGGCAGAAGGCCATCCTCGATTACAGGCTGCAGCGGTACGAAGCCGTGGTTGCCAACGTGGATTACCTGATGGAGCTGGGAGATACCGTACCCCAGGTGGTGAAATCCATGGCCTTTGCCCGCTACCATACCGGCCGGCCGGACGAAGCGGAGCGGTGGATCGACTTCCTGCTGGACCGGGACCTGTGGGGGGAGGACCTGGTGTATTACAAGGCTTTGATATTGAGTGACCGGGGAGAGAAGGAGGTGGCCGGAGCGTATTTCCGGGAGGCCGTGCAGGGATGCCTCAGTCCCAACTTCAACCCTTTCGCCTTTCAGACCGGGGTGAACCTGTTCGAGACCGGAAAATATGCCGAAACCATCCGCTGGTTCCGCATGCTGAGCATGTTCTCGAACAACCTGCTGATCACCTTTTACCTGGCCGAGAGTTACTACCAGTATTACCAGGATAAGTTACCTGCCCTGGAGGCATTCCAGGCATTCCTGGACCAGTCCGAAGCGGAAACCGAAGCGGAACACCGGGAGGTGGCCCGTTACAGGATCCGCCGGATACGGGAGGATTTGCACCTGCAGTAGGAGGAGATGCAGCTTCAGTAATTAGAATGTCTCAGGGATCATGCCCTGGCTCCAAGCCTGCGAAACCGCCACCAAACAAACCCTCCGGTCAGCAAGACAAATACCAGGATGGCAAGATAGCCAATCGGAACGGCGGGGGGCTCGGGATCGCTGTAAATCGACAGGCCGCCATACTCAGGCCATGAGGCGGCAACGACCACCGATCCGCCGGTGCTGGTATCGATGATCCGGATCTGTCCCGCAGCCCCATAAGCAGCCCAGTACAACTCCCCGGTATTGTCATCGAAATCCATGCTTTGCGCGAAATTGGCGCCAAAACCAAGGGGTCCGACGATCGTTCCCGCCCCGGTGGCCGGGTTGATTTCCACGAAATTGTCATTCAAAATATCCACGGTAAACAGCCTGCCCGCTTCGTTGATGGCCAGGTCGATGGCTGCCGGACAATTGGTGATCTGCCCGATGGGGCTGAGCACACCCGTCTCCAGGTTGATCGAATATAAGGTGGAAGCGCTGATACTGGTTGTGCTGAAATACATCGTTCCGGAAGGCCGGTGATAGGTCATTCCCGTAATGGTCTCTCCGGGAGTGATGCCGGTAATGGGCGCGACGTACACCAGGGTGTTGCCGGAAAAGTCCACTTCGTACAGAGAAGCTGAATTATAATCCGCTGCAAAATACCGGCCGTCGGGCCCCATATCCCCGGCAAACAGGCCAAGGCTGTTGGAGTAGGAAAACAAATTGTTGACACCTGAAAAGGTGTTGTCCGGGATGGCTTGAAAGGAATAGCTCTGGAGATTAAACCCGTAGGCAAAGGGCGGGTCATCAAATGCAGAAACTTCTCCCTGGACTACCGGAGGCGAATCAGGCGCCCTGTCGGTGGAAACTTGCGCAAAAGCTTGTCCGAAAACAACAAGCGTTAAAGCAAGGACTGCAATGGTTTTTTTCATGACGGAGGGTGTTTTGTGGTGGGTGTGACTTTCCTGACAAATGTAAAAAAATACCGGATATAAAAAATTAGTTTTTGGATTATAGTTATTTCACATAAGTTGTAACTTTTCCGTGTGCAGCCCGTCTCATATGAAATCCTGAAACATATGAAACCTGCCTTCCTTTTCATTCTCCTGGGAATCCTGTTGCCCTGGCATTCCCTGGCGCAAGAGCCCTTTGCCCTGGCCACGGACCATGTGAGCCTTCGCCTGTCGTTCGACTTCCCCGGGGAGACCCTTGAAGGGCAATGCACCCTGAAGATCACGAACCCGTCCGACGAAACCATTGACCGGATCCCGCTCTTGCTGTACCGCCTGATGCCGGTGAGCGCCGTGACCAACGAGGCGGGCGAGGCGATCGGTTTCAGCCAGCAGGTGGTTTCCTTCGATGGCTTTCCCCGCTGGCAGGTGAACCATGTGCTGATCGAGGAGCCGGTGGGTCCGCACGAAACCAAAACCATTTCCATCGACTACGGCGGCTACCTTCTGGGATACCAGGAGACCGGCATGCGCTATGTCACCGACCGGATCGACCCGGCCTTCACCCTGCTTCGCCTGGATGCCTTTGCCTATCCGGTGGTCGGCATTCCCGACATCGCCTTCCTGCAGAGACACATGACGGGCAACCTGTTCTCCTTCGAAGTGGAGGCGACTGTTCCCGACACCTTGATGGTGGCCAATGGCGGGATCCTGGCGTCTGTGACACATGACGGGACCGGGTCAAGCACTTACCGCTACCTGTCCAAACAGCCGGCCTACCGGATCGATCTGGCCGTAGCCCCGTACAACAAACTGGAAGCGGGCCCGCTCGACATTTTTTACCTGGGCGACTCCCTGGCGGCCGCGCGCATCGCCGGCCACGGGCAGAGAGCCTGGGAGCAGTACCGTTCGTGGTGGGGCGACCTGTCCGGGTCAAACCGCATCGCCATCATCGAAACCGAAAGGGGCAGCGGCGGGCAGGCCGATGAGACCTGCATCCTGTTGCCGGAAGAAGGCTTTTCGGACGATTCCGACTTCCAGTACCTCTACCATGAGTTGTCGCACCTCTGGCATGTGAAGATCCGGGAGAAGCAAGGGATAAGCCCGCGCTGGGAAGAGGGGCTGGCGACCTTCACCCAGGTGCTGGCCGACCAATGCCTGAACCCCGGCCGGGAGGGACTGCTGGACAGGGACGTGCGCAACACCCTGGCCCGGTTCCGGCGCAGCCTGGAGCGCAGCCCGCTGCTGCGGGAGACCCCCATGATAGATTACGGCAACGACGGACTCACCAGCTATTCCTACACCCAGCCCATGCTGATGTTCTCCCTGCTGTACGACTGGCTGGGGGCGGAGGTCTTCCACCAGGCGGTGGGCGGTTTTTATCAGCAGTACCAGGCAACGGGAGCCTCGACCTGCGACTTCACCGACTACTGGGAACGGCTGGTTCCGGATGAGCCCCTGGCAAGGTTTTTCAACGACTGGGTTTACACCACCGCCTATACGGAACTCATTCTTGGCGGGCTGAGCCCGGAGGAGATGATCCGCCATTACAACGAAGGGACGACGACGGATTAAGACAGCCCGGGCAGGAAATACCGGCCATTTTGCCGGAGTTGCGGTGTGCCGCCTGCATGATCAGGGATTGCTCCGCAGAAACTCCAGGAAGGTCCTGGCGAAGACCGCTTCCAGGTCCGGCTCTTCCTCCCGGAATGCCCAACGACCATCCGGCAGCCGGTGGAAATAACCGGCCGATCGCTTGATGACGCTGACCCCGAAGTGGAGGGCCTGAAACTCGGTCAGGTAGTGGTTTTTGCCGTCGAACAGGATGTCGAGCGATAAAAACGGGGTGTGGAACCGCTCGTACACCTTGCGGGCGAAGTCCAGCAACGCCTGGTCGGGGGTCTTGTCGAACCGGAAATCCTTCGAGCCGCTGGCCTTGAAGCTTCCCTTTTTGACGCCCCTGCGGGTAACATAATAACGGTCACAGGCTGCCAGCACCCGGTAATCGCAGGTCAGTCCGGGAATGAACTCCTGGATGATGAAGGGTTCCTCTTCGGTCCGGTGGACCTTGTATTCGCGGTAATCCTGCCTGTCGGAATACTCCGGATAATGCGAAAATTTCCTGCGGCGGAAATACTTCCTCCTCAGCAGGTCGATCCTTTTGCCCAGCCCCAGGGGTTTGCGCAGGCGCTTTTTGATTTTTTTCAGGCCGGACGGGTCCTTGATCAAGAACACCCCATTCCCGTTGGAGCCTCCCGTGGTTTTCAGGATGAAGGGATAGGGCCACTCCTTCAGGTCCACTTCCTCTAAGGAGGAATAGTACCCGGTTTTCAGGTCCTCCAGACCGAGCTCCCTTTTGTACAGCTCCTGGAAGCCTTTGTTTTCATGGCAATGCAGCAGCTCCACCGGGGGAATGACCCGGTTGCGCCTTGAAAGAAAAAAAACGATGTCTTTCAGGTAGGCCCGGTATTTCTCTTTTTGGGAAAAGGCATAGAAGATGGTTCTGCCGGCCAGTCCCCCGCCATTATGAAAAACGGTATGAAAATCCCGGATTTCGGCCTCGTAACCCCCCTCCCGGAGAATTGCCGTCATTTTGTTTACATCCAGGCTGGTCCAGGGTTTCCGGGTCTGTCCGAAGAAGTGGTTTCCGGCGGTCAGGATCGCCAGGGCTTTGTTCTGCATATATAGAACGGTGAATAGATCCCGGCAAAGGTAGGGAATCAATACCGCAAATAAAAGGCGCAAGGGGGCTGTTATGCAGGCCGGATAGACAAACTTTCGTGTGAACGGCCTACTGCCCGGGGAATCCGCCGGCAGGTCCGGCCCCGGTGCTCCCGATGAATTTTTTCCTGCGGATGGAGGCGATATCCGCGGCAGATTTGTATTTTTAGCCGCGAATCATGCCAACCCAAAAATCTTTCCTGATCATGAAACAAGTTGCTCTGAGGGCCTGCAGGGGCCTGGCCATTCCCTTAACCCTGCTCTTAAGCCTGTTTTTTTTCGTCGGATGCTCCGGCAGCCGGGAGCGGCTGACCACCGAGGATTACCAGCGTGCCGAACGCTTCCTGGCCGGCCATACCGGGGAGCTGGTGCATCATACCGTGTCGGGCCTCTCCTGGCTGGACGACGGCCGCATCACCTACCGCCGCAGCGTGCCCGGCGGCCATGAGTTCATTCTGGCCGACCCGCGGACGGGGGAGAAGGCGCCTGCCTTTGACCACGCGCGACTGGCTGAGGTCCTGTCCGACGAAAAAGAAGAGGAATACGAGCCCCACGACCTGCCGTT
>CAYZCW010000022.1:0-3252 GCA_964477035.1 uncultured Bacteroidales bacterium
CCGGGGTACTCCCTTTGGAGGACCGTCTCCTCCAGGACGATGCTGGTGTGCTGACCGCCCATGGAGCCCTGGAAGTATTCGTACCAGCTGTGGTATTGACCCAGGCTGTCGGGGAAGACGAAATCCGGGCTTTCCGCCAGGTTGACCCGCAAGAGGGTTTCTCCCTCCGGGGTCTTCTCCAGGCTCAGGACCTCCAGTTTCAGTCCGCCAAAATGATTGACCGACAGGGAATCAAGGAGGAGGCCAATCTTCTCTTCCAGCGTCAGTGAGGAAGGGACCTCCAGCATTTGCTCCACCGACGGAACCAGCGTCAGGGAGGCCGTGGCGGTGTCCACCACCTCACGGGTCGTATAAAGGGCCAGTTCATCCATGGATTCCTGTGAGGGCCGCGGTCCGCATCCGACGAAAACAATGACCAGCCAGGCGGTGAGGCCCGCAAGGACGGGGGAGGGGCGTAAGTCGTACATAAGCCGTTGGATTAGGGTCATGGTCTGTAACTCATTGTCGGATCAGTCGTTCAAAAACCAGGAAATATGGGCGCATTGGGTGCAGACATAACAGGTGGCCGAGCGGTTGGCCCAGTCCAGGCCGAAGAAGGTGGCCACGGAGGTGTTCAGCTGGGCCTTGCGGGAGCGGAAGCTTCCATTGCCGCAGACGGGGCATTTCAGTGCGCGGCCGTGGATGTGGACGGTTTCGGGTTCGGATGAGTGAAAGATTCTCATAATCAGCGTGGTTTGGTGTGGGTTGGGGTGGCCGGGGCCTGGTCATGCAAAAATAGGGAAAATTGCCGTTTTTCCCATTGCGTGGCCCGGGTTTCATTAACTTTACCGGGCAATCAGGCACTGTTGATCAGGGCCGCCAGGTATTGGCTATGCGCATACTGTTTGTACATTCCATCGGCCGGAAAAAATACGGTGGGGGAGAGAGGTGGGTCGTGAAGGCCGCTTCCGGCTTACAGGCGGCCGGACACGAGGTGATGCTGGCGGCCCGCAGCCGGTCCGTGCTGGTGGAAGAAGCCGGAAGATCCGGCGTGGGGACCATCCCCTTCAACCTCTACAGCAACCTCAGCCTCTGGCAGGCCATCCGGCTGGCCCTGCTGATCCGCCGTTACCGCTTCGAAGCCATTGTCTGCAAGGGGCAGGAACTGATCGTCTGCGGACTGGCCGCCCGCTTATCGGGCAGGCCCCTGCTTATCCGGCGGGCGGGGTCACCCCCCCGCAGAAGAAGCCGCAAGCTCGTTTGGCGCACCCGCTGTTTTGTGGATGGGGTCGTGACCAACACCCACAGCATCCGGGAGGTGTATGCCCGGCTCGGGCTGGACAAAGGAGGGTTGGTCCGGGTTGTTTACAATGGCTTGCAGGTGGATGACGGGGCCCCCGCCTTTGATTTCTCCTCCCGCTTTCCGGGGCGGACCATCGGTTTGTGCGTCGGGAGGCTCGCGGCACACAAGGGCTATCCCTTTCTGATAGATGCCCTGCCCTTGTTGAAAGAGGCCCATCCCGGGCTGTTGTTCTTTGTGATCGGGGACGGCAGGGACAGGGCCTGTTTTGAGGCCCGGGCCATTGAAAAGGGGGTGGAAGACATGATCCATTTTGCGGGATACATCCACGACCCCGTTCCCTATTTTAAAGGGTGTGACTTTTTTCTGCATCCCTCCTTGTACGAAGGCATGCCCAATGCCGCCATGGAGGCCATGGCCTATGGCAAGCCCGTGGTCATGACGCGGGTCAACGGGGCGGAGGAATTAAGCAATCAGGGGGCGCTGGCCGTGCTGATCCCCGCTTCCGATCCGGAGGCCATTGCCCGGGCCGTGGCGGACTTGCTGGGAGACAGGCAGGCCTCCGGCAGGATGGCCGCAGCGGCAAAGGAGTTTGTCAGGAGCCGTTTCACCATGGAAAAGATGGTCGCGGACCTGGAAGGGTTCATCCGGGAGCGGATGCAGGTGAAAAACAGGGACCCGCTTCCCCGCCAAAGCCATTAAGACGCGTTAAACAAGCCTTCCATCACCTTCCTGCGGTAGTCAAAGATCTGTCCGAGCCGGGGGCGGATCAACAGGCGGTTGGCCACATCGCCCAGCAAGCCGAAGGGGGGCTTGTAGGAGATCACGTCCCGCATCAGGGTGCCGCTGCCCGAAGGTTCGAGGATGTGCTCGTGATGCCACAGGGCGTATGGGCCGGAGCGTTGCTCGTCCACGAAATAGCGGTTTTCGGCCACCTGGGTGATCTCGGTGACCCAGGTCGTCGTGTAGCCGGGCAGGGGCCTGACCCGGTAGGCGATCATCATGCCGGCATGCATCTTTTCGGGAAGGGGTCCGGAGATGATTTCAAAGCCCATGCCGGGCGGGGTGATCCTGCCCAGGTTGGCCGGGGAGGAGATGAAATCCCACAGTTTCTCCGGACCGCACCCGAAATACTGTTCCTGTTTGAATTGGTAAAAGCCCATGGTTTCTGTTATTTGTTCAAGTCGTGACCGAACGGGTTGGTGCTCCCGCCCGGTTTCCTCTGTCAAAGGCCGATGGTGACAGACAGAAGGCCCTGTGCCGGGTGGATCCCCAGGGAAATACTGTCCATGAACTCCAGCCTCAGGGAGCGTTGCCAGAGGTACATCGCCGCGTCGAAAATCAGCAGGAACCCTCCCTGCAGGATGACAGACCGGCCATAGCCCAGGAGCCTGTCCGCATGCTTGACGGACCTGCCGGCCCAGTGCGTCATGCCCAGTCCTGCCGCCATATACAATACATCCAGCCCCGCATTGATCAGGAACAGGCGTTCCATCCTCATGTGGCGCGCCATCAGTTGGGCGTCGTCCATCTGCGAAAAGTCGGTCAGGTGGTTGCCCAGCAGTGCCCCGGCGGCGATGGCCAGGTTCACCCCGTTCCAGAACAGGTTCATCTGGTGAAAGTACTGCCTGGCTCCCTCTCCGTGGCGCCACCCGATGGCCCCCGTGCTGATGTTCAGGATGGCCCAGCTGCCCAGCACCACCATGCCCGTATTGTTGTTGCGGAGACTCTGGGCATGGAATGCCGGGGATCCGGATTGTGCGAAGGCCTCGCCCGCCGGAAGCAGGACGACAAAGATCAACAGCAGGGCCAGGGCGGTTCCGATGCCGCCCGAACCGCCGGTGATGAGGTAATTTTTCATGGGCATTTTTTCTGTTGGGTTGGGTTTGCGCTTATGTCACAACCACCGAATCCATTTCTTCTGCCAGGCTGAAATCCTTTTCGGTGAGTCCTCCGGCATCGTGGGTGCTCAG
>CAYZCW010000022.1:3352-15493 GCA_964477035.1 uncultured Bacteroidales bacterium
TGGGTTCTTGCCGCCGTCGGCCTGGGTCAGTCCGGAAATCAGCCCCCGCGGGACAATGGAAGACGGGCGCTACCGGCGGGTTGTCCCGGTGGCTGGCGGCAAAGAAATCGCCGTTAATTCATCCCGCAAAAACTGAAAAAACCTGTCCTTCGCGAATTTTTCCCGCCAGGGGGTGTGTCCGCATCGTGGCAGGGCCATCATCCTGAAATCGGGAAGCAAACTGGCAAGGGGCTTCTCCACCCCCTCCACCGGGTGGGGGTCATCCGCTCCGTGAAGCGCCACCACCGGCATGATGATCTTCTCGGACTGTTCTGTAAGCCTGTGGTCTGTGCGCATGCCGGAGGCCTCTGCCCAGACCCCCTGAAAAATTTCCGGATTGAATGCGGCTTCCTCCTCGCCGGTTGGCAGGCATTCATAAGCATCGGCCCGGGCCATGAGCTGTCCGAACCGTTCCCATGCCTTTTCACATGGTTTGCCCGAACGAATGACCCGGATCAATTCCTCCGTTTCTTTTCGCTCCTGCTTGTCAAGCCTGCCCAGGCGAATGGACATCAGGTCCCGGTTGTACCGGTCCTCAAAAGCCGGGGCGCCGACCAGGATCAGTTTCCTGACAAGCCCGGGATAGCGGCCGGCAAACAGGAACCCCAGCCAGGCACCCCAGGAATGTCCGATCAGGATGATGGGCAAGTCCTCGCAAGCATCCAGCTGGCTCCGCAACTCCTTAATTTGTCCCTCGACGGATGTTTCTGTTTGCAGGAACTCCAGGACGCCACAATGTGCCGCCAGCTCCCTGGCCACGGGCCGCATGTCGCCTGCTGCGCCGGGTCCGCCATGAAGCAGCGCGGCCAGATACGGCCTTTGTCCGTATGTCCTGATGGTGCTCATTGCATTGTCGGTTCGGTTTATTGGTTTGTCCTGCCGTTCCGGCCTTTTTGGGGAGAATTGCCCATGCCCAGCTGCCTGGACTGGTCACCGTGCCGCCGGGGGGCGCCTTAACCTTAACTCCATGCCCAGGTCTTCCGCGGCCCGGGTCAATATACGACGCAGGTGCTTGTTGTTTTCCCGGATCCCGCCTGGCTTGGCGTCCTTCCTGATTTCCCGCCGGATCCCTTCCAGCTGGTCGAGGGGAAGCAGGGCGCACCCCAGACAGAAGAGGTTTTTGGAGCGGCCGTCGTCATGCTGTGACAGAAATTCTTCCAGGATCTCCATGCGCCGGTTCTGTTGGCTTAAGAACGCGGCCATCCCCCGGGCATGGATAGAGCCCAGGTTGTGTAACATCCTTTGGTGGGTGACAAAGGAGTCGTAGCCGTTCTTTTCCGGATCAAACCGCTTGCAGGGGAACGCCGCGCATTCGGCGCAGACCTCCAGCCCGTGCCTGGATACGCAGCAGGTCAGCACCCCACAGGAAGGATGCTTCTCACGGAAGTTCCCGGCGCCACAGCCCGGACAGGCCGAGTCCCCTTTGGTGTGGAACCGGGGGCATAACCCGCAATCAATGCCGCAGCATCCGATGGAAGGGTGTTTCTTTGCCTGCATCATGAAGCCTTGACGTGATTAAGGGCGTGGGACTTCCTGCCATGTCCGGGGGATGGGAGCCATTCCCGTCCGACGAAATAAAAAAGCCGTGCGGCTGCCCGGGTTGGGCGGGCAGTTTCCCCGCCAACCCGCCAGGGCGCCGGTTAGAATCGTTGACAGGATATCCATGATCAAGAAATTTGGTTAAGAAATCATTGAAGACCAAAACAGCCTGAATCAAAAATAACACATATTTCAAAAACCTTGCATTTTAATTCGCTGATAGTGAACAATGGAGCCCCCTGATGCCTTACTTTTGTACAGACCAAACCAAATGGCCATGAAAAAGACAGGAATCGTCATCATCCTCATCGGGATCGCACTGACCATTTTTAGCAGTCTCAACCTTAGGACGGAAGAACGTGTCGTGGAGGTGGGGGACTTTGAGATTACCAGGGAGAAAGACAACGAACTCACCTGGCCGCGTTGGGTCGGTGTGGCTGTGATCGCCGGCGGGGTGGTGGTGTTCTTTCTTGGCGCAAGGAAAAAGTGACGGGGTGGGGTGGTGTACAGCCCGGCTTATCTCCGTCCAAACGGCGGATGCCGGCATAAAAATGACAGGCCCGGATAAAACCGGGAGCTCACTCCCTGGCCTTAACCGGACCTGATGATTCGAGAAGGGGTAGTTCGGTCTTATTCCAGGATGACATCCAGGTAGACCGAATGCCGCCCGTAGGTGTCGAAGAATGGCTTGAACAGCACCCCGTCGATATAGAATTCCAGTTTTTCGGGATCGCCCGAGATGGACTGGCTCAGGTCGTTGGCCTGGAGCCTGACCTGCCGCCATTCGCTGAGGGGTTCAGCCTCCTGGGCTGCCAGCAGCACGGGTCCGTAGAACAGGCTGGCAATGTTCTGCTGGTCCATCACCGGCTCCAGGTAGAATTGGAACGGCATGCGCAGTTCAATGGTATCCCCGTCTTTCCAGTTGCGGTTCAGGCTCAGGTAGCTTCCCGGAATGGCCTGGACGTTTTCCTCCCGTCCGTTGATCTTCACGGTAAACCCTTTGGTGGCCCATTTTGGCACGCGCACATTCAGGTCGAAAGCCCCGTTGCCGGAGATGGTCATTTTTACCCGGTCATCCTTCGGATAGGCCGTGGTTTGCGTTACGGCCACATTCCTTTCCGTCCAGTTGAGGGTGGAAGGCACGAAAAGGTTCACGTACAGCGCCTGGTTGTCGGTGCTTTTAAAGTAGATTGAGTTGTGGAGTTTCGTGTTGCTCTCGATGGCGGTGCCGTTGCAACAGGTGAAGCCCTTCATCTCCGGGTTGCCAAAGCGTTTTACAGAACCCGCCCTCAGGGGCACATGGTAGGTATTTGCAGGAGAATCCTCTGCCACGGACGCCAGGATGTGGTTGTACAGCGCGCGTTCGTAATAGTCCATCAGCTCGGGCCGCTGGTTGAAGAAGAACAGCTCCCGGGTCAGCTTGAGCATATTGTAGGTGGCACAGGTTTCATTCTGGCCTCCGGCAGAGAATCCGTTTTCGTATAGGGTGGCCGGCTCGGCCGTGAAGCATTCCGCATTGGCAGGGTTGCTGGCCCCGGCCACGCCGCCGATGCTGTACATATAATCCATTGTGGCCTTGTACCAGAAGTTGTCTGCAATATGGTAATAGTCCGGAATCCCGGAGACGCGGTACACTTCGAGGGCTCCGATGATCTGCGGGATGTGCTGGTTGGAGTGCAGCCCGCGGAACATGTCCACGTTTTTGGCCAGGCCGTGGGCGTGACCGGCATCCCCGAAAAACATCCGGATGTTGTCGAACAAGCGGGCGGTTTCCAGGTAGCTCTCCTCCCGGGTCAGGCGGTACAGCCTCGCCATGGCATCGTTCATGCCCCCGTATTCTCCGGCGATATAACGGTTCCACATGCTGATCAGGGTTTCGGTGGGCAACTGGCTTAAGCGGGCATGCACCCAGGTCCCCATCCCCCTGACAATATCCAGGGCCTTTTCGTTGCCGCTGACCTCATAGATCTTCATCAACCCGGCCAGGATCTTGTCCAGGGTATAATAGGGCGCCCAGATCCTGGTATTGTCGGTTCCATAAGTGGCTCCGCCCTCCAGCATGATGAACTGGTCCGGAGGATAGGCGCTGATAAAACCCCTTCCCCAGTTCCAGTAGTCGGTGCGGATTCCCTCCACGCTCAAATCCGAGTCAAAGTCCAGTTTCCCCGGGCCCGGCGGCACCGCCGTGGGGTCGGATACATATTCGCCCCCGGCTGTTTGCGGCTGTCCTGACATCTGCGATAAATCATACAGGGTGTTCACCATATAATCCATCTTGTCGGCAAATACCTTCTGAAGGGAAGGATCATAGGCGGAGCCTTCGTAGGCCTGGGCTATGGCGGTGAGGTAATGCCCCGTGGCATGTCCGCGCAATTTGGTTTGCTGGCTGTCCCACACCCCGAGTGCCTGTGCCCCTTCAGGCTGTTCCTGTCCGAAGGCATTGCGGAACATATAGAGGAAATCGTCCGGATTCGTTTGGGCGAGGACCCTGATAAACTTATCCCGGTTCTCGATAAACTTGGTGTCGTGGTTGTGGGCATCGGGATTTAAAACCACCTGATCGAGGTGAAACCCTTCCAGCCTCCTTTGCGGGGCGGCTTGTTCGCCGGCCGCCCTGACCGTGACCACCGCCACCGGTTCGATGCGGGTTCCGGCAACCCTTCCCGTGACTTTGTAAGTCCCCGGGGAGAGGACCTGGCTGTTGTCTTCAGGGGCCGGCCAGATCACCCTGACCTTAGGCCAGGGGAGGTCGTTGCTGTAAATCCCCTGCACGTATCGCGGCAGGCGGGGAAGGTGGCCGACCACGGTTTCCACCTGGATCTCCGGAACGCTTGTCAGGTAAGCATTGTACAACTGGGGCCTTGTTTCGGGAAAGCTTGGCAGGCTCCTGTCCGACTCGTCCCGGGTCCTGACGACCGGTTGGTCCAGGTTCAGCGCATTGGCATGGATCCTGGCGATCTGTCTGCCGTTCAAAGGAATCCTGTAGATCCTGAAGTCGTGCACGCGGGCATTCAGATAGGGGCTGCCTGGGTTCACCGGTTTGCCCAGCAGGAGGGTGTTCTGGCCCTGGGAGCTTAGGTCGAACATCTTATCCAGATCCAGGTCTGCCTCCCTCACCTCACTGACCAGCACGCCGTTGACGTAAGAGCTCAGGGTCCTTGCCGGGACATTGATCACCACGGCCAGGTGGTTCCACCTGTTCACCTCCACCGCCGGGGCAGAGGCGATATACCTATCCGACGAAGATAACACCTGCACCTGATAGCCTTCTCCTTCCCTGGTCCCTGCAGGGGCCGCAAAGAAGTGCGGCTGCTTGTTTTTTCCGAATTGGAAGAAGACCTGCCCGCTGTTTGAAGAGCGCAGGAAAATCCATCCGGTGATGCTCAGGGACTCAATGCCCGTCAGGGATTCCCCCGGAATGGAAATGTAGGTCCCGTTTTCTCCCGACAGCGATAGCACATTTTCGAACAGGGCATCCTGCACGAAGCGGGCACCCGGGCCATGCACGGTGGCGTGCAGGTTGTTCCGTGACCAGTCGTTCGCATCTCCTTTAAAAATATAGCGGGCACTCATGCCCGTTTCCCCGATCCCGTCCAGGATCTGATCTCCGCCCTGGCCGTAAGCCGGAGCCAGGCCCAAAACACAGAGGCTCAGCAGCAGGAAGAAGAACATGCGGCGTTTTTTCATCATGGAATTCATGTCAGTCGTTTTATGGCAATGTAGCGATTGAGATAATGATTTTTCGGTTTCAAATGTACCGAATATTTCCCTTATTTTTCTGTATTTAGCCTGATTCGGCAAGGAGAGTAGATTTATAGGTCAGTAGAGTATTATTGCTGACCTGCCTGAAGGGAAGGGGGGTGAAACGGAGGTTTCAGATGGATTGGTAAAAATGCACACCGATCCAACACCGGTGCCGGGCCCGGGCGGGCACAAATGAATCGACCCGGTGTTCCAGTCCGACTTCCAGCTTGTTGCTGGGCGTGAATACATATCCCAGGAAAGAGGCGGTCCTGATCTCCAGGTCGTACTCTTTTTCCTGCAGGGAGTTCACGTATTCATGGCTGAGTTTGAGGAAAAACTCCCCGGGATCCAGCGACTGCCCTTCCAGCGGGATTTCCGAGGATATCCTGTAGCGCAGGCGGTACCCGGTGGCCTCGGTTTCGGAAAAAGTCTGATCAGACGATATCCTGTGGGACAGGCTGAAGCCGGCATGCCTTCTTGCCAGGCTCACCTGCTGGATGGCCCGGTGGTAGATCTCCTCCCCCCTGATCCTGACAAGGTATCCGGCGGCCAGGGTGGTGTTGAAGCTGGCTTTTTTACCGACCAGGATCCCCAAGTCCGTCAGCAGGTAATCATGGGCAAACCCGTCATGGTAAAGGGCCTGCCTTGACTCCGCCTTCAGGTTGACGGACCAGTCGCGCGGCAGCTTCCCGGTGAGGCTCACCGAAGGCATGATCCCCCATGAAGCCCCCCCCTGGGCCGCGGAAATAAATGGCAACAATACCAGTCCCAGGAAATACAAAAACCGTCGTCCCATATTAGTAGATGATGTTGTCGATATTGTGGGGAACGATCTTTGACCGGTGCACGAAATCGCCTTTGTCGGTGAAAAGGTACTCGAACAGGGTGAAGCTGCCCTCCTCCCGGGCCGATATGATCAGCTCGTAATGGGTGACCGGGGGAGCCGCATCTTCCGGATCCCTGATAAAGGCCAGGATGAGGTCGGGATCCCCCGTGTACTGCACCTGGATCTTCTCCACCAAGTAGCGGGGGTAGGCCGTCGATAAATGTGCTTTGATTCCTTCCCATGCTTCTTCAGGTACCTCGCCGGCTGCGATCTCAATTTCGAGGTCTTCGAAGCTTCCGTCCAGGGAAAATTCGATGCTGTACCTTCTTCCCCGGTAGCGGGTCTTGGCCTCGAAGGATGTGCGGTCATAGCCAATTTCCTGGTACCACCTGACCCGTGAGGGGAAATCCATCGAGTCGACCAAACGCAGGGCCGCGGCCGGCACGTCCGTTCTGTCGATACGAATTTCTTTTTCGTACTTGTACTGGGCGAGCCCGGGAAACGCCAGGACCATGATGAACAGCAAGGTCAGGGTTTTTTGCATCTGCCGTTGGTTGATTTGATCACAAAGATATTAAACATTCCCGTTCCATTCCAGAAAAAATTCCTCCAGAAACCGTTCCATATACTGGTGCCGGTGTGCCGCCATGGCCTTGCCGGCCGGGGTGTTCATCCGGTCTTTCAGCAGCAGAAGCTTTTCATGGAAGTGGTTGATGGTGGGGGAGTGGCTGCTCTTATAGGCCGCCATGGCCATGCCGGAATCCGGGATGGCGTCCGGGTCGTGCATCGGCCGGCCCCGGTAGCCGCCATAGTTGAATGCCCGGGCCACGCCGATTGCGCCCATGGCGTCCAGTCTGTCGGCATCCTGCACCACATCCAGCTCGCGCGAATGGAACGTCCGGGGGTGTTTCCCTCCTTTGAACGAAATGTTTGCGATGATGTTCCCCACGTGCTCGACCACCTCCCCAGACACATTCAGGGTGTCCAGAAACCGGCCTGCAGTCCGGGGACCAATTTCCTCGTCCCCGCCATGGAACTTGTGGTCCGCGATGTCGTGCAGCAGGGCGCCGAGTTCCACCACGAACAGATCCACCGGCTCCGTACGGGCGATTTGTCTGGACAATTGCCAGACCCTGTACACATGCCACCAGTCATGGCCGCCTTCAGCATCCGACAATGATTTTTTGACAAAATCCCGGGTTTTAAGCAGGCAATTTTGTTTGAATGATGCATTCATGGTTTAAGGAGATTCAGTTTTCCATGCTGCCGGGATGACCCGCAGGGTCCGGTTAGCCCATTGCCCGCCTTTCTTTTGCGGCTTGGGATGAATGACCCGTTCTACGCCTGGGAAGGGGACAGCTCCTGATAAGCTTCCAGTGTAAACCGGGGGGTGCAGATGGCCAGAAAGACCAGGTCGGAGTCGCCATCGTTGCGGATTCTTTGCCTGCAGCCGGGCGGAATCACCACCACGTCGCAGGGACCGACCGCCTGTTTCAGGCCGCCTGCCTCCACCGTGCCCGTCCCTTCGAGGATGACATAGCGTTCCGTGATCCCGGACAGCCGGTGCCAGCGGGTGGTCACCCCCGGTGTGACCCTCGCCCGGGCAATGGAAAGGGCCTGTTGCCGCTCCGTGTTTTCCAGCTCGTTGATGAAGCATTGCTCTTCCGTGAAATATTCCCTTGCCGGGTCGTATCTTCTTACCTCTTCTGTCATCGCAGGATCTTCTCCATCTTTTTCCCTTTGGCCAACTCGTCCACCAGCTTGTCCAAATACCTTACCTGCCGTGTCAGCGGGTTCTCAATCTCTTCCACCCGGTATCCGCAGATGAGGCCGGTGATCAGGTGGGCGTGTGGGTTCAGCCTGGCTTTTTGGAAAAAGGCCTCAAATGTCGCCTTTTCGTCTATGAGCTTCTGAAGGGTGTTGTCGTCAAAGCCCGTGAGCCATTGGATGACCTGGTGCAGTTCCTCCTTCGTCCTGCCCTTCTTCTCCACTTTGGCAATATAGTGTGGATACACGGAGGCAAAAGTCATTGCTGCCATGCGTGCATCGTGTTCAGGCGTTGTTTTCATAGAGGAGGATCAGGTTTATATGTCAGACTATGGTTTTGATTTCCAGATTTTATCGGAATAGGGCAGGTATTCGGGAAGCGCTGCCGAGCCATACCAGGAGAAGACCTCCGCATCCAGCAATCCCTCTTTGATGGCGGGATCGGTCTGCAGCAGGGCCCCGGCTTCTTCCAGGGTGCTTACGTTGTTCAGTATGAAAATGCCCCTGTAGCCCTTGTCATTGGTCCCGAGGGGACCTGCCAGGACCAGCTTGCCCTCCTCCGCCAGCCTGTTGATGTTGTCCAGGTGCCCCCTGAAGCTCCGGCTGATCAGGGCCTGGTCGGTCGTCGGATTGTTCCCGGTTTTCAGGATCACCAGGAAATAAGCTTTCATGCCGTAGACATCACCGCCCAGTTTCTCTGCCAGATGCTTGTCGTACCGGGGATTTTGAACCGCCGTGTTGTCGGGGACCCCTGATTGGGAAAAGCATAGGTTGCCCAGGGGAAGCAACAGGAGGATCAGAATGTGTTTCATTGTTTTTTTATTTTAATTCCAACCTCAACAGCCAGTCTGTTGTCGTCATATACAGATACTTCTGATCGCTGTCAAAGGCGCAATTTGACGTTGCTTTTCCGGTTTTGACAGCGGCCAGATGCTTTCCTTCGGGGCTGATGATATGAACGCCACCAGGCCCTGTGGCAAAGATGTTCCCGCTCTTGTGAATTTTTAACCCGTCGGGCAGCCCTTGGGCGTTTTCAGCAAGTGCGAGAAAATCAAACAATATTTTTCCGTTCTCCAGGGATCCGTCTGCGGCGATGTCATAGCTGTACAATACCGGGTTTTCGGAGTCGGATTGATTGATATACAAGGTTCGCTGGTCCAGGGACAAGGCAATGCCATTTGGCCGGCTCAGGCTGTCAACCAGCAAAGAAACCTCCTTGCCGGCACTTACCATAAATACGCCGTTCATGCCCATTTCTGCCGTTCTGTTCTCTGGCTGTCCGTAGGGAGGATCCGTGAAATAAATCGTGCCTGCATCGTCCATTGCAAGGTCGTTGGGGCTGTTAAACGGCTTTCCTTCGTACGTGCCGGCAAGGGTGGTGAATTTTGCCTGCGGTGTTTCCATATCCGCCTCCATCCGGGCAATGCGCCTGTCTCCATGCTGGCAGATCACCAGCTTGCCATCCGGGTCAAGAATCAATCCATTCGGCCCCCTGTCAGAATCCCTGTTCTCTTCTCCGGAATGCCCGGCAGATTCCAGGTAAACAACGAGACTGTCCTGTTCGCTCCATTTGTATATTCTATTGGCAGGCACATCCGAAAACAGCACGGCCTGCAATTCATCCACCCAGATCGGCCCTTCGCTCCACCAAAACCCTGTTGCCAACACTTCGATGGATGCATTCGGGTCCACAAGGGTAAGTGCCGTTGGGTCATATACCTGAACCATCAATTGCTCCGCCGATGGATCGATAGCCCTGTTATCAGATGTCTGTTCGTTGGGATTGTATTTGCAGGAGGCAAGTACAAAAATCAAACAAGCGGCCGGGAAGACAATCCGATGTTTCATGCTTCTGAGTGATTGGGAATGTCTGTGTTAAGGAATGGGTGGCGCCAGCCCGGTGCCGGTTACCAGGAATAGGCATTGGGGGCCTCCCCGCCGGGGCCGGGGAATATCTCATCCAGTTTTTTCAGCACCTCTTCATCCAGCCGGATGCTGGCGGCCCGGACGGCACCCTCGAGTTGCTCCATGGTACGTGGCCCGATAATTGGCGCCGTCACCACCGGATTATGCAGCAACCATGCCAGGGCGACTTCTCCCGGAGGGTGGCCGATCTCTTTACAAAGGCTCTCGTATTTCTCCAGCTGCGGGCGTTTTTTTTCAATCTGATCGGCATTGTTTTTCTCCATGCGCCTTCCCTCCTTATGTTTCTCAAGGCTCCCGCCCAGGAGCCCCCCTGCCAGCGGACTCCAGGGAATCAGTCCCAAACCGTAGTGTCTGCAGGCCGGGATCACCTCAAGTTCCAGCATCCGGTTATCAAGATTGTATACACTCTGCTCGCTCACCAGTCCCAATAAGCCCCGTTTGGATGCCTCCTGGCATGCCGTGGCTATATCCCAGCCGGCGAAATTGCTTGAACCCACATACACCACTTTCCCTTGTTGGATCAGGGCACCGAAACCCTGCCATATCTCATCCCACGGACAGTCCCGGTCAATATGATGCATCTGGTATAAATCAATCCAGTCGGTTTGCAACCGCTTCAGACTTCCCTCACAATGCTTCCGGATTTTGTAGGCGCTCAGGCTCCGCCCGTCGCTGTTGACTTCCGGCAGGTTTTCTTTGCGGTCCACCGGATTGTACACCTTGGTTGCCAATACGACGGCATCACGCCTTCCGCCGCCCTGTGCCAGCCATCGTCCGATAATTTCTTCTGTATGGCCATGTTCCACAGACCAGCCATAGACATCGGCGGTATCGAAAAAATTGATGCCCAGCTCCAGGGCGCGGTCCATGATCCTGAAGCTTTCTTCTTCGCTTGTGTGCCAGCCAAAATTCATGGTCCCCAGGCAGATATTGCTGACGAGGACGCCGTGCCTTCCAAGTCTTTTGTGTTTTACAGACATGATGCGGTTGTATTTTATTGATAAACTTCTTTTGTTCAATCTTATCTTTCAAAGGGAAATTCGTTATTCTGATTGACAAAAGCAAATATTTCTTACCTGAGCTGATGCAGGCATTGAATATAAACCTGGGTCATCCTTAACCGGCCAACGGTTCCATAAACTGTGCCTTTCAAAATGGGGTTTCAGGGTGATCCGTACTCCTGGCTTCGTGATCAGCCTGCACAGGTCACGCAACTTGTCGGGGGGCTTTTCTTATTCGTCAGACCGGCTCAGTTCATCCATTAAATTGTATTTTGCTTGCCTTGTATTCCACCTTTCTCTTGCATATTTCTGCATATCGGTGATGGTATCCTTCTCATCCACAATTTCCAATCCGAGAAGTGTCTCGATGATATCCTCCATGGTGACAATCCCGTCCAACCCTCCGTATTCATCCACGATTAGTGCAATATGCTCCTTTTTTTCCAGCAACTTCTCCCATAATGAGAATAACGTCGTAGAGTCAGGGACAACGATGATCTCTCTTTTAATTTCTTTTAGTGTCAGGTTTTGTTTTTCTTCTGCCAGGTTTTCAAACACTTCTTGTCTAAATACATATCCTGTAATATTCTCATCATTTCCTGAGTAGACCGGAATTCTTGAGAACTTTAAGTAATCTTTACTTTTTAAGAATTCATTCAACGACAAATCCTCGTTCGCTACCGCAACCACGACTCTGGGTGTCATAATCTCGGTGACCCGGACATTTTTCAGCTTCAGTATATTTTGAATGATTTTATTTTCTTTATCAGAAAACAAACCTTCCCCTGCCCCAATTCTTGCCAAGGCCGCTATCTCCTCCCTGCTGGTAGTTTGTTCATTTTTTTGTTTTGAAAAGACTTTGGTAATTACAGACGACATGACCACCAACGGATACGTAAAAAAGATCATCATTTTAATTGTTAAATACGAAGCCCGTGTCAGGTTTTTCCAATACCTGGCCCCAATCGTTTTTGGGATGATTTCCGTGACGACCAAAATCAGAATGGTTAGAACCGCAGACACTATCCCGAAATATGCATCGCCGAATACCTTTATGGCCTGGGCCCCGACCCCGGCTGCTCCCACGGTATGAGCGACAGTATTTAATGATAATATGGCTGATAAAGGTTTGTCAATATTCATTTTCATATTGATAAACGATTTTGCCCAGATATGCCCTTCCTCATGCTTGACAATCAAAAATGACTGGGGAGTGGAAAGCAGGACTGACTCCATGATAGAACAAAGGAAGGAAACGAATAACGCAAGGAATAAATAAGCAATGAGTAGTGCCATCGT
>CAYZCW010000023.1:0-14436 GCA_964477035.1 uncultured Bacteroidales bacterium
CCCCGGGCGGTTCCTTTTTTTGCATGACGGGCTTCCTTTCTTACAGGAAAGAAACCAACAGGGTTTCGGAAATTTGGGTTACCGTAAAAACAAACCAAGTTTCACGAAAAAAACCTGTTATGAAAGGAATGATGAAAAACAACCGGCTGCTGCCTGTGGTGGTGGCCGTGATGATGATCGCCGGAAGCTGTTCCAAGGATGCCATGCTCGAGCGGGGGGACGCCCCCGGGCAGAACGCCCTGAAAGAAAGCGCCGTGTTTGGCGCAGAGAACCAAAGCCTGGCCAACCCTTCCCTGCAGAATAAGATCCTGGCCGACATCCGGAAGGCCACCGCCAAATACCACGACATCGAAGTGGCCTTTGAAGACGAGTACGCCGTGGCCTCTCCCTGCGTCATGAACGGGGACGGAACGGCCGGCATGGGCTTCCATGTCGTTCACTTCGGATTGCTGGGCGGCGGCTTTGAACACACCCAGCCCCAGGCCCTGCTGTATGAGCCCACGGAGGATGGGGGCATGCGCCTGGTCGGGGTGGAATACGTGATCATCGCCGATGCCTGGAATGCCATTCACGGAGCGGACAACCCGCCTTTTCTGGGCGTGAAGGAGTTTGACTTCGTGGCAGCTGCGCCTCCGGATTCACACGGGTTGCCGTTCGACAACTACCAGCTGCATGTCTGGGTATGGAGGAACAATCCGGACGGGATGTACGCGCCTTACAACCCCAAGGTGAGTTGCCAGTTTGCAGA
Organism: uncultured Bacteroidales bacterium; assembly: GCA_964477035.1. GTDB lineage: Bacteria > Bacteroidota > Bacteroidia > Bacteroidales > UBA7960 > SLSG01. The sequence continues at coordinate 749 of CAYZCW010000023.1, forward strand.
GGCCCAGCCGGAGGTATAAACGATCTGACGGCATGGTTCGTTTACAGCGGCCGGCAAAGCCGGCCGCTCTTTAACCACGGCACCGCACGGAAGCATTTCCGGAAGCGGTTCCCTTATCCCCGGTCTGCCCACAGGACCGGGGATTTTGTTTTCTGCCTGATTTTTATTATATTAACATTACCATATAGGTGTATGGGTTGTCTCCATGACAAGTTAGCCACCAAAATCCAAACGAGTGAACCAGATGATCGTACGCCGGCTGAACCCACGCTGCCGGCATTTTTCAGACTCCGAGAATTACAGCATCCTGTGGGCGGCCGAGGGATTGAAAAGCATTACCCTGGACACAAAGACCATTCCTTCCTGCGCCAACTCCATCGTGTTCATCACCCCCGGCAGGGTGGTGGGCCTGGAGCCGGAAAACGGCTGTGTGAAGGGCTGGATCCTGAGTTTCTGCAAGCATTTTTTCTGGGAGCAGCAACTCAGCCAGTTGAATATCCGCAATGTGGAGCTGTTCAGTTCCCTGGGGGAGGTGCCCCAGATCATTTTGAGTCCCAAGATCGGCCTGCGCATCAACGGCATCGCCGAGATGATCCACGAGCTGATCGGCTCGGGCATCCCCAACAAGGAGCTGGGCATCTCTTCCCTCCTGAAGACCTTGCTGGTTTATTGCGACAGCCGCTGCAACATCCGCCCCGCGGCCCATAGCAACAGCCACGAGGTGCGCCTGGTGAGCCGGTTCAAAGAACTGGTGTCCGGCCACTTTCTGGAAAAACACCGGGTGTCTGACTATGCCGCCATGATGCACATCTCCCCCAAATACCTCAACCAGCTGGTCAAAAGGGTCATGGGTGTCACCGCCAAGTCGGTCATCCAGGAACAATTGCTCATGCAGGCCTGCCGGGACCTGAAGTTCGGCGGGGAAAGCATCAAGGAGATCGCCGTCAAGCTGGGCTTTTCGGAGGCAGACCACTTCAGTCACTTCTTCAAGAAGGAGGTCGGATGCGCCCCCTCCCACTACCGCATGAACTGAGGCGGCTGCCTTCCTGCCGCGTTCCATTGTTTTCTCCGGGAATGTGGCGGTCCGGCCGGACCGGTTGCCCGGACACCGTCGCGTCGCTTTTCTGAGGAACGGCTCAGAGGGCATAGAGCCATCCGACGAAAACAACCAGGTTGTTGATGCCCCCGTTGGGCTGCCGGAGGCTGGCGTTGCTGATGTGCCGGAAGTTGGCGCGCAGGTCGATGGCGCTGCGGCCTCCCACGGGCAGGTTCAGGCCGGTGAACAGGTTGTCGGAGAACAGGAAGCCGGCCACCTGCCGCTGCGGCACGCCCGAGACGTAATGCGGGCCGACCGCTCCACCGGCATAGACCAGGATCCGGCCGTCAAGGACGTGTCTTCCCGCACGGATGCCCAGGTTCAGCCCGAACTCATGTCCGCCAACCAGGGGATCCTGGCCGTCGACGGGGCGGTAGCGGGTCAGGTTCAGCTGCGGCAATACCAGGGCTTCGATGAGCCAGCGGTCGGAGTGGCGCAGGCTGCGTGCCCACTGGGCTTCCAGGAATAGTACATTGTGATGGTAGCTGACCCCCAATCCGTTCTGAAAACCGTATCCCACGGAGAGGCCGACCCGGGTGCGCACCGGCTGGGAGTGGCTGGCGGATTCGTTTCCGCGGACCGGCAGGAACTGGCTCGCGGGTTCATATCCCCGGACCGGCAGGCTGTGGTCAATGGCTTCCTGAGCGCATGCCACCAGGGTCGTTCCCAGGGTTATAATAAGAATCAGCAGGGTGCGCATGGGCAGTCAGGATTGCGGCGGCTGCCCAAATGTACATAAAAACCTCATTCCGACCTGAGGGCCTCCACCGGATTGGTGGCTGCCACGCGCAGGGAGTGGTAGGTCACGGCGGCCATGGCCACCAGAAGGGTCGTTACCAGGGACAGCAGGAAGGGCTGCCAGCCGATCTGGATGCGGTAGTGAAAACTTTCCAGCCAACGGCTCATGCTCAGCCAGATCACCGGCAACGACAACACGAAGGCTGCCCCCACCAGCAGGGCGTACTCCCGGTACAGGCTGCCCAGGATGGATCCCCTGCTTTCGCCCAACACCTTGCGGATGCCGATCTCCCGGGTGCGCTGCACCATCACAAAGGAAGCGAGCCCCCAGAGCCCCAGGCAGGCCACCAGCACCGAGATGCCCGAAAGAATGAAAAAAGTCTTGTGGAGCCGCTTTTCCCCGGCATACAGGCTGTCGATGCTGTCGTCCCAGAAGTGGTATTCGAAGGGCATGTCCGGGCTGTGGGACAGCCACAGCTCCTGCACCTGTTCGAGTATCCGGCCCATGTCGCCCGGGCCCAGGCTGATGTTCACGTGCCGGGCGGGGCTCTGGTTTCCGTAGGCCAGCAGGGTGGGTTGGAGGGGGCTGTGTGCCGACAGAAAGTGGAAGTCCTCCACCACCCCGATGACGGACCCTTCGCTGCCGATCTGTATGCCGGTGGGGTCTTCCAGTCCGAGGTACCGGGCCCCCGATTCGTTGACCAGGAAAGTCGCGCCGAAATCGGTTTGGAGGTCTTCAGAGAAATTCCTGCCGCGGAGGATATTGAGGTTCAGTGCCTGGGTGAATTCCGGGGTGGTGACGATCACCCGGAAGCGGCGTTGCTCCCCTTCGATGTCGCGGGTCCACTCCATCCCGGTGGTGCCCGGCAGGCTGTTGGTGGTGAACACATGCGCCACCCCGGGCAGGTGGCGGAGCTCCTCCAGGAAGGGCTGGTTCTGGGTGGTGGGCAGCGTGACCAGCCGGGAGGGATCGTAGCCCATGTCGAAGCGGCGCATGAAACGGGTCTGCTCGTGGATGATGAACGTCCCGGCCAGCAAAGAAATGGTTGCCACGAACTGGAAGGTGATCAACAACTTGCGAAAAATATTGCGGCCGCCTCCCAGGTTCCGGCCTCCTTTAATGGCTTCCGCCGGGTTCAGGCGGGTGGCGAACAGGGAGGGGTAGAGGCCCGACAGCAAACCGGTCAGCAGCACGAAGCCCAGCCCAATCAGCCAGGCCAGGGGCAGGTTCAGGGAGGCAAGCGACAGTTCGCGGGATACCAGCACCCGGTAGTCCGGAAGAAACTGTTCGGCCAGGAACAGGCCGATGACAAAGGCCGCCAGGCAAAGCAGGGTGCTTTCCGAAAGGAAACCCCGGACCAGGTTCGCCCGCTGGATGCCCAGCACCATTTTGAGGCCCGTGGCCTTCTGGCGGGTCTGCCAGTGGGCCCTTGAAATGTTGATGAAGTTGATCATGGCGATCAGCAACACCAGGATCCCCACGATCAGGAACACCCGGACCATCCCGGCATTGCCGTGTTCCACAAAATCAAACCGGACCCCTTCGGCCATGTAGATGTCGCGCAAACCGCGCAGGCTGAGCTCCCAGTCCTTCGGGTTGGTGGCCGTGGCATTCATCTCCTCGTTCAGGAATTCGGCGATCCGGGGTTCGAAAGAGCGGATGTCGGTGCCGGGCCGGAGCAACAGGAAGGTGTTGTAGTTGAACGTCGACCGGTTGGTCATGAATGACTGGAGGTATTCCCTGCGGGCCATGGAAACCAGCGAAAGCAGGGCGTCGAACTGCATGCTGGACCTCAGCGGGGGATCCTCAATCAGTCCGGTCACGGTATACGTCATGGCGGTGTTGACCACCAGTGTCTTTCCCACGGGATCTTCCTTGCCGAACAGCTTTTCGGCCATGCTGCGCGTCAGCACGACGGATCCCTGCCCGGCCAGGGCCGTGGCCGGATCGCCGGCTATCCAGCCGAAGCTGAAGACCTGAAAAAAGGCCGAATCGGCATAATAGACATCGGCCCGCAGGGGGTCCCCTTCTGCCTGCAACAGGTTGGATGGCCACAGGGTACATATCATGGTCGTCGCCTCCACTTCCGGGATTTTTTGTCCGATGGTATGCGAAAAGAAGGTCGGGCTCAGGGCGACCTCGCCCACCTCGATGCGGTAAATGTCGCCGGCACGTTCGTGGAAAGCATCCATGGTGCGTTCGTGGTGGACGAACAGCACCACCAATACGCCCACGGCCATGGCCACGGAGAGTCCGATGATGTTCACCAGGGAAAAGACCCTGTTCTTTTTCAGGGCCCTGAAAGCCATTTTGATTTGATACCAGAGCATGGGATGTGCGGTTGGTTTTGATTGCCGCACAGGCTTGACCAAATGAGCCGGTCCGCCCGACGCGGTGTTTTTTTTGTTGTATCAAAGATTGTTCCATGTGTTTTTAACGCATTGAAAACATGGCCCATACGGGTTTTTTGGGATGCCAGGGGCTTCACGTCATTTATATACCAAATTGTATCAAATGGGACACCGCCTGTCCGCATGCGAACAGAAATCCTTATTTTTGCCCTTTGTCGTTTTAAACCATTCTTTCTTATGAGCTTTCTTCGTTCCTTGTTTGCAGGGCCCTTCCACGGACCGGCCCGCCGGTTTCTGCCCGGCTGGGTTGTCCTGACAATGGCCCTTGCGGGTGGCCCTGTTCCGGCCGCGAATCCGGTTGCCGGCCAGGAGGCCCGCCACCAGGAGGTGGTCCATGCCATATTCTCCAATGCCTTGTCGTCGGATGTTGCCTACGAACACCTGCGCATCCTCTGTGAAACCACCGAAGGGCGCATCGCCGGCTCGCCGGCGGCCGCCGCCGCAGTCGAGTTCACCCGCCAGGTCATGGCCGGGATGCCGCTCGACTCGGTCTACCTGCAGGAGATGACCGTGCCCAACTGGAAGCGGGGCGAGCCGGAGGTGGCGCGGATCCTTTCGGAGCGTTTTGGTCCGGAGGAGCTGACCGTCGCGGCCCTGGGCCGTTCGGTCGGCACGGGGCCATCGGGCCTTGCCGCACCGGTCGTCGTGGTGCAGGCCCTGGATGAGCTGGAGCAACTGGGACGGGAGGGGCTGGAAGGCCGCATCGTGTTTTTTAACCGGGCGGTGGACCAGGCCCATTACAACACCTTCCAGGGCTATTCGGGGGCGGTGGACCAGCGCTTTGCGGGTCCGGCGTCTGCGGCCCGCTACGGGGCGGTGGCGGCCCTGGTGCGCTCGGTCACCACGGCCCATCACGACCATGCCCATACCGGGGTGACGCGCTACGTGGAGGGCGGCCCCAACATCCCCGCCCTGGCCGTCAGTCCGGTCGGTGCCGACCTGCTCAGCCGGCGGCTGGAGGAAGATCCAGGCCTGAAGCTCTACCTGCGCAACACCAGCCATACATTGCCCGATGCCGTTTCCCACAATGTGATCGGGGAGATCCGGGGAACGCATTTCCCCGATGAGATCATCACCGTGGGGGGCCACCTGGATGCCTGGGACAACAGCCCGGGAGCCCACGACGACGGGGCCGGCTGCATGCAGTCGATCGATGTGCTGCGCATCTTCCGGGAGCTGGGCATCCAGCCCCGCCGCACCCTCAGGGCGGTCATGTTCATGGACGAGGAGATCGCTCAGAGCGGGGGCCGGAAGTATGCCGAACTGGCCCATGAACGGGGCGAAAGCCACTATTTTGCCATAGAGGCCGACCGGGGCGCCTTCACGCCCCGGGGGTTCACCATCGACTCGGACGAGGAAACCCGTGCCGCGGTGAAGGCCCTGCAACCCTATTTCGCCGCCTACGGCATGCACGAATTCATTCCGGGAGGGGGCGGGGTCGACATCGCCCCCCTGAAGCAGTATTACGAGATGACCCAGGCCGGGCTGCTGACCGACTCCCAGCGGTATTTCGACCTGCACCATGCAGCGAGCGACACCTTCGACCAGGTGAACCGCCGGGAGATGCAACTGGGAAGTGCCGCCATGGCGGCGCTGATCTACCTGCTGGATGCCCTGGACGTCCTGGTGCCGGAAAATTAATGCGGTGTTTCGGGTTGCGCAAACAGCTAATAAACAAAATGTTGCGACTCGAGTCAAAAACTAATTAATAAAAATCTGCATTTTTTGCAGCAATCCCTGCTTGATTTCCGTATTGGGGTATGTAATCAGACCAACAACCAACAACCAAGTTAAGGGAGCCACCAATCACCCCTTGTTTATTGTCAGGCAGAGAAGGTTTCTGCCATCCATTAAGGCCGCTGTAAAAGCCGGCCTTTTTGTTTTTTCGGCCTGTTTTTTAGGTACGTTTTTTGCAGCGATTCATCACGGATTCCCGTATGGGGAATTGTAAGCCTTTGTGATTAAACAAGCCCGACACGCCAACCCATGAAAACAAAAACCATCCCCCTCGCCTTCGCCCTGCTGCTGCCCCTGCTGGTGGCCGGCTTTTCTTCCTGTAACAAGGAGGACGGTGAACCAGGCCCCAAACAAATCCAGCTGACCCCGGAGCAGAAGGAGCTGATCCGGGACAACGGCCACTTCGCGTTCGAGCTGCTGAAGGAGGTCGTGGAGGATGCCGGTGAAGAAGGGAACGTGTTTATTTCGCCCCTGAGCGTGTCCCTGGCGCTGGGCATGACCCTGAACGGGGCCGGGGGGGAGACCCTGGAGGCCATGCGCCGGACCCTCCATCACCAGAACCTCAGCCAGGACCAGATCAATGCGTCGTACAAGCAACTGATGAGGGACCTGTTGTCGGTCGATCCCAAGGTGGCCCTGCAGATCGCCAATTCCATCTGGTACCGTGCGGGCTATCCCGTGCTGCCCTCCTTCATCGAGGCCAACCGCAGCTTTTTCGATGCGGAGGTACGGGAGCTGGACTTTGGCGCGCCCGGGGCCGTGGATGAGATCAACGCCTGGGTGTATGAAAAGACCAACCAGCTGATCGACAAAATCCTTGAGGCCATTCCACGGGATGCGGTCATGTACCTGATCAACGCCATTTATTTTCACGGGCAGTGGAAGTATTCCTTCGATCCCGCGGAAACGAAGCCGGCTGATTTCTTCCTGCCCGGAGAAACCATCCAGGTGCCCACCATGGCCCAGGGGGCCCAATTAAGGTATTGCCAGTCGGATCATTTCGCAGCCGCGGAGCTTCCCTACGGACAAGGCAACTACAGCATGGTCGTGCTGCTGCCCAATCCCGGTGTCACGCCCGGAGAGGTGGTCGGCGGACTGGATGCGGATGCCTGGGAGGACCTGGTGTCAGGCCTCGTGGAAGTGAAACTGGAAGTGCGGCTGCCGAAGTTCTCCTTTGCCTTCGAACAGGAGCTCAGGGACGTGCTGTCGCGCATGGGCATGGAGGTGGCCTTCGATCCTGCGCAGGCAGATTTCAGCCGGATCAACCCGGAGCGCGACCTGTTCATCAGCAGGGTGATCCACAAGGCCTTTGTGGATGTGGACGAGAAAGGCACCGAGGCCGCCGCGGTCACGGCCGTGGAGATGAGCCGCACCAGCTTCGACCCCAATGCCCCGGTCTTCTTTGCGGTGAACCGCCCCTTCCTGTTCTTCATCCGGGAGCAAACCACCGGAGCGGTGCTCTTCGCCGGGCGGGTGAACGACCCCCGGGCGGAGTAAGCCGGCCATAACAGTCGGTCCCGGCCTGCCACATTCGCTGCGGGTTGCTGCGGCCGGGAAACCTGTGATTAGTTACCGATGTTCTCTTCGAACAGTTTCAGGATCCTCCTGTACTCGTCGATCCAGCTGTCGGGCCGGGTGAAGGCGTGCCGCTCCACCGGATAGACCGCCAGCTCCCAGTTGTCCTTGCCCAGCTCGATGAGGCGCTGGGTCAGCCGCACGATGTCCTGGAAGTGCACATTGTCGTCGACCATGCCGTGGCACATGAGCAGTGCCCCCTGCAGCCCTTCTGCAAAATAGATGGGCGAGCTGCGCACGTAAGCCAGGCTGTCGTCCACCGGGGTGTTCAGGATATTGGCCGTGTAGCCGTGGTGGTAGTGGGCCCAGTCGGTGACCGAGCGCAGGGCCGCCCCGGCGGCGAACACCTCCGGGTGGTTGAACAGGGCCATCAGGGTGATGAAGCCCCCGTAGGAACCCCCGTAGATGCCGATGCGGTCGGGGTCCACCCCGTGCTCGCGGACCAGGAAGCGGGCCCCGTCCACGTGGTCGCTCAGGTCCTTGCCCCCCATGTGGCGGTAGATGCCCGTGCGCCAGTCGCGCCCGTAGCCGGCGCTGCCGCGGTAGTCGATGTCGAGCACCATATAGCCCAGATCCACCAGCAGGTTGTGGAACATGTACTCCCGGAAGTAGCTGCTCCACCATTTGTGGGCGTTCTGCAGGTAGCCCGCCCCGTGCACAAAGATCACGGCCGCCCGGTTGCTCACCTCCGGGGCCGGCCGGTACAGCCTGGCCCACACTGACTCCCCGTCTCCGGCCGCAAAGGTGACCAGCTCCGGTTCCCGCCAGTCGTACGACTGAAATGCTTCCGTGACGGAATGGGTGATGCGGCGGGCTTCGGCCCCGGCTTTGTTGTCCATTACGTACAGCTCCCAGGGCCGGGTGGGGGTGGAGAAGCGCACGGCCAGGGTCTTTTCGTCGGGCGACAGGCTCACGTCGTGCCGCCCTTCCATGGAGGTGATGCGGGTGCGCGGGCCGCCCTCCAGCGGCATGCTGTAAAAGTGGCGCTCGCCCGGGTGCACCTCATTCGAATGAAAGTACCACTTTTTGTGATCGGCTGAGATCATGGGGGAGTACACCTCGAATTCCCCGGCGGTGAGGGCCCGCTTCTCGCCGGTCAGCACATCGACCGTGTAGAGGTGGGAGTATCCCGTTTCTTCGGACTGGAACCAGAGGCGCTGCCCGTCGGGCATCCAGCCGAGGCTGCCACCCCAGCGTCCGCCGATGCCGGGACCGGCCACCCAGGCCTCGTCGCGCTGGCGGTCGAGCAGCGACAGCTCGCCCGTCTCCGGATGCAGCCGCATGATCCACCGGTCCTTGTTGTCGTGCGAGCGGACGTTCACCACCGCATAGCGGCCGTCGTCCGACCAGTAAGGGCCGGCCAGGCTCACCGGCCGGTCTTCGGGAAGCTGGCTCCCTTCGAAGCCATAGTCGTACATAAAATCCGGCACATTGCGGATGCCCGGGATGGCGGCGGTCTGCACCCGGTAGACCGTGTCCCGCTCCAGGTCGTACACCGAAAGGCTGGTGGCCGGCTGGGGTCCGCCCACTTTGGCATAGACGGTTTGTTCCTCCGTATGGCCAGATTCGGTCACGAAATGGGGCACCACGGTATTTCTGGTCCCCTGGGCGGGAGCCATCAGTCCGTAGGTGATGAAGCGGGTGTTCGGACAGACCTGGACTCCGGTCAGCCTGGAGGAGCCCGTATAAATCGTTTTAGGCCGTTGAGGACGTTCGGCCTCCCGCTGCGCTGCCCGCTGCTCGCTGGCCGCCCGGGCGTCGCGGACCGCGCCGAACAGCTCCAGCTGCTGGTCGATGAGCCACTGCTGGTGCTCCGGGACGGGCTGTTCCGGCCGGGCGGAGCCGCTCCGGAAGTCTGTCAGCTGCCTGAGCTGGCCGTTTTCGCGCTGCCACAGAAAGACATTGTCGCCGGCCACCCAGGTGATGGCCCTTTCGTTGCCGGTGAAGGCGGGCGAAGACACCGGCTGCAGGGTGTTGGTGATCCGGGTGGTGTGTCCGCTTTGCACATGCCTCAGAAACAGGTCGCCGTGCTCCGTGTAGAGCACCTGGCTGCGGTCCCTGCTGTAGGTTCCCTGCCGGGGCGGCAGGGCCTCGCGCTGCGCATCAACGGCCTTCGTCACCGAACGGCTGCGCAGGGTGTACACATAGAGGGAGTCGGACGGGCCTGCCTCCGGGTTCCACTGGAAACCGAACCAGCGGCTGTCGGGCGCCCATTGCACCTGGGAGGGCAGGTGTCCCACGAAGGCATCGCCCTGCATGATGTCTTCCAGGCGGAGGACGGGTGTCTGACCCGGAACGGACTGCGGGACGGGCGAAACGACAACATGAAATGACGGGCCGGATGAGGTGGCGGCTGTATCAGGTGTGCCGGCGCGGAGGCTGCCAAAGCATCCGACGAGACCCAGGGAAATGAAAAGGGAAACAGTGAACCGTTGCATGGAGGGAGGGATTGGGGAATGAATGTGCCCCCAAAAATAGGAAAAAACCTACAGCATTTTCTCCAGTTGCCTTATGCGCACGATGGGGATGGTGAAGGTGTACTCCCTGCCGTCCTTTTCGAGGATGCACTCCCGGGCCAGGCGGCGGACGCGCTTGAGGTAGTTCAGGTTGACGATCACGGAGCGGTTGATGCGCATGAAGCGCGTCATGGGCAGGCGCTTTTCCACCGCGCCCAGGTTCATGGTGATGGGCTCGATCTGTTCGTCGGACAGGTACACCCTGGCGTAGTTCCAGTCGGCCTTGATGTACAGGATGTCGTTCATGTGGAGCACGATGAAGCCGCCCGCCGTGCTCAGGCGGACCTTCTGGTTGGGGTTTACGGCCCTGAGCAGGTCGAGGTAGCGTTCGGCAACGCTCTTTTTGTGCCGGGTCACAAAGAAGCGGTCGATGCTTTGTTTGAGCAGCTTTTTGTCGATCGGCTTGAGCAGGTAGTCGAAGGCCGCTGTCTTGATGGCCTCCACCGCAAAACGGTCGTAGGCCGTGGTAAAAATGACGGTGGGGTGCACCTGCGCCTCGCGCAGCCTTTCGAGCAGTTCGAAGCCATTCATGCCGGGCATCTGGATGTCCAGGAACAGCAATTCGGGAAAGGTTTCGCAGATCCGTTTCACCGCCTCCTCTGGCTCGGTATACCCCCCGGCGATCTCGATCCGTTTTTCATCGGCCAGCAGGGCGCGGAGCTGCTGAATGGCATGCTGCTCGTCGTCCACAATCATGGCCTTAAGCCTTCCTTGGTCGCTTTCCTGGTGGTTCATGTGGCAGTCGGATGCTGATGGTTACAGATGTGCCCGCGGACGCCCCTTGCTCGTTGGCCAGGTCCTCAGTGCGTGCAGAAATTTCGATATGATAATATTTGCGGTAAAGTTCGTAAAATTCCTCCATGATTTCCAAGCCTTTCCCGGTAGAAATCGGGTCTTCCCTAAAAATTTTATGGATTTCACCCAAATCCTTCTCCCGTTTTTGCCTGGATGCCGCCCTGCCCATCCCATTATCGGCCACAGTCAGGATCAGGAATTCGTCGGATGCCTCCGCCCGTATCCGGAGCCGCCCTCCTTGTTTCAGGGGCGCCAGGCCGTGTTTGACGGCGTTTTCGGCATGGATCTGCAGGATCATCTTGGGCACCGGGATGGCGGTGTTTACCCCGGGACCGACAGACACTTCATAATCGAAGCGGTTGCCGAAACGGATCCTTTCCAGTTCGAGGTAGTTCTTCGTAAAGTCGATCTCTTCCCGGAGGGTGCGGCGCAGATCGCCCGAAGACAGGAGCATGTGCCGGTAGAGGCTGGCAAACTGCATCAGCGCATGCTCTGCCTGCTCTGGCTGGTTGTGGCGGACCGCGTGGGTGACGGCGTTCAGTGCATTGAGCTTGAAGTGGGGGTCCAGGCGGTTGCGGACCATGTTCAGCTGCAGCTCGGTGATCTTTCGTTCGGTCTCCGTTTCCCGCTGGAGCTGCCGCCTCATGGAGCGCCGGATCAGCAGGGCGAAGAGGAGCACCGCCAGGTAGGTTAGCGGATAAAAGGCGAAGTTCAAATAGAAATAGGGGTTCTCCCCATAGCTGAACAAGTAATGGTTGCGGCCGAGCTGGGCGCTGATCTGGGGGCGGTGGTCGCCGTTCCATTTGATGCTGGCGACCGACCGGTTGGTCTCCCGCCAGTCGGCTTCTATGCTGGCCGGTTGGCGAAAGCCGGCCCGGAAAACGATCAGTTTGCCGTTTCGCATCGACGGGGCGATTCGTTCCCTGCGTCCGTCTTTGTCCAGGTCGGCGTGGAGGATGGTTGACAGCCCCATTCCCGGAAGCGTTTTCATCAGGTTCATGTGCTCGTCGAACAAGGCCAGGTCATGGCTATTCAGGGTCAGTGCGATGATTTTCCGGCCCTTATGATCTCCCGAGGCAAAAGCACTGACCACGGGGGCCCGGATCGGCTTCTGGCTGAGGATATCCCCCTGAGGGGAAAATTCATAAAACATGGGCGTCTCCCCGGACGTTCCCTGCAGCTTGACACCCACCAGGCGCCTCCCCCCTTCTCCCCTTCTGATGGAGAATGGAACGAAAGTGTCATATAGACCGGGAATCCTTGACGGAGGGAACAGGAACTCCAGGTGGTGGTCGAGCACCATGAGCCAGTTGGCATGGTCGTGGTACACCGCCTCTTCGGGGGAGACATTGCCGGTGGCGCCACCGGTTATCAGGATCTCCGGCCGGCCGTTGCCGGTCAGATCGTCCATGGCCAGTCCCCGGATGCGGTAGCTGGATTCGGGGGAGACCACCAGGGAGTCCTTTCGGATGTAATAGGCGTAGACCCTGCGCGGCTCCAGGGAAAAGCCGCTGCTGACGGCAAAGACAAGCTCCTTTTCCCCGTCCCCGTCCAGGTCTGCCAGGGGTGTCAGGAACAGTGTCGGATCGGGGGCGATGCGGCCTTTACCCAGGCGGGTGATCAGGCGCTGGCTGATTCCCAGGTGGTTGTCGGACAGGTCGAAGAGGGCATTCAGCAGGAGGCTGTCGCCCGATACGGTGAAGAAAAAGAGCTCATTCGCCCCGTCCCCGTTGAAGTCGCCCGAAACATGAAAGTCCCCGTTGGGGAAGGAAGAAAAATCACCCGGGAAATTCCACTGGTTATACAAAGCCCCGCTTTCATTTTGAACGATCATAAAGGACGTCCGCGCCCTATCCGGGAACCACCTGAACCAGATTCTTTCGGAATACCCGTTTCCGGTCAGGTCTTCATAGACAAAAAATTCATTGGCATTCATGACCGTCAGGGAATGCTGTTCAAGCACATAGCGCTTGTGCTCCACGGGGATGATCAGAAACAGCAACACGGCCGGGAGCCCCGACAGCACGTAAGGATTCAGAAAAAGCGCCTGGAGGCGGTTGAGCAGTTTTTTCATGGTGTCTCCATGCGGCCGGAAACCGGGCGGTGGCGATGACCCATGACCGGCGGTCCTATCCGGACCTGCACATGGGTGCCCGCCTGTCCGTCCATTTCCGGTCGCAGGTTTCGAATATAAGAAGAAATCTCCTGGTGGTAATATTTCTTGTACAGCACGTATAACTCATCCATCATTTCCAGGCCCAGTCCGGTGGACTGTTGTGCAAGGGCCGCCGGATCGGAGCGGGCCCCGGCGCGGCTGCGCCCCACCCCGTTGTCCAGCACCTCGATAAGGAGGTCCCCGCCGGAGGCCCTCACCCGGATTTCGAGGCGTCCTCCCTCTTTCAGTGGCGCCAGTCCGTGCTTGATGGCATTTTCGGCATGCACCTGAACGATCATGTTGGGCACCAGCGTTCCGGGGTCCACTCCCGGTTCCACCGATATGGTGTAGCTGAAGCGGCCATCCAGGCGAATAGTCTCCAGCTCCAGGTAATCGCGGGTAAACTGCAGCTCCTCCTCCAGGGGGCGGCGGACAGATCCGGCCGAGAGCAACAGGCTGCGGTAGAGTCCAGCGAAACTGGCCAGTCCCTGCTGAACCACATCATAACGCTGCTCCTGTGCGGCATGCATCACCGAGTTCAGGGCATTGAGCTGGAAGTGGGGGTCCATGCGGCTCCGGACCATGCCCAGCTGCAGTTCGGTGATTTTTTTTTCGGTTTCCCGCTCCTGCCGCATTCTGTTTTTCTGCTGGCGGACAACCAGCA
>CAYZCW010000024.1:0-3361 GCA_964477035.1 uncultured Bacteroidales bacterium
CTGACCGCCTGGGGGGTGGGTGGTTTTGTGTTCAGCCGCCTGTCGCAAACGCTGTTCGCGGCAAGCGGCAACCACCGCCTCTCCTTTATCATTGCGGGGATCTGCCTGGTGCTCTGTGCCGGGCTCGCCATGGCCCTGGGCAGGATTCAGCAGCAGCAAGCTGCCAGCAGTTTCCCGGGCATTTTTCATTTATTTCAAAAAACCCCGGCACCCCGTCAGATTGACCGGAATTGAAGCAGTTGCTGGTCGGATTCGGACATGTCGAGGCAAGCGGTTGTGATTCAGTTCAAAGGGCGATCAATGCAAATGTCAGGGCGGCAACATATTGATTGTTGTGGCATGTGATTTGAGCCACATGCAACAAGTCCTCTTCGGGCCAATCCCTAAACATCAGGAACCATAAATCATCACAACAATGAGAACAACTGGGAAATCCGGCATTCACTGGGTTTTGGGCCTGTGTCTTTTGGTAGGCTCATGGCAGGGCCTGCGTGCAGATGAACCTTTTTTCATCCACTTCACGGATGCCAATCTGCGGCCCAACTACAACACCTTTCATCGTTTTCTGGAAGCGCATGACTATGCGACCGGACAGGGCATCAAAGTTGGAATCATCGACACGTATTTTGGATTCAGTGATAACCGGGAACTATATGCCGGTGGAAAGGATTTTACCGGAAACACGGCCTCGTTTGAACAAGTCGGAGAACACGGCCTGTGGATGGCCACCACCCTGCGGGAACTGGCTCCCGGGGTCGGGATCTATGCCCTGAATGCCCGGCCAAGAGGGCGGGTAGGCGAAGGAGCTGCGATCGTGTCCGCCATTGAGTGGGCCATTGAACAGGGAGTGGATGTCCTTACTTATTCCGCCCCGATGTTTCTTCCGGAAGACAGGCCCCTCATTGACGCGGCGGTACAGAAGGCCATCGGGCACGGGATCGTGACGACTTTTATCCATTATGACCTGGAAGAGAACCTCCTTCCGTATGGTTTCATTGCCAGCGTCCCGTCCGCTTATGCGCGCACTCCCGATGTCAACATCTTTCATTTTGATTACAATGTGCTGTTCCTGAAACAGTATGATGACTTTGTGAAAAGGGGGCGCACTCCCGGCAGCTCGGGCAACGAGACCCCCTTCTTTTCCTTCTCCTCCATGTCGGTGGCCCTGGCGGCCGTTGTGGCCATGATGAAAGAGGTTGACAGCAGTCTGTCACCCGCAGAAATCAAAAAGATTCTTATCGAAACGGCCCGCCCGGTTCTGTACCAGGGACAGGAAATCCCCCGGGTGGTGGATGCTCCGGTCGCGGTGCGCGAGCTCCTGAATGGCCGCTGACGGAATGTTTTCTGTTTTCTGGCAAAATAATCGCCTAAAACCGCTTTCTGGTAGCATATTATCCGTAACTTTTGTTTTTTGAATCGATCCGGGGAGGGCCTGTTTTTTTACCCGTGGACTTCCTGTGGGCCAGGTCCGATGATGAACCCACGGTTGAATCCTGTCAATGATCAACCGTATTCCTGATACAGGGGATGATGCATTAACCCAATCCCGTGATCACCCGCCTGTGGACACCTGTCTTCACACAGTGGAAGTCAGGGTTTTATGCATTACAGCCTCGAGTACACTTTTTCTGAAGGTCAAGCAAACTGGTCAAAATCTTTCTGAACCATGAAACCAATGGTCTTTTTTTTCATGCTGCTTCTGGGGGTTCCCGCGGGGCATGCACAGCAGGCAATCGCCAGTGCCGGCGGTTCGGGTGCTGCCGGTGGTTATAAGGTGGACTGGACCCTGGGGGAGCCGGTGATTGAAACTTTTCGAGGCTCCGGCCACATCCTGACCCAGGGACTTCATCAGACAAACATCATTACCACGTCCCTGCCGGAGAGAGAGGTTCCCGGGCTTGCAGTCAGGGTGTATCCCAACCCTGTCGGCGACCGGCTTATGATTGAAGTTGTCCGGACAGAGGGGGGGCATTTTCGGTGCGAGCTGTATGATGTGACGGGCCACAGGATGCTTCAAAAGAGTCTGGACCCCGGGGTCGAAGAAATAACCATGGGTGGCTTTGCCCCCGGATTGTATTTTCTCCGGGTGCTTACCCTGGAGGGGAAGGAACTGACGACACGTAAAATCATTAAACAATGATCCGATGAAACAGGCATTCTTAACCATCGTATTCTGGGTTGTTTCGTTGACCGTAATGGCCCAGGTTCCGGCCGGTTTCAATTACCAGGCCGTGGTGCGCAACAGCTCGGGAGAGCTCTTGGCCAACAAAACCGTCAGGTTCCGCATCAGCATCCTGCAAAACAGCGGCACGGGAACGGCTGTCTATGTGGAAACGCATTCGGTGCCCACGGGTGATTTCGGGCTGGCGAATTTTGTTGTCGGACTGGGAACCCGTGTGAGCGGGAGCCTGGCCCCTGCGACCTGGGGAGAGAATCCCCATTTTATCAAGGTTGAACTGGACCCGGCCAACGGCAACTCTTTTTCGCACCTGGGAACCATGCAGCTGCTGGCAGTGCCCTACGCCTTTCATGCCAGCACGGTAGAGGTTGAGAAGGACGGGGACCCCACCAACGAGATCCAGGTCCTGGGGCTGAGCGGATCGGTGCTCAGCCTGAGCCGGGGCGGCGGGTCGGTCACCCTGCCCGGAGCGGAAGGGGACCAGTGGGGCGGCCAATATGTGCGCACGGACGCCACGCTGGACGGACAAGGCACGACGGCCTCCCCCCTGAGGCTGGCGCGGCAGTCTGCCAGCACGGGGCAGGTGCTGAAATGGAACGGCACGACCTGGGCGCCGGCAACGGATGAAACGGGAACTGCCGGGAGCAACCCAACGGGTCCGGCGGGAGGCGATCTGACGGGGACCTATCCGAATCCCACCATCGGGTCGGGGAAGGTGTCCGAGGCAAAGATCGCGGACAATGCCGTTACGCAGGCAAAGATTGCCGGCGGTGCCGTCACGTCGGCCAAGCTGGCGGGCAATGCCGTGACAGAAGCAAAAATTGCCGATGGTGGTGTGACCGCTCCCAAGCTCGCATCAATGGGGGCGTCTGCCGGTCAGGTGCTTAAATATAACGGCACGACCTGGGTTCCCGGCAATGACGAAACCGGCTCCGGCGGACTGACATTGCCCTACCAGGGAAGCGCCACGAACAGCAGCTCTGTTTTTACCATTGTCAATAATTCCACAAATGGGTATTCAGCCATCAGGGGAGATGGAATGGGAAGCACAAGGGGGATCGTGGGCACTGGTGACCAGGGAACCGGGGTGCTGGGATATTCATGGGCGGGGACAGGCGTTCACGGCTATGTGGAAACGGGGACCAGTCCGACGGCTGTCTATGGACAAAACGAATCCATTTT
>CAYZCW010000024.1:3461-12343 GCA_964477035.1 uncultured Bacteroidales bacterium
CTTCACGTGGCCGGAGCCGGTTTCCCGGATAGTTTTATTTACATACAGTCGAACACCGGTCAGGATGCCGGGATCCGGCTCTACGAAGGCAGCACGGAAAAATGGCATGTCTTCAACAATTCCGCTGCTGGCGGTTTGAGCATCAATAACACGGCTTATGCCCTTGCCATCTTCGCCAAACAATCCAATGCCTATGTGGGCCTCGGAACCACCAGCCCCACCCAGAAACTGCATGTGGTGGGCAATGCCTATAAAACGGAGGGCGGTACCTCCTGGGCGGCTTCATCCGACGAGAGGTTGAAAACCCTGCTGGGCAAGTATGAAAAGGGCCTGGATGAGATTGCGGCCCTGGAGGCGGTGTGGTTTGTTTACAGAGAGAACAACGCCAGGCAGCTCCCGGCCGGGGTGGAACAGGCCGGCTTTGTGGCGCAGGAGGTCCGGAAAATCTTCCCGGAAGCCGTTTCAGAAGCGGAAGACGGTTTCCTGGATTTCAATATGCACCCCATCAATGTGGCCCTGGTCAATGCCGTCAGGGAACTGAAGGCCGAAAATGATCAGCTTAAGGCCCGGCTGGACGCTCTTGAGGCCAAAATCGGGGCCATGGCCGGGAAATGACCCATGCTTTGTGTATCTTCATGGCCTGTTTTTCAGATACCAATGCCCGAGACCATGAAGGAACCCATGCCGTTACGGTATAAAAAGACATTGAAGTTTTTAAGGGAGCATGTGCCGCCAGGGGCGCGCATCCTTGACCTGGGCACGCCCAACCCTTTCTCCGGGATTATGGCCCGGAGCGGGTATAGGGTACAAAACACCTCGGGGGAAGACCTTGATACGGATTATTCCTTTGTCAACGAAGTCGATGTGGACTACATTACCTCCTTTGAAGTGTTTGAGCACTTGCTTGCCCCGTTCAACCTGCTGCAGGAGATTAAAAAAGGAAGGCTGGTGTCTTCCGTGCCCCTGAAGGTATGGTTCGCCCGGGCCTATTGGAACCCATCCGACGAATGGGACAGGCACTATCATGAATTTGAACCCCGCCAATACGACTGGCTGCTCCGGAAATCGGGATGGACCATTGTCCGGTCGGAGACATGGGCTTCTCCGGACCGCATCCGGCCGGGCATCCGGCCGTTTATGCGGTTTGTATGGCCCTCCTATTATTTTGTTTACGCCGAGAAAGGGGTATGACCAGGGATCGCAGTCAGGCCGGTCAGTCTTGCACGCACCGTACGCTTAAACCCACGGGTTTCATGGGGAACTGCCTGATTGCCTTGCCGTGATCGTAACTAAAATGCCTGGATGCCGCCTTGGTCTCTTCCAGAAAATATTCGTGGGTGGACCACCAATTGCCATACCATCCCAGGTAATTGAATGAGCCGGTGGTGCCATAGTCCAGCCGGGCTCCCCCCGGAAGGGCGGAGAAACCGAAGTCGTCGGTGCCGTGTGCCGGATAATGATCGTCCCACCGGGGGTGTTCCGTGGTGGCGCAGAGTCCGCCCAGTGGCGAGCCTACCTGGAGGCAGGACTTGAGTTTGTTTGCGACGTTGTCTTGCGTGATGTCGTCGAAGTGGTCGATCAGGAAATTGAATAATTGTTCCCACTCCGCATCACTTGGCAGGTGCCATCCAGGGGGACAAGCCCCCTGGACGCCGCTCGGATTGGCATTGGTCGCAGCGGCCCCGTCCATGGCCGCGGGCCAGTTGTAAAGAACCCCATAGCCTTTGTAATTCGGGGTGCTCATTGCCTCCCAGATGTCGGTCATGTTGTAATCATACACATAGTAGTATGCCGTTGTGTCAGATCCGGTTCGGCGGTCGACCACCGAAGGAAGGTATTTCAGGTTTTCGGCCATCCATACCTGTGCCCCTATCCTTACCCAGTTGTAGGTTTTGTCATCCCTGGGGTCGGTGAAGGTTCCCGCGGGTTCGCCGGCAACACTGACGGTTCCCGAAACCGAGCGGACCACGGAGCTGTCGGCTCGGAGAACGGTTGCCGTGAATGACTTGTCTCCCTCCAGGGGGTCCGGGGTCCAATTCGTGAAGACCATCCCGTTGGCATCCGCGACCGGGGCATATAGAGAAAACCGTCCCTCCCCTTCCATGATGACGGCAGCCATTGGTGCCGGGTTGCCTGCATCATCCGTGACCTTTAATTGAAGCTCCAGTTCCTGGCCGGGCGTGACTTCTCGAGGGAGCGATGTAAGCAGCTCCAGGCCGGCAGGGGAAGACCACAGAAGGGGATCTTGGTCGTTCGTTGTAAATGGCCCGTAGTCTGTTTCATGTTGCAGAAACCGCAGGGATGCCCCGGTGCGTAATTCAAGTGTGTGGTCAAGTGTGGCGGTCCATGCCAGGAAGGACTCTTTCCCCGAAGGGGTGTGCAGCTGATAGGTGCCGGCCACTTGCCCCGCCGCCACAGAGGAGACAATCTCGGTATTCGGGCCGAAAAAGCCATAAAACCAAATGGCTGTTCTTGGATAGATCTCCACCCGGGCGGACATATTTGCTCCGCCTTCCGTAAGGAGCGGATGCACCGATTTCTCACCGGAAGCTTCACCCGTGGCTGTGAATTCGTCGGCTTCCTTTTCGTAAACCCCGCCGGCCTGGATTTCATGCTGGCCCTCAAACCCCCATCGGGCATGGATGGGTTCCTGGGAGAGGATGTGGTAGTCGCTAAACACATCACTTTCCAGGGTAACCCACACAGGGATGTCGGGAGGAACAAGAAACATCGCGGTCGTTTTGCCCGGGCTGAAAACTTTTTTGTTTCCCGATTCTTCACCCCCATTTTCCAAATCCAGGACCAGCCGGTTCTGAAACCCTGCGTCAGCCTCCAGGGAATACCGGAAAAACGACAGGTCTCCCTTTTTTACCTTGGAGTCTTCTGTCAGCTCCCCTTCGTGGGTGAATTCAAACTCGAACAAGGCCTCTGCCGACAGGGAAACATGTCCCTGGTCAATATAAAAATGGATGGGCTGTCCAGGCTGCCCGTGAAGGTCCGTTCCGGACAGATCTTGTTGGAAACCAATGGCCAGCGCCTCCAGGTTTTTTCGGACATTGCCTTCCAGAACGTTTTGGGTGTGCCGGATGCCGCTCCCGTCATGGAATACGACCCTGACGGGATGGATGCGGCCGTTTTGATCGGTAAGGGCCCGGATTACCTCCCCGGCCGGCGCATCTTCATTCAGGAACGTCTTGGGCTCTATGAGCCTTGTGTCAAGTGTGAATGATGCGTTCACAAACAGTTCGTCCATAAACCCGGGCCCGTTATCCACAAGGGTGTTCCCGTTTTCCTCGCTGACCTTGACCACCTTTTGAATCAGTCCGATGCTATCCAGATCAAGGGTTAAAATGTCCCCGGGAAACAAATTGATTTCATCGGACAGCAAAGCAATGCGAGTGCCTCCCGTATGGGCGTCATACGCCAGAACACTATAGTCTCCTTCTGCAAGCGGCCGGTACATATCACTGATGCCCGTGCTTTCTGATGTGCTTTCCAGCATGGTGAAACCGATGGCTTCTGAACCATGGACCCGGATGCCGACAGGATAGGTGTAGTACCCGTCCAGAAAAGCCGTTACCCGGAGGCTGTCCCCTGCCTGGTAACTGAAGTCATTGTCGGATGTGGCGCTTTTTAGCTGAGTGCGGATCAGGAATGGTTCTGTGGCCCGGGAAAATGTTTGCTCCCGGGAGGTGGATATGCCGTACATCCCGGTCCGGGGGGTGGCTGCGCCAAAGACCTTGTAATTAACACCTCCCCCGGCGTTGCTCAGGTTCAAAATATAGATCCCGGCATGGGGCAGGGTGACCGTGACAATGTCTTGTCTGCCGGAAGGGGGGATGAGCCTGGAAAAAACCTCTTGTCCACCGAGGCTGTAGATTTTCAGCAGGGTGCTCCCGTCCATTTGTGCGGGCAATAATACCCCTGCTTCGCCCGGGATGTTTTTTATCAACCGGAATGCATCAGGCTGCAGAAAAAGAAGATGACCCGTACCGGTTACCAGCTGCTGGGACGTGATATCAATTTCATACACCTCCAGCGCAGGCAGGTTGCCCATCAGGAGGCGGGTTTGATTGTCCAGGTTTTCGAACAGGATGGAATCCAGCGATGCCGGGCTGCCATCCCGGGTGGCTGAAATGGAGTAGACCACATTTTGACAATGACTGCCCCAGGCCCAGGCGCACAGGATGAACAACAACAGGATGTGTTTTTTCATGGCGATTGTGGGTTTTGGCGGGCACGCACGGAAAAGCATCAGGGCGTGTTAAAAAACGTTAAATCACCCACAAGGTATTTAAAACACACAACAAATGCAAATTATTTTAATGTGTGTCGTGCCACATGACCTGACCTGTGAACCTGGCAAGTGTTACATCCGCTCTGCTGATCGCGTGATCACCAGTTTTTGCCGGTGAATCTCCTGCCCTGTCAGTACCTGCAACAGGTAGACTCCCGATGGAATCCATGACACATCGATCTGCCCTTCGGGTTGATCGCCTTCCATACGCAGCAGCCATTCTCCTTTCAGGGAGAATATCTCAGCAACCCAAGGGCCACCCGGGTTCCGGAGATTAAGCCGGCTGTCTGCCGGATTGGGATACACCAGGAGTCCGTCCTTGATTTCCGCCTCGAAACCTGAAGAAACATCCGTGGTTGTGACTGGCATCGCGTTGGAATAATGGCTGAGTCCGACACCGGTAACGAACACCCTGACCCGGTAATGATATGCCGTGGCCGGCAACAGGCCGGGTACCAATACCTCTTGCTGGGTGGTTTCGTGGCCGTGAAAAGCAGGCAGGTGGCTTTGGAACCCGTCATCGGATACGAAAACCTGGTAATGCCCTGCCCCCTCATAACCTTCCCAACGGGCCAGGAAACTTGTGTCAGTAACATCTGCCGCTTCCAGGGCAACGGGGCCGGCTGGGGCATCGGGCGTGTTGACCGTAATGGCGTTGGAAAAGTCCGATGTCCCGTATTGGTTGAGGGCCTTGACCCTGTATTGGTAGGTGGTGTTGTAATCCACACCATCCACACGGTATTGGTTTGCACTTACAGAGACCCCATTAAGCAAGTGTGTTGCGAAACCATCTGAGGACACATACAGCAGGTAGGCATCTGCCTCTTCGACCGCCTGCCAGTGGGCAGTAAAGCCGCTGGTTAAAACAGAGCTTGCCTCTGTGGCGACTGGAGTGGAAAGGTCCGCATCGAGCAGCACATCGATCGTTGCGTCTGCCTGGGCCATGGTAAATGTGCCGGATTTCCCCAGGTAATGGGGGGCCACCACCTCCCACTGGTACGTGCCACCTCCTTCCAGGTTGTCGAAGATCACAACCCCCGCTGAATTGCTTGAGCCTGAACCATGCCCCTCCAGGATTGCTTCGGCCCCTTCAATGGCCTGGCCGGTGTAGGCATTGGCTACAAAGAAGGTGGACTTGTACCCCGGTTCCAGAATGATGTCAACCTGCACATCGCTGTCGGTGATTGTCACCGTGCCGCTTGCAGAGGCATAACCCTGGCGCGTTACCCGGTATGAGTACACCCCCGGGAACAGTCCGCTGAACGAATAATGCCCGGCTGTATAGGGGATATCATTCAGGGTGATAACTGCATCCTCAACCGTTTGTCCCTCTGTGTCAGAGATGGTGAATTGTATGCTATAAGAGGTGGCCCGCCGCAGAACAATGCCGTCCTGTCCGATGATAAACCCTGTCCCCCCGGGACTGAATTGGATGTCCCGCAGGTTTCTCCCTGTGTTGGTGGTGACTTTCACCCAGGTGTTCCCCCCATCGGCAGTCTTCAGAACCGTACCCCGGTCGCCCACAGCGTACCCGGTAAGATGGTCGTCAAAATAGGCCCGGTGAAGAGGCGCTCCGGCGGTATGCACAAGGGTCCAGCTGGCTCCGTGGTCGGTGGTCCGGAATATTTGGTTTCCATAAGACTCCACTAAAAAGCCCACCCTCCCGTCCACAAAAAACAACCGGGCGTCATACCACAAATAGCCCAGGTTTGTGTTCAGGTGCTCCCATGTATCTCCGCCGTCGAAGCTTCGGGATATAACCCCGGATACGTTTACGGCAAACAATGTGTCCTGGCCCACGGCAAACACATCATGATATTTTCCGGCAAAGCCATTCACCTCAGTCCATGATTCCCCGCCGTCATTCGTTCTAAGCATGCCGGGCGAACCTGACAGAAAACCCTTCCGGGAGTTCAGAAACAGGACTTTTGTCGCCGGGTTCGGGGGCACATTGCTTGTTTCAAAACTGGCCCATCCGTCGCCCGTCCTGAAGAGGACATGCCCCGCTCCGCAAATAAACCCCTGGTCTTCCGTAAGCTGTTCCAAATGCATGAAAGTATACTTATATGGATAGTCAAGAGGTATTTTGGTCCAACTGCTTCCGGCATCATCCGTTCGCACAATATTGCCGTTTTCGCCGGCGGCATAAGCCGTTTCGTCGGACAGCAATGCAAGGCTGTTCATGGTCCCCTGAAAATGACCACGCGCTCTCTCTAACCAGCTGTTTCCATCCTGACTGGTCATAAAAAGACCTCCTCCGCCAACGGAAACCAGGTTGCCATCAGGTTTGACCGTTATGGCATGAAAGGACTTGCCGCTGTCTTCGACCACCAGTTCCCATGATTGACCCCCATTGGTGGTTCTTGCCAGATACCCGCTTTGACTATAGGCAAAACCGGTGTCCTTGTCCTTGAACAACAACCCAAAGTGATCGTACCCGCCGCTGGCGAACAGCGAAATGGGTTCCTGCTGCCAGGTTTCGCCCCCGTCCGTTGTTTTGGAAAAGTACTGCCAGTTGTCCCATGCATACCCGGTGTCCTTAGTAGGGAAGCATATCGCCCTTAAATAGCTCATGCCCGGAATGGCAATTTCCCTCCAGCTGTCTCCCTGGTCATCGGTTTTCAGAAGCTTGCCAGAATTTGAGATGACAAACCCGGTGTTCTCATCCAGGAAAAACACGTTTTTGCCATCGTATGGCAGGGTCTTTTTGGCTTCCCAGGTCTGACCCCCATCAAGGGTCACCCAGAGCTCAAGCCAGTTGCCGGTCACAAACCCTGTCTGCTGGTTTACAAAATGCATGTCAAACACGTAAGGGAACCCAATTGGAATATCCAGCGTATCCCATTGATTCCCGCCATCCATTGTCTTCAGTACCATCCCGGACCATGCGGCCCTGTTACCTCCTGATATGAATCCCGTGTCTTCATCCAGAAACTGAATTTTGTTCAGATCTTTTATTGTCCCGGAAGGATAAGCGGTCCATGTAACGCCCCCGTTTTGAGTTCGCAGATAAGCCCCGGCCTTTCCGATGGCAAATCCGTTGTTGTTGTCTTTGAATGCCAGATCGGTAAATGCGGCATTGTAGTTGGAGTTGCCTATCTCATGCCATCCGTCATCCACGTTCTGAGCCGCGAGCAAGAGCGGCAGAAACGAAAAAATCGCCATAAAGGGTTTTGCGTTCATGATTCCTGATTTTAAGTAAATGATAATAAGAAACGTGGCTGGCGCAGGCACAAGCGTCAGCCGTTCAAACTTATGAAAAAAAAGAATTGGTTTAAAGAATAAAAAAAATAAACCTTAGACGGAAGGAGGTTAAGCGACTACAAATTCAGGGTTTAAAGCGGCTTAATGCACTGGTTATTATTAAGACCAGCGGGGTGATTTAAAAAATGACCGGAGCAGAGCCCGGGCCTCTACTAACGCAGAAAATCCCTGAAGTTGTTTTTAAACGCCCAGGGCGGGCCGTCCGATGTGGTTTGCTGCTCCACCCTCAGGGTCTGCGCATCAATCAGCTGGATCAGGATCACATTCTCCGAAGGGAAGGTGAAATCGGTGATGGGCTCTTCCCAGATGTTGGAAAAACCGCTGTAGGAATAGATGCTGCCGTCGGCCGTGACCTGGTCGAAACGGCGGTTGTGGTGGCCGCTTTCCATGGGATAGAATTCGTAGGCCAATGAAGGGATGCCGGGCACCGAGGTTCCCATGGAGATCACGTGCTTTTCCGGCTTGAAGTTGCTGCGGATCAGCGCCAGGTGGGGGTCTTCCGGATAGAGTTCCCTCCCCGGGGCAACCCAGACCCCCTGGGCCGTGCCGGCCACGTCCCAGCAGACCCGGCCCTCCAGTGGCGGGGTCCTCCTTTGCAGGTAGCCGTCGTTGCGGAACTGGACCGTTTCATAATACAGGTCGCGGATTTCCTGGGTGGCGTAGTCCAGGAAACTGACTGCATGGGCGTAAGTGTATTCTTTCCAGCGTGCAGGGTTGGCCAGCGGCAGGCTGACCCGCTTGTCCTCGGTGCCGAAGTCCATTCCGGCGATCCCCGGCGGGCCGGACAGTTCGGCAATCTTATCGCCGGCCCTTACCTGGATGCGTGGCTCATACACATTCAGTTGGTAGTGTTCGCCCCCGGTGGTGTAGGACTCTGTTGTGGAGACCTTCCCGAGCTGGCTCAGGATGGACGGATCCAGGCGGGGGATATGACCGTACATGATCATGACTTCCCTGCAGGCCCACAGGCGGATGGAATATTCCACGTCTTCGGGTGGGGGCAGCTGTCTTTCGGTGACGGAGAGGATCCATCCGTCGCAGGGGGAATAGACGGGGACGCTTTCGGTTTCGCGGACCACGTCGATGTAGTGGTGGCTGGTGGGGAACACATGGGGGGGAGGCCGGTAATGCCCCAGGGGAATGAAACGGATCAGGTCCTGCGCGTCGACGGGCGAGCGGGTGAAAATAATGTCGGACGAGCAGGCGGGCAGCGTCTGCACAAAATCCTTTTCCTTTTCGCAGCCGGCCGGCATCATGATGATGAGGGCCAGCAGAAGGATGATTTTTTTCATCGGATGGCGCTTTGGGTGCCGCCCGCCGG
>CAYZCW010000025.1:0-10745 GCA_964477035.1 uncultured Bacteroidales bacterium
ACCGCGACCACACTTCTGCGCTTTTGAGGTCAGAAAACGCTTGCGCTGTCGGATAACACAGCTCTGCTTTTAGGCTCGCTCGGCACTCGTGTTCCGGGCATAAGTAAGGGGTTCGAGATTCTTGAGGAAGATTCGAACACTTTTCTCATCGGAAGTACGTACGTTCTTGAAATTGCTTATTACAGACGTTCACAGAAGAATGGCTGGACGTTCGTATTGACAAATGAACTTGAATCCTGCAAAGAAGATCCGGCTCCGGACAAGCTCTTGAGAAGCGTTCGGATCACTATTCAGGAACACTTAAACAGACTGGATTCAGCCCTTTCAACTGGAGCGCAGGAGATAAGGGCGACTCTCAACGATGGAGAAGGAATCAGGGAGTTGCTCAAGAGGCTTTACGAAAGAAATCCCGAGGTGGTTGACGTTTCCTTTATCGACAGTGATAGCATTCTGAGGTTTATCTACCCTGAGGAATACGTGTATGTAGAGGGAGAGTGGATAGTGTGAAAAATGGAGTCTGATACTATTTGAATTCTGCACCATTATACCACATTATTCGCCTGTACTTCACTATTCATGCGCTTTATGTGCTTTTTCAGGAAGCCCTATTTAATCTTGACGAATTCATAAGACTTTCAGATCTTCTTCCTGCGATTTCTTCCATTTTGCTGTCAAAGTTGAGATTGAGCAGTGAAGAATGTGATAAGAACCAAGTTTAGTAACGGAATCATAGAATATGAGGAAGAACCAAATCACGGCAGATGTATTCGGTCTGTTCTAGAACCGTCTTTACAGCTTGCTCCTGCAAGTCAGTGCTCCAGTTCGTTTGAGTTCGGTAGAACGCGCATAAAGAATAAACTGCATTCGTTGTTCGCAAAAACTACGATTATCATTTAAGATGCCTAGTTTATGGGATACCCTACTCATAACTGGCAACTGTGTTCTGAGTTCCAAGATATGGTTTAAGGAAATCTATCACTTTGCTTCTATCCAGTATTTCGTGGAATGACTGGTTAGAGTAGTTTCTCAAACATCCATAGCAACTCGCTTTGCCATCGTCTTCCTTTCCGCAATCGCAGTTTTCGACTATTCTCAGAGTTTCTAATAGAATCTCTTCAAGCCGGTGTTCTTGAACTACTCTCCTTACATGACCAGCACCACCGGGAACAGAATCAAACAGTACTAATGTCGGTAAACGATTAGACTTGTATCTAAAGACTCCATTAATATCATTTCTATCGATTTCTAGAGAGCTGCTTATACTCTCTAGGATGCCATATAGAAGCGAATACCAGAGTGAGTAATCGGGTTCGTTGCAGTAATCCTCAAAGGAGATCTCAAGTATATCTGTAAGAAACTCATATCCGAGGACTATGTGTCTTTCAAACTGGCCTTTGCATTTATTTCCGAAGTGGTCGCTGTGCTTTTCAAGTCTCTCATCCCTTCCAACTAACGCAAAACCACAGTTCTTGCAAATGGAAAACCCTTTTCCACCAGCATTGTTTATGACCGCTAGAGTTCCTTCAGAAGAGCTAATGGAGATATTCAATCCTGCAACATTCTCATGACTTGTATTACTTTGTGTATCTCCGATAGTCTTTGAAGAGAAGTAATACCGGCTTGAGAAGGTCTTTGTTAGCTTCTTCGCTGATGGCTTAACTGGAGAATCGCCTATCATCCCGAATTCTGGTGTAATGTAGCTTCCAGAACGACTGTATTTCTCTCCACAAACTGGACAAGCTTCCGACAATTCTTTTTCCGAACGTTCCTCCAATGAACTGGCAAAATAGCCGCAACGATCGCATATGACAAACCTATTCTTTGGAAATTCTTTACCCTGCCTCCTCTTTATGTATCTGCTTGTCCAAACGTATCCATCGGCAATCACTTGACTCCCAGGCGCATATTCAGAAAGTGCGATCTTCATGTCCCGTGAAAGCTCCACTGTCATCCCTTGTGGGTGATGGTATGTCTGCAAATCGATCACGTCAACGGGGAATCCATATTTTGGTATGACGTTGTTCTGTGAAAGGTAACCGATTATCTGTCGGTCCTTAAGTGTTTTAATGGTTTCCTGCATCCTGCTTGCTATTCTGTAGTTTCTTTGTCTGCTGGATTCCTCCATATTGGCCTCTAGTGCCTCGATATCTTTTTCAATCTTTTCTGTTGCAGTTTCTAATGATCCATCTGTATTGCTCATAAGCTTATCTAGCCAACTCCAGTCATCGACTCCCAACTTCTTATGAAGCTCTTGGGGGACAACTGTTTTCAAAGCGCACAACAGGCTATCGGGCTTCTTTAAGAGGAATTCCTTGAAGGCATTGGTGCCAGAGCCTCTCTTGTTAAAGAAGAATGATTCGCAAGATCCAAAATACTTAGGGTTTTCTTTCCAGAAGGCAGCAATAGCGACAGAATTCATATGACGGAGTATGATTTTGAAGTTCTTTAACTCGAACTTTGGTGGTTTTATCACTCCGGAGACCATTTTCATTGGGTCTTTGAAATAGAAGAGGTCATGAGATCTACGTTTTGCGTAAGTGAGTGAGAATGCAGTCGAGTCACTGCGCCTTCCAGCTCGTCCAGCTCTTTGAATGTAGTTGGCAGGAGTTGGTGGCATATTCCTCATCAAGATCGTTTCAAGCTGCCCAACATCAATACCTAGTTCGAAAGTTGTTGAACAACTGAGCACATTGATTTCACCTTTATAAAATCTGTCTTGCTTCTCGGCCGCGTTTTGTGAAGTTAACTGTGCAGTATGTTCGGCTACTTCCATCAATTTCGGTTCAATAGACATATAGAGATTTCTGTAATGATTGTCCTTCATCTCTTCTTCCAGATTCACTTTCTTCAGCTTACCGTCGCATTTGTAACTTGGGCATACATCGTGCACAGATCTCAAAGTCAGCTTCTCACACTTTGAACAACGATAAAAATCGTTAGGATTAACTCCGATTCCCATTGCAAGCTCCCAGAATTCATGTCTTGCTCTGTAGACTGTTCCTACGGATCTTTCACTGGATTCAACAAAGACTTCTTTCCAGGCTGAAGATTCTTTTCTAAAGAGATCCTTTTCCCAAATATCTTTCAGCAGAGATTTTCCTTCAGATTCGTAGTTTTTAATACCAAGCTTATAAAGAATTTTAGTGAGATAATCTAGTCTTCTGTTTGACAGATATTCTTTTGAAGGATACCAGCTGTTTATGTTACGTTCCTTTCCGGAGAGCTTGAAAGAATACTGCTGATTCTTAGGTTCGAAAAACTCGTCTGTAGGCCGAACGCCCTCCGGAAACTCTATTGCCCCATATATTCTGAAAGAATCCAGAAGCTCTTTGTATGTGTCTGTTATCTCCTGATCAGAGAGCCCCATTTCTCTAAGTCTCTTTGGAGGCTTCCATTTACTGGGTATCCTGAAAGAGTATCCGACTATTCCGAGTCCCTCTAAGCTATTTCTACCGCTTCTTGCAAGAAACTCATAGAGTATCCAACACCAACATTGATTTTTCTTTTCTGTACGGCTCTTTTCCTGGGAGAAGAATCCCAATTGATCAACATGATTCAAAACACACTCGGCCAGGTCATTTATAGACCATTCGTCTTTCACGATTCTTTGGTAGTTTGCCTTAAGGGCATCTACAATAAGCCTTCGCCTGAGGATTTGAGAATACGAGTCGCCAAGATATGTAGAGAAGAAAGCGGCTTCCTGTCTGCTGTCCGAGAATACAAGAAGGCGACGAGTGCTTCTAAGTGTGGACGTCACTTCTGTGTAAGTGTCCCATTCATCGTCTACAGTCTTTGGATTTTCCGTTTCCATCTCTTGAGAGTGTCTATAAAGAGAAGTTGCAAGTACACTTGTTGCAGACTCGTCACCAATCACTAGCCGTCTTACTACCGACAAAAGGGAATTGGATGATCCGCATCTCGGACATTTATGGACTTCGCCAGAAGTAGATTTAACCTTGATTAACTGGATTGTATGCTCTTTACCGCAGTTGCATTTGTTGCCGAGTAAGTCCTTTTTTTGGATTGAACCGCATTTTACACAGAGAATATACTCGTCTTCCGGAGCGAATGATGATTCTTCGCTTTCCAATTCATCTTCTGCGATAGAGTAATCGGCGAAACCACCATCAACCACTAGATAGAACTGAAGCGAATGGTTGTCACCTTGGAGCTCTTCAACAGCTTGCCTTAACTTTTCTTCAACAGTGTAGCCGACTATGTAAAGCTGCCCGCAATTCTTGCACACAGCGCACTCAAACGCCGGATACTCCTCAGAATCAACGATGACTCCATTGTGTTTTTCGAGAAAGAGCCTCTTTTTAGGGTAGAAGGAAACATAGCCACCTTCAAGAGTTTTGATAAAAAGATGATATCTTGCATGTAATAAAGCCAGGTCTTCGGTTGAGTGTTTTAGCTTGTTGGCTAGAGCCACCATTGAAACGAGTTTTCTTTTCCGGTCAAGATCTCCAGGAAAGATCTCTGAAGCTACTTCCGAAATCTCCTTTGGTCCTTTTTCGAGAAGAAGTCGCAGTTTGATTACTCTCGAATCCCTTTTGAAAACATTAAACAATAATGCTCGCCAGTCTTTGGCATTCTTCTTTGAGCTCTCGATGATTTGATTCGGAACTTCAGCCTCCGAAAGCATAGCGAGTAGTCTTGATGTATCGGGTTCCTTTGAGTTGTCCAGTTCACAATTCAGCTGGTCATAAATGTTGTCTTCTGGCATTCCCCAATTCTCTTCTAATGCGAAGTTTCTCCTATGTCCAAGTACGACATCTTGAAGTTCCGGGACACCCTCTTCCCAGCAGAAAACCTCACCAAACAAGTCGCTACCAAATCTGGCAATACTCTTTAGAGTATCGACATCTCTTGATCCGCCGATAGTAGCGCTTGTTGCAACACAATTCAGTGGAGACGGTTCAGAACTGTAGACTCTTTGCTTGAGTCGACGAATCAACAAAGAAGTCTCAATCCCTTTTGCACCACTATACGAATGCGCCTCATCAAGTATCAGGAAACGCCAGAACTTCGCGTAATCTCCATCGAACAAAACGTTATCATCTGGCCTGAGAAGTAAGTATTCGAGCATTGCATAGTTAGTAATTAGAATGTTTGGTGGAGTCTGTCTCATCCTTTCTCTGGAAAGCAGTTCGTTCTTCAGTGGAGAGCGGTTGTTGTGGATTCTCATGAACTTCTCTTCGGCTTTCTTGTTTTCTTCGAGGGTCTCTCCAGTGTATATGCCGAACGTTATTTCACTGCAGTTGGCGAGAAGGGAGCGCATCCTCTTCATTTGATCGTTCGCAAGAGCATTCATAGGATACAGAAGCAAAGCTCTCACTCCGGGGCAAAGAGTATTTTTCTCCATTTCCTTTAAAAGACTGTCCAGAATCGGTATTAGAAACGATTCCGTCTTTCCACTGCCAGTACCAGTGGCCACAACCACGTTTCGATTAAGAGTAACGATCTTTCTTATACTTTCTTCTTGGTGTCTATAAAGAGGACGATCGATGTCCAGATTTTCAGTAGAGAACTGCAGAAAACCTTTGGAAAGCACACCTTCTTCTACTAATCCTCGGATGGTAGCCCCGTTTTCGAACGGAGGCGTCGCTTCAAGTATAGGACCCTTGAAGAACTTGTCTTTATGGTTTAGTAGTATGTTTAGTTGATCTCTCAATTCGTGGTCAGAGAAATTGAAGGTCGTTCTCAAGTAGCTTAGATAGTTTTCAACAATGTCTTCAGTCGCCTTGATAGGATCAAACAAGCTCTCCATCTCCCAGCTCGAACGAAGCCTCATCAACCATGATATGATGCTTCCGATGCTCTTCGTCTATGTCATCCCAGAATACTCTTCTACATAATGGACAGTACATTGCACCATCGCCACCAGGCTTATCGACAAGCATCGTTATCTTCTTTGA
Source organism: uncultured Bacteroidales bacterium (assembly GCA_964477035.1). GTDB lineage: Bacteria > Bacteroidota > Bacteroidia > Bacteroidales > UBA7960 > SLSG01. Next base: position 5,919 of record CAYZCW010000025.1, read on the forward strand.
ATCCATGTCGACAGTGAAATAACATAGGCCGAAGTCAAATCTCTTACCTCGAAAATCTCTCTTTATATGACCTGAGAATAGGATTTCGCTTTCTCCACCAACTTCGTGATCTTCAATATCCTGTATGCTCATTTTTTCGTCAGACGAAGATTTGTGAACAGTTATATCAGACCTATGATTAGGCCCCGAAAAGCTGGTTATTAGCAAACCCAGGTTTTGCATCTTTTCAAGCACAAAGCCTGTGTTATAAAAGTCGATTTCGAATTTGAGATCGTTTTCGAGGTCATCATAAGTATTGTCTACGTCCAAAAATCCATCATCAATTAAAAACGCAGCTATCAGCTTCTTGCTGAAAGCATCCGAATCAAGAAGAATAGAGACACTCTCTTCACCGTCTTGCAATGATTGCTTCTTCAGAAGCTGGACCGACCGTCCGTACTTCTTCCAGATGGTTACTACTCTATTCTTAGGGTGTCCAAGTTCTTTCCAATTTATAATCAATGATTTTTGCTTCCCTTTCAATGGTTTAATTTCATATTTGAAGTCAAGGATCTTCCATTTACGTCTTATATAAACAAGAGGAACATTTATCTGTTGTCCGTTAGTTCTATTGACACCTTTTAGAACGATCATCAAGCTATCGCGCTTATCTTCACTTCTAACTGTATCGCTGAACTCAAGGAGGTTGACCGTAACAATTCTGTCGTTTCCGAAGTGAAGTTTCTGCGATTGTTCGGTATCTTCAAGACTGACTTCAATATTGTTTTCGAGTATTTTTGGCAAGAATATCTCGATTTCTCCCAACTCTTCATGCCAGATCTCTTCTATTGTTATTCTCCATTCAGCTTCGCTTTTCTTCCTCCACCTTATGGCTGGTATCTCAATGGCGAAATCAATAGAGGTCCCATTCATTGAACGAATCTGTCCGTCAAGATAGACCATAGATGTCGGGAAGATCAGGCTGCTCTTGCCCGAAGCATTTCCAAGACTTTCATCGGTCCAATGAATGAAAAATCCGGAGTCAAGATCCGTGTCTATTTTGCCTTCTGCTATACGATTAGTCGGCACAAAAAACTCTTTTGAGAAAACCAGATCAATCCTTGGAATATACCTGAACTGTTCGCGATGAAAATGCCCTTTTTTATGCCGAATTGTTACTGCAAAATCTCCATAGTTGTCATCTATAAGTCCTTCTAGAGGTAGAATTGAGGGATCTGCGTTGTCTTGTTTTTCTTCGCAAAAGAGTCTTCTGAAATCTTTGTAGCCAATCTTCTTCTTGAATGTTTTTCCTTGGAACTCTATGCTAAGATTTTCGAGTTCGTCAATGTCGCTTGTGTACAGTTCGATTCTTGGTGTTTCGGGGCCGATAAAGATCGGGTAACCGTTTGCCACAATATGGGGGTTTGTCTTACCCACTATCCTCGAGCGCTGGAATGGCTCTTTATCAAACAGATTTATTTCTATGTCGTCGCCTCTTATGAAATACTGATCGCGTCCATCATAAGAGATCTCGAACGCAGAGAAATCTTCATATTTGCATCTTGCTGGAAGGTGCCTTTTTTCTTGCTTATCAACAAGAGTTAGCCCCGAAGGAAGAAGTAGGTAGTAGAGATCATAATCCTGGGAACAATCTTCGATCAACTCTCCCTGATTGTCGAACAACAAGTATGGTTTTGCATCACTCATGAGATTGGCTTGCCATTCTCGTTCCAAATTGCCGTCGAACGACAGGGAAAGTTTGATTTTTGGAGCCAGCCTTTTTAGGACAAAGGTTTTTTCGATTGTGTACAGAGTACCTCCACGAACCCGGAGATCAAGAATCACGTTCTGCTCTTCATCTTTTGTATTAACTACTAGTGAAGCAGTTCTTTGTCCCTTGTGAACAAGGCGCGATTCTGACATTGTAATGAAAATACTTCCCTCGTCAGGATTCCATGAGAGATATGGATACGGAATCCTTATGTTCTTTGTATTTGGATTCTTGCTTTCTTTTACGGTATTCATATAGTATCTTTTCGGAGTTATCAGCTTTCTGATACCAACAGGAAATGGGGAGGAATGCTTCCTATTCAGGCTGTCATGACTTTGCCTAATATGACTATCCTCAGTCTTATCTTCCCACCACTGTTGCATCTGCTCTACTATTCGTCTTGATACTTTCGTCTCAATATCAAGCGTAATACTCTTGCCTTCTTTGAGATTCCTGAGTAGTCTAATGCATTCAGAAACAAAATCTGAAGCACTTTCTTCACCAAGTAGGAGGAAGTATTTGGTAGATTTATTCAAATACTCAAAACTCGAGATACCGTGTTCTGAGCTATCAACAAGTTCCAATTCCTTCAGAAGCTCTTTTTTCTCATTCTCAACTTCAGAAAGTAGACCAGGAAGATTATCTTCAGAAATTTGTCTGTCGAGAACCGAGAAACATATTTTGACGGCTTCCTGAGCTGTTAATCCGTGTCTTGCCAGTTCGTCAATAAGATCGAATTGTTCCTGAAGTCTTTGTTTACCTATTTCAATATCACCATGGCCGATTTTGGTTATCTGATGCAATAACATCCTCCATAAGAAAGTAACAATGAACGAGTCCTTTCCAAGCTTACTTAGAAGCATCTCCATTTTCTGTTGAAATACTCGCTTTCGGCTTTCAACATCATTCACAGAATTGCTTATCTTCTTTATTTCTCCTAGGATGTCGAAGATCTTGTGTAGATTTCTCTCTCGATGTCCGACATTTCGACTATCGTGTTCGCCGCGTTTTTTCTTTATGAAAGGTCTCTTAACTTCTGGTAAGCTCGAATTCCTTCTGATTATTGTCTTATGGATTGGGTCTGAAGAAAGTACATTACTAAAACACTTCTCTTCTTCAGCATATAATTCAATATCGCCGAGGACTTGCGTAATTAGGTTAGAGTAGAGGCTTCTAAATCTATCTTTCAGAAAGAGTTCTTGCTTAATAAGATTCTTAACATTTTCCTGATTTTCTGCAAACGAGACAAGGCTCTCATAGTATTCTCTTCCGTAGTTCAGTATCTCTTCAAAACTTTTATGATATCTCCGCTCTGACGAAAATATGAACATTCTCTCGATGATTTCCCAGTGACTCTTCACAAAGCGCAACAATTCTTCTTCAGTATCTAAATCTCTCAGTCTTTTCTCGATTTCATCTCTCTTGAGCGAATCATTATTGGACTTTCTAATAGCACCCAAGATGCTCTTCACTACTTGGTAGACCTGTATGTCATCTGGAATAGCTGAATAGAGCTCAGAAATAAACCCCTCAAAGAATTGCTCAAGATATTCATTGGGAACCTTACCGTGAGAGAGGATTGGAGTAACGAATGTGTGTGTTGTTTCAGAAACATTGAACCTATCTAAGCCGAATCTATCGAGAATGGCTAGAAATCTACTGCCCACCAGTCTCTGTGTGTTGGCATCGTCTTGAAGATTGAGTGACTCCAAAGGGATTTTCCAGAAGTTATTATCTTTGTAGTGGACTATGCCGTGCCATACGAGGTAAAGCGCGAAGCATAACGGATATTTCTCCGACAGATATTCGATGGAATTTCTATAGGCTTTGTTTTCAGTGGCAGATGAATTAACGGAATAACCTAGAATCACATTCTTGAATTCAGACTCAATGATTAGTATTTCCTCTTCAGTATACACAAGATTGCTAATAACTCTCAGATCTTCATCAGCAACCTGTTTTTGTAGTGTTTGCTCGAGACGGTTGAGTACTTCAGTCACATCAGATATCCTCCGCAACCACGGTTTTCATTAGATAAACTTCATTTGACTGATCCATCGATTGCTGCATTGCAAAATCTCGAGTACTTACGAATATTATATCATAGTTAACATTCAGAACAAAATCACGTAATTCTGTCGTGATTCTACTCTTCCTTTCCGTAGAAGTGGTTTATAAATCCTACAATGAATGTAATGTCATACTCTCTGGGGAGTATTACGGCTCTACCGTAGTGGAGCTGTTCGGGGTACTTCTCTGAGAGCTTCCTGGGCTCTTCCCTTATCGACAACGAAAGAGGTTCGCTCTCGCATGTGCTTTTGGAGATAGACGTAATGGGCAGTACTGAGGTCGTCTGTGAAGTCCGAGATAGAGAATACAGTGTAGGGCAGCAGTCTCTCCGTTTCCATTCGATTTATCTCCAGAAGAAGTTTTAAAAGTCGTTCCGATAGTTTTTCGATCAGTTCTTCTCTGGCCTGCTCGAAAGACAGTTCAGACTTCTTTTGGGCTTCGAGTTCCCTTCTGCAGAGCAGGACCTCATCGCGCCTTACACAGAGTCTGTATATACCAGGCCCTGATTGCTGTCCGAGTTTTTTCATTGCTTTTTCAGCCCCAGGTCGTTCAGTTTTCTCTCAACCGCTGTCTTTACTATTGCTTTCAGTTCTTCCTGCCAATTCCAGCCCATGTTATCAGCTCCTTAGCTCTCTTGCCGTTTCAAGAAGTCTGTTGATCTCCGGAATGTCCCAGATGGTTATTATCTGTGTCGATTGCACCATATTAAATAGGGTCAGGCTCCATTTTTCACAGTGAACAAGAAATCGAAGGCAAAAAACTGTGAGGGACTTCTTATTCACAAAAAGAAAAGAACGGAGCCTATTTCCTGCTCCGCCCACGAAGACACCCCCAGTCAAAGAGAATAAACCACTATGGTTCACGTGAAAACAACGTTGTCCGTCAACGGTCCACCATCCTCCAATACGCGCGCAAGACGTGAGAACAATCGTCGAGAAAGAGCATTGTCTAAAGCTTCGATTCGAGAAAACTTGGAAAATCGAGTCTGTCCCATTTTCCATTCAGTC
>CAYZCW010000026.1:0-10418 GCA_964477035.1 uncultured Bacteroidales bacterium
TATCCGACCGATATACCGTGAATCCCGTACTGGCGGCAACACCTGACCGTTGGCAGCAAGTGTAAAAGACGACACCACAACGACAAACAGATGACAAAAACAGAGAAAAAGTAAACCATTTTGATAGGTGAACACAGACATACAAATCATACAACAAACGGACAACGAGTAAGCCGACACTCATTGCTTACCCTTCTGTGTTTTAATTTTTTTCCCACCGCACATAATATTTTGAATTTTAATGCCAGCCCGCAAATGGCACATTTGGTTTTGCCCCGCCCACAAGCCGACCCTTCAGCAAAACCAAAAGAGCCATTTTTTGCCACCGCACCGACAAGAATGATAACTTTATAAATTGATAAAAACAGACATAAATAATGTTCGAGCAGACTTTTAAAAATATTGACGATATACTTCACAAAGACGCAGGTTGCGGCAGTGAATTGGACTATGTGGAGCAAACCTCTTGGATTTTGTTCCTCAAATATTTGGACGACTTAGAGAAAGACCGAGCCACAGCAGCCGAACTGACAGGCAAGACTTACACGCCTATCATTGACAAAGACTTCCAATGGACAGCTTGGGCAATGCCAAAAGGTAAAGACGGAAAACTCGACCACCACAAAGCCCTTACAGGTGACGACCTCACTGACTTTGTAAACAACAAACTCTTTCCTTATCTCAAAAAGTTTAAGCTGAGTGCCGAGAGTGCTGATACTATTGAATACAAGATTGGCGAGATTTTCAGCGAACTGAAAAACCGCATACAAAGCGGCTACAATTTGCGTGAAGTAATTAACCGCATTGACGAGTTACGTTTCCGCACCCACGCAGAGAAGCACGAAATGAGCCACCTGTATGAAGACAAAATCAAAAATATGGGCAATGCCGGGCGAAACGGTGGCGAATACTACACACCCCGACCGCTCATTACAACCATTGTAAAAGTGGTTGCCCCAAAAATTGGCGACAAAATTTATGACGGTGCTGTAGGCAGTGCGGGCTTCCTCTGCGAAGCGTTTGACTATTTGCGAAACAGCAAATCCCCTTCGACAGGCTCAGGGCAAGGACTTTCTGCCAAAGAAACCGAGACACTGCAAAAACGCACCTTTTACGGCAAGGAGAAAAAATCATTGGCGTATATATTGGGTGTGATGAATATGATTCTGCACGGTGTGGAAGCTCCCAACATCATACACACCAACACGCTTGCCGAAAACCTTGCCGATATACAGGAAAAAGACCGCTATGATGTGGTGCTTGCCAATCCGCCTTTTGGTGGAAAAGAAAGAGCCGAAGTGCAACAAAACTTCCCGATTAAAACAGGCGAAACCGCTTCGCTCTTTTTGCAGCACTTTATTAAAATACTGAAAGCAGGCGGCAAGGCAGGTGTGGTGATTAAAAACACGTTTTTGAGCAATACCGACAATGCCACCGTTGCCATACGCAAAACCTTGTTGGAAAACTGCAACCTGCATACCGTGTTGGATTTGCCCGGTGGCACCTTTACCGGTGCGGGTGTAAAAACCGTAGTGTTGTTTTTTGAAAAAGGCAAAGCCACACAAAAGGTTTGGTTTTACCAGTTGAACCTCGACCGCAATTTGGGCAAGACCAACCCGCTCAATGAAAACGACTTGGCAGAATTTGTAGAATTGCAAAAAACCTTTGCCGATAGCGAAAACTCTTGGACAGTGAATGTAAAAGATATTGACCAAAGCACCTTTGATTTGAGCGTAAAAAACCCGAACAAAAAAGAAGAAGTAACGCTACGCCAACCGCAAGCCATTTTGGAAGAAATGAAAGCATTGGACGAAGAAAGTGCCGAAATCCTTAACTCAATTTTGGAACTGATATGAAGAATTGGGGAAGAAAGAAAATAGTTGATATAAGCACCGTCTTTGAAGATGGCGATTGGATTGAAAGTAAAGACCAATCGGCAGAAGGAATACGCCTTATTCAAACAGGAAATGTTGGAAACGGAATATTTAAAGACAGGGGCGAAAAAGCCCGTTACATTTCAGAAAATACTTTTAAAAAATTACGTTGCACTGAAATTTTTGAAGGAGATTGTTTGGTTTCACGCTTGCCCGACCCAGTTGGACGAGCTTGTATTTTGCCTGATACAGGCGAAAAAATGATAACTGCTGTTGATTGCACCATTATTCGATTTGACCAAAAACAACTACTCTCAAATTGGTTTCTATATTATTCGCTTTCAAATGAATATCAAAATGAAATTCAAAAGCAAGTAACAGGAGCAACACGACAAAGGATTAGCAGAAAAAATTTAGGTTTAGTTTCCGTTCCAATTCCCCCACTCCCAGAACAACAACGCATTGTTTCCATATTAGATGAAGCTTTTGCCACCATAGCCAAGGCAAAAGCCAATGCCGAACAAAACCTCAAAAACGCCAAAGAACTTTTTGAAAGCTATTTGCAGGGGGTGTTTGAGAATGGGAATAATGATTGGGAAGTTAAATGCTTAGATGAACTAGGAACTATTACCTCAAGTAAGCGAATATATAAAAGCGAATATGTAAAAGATGGTGTTCCATTTTACAGAACAAAGGAGATTAAAGAATTATCAAACGGCAAACCAATTACCCTTGAATTATTTATTTCAAAAGATAGATACGAGCAAATTAAAAAATCATTTGGCGTGCCTCAAATTGGAGATTTACTAATGTCTGCCGTTGGAACTATCGGTGAAATTATGGTAATAGAAAACGAAAACGAGTTTTATTTTAAAGACGGAAATATTGTTTGGTTTAAGGATTTTCAACGGTTAGACACGAATTATTTGAAATATGCTTTGACAGCCTTTGTAGAGAAAATTAAAAGTCTTGCAATAGGAGCAGCGTATAGTGCCTTGACAATTGAAAAACTAAATAAGTATGAAATAGCTTTCCCAAAAACTAAAGAAGAACAACAAACCATCGTCCGCCAATTAGATGCCCTGCGAGCCGAAACACAAAAATTGGAAGCGGTGTATCAAAAGAAAATTGATGATTTGGAAGAACTGAAAAAATCAATCTTGCAAAAAGCGTTTGCAGGGGAGTTGAAAACAGAAAAAGCGGTTGCAGTATGAGAATAAGAAAAGTTAACATACAAGGATTTCGTTCAATAAAAGAGCCTTTGGAGTTAAATCTTGAACAGGTCAATGCCTTAATTGGAGCTAACAACTGTGGTAAGAGCAACATATTAAGTGCTATTTATAGAGTTCTTGGGAGAGATTGGGTGACTAAAAACACATTTTTTGAAAATGATGTTTATAATGAAGATTACGACACAGATATAATTATTGATTTTGAATTTGATGAACCATTCCAATACGAACAATATGTTGGGATTCCTGTAGAAATACCGAAAGTTAGATTCTATTATACCCGATACAAGAAAGGAGAAAATTCAGGCGAACGAAGATTAGAGAAACAATGCTTGCAACTTAATGATAAACCTGTATTCGGATTCAAATCAAGACCAAAAAAAGGTGAGCAACCTCAGATGGTTCCGTTGACCACTATCCCACAAGAACTTCAAGAAGCATTTCCAGTTATTTTTATCGGAACAGACAGAAATTTAAAAAATCAACTTCCAAGTAGTAGAAATTCAATTCTTGGAACATTGATGAAAGATATTAATGCTGATTTTGAAAATCCCGTTAATCTTATTGAAGTTGGAAAGGAAGGAAGCGGGAAAATGTTGCCACGCATTGAACGCTTCAAACAAGCTATTGATGAAGCAATAAGAACTTTAAGAACAGATGAATTTCTTGCACTTGAAAAAGCAATAAAAGATAATGCACTCAAACAACTCGGATTTAATCCCGAAACTGAAACCGATAAACTCGATTTATATTTTAATCCATTAAGTTCACTTGAGTTCTATAAGTCATTAGAAATTTACGTAAAGGAGCACGAATACAACATTAATGCAACAGAATTAGGTGCAGGTTTCCAAAACGCAATTGTGTTAGCTATTCTTAAAGCATTTGAAGACAGAAAAAAACAAGGTGCATTATTTTTAATCGAAGAACCTGAAATGTATTTGCATCCGCAAATGCAAAGGTCTCTGTATAAAACAATCAGACAAATTGGTGAAACGAACCAAGTTATCTACATCACTCATTCACCTCATTTTGTTACTATTCCTGAGTTCAATGAAATTGTTATCGTTTCAAAGAATAATAATGGAACGCATATCAAAAAATCAACGCTTCAAACAAGTGATGCTTTAAAAAACAAATTCAGAAAGGAATTAGACCCTGAACGTAATGAAATGTTCTTTGCAAGAAAACTTCTAATTGTTGAAGGAGATACTGAAAAAATGGCTTTCCCTGAATTTGCAAAACGAATGGGGATTGATTTTGATGGCGTTGGTAGCACAATCATTGAAGTTGGTGGCAAAAGAAATTTGATTGACTTTGTTGAGTTAGCAATTTCTTTTGAAATTCCAGTCGGCTTAGTTTATGATACAGATAGTTCTGACTTCAAAAAAGATGAAAAGGACGAAGAATCAAAATACAATGAACTTTTAAATTCCTATGCAGGTAAGGGAGTTCAGGTTTTCGTATTTGAAAAGAATTATGAAGATGAATGCAAAAGATTCTATTCAGATAAAACATACCAAGTGTATTGTCAACAATTTGGCAGAAACAAAACATTAAGAGCCAGATTAATGGCACAAGAAGAATCAATTCCAATCCCTGATTTTGTTCAACCAATAATCGGTTGGCTCGGAAGCTAAAATATTAAGACAATGAACGAAGCAGAAACAAGAGCAGAACTCATAGACCCAAAGCTAAAAGCTTGTGGTTGGGGCGTTGTGGAAGGCTCTAAAGTCCTTCGTGAATACAGCATCACGGCAGGTAAAATTCAAACAGGTGGTAGCAGGGGCAAAAGAGAAATTGCCGATTATGTATTGGTTTACAAAGGCATCAAGTTGGCAGTGGTAGAAGCCAAAAGTGATGAATTGGCAGTAGGCGAAGGCGTAATGCAAGCCAAGAAATATGCAGAAAAACTAAAATTAGAAACCACATACAGCACCAACGGAAAAGCCATTTACCAAATCTGTATGAAATCAAGCGAAGAAGGTTTGGTAACAGATTTTCTAAGCCCTGACGAACTTTGGAATAAAACCTTTACCGAGCAAAATGATTGGAGAGAAAAGTTTGCCAATGTTCCTTTTGAAGACAAAAGCGGAAGTTGGCAGTTAAGATATTATCAGGAAATAGCCGTTCAACGAACCGTTGAAGCCATTGCACAAAGCAAAGAAAGAATTTTACTTACCCTTGCCACAGGAACAGGAAAAACGGCAATCGCTTTTCAAATAGCTTGGAAACTTTTTCAAACCCGTTGGAACCTAAAACGAGACGGCAACCGCAGACCAAGAATTTTGTTTTTGGCTGACAGAAACATATTAGCCGACCAAGCCTACAATTCATTTTCAGCATTTCCCGAAGATGCTTTGGTGCGGATAAAACCCAATGAAATAAAGAAAAGCGGAAAAGTGCCGACCAACGGCAGTATTTTCTTCACCATTTTTCAAACCTTTATGAGTGGCACGGATGCAGAAGGAAAACCTGCACCCTACTTTGGCGAATATACAGCCGATTATTTTGATTTTATCATTATTGACGAGTGTCATCGTGGCGGAGCAAATGACGAAAGCAATTGGAGAAGCATTTTAGAATATTTCAGTCCGGCAGTGCAATTGGGTTTAACCGCTACACCCAAGCGAAAAGACAATGTGGACACTTACCGTTACTTTGGTGAACCTGTTTACATCTATTCGCTGAAAGAAGGCATCAATGACGGTTTCTTAACTCCTTTCAAAGTAAAACGCATTAAAACTACTTTGGACGATTACCGCTACACATCAGACGACACGATTGTAGAAGGAGAAATTGAAGAAGGCAAACTGTATGAAGAAAAAGACTTTAACCGCACCATTGAAATAATAGAACGGGAAGCTAAGCGGGTAAACATATTTTTAGATGAAGCCAACCAAAACGAAAAGGCAATAATCTTTTGTGCCAATCAAGGACACGCAGCATTGATAAGGGATTTGGTAAACCAAAACGCTAAAAGCAAAGACCCTTTTTATTGCGTTCGTGTAACAGCCAATGACGGAGAAGAAGGCGAAAGACTGTTGAGAGAATTTCAGGATAACGAAAAAACAATTCCAACCATTCTGACCACTTCGCAAAAACTTTCTACAGGAGTTGATGCACGAAACATTCGCAATATCGTTTTGCTTCGTCCAGTAAATTCAATGATTGAGTTTAAACAAATCGTTGGACGTGGCACAAGACTTTTTGACGGCAAAGAGTTTTTTACCATTTACGACTTTGTAGATGCCTACAAACACTTTTCAGACCCTGAATGGGACGGAGAACCTTTGGAAGAAGAGCCTTGCAAAAAATGCGGACAAAATCCGTGTGAATGCGAGTATGTTCCACCAAGACCTTGCCCAGTTTGCGGAGAAAGACCTTGCGTTTGCGAAAAACAACCGCCACAACCTTGTGAGAAATGCGGACAGCGACCTTGTGTGTGCAAGAAGAAAGTAAAAATCAAACTGAAAAATGGTAAGGAAAGAGAAATTCAACATATGGTTTCCACTTCGTTTTGGAGTGCAGACGGTAAACCTATTTCAGCAGAAGAATTTTTGAATAATCTGTTTGGAGAGTTACCGAAACTTTTCAAAGACGAAGAAGAATTGCGGAAACTTTGGAGCAACCCATTGACACGAAAAACTCTATTAGAAAATTTAGATGCAGCAGGTTTCCCGAAAGACGATTTACTGACTTTGCAAAAATTGGTAGATATGGAAAAAAGCGACTTGTATGACGTGTTGGAATATGTTTTCAATGGCGACTATATCGCAATGACCAGAGAAGCCAGAGCCAAAGCAGCCGAAGCGACCATTTTTGCTTTACTCAACGACAAACAAAAAGAGTTTATCACATTCGTTTTGAGCAAATACATTGAAACAGGCGTGGACGAACTCGACCAAGAGAAACTACCAATCTTGTTGACAAACAAGTATCAATCATTGGAAGACGCAAAAGAAATTTTGGGAGACGTGGCAAACATCAGCCGACTGTTTATAGAATTTCAAGAACATCTTTACAAACAGAAAGCAGCGTAATGACAGGACAACAAACACATACAGCCAACGCACAGCAGTCATACACATTGGCAAGCCGCACAAGCCAACGCACAGACCTAAGCTTGCCAAAGAGTATGCCTGCCCCAACGCAAGAGAAAATTCAAAATATTTTTTCCTACCCTTCAAAAAAAATTAAAACACCCGACACACAGACCAACACGACAAAGACACGGAAACTAAACAGCGACAATGGTTTACAAGGACAGACAACAGAACACCAGCTGCCAACAGCGGTTTTGCGTAATGGCGGGTGCAGTGCTTCGTATGACAGTTTTGTGGTAGGTTCAAGTGCAGTTCTTCGATTGAACTTTTGTGCTAAAAATCCGCCACTACGCAAAGCCGCAAACCGTTGTGGGCAAGGGTAAAAAACAGACTACAAACAAACTTGAGAATATAAAATGGAAAGCATAAAACTTAATGACATTCTTAGACTTGACAATTTAGACAACGTTAAAATCAGATTCAATTTAATGTTTGAGCAAAATTGGAATCCAATTGAGATATTTAAGAATGGCGACATACAAATTATGCTTAACGGACAGTATTGGAATTACAATAAAAGAAAATCTTATAGAAGCGGACAAATCACAGTTGGGTTTGTCAAAATTAAGCCCAAAGAGAATTTGTGGTTATTGTTTCATATTGGCAGAATAACAAAAGACTTGAATATTCAAAATGGTGTTGGATATGAATACGAAACATTGACTGAGTATGAAAAGTATTTAGGACGACTAATTATAAAGTTCGATAATAAAGCACAGACAATGATTCGAAATGCTGAATCGGTTATTGATGACTGTGAAATCTCACAAATTTTACCTGACACGTTTGACAATGACTTATTTCCAGGCTATGAAAAAGTGAATATTTCGTGGGATGAAATGAATCGAATTTTGGAAAAGGACAACTGGAAAACTGCTCTTCAAAATCAAAAAGGGGTTTATTTGTTGACAGATATATCGAACGGGAAAAAATATGTTGGGTCGGCATATGGAGAAAATATGATTTTAGGACGTTGGAGAGCATATGTTAAAACTGGACATGGTGGAAATGTGGGTTTGAAAATATTGAGTTTTGACCACATCAAACAAAATTTTAGATACTCAATACTTGACATTTACAAATCAACGACTGACGACCAAATAATTATTGAGAGAGAAAGTTGGTGGAAAGAAGTATTGCAAACTAGAAAATTTGGATACAATGAAAATTAACCGAGAAAATGAAAGATAAAGAACCCCAGCCCATAACACGCGGTATTAAAAATTGCCGGGACAGTAGGTTATTCATGGGTTGTAGCCCGCTCCAACTTTTGTGTAACTTGACAGGAAATCGCCCGCAATCGGCAACTTTTCATACCGCCAACCGTAGGGGATATTCCGGTGATATTGACCCCCTGGGGTTTTGGTATCAAAGAACGAGGTAGGCTGACAAATTTACCGTTTTTTCCTTAGGTTCTCTCCCCTTAGTTCTATCCTGTATGAGGAGTGAATTAACCGGTTGTAAACAGGAAATAAGAATACAGTGATTTCGGGAAATAAGATTGTATTGAGCTAACCTGAAACCTCCAGAGAGTTGGTTTTCTCAAGGAAGAAATGCAGTATGCCTTAGAAATGGTTGGCCCGGTATACAACTGAACCGGGGAAACCCCCCAGCCCCATCCGACTACAAAACTCAACCCCCACCTACGGCACCAACGCCACAATCCTCAGCGGGGCGCCGCTGCCTCCGCGGATTTTCATGGGGAGGGCCATGACCCAGAAGCCTTTCGGCGGAAGTTCGTCCAGGCGGGCGAGGTTCTCATAGGCGGTGAGTCCGTGGGCGAACAGGATGCGGTGGGTCATGAAGTCGGTCGACTTTCCGTAATCGATGCTGGGGGTGTCGAGTCCGACGGCCTTGATGCTCCGGTGCTCCACCAGCCAGCGGGCCGCGTCGGGATGGATCCCGGGGAAGGACAGATTGGCGACCCCTTCCTGCCCGGTCAGGGTGGTGCCGGTATAGGCCTCCTTGTCGGGATAGAATGTCCAGAATCCGGTGTTAAAGAGTACGATCGCCCCGTCGGGGATTCGCCCGTGCGCCGCCTCCCAGGCCTGCAGGTCTTCGGCCGTGATCAGGTAATCGCGGTCATCCGCCGCCTGCCGCCTGACATCCACCAGGATCCCCTCCCCGGTCAGCTGCTCCAGGGGCACCTGCTCCACGGTCATGCCCCCTTCGGCAAAATGCACCGGCGCATCGAAATGGGTGCCTCCGTGTTCCTCGGCCGCAAACCGGAAGGATGAATAATACCAACCCTGTTCGTTGATCCCCGCAAACACTGTATCATGCGTAAAGGGGATGTTGGTGGGCCAGTAGACCGACTCCTCATCGAACGCCCAGGTGAGGTCAATCCATTGCCCGTCCCTCAGCACGTCCAGGGGATCTGTACCGGTAGGGGGATCCGCCGCCTGCCGGCATCCGGCGGCCAGGAAGAGAATCAATACAATCAGGGTTTTGTTTTTCATTGGTTAGTGATTTTGTGGCTCACTGATTTTGCATGAGTTCCTAGCGTTTGGGTTTTGCCGCCGCTAAGGCCAGGCAGGCTTCAGCATGAAGAGCTGCTACGTTTACTTCGTGGATGATGAGACCCGGGAGTATTTTGAGGGGAGGATGAATCAGGCGCGTTGAACATTTGGGGTCTTAGTTGAAGTATTTTTTAGTACGTTCCGTGTCTTCCTCATAGCTCCTCATGGAGAAAGGCAGTTCCCTGTAGAATGCCAGCTCATAGTTGATTTCTTCTCCTTCCCTGGTGGCCAGCCAGGGCATATCCCGGTGGGAGTATTCGCTGATGGCACTGGCAGACCAGTCACTCATCTGGGCGATGACCCTGTCGATGACTTCTTTCTCGCTGGCTTTTATCTGGCGCAGATCGGCCTTCGTCAAGGGCAGGTAGCGTGTCTGAGGGTAACCGTGGTATTGGACTTTTACTCTCCTGAGCTGTTTGTCCCGGATCATTTGCCCGATGATGGCATCCAGCTGTTGTGGTACGGGACCATAGGGCAGCTTGCGGTAGGTGGCCCCCGTCATGTGCTCCTCGTACAATTCGTAATGGTTAAAATCAGAAAAATACAGCAATTTGTAAAGGACTGTCTCACCGATGTTGGGTTTCCCGGCACACTGCTCCAGGAGATATAATAGCACATTCTTAAGCTTGTTTACTTGAAGGGTTGGGGATGAAACCCGCTCACCATATGCTACTGCAGTGTCAGAAA
>CAYZCW010000027.1:0-9295 GCA_964477035.1 uncultured Bacteroidales bacterium
TTAAAAATGACATCAAACCGGAATTTCTCCCATGCCGCCCATTTATCCAGGTTGTCTTCCGCAACCACCTGATCGGCATATTTGATGGATGCAATGATCTCAAAACGCTCACGGAAGGGAATCACGGCGTTTTTCTTTTTCCGTTGCTGCACCAGTTCATCCGTAGTCACCCCGACAATCAGGAAATCGCAATGCTCCTTCGCACGCTTCAGGATGTTCAGGTGCCCGACATGAAATAAATCGAACACACCGGTGGTATAACCAACTATCCTGTGGGTCTTTGTATTTCCGGTCATTTTCTTTCCTGTTGCTGAACCGCTGACGCCAGGCTCCATTCCGCCACCCAGTGTATTTCCCGGCTTCCATCCGCCGGGACCTGCATAAAGTTCCCGTATTTTGTCAACAGCCATTGTTCCCACTGCCCCGGTGCCGGCAGCTGCCTGCCTTCGAAAGGCAACAGGACGGTGGGGAAAAAGACTTCCCTGGGGTAGACCTCCCCGAAATACCCTTTGCCCCCGTAAGGGGCCACCAGGAACTGCGAGGGGCGGTGCCGGTACCTGGCGCACAGGTTTTCCGTGGCACGGTTCCACCATCCGACGGAGAAAAAGGAAAAAAGAAAACCGAGTCCCTCCCTCATGGCAAGGAGGCGGTTCAGTTTCCCGGAATGCTTGCGCAAAACCTTCATGGGGGCCGATGGGTAACGGTACAGGGCAGTGGCCGTGGTAATTTGCTTGAGCAGGATGCAGGCAAGCCCGTGGAAGAACCGCCCGGTGCGGGAGGCCGGTGCGTTTTCCAGCGGGAACACATCCAGAAACAGGCCCTTATGGATGGGCAGGCCAGCAGTTTCCACCTCCACGAAGGCCGTCCCTTTCTTGCGGATCTTCATGAACCCGAAACAGGCATTGGGTTCCGTGCGGGGGGTCTGCACCACGTAGGCCTGCCCCATCTCCCGGTCGAAAACCTCCAAAAAACGGTCGTAGTCCTTTCTCGGCATCATGAAGTCCAGGTCGTCATCCCAGGGGATGAACCCCTTGTGCCGCGCCGCCCCGAGGAGCGTGCCGCTGCGCATCATGACCGTGAGCCGGTGCCTTTGACACACGGCCAGAAACTCATCCATCATCCCGAGCAACACCCCTTTCAGTTCCCGCATCTCCTCCGGTCCGACGGCCTGCAGGCCGGCCTGCAGGGCTGCTTTGTGATACAACGATTTGGTGCGGCTGCTCATGGTACGTGGGGTTTATCCATAAACGGATCGCAGGTAGAGGACGGTACGAATACCCAAAGGAATAACCAACAGCATACCCAAATCCTTGAGGCTTTTCGTGTGGGCAAAAACCCTCCATTGCCAATGGAATGCCGCCCCGGGATGTCGGTTCAGCAGGGCCTTGAACACATAAGCCCGCAGGTTGCGTTCGGCATAACGATTCTTTTCGTCGGGATTCAGTTGCCGGTAGTCTGACTCATACCGCCGCTCTATCATGGCAAGCGCCTCTTCCCTGGCCTGCTGGCTTTTGGTGATGCTTCTCTTTTTGGTGTTGTAAATATATTTTGTGAGGGGCTCCTTAAGGTGCATGAACCGGATCCCTTTTCTCACAAGCCGAAGCCACAATTCATAATCCTCCAGGGCCGGCAGATCTTCCCAAAAACCACCAGCATCCATAAGTACCTCCTTGCGGACAACAACCATGGAGGTGCCACCAACCTCGTTGCGGACCAACATGCGCCTAAAAAAACCACTGTGCGGTTCCGGGCTGCCGGGATTGCTAATATACTCAATTCCTTCGTTGACAAAACGGATCTTTGCCGGGTGGTACAACAGCTCAGCTTCCGGATTCTCCCTGATGGCCTGGCTGATTCGGTGCAACTTTTCAGGCAAAAAAACGTCGTCATCGTCCAGAAAGGCCACCCAGGGACCGGCCGCTTCTTTCACGCCACGGTTCCTGGTCCGGGAGGCCCCCATGGGTCGCTCATTTCTGAGCAACCTTACACGGAGGTTTGCGGGAGCCCCAAAGAAAACCGATTCGGGAACGGGTGGCGAAGAGCCATCATCAATCAGGATCAGCTCACGGGGCAGAAGCGTTTGCCCAAAAATGCTATTAACCGCATCGGGGAGGGTATCTTGCCGGTTGTGGGTAGGGATGATAACGGTAATGTCTGTTTGTGTCATGGTATCTTTCCAGTTGTTTTTTCCGGGGCAAACAGGGCGTAAGGCAGGGAGGCAAGGATTCCGGCCGTCTTGACCACTCCCAATACCACTGACAGGAACATCGCTTTTGCGAATAAACCGGATTGGCGCACCGAATATAGTTTCATGGCCCGCCTGATGCGGCGTGGATGGGTGATTGGCACCAGGTGAAGCAGCAGCATGACTGTTTTTTTCCCTGAACTGGCAGGGCGCTTGCGTTCGACAAAAGGCAGTCCCTTCCCGACACGAAAAGCCTTGCGAAGTTTCTGGGAAAAACTACGTGTCGGGTGCATCACCAGGGCTTTGTGACAATATACCAGCAGATAGCCACCAGCACTTGCCCTCTGGGTAAAGGCGATGTCTCCTCCCGACTTCACGGAACCATCGAACAGTCCCAGGTTTTGAAACACCTGCCGGTGCACAAACAAATTGGCCGTTACGGCACAGCCATGCCTGGCGATCGTATCCTCGTTGTCCATATGGCCCGCCGCTTCCAGCAGGGCGGATGCCGATACCGGGCGGTCCATCATGAACCGAACCTGCCCGCCTGCCAACATGACCCCCTCTTTCTGAAGGCACAGCACCCCCTGTTCCAGCCATTGCCTGTCCGGAATGCAGTCTGAATCGGTAAAGGCGAGAATATCCGCCCGGGATGCCCCGATCCCGGCATTTCTTGCCGCATAGGAGCCCGGGCGGCTTTCCGTGACAATCCTCATGTTCGGGGCGGGCAGGGGATACGGGCAAGGGTCAAAAGGATCGTTGTTCACCACGATCACTTCGGTGCGCTCCGCAGGAATGGTCTGGGCGGCCAGGGCATCCAGGCAAAGCTTCAGCCGGGACCAGTCATGATAGGTGGGGATAACCACCGATACCATCGGCAAAGGGTTTACCGCAGCTTGTATTTCAGGTTTTTGCCCGGTCATAGCATAAACAGGTAGGCACCGGACCCTGTGGTCCGGAATGTTTTCACTGGAGCCAGGCCGGCCTTCGATGCCTGCTCCAGCAAGTATTCTTCAAACTCCCTTTTGTCATGGGAAAACAACACCCAGCAAGGCCCCTCAATGGATGTCATCAGTTCCTCGAATGCCCTTTCGTTGGTCCACGCCCAGGGCACTTCAATAACCCTGGCAAAACCTGACGGGTCCGCCAGGCCTGTCCGACTATAATACCTGTAGGCCGAAAGACTCCCGCTCGTCAGGAACAACTGGTGTCCCTTCCCGGCATGTACGTTGATAAACTCAATGGATCTTTTGATTTCCTGGCTTTCGCGGGGGAAGTCCCCCCAGAGGGGAAGCGTCATCAGCAAAGGAATCAGGAAAGCCCCCTTCTGCAGAAACCGGAACCAACGAACCTTCCTGACGAACAGAAGCAGCCAGCTAGCTCCGTATCCGCATGCTGTGATCAGCAACGGCACCTGGTAAAGCACAAACCTCCGGCCAAAGGGGTAGAGCTCCAGCGATGACAGCACCAGGTGGGCCAGAACCGGCAGGATCAGCAAAAACAGCAAGGCGATCTTCCTTTGTTTCAACAAGGCAAAGACACCGGCTGCCGTTAGCCCCCAAAAGCCCAGAATGACCGCAAACGACCTTGAAAAAACCAGGTTGCCCAGAAGCCCGGCTTTCTGTTTCACAAAGATCAGAAACTCCCAGCTGAATGGATTGGCCGGCAGGAAAACCTCTTCGTTTCGCCAAAAGCTGACCATGAATTCACGCGTGGGGTGGCCATGAATAAAAAGCCCGTAATAAACAGAAAAACCCGCCAGCCACGACAGGCCAACCAATACCGTCTTCCGGGGCCAGGCTTCATCCTCCCTTCTTGTTTGCAGGAACAGGCAGGCGCCGGCTCCCGTCAGCACCAGGGGGGCAATGTGGGACAACCAGACAGCCACCACACCGGCCCCTGCCAGCCAAAGGAGCCGGGTGCCGGGTTTTGTGTACGATCTGACGGAAAGGTACAGAAACAACACCGCCACAAAAACATCCGTCATGTATTGTTTGACCTCGCTGGAAAAATACAGCATGGTGGGGTTGAAGGCAAAGAGAGACAGAACAAAGATCACTGCCAGGTCCTCTTTGAACAGGAGCCTCAGTGTCCTGTAGAATAAAACCAGGGATGCCCAGAATGCCAGGAGCGGCAAGGCCCTCAGTCCGTATTCCAGGCCTGGGGTCAGAAGGGAAAGCGCCTTTGTCAGCTGCAGGTACAGGATCGGGGCGACTTGGTTGCCACCCAGGGGAAGGAGCAACCCGGCAAATCCCCTCGAGAGGATATTCAGGGACAGGCTGGCTTCGTCCATCCACAGGCTGCGGTTGTGGGCGAATTGCCAGGTCGACAAAAAGATGCCTGTCAGGATGATGGCGTGTGCCAGCCAGTTCTCCCTGGCTTCTTTCCGCATATATGCAGCCCAGGCGTTCATTTCACCCGTGTTTTGCTGGTGGCCTTCTTAAAGGTGTCAAAGCGCTTTCCGGAAAGGAGGTCATTCAGCAGCCTGGCTTCCGCTTCATGGTACATTCTTCCAAAGTGGCTGTCCCATGTTTCATTCATATAACCCGTGGAACCGGGGCGGGGAGTGAATTCATTCAACACCAGTCCATCCACCCCGCGTAGAAAATCGATGCGCATGAACGGGACGGGGATCTCGAGGCTGATCCTTTCGGCCAGGGCGATCTCTTCCCGGCGGATCCCTTCCCCCACAAACAGTTCTTTTTTCCGGAAAAGACCTTCCTTAATGGTTTTGCCTTCGCCATCCATGAAATGAAACCTGATATCCGGGGGTCTGCGAATTTCAGTAACCCACCCGATGCGTCCGTAAAAGGCGTTGAACTTCAGATCAACCGGGATATTCCCTGACGCATCGAAGATAAACTCCTCCACCATCCAGGCGTCGAACGGGACCTTCCGTTCCGCCAGTATCTGAGAGACACGGGCCTTTAGTTGCGCCCAGGATCGAAGGATTCGACCGGTCTTCAGTTCGGTGATGTCCTCCATCGTTTTGACGAGAAACACACCTGTCCCGGCACAACCCAGCACCGGCTTGACAACAGTCCCCCCCACGGGAATAATCTTCTCAAATGGGACGTTCGACTGCAGGGAGACTGGAATCCGAACACCCAGCATCCTTCCAAATCGCAGTCCGGCAGATTTCTCATCAATCTTCCAGTCAGGAAGTTGCTCATCCGACTGAAAAAAATGACGCACAAAAAGGGCGTTTGCAAACGAGGTTTTTATCTGTATGCTGTTTTTTTTTAGCTCACGGAAGATATCCTCTTTAAACCTTGATGGATGCTTGTATCTTGCCAAAAGCGAATGAAATCTCTTTTTCGTGCTGGTATTTGCATTAAAAAACGGACGCAACATCCAAAGCGCCCGGTCGGTTAATTTTGCGAACCATGCTTCAAACAGCAACAAAATGGTTATTGCGGGGAGTAGAATCATTGAAAAAACGAACCACACACCAGCCTGCTTCCTCAAGAATTTTCTGAGCTTCAACATCTACATGCAATAATAACTCACCACAGTCAAACAAAACATCCGGTTCCGCCCAAATTATCATTCCAAAACCGTTTTGCTTTACGATACATGCACAGGAGCTCCCTTCCAATGACTGGCCTGATGGCAAGAATAAACGGAAGGTCATGCCCTGACTGCGGCCGGTAGACTTCGTACACCTCGGGAAACTTGTATTTCAAATGTTCCAAATGGCTGTGCATGTAGATCTCCCAGCTTCGCTTGATGGACCCCTTAAACAATTGTTGTCCAATAAGGTAATCGCGAATGGCCAACCGTAATTCAAATATGGCACTCCATATTTTTGCGGCCCTATCTTTTTCAATGCTTTTGCCAAGTGAAATTTGCCGATCATGTTTCACCGTATTGAAGGCCTCATCCACCGCAACCGGCGCAGACGATTTTAAAAGCCGGAACATCAGCTCATACTCCTCTGATGTCGTTTGCAATTCCGAAAACCAACCCACTGTATCAAGCCATTCCCTGTTCCACAGATTTGCACTGGTAATCCCCAGTCTGGATTGAATCAGTGCAGACCACGCTTCCGGGGATACACGTCTCTTTCGGAGCCCTTTCCTGCCCTTAATAATGTAGCAACCAGCCACCAATCCGACAGGAATTCCCTTAACGAGATTCAACTGCCCGGAAATTTTTTCGGGAAGCAATTCATCGTCCGAATCCAGAAACTGGACCCACGCTCCCCGGGATTCGGAAATTCCCTTGTTGCGTGTAGCTGAAGCTCCCTGTTTTGCCTCCTGAAAGACCCTGATTCTATCTGGGTAACGTCTTTGCCAGGCAGTGAGGATCTCAACGGTTTTGTCAGTCGAACCATTATCTACCAAGATGACTTCAAAGTCAGACAATTGCTGTCTCAATGCACTCTTTATTGCCCTGCCAACAAACTCTTCACTATTAAAACAGGGAATGATAATGGAAACGGATGGCCTTTTCATTCCACCAATGGACTTTTTACCAGATAGAACTCTCGTATTAACCGGGAGTTATTGCGAACCCGACAGATGTATCTTCCCGCTGGCAAGTCTTTACTTTTCCAGGTCATGGAATATTTTCCCTTTTTCTGCATTCCCAATACGTCACGCTCCAAAAAGTTTCCGGCCTCTGAAAACACCTCAAGCTCTACCCTTCCTGCAGAGGCAACCTTGTAATCAACCTTGGTTTTTATGGGTCGTTTTCTCATAAGCACTCGAAGGGCGTTCCATTTTTTAAGCTTTTTTATTGCCCTATCAATCACCTTTCTTTGTTTGCGTGGCCGCCAGGCTCCAGCACACAAATGAATCGCATATGACTCTGAGGATGCCTGATTTAAGTGACCGGCGAAAGTTTCTGAAGGGTAAACCACGAAGCCATCTTCCAGGCTCTGTTTATGGTCTCTATAGATAAAGCCAAAATCCTCAGCCACGACAGCAAAAATACTTGGAGCAATTACAGCAGTGTTCAATGTTCCATTTTTGAGAATAAACTGCCTGTTTTGATAGGAGGACAAGCACTCCTGAAAAAACCTGTGGCCTTTTACTCCCCCCAATACAGCAGCCTGGATTCCAATTCCCGATATGATCGTTCCTTTTTGTTTTGAGGTACCATCTGAGGACAGAAGTTCTTTGGAGCCACGCTCTTCTGCAATCCCCGGATGGTATTCTACCGCCGAAAACGCCCTGTGATGTAAAAAATCATCCAGACGCCTTCTGACAAAGACATCCGAATCCAGGTAAATTCCTCCTTCGCTGTACAATGCGTAAAGTCGAATATAATCTGAGGCAAAAGCCCATTTTCCCATTTGACAAGCCTCCCTTACATAGGGGACCGCATCAGTGTTGAATTTATTGCTATCCCAAAGAACGACTTCATAGTCCGGCATAATTCTGCTCCACGAGTTAATGCACTCCTGCAGTCGCTCGGGCATGGGCTCCCCGCTTAACCAACAATAGTGAATTTTTTTTGGAATCATTATTCAGTTATTTTCCTTTGGTTTGGCACTTTGCCCCTCAAAAATAACCCAGGCATCATTCCTTTGATGAATCCCTTTATTTTCAGTTCCACCCAAACGAGTTTATGCAAGCCTCTTTCAATTGGCGTGACATTACTGTACATCTCAGTCCTTTCCAGGGCGCCAACATAGGCAGACCATCTTCTCATTTTATCAATATGACCTAGCTTGGAGTACAACCACTTGGATTGAATCCTGCGCCATTTATATTGCGCTGCCCCCATGCTGGGTAAAAACCGGTAGAGCCAGGACAAAAACTGCATACACGCCTCAAACTTCATTTTATTGTAAGCGGGCGTGTTCATTACTGAGATATTCACGCCACTTGCTCTCCAGGATACACAGGCACCCGTGATAGTGTATAACCTATCTGTGCTGGCCAATTTGGCCCAGGTGGCGTCATCTGAACACCATCCTAGCGGGAAATTCACAAAACCCCGATGTTCAGCAAGTAATTTATTTTTAAAGACAAACTCAACAGCGTTGGATCGAAGGGAATGTGTAAGGCGCCCCCAGAGATAGTTCAGGGATGAAATGTGGTCTGGATAGGAAGGATTGCATTGGATTATTCGGTTTTCACCATCAATGATGCGGGTGTTGAACCGAACAAAACGGGCCTCTTTATTTTGAGCAATAAACTGATAAAAACATTCCACACATTCTTTATCCATCAGGTCATCATCCGAAAACAACCAGACCCATTCTTCATTAACAAATGCCAGGCAACGTTCCCACTGTGAAACAAGGTCCTTATTACCCAGGTTCTGGTCAAATCTGTGGTACACCAACCGGATTTTACCAGAAAATAATGCGGCAACCTCACCTAGTTTACTCGGACCTGCATCATCAAAAACATATAATGTAAAATCACTGCATGTCTGTTTAACAATGGAATCGATTGTTTGATGAATAAAGTCAGGTTTGTATGCAAGTACAACGATCGCGAGTGGTTGTCTGCCATTCATAATATGGTTCTTTCGTTTACCCCTGCCAAACCTTCGTACAATTTAAGGTCATCGCGGTAATAGTCCTGGATAAAAGTCCTCACGGACTCAGAAAGAAAAAGTTCGTTTGTCTTAATTTTTGCCGGAATAAATATTGTCTTTTTTATGGCAGAACGAATGGACTCTGGCAGTAATGGGAAAAGCCTGCCCTTTAAGGGTCTTGGAGCTTGAATCAGGCTTTGTAAAAATTTATTTCTGTACAAAAACGGGGATTGATTGATTTTTTTTACTCCGTCCTTTTTTTCATCTGAAAGGTGAATCCCTGTGATTTGTGCAAACCCTGATAAAAACCCCGGGAAATCCTCAAAAAGATAAAGATGCTCAACAACCTGCTGTCCATTTAAAAACACATAATCCTTTTGCCTTTGAAAATGAATGTATTTCGCCGGCAGCAGCTCATCGTCACGGTGCTTGTCCAAAAGCTCCATAATTTCATCCAGTTTCTTTTGGGCATCGCGATCATTTAGCTTTTTGAGATTTTGGTTCTCATAGAGCCTCATGTGCTGGAAAAATGAGGATGAAAACCTTGAGTAAGGATTCCTGACAATAGCAAAAGCAGGATATTCCTGGATTTTGGTAAAGACCTCCGGGAACTCC
>CAYZCW010000028.1:0-8922 GCA_964477035.1 uncultured Bacteroidales bacterium
GGTTTTCAAATTTGCAGACATTGCCTCCGTGGTCGCGGTGGTATATTCTTAATGTTTTTGGAGTATAATACAATTTCCAATCTTTCATCAATTTTAACCATAAATTCCCTTCAGCACCCCACAAATTTTCATCAAATCTATGCTTTTCTATTATTGATTTACGGATAATCTGCCAATATTCCCCAGATATCTTCTCGCATAAATAGTCCCTATAATCTACAAAACCTTCATATCCTATTCCAAATCCCATAGTATTCCCCAAGCGGCTATCCTCACTGTCCCACCAAAGGATGTCGGCCTGTTTGATCCTCTCAAATGTTTTCACTGAAGCCTCTATTGCCTCAGGCAATAATTCATCGTCATCATCCAAGAAACACAAGTAAGTCCCTTTTGCCAAAGATATTCCTTTATTTTTTGCGGATAATAGTCCATAATTTTTTCGTTGTCTAAAATATCGGACTCTTTTATCCTTAATAGATCTAACTGCCTTATTCGTACCATCGGTAGATGCTCCATCAACAATAATTAACTCAATATTGGTATATGTCTGAGCCAAGACACTTTTTATGGAACGCGGCAGTAGGTCCACTCGATTGTATGTAGCGGTTATAATGCTAACCAAATATTTTTTAGAGTATTGGGCCATAACTTAATAATATCTATATTAGGTTTTTTTGGCCACTATTAGCATATTCTCACAGTACTTCTTATTCAAGCGCCCAAAAAACCTGACTATCTGGTCTCTATATCCTTCAGTCTTGTGGTTAAAATATTTAAAGTCCACTACTTTTAGTGATGGATAACGCCCTATTAATTGCAATATTAAGTTTTCATCAAAACCGCAAGTGTGTTCTTCCAAATCAGAATATTTTCCGAATATTCCTCTTATAAGAGCACGTATAGAATATATATTTGGAGTATTTAACAGCAGGAAGCCGCCCTTTTTAAGGTGCTTGCACACACAATTAAAGAAACCATCAAAGTTAGTTAGGTGTTCAACCAGATCTCCGGCAATAATAATATCAAACTTTTGAGAAAGATTAAAGTCTTGAGCGTCTGCTTGTATAACATCATACCCTAATTTCTTAAGAGCTTTTACCCTCTTAGGTTCCAGTTCTATACCAACAGCACTCTTTGAATTTTCAACGACAAACTTATGCAAAAATCTATGGGCAATGCCCCCTACACCTAAATCTAAAACAGATTTATTTTCAATATAGGTTTTTATAAGATCTTCTCTCCTATCTACAAGCGTTTTCATAATTTTCTTAGAATTATATAAAAGGAAATGTATCGGCCCAAAACCAGCCCATTTAGATAACACAGAGAATTCAAGGATTAAATTATTTTTCAATATGCCCTTTCCAGCCCGGAGCCGGCTTGAAGCGAAAAGCATTCTTTGGACTTTCCAGAAGCTGTTTCCATCGCTTGCTTTTGCTTTTCAGGTCCACTTTGCCGAGGTCCGATCCCCCAAAAGAATACTTTCCCTGGTTTCCTGCATTTGAAAGGGTTTTGATTTTATATTCATCAAAGCCCATAAGCCGAGTGCAGACAAAGTCCACAAGCAGCGGGTCAAACCCACCAATAATTACCCCAGTTTTTTTAGGGATAGAATTTAGCGGGCCAAATCCCTCACCCGAGACAATTCCATCGACAAGGGCGAAATATTTCCTTTGGGGCCTCTGCTTAAGTTTGCCCTTTTTGTCTGCGTGAATCAGGATTTTGTTTAGGTCATACACCATTCTCCAGACGGTGCCCCCGCCATACCAGTTTGCCTGCCGGACATTTTTGAGCCCGTAAAGGTCGCTTTCAATTTTCTTTCTCCACATATTCTCGATTCCGGGGGGCCTTATGGAAAAACCGAAGGCTTTAGAGAGAGGCACAATCGAGAGGGCATCAATAAGCTTTATGTGAAAAGACCTCTCGGAAGGCGCTTCGTCCCCGCCCTTTTCAGGTGTTCCTTTGATATAATGGGGTAGCCAGTCCTTGTTGTTTACCGCCCCCACAATGTTTTTCAGTGCAAGAGTCACTCCTGCCTTCCGGTGTGTCTTGAGTTTTGGCAGGTTTATGAAAACATCTGCCTCCAGAATTTCATTAGGTACGCTGTAAATATGTTTTTTCTCGTCGTGCGCTTTTGTGGCCTCTGATGCAGTCCACTGCTGGATTCCCCTAAAACGGCGTGCTTTACCCCTCACCTCATGGAATAGGCTTTCCGGCCCCAGATTTACCTGCGTGTATCCCTTTTCGGTTCCGGGAAGCTTCTTGCGGTAAAATACCTTTAATTTCCAGCCAAGCAGATTAAGGAATTCCTTTTCGATGAAGCTTTCTGTCCTTATGTCCTGAATCTGAATATTCACCCCTTCGTCATTTAAGGCGCTCACCATCTCCCTCGCCTGTGTAACCTTCATCAGGTTTTCCCAATCAGTGCTTTGTATGGGCGATTCAATAAGGTCTATTCTCCCGGACGGCCTGCAGGCTATCCAGGCATAGTCGATAACTGACCGGATTAGGGAGGTGTGTGTTATCAGGGCATCGAGGGAATGATCCGATTTGTCGAGTACCCAGTTTGGCTTTATCACGACTTTGTCTCCCAGGCTTATCAGCTCCCTAAGTGGATTCCAGGATTTTTTCCCGTAATTCTCCCCGTCAAGCCCCATTTCCCGGAAAAGATCCCTTACCAAGGGGTAAACTTTGTTTGTCTTGTCTATTGCAAATTTTCCCTCAAGTTCGGGGTATTTTTTTGGCGGGCCAAATGGCGCATTTTTTGGGTATCTGACCTTCCCCGCCATCTGAGCTACACCTACCAGCCTACGCAAATTTTCCGAAATCCCGTTTCCGGTTTTTCCTTTCAGCCTGACCTTTCCTGCTCTCATTTTATTTTTTTGCATCTTTCTTTTCATATTAGCCGTTTTACTGGTCTGAGCTTTCCAGACTTCTCCTTTTCAATGGAAACAACCTTTTCAACGGTAATTCTCATCTTCTGCCCAAGCTTTTTGCTTAGGCCTCTTAGAATCTCCTTTTCTTTCTTCTTATTGTATTTGGCTGTGGGCACAATACTGAGGATAATGTGGTCACGTTTATCCTGAATTATCTGAAACTGGAGAAGGTATGCCCCGAACTGCTCGAAGAAATAGTTGAAAAACAGGTAAGACAGGTCCTTTCCGTTTGGAAGTATTATGAAGTCAGTGACCCTTCCCTCTATATTTGCTATCAAAGGAAGCCCACGACCGCAGGAGCATTCTTTTCCGGAAGGTGTTGCATAATCCTCAGTATCATATCTTATAAATGGCATGGCAAAATTAGTCAGGTTCGTGACTATCAGCCGCCCCTTTCCCTTGCTGCCCCTTTCCGGAATAATTTCTACAATGTAGGACTCTGCATTTATGTGAAGCCCGCTATGCTTTTCGCACTCGTGCGCCACATTTCCCACCTCTCTTGAGCCGTACCTGTTGAATACTTTCGTGTGGAGCACCTCTTCGATAAGCTTTCTGTTTTTGGGATAAAGCGTTTCGGCTGAGCTAATTACTGCGGGTATATGGAGGCTTGTAAGGCCGGATTCCTTCAGGAGCTTTGCAAGGTGGGTAACAGAAGCCGAGTACGCTTCAATTAGATAAGGCCGATACCTCTTAAGCTCAAAGTAATATTCCTTGTAATTTTCCTCCACATCAAAGGAGGGGAGGTACTTTCGCCTCATCATTGCATCAAAAACCTTAATGACCGGGGAAACCTTGTGCGCCCCCCAAAGGGAAACTGTCTTATTTCCAATTTCCATTCCTGTCCAGTTGTATGTCCTGTAGGTGTTTGCAAGGGAATAATCTGAAAAGTTTATGTCACGCATGAACTGGAAGGGGCTGCCTGTCGAGCCAGAGGTGCTGTCAAGCATTCTCTTATTTTTAGGAACCGTGCTGGAAACCGGCCTTTTTGGAAATCCCTCCCTGAAGTCCTTCTTTGATACAATCGGAAGCTTGGTGATGTCTTTTAGATTTTTTATATCTTCTGGCCGGACATTATTCTTGTTCATAAGTTCGCGGTAGAGTGGCACAGTCTGGTAAGCGTGGCTTAAAAGAATTTTCAGCTTTTTTAGCTGCATTTCCTCTATTTCTTCTCTCTTAAACCACTGTGACTTTGAAAGCTCCTCATAGTAGCGCCAGAACTTCCTGCCCATAAGGGCGTTTGAAACCGGGAAGGCAATTTTCTGAAGCGTGAACTCATACAGCATAATTATATTTTATCTTTTCGGTTATAGATTTCAACGTAACCGCCCACCATTTTTTGGAGCCCAAAAGTTTAACCATAAGCTCGCCTTCCCTTCTGCCTGCCCACTCATTAAACAATATTTTGGCCGCCGCTCCATAGTCGTTGAATATCTTGTCATGGTACACTACTATTGGTTCTCCAGTGCTTCCTCCTGAAGTATCTTTGCTCCACTTCCTTTTGCATTCAAAATTAACCAAATTCGGGGAATTTTCCCTTATGTCCTCCTTTGTAAGTGGAGGAAGCTTAGCTATATCCTTAAATATTGTTTCTTTTGAAAATTTGAGCTTTTTCTTACGAATTATCTTGAAATAGTAGGGTATCTCTTTTTCGCAGTATTTCAGCAGCCCATAAACCCGCTCCTTTTGCATCTCTTTGTTCTCCTCAAACCCAAGCCATTGCCTTTCCTGAATTTCCTTAAAATACGCAAACCTTTTTGACCGCATAATCCCCGAAATGGCAATAGGATTGACAAAATTTCTTATAAATGTAGCCTTAACCATAACCCTATCCCAATTCAATCTATTTATTCCGGACCTTAAATATGTTTAAGGTTAGGTTTTTTATGAAACTGGGTGTTATAGGGCTTGGCTATGTGGGGCTCATAACCGGATTAGGATTTGCCTGTTCGGGCTACAAAGTTGTCGGAGTGGATGTAGATAAAGAAAAAGTTGATAAAATCTCAATAGGCATTTCCCCAATCTATGAGAACGGGCTTGAGGAAAAGCTAAAAGAGTGCAAAGGCAACTTCAAAGTTTCTTCAAACTTAACCGCGCTCAAAGACTGCAACATAATTTTTATTTGCGTTGGGACCCCCTCAAAAGCCGATGGCTCAATAGACCTCACCTACATTAAAAAATCCGCAGAAGATCTCTCAGAACTGCTAGATACATACAAGGTCATTGCGATAAAAAGCACAGTTGTCCCAGGTACAACCGAAAGCATTATCCCAATACTTGAGAAAAGCGGAAAAAAAGCGGGAAGGGATTTCGGCCTTGGCATGGTTCCCGAATTCTTAAGGGAAGGCAACGCTTTAGAAGACTTCTTCAACCCCGACAGGATTGTAATAGGCGCTTATGACGAGAAAAGCAGGGAAATTCTCTCAGAAGTGTTCAAATGTTTCAGCCAGCCAAAGCTTCAAACAAACTTAAAAACCGCGGAAATGATAAAATACTCCTCAAATTCATTTCTCGCAACGAAGATTTCGTTCATAAACGAAATAGGCAATATCTGCAAGAAGCTTGGCATTGATACTTATGAGGTTTCAAAAGGGATGGGGCTTGACAAGAGAATCGGGCCGCATTTTTTAAACTCGGGAATTGGTTTTGGCGGAAGCTGCTTTCCAAAAGATGTTAATGCTCTGATAGCGCTGGCTGATGAACTTGGAGAAGAGCCAAAGATACTAAAGGATGTTATGAAATTAAATGATAATCAGCCTTTGCGGGCAGTAACGCTCCTCAAAAAACACTTGCCAAATCTTAAGGGAAAAACTATTGGGGTTCTCGGGCTTGCTTTTAAGGCAAATACTGATGATGTGCGTTACTCAAGGGCAATACCTGTAATTGAAGCGCTCCTGAGGGAAGGCTCAGCCGTAAAAGCCCATGACCCTCAGGCAGAAGGCAATTTCAAAAGCATCTTCCCGGATATTGCCTACTGCAGCCCTGAAGAAGTTCTTAAGTCAGACGCAATAATCATCCTGACTGACTGGGCCGGTTTTGAAGGCCTTGATTATAGGGGAAAGATAATAATAGATGGCAGGGGGGTATTCAAAGCTAAAGAAGCGGAAAAATATGAAGGCCTTTGCTGGTGATTAATTATGGATATAAGAAAAGCGGTTATTCCGGCGGCAGGATTGGGGACAAGATTCCTTCCGGCAACAAAAGCAATGCCTAAGGAAATGCTCCCTATAATCGATAAGCCAGTGATACAATTTGTAGTGGAAGAAGCAATAAGCGCGGGAATAAAAGATATTCTCATAATTACAGGCAGAGGCAAAAGGTCAATTGAGGACCACTTTGACCGTTGCCCCGAGCTTGAGCAAGCTCTTGAAAAAAGAGGCAAAAAAAAGGAACTTGAGGGGATACAGAGAATTTCGGAGATGGCAAACATCCATTATATAAGGCAAAAAGAGCCTCTGGGGCTAGGGCATGCAATTTTGTGCGCAAAGGACCATATCGGAAACGAGCCTTTTGTAGTCATGCTTGGCGACGACTTTTACATGTCAAAAGTCCCCCATATACAACAATTAGTTGAGGCCTACCGCAGGCTCGAAAGCCCGGTCCTTTCAGTAAAAGAAGTGCCTGCAACAGAGGTAATGCGATATGGGATTATCGACGGGAAAAGCATTGGCGAAAAAACAGTCCTAGTAAAAAATATCATTGAAAAGCCTTGCCCAAAAGATTCCCCTTCAAACATCGCTTGGATGGGAAGGGCAATACTCCCCCCGGAAATTTTTGGATTTCTGGAAAAGACCCCGCCGGGCTTCGGCGGGGAAATACAGCTGACCGATGCAATAACAATGCTCTGCAAAGCCCAAAAAGTTTATGCTTTCTTCTATGAAGGAAAGCGGTATGATGTAGGGACAATAATGGAATACCTAAAGGCAATTGTAGAGTGCGGGCTCGCAAGAGATGACTTGAATGGAGAATTCAAGACTTACCTGAAATCCCTGAAAATATAACGGTCACTTCAATTCCAAAAGCCATTCTTGGTTTTCCCTAAACCAAACGCAAAACCGCTTAAGGCCCTCTTCAATAGGCACTTTTGGCTTATAGCCTAACATTTTTTCGGATTTTGAAAGGTCTGCATAGGTAGTTAGCACATCCCCTGCTTGCAGGGGAAGCATCTTCTTTTTTGCATCCACACACAAGTTCTTTTCAAGCAGTTCTATAAAATATCCCAGCTTTACGGGTTTTGAATTTCCCAGATTAAATATCTCATATCGGTAATCCTTTCCCATGGCAGAGAGTATTCCGTCAACAATGTCCGACACAAAGGTGAAGTCCCTCTCCATATTGCCGTAATTGAAAACCTCAATCTCCTTTCCGGAAATGATACTCTTTGCAAATTTGAAGGTTGCCATATCCGGCCTTGTAAACTCTCCATATACCGTGAAAAACCTAAGACCGATCATATTTATTCCGTATAAGTGACTATAAGTATAGGCCATAAGCTCAGTAGATTTTTTAGTTGCGGCATATAAGGAAATTGGCCTGTCAACGGGGTCGCTCTCAGAAAACGGCACTTTAGTGCTGTTTCCATATACCGAAGATGACGAAGCAAAAACCACTTTTTTGATGCCTGCCCCTCTTGCAAACTCAAATATATTCAGGGTTCCGACAATATTTGATTTTGCGTATACCTTTGGGTTCTCAATAGAATACCTCACGCCCGCCTGGGCCGCAAGATGGACTATCTGGTCTATCTTCTCGCCTTTAAGCTCAGGCATTATTTCTTCAAAATCCGCAATATCCGCCTTTATAAAATGATAGCCCCGATTCTCTTTAAGTATATTATTTCTCTTTTCCTTAATCAAGGGAGAGTAATAATCATTCATATTGTCTATTCCGATAACCCGATTTTTTGGATCTTTAAGGAGCTCTTTTGCGAGGTGAAATCCTATAAATCCTGCAGTTCCTGTAACAAGTATAGTTGCCATAAATTAAACTTAATTTAATTTCACTTAGAGATTCTATTTTCCTTAATCGTATCCTGATATAAGGAGATATACTTCTTTGCCATTATCTTGTTGCTAAAGAGTTTTTCTGACTTTTTGAATGCTTCCTGCGCAATCTTCTTAGAGAGAGCCTTATTGTTTAGAAGCCCGTCTATCATTTCAGCCATCTTTTCTGCCTGGCCTCTTTCGACAAGAAGGCCTTCTTTGCCATTTGCAATTATCTCCGAATTTTCGGGTATATCTGTGGTTAAAATCGGGCATTTGTGCCGCATAGCTTCAATCAGTACATTAGATTGCCCTTCATATAAAGTAGGCAGAAAAAATATGTCTGATGCCCTGAGGATTTCGGGTACATCATTTCTTGACCCAACCAGCTTTATATGCCCGGATACTCCGCTTTTGGAAATAAGCCCCTCTACTTTTTTTTGTTCTCTGCCTTCACCTACATAGATAAATGCAAAATCGTCCCGTTTTTTTAACAGCTCTATTGCCGTTTTTATGTTTGTGGGATAATCTTTTTGTTTTCTGAAATTAGCCACCGTGGTTATTATTTTCTTTCCCTCCAAACCTAATTCTTTTTTAATATTACGGTTTTTTGAGACAACATCCTCAAATCCATTGTAGATCACCTCTATCTTTTTAGGGTTAAATGCAAAATACCTTAACAGAAAATTTTTTGTTGTGTAGGCATTTACCGCAATTTTATCCCCCAGCGGATCCAGTAGCCTTTCCAAAAAATTATAATGCAAGTCCCCAATATCTTTTGCCCTTATGCAGGAAATCTGAATATAGTTTTGCCTCAAAAAAACCTTGGAAATTTTGCAAAACAAATTGGCGTGAGTAAGCCACGAATGGACAATATCCGGCTTGAACTCATCCAAAATCCCCTTAAATTCTCCAAAGGCCGAAAGTCCGCCCTTAAGTATACGGACCTCAACCCCTAAAGAACGGATTTTCTCGGAAAAATACCCGTCAACAAACGCGCAAACTTT
>CAYZCW010000029.1:0-1960 GCA_964477035.1 uncultured Bacteroidales bacterium
ATGAAGACCTTTACAAGTATACTCTTCACGCTCCTTTTCGTCAGCCTGTCCTACGGGCAGGGCCGCAACGAGCGGCTGGGAAACCGGGAGTTTGAAAGCTACAACTATACCGGGGCCATTGAGCGTTTCGAGCGGATCTCCGACAAATCCCCCGAGGTGATGCGCAAGCTGGCCTTCAGCCACCACTTCATGGGCAACATCAACCAGGCGGAAAGCTATTATGCCGCCCTGGCCGCCAGTGAAGAGCGCAGCCCGCAGGACGTATGGGACCACGCCCGCGTGCTCATGGAGCTGGAACGCTACGAGCAGGCCAAAGAGCAGCTCGAGCTGTTCTACGAGCTGGCCCCCGATGACCCGAGAACCAGGCGCTTTCAGCAGGCCGGCGACTTTGTCGCTGACATCCGTGGGATGGACACCTTCATCAAGGTGACCAACCTGGATATGAACAACCTGCACCAGGACTTCGGCATCACCTTCTTCGACGGCAAGGCCGTGTTCGCCTCCAGCCGGCAGACCGTCGAAAGGCCCCGCAACCCCTGGTCCGCCAACCAACTGCCCTTTTTGCTGCCCTTCGAGGCAGAAGTCGCAGGCGACGGCCAGCTGGGAACCCCCAGCCCCTTCATGAGCGACTTCTTCACCGGCAAGTACCACACCGGACCCGTGGCCTTCAGCCCCGGGGGCGACAGGATGGCCGTCACCGTCAACTACGACCCCAAGACCCGGGGCGGGGAGACCCTCAACCTACAGCTGCTGGTCTCCACACTCCAGGACGACGGACAGTGGGGCGAACTCACCCCCGTGCCCTTCAACAACCCCGGCTACTCCGTGGGACAGGCCGCCTTCTCCCCTGACGGACGCACCCTGTTCTTCGTCTCCGACATGCCCGGCGGGCAGGGCGGCACCGACATCTACCGCGTGGCCATCAGCCCCGACGGCAGCTTCGGCACCCCCGAGAACCTGCGCCAGGTCAACACCCAAGGCAATGAGATGTTCCCCTATATGCATCCCGGCGGGCAGTTTTACTTCTCCTCGGATGGGCATCCCGGACTGGGCGGACTGGACATCTTCCGCGCCGACTACAACGACGGCAGGATCTCTGGCCTGGCCAATATGGGAACCCCCATCAACAGCCCCGCCGATGACTTCGCCATCGTGCTCATGGAAGACGGGCAGACCGGCTACTTCTCCTCCCGCAGAGCGGCCGGCAGGGGCAGCGACGACATCTACCGCTTCCATTACGACATGCCCGAGCCCCGCCTCGCCCTGAGCAAGTCGCCCGAACCCGCCTTCTTCCGCCTGCCCGGGGAGGAGATCGCCTACACCATCACCCTCAGAAACACCGGACAGGTGCCCGTGTCAGACATCGTGGTGGAAGACCCCTTAACCGGGCTGAACGCCACCATCGCACAGCTTAACCCCGGAGAGTCACGGCAGTTTAAC
The DNA here is from genome assembly GCA_964477035.1 of uncultured Bacteroidales bacterium. Lineage (GTDB taxonomy): Bacteria > Bacteroidota > Bacteroidia > Bacteroidales > UBA7960 > SLSG01. The sequence goes on from CAYZCW010000029.1 coordinate 1,441, forward strand.
GAGACCTATGTCGTCCAGGATGCCGACATGGAGGCCCTGCAAGTGGTGAACACCGCCACCGCCAACGGCATGGCCCCCGACGGCAGCCCCGTCTCCGTCACCACTCAGGCCACCATCCCCCTGAGGGAGTTCATCGAGGTCGGCCCCATCTTCTTCGACTTCGACAAGTCCAACATCCGGCCCGACGCCGCCCTGGAGCTCGACAAGGTCGTGGAACTCATGAACCAGTATCCCAACATGGTCGTGGAAGTGGCTTCCCATACCGACTGCCGGGGCACGCATTCCTACAACGATCTGTTGTCTGAGGCCCGCGCACGCGCCACCATCGGATACATCCGGGAGCGCATCAGCGATCCCGAGCGCATCAGCGGACAGGGCTACGGCAAGACACAACTGACCAACCGCTGCGACTGTGAGGAAGTACCCCCCTGCAACGCCGGCGAACACCAGGCTAACCGCAGGTCCGAGTTCCGCATCGTCCGGCTCAGGTAAAGGCATACGGGCCTTTGGGCGGGGCCGC
>CAYZCW010000029.1:2060-8915 GCA_964477035.1 uncultured Bacteroidales bacterium
ACCGGGCACTTGAGCAGCCCCGGTAATCAGCCCAAGTCAGAAACCGCCTTCCACCAAGGGAGGCGGTTTTATTTTGTCAGGTTTTGTCCCTTTCTGCTCCGGCCCCACCGGCCCGTGCCGCCCCTCTGGCAGGGGTCAGATCACGATGCCGGCACCCGGGCTGCGGACCCATCCGACGATAAAAAATCTAAAGAAAAAAAACACGGTGCCGGCCCGGGTTTTTTTGAAACATCCCCTCCCCTTTTTCGTACAACAAACAAGAGAATGACGCCGATCAACATTAATTTTTCAATCAAGGGGTAAATTATCCCCTCCATTTCCCAAAGGCTAAGAAATAATTCCTTACCTTTAAAATGACGAAAGCTGCGAAAATAAAGGGAAAGAAATCATCAGACACGTAGAATATTTCTGGAAATTTAAGTATAAATACGTACCTTTCGCAGGATTGAGTCTAGGGCAAAAAAATGGACACGTCACGTTGCCGGTTTCGATCAGAACCGGTGGGTGTGGTCCGGAGGGCAAACCAAAGCAACTGCATGGACAGGACCTGTACACAAAGGCGACCATCCTTCTGCATCTCCCCGGCCCTGCTGGTTTTTCTGGCGGGGGTCCTTGCCTTTTTGTGTTCGTCGGACGGGCATGCGGCCACTCCGGCGGTTTCTGACTGTCTTTCAACCCCTTCTTTCCTTGCATCCCACTTCGACAGGCCGGATCCCCTGAGCCTGGACACCCACTTCCCGGCCGCCATCCTGGCCGCGGATTATTCGGATATATTATTGGATCGCGGCGGCCGGATCCCACGCGATTCGGGAGTCCTGGTCACCCCACTCGGTCACGACGGCAGGCTCCCGCTGCGTCCGCCCGGGGAACGACCGCCTGAAGCCGGTTACGGCGTAGCCCTTCAGGCCGGAAACACCACGCCAGCCCTGCTGCCGGAAGGCACAGAAAGGACCCTCAGAGGTCCTTTTGGTGGTTTAAATGGGGGGTATACAGCATCCGCCGGGACGGGCCGTGTGTCAGGACATGGGAACACTGGTTTTGAGGAGGTTACAAGGGCCTACACAGGGGAGTTTGAGGGGCACCGTGAGGCAGGGGGGGAAACGGGCGCCGGGGAGGGCGGTTTCGCGGCGGTTGCGGGGGTGTTTTCCGGGGCATCGTCGGATGGGACCGAAGCCTTTGACGCGGAGATGCTGCTGGCCTGCAACGCGGTGCTGGACCCGGTCGCGGACGTGACCGCCTGTCACGGGGAGGTGGTGACGGTCACGTTTTCGGGGACATTCGATTTTGTCAGCTGGGTCAATAACAATCCGGATGCCACGCTGGGAGCCATGGGCGTGGGTACGATATCCTTCACGGCTGCCAATACAGGGACAACGCCCATCACATACCAAATCACGGCAACGCCCACCGGCGACGACTTGGGGGTTCCCTGTGACGGGGCGCCACGGGTTTTCACCATTACGGTGAATCCCCAACCCACCGTGAATCCAGTCGCCGGCCAGACTCTGTGCGCCGGGGCAGCCACCACGGCCGTCACTTTCACCGGTAGTGTGGCCGGCACCACCTTCAACTGGACCAACGACAACACATCCATCGGGCTGGCGGCAAGCGGGTCGGGGGATATCGGTGCCTTCACGGTAACGAACACCACCAACGCCCCCATCAGCGCGACCATCACGGTGACGCCCACGGCCAACGGATGCACCGGGCCGGACGAAACGTTCACCATTACCGTGAATCCGGTACCGACCGTATCGGCCGCTCCCTTGTCCCAGACCATCTGTCCCGACGGGACCATGGCACCGGTTGCGATCACCAATCCCAATGCCGTGGCCGGGACCACCTTCTCCTGGACCCGGGACAACACAGGGGTACTGACCGGCATGGCAGGCAGCGGAAGTGGCGAAACCATTTCCGGCACCTTGTCGAGCAGCGATCCCGGAACCATGCATACCACCACCTTCAGCATCATTGCCGAAGCCGCTGGCTGTTCCTCCAACCCATTCCAAGTGGAGGTCACAGTCGGGGATACGACCCCGCCGGCTTTTACCTGCCCGCCGGACCAGAACGTGAACCTCACCGCCGACTGCGAGCTGATCGTCCCCGACCTGATCGGAACGCTTTCCGGCACGGACAACTGCGGCACCGTCACCTTCACCCAGGACCCGGCGGCAGGAACCGCGCTCCCTTCGGGGCACAACACCACCCATACGGTGACCATCACCGCCGATGACGGAAACGGCAACACCACGGTTTGCACCGTGACCCTGACCGGGATCGATGTAACGCCTCCGGCTTTTACCTGCCCGCCGGACCAGGACGTGAACCTCAACGCCTCCTGTGAGCTGGTAGTGCCCAACCTGATCGGGACCCTTACCGGAGCGGACAACTGCGGCACCGTCACCTTCACCCAGGACCCGGTGGCCGGAACCGCGCTTCCCTCGGGCCACAACATGACCCACGCGGTGACCATTACCGCCGATGACGGAAACGGAAACACCACGGTTTGCACCGTGACCCTGACCGGGATCGATACCATCCCGCCGTCCTTTGCCTGCCCGTCCGACCAGGACGTGAACCTCAACGCCTCCTGTGAGCTGGTAGTGCCCAACCTGATCGGGACCCTTACCGGAACGGACAACTGCGGCACCGTCACCTTCACCCAGGATCCGGCGGCAGGAAACGCGCTTCCCTCGGGCCACAACATGACCCATACGGTGACCATCACTGCTGATGACGGAAACGGAAACACCACGGACTGCACCGTGACCCTGACCGGGATCGATGTCACGCCTCCGGCTTTTACCTGCCCGCCGGACCAGGATGTGAACCTCACCGCCGACTGCGAGCTCATCGTGCCCAACCTGATCGGAACGCTTACCGGAACAGATAACTGCGGCAGCGTCACCTTTACCCAGAATCCGGCGGCAGGAACCGCGCTTGCCTCGGGCCACAACATGACCCACGCGGTGACCATCACCGCCGAGGATGAGAACGGGAACACCACGGACTGCATTGTGACCCTGACCGGGATCGATGTCACGCCTCCGACGGCAGACCCACTGCCCGATCTCGGACCCTTCCACTGCTATGACGACCGCCCGGCGCCGGATCCCGGTTCTGTAACGGCAACGGACAATTGCCTGAATGTGACCGTTACCTTTGTCAGCGATGGCCCTGAGCAGGCCAGCTGTGATTACCACATCACACGGACCTATCAGGTTACAGACGATGCCGGAAACACAATCACCGTCACACAGCAAATCCGGATCCGTGACACCCAGGGACCAACCGCCGATCCCCTTCCGGACCTGGGACCGTTTGAGTGCTATTCCGACATTCCTGCCCCGGACACCGGTGTGTTGCAAAACGTCACTGACGAATGTGGTGGTCCCGTGACAAGAACCCACATCAGCGACAGCGGATCCGGCGGTTGCACCGCCACCATTGTACGCACCTACCGGATCACCGATCAGTGCGGAAACTTCACGAACATTACGCAAAACATCTATCTGGAGGACACCACCCCTCCCACCGCCGACCCGCTCCCCCCCCTGGGTCCGTATGCCTGTGCCTCACAAGTCCCGGCAGCCAACACCAATGTGCTTCAGAACGTAAGCGATAACTGCGGCGGCATCGTAACCCGGTCGCATGTGGGCGACACCTCCGCCCCGGATTGTTCGGGAACCATTACCCGTACCTACCGCATTACGGACGCCTGCGGAAATTTCGCAGACATTGAGCAAACGATCACCATCAACGACAACGTCGCCCCAACGCTTTCAGGCGTGCCGGCAAATGTCACCGTGGGTTGTGCAAGCATTCCGGGTGTGGCTTCTGTCACGGCATCCGACAATTGTGACCCCTCTCCCACGCTCACCTTCACGGAAACATCCACCCAGACAAGCGACGGCTCCTGCAGCGATTTCTCCTATACCATCACCCGGGTGTGGGTCGCGGAAGATCGCTGCGGCAACACCACGACAGCCACGCAGGTCATCACGGTCCAGGACAATACCGCGCCGACCTTTACCTCCTTCCCTGCATCGGTCACCATTGAATGCGACGAAAGCGACGATCCGGCGAACACCGGCACACCGGTTGTTTCGGATAATTGCGACCCGGCCCCGGCATTGACCTATTCGGATGTGATCACCCCCGGGTTGTGCCCGTCAGAATATACCATCACCCGGACATGGACGGTGACGGACGCCTGCGGAAACAGCAATACGCGCAACCAAACCATTTTTGTGGAAGACAATACCCCCCCGGAAGTCATCTACGACGTAGAGCTGACCGTTGCCTGCCCGGACGACATTCCCGTCCCGGACACAACGAGCGTTACAGCCACCGACGCCTGCGGCGGAATGGTCACCGTGACCCATGTCAGCGACCAGTACACCGGCCTGGAAGACGTGGGCGGATTCTGCCCCACCTCCGTGATCCGCACCTACCGGGCAACGGATGCCTGCGGCAACTCGGTCGAATTCGTTCAGACCATATACATCGAAGAGACCTGCGGGTGTGAGCAGTGCCAGTCGAGCGTACCCCATTTGCTCATTGACCTGTCTTACAGCCCGGATGCATCCACCACCATAACGGACGATATCCGGAACGGCTTGTGTTGCGACGCCAGATCTCCGTGGAGGTGCCTTTCGTTTAACCTGCTGATCCATCCAGACGCTGCCTTCCTCGAAATTTATATTGAATCGGGGGCGGCCCCCCCTTCGATGGAGTGGCAGCATGACTGCGAGCCCCTGGAGCTTATCCGGATAGGCAACGAAGTGGGTTTATGCATGCCGGTGGAACCCTTCAAGCTGTTTACCTTCTGTAAGCCAGGTGGCAATACCAACACCTGGAGAATCCGTACCATCCCGGGTGTGGTCGGGTCGGACGGCCTTTCCACCCGCGTGGAATGCGAGGAAGAACTTTCTGTCACGGGTGCCCAGCCCGGCACCATCAGCTGGACGAGCATCTCTCCCGGGACTGAGGGGCAATACGACCATTACCTCTCCTGCACGGATTGTGAAAACCCGATCTTCACCCCCGATGATCAATCTCCTGCAGTGATCCAATACCAGGTTTGCGGCCAGACATCCGGTTCCGTGATATGCGGGGAAGGCGGCAAATTCGATTGCGACACCATCGAAGTCCGGGTATTCCCCGAGATCGAGATCTTCATCGAAGGAGACACCGAGTTCTGCGAGGACTCCCCCGAAACGCTGACCGCTTCCATAACCCCCTCCGGAAGTTATACCATTGAATGGTTCGACGGCCCCGGGGGCACAGGAAATCTGGTCGCCACAGGCACTTCCTACACCCCGGCACTGCCCGCAGGCACCTACACCTACTCCATCATCGCCACGGAGGTCGATGCGACCCTGGGATGTGAAACAGACGTTGAAGATTTTGAATTCACCATCTTTCCCATGCCGGTATTCGACCTGGGCCCGGACGTGGTTTCCTGCTTTGACGATCCGATCTCATTTGACCTGCCCGAGGAATACACCTATGAATGGGTTCCCGCAACCGGTGTCGTCCAGGATCCGGTAAACCCCCATCAATACACCGTCACCCCATCCCTGGGAACCACCACCTATACCGTCAATGCCACTTCCGTTGACGGCTGCGTTTCCACCGAAACCTGGACGGTCGAGGTGCAGGACTGCGTGGTCTGCCCCCCGGTCCAGTACGTCTGTCCTGACGAGGACTTCCTGCTGACTTCCGTTTCAGACTTCCTCGCCATCGGCGGGGAGGTGACCTTTCCCTGTGCGGTCGACGATGCAAACATCCAACTCATTTCCTCAGTGTCGGATGGTGAATCATGCCCCGAAACCATCATCCAGACCTACGAGATCTGGGACGCCTGCGGCAACCGGGTCACTTGTGAGATCTACGTTATCCGTGATGACCTGGAAGCCCCTGTTCTGCCTTGCCCGGCCGGGATGACCCTTGAAGCCTGCTCGGTGGATGAGCTGGCCACCCTGACCCCCTTCCCGCTTTCCACCACGGAAACGGCCATCACCCTGGCCGAACTGCAGGCCGCCGGGGGCGATGCATCGGACAACTGCGAAATTGTCAGCATTACCTACCGTGATGTTGTCTCCGGCAGCTGTCCCACGAACGTTCAGCGAATATTCACCGTAACCGACATTTGCGGCAACACCACCCAGTGCAGCCAGGTGATCGAGATCAACGACACCACCGATCCCATCATCACCGCCCCGCCCGACACCACCTACAACGCCTGTTCCATCGATGACCTTCCCAGCCTCGGCCTCCCCCCCTACTCCGGGGTCTTTGTCTTCATCACCTTTGCCGAGTACCTCGCTATGGGCGGCACCGTCGACGACAACTGCGAACCCGCCGACATCGCCTACATCGACAGCTACAGCGGCGAATGCCCCACCATCCTGCTGCGCACCTTCCGCGTGATCGACGACTGCGGCAACTATTCGGATGTGGTGCAGACGATCACCATCGACGATACGGAACCGCCGGCAGTTACAGCGCCCGATGACCTGGCCTTCGAAGGGTGCAGCACGGATGAAATCCTGTCGGGCGCCCATTCCGACCTGGCATACAGCGAGACCGTAGTGACCATCTCCCTGGCAGAGTTTGAAGCCGAGGGAGGAGCGGCTACCGATAACTGCATCATCGAGTCGATCACATACATTGACGCATTGACTGGCTCCTGCCCATTCGTGGTGGAAAGAACATTCACCGTCACCGATGGCTGCGGCAACGAGACCGTGGTGGTGCAGTTGATTACGATTGCGGCGCCGGAGGTCACCTATACGGAGCCCACAGACCTGGTACTGGATGCCTGCACATTTGCAGACCAGGCCGCCCTGG
>CAYZCW010000030.1:0-4307 GCA_964477035.1 uncultured Bacteroidales bacterium
ACAAGCCAGGGAACATAGTTTTCGCAGAAAGTCACGGGCTGTTTCGTGCGGGCCTTTACTTGTTGTACATATTCCAGCACCCTGCTTTCCGGCACATAATGATCGGTCCATTCCACACAGGCCTCATTCCCCACGGAAAGGGAAAAAATAACATGGGGGTATTGATTGGCCAGCTCAATCAGGCGGTTGATGCTGTTCTGGTTGTGCACCCGGTTTATTTCCAGCCTTTCCTCTGAATACACCCCCCCGTTCCACGGGCAGTTGAAATTGTTCATTTCGGCCGTGATGTAGGCACCCAGCATCAGCCGGAAGTCCATCTTTTCCTCTGTGATCACCGCCAAAACCGTTTCAGCATGCTGGTCACAGTCAAAAAGCCGGAGGTACTTCCAATGCCCGTGAAGGAGCAATAAGTCCTCCCTGATTTCATCATAAGACGGATAGACCCCGCCCGGGTTCTGCCCTTTCCTGAAGCCGGAATAACAGATCGCCCTGCCGGGAGCGATGCGCAACGCATTAAATGGATCCATTGCCAAACTTTAACTTTTCATTTTTATCCCATATCCCCCAATAGGCGCCCACTTCGCCTTCGGCCCCCGTTTTCCAGGACTCATCAAATGACGAAAAATAGAAGACTTCAATGTTTTCATCCGCAGCCCACAGGTGTGTGTTGATAAAATACTTAATGGCTGCCTCACGGGAAGGCACCGCCCTGCCCAGGTTCTCCCCCCGGCTTGGCCAGCCCGTCTCCGTGATGATCACGCGCTTGCCCTTTGCCGCCATTTTTGCCTGGTAAACCATTTGCTGCATGTGTTGCAGGGAGTCATTGAATGCCGTTCCTTCCCAAAACGGATAGCAATTGCAGAGGATCACATCACACAATTCTGCTATCCGGGGTCTTTGCACGAACTCGTAATAGGCATCCACATAACCCACCTGGATGCCGGGCAGCTCCTTCTTAACATGCCGGATCACGGACAACAGCTCCTCTTCAGACAGGTCATTCCGGTAGAGGACCTCATTGCCCACGGCCGCCACATCCACAAAACCATCCCTGCCTAACCGGATGAGGTTTTCAATTTCCTGCTGGTTCTTTTCCTCGTCCGTCCCAAGCCAGGCCCCCACCAATGTTTTGATGCCAAGGTCCTTTGCCACGCGGGGAATGATTTCATTTCCCTCAATGCAGGAGAAGGAACGGACCCACTGGGTATGGGGCTGCAGGATCTTCATCCGCCTTCGGATCTGCCCCTCCGAAATAATATCGCCAGGCTTCTGCCCGTCTTCGTACAGGCTGAAGCAGAAACCATGAATCCCGGCATAGAGGATCTCCAGAAAGAGGTTGTGGATATCCTCTTCGGTCTTCCCCTCAAGGAAATGGGGATCCACGAACCTCTTTGATTTCTTGTAGCTTAAAAATTGATCCGGTCTGAAAGACATTTTTTTGGTTATTTAAGATGGATACTCATCGGATGCCTGTGTTATTTACCTGGTCAGCGGCTTACAGCTCTCCCCTTCTTCTGACCAGTTCGTTTTTGATTTCCCTGGCCCTGTCTTCGGTCAGGTCGTATTTCCACATGACCAAAATGGCCAGGCCTGCGGTGGCTGCAGGCACCAGAATGTCTGCAATCCTCAGCCTGGTCAGCGTCTCCGCGGCCTGCAAGGTGGCATTCTGGTCAAAGCCCACCAGCTTGAGCACCAAGCCTCCCAGCACCAGGGCCAGTGCCTGGCCCAGCTTCACCATCCACCAGTAAATGGCGCCGAACGTCCCTTCTTTTCTGGGCATTCCATTTTCCAGCTCATCCAGGTCGCACACATCGGCCGTCATGCTCATCATCAGGGTAAACAGTCCCCCGATCCCAAAGACCATGAACGGAAGGGGCATGAATATCATCCAGGGGTTTTCCGGGTTGAAGCCCCACCACTTCAACCCGTATCCGACGATGGAAATCATGGTGGCGACAATGAAGGCGTTCCTCTTGCCCCATTTGTTTGCCATCGCGGTGATGATGGGGATGATCAGGAATGCCGTACACAGGGCGCTGACCGTGGAAAACCACGCCGGCCAGGTGCCTGCGGCCCCATAATCGCCCCGGAACATATAGAACACGATGATGAAGTAACTGAACGAAGCCACCATCTGGAAGCCATTGAACACGAGGAAGGTGGCGCCACAAAGCCTGACAAAAGAGATGTTCCTGAAAATCAGCACCATGTTGTGGATCAGGCCTTTGAAATTTCTGGCGATGTTTCTGATGGTGAGGTCATCCCGGTTGGTCAGGTTGGTCTGGTCAATTTCTTTGCAGAACAAGGCCGGCAGCATCCCCAGGACCATGCAGATCCCGCCCACGATGACGGATAGCCTCCGCACGCCGATAGCCTGGGTGTCGAACAGGTCCGGATTGGCAATCAGCACCCAGAACCAGGGCACGATCATCCAGGCAACCTGTCCCAGGGTCTGGGAGAACCCCATCAGGCGGGTGCGTTCATTGTAGTCGGATGTCATCTCATATCCCAGGCCGATGAGGGGCGTGGAAAACATGGTGTTGCCAATAAGGTAGACCATGGAGAGGATGAGAAAATACCAGAAATTGTACGTCTGGGAATTGTCTGGGTTGAGCTGCCACAAGACGGCAAACAGCACCCCGCTCAGGATGGCTCCGACAAAAATATAGGGCTTTCTCCGTCCGAAACGCGATTTGGTGTTGTCGGTGATGTAGCCCATGATGGGGTCGGTGATGGCATCGAAAAACCTGGGAAGTCCCCCGAGCAGCCCGGCCAGAAACGGGTCCATCCCGAAGGCCGTCAGCAGGAAAAACATGAAAACCCCAAGGGAGCCCGGCAGCAGGTTGTTGACCAGATGCCCGGCCCCGAAGGCGGCCTTTTGTCCGAGGGGAACCCTGTCTTTTAAAGCTGTTTTGTAGGATGTCATTTTATTTATGTTGGTTATGGCCCCTCATGCCGGGCCGGTTATTCCCTTACCCTGCCATTATTCCCCTGCGGGAACCTGCCAATCATTCCCCTGCGGGAATAACAATGGTTTGAACGGCTTTTGCGCTGACGGCAGACGCCACCGAACGCCCATGCAGCGACAGCCTGATTCCCCTGACTTCTTCACCGGGGTTAAAGACCACCACGGAAATGCTTTCATCGGGGTTTTGAACGGCGGTGACCCATAGGTCCGGGTCCGGGTTCTCAAACCCGATCCTTACGGCCCCGGGACGTATATACCGGCTGAACTGGGCCATGATGTAATACAGGGGAGTGAAATACACCTCGTCCCTGTCCGGATCCACAATGACCGGGGCCACGCACCAGTTCTGGGCCCAGTTGGGACCGCCCTGCCGGTCCAGCACCATGTTCCAGTCCACCCATCCATCCACCCAGTTGTTCAGGCAACCAATGATGTCGCGTGCATACCTGAATGCCGGCACGTATTTGGGATGCAGGTGCTTTCTATCTTCAGGGGCCCAGTCCCAGCCCCAGTCGGTGGCTTCCTTTGACCAATACCAGCCATCGTCCTGCCAGTGGGGCACCTCGGCATCGATGCAGCCCTCGGATTGTATCAGATGCTTGCCGGGCGCCTTGTTATAGGCATACTGCAGGGCATCGGGAAAATGATAAAAGGTACTCCCGTACCAGTGGACCGCCGTGCCGTCGTAATACTGCGCGGCCTCCTCGTCGTCATACATGGCATCGACCCATTCTATCAGCTCTGCATCCCGGTTTTGGTCGTACCCCAATATTTTCACCTCCTGGCCGTCGGCCCTCAAGCGGGGCCCCAGGTGGTTCTTGACAAAATCATTCATCTCCTGCGGGGTGAAATGCATGCTTTCCCAGTTGCTGTCATTGCCCAGGGGCTCGTTTTCCACGGTAAAAGCCCAGATGTCGATTCCCTGTTCCCGGTAGGCATCCAGGTATTTAGAAAAAAACAGGGCCCAGGCTTCATAATATTCCGGCAGCAGACGGCCGCCACGCCAGTCGTTGTTGTCTTTCATCCATGGCGGGGCGGTCCATGGGGAGGAAATGATTTTAAACCCGTCACTGGAAATGGCCATGGCGTCCCGGATCATGGGGACGATGTCATCCAGGTCCTCTTCAATGGAAAAATGCGCCAGCTCCAGGTCCCCCTCCACCGGGGCATAGGAGTAGTTCCCCAGGGAAAAGTCGCACGAATTCATATGGGTGCGGGTCAGCGAATACCTGGCGCCCGCATCGCCAAAATAAGCCTCAAGGACCTTTTCCCTGTTCTGCCGGCTGAGCTGGTTCAGCAGGTAAGCGGAGGCCTCCGTGAAGGACCCGCCGATGCCGGT
>CAYZCW010000030.1:4407-7301 GCA_964477035.1 uncultured Bacteroidales bacterium
GGCCCGGCGACCTCCCTCCGGGCCGGCGGCGCTTTCACGGTGGCCATCATGGCCTCCTTATCGCCGCCAAAGGTTTTGGTAATGGGTTTGCCATCGCGGGTCAGTCCATCGAACAGGCCGTCATCCACACGGTCCCACAGAACATATTTGGCCTCAGACTGCAGGTTGATCAGTCCGAAGTGGTTCTCCGAGCCCAGCGGGTTGGCCGCATCCTTCCATTGTTCATCGAAGGCTTCGAAGTAGAAGCAGGTGATGCCCTCCCTGTCGGTCCACTCCCGGATGTGCCGGTGATAAAGTGCCGACTTGTACTCGTCGGTCGCCCGGGCCCCCTCATCCCCGTAATGTTCATTGGATACCGTGGCCCAGCCGGTTTCCCCGACGTGCACCGGTTTGTCCACCCCGAGGCTGCGCATATAGTCCACCACGCTTTGATACTGGGAAACGGCGTAGTCCCTGGCGCGCAGCATGGCCGCATCAATCTTCTCCCTGTCCGCCAGGGACTCCTCCTCTAGTGGCACATACCAGAATGCCGGGTTGTAGTGCGTGTCATGCATGGGATAGGTGTGCATGGAAATAAAATCCACAGCGCGGACAAGCTCTTCAAGCTCCGGCAGGTGGTACTCGCTGCCGCCGCCTCCCCAGGAGGCAAAATTGTCGGAGCTGGTGATCCACAGGGTTTCCGGCAGCACCCCTTGCTTTTTCAGGTCCTGCAAATGGTTCACCCAGCGCAGGATGATGCCGGGCTCCACATAGTACTCCCAGGCCCAGTGCACCATCGCTTCGTTCCCCACGGCGATGACCTTCACGATGTCGGGGTATTGCAGGGTGAGCTCCACGGCGCGGGCAATCTCCCCCGCATTGTCCCCGCTCTCCTGGTCCCGGAGGCGTTCGGGCAGGTCCGTCCACGCGTTTTTGCAATCGATCCAGGCGCCCAGCATCAGGTACATCTCAAACCCGGCATCCTCCTCCTTCAATTGCCGGATCGCCTCCAGCAGGTTCGCCGCCTCGTCGTAATGCACGTTGTAGGTGCGCAGGATCCTGATCCCCATGGCCGACAGCAGGCGCATGTCTTCTTTCAGTTGTGGGATGGTGGGCTGGACCTCCCTGGTCTTCTCCCGGTAACCGCCGTAGGAAATGGCCTGGTAGGCCGGATCGCCCAATATTTCGGCGGCCGTCTTGCCTGCGGGCTGTGGGTCTGTCGAGCACGAAACCGCCAGCATCAAGGCCATCCACAAAATCCAGAAGGTGCTTGTTCTTTTCATGTTTGGTCTGATTGATTCATCATCCGACGAAAAATAAATAACCCACCGGCCAGGGGTCCGTTAAACCCCTTCCCGGCGTTGCTCCAGTTCCTTCTGCATCGTGAGACAAGTCTTCTGGTCGATGGCGTAGAAGTACAGCAATATGGCCCCGGACATATAAAGCACGCCGGGGAAGACCGAGATCATCAGTTTGATGCCGGTCAGCGCGGTGGCCGTTTGTTCCACATTCGGCACGAAGCGGAAGATGGCCAGCATCCAGCCAGCCAGGGCGCCTCCGATGCCCCAGCCGGCCTTCTGGGCAAAGGTGCCGGCCGAGAACACCAGGCCGGTGGCACGCCGGTTGAATTTCCATTCCGAGTAGTCGGCCGCATCCGCCAGCATGGTCCACAGCAGCGGCACCGCGGGGGCGTAGGCAAACTTGGCCAGCACGTTCAGGATGTACACGGCGTAAATGTTGTCGTTCCCGGGGATGTAAAGCAAGATAAAGAACAAGCCGGAGATCAGCGAACTGGCCATGTAGACGTTGCGCTTGCCGAACCGCCTGGCCAGCGGCTTCGAAAACGGGATGCCCGCGATCAGGGCCACCGTGCCGATCACGTTGAACAGCTGCACGCTTTGCTCCTGCCCGACATAGTATTTGAAATAATAGGCAATGGAAAGGTTCTGCATGGCAAACATCACAAACGACACGATCCCCACGAAAAACAGGATCACCCACGGGCCGTTCCGGAACAGGTTTTTCAGGTCCTGCTTCAGGTTTTTCTGCTGGGCCCGGGGCGGGGCCACCCGTTCGCGGGTGGTCTTAAAGGTGATCATGAACAGGATGAAGCTGATCGCCGCAAACAGCATCAGGGTGTACTGATAGCCCTGCGCCATGTTGCCCCGGCCTAAATAGCCGGCCAGGTAAAGCGCCGTGCCCGTGACGATAAACTGACCGGCAAAGGCAAAAATGAAACGGTAGGAGTTCAGGCCCGCCCTTTCGTAGGAGTCGGACGTCATGACCGCCCCCAGCGAGGAGTAGGGCAGGTTGATGGCCGTAAACACCGTCATAAGCAGCAGGTAGGTGGTGCCGGCATAGATCACCTTCCCGGTGGGCCCGAGGTCGGGCGTCGTGAAGGTAAGCACGGCCAGCACGCTGTAGGGCAGCGCCATCCAGAGCAGATAAGGCCGGAATTTCCCCCAGCGGGTGTTGGTCCTGTCGGCGATGATCCCCATCAGGGGGTCGCTCAGCATGTCCCAGAACCGGGCGATCAGCATGATGGTTCCGGCCGCCGCCGCCGAGATCCCGAACACATCGGTATAAAAGATCAGGATCCAGAAACCCACCATGTCCCACACAAAATGCGAGGCGGTATCACCCAGGCCGTAGCCGATCTTCTCCTTTACGGATAGTTTGGTGCTGACTTCGCTCATCCTTTACAAAAGTTTTTCCTGTGTTTTCACGGAGACCTCCAGCCGCTCAACCTTTCCTGTTCTATTGAAAATCAATCGGCTTACCTGCTGAGACAGCTCCCTTCCCACCACCTCTTCCTGCTTGCCGCCGGCGTAACATACCCTGATTTTTTCCTCGTCGGATGCGGTGTAGAGAATGGGGACGGAACAAAAAGTAAAGGCAAGCTGCCCCTTGCTCAG
>CAYZCW010000030.1:7401-8910 GCA_964477035.1 uncultured Bacteroidales bacterium
TTCCTGCACGGCCAGCAGCAATTTCGACACCATGTGCCAGTAAATGGACCCCAGTCCCTCGTATGCAAAAAAGGTGCCCGACCTTCCGGTAAACGCCTTGTGGCGGAACACCTTTTCGAAAATCTCCAGCAACAGCCTGCGCTCTTTCCTTACCAGTTCGCGGTATGCCCCTTCATGCTGCTTGTCTTGTTCCAGGCCCTGCCCTTCGCCTGGCCCGGTGTTTTGTTCCTTGCCGTGCTGCCCGCCGGCCAGCTCGTCCAGGGCCGCCCCCAGGTCCCCGGCATTCCTGAAGTCGCCGTTGAAGTGTACGGCCCCCAGCAAATCCTGCTCGACGATTTCCGTGTTGCCGTCCGCCAACAACTTCCGAATCAATGCCGAAGCCTGCGCCTCCTCGGCCGGAATGGTGTTTTTATCGAGGAACCCGGGCAGGTCCTTGTTCGGATATAAAATATAGCTGTACTGGTCCTCCCGGAACAAAACGCTGCCTTTTAAGGCATCCATTACCCCCAGGGCTTCCTCCGGGCTCAGATAGCCTGAGCTCAGCACAGCCACCTGGCCTTCCAGCATCTCATCCAGGTGGTCGAAGGAGACCCCGCTGTCCGTGACCGTGATCAGGTTGTAGGCGTGGTACAGCTTATCCGCTCTCTGGTTGGCCCGGATGGAGTGCCTGATAAAGTCGAGGCACAATGAGGTGAACTCCCTGATCCCCGCAATGGAAATGCTTCTTTTCTTGCCCCAGAAACCGCTTTTGTAGATGTGCTGCCGGTATTCGGATGCCGGCCGCCCCAGGCGGTCCATGATGGTTTTTCTGTCCTTGTCGCCGATGCTGCCGGCCAGCAGGGGACTGAACGCCCGTAGGGTTTCCCGGATACTGTGATAGAACTCTGCGAGTTCCCCGGACACCCGGACGTTTTCCAGTCCGCAGCCCTCCAGGGCCTCCTGGAAAAAGGCCATGAAGCGGTGCAGGTAATACAGCGTGACCATCGAGGCCCCGTTGCCCACCAGGGCATTGTTTGCATCGTTCCATTCTGGTCTCTGGGTGTTGAGCCAGATGCCGGCTTCCGGAATGAAATTGGACATCTTGGCCAGGACCGTTGCCAGAATCTTCTCCAGGAAGTTTACATGGTAAATCTCTTTGCCGTCGGCCCCCAGCAGCGTGCCGTCGGCGCCCAGGATCCCGCGCTGCCTGCGGATGCGGGCGTCCCACTCGTGATCAAACCCAATGGTGTCCTTGGGATTTGCCAGAATCTGGTCGTACGGCTTGATGAGGTAAGGAACGGCGGCGTAAACAAACCACTCTTTGTCGAAAAGTGATTGCAGGGCGCCCGGACGGAATTTCTCGGCGACCTCGAAAAGCTTTTGCAGGTAGATGACCTGATGGTCCCCCCAGTAGCCAATGTATGACCAGGGGTTATCGGGCTCCAGGGTTTCCCAGTCGAAGCCGTCTTTGGTGACCCGGTAGGGGTTGTACCCGTCAAAGGTGGACGCGTTGAGAAACTTGAAGACCAT
>CAYZCW010000031.1:0-2287 GCA_964477035.1 uncultured Bacteroidales bacterium
TCTTGGGCAATGATAAGCGCTCCTTCTATTCTGGAAATCTCGGTCAGGACCCTTTCTTGCCCTTCAATTACAATCGGACGCGAGGGGAACTCTCCGATGGTTATCTGATCTAGCATGAGGATCTGATCTCCCGGTGGAAGGTATTTAATCATGGCCTTGGCATTGGCCAGGTCCTTAATGGACTGATCAATGAGTGCCTGAATTTGATTTGTCTTTTCTTCGGCTCTAAGGCGCCTTTGTCTTTCCTGATTTACTCGCTCCGATACCTTTTGGTATTTCCCTTCCAGTTGGGCGTTTGCCTCTGCCAGAACCTTGATCTGTTGGCGCATGGATTCCATGTCTGTACTCTTGACCAGCTCTAGCTTAAGGATGGTCTTGAAGGTTTTTCTGATAAGCATCTGGGCGGGTTGGTTCAGGTAGAGAAAGGCCCCGATGACCAGGATGATTCCCAGGATTGAAATGGTGAATACGGCTGGTTTTTTCATGTCAATACTCCCATCGGGCCACCTGGGCCCTTAAGTCAAAATGAGCAAATCCCACCGATAGGATCTTTCCATTGGCATCAAGGGTGGGGTTCTTGATGGCAAAGCCCCCTTTGTGTCCATGGCTTATGGGGCTGTATTTTTGAAAGAGCCAGGCAAGGATCTCAACCGCCATTGCCGGCCGGCAGCCTGTTGGCTGAATGTCAGCAGCAGCCAACACAGTGTGCTGGCTTGTTCCTGGCCTATTGCGAATCATTTCCCAGGCAAGACAGCGGAACCCCGATGTAACCCTAATGCCGATTTCATTACCGCCATTACCTTGGCGAAATTCGGCATTGATCATATTCCTCACGCACTGCAAAAATTCAGCAAGTCTCTGGTACTCGTGTTCCTGAAACTCATTGATATACTTCCAGTTCAGCCATACTGCCTGGAAGGGCAAGGCAGACTCAATGAATTCGTACAGACGGAAATTCCTTGTAAGTGATCTATCCGGCAGGGTCCTGGTCATGATCATCTAGGTTTATTTGTGCATGTTGGCTTACTTTTTTAGTCAGGAGCTCTTCGATTTTCCTAAAGATTTTATTCCCTGTGGCCCTCCCCATGTTCCTGAGGAAACTTTGAAAGTCATAGAAGCAGATCAGGGCAAAACAGAGGTTGGTAAAGGAGAAGTACATAAGCAGCCCATCTTCTCCAGGGTGGATCCTAAGCACAGTGCGGTCAAAGACAAAGCATGCCAGGGCTATCATTGGATAGGAGAACACCTTGCCAATGGTGGCTTCAAATCGGCTGCCATCGAACACCTTCCAGAGCAGACGAAAGCATCTAAAGCGATATAACAATCTCCCCTGATAGGCTCTGGGGCAATTTCTCTGACGTTTGAGTTCGATGGTAAAACGAAGGTATATTGCCGAAAGGGTGTCTGCCAAGAGAAAGAACATCATGACTCCGACCAGCGGATGAAGGGGGGCCATAAATGCCAGAAGAGATGCCAGTGCTTTTGCAACCCAGGACATTTCTTCCAATACCACGCTCAATAGCTTCTGTGCTCTTGTCAACAAGGATAGCAGCATGAGAGGAACGATAAAGGCAGCCACCCCTTATCAGGGGGCGGCTGCCGATTCACTTAATTATTTATCCTCCCTCTTGGGGCTAAGGCCAATAAGCTGTAGGATGAGCTTCCCGAATGTAAGATCATACCACAGGTTGGCCGCCCCGGCTGCTACCAAACCGGTTGCAACGGCCTGCCACCATACAATGGTCTGTGAGGCAAACATGCCCAGTTTTAGCCACCACCCCAGGCTGGATATAATGACTCCGACAAGAACGGCCAATACCTTGGGCAGGTGTTTCCAGGAACTATCCTCATATTTGAGGAGTTTCTTCAGGCCATTCACGGCCAAGACAACGATCCCGACAATGCCCCCAAGGGTTGCGAAGGTGAGATTCAGAAGCTCGGGATCTGCATACTCCGGGAACAATGCCCCGAACAAGGCAAGAATAATGGTTGCCAACCAGCTCAGATTTGCGTTTTTCATGTGTTGATGTGTTGGGTTAATAAATGGGTGATTTTAGGGTTGCCCGAAAATGAATAGGCTGTTTTCAGGATCATCGGTGTTCTCATAACCAGAGTAGGAGCGAAGCTCTACATACTGGGCGCTCTGCTTGTATTCGGGATAGGCATCCGGGTCCTTGTCCAAGGTCCTTTTTATCCAGGCCAGGTAATTCTTCCCATAGCCACTAAGGCGTTCCTTGGTCTCGAAAATGGCAGAAGGATCTCCCTGAGACTTTTCCTCAGTGATTCT
>CAYZCW010000031.1:2387-8703 GCA_964477035.1 uncultured Bacteroidales bacterium
TGCAAATCCAGATGCGGGGCCGCCAGGTAGAGGGTAAATTTGGCCAGGGCATTTTGTGCAAGGAAAAGGACCTGTTTAAAGATGGTCTTTCCCTCCTGATCAGAGGCCCAGGAGGGAAAGGCGTCCTTGTTCTCGGAGTTGTAATATTCAATCAGCTCCAGATGAAGATCATCCCCCAGGTACTTAATCAGATATTTTTCCCTGGCATCTGTTTCATAGGGGAGGAATGATTCTTTCACCACGGACATATTAATGCGGGTGAACTTTTGCAAATCATCGGTTGATCCGATGAGGTGTTTTTGTTCCATAGGCTAGCTAATCACTTTTTCACTGCCGGTGCCCCTATCCAGGGTTGTCAGCACAATATTGGGTATGGTGAAATGGATGTCCTCGGGCCACCCATTGAATCTCTTGATGATGTACAGAGGTCTGAGCAACCGGTCTCTGACCGGTTTCATGAGGGCTTGTTTGATAATAAACAGTTCTCTTGCTTCCGAACCGGAAATGGTTTTGTTCTTGCCTGGGCTGCTTCCGATAAGAGAAGGGTGCACGCCCATGGCGTAGGATATGATGTTGCTTGCTTCTTCTGAATCCTCCACATATTCACCGCTCTGGGTTTTATTTTCGATCACGTTGATCTTCATGCGGCGCAGCTCCTTGCCATCGGCGCTATAACGGATAAATGAAATGACTGACTTGCCGGTGTTTTTCACTTTGCCAAGGAAGTTGTTAAGGTCCTGGTATTCCTTTTTGATTCTTTCCTGCTGTGCCTTCGGTTCATTGATGCCTTCGGCTTTAAAGATTTTATCGAAGTAATCATCCGAAAGTTCCACATGGTACTTGATGAACATCTGGTTATCCAGGAGGGCATTCTTGAACTCGGGGATTTTCTTTGAGTACTCCAGCCATCCCGATTCAATGATGGAAAACCAGTAAGGTTTTTGGTAGTAATTTCTTCCAGGAGTTGGAAGGCTAACCGGGATAATAAACCGGTAGTGTGTTGCCGTGCGTTTCCGGCCGTTCTTATCGGGGATGATCCCCATGCGAACTTTAAGGTCTTTGACGGTATTCCAGGGGGAAAGCACCGGGGTGATGTCGATTTCATCAACATGTGGGGATTTTGCCCAACGGGCTGAGTAGAAATGATGATCGATCAGACCGGTGTCGGGGTTCATTTCGCCCCACCTAGAAAAGCTGGCTTCTTTATGGTGCAGTTCTACGATCTTTCCGCTTTTGCTTAGGACGATCTCCGGGAATATATTGTAGAAAAAGGAGATGTCATTGACCTGCTCCAAAAGGTAGTTGTTGATGTCATTGTCATCAAAGAACTCGTTGATCTCCTTATTGTCGGTGATTTCCTGGAATTTCTTTTTCCCTTTTGAATCAGTTATCCACCGGCCATAGGCGATGCCATCGCCATAACCCATGGAGATGTTGAATTGCAGCCCGGAGGAAGCCACGGGGGATTCATAGATCTGCTTCATGATCTGCTGGGGCAGGTCATTGGTTTCTCCCCAGGGGACTACTCCCCGAATATTCTTATCCTTGAAATTGATCTTGATGGGATCACGGATAGGATCTGCTATCAGGGACCTGGAGAATGTGACGGCTGCCTTAACTCCTGGAAGGTAGGCGGTCTGGTTATCCAGAATGATGAGCTTTTTTCGTCCCATTACCAGTAGGTTGGCGTATTGTTGAATTCAATGATCAGGGGCAATATCAGCTTCCTGATCTGGCCGGAATCCAAGAGTTTGACATTGAGTGTCCCGCTATGATGGGATGAGGTAAAAACTGCCTGGTCAATGGTGATAATCTCACCGGTTGACTTCTTGACATACTTAAGGGAAAACGGAATTGGACTCCCCGAGGCAGTTTTGCGCTCAGCGATTTGAATAAGCTTGGAAAGATGGATCATTACCCCTTTTTGCTGCAATGATAAAAAGGGGAGGGAAGGGGGGAAAGGACAAAAAGGGCGGCATCTCCCTTATTCCGCCAAATTTATCTTAGGAGATGGTATATTATCAAGTTCTGAAAGAATGTCTGACATATAGATTAACAATGAAATACTTTTGAGCGCGTTGGTTTTATTGCCATAGTTGGTGGAAATTCCATGCATCACCTCATGGCGGTTTAAGGTGCATAGAAATTGATTCTTTTTCATTTGTTTTTCTCCTGCATACACTGGCAACAATTTATCTTGGATTGCTTTTGAGAAAATTTTAAGTAGGTCACTGCTTCTATTTACAATGTCATTAGAAAGCTCTTTTCGAATACGGCCCCGAAAAAAGGATGAACCTGTAATTGCATCATGGCATATCCCATCTACTTGTGAATAGATGGTGGGCATGATAAGGATGTATTCCCCCCTTTTATAACCGGAAAATATTTCCCGGAAGATCTGTTTTCGATGGGGGTGTCGGCCTTTGAGCCTTCGCTCTATATATGGGATTGCATCCTCGTAATAAGCAGATAAATATTTGTTTACGTAATCAATCCTTCCAGCAGATATTTCTTTTGCAAGGTACAAATGCATTCCAATATCTGAGTGTAAGTCAATAAACCACCCAGCTTTGGCGAGTATTATTAGGGATTCCGTTGTGTTTGCCCTAAAGTCTTTGAAAAAATCAGTTAAACATTGTCCACCAGCCGAAAATTGGTCATTAAGGTTCTGAATGTCTTCAACGGTACTTCTTAACGCTAACATGGCTTCTTTCCATGCAGCATTTAGCTTATTGCGTTCCTCTCTTGTTAAGCCCATTGTTTAACATTATTTAGATGAAGAGACTGTCTTTATATTCGTGTAAACTTAATTTGACCTAGAGTGAATTCCAAATTAATTGGATATTAACTTTTTTCTTTTGCTTCTTTTCTTTTTGAGCCTTAAAAGAAAAGAAGTTCAGCCGTTTCCGTAAAACATTCTTATATGTGCCTACAAGACATATATTTAGTTTCATCCAGTCCCGGACTTCGTCCGGAAAAGATTCTATCTTTCCCGCGCCGCCCTGAAAATTTCCTGCAGCCGCAAAGAAAAATATTTTGTCTTATATGCTGTTCGGGTGTATGTTACGGGGCTTCTTTGGAGCGATCAACGCCCCTCTTGTTTGGCATCACACAATGAGTAACCCACCCCTGAAAATCCTATTTGTTTCAGGTGAATGACCGAGGGTACTAGGGTTTGATCACATGTCTTTGATGTGGAAACTTGTTGAGTTTGTTCGAATAAAAAAAACCCGGGTGCCAAAAATCACCCGGGCTCTCTATGATGGATCACGCATTGAGCGGTTCCACCTGATGGGTAATTGTCAGAGGGCAGATCAACTCGCAAGCTTTCTGAGCTCTGGAAGCTGCCCATGTAATCCAGCTGGGATTATCTCTTAACACGTTCAGCCAGCTTTTAATGTAGGCCTGGGTATTTCCCATGTCATGATCCAGTCCAGCGATTGCTGATAAAAAGGCGCTTCCAAGTTCAGCAACCAATTCTTCTTTTGAGTAGGTTGCTCTGTCAGAGAAGTTTTCAGGGGTAAACCTATTGAGGCGCTTTTTATGGCCGGTGGAATGAACCAGCTCATGAAACAGTGTGGCATAGTAGGCGGCTGAGCAATGGAAATATTCCAATGAAGGCATACGGATCTGATCCAGGGCTGGCAGATAGCAAGGTGTGTCGAATGATCCATGCATCACATTGGGGGCATCTATCATTCCGTCTATGATCTGATCTGCCGAGCTGACTCGATTACACTGCTGATTGATGGAAGCTTTGGTAAGGGTCCGAACTTTGTCTTGCCCGATGCTATCAAACTGGCATTGGTCGGTGTTGAATACGTTGTAATACCTGAGCAGGTAGGCGGTTTCTTCATTTGGAAGACCGGTCTTAGGATCGATCACCTTCCTGATGGATCTTTTCCAGAAAACAACCAGGTGGGAAGACTCTCCTTTTTTTACAAAGCCACCGTTCTGCCTTACCTGGTTGAAGGTTCCCCAAACAGGACTTGAGTAGCCTGATGTGGACAACAATAGGTAATTGACCCCGCAATACTCATGGCCAATCAGGCTCATTGGCTGGGGGACATCCCAGAGCTGCTTCCAGGACCCGGCCTGCTGAAAGTTTTTGATTACCTGGTCAGTAATGCGTTGATAAATATTGTTATACATGATAATGCGCCCCTGCCCTGGGGACTTGTTATAGCCTCTAGCACGCCGATAAACAAACTTTGTCGTCATCTCACGAGCCGGGAGCCATCTCCACTATGAAAGAGAGCTGTTAGAATCACAAGGGGGGCGACCACCTGAAAATTTTGGGGCAAGGTTTTATGTCAAGCCCCCTGCACTTGGGGGGCGGTTTTGTTCCCACGGGGAGCAAAATGAACAAACCCGAAGGGCTTGACCTTGGCAGCAGAATATTTTCAGGCGAAGTACCTTTACAATGTTTGTATGAGGGGCTAAGTAAACCGCTGGCTTAATCCTGTTTATGCCATTAAGGGGGCTCAACCAGTAGGGGCGAGTAAAAAAAAGCCCTGTTGCCAGGGCCTTTCTTTACTTTGCAGTTTGCCTTCGCGATCTTTTGCGCTGAGGCTCCTGTTGCAAAACGGATCCATAGGCTGTATGGGTTCTACCGAAGCCATCCGGCTGTTTCATGCGGGCGATCTCAAGGGTCACATATTTGTTTCCTTCAAACTCGTAGGTGAGTTTGTTAAGATCCTCCAATGAAAGGGTTACCCTGACAATGTCCATGCCTTCCTGGGGGAGGCGACCTTTTCCGACGTAGATTTTTTCAAACTTTTTCATGGCTAAAGGGTTTTAAAATTTAAGCCCTGAATTGGGGGTTGGCGGCAGGTGGTCAAGGAGGAATTGGAAAACCGGAGATCCTGTAAGGGTTGAGGATGTGCCGAGAAAATCCTTTACCACAAGCATCGACCCCAAGGCAGATGAGCCAACCCCATAGGTTTGCTTAAGATTTTACTCCCTTTGCCAGGGAAGGCAGAAAGTTTGATTCTCTAAGAGGGATAGGCCTCCTTCGGATTCAGCCAATAACAGACAGGTGGGAAGTAAAAGGGGAGGAGCAAACGCCGGTTGATTGAAGCAGGTGACGACTCATTCGCCACGATATGACGGCAGGCCCATAAAGGGCTACATTGGAGGCATGCGGGAGTAGGAATATAATGCAGGTTGCAAGATTAATACGGCAACAGGGCTTTTATGTGAGAACCTACGGATCTTATGGGCTTTGCAGCGCGCATAAAAAAATCTCCTTCCCGAAGGTTATTCAGGAAGGAGATCCTTTTTTTTAGTATTCGACCTGCAGGAGATCCTTGGTTTCGACTTCGAAGAAACACCCGGTTTCAGTGTCGTACACCAGCCAAAGGCCGGATTCTGTCTGCTCGATAATTTCTACCAGGTGGTTGTTGATAATTGCAGTCATTGCGAGAATGCCCATGCCCTTGGGATCTTTTTTATGGCATCTGGCGCGCCTGTTATTTAATTTTTGCTGCACGCACCACGAGCCGGGAGCCATAAAGCCATTGCTTTGTTGGCATGGCATTATGGGGACCACCTGGAAATTTTGATGCAAGGTTTTTTGTCAAGCAGAAGCCATGGGGCGAGGCGTTTTTTCTGATAATTATTCCATACTGAGGGAAAAATTCTCTGGAAAATGAATAAACCCGAAGGGCCTGACCTTGACGTCACAACATTGAGAGGCGAAGTATCTTAGCGGCAAAATTGGATAAGAGGAAAAGCATAGAAAAAGCCCCATTACAGCACATTCGTCTGTAATGGGGCTGGGTGCCCTAGAGGGCACCCTCATCGGCATAGGAGTAGTAGCCCTCCCTGGTGAGGATCACATGGTCCAGTACTGGCAGATCCAAAAACTTCCCTGCCTCGGTGCACTTCCTTGTAACCACATTGTCGTTGGCAGAGGGCCGGGTTTGTCCGGAAGGGTGGTTATGCGCAAGGATGATGGAGGAAGCATTTGCCGTGAGGGCTGTTTGGAAGATCTTCTTCGGGTCGGCAACTGTACCGGAGACACTGCCCACGGAGATGCGACTTATTCCCAGGACCCGGTTGCCGCGATTAAGAAGCACTACCATGAAGGATTCGCAGTAATCGATGTCCTGCCAGGCGTCTACCAGCAGGTTAAAGGCATCACGTGAGGAAGTAATGGTGGGCCCAAGCTGTTTGTAGGCATAAGAAACTTTGACTTCGTTGAATGAAAACAGATCCATTGAGGTAATGCCCCTGCCCTGGGGACTTATGTCGGCTTCTGGCACGGCCTGTGAATGATTTTTAGGCCATCTTCACGAGCCGGGAGATAAAACCT
>CAYZCW010000032.1:0-6333 GCA_964477035.1 uncultured Bacteroidales bacterium
GCTGGATCACCGGCTGGCCTGGGCCGACCTGGCCGCTTCCATCGCCCATGCCCGGATGCTGGGCCGGACAGGCCTGGTCTCCCGGGAGGAGGCCGCCCTGCTGGAAAAAGAGCTGAGGGCCCTGTACCGGCAGGCGGCAGAGGGAGACCTCATCATCGCCCCCTCCTGCGAGGACATCCATTCCCACATCGAGGCCGTGCTGACCGCCCGGCTCGGGGAGGCGGGCCAGCGCATCCATACGGGCCGCTCGCGCAACGACCAGGTGCTGGTGGCCCTGCATATCCATGCACGCCGCGAGATCAGGCAGCTGGCCGGCCGTATGCGGCGGTTGTTCAGGGTCCTTTTGCGGCAGGCCCGCAAACACCAGGACCACCTCATGCCGGGATACACCCACATGCAGTTGGCCATGCCCTCTTCCTTCGGACTGTGGTTCGGCGCCTGGGCCGAGGGGCTGGCCGACGACCTGCTGCCCCTGCACGCAGCCTATGGGATGGTGGACCAGAACCCCCTGGGCACCGGGGCCGGCTATGGCAGCTGCTTTCCGCTGGACCGGGGGCTGACCACCCGCCTGCTGGGCTTCCGGAACATGACCGTCAACCCGGTATATGCCCAGGTGTCGCGCTACAAGGCCGGTGCGGCGGTGGCCGCGGCCCTGGCGGCGGTGGCCTCCACCCTCTCGCGGCTGGCCATGGACGTGTGCCTGTACAGCGGCGAGAACCACCGCTTCTTCCTGCTGGAAACCGGCCTCACCACCGGCTCCAGCATCATGCCCCACAAGAAGAACCCCGACGTGTTCGAGCTGATACGCGCCCGCTGCAACCGGCTGGGAACCCTGCCGGCCCAGCTCGCCGCCATCGCCACGAACCTGCCCACCGGCTACCACCGCGACTACCAGCTGCTCAAGGAGGTGCTGTTGCCCGCTTACGACGAGCTGGGCGAATGCCTGGACACGACAGCCAGGATGGTCGCCCGGCTGCAGGTCGATCCCCGCTGCGCCGACAACCCATTGTATGAGCCCATGTACGCGGTGGACGCGGTGGCCCGCCTCACCCTGCAGGGCATGCCCTTTCGCCAGGCCTACGGGCAGGTGGCCCGGAGCGTCCGTGAAGGGAGCTACCGCGCCGGCAAGGCCCTCCCCCATACCCATACCGGCAGCATCGGCGCCCCGGGCTTCGGGGCCATACAGGAAAAATGGAACAGGCATTACGAACTATTTGACTTCACCCGGGGCGAAACCGCCATCCGACAATTAACCAAAGACCCATGACCACGCCAACACCCGCCCGCCTCATCCTGGAAAACGGACGCGAGTTCCGGGGCTCCTCCTTCGGATACGAAGGGGCCGCCGCCGGGGAGGTGGTGTTCAACACCGCCATGACCGGCTACCCGGAAAGCCTCACGGACCCCTCCTACCGGGGACAGATCCTGGTGGCCACCTACCCCCTGATCGGAAACTACGGCGTTCCCGGGATGGCCCTGGAGAACGGGATCCCGGCGGGATTCGAATCGGACAGGGTCCACATCTCCGCCCTGGTCATCTCCGATTATTCCCACCGATACAGCCACTGGAACGCCGAGCGCAGCCTGGGCGACTGGCTGCGGGAACACCGCGTGCCCGGCATTTGCGGGGTCGATACCCGGGCCATCACCAAGGTGATCCGGGAGCACGGCTGCATGCTGGGCAAGGTGGTGACCGGATCAGAGGATACGGACTGGTACGACCCGAACCGGGACAACCTGGTGGACAGGGTCAGCTGCCGGGAGAAAATCGTTTACGGCACGGGCAGCCACCGCATCCTGCTCATCGACTGCGGGGTCAAGTTCAACATCATCCGCAGCCTGCTGCAATACGACACCACGGTGATCCGGGTGCCCTGGAACCACCCCTTCGAACAGGAGGAGTACGACGGGCTGTTCATCTCGAACGGGCCGGGCGACCCGGCCATGTGCCGGGAGACCATCGACCGGCTGCGGCAGGCGCTGGAAAATGACAAGCCCATCTTCGGCATCTGCCTGGGCAGCCAGCTGCTGGGCATCGCGGCAGGCGCCTCCACCTACAAGCTGAAGTACGGGCACCGCAGCCACAACCAGCCCGTGCTGGAGGCCGGCACCCACCGCTGCCACATCACCTCCCAGAACCACGGCTACGCGGTGAACCACCATCAGCTGCCGGACGACTGGGAGGTGTATTTCACCAACCTGAACGACGGCACCTGCGAGGGGATCCGCCACCGCCACAAGCCGGTCTTCTCCACCCAGTTCCACCCGGAGGCCGCCGGCGGACCCACCGACACCCGCTTTCTGTTCCGGCAGTTCATCGAGCTGATCGACCAGCAACGAAACAAATAATCCCGACAATCCCATCATCCCATGCAAATCCACAAAGTGCTTGTCCTCGGTTCGGGCGCCCTGAAGATCGGGGAGGCCGGCGAATTCGACTACTCCGGCTCCCAGGCCCTGAAGGCGCTGCGGGAGGAAGGCATCGAAACGGTGCTGATCAACCCCAACATCGCCACGGTACAGACCTCCGAAGGCATCGCCGACAAGATCTACTTTCTGCCTGTCACCCCCCATTTCGTGGAGCGGGTGATTGAAAAGGAGCGGCCCCAGGGGGTGCTGCTGGCCTTCGGCGGGCAGACGGCCCTGAACTGCGGCATGGCGCTGGACGCCACCGGGGTGTTTGCCCGCCACGGGGTGCGCGTGCTGGGCACCCCGGTGGAGGCCATACGACAGACGGAGGACCGCGACCTGTTCGTGCGCAAGCTGGATGAAATCGGGGTGAAGACCGCCCGCAGCCGGGCCGCAAACAGCACGGAGGAAGCCCTGGCGGCCGCCGCCGGCATCGGCTACCCGGTCATCGTGCGGGCCGCCTTCGCGCTGGGCGGGCTGGGCAGCGGATTCGCATCCGACGAAAAAGAATTGAAAGCCCTCTGCCAGAGCGCCTTTGCCTACTCCTCCCAGGTGCTCATCGAAGAATCCCTCAAGGGCTGGAAGGAGATCGAGTACGAGGTGGTGCGCGACCGCCACGACAACTGCATCACGGTATGTAATATGGAGAACTTCGACCCCCTGGGCATCCATACCGGGGAAAGCATCGTGGTGGCGCCCTCCCAGACCCTGTCCAACAGCGAGTACCACATGCTGCGGCAGCTGTCGATCGACATCATCCGCCACATCGGGGTGGTGGGCGAATGCAATGTGCAGTACGCGCTGCATCCGGAATCGGAAGATTACCGCGTGATTGAGGTGAACGCCCGGCTGTCGCGCTCCAGCGCCCTGGCCTCCAAGGCCACCGGCTACCCCCTGGCCTTCGTGGCGGCCAAGCTGTCGCTCGGCTACGGCCTGCACGAGCTGAAGAATGCGGTGACGGGGACCACCTCCGCCTTTTTCGAGCCGGCCCTGGACTACATCGTGTGCAAGATCCCGCGATGGGACCTGGGCAAGTTTCACGGGGTGTCGCGGCAGATTGGCTCCAGCATGAAGAGCGTGGGCGAGGTGATGGCCATCGGCCGCACCTTCGAGGAGGCCATCCAGAAGGGGTTGCGCATGATCGGACAGGGCATGCACGGTTTCGTGGCCAATGCCGACATCGTCTTCGACGACATCGACGAGGCCCTGCAGCGGCCGACCGACATGCGCATCCATGCCATCGGCAGCGCCCTGGAGGCGGGCTATGACATTGAACGGATCCACCGGCTCACCCGCATCGACAACTGGTTCCTGGAGAAGCTGCAGCACATCCACCAGTGTGCCAAAGCCCTGGCCCGTTATGAGGCGCTGGAGGCCATTCCCGCGGAGCTGCTGCGCGAGGCCAAGGTGCGGGGGTTCTCCGATTTCCAGGTGGTGCGGCTGGTGCTGGACCCGCCTCCGGAGGCCATCGAAGACGAAATGACCCGGCTGCGCGGGCTGCGCAGGCAGGCAGGCATCCTGCCGGTGGTCAAACAAATCGACACCCTGGCCGCAGAGTACCCTGCCAGGACCAATTACCTCTACCTGACCTATTCGGGGGAAGAGCACGACGTGCCGTTTGAGCGGGACGGGCAGTCGGTCGTCGTGCTGGGTTCGGGAGCCTACCGCATCGGCAGCAGCGTGGAGTTCGACTGGTGCGGGGTGAACGCCCTGCAGACCATCTCCAGTGCCGGGCTGCGCTCGGTGATGATCAACTACAACCCCGAAACGGTGAGCACCGACTTCGACGTGTGCGACCGCCTCTACTTCGAGGAGCTTTCGCTGGAGCGGGTGCTGGACATCGCCGAGCTGGAAGCCCCCAGGGGGCTGATCGTGTCGACCGGGGGCCAGATCCCCAACAACCTGGCCCTGCGCCTCGACCGCCAGGGGGTGCCCATCCTGGGGACCCCCCCGGTGTCGATCGACCGGGCGGAGGACCGCTTCAAGTTCTCGGCCATGCTGGACCGCCTGGGGGTGGACCAGCCCCGCTGGAGCCAGCTGAGCAGCATCGGAGAGATCCACCGCTTCGCCGACCGGGTGGGCTTCCCCCTGCTGATCCGTCCCTCCTACGTGCTGTCGGGGGCCGCCATGAACGTGGTGTCGAACAAGAGCGAGCTGGACCACTTCCTGACCATGGCCACCAAAGTGTCCAAGCAGCACCCGGTGGTGGTGAGCGAGTTCATCGAAGGGGCCAAGGAGATCGAGATCGACGCCGTGGCCAGGGATGGAGAGGTCCTGGCCTACGCCCTGAGCGAGCACATCGAATTCGCAGGGGTCCACTCGGGCGATGCCACCATGGTGTTCCCGCCCCAGAAGATCTACTTCGAAACCATCCGACGGATAAAAAAAATCAGCCGCGCCATCGCCGGCGAGCTCGGCATATCGGGCCCGTTCAACATGCAGTTCCTGGCCAAGGACAACCAGGTGAAGGTGATCGAATGCAACCTGCGGGCTTCGCGGAGCTTCCCCTTCGTGTCCAAGGTACTCAAGGTGAACCTCATCGACATGGCCACGCGGGTCATGCTGGGGCTGGAGACGGACAAGCCCGGCAAGTCGATCTTCGACCTGGAACACATCGGCATCAAGGCGCCCCAGTTCAGCTTCTCGCGCCTGGCCAAGGCCGATCCGGTGCTGGGGGTCGACATGGCCTCCACGGGGGAGGTCGGCTGCATCGGGGACAGCTTCCACGAGGCCATCCTCAAGGCCATGCTTTCCGTCGGATACAGCATCCCGAAGAAGAACATCCTGCTGAGCACCGGTCCCATGCGCTCCAAGGTGGAGCTGATCGGGCCCTGCCGGCTGCTGACCGAAAAGGGCTACACCCTGTTTGCCACCCGGGGCACGGCCAATTTTTTGCAGCTGAACGGCATCGAGGCGATGACCCTGCACTGGCCCGATGAGGAGGCCAAACCCAACGTGCTGGATTACCTCAAGGCCCGGCAGCTGGACCTGGTGGTCAACATCCCCAAGGACCACAGCCAGCAGGAGCTATTTAACGACTATGAGATCCGCCGCAATGCGATCGACTGCAACATCCCGCTGATCACCAACGCCCGGCTGGCCAGCGCCTTCATCCAGGCCTTCTGCCACCTGGACCCCGAGCGGCTGCGCATCAAAAGCTGGGACGAATACCAGGTGTGAGGACGGGACGCGGCAAGCCGGGCAGGCCGTTCAGGCAATCCTTCAGCCAGCGCCGCAAGCATTTTTCCCCGTCGGGTACGGATTTTTCCTATTTTTGTATACCCTGCCGGACGCAGCCCGTTGCGCTGCCGCCGCCCGGGCAGGGATTCCATCGCATGCGAATCAAACTGCTGATCATCATTCTTTTATCGGTCAAAATACTGGTAATTACCCTGTTTATGACCCATTTCAAGCCTTTCAGAAAAGACACCCAGGTCGTGCTGAATGCCATCCACGGGCGCACCAGCATCCGTGCCTACCAGGAGCAGGCCGTGCCGGACCACATGGTGGAACAGCTGTTGCGGGCCGCCATGGCCGCCCCGTCCTCCCGCAACGTGCAGCCCTGGGAATTCTACGTGGTCACCAAGCGGGACGTGCTGGACAGCCTGGCCCGGGACCTGCCCTTCGCCAAAATGCTGGCCGGTGCGCCCCTGGCCATCGTGGTGGCCGGCAATACCGAAAAGGGGAGCCCCAACGAGGAACAGGTCTACAACTGGGTGATGGACTGCTCGGCGGCGAGCCAGAACCTGCTGCTGGCGGCCCACGCCATGGGGCTGGGCGCCGTGTGGACCGGGGTGTGGCCCTACCGCGACCGGGTGGAGGCGGTGCGCCGGCACCTGGACATCCCGGACCATATCCTCCCGCTGAATGTGATTCCCGTCGGATACCCGGAGGGCGAACAGGAGCCGAAGGACAAGTGGGACG
>CAYZCW010000032.1:6433-8009 GCA_964477035.1 uncultured Bacteroidales bacterium
TGACGCTGGCGGCCCTGGTGCTTGCCATGGCTTCCTGCGGGTCGCCCCTGGAGCGGGTCGACCTGATCATCACCAACGGCATCATCCATACCGTGGATGAGGAGTTCAACATCGCCCAGAGCGCGGCCATCCGCGACGGCCGCTTCGTGGCCGTGGGCACCGACCGGGACATCATGGCCACTTACCGGGCCGACGAGCTGATCGACCTGCGCAAGGCCTACGTGTACCCCGGACTGATCGATCCCCATGCCCATTTCTTTGGCTACGGCACCTCCCTGATGAATCCCGACCTGATGGGCACGACCTCCTTCGAAGAAATCATCGGGCTGCTGCAGGCCCACCACGAGCGCTACGGCGGGGAGTGGATCACCGGCCGCGGCTGGGACCAGAACCTCTGGCCCGTGCAGGAGTTTCCGCACCGGAGCCAGCTCGACGAAGCCTTCCCTGACACGCCGGTCCTGCTGGTGAGGGTGGACGGCCACGCCGCCATCGCCAACTCCGAGGCCCTGCGCCGGGCGGGCGTCACCGCCTCCACCACCGTGGCGGGAGGGGACGTGATCCTGCGGAACGGGGAGCCCACCGGCATCCTGATCGACAACGCCATCGGGCTGGTGCGCCGGCACATCCCGGCCCTGACCCGGGAACAGGAGATCCAGGCCCTGTTGAATGCCCAGGAGAACTGCTTTGCCGTGGGACTCACCAGCGTGAACGATGCCGGGGTCAGCGCCTCCACGGTAAGGCTCGTCGACTCCCTGCAGCAGTCAGGCCAGCTGAAGATGCGGGTCTACGCCATGCTCAGTCCGACGACAGAAAACTTCGAAACCTATGTGGCAAACGGACACTACAAGACCGACCACCTGAACGTGCGCTCGGTGAAGCTGTATGCCGACGGGGCCCTGGGTTCGAGGGGCGCCAGGCTGCTGGAACCCTACAGCGACGAGCCCGGCAATGTGGGCTTGCTGGTGGAGACGCCCGAATACCTGGAAGAGATCTCCCGCCTGGCCTATGAAAACGATTACCAGGTCGCCGTCCATTGCATCGGGGATGAGGCCGTGCGGCTCATGCTGCACATTTTCGGGGACATCCTGGGCGGCCCCAATGACCGGCGCTGGCGCATCGAGCATGCCCAGATCGTGCACCCCGACGACTTCGACCTGTTCGGCCAATACAACATCGTCCCCAGCATGCAGGCCCTGCACGGCACCTCCGACATGCTCTGGGCGATCGACCGCATCGGCCCCGAACGGCTCAGGGAGGCCTATGCCCTGCAGGAGCTGCTGCAGCAGAACGGCTGGCTGCCCAACGGCAGCGACTTCCCCGTGGAGCCCATCAACCCGCTTTACGGCTTTTATGCCGCCGTGGAGCGCAAGAACTTTGACCAGTATCCGCCCGAAGGCTTTCAGATGGAGAACGCCCTGACGCGCCGCCAGGCCCTCCGGGCCATGACCATCTGGGCCGCCAAAGCCCAGTTCGAGGAGGACGAAAAAGGCAGCATCGAGGCCGGCAAGTTCGCCGATTTCATCGTCACCGCCCAGGACCTGATGACCATGCCGGCGGAAGGAATCAACACCCTGCC
>CAYZCW010000033.1:0-6182 GCA_964477035.1 uncultured Bacteroidales bacterium
TCACCGACAGTGGTGGCCTTCAGAAAGAGAGTTATTTCGCAGGAAAACAAGCGGTAGTTGTTATGCCAGATACAAGCTGGGTTGAGTTGGTGCAGAAGAAAATCAATGCCCTATCAGAACCCGAGCAGATAAGCTGCATGCTGTTCTCAGGTGCAAATGATCTCTTTGAAGAGGGAATATACGGCTTGGGAGATGCTGGGGCAGTAATCGCGGGTATTCTGGGAGAGCTCAGATGAATATATGGATATTCAATCACTACGCCTCTAGTCTGTCTCTTGGCGGCGCAGAAACAAGACATGTCGAGTTTGGTGAGGCC
This sequence comes from uncultured Bacteroidales bacterium, assembly GCA_964477035.1. Lineage (GTDB taxonomy): Bacteria > Bacteroidota > Bacteroidia > Bacteroidales > UBA7960 > SLSG01. The sequence continues at coordinate 317 of CAYZCW010000033.1, forward strand.
TTCAGTAGCAAAGGCCACAAGGTTAGGATATTTGTTGGTTCATTCTCACACCTCACAGAAGACAACATGTGTCGGTTCTGCACACCTATAGGCTCTCCGCACTCAGGTGACTCTCCGTCCTTTCATTGCTTTGAAACCCGTAGATATGAATCCAATGGGCTCGATCGCTTCCTTTCCAGTATTGATTACTGTAAGTCGGGCAGGAGGACTCTTGGAGCGAGTCAAGTGGATAGACCGGATGTTGTAATTGCTTCAAGTCCCCATCCCTATGCCTGGAGACTAGGTTGGGAGATCGCTGAAAGATATGGAGCCAAACTGGTGGTTGAAATAAGAGACGTATGGCCAAGGGATCTAATCAGTGCTGGAAAGCTTTCAAGGATGAACCCTGTGTCAGTTCTATTTGGAGCAGTTGAGAAGAAGGCCTACTTAAAAGCTACTAAGATCGTATCGCTCCTTCCTAATCTTGAAGCACATATATGTCAAGTGACAAGACGCAACATAGAAGACAGAGTAGTCTATATTCCAAACGGAATAGATGCTTCACGCTTTGAAAAGCCGAAGATAACCAGTGAAGTCGCAGATTTGATGCGAAGATTCCAATCAAAGAGAGTAATCGCCTATTTGGGTTCACATGGCCCCACGAACGATCTGGAAACGGTGCTAAGAGGAGTCAAACTGCTTAACATCAAGAATGCTTCTGAGGATCTACAATTCGCTTTCATCGGAAGAGGCTCGGAAAAGAGTAATCTAATTGATCTGGCAAAAGAACTCTCTCTCGACAATGTAGTCTTCCTTGATCAGATTCCGAAAGAATCTGTTCCGGGTCTCATCCAGTCAGTAGATGCCTTGATTTTCCCGCTTGCAAAGTTCGATATGCAGACTCCAGCGGTGAGTTCGTACAAGTTATTGGACTACATGGCTTCGGGCAAGCCAATAGTAGCAGCAGACCTTCCCGGATTACCTTTGAAAATCACTGGAGAAGGAGAATTCTACGAGCCCGGAAGTCCAGATTCATTCTCAGAGGCACTTACTAGACTTCTTCGTAGTCTTAATGAAGGTCCAAAGAAATGTCTGAAGAACATCAGCTATGTAAGAGATAATAGAGATATCAAAAAACTTGCAGAGCAGTACGAAAAGACTTTGAAAGAAGGTTAATGTATTAGTTTTAGGCTAGTGGCCTTTTGCAATTCAGCGTCGAGTTTTATAGACTGCGCGATTTACATAGCACTTTGCAACCCAAGAAAGTTGTATGACATGACCGTAGTTCCACTATTCGACAAGTGCTTAGTATGTTAATTGTAGGAGTTATGAATGAAAGTATGCGTAATTACAACCGTGCATTCTCCGGGTGACATAAGAATAAGAAAGGAGCTAGAAACACTACACAGAGGTGGACATGAAGTACATTTCGTTGCTCCAGAAGGTGACTTCTCTTTAGCCGAGATTAGTTACATGCGAATTGCTCGTGTAGAAGGAAGACTTAAGAGGTTTCTTCGAAGCTCCAAAGATGCTCTAAAAATTGCTCGAAGTATCAACGCTGATGTCTATCACTTTCATGACCCAGAGCTTATACCTCTGGGCTTGAAGCTCAAAAAAGCAGGCAAGAAAGTGATTTACGATATTCACGAAGAATACCCTTCAGTAATCTTGATGAAAAACTGGATTCCGCGACTTTTCAGGAGTTTAGTCTCTCGATTTGCAGATTGGTATGAGAGAAGGGCGGTTTGCAAGTTTGATGGGATTGTGGTAGTTGTCCCCGAACAACTTGAAAGATTTCCAGTAGCAAGAAGATTCGCAATTCTGCCAAATTATCCAAATGTAGAGAGACTTAAGCCTAAGAGAAGAACTTCAAGCGATGGAGTTTTAAGGTTTGTCTATTCAGGATCAATAGATATAGACAGGTCAATTGTTGAGATGATACAGGCATTTAGACTTGTGAGGAAAACTCACAATGTTGAGCTTAATTTGCTAGGTCCAATTTTTGATCCAGAATTGAAGCGGTTAATACTGGGTTCAGAAAATGCTGCAGATGATGGACTTCACTACAAAGGTTTTTTACCCTATGAAGAAGCCTTAGATAGTGTGGCTCAAAACGATATTGGACTGATGGTAATGCATAGAGGAAGAAGCAAAGAGATGTCTTCGCCGCTGAAGATGTTTGAGTATCTCACTCTCGGACTACCAATAATCGCTTCCGATTTCAAGAAGTGGCACGACGTGCTCGATGAAAAAAGATGTGCTCTTTTCGTTGATCCTGATTCGGCTGAAGACATAGCCGAAAAGATGGAGCTTCTAATCACGAATAAAGAGCTAAGAAGTCAAATGAGAGATAATGCAATCGAGATTTCCAGTAAGTATACATGGAAATCTGTAGAAGGTCGTTTATTAGAGCTGTATAGGTCATTGTGATGGTTAACCAACGACGCATTAGAGAAGGTGACGAGTCTTGAAGACACTTGTAGTCGGCTACAACCACTCGTGGAAGGATAAGAGGGTGATGAGAACCGTCGAAACCTTCTCCAAATTAGGCCAGGTCTATTATCAATTCTCTGGTGGCATTGATCTATCAGCTGCTCAACATAATTCAGACATTCAGAATTTCTCACTTCGCAGAGATGAAATGCCTGGAACAAATAAAGTGATTAAGCGGATCCGTTTTGACCGCGAAATTCTAAGACTGGTAGAAGAACTGGATTACGACCTGGCATATTTCCACTCGTTCCCAGCTTCTCAGCCGGTCAAAATCTTTCGCGAAGTGAAAAAGAGAGGAAGAAAACTGCTGTACGATCTTCATGAAATTATGCCGGAGCAATTTTTCCCGGAGAGACTCTCTTTTCTAAATCCAGTTCTTTGGAAAGTGCTCAAAAAGCAATTTTCTTTAGTGGATGGGGTGATTGGCGTTTCAGAAGAGGCTTTGAGAATGATGCTTGAGAAGACCATGATTGACAAACCTAAGTTATGCCTCCCGAATTATGCAACCAGTGGAGTATCGTTTGAGAACTGTGTAAAGAACGCAGAAATCGCTGTTGTTGGAGGCACCCACAGAAAGATCTCGATAAACAGCAGTTTGCTGAACGAGATCAAAAGGAATTTCAAACTGATTTCTATTGGAACAACGTGCAACATTGCCGATGAGGAGCTGCCATTTATGGATTATAGACTAATGATGGAGAGAATATCGAAGGTAAAATTCACTCTGTTAGCCTTTCAAAGCAGAACAGATCCGCAGTACGTAAATGACATCTACTCACTGCCAAACAAATTCTATGACTCTCTGGCAGCAGGAACTCCCGTCATTCTTGACAGAAGATTTGTTTCGATGAGAAAGATCGTTGAAGAAACTCAGACAGGAATAGTTCTCGATCTTCTTGACGCATTGAAACATCCACCTTCTTTTCTGAATGACCCAGAGGCTTATGATCTCTACTTGGATAATCTTAGAAGAAACTATGATGAGTTTGTATGGGATAGTTCAAAAGAGGATGTTTTTCTAGATTTCGTCGCTACTGTTTTGAAAAGCTGAGAAACGCGAAAGTCGAGAAGACTAATTAGCCAGAATGATAGCTAATGAAGGGGTATGAGTTGTTCAATAGGCTAAATAGATTCATTTCAGTAAGAATACTGGGTAATCCCGATAATAGGAATCCAAGAGAAGATGATGTGGAGCTCTACAAACCTTGCGATGTTATCGTTGATTGGCCTCAAGACAAGAAAAAACCATTTGTTGGATTAACGTGCGATATAAACGAAAACCCGCACTGGACGAAATTCAGGAGGTTTCTGAAGAACAACGGCTTCGATTTCGAGATATTTGAATATCATCGCTCAGACTGGCTGGAAGTGGCAGAGAAATTCGACCTAATAGTATGGTCACCCAACAGCGGTCCGGCGGAGCTGGAAGAGATAAAGAGAAAGATCTACATTCTCGAGAAGAAACTTGGTAAGAAATGCTTCCCAGATTATGAGACGGTTCTCTTGTGCGATGACAAGGTCTTCTTAACTTACTTATTGAAGATAAAGGGACTACCACTAGCCGATACGTTTATTTCAAACGATTTCGATGAAATTGAGGCAATGAAAGAAAACCTGACTTATCCGTTGGTATCGAAGCGATTTCACGGAGCAAGTTCAAGAGAAGTAACCTTGATCAGAAACCCACGTGAGCTATCGGCCTATTCTAGAAGGATTTTCTCATTCTATGGCATGAAGGCAAGCAATGCATACTTTCGTCAAAAAAACTATCTTTACCTGCAGAAATTCGTAGATGGAGATGGTCTTGACATAAGGGTAAGTGTTGCTGAAGACGTAATCACAGGCTACTTCCGGAAACCCAGAAGAAACGACTTCAGAGCCTCGGGGAGCGGAGTCATCATAAAGGAGGACCTTCCTCTGGAAGCAGTAGAGATTGCTTTGAAGACGTATGACCTCATCGGTAAACCAATGTTAGGAGTCGACATGATGAGGGATCAAGATGGGAAGTACTGGATCATTGAGATCTCCCCGTCTATTGGAGTCATTACCCCCATTCAACTGAAAGTGGACGAAATCCCCGGCTCTTTTTTCCTTCTTGAGGATGGAACCCTCCAATTCACAAAGGAGACCTATTGGCCTCAGGAATTGGCTATTAAGAACTTCTTCGAGCGAAACTACCTCCTTCCTGAAGCTGAATGGAAAAGCAATCTAGTTCGTTCAGTAGTGTCCGAAAAGAAGCTCAAAAAGAGTTGTTCTGTCTGAAAGCTAGATAGGCAACGTGAATCAGTCGTATCTGTTATAAAGCCTATCGGATCAATGGTGAGTATATGAGTAGAGAGAAGCCAAGCGTACTGATCTTTTCAGAAATGTTTCCTAAGCCGAAGAGTTCATCAAGCGGCGTCTTCATAGTCGAGAGACTTAAGGCTCTGGGAAATTTGGGCCTGCCTTTTGACTTCGCCCCAGTTTCCACATTTGACAGCTTACCGATTAGGATTTTGAAGAAGCTTAAGGGTTACTCTCCGTCTGTACCGATAGAGTCGGTGCAGGTGAATCAGAAGCATTATCCCGTGTTAAACGTCTCTCTTGGCCTGAGAGATCGTATTGGGCTAATTAAACAGGAGCCTAGTTCTTGGATGAAATACGCTCAGGGTATGGCATCTGCCATTGAGAAGAACAAGAATATCGAAGAATACCGTTTGATTCACGCTCATAGAGTGTTTCCGGAAGGATATGCGGCCATGCGACTCTCTCAGAAGTATTCGATTCCCTACATAGTAACGGCGCACGGAGGGGAGATTCATTCTTTGTCGTATGACTTCCATACTCTGGTAAGAGAGATTCTTCGCAATGCTTCACGCGCAATCTTCGTAAGCAATGCTCTGATGAAAGATGCATGTGAGAAACTAGGTTACGACAAGTCCAATGGGATTGTCATTCCAAATGGAGTAGATACCAACGTATTCAAACCTATGGACAAAGAAGAGGCAAGAAGGAAGTTGAGCCTGCCACTTGATAAAAAGATTGTGGGTTTTGTTGGGAACCTAATTGAAGTGAAAGGCGCAGATAGACTTCCAGCAATCGCGCGGGAGCTATTGAAGCTCAGATCGGACGCATTCTTCCTAATTGTCGGAGATGGCCCGTTAATGAACACGCTAAGGGAGTGTATGCCTACGGATATCACTCGTTTCAAAGGAAGAGTAGAATACGAGCTCATGCCAATGGTCATGAATTCAATCGATGTCCTTGTTGTGCCTAGTAGGCAGGAAGGTTTTGGAACGGTCATTCTGGAAGCAAGAGCGTGTGGAGCATGGGTTATCGGTACCGAGGCCGGTGGCGTATCCGAGGCGATAGATTCGGATGGAATAGGCGGCATTGTTGGTGAAGACATTGAGAA
>CAYZCW010000034.1:0-5970 GCA_964477035.1 uncultured Bacteroidales bacterium
GACATAAGCAGATCATTATAAACAGGAAAAAAGAGTCCTGTGATCATGCCTGTGATCAAAAACAACCAAAAATATTTTTCTGCAAACTGGTATAGCTTCATAAATCAATATTCAGAACAACGTGCCGAATGAAACCTTCAATCCCAATACCGACTGATATGATATTATAATTGAGAATATAAATGTTAACAGCAAACCAATATTTAACCAGATACCTGCCTTATAGTTACCCATTAAATCTTTTCTGTTTATCAGATATATTATTGCAACAACAACTACAGGCAGTACAAAAATCTGGAAAAGCTGGCTCAGGAGCATTGCAAAAACCGGCCTTGCACCCAATAGAGGCACAACAAGCCCGAACAACAAACCTCCGGCAGTTAGTGTTCTGAACAAAGATCCCTTATAGTTTACCGGTTTGTTCCTGTAATCTCCTATAAGCAGAGGCGCCAGCATCACAATAGGCAGTATTGACGACAAGGCAGCACCAAGTATTCCCATAATGAATATTGACAGGGCAAACCTTCCGAGCAGCGGTTCCAAAAGGGTAACCATGGTTATCACCTCCTCAACCGGCCTATTCATTATATACAGGGTTCCTGCAGCACAGGCCATAATCGAACCGCTTACCACAAACATAAGTACAGAAGCAACAATGGCGTCCTTTCTCTGGTATTTCAACTGGCCGATTTCCCACTTCTTCTCTTTCATCAAAACGCTGCGGACAACAAATGTAGGCGCGGTGAGCGTCGTTCCCACAAGCGCTGCAATAACCATCGGGGCATTGGCTTCTTTAGGTATTCTGGGCATAAACCCACTGGCCATCTCCGAAGGATCGGGTAAAACGATGAACATAGTAAGAATAAAGCTCAGTCCCATGATTGAAACAAATATTATCAATATCTTTTCAAAGAATGAATATTCTCCCAGCATCAATAAAACATTCATAATAATTATGATTCCAACTGCAATCCACAGGTGGTTCCATCCCCTGCCATCAAACAGGATGATTGACCATTCGTGAATAAGATCAGAGATAATACCCATTATTCCCATCAGGGCCAAAATCTCCACCAGTACCAGTCCGGCCAGGGTGATTAAGGCTACCGGGCGGCCTAAAAACTTAAAATGCTTTTTAAAAGCATACAGGGCTCCCTCGCCGGTAACTAAAGCGTACCTGCCAAATGCCTCGAGCATGACGAAACTGAATATACACGACAATGCAAGCGCCCATATCATAGAAAGACCATACCTCGAACCGGCCGATGCCATGGCAACGACGCTGCCGGTACCGATAGTGTAGCCGACCAGAAAAAATCCCGGACCGATAGATAACATGAATCTCCAGAACCGCTTCAAAATACCTGATTGATTTGCCATAAGTTATTATTGATTTATAATTAATTAAATTAGTTTCCCGGATAAACATCAATCTCACAACTAACCTGAAAGGAACTTCATCCTTCTACTTTGCCTGGCGGGGTAAAACCTCACTGCTCTGATGAACGATGCCTATCTTAATGTTACTGTCAGATCCGATGCGCTTATCAAGGTATTGCTGCACCTGATCAATATCCAGGTGGTAAAATCCCATAATATTAGCCAGTACCGGGTCCATTGTCAGTGTAGCCTTGAAATTCCGTTTAATATGATTGAGGTACATACATTCCGATGCTGCAAAAGGATCTTCGATAACCTCCTCCTCCAGCATTTTCCAGAGGGTATCATCGTCATACCCGGCCAGCCTCGACATCTCTTTTGCGTGGGTCGGTGCAATGCCCTCCTCACACGGGGAAAGAAGTATTATCTCACCTCCCGGCCTGGTTGCCAGCTCTGCAGAGAACAGTCCCTTGTCAGCCTGCGTAAGGTCATAGTCTGACGGGAATGCACTGCTGAGTGTTATATCGGCCGGTTCGCTGAACTTAACGCCAAAAATCTTCTCACCCCATCTCACCGCCTCACGGTGAGCTTTAATGAAATGGCCTGATACAACCTTCAGTATCTCCCCTTTTTCTGTCTGCAATACATTCACAATGAAGTGCAACCCCACATCCCTTGCAAAATCTTCCATCTCCTCGCGGCAGGGAGTAACGATCTTTCCCAGCTGCTGCTCTGTAGCCCCCAGCAGATGCATCGCATTAGTGGTCTTAACACCTGCTATTCCGGGCAGCAGCATCTTGGCGCCCCCGCTCCAGCCTACCGGATGGTGAGGGAGTACTCCCCCCACGACAATACGAAAATCAGCTTCCATAACCTCCCGGTTAACCACAATATGAGTTCCCCTGCGGGTCACTCCCCTGTCGACCAGGTTATTATGACAATCATGGCCCTTTATCTCCACCTGGTTCATCAGTTCCCGGCCATATTTAAGTTCTATCTCCTCCTCTGTCATTGGTCTGTGGGTGCCGTAACCGATTATGATCTTTATCTGGTCATTGTTGACTCCCGCAGCATGAAGCTCATCCAGAACAAACGGTATTATCCTGTCCTGCCGTGTAACACGGGTGCGGTCATCACCCATGATAACCACCCTTGCATCTTTACTTACAATATCCTTCAGCCGGGCCGTCCCGACAGGCTCCAGGATGCCTCTTTTAATCTCCTCCGGCTCATTTGCGGGAGGCGGAAACTCATTTGCTTTTAAACTGAATACAAGATTTTTTTCAGGTATCTGCAGATCAACTATTCTCTTTCCGTAATGTACCGGAATGGTTACTTTTTTTATATCTGATTGCTTCATAACAAGTTAACCTTTTAAACCACATTTATCCCTGCCTCCCCGAGCAGGGCAAGCACAGCTTTTTTGCTTTTATATGCAGCAGCATCAGGGTCTGCCGTATAATCAAATCCCAGCTCCACTGTCAGGAACCCGTCATAACCCGTTCTGTCAAGTACCTGCAGGAAAGGAATAAAGTTAATAGTTCCTTCGCCCGGTATCTTATGCTGGTCTGAAAGTCCGTTGTTGTCGTCCAGATGGATATGAACGGGAATATTGTTTGAGTTCATTATCAGCAGGGCGTCAGTCAGTGACTCTTTATTCACATGACAGTGCCCTGTATCAAGGGCTAATCCCATGTTCGGATATTTCTGCTCCTTTATCAGCCTTACCCCGTCCTCAATTGTCAGCACAAGGTCGCTCTCATACATGTGAGCAGGCTCAAGCAGCAGCAGAACATCCCTCTTCAGTGCATACTCCACCAGCTGGTCGAGGCTTGAGACAAGGTCCTGCATTCCCCGTGTGTATCCCTGTCCGTAAAGTGTCCTTCCGGGACAAAGGCTTACCTTTTTACATCCCAGTGTCAGGGAGGTGTCAATACTGTTTTTAATATACTCTACACTCTCTTTTTTTATACTCTGCAGCGGACTGCAAAGGTTTGTCGGGTAACCAAACTGGGCGGGAATAAATCCTGATATCTCAAGCCCTGTCTTTTCCAGTGCACCCTTAACCGAAGATATGGCTTCCCTGTCCATATCCCTGTAATAGGCATGCGGACGGCCTCCCCAGATTTCGATACCGGGGTAGCCGTGTGCGGCCACCCTTTTTATCGTCTCTTCCAGAGTATAGTTAAAATATAATTTCGTCGAAACACTTAACTTCATGTCACTATTATGCATTTATCATTTTTTCAAGCATCGCTTTCATTTTGACGGCTTCATCCATAATGTTGTCAATACCGCTGATATCTACAACCACATAGCCGTCGTACCCTGTTTTTTTCAGTGTGCTGATAATATTGCCAAAGTCAATATTCCCCTTTCCCGGCTGATAGTGGTACGGCCTGGTGCCGTCGTTATCCGAGAGGTGGACAAGTTTAAGGTAGTTGCCAAGTTTATAAATTCCCAGGTCAAGGTACTCGCTTATTGCATGGGCATGGGCAACATCATAGACCATTCCGATATTATCAACACCGGTGTCATTGAATATACTGATCACCCCGTCGACTGATGATATGAAGTCACCGGCCCTCATCTCCATCGCAAAAGTGAGTCCGTTGCTGCCTGCAATTTCCGATGATCTCCTTAACTGCTCAATGACAATATTTCTGAGATCTGACCATTTGAACCCTTCAGGAATATCAACGGCAACAGAAGGCCCGCCGCTATAGATGGAAGTCCTTTCCTTTGGAACCATCTCAGGAGGCAGATAAAAACAGTTAGTACTCAGTTTTGCCCCTATTGCCGAGGTCATCTTACATATCTCTGCATACTCCTCAAGGGATTGCTCCCTTTTACGCCGGTCAAGCGAAAACATATCGTAAGTAACGGCCATTATGCTCACTACATCAAGCCCTATTTTTTTGGAAAGGTCAATTACCTTATCCCAGCCGGCCACATAATCATCTCTGTCACCTGCCGTGATCTCCATCTCCATGGTAGTGAACCCGGCTTCCCTGATCTCCTTCATTACTTTAAGAATACTCTCAATTCTCGGTGGAAGTCCGTACAATGTTATCGGGATAGTAAACCCGCATGTTACCTGTATCATGATATTTAATTTTTAAATGATTTAATTACAAAAAACTACTTAAAACTTTCTTAAAATTTCACTGACCTTATCTTCATATATTTTCTGCCATTCAGGCCCAAGCAGGCAGCTGTGATCCTGGTATGCACCGCTGCCGAACTGCTCTTTTGTCGGGGCATAATGGATATATCCGTTGGTATATCCGGCAACAAAGGTATTATCAAATGGTGACTTACCCTTAATATTCAGTCCCACCTGCACTGAAACTTCTGCCGGGAATGTAACCAGCACAAAATCCCCAACCTTCATAGCCTGTATTTCAACATCCATGGTACTTTCGCCGGCTGATTCATTTTCAATTTTACGGTCCTTTGCAAGATCTATATTATATTGCAGCCTTGCAAGTTTCTCCATGGCATGGATATTACGGAGGTATTTGGCAATATTACGCCTGTTCTCTTCATCCAGCTTCTCAAGATCGTTTCTGCCAAGGCTCTTTTCGTGCAGATACCTGTGGGAATAGTATGACGGATACTCTTCAAACAGGTTATATTTTATATAGAGTGGAAGGAAAGTTTTAAAATTCAGGCTTGTGCCCCGCAGTGACCTAAGCAGATCTGCCTGCTCCTTCTCCATTGAAGCAATTCTCTCGACATAATCTGTTTTTCGCGGAAATTTTACCACTTCATTAATTACCTTCAGCTCTCCTGTCTTTACCGGTTTGATTTTTCTTATAGCATCCAGGGCGCTCAGTCCCAGCATAGTTCCCAGAGGTTCCTGGTCTCTGACACTGTGGACATCCTTATAAAGTACAGGTATCACATCCCCGCAGAATCCCTGAATAAACAGGGCTATGGTTCCCTTGCTCATATTTTTTTCTATCAGCTTAGAAGCAAAGCCCGGATAGCCACCAGTCTCCTCGGTAATTGACTGATAGGGATGGCCGGTAAAGTTATATACTACTGCCAGGGTCTCACCGTTTTTCCTGTCAAGCCTCAATATCCCGATCTCAGGGTCTATAGGCCCTACACTTTCAATCTCTTCATCGGGTGGCAGGGGATTGGCATGTCGGATAGCCCACCCTTTGCCATCTTTTAATTTAAGAATATGGTTCTCTGTGATCCTGTCCTCATAGCCGCTTCCGGCGCCAACATTCACAGGTACCATATTTTGACTGGCCTGCCTGACAGCCATTAAGGTGCGCGCCTCCACATCTTCGCAAACATTATATCCTGCACCGTGAAGGTGGCTGGCATTAACAAGTACATTTTGCGGATCGATACCCAGCTCCTCTTTTATCCGGGACCTGACTCCGTTAAAATAATCATTTTTGACCGATCCTATGCCTCCGATCGCCACGGCATCGACAGTGATAATAGCTGCCGATGTATTCCCGCTTTTCATAACCAGGGCCTTCACATAGAGTGAATCGGTCAGGTTGCCCCTGACATTGGGATTTGTTATATTTACCTTTGCCACTCCTGCCGTAAGCTGGGCAGAAACAG
>CAYZCW010000035.1:0-5122 GCA_964477035.1 uncultured Bacteroidales bacterium
AGGCCAAGACCGCGGGCGAGCAGAACTGGGAACGGCTGCCGTCCTGGTCGCCCAACCAGTTGCGACATGCGGCCGCGACGGAGGTGCGTCGACGCTTCGGGCTGGAGGCGAGCCAGGTGGTGCTTGGCCACGCCCGCGCCGACGTTACCCAAGTCTACGCCGAACGAGACCTGGCACTCGCCCGCCGCGTCGTCGCCGAAGTGGGCTGAGACGACAGGGAGGGGACGATGCAGCCCGGCTAGGTTGGCGGGTCGCGCCCGCCGCCGAAGCCCGGAAAGCCTTGCCGGTTGCCGGGCTGCAATCTTTGGACAAGGCGTCACCGTGAAGGCGGGTGATGATGGACCGTCAATTTCTTATCGAGACGTGTGGTCCGCTTCTCGATTACTTGGACCGGCACGGGAAGACTCGTGTCGCTGATGTTCCTGATTTGAACAAGGACGTTGCCCGGCTCGCGTTCTCTCACCGTTTGGTCGGGTTCTCAATCCTGGTGGATGGCGAGTGGGGCTGGTGCGTTGGGAGTTTCGACGTTGCGATCAATGACCCGAAGCTATTCCTCAAGATCGAGTCGGCTGGACGACAGGCTCTTTCGGAGTGGAGATTGCGGCGGCTGGCCGCGACTCAGACTCCGACGCCGGGAACCGAGATGCTGGTGACGTTGGCGCAGGCCGCCGCGATGGTGAATCGCTCGAAGAGGACTCTCCAACGTCACGTCGGTAAGATGCCGCCGCCGCGGGTCGAAGGAGGCGGAGGACAGCCCGCTGAATGGGCGTGGAGCGAAATCCGCCCGTGGCTGGAGAAGGAATACTGCCGGGAGATGCCGGAGGTGTTCCCGGCTGATCGTTCGGCGGAGTGACCGCTCTGTCGCTCGGTGTCGCTCAGTGTCGCTCAGCTGAGCGACAGAGACGCGCAACCGTGCGCAACCGCCGCCATCCGGCTGGCCGTCTGTTACCCTCGCATGTATTGTCCCTATCTCACCCGTGCATGCGAGGCTCTCTCATGTCGATCGACATCACATCCGAGCAGGTGGTGACCCTGGCCGAGGCCACCCAGCATGTCCCCCGACGCCGGGGCGGCAAGCGGCCGCATTTTGCCACGCTCTGGCGGTGGGCGCAGCGTGGCTGCCGAGGCGTCGTCCTCGAGACGATCATGGTGGGTGGCACCCGCTGCACGTCGGTCGAGGCGCTGCAGCGCTTTTTCGACGCGCTGACGGCCGCGGCCGACAGCGACCAGCCCCGGCGCGAGCCCACTCCCCGTGCCCGATCGGCCGCCCATCGTCGGGCGGTCGACGATCTGACCCGGGCGGGGATATGACGTCATGGGGGTAGCCGTGGAGGGTAGTACGATTCGGGTTGCGGCCGCGACGCCGCAGATTGCTGGACATCCGGACCGGCGACCCTGGTCGTGTGACGATCAATCACGCGCAGGGGCCGACCGATGACACGACGCGATGACTGGACCCGCGTATCCCGTGCCCACCCCTGCCCGGTGTGCGGCAAGCCGGACTGGTGCATCGTGGCCGGTCCCCCCGACGCCCCCGAGGCGGCAATCTGCGCGCGGGCGAAAAGCCCCATGCGTATCGGTGAGGCCGGCTGGCTTCACAAGCTGCGGCCCTCGACGACGGCTTGGCCACGGTGGCGATCGACGATCCGTCGGGCGGTCCGCCTGGTCGAGGACGACCGGGGTGGCCCCGACTTCGGCCGGCTGGCCGATGACTGGCGGCTGCCCGAGGATTCGCCCAAGCTGGCCGACCTGGCGACGCGGCTGGGCGTGTCGACCCGCAGTCTTGCCCGGCTGCGGACCGGCTGGTCGGACGACCGGCGGGCATGGACCTTCCCGATGACGAACCACGAGGGGCACGTGCTGGGCGTCCGGCTGCGGCTGCCAAGCGGCCGCAAGCTATCGGTGCGTGGCGGTCACGAGGGGCTTTTCGCCCCCGAGGGGCTTTCGCCCGGTGGCGACCTGTACATAGCCGAGGGGCCCACCGACACGGCGGCCCTGCTGGACCTCGACCTCGACACCGTGGGTAGACCATCGTGCGCGGGCGGCGTGGCCCACCTGACGGCCCTGGTGCGACGGCTGCGGCCGGGCCGCGCGGTAATCGTGGCCGACGACGACACCCCCGGCCAAGCCGGGGCGCAACGGCTGGCGACGACGCTGCGGGCCTACGTTGCCGACGTTCGGGTTATCACCCCGACCCCCCCGCACAAAGACGCGAGGGCGTGGGTGCGTGCCGGCGGGACACGGGCCGACGTGCTGGCGGCGGTCGACGCCGCGCAGCCCGTGGTATTGCGCGTCACGAGCCGACGACGGAGAGGGAGGTGCTGCGGTGCCCGACGATAGCAACGGATTGACGATCGACTACGCCCCGTCGGGGCGCAACGGCACGGGCACGGTGACGGCCCGACTCGACGGGCGGGCCGTGGCCGTCGAGACAATCGACCTCGGCAAGCCCGACGCCCGGGCGGCGTTCGCTCGCCAAGTATGCGACGGGCGACCCGGTATCGACCTTGCGACCGTCGAGGGCGAACTGCTACAGATTGCGGCCGACGTGGCCGGGGGCGGCGACGGTGAATCGCAAGCATCACGACTGGTGCGGTTGGCCGACGATTGCGAGTTGTGGCATGACGCCCGGGCGAACCCGTGGGCCAGTTTGCGCGCGGGCGAACACGTCGAACACTGGCCGGTCCGTAGTCGAACGCTCAAGCGACACCTTGCCCAGCGATTCTTTGCCGAGGTCGGCAAGGCCCCATGTTCGCAAGCGGTCCAAGACGCCCTGACTGTGATTGAAGGCAAAGCCCTATTCGAGGGCGACCAGTATGATACACACGTTCGGGTTGCAGGGCACAACGGCAAGCTATACGTCGACCTGGCCGGCCCCGACTGGCAGGCCGTGGAGGTGGGCCCCGACGGCTGGCGCTTGACCACGACGCCCCCGGTGCGATTCCGACGGGCTGGCGGTATGGTGGCCATGCCGGTGCCCGTGGCCGGCGGCCGACTCGACGAACTGCGGCGATTCGTGCACGTCGACCCCGAGGCGTGGCCCTTATTGGCCGGCTGGCTGTTGGGTGCGATAGCACCTCGGGGCCCGTATCCGGTGCTGGTGTTGCACGGCGAGCAGGGCAGCGGCAAATCGACCGCGGCGGCGATGTTGCGGGCCCTGGTGGACCCCAGCGAGGCCCCGTTGCGGACGGCCCCGCGCGACGAGCGAGACCTGGCGATTTGCGCGAACAACGGGTGGGTGGTCAGTCTCGACAACGTGTCGGGGCTGCCCCCGTGGCTGAGCGACGCCCTTTGCCGTTTGTCGACTGGTGGCGGGTTCTCGACGCGCGAACTCTACTCCGACGCCGAAGAGGTGATTTTCAGCGCGACGCGGCCCGTCATCCTGAACGGGATTGCCCAAGCGGCGAGCCGTGGCGACCTGCTCGACCGCGCGTTGCTGGTCGAGGCGTTGCCCATCCCCGAGCGCGACCGACTGCCCGAGCGGGAATTGTGGGCGGCGTTCGACGCGGCGAAGCCCCGGATTCTCGGGGGGCTTCTCGACGCGGCGGCGGCGGCCCTCGACGGCGACGGCAAGACCCGGCCGGCGCGGCTGCCCCGCATGGCCGACTTCGCCATGTGGGTTTCGGCGGGCGAAACGGCCCTGGGGCTGGCCGACGGCGAGTTTCTGGCGGCCTACCAAGGCAACCGGCAAGAGGCGGTCGAGGTGACGATTGAATCGGCCCCGATCGGCCCGGCCCTGTTGCGGCTGCTGGCCGGCGGCGACTTCTCCGGGTCCGCGGCCGACCTGCTGGCGGCCCTCGAAAGCGAGGCGACCGACAGAGAACAGCGGGCGAAGGGCTGGCCGACTTCCGCCCGTGGCGTGGCGGGAGCAATCCGGCGGTTGGCCCCGGCGCTGCGGGGGTATGGGTACGACGTGGAAACCGGGGGACACGTCGGCCGGGGGCGGGACAAGCGGCCGGCGTTCACGCTCCGACGGCGGATAGAAAAGGACGGCGAACAACGTGCCCCACGTGCCCCACATGCCACAGGCCCGGAAAACACGGGCCCGGGTGGGGCACATGGGGCACATTCGGCCCCGAGTGGGGCACATTGCGACCCGCCCGCAAACCCCGAAAAAAACGGCAACGGGGCACATGGGGCACATGGGGCACATTGCTCGCAACCCTTTTCTGACGAGGTGATGGAATGGACGGGATAGCACTACTGGGGGAGGCCCGGGCGGCTGGGCTGGTGGTCGGGACCGACGGCGACCGGCTGATGATCCGCGGCCCGGCTTCGGCCGGCGACGTGGCGCGGCGACTTCTCACCCACAAGGCCGACGTGCTACGGGCCCTCGACGCGGCCCCCGAGACCGAACCCGACGGCGCGCCCGACCCCCCGGCCGACCCCGTGGCCCCGGCCTACTGGCCCCCCGACGCCCTAGCGGCCCACGTGGCCCAGCACGGGGCCTACCCGCCCGGCGGAATCGGGGCCCCGACACCCGACGAAACGGCGGCGGCCCGAGCCCGGGCGGGTGAGGTGCCCGACTGGGACGACCTCGACGAACCCGACGGCTGGACCTGCCCGACGTGCGGCGCCATGGCGTGGTGGGAGACGTGCGGTTTCCTCACGACGCCCCCGGCCCGGCGGTGCGTGCGATGCGACGCGGAAGCACTCGCCCGAAGCGACGCCCTGGCGGCACGGGCAGTCCGATTGCGGGAACGATACAAGCTCACCCCCCAAGGGAACTGATGGCCCCACCGACCTACACCGTCACCCTCCGGCCCCTGCCCCCTCGACCCGGCGACGATCCCGACCCGGGCGCGACGCGAGCGATCCGCCGGCTCCTGAAGTACGCGGGGCGAGTCTGCCGTCTGAAGTGCGTGCGTGTCGAGACCGAGGACGAACACGAGAGCCCGGAGGTGACGACGTGACCGACCGAGCCCCTGCCCCCGGCCATGCCCCCTGCTGCATCGAGTGTCAGCACTTCGCACCCGCGGCGTGGCGGCAAGGGCACGTCGCCCCGTGCCGTGCGAATCGATGGGAGGGGACCCGCCGCTACAAGCCGACGCTGCGGCGCACCGCGGCCGGCTGGACGTGCGACGAGTTCTGCATGACTTCGGATCATCCCACGCCCACGGCC
>CAYZCW010000036.1:0-2951 GCA_964477035.1 uncultured Bacteroidales bacterium
ACATCGTCGTTGCCAAGATCCAGTATGTAGTAGTAGGTGCCGATGGGCAGTTCGTTACCTCCCACGGTGGGTGAGAACTGGTTGGTTCCGTCCCAGTCGTTGTTGTAAGGCTCGGCTTCGAACACCCTGTTGCCCCAGCGGTTGATGATCACCACCTTGTTGTTGGGATAGGCATCCAGTCCGCGGATGATCCACCGGTCGTTGACCCCGTCGTTGTTGGGGGAGAACACATCGGGGATGAACAGCTCCGGTGTGGTGACCGGTGTCTGGTCGGTGTAGGTGTTGTTCTCCGGGTCGGGATCATGCGTGGTGGAGGTGGCGGTGACCACGTTGACCAGCAGGACCCCTCCCTTGACATCCGACGGGATGTACAGGGTGATGGTCAAACTGGTGCTCTGTCCCGCGTTGAGGGCGCCGATGCTCCAGCTGACGGTGCGGCTGCCGCTGTCATAGGTGCCGCCCTGTCCGGCGCTGACGAAGTTGACCTGTGCCGGGATCTGGTCGCTCACGCTGATGTTCCCGGCGGTGCTGGGACCGTGATTGGTCACCGTGATGGTATAGGTGTAGTTGCCGCCGGCCTTGGCGATGCCGCCGTCGACCGACTTGACCACGGCGACATCGGCCTGCGGGCCGTTGCCGGTGAATGTCGCGTCGTCCTCGTTATTGTCCGGATCGGGGTCATTCGTCTCGCTGGACACATTGGCGAAGTTCGTGATGGTCGTTCCGGCCGCAACGTCCAATCCGACGCTGACCACGATGGTCAGGGTGACGGACTCCTGGTTGTCCATGCCGGCAAAGTTCCAGCTAACGCTGTGGCTGTCATCATCATAGACACCGCCGTTGCTGGCGCTGACAAAGACCACCTGGGGCGGCAGCAGGTCCGTGACAACCACATCTTCTGCGGCAGAGGGACCCATGTTGGTGACCGTCAGGGTATAGGTGACCTCGTCCCCGTTGTAGGCAGAGCCCACATCGGCGGCTTTCATGATCATCAGGTCGGCCCGTGCGATCACGGTCACGATGGCCGGGTTGCTCTCGGCAGGGAAGTCGCTGTTCTCGTTGTCGGCCAGGGCCACGTTGGTGATCTGGGTGCCATCGGCCAGGCCGAGGTCCACTTCAACCACCAACTGGATGGTGAGGCTGCCGTCGGCCGCAAGGTCGCCCAGGCTCCAGGTCACGGTATTGGTCTCTTCATTATAGAGTCCGCCGTCGCTGGCGCTGACAAACTGTACGCCCTCGGGCAGCACGTCGGTGACGACCACGTCCAGGGCCGGTACCAGGCTGTTGTTGCTGATCACCATGGTGTAGGTGACCTGCTCGCCGACAAACACCTCGGTCGGATCGGCCGATTTGGTGATGTCGAGTTCGGCCAGCAGGATCAGGGCGGTGATGAGCTCGTCATCGCTGCCGCTGACCTCCTCCCCGTCGGGACGGGTCCCGGTCGCGGTGGCCACGTTCAGCACGCTGCCGTTGTCCAGGTCTTCCTGGGTGATCAGATAGATCTGTACGTAGGTCTCGGATTCACCGGGAGCCAGGCTCGCAATGGTGGCTTCCAGTCCGGTAAGCGGGTCGGCGACCTCCACATCGGTGATCGTGTAGTTGCTGGTGTTCTCGACCACGATGGTGTAGGTGATCACATCGTCCACAAAACTGTAGGTGGTCACGTCTGCCGTCTTGGTCACCGTGATGCCGCCGTCGTAACCGGCTTCAACCACCACGATGTTGGACTCTTCCTCTACCTCTCCGCAGGTGGTTACGGCCAGGGCGGTTGCCTGGTTGGCGATGCTGCCGTTGTCGATATCGTCCTGGGTGACGGTGTAGCTGGCCACCACGGTGGCGGTCTCACCGGGCAGGAGGACCTCTATGGGGCTGCCGCTGACGATGGTGGCACCGGGATCGCTCACCACGATGTTCTCGATGGGGGTGGTGCCGGTGTTTTCCACCAGGATGTCATAGAGGAGCTCATCGCCCACGGCGGCGTACTGGGTGACGGTCCCGACCCCGTTCACGGAGGCCAGGGCTTTGGTCATTACGAAGGTGGACAGCTCAAGCACCTCGATGGTGAACTCACAGGAGGCTTCGCAGCCGGTCCCTGCATCCACATAGTCATAGAAGATGGTGTGGATGCCCGCTCCGGCAGCCATCGGGTCGAAGACATTGTCTTCCACGCCCGGGCCGCTGTAGGTGCCTCCCGCGGGGGTGGCCCCGGTGAGCAGGAAGGGCTCGATGTCGATGCAGACCACCTGGTCCATATCGGCGCAGCTGACCTCGGGCAGTTCGTTCACCACGATGGTGAATTCGCAGGAGGCCTCGCAGCCGGCTTCGCTGGTGACGGTATAGGTGAAGGTATGGGTTCCGGCGCTGACCGGGTCGAATTCAGTGATGACCTCCCCGTCGAGCTCGACGATGCCTTCCAGGTCGAAGGCGATGGGCTCGCTGCCCACGCAGACGGGAGCGAAGTTCGGGCAAACGATCTCGGGGATGGGGTGGACCACCACGGTGACGCTGCCTGATACGGACTCATCGATCTCATCGGTGACGGTGAGCAGGTAGGTGGTGGTTGTCGTGGGACTGACCACCGGGTTGGGCTCGTCGGAGGTGAATCCTTCGGGCTCTGAGGTCCAGCTGTAGGTGAGTTCCCCGGCCCCGCCGCTGGCGTTGGCAAAGAGCTGAGAGGTTTCTCCCTCGCAGATCTCATCGGGCACGGCCTGCGGGTTGATGGCCAGTCCCTCGCCGATGACGGTGATGGTGGCCTGTGCGGTGCCCTGGCAGCCGTTGGCGTCGGTGGCCACGAGGCTGAAGGTGGTGGTCTGGGTCATGGGCACGGTGGTGGGCCTCAGGGTGAAGGGGTTGACCAGCTGTGCGGCCGGGCTCCACTCGTAGAAGACCGGGTTGGTGCCTGAAGAGAGCACGGCATCGATCATGATGGTGCCACCGAAGGGGATCTCGTC
>CAYZCW010000036.1:3051-4989 GCA_964477035.1 uncultured Bacteroidales bacterium
TGCCTGAAGAGAGCACGGCATCGATCATGATGGTGCCACCGAAGGGGATCTCGTCGTCGTAGGCGAAGACGATCACCGGCGGGTGGATCACCAGCGTAACCAGGGTGCGTTCGTTGCTGATGCAGCCGAACTCATCGTCCAGGGTGGCTGCCCAGGCAGTATAGGTGCCGGGTTCGGTGGCCACGGGGGCCTGTCCCGGTTCGTCACCCGTTTCGTTTGCATACCAGATGATGCTGAACCCTTCCGGCACGCTGGCGTCAGCGCTGTGCTCCTCTCCGTCGTAGCAGATGGAGAAGTCAAGGGCCGTTGGGGCATCCGGTGCCTGGTTGATCTCCACCACCACCGGCTGGATGTCGAAGCAGCCCGCCGGGGTCATGGCCATGATGTAATAGGTGCCGGGCACATCCACGGTTGCGGGATTGGCCAGTTCCTCTGTGGCATCTTCGTCCTCCCAGTAGCTCAGTATGGTGCCGGCAGGCAGGGTGCTTCCTGCGGTGATGGAGGCATCCGTCAGATCCACGGTGTTGGGGGTGCAGAAGGCCTCCGGGTCGGTGATGACCAGGACGGGGGTCGGGTTGATGACCACCTCCACGGCATGGATGTCGAAGCATCCTTCCTCTGTCTCGGCGCGGATGTAGTAGGTGCCGCTTACGGCGATGGCGGTGGCGTCAGCCAACTCTTCCAGCTCAGCGTCTGCATCAGCCCAGTAAGTCAGTTCGGTGCCTGCGGGCAGGGTGCTGCCGGCGGTGACGGCTGCATCGGTCAGGTCGACCGTATTGGGCTCGCACACCTCCTCCGGATCCGTAACGACCAGGATGGGGGTCGGGTTGATGACCACTTCCACGGCATGGATGTCGAAGCATCCCTCATCGGTCTCGGCACGGATGTAGTAGGTGCCGCTGACGGCCACGGCGGTGGCGTCATCGAGTTCGGTCACTTCGGCAAGCGCGTCCTCCCAGTAGGTGAGTTCGGTGCCGGCGGGCAGGGTGCTGCCTGCGGTGACGGCTGCGTCGGTCAGGTCGACCGTATTGGGTTCGCATACCGGATCGGGATCGGTAACGACCAGGACCGGTGTCGGGTTGATGGTCAGGGTCACCAGGGTCCTGTCCGGGCTTTCGCAATCGGTGTCATTGGTGTTGTCCACGGCGGCGGCCCAGGCGGTATAGGTGCCTGCGGCGGTTGCCGAGGGAGCGGAGGTGGTCACAACCCCATCCTCGGTGGTGTACCAGATGATGGAGAAGCCGTCCGGAACGGTCGCATCCGCGCTGTGAACCTGCCCGTCAAAGCAGACGGTGTTGTTCTGTGCGGTCGGCGCTGCCGGCAGCGGGTTCACCGTAAAGGTCACGCTGGCCACGTTCACGCAGATGTCGTCTGTTACCTCAACGTAATACACATCTCCGTCTTCAATGGTCAGGCTGGACGGGATCGCAACGGGTATCAGAAGGTCTTCATCTTCAAACCAGGCGTAGGTGGCAGTGGCGCCGGGATATACCAGGTTGTTGTAGTCGGACAGGTCCACCCCGGTGATCTCGCCTTCCCCGCGGACCTCTTCGCAGAATTCCGGGGTCTGGTCGTTCACGGTGATGGTCTCGTCCACGGTGAAGGTGATGGTCGCGGTGTTTTCACAACCGGTTGCCGTCACGGTGACCACGACATAGACCACATCCCCGTCTTTAACAGTATGGCTGGTCGGATCCAGGATCTCGTCCTCCAGGTCACTGTCGGTAAAGAAGGCGAATGTCACCCCGCCCTGGTTGTTGATGGCGGTCTGCAGCAGGGTCAGGTCGTAATCAGTCACCTGTCCCGGGTTGTCAAAGTCCTCACACAGCCCCGGTGTCTGGTCATTGGCCACGGGGAGGGGGTTCACGGTGAAGGTGATGGTGGCGGTATTCTCGCAGCCGGTCACATCGTCGGTGACCAGGACGTAGATGATGTCCC
>CAYZCW010000037.1:0-4470 GCA_964477035.1 uncultured Bacteroidales bacterium
TAACCTCTAGCGTCGGCCACAGTCCTTATAACCTGTATCTCCGGTCCACTCGAGACAATAGCCAAAGGCTGTTCCACAACTTCCTGAATTTCAACTTTTTCTTCGATGTCTATGTTCTCACCCGTTTCCTTCGGCGCGGCTTCATTCACAATAATCTCTTCTTTTTCACCTACCGTTGCCAGTACGGTCATCGAATCATCAGGAGTAAATGAAACCTGTTCGCTGGTCCCGATGGTCAGATCGTTCAGGCTTGGCAGTCCCAGAACGTTAAGCTGACTGTTCACGTTGTAGATGACGAAAAACATTATCAGAACCGCCGCTATTTTCGTGAAGACTTCCGAAAAGGTCTTCATGGCGAAGAACTTTATTGATGAGGCCCCGATGGCGATGAGCGGGAAGAAGGTGCCAAGCGCGAAAAAGAACATTATCATCGAGCTATGTAAAGGAGAGCCAGATAGTAGCGCCAGAGCCTGAGCCGATATCGTGAAGCCGCAGGGAAGGAAAAATGTTGTAGCGCCCAGTATGAAGGGCATGATTCGTCCACGTCTGGATTTATCTGCTGTAAGCGCTTTACGTAAAAAGGGAGGGATCGATAAACTCACCGTGTAGATTCCCAGCATTTGCAGTGCAATTATAAACATCACGATCGAGACTGCTATTACAAGGATCGAAGAAAAGGTCAGAGAGATTTTCAGACTCTGGCCAAGCCAACCCAGCAAGAATCCGAAAAGGCTATAAGAGACGAGCCGTCCGGCATGAAAAATCAGATGGGGCTGCAGCTTTTGAAGAAAGGAATCCTCAGAACCGTAAAGAGAATACCAATGTTTGGAAACAGAAAGAATAAGACCTCCCACAAGAGCAGCGCAGCTCGATATCCCTGCGACCAGCCCGAAAAGGAAGAAGCCTACCAACGACGAACTTGAATCGACGTTTATCAAGCCGCCTATCGCGAATTTCTCCACGGCGAAAAAGACGACGATGGCTAGAGAAGCGGCAATTAGTACCTTGACTGCTCTTCCGGTAGGCCTTTCCGGCTTCGCCTCAGCGACACTGTAACCCGTTCCGCTCAAGATCTCGTTCATACTTTCGATCGAGATAACCTCCCCCAGGAATTCAATCTCGACCGAGGAATCTTTCAGGGAGGCCCTGGCCCTTTTTATGCCTTCAACTTCCTCAAGTTTACTTTCGACAAAGAGCTGGCAGTTCTGGCAATGCATGCCGCGCACAAAAAACGTCTTTGATGAAGAGGATTTCAAGCTCAACTGAGTCACCTCGCAAATGAAGATTAAATAAAACCAACAATAATTGTCTGATTGTAGCACATAGTAGACAGTTTTTGTCCACTCAAAAGTGTGACAGATGGATTTTGCCATGGTTCATAAAATCGATGGGCCTCACCTTGAAAGGTCGAAGGATGCCGACTTACAACTCTTCTTATATTCGATTAACATCGAGTCGGCTTGATAGAAAAAGGTGGCTAACCGGTCAGATAGCGTTGTGCGTAATCACTCCGGGGAATATGGATTCCAGAATTCGAACTTTCTCGGGTAGTTCGGAAATTCCCTACGAGACGTTCTTCTAGGAGCCAACCCGCAGCTTTCCGAGTCTCCAAAGTCTCATTGGCGAAAGCCTTCCTGTAAGGAGAGTGGCGAGATCTGAGCCCTCTATCTCGAAATCATTCGCTTCTTCGCTTATCTCTGCCTTCCCGTTTCCGATGGCGATTTTCACGTTATTTTCCGGCATCAATCGATCCTTTATCTTCAAAATGACACTCTTGGGGGAGAAGTACCCATCAGTCTCGAAACGACCGGAAGCGGATCGAGGACTCTTACCATACGCGATGAGGCGTCCATTATTTATAGCTCTCTTCCTGCCTGCCATCTCGAATGGAAGAAGAGTTTCACCGGAAAATCGGGCTGCATCTTCCGCATTTCAAAAGTTGCGATCTGATCTCTGTGATTCAGCAGAAACCTCTTCAGTGCGTAGAGGCCGGCAAGATCGATGAAGGCTAAGCTCTCAATCACCATCTTTATTTCTTTTTTGCCGTATATCATCATTCCGTGGGACAGCCGTCTGTCGTCAATGGCCACGGCGCCAAAGAGATCTTTCCTGTGAAATATCTCCTGACTTCAAGCGTCGATCTCGATAGCTTTGGTATAGCGAGAGGTCTCCCAGAGAGTTTTGCGGGTTTGCGAAATCAGTTCTCTCATCTCATCTTTCTCAAGAAGCCTCCTGGAAACAAGCTTGAGGTTGTCCTCTTCCATATCACCGGACAGGAGGGAACAGTCGACAGTGTACTCGAGGCCCTCGAAACCCAGCCCGAATCCTAACTTCACGTAGAAATCATGCTTGAAGGGGTCGAGCATAATGATGTGAACGCCCTTCCGGTCGAATGCGCCCCAAACGTATTCCCAGAGGGAAGGGTCGGAAAAGAAATACTCGCTCTCCTCCGGTTCGAAATACTCGAAAGACATCAAGAAGGTCTCGATTAATCGCTCTATGTACAAACTGTCGATCCTTATTAATTCCATTCAACGCCCCTTTCAAGCCGTACCAACAATGATACCAGGCCAAGCTGTCGAGAGGTTCTCGCTTGATGATCTCTTGGTTGACAAAAACGGACTGTACAGCATAAAGATAGACTGGACCGACGGGGTAAAAATCACTGAATTCCCCGTCAGCTGGATCTTCGTTACCGGCGAATGGATTTACTTCTCGGGAAGACAGAAACTCAACGATATAAACAGATGAGCGTTCGACGGCGTGGACGGAAACTGGATGTACATCACGGAATACACAGGTCAGCGGTACCGTGTAAGCTCGATGGCTCGGTTGGCACAAGACTTAACTAGTCTGGCATGACTGTCGTATCCCTAATCAGCATCTCGCACTCTTCCTGTGGGAGAGTTTGACAGAATTGCTCTGTGCAAAACTCGCCGATCCACCGGAGGCGTGTATTAGCCGTCAAGCGACGGACGGTCTTTCCCATCAATCTATGAAATGCAGGCTGCTCTAGGATAAAAAGATCACAGAGGCCCTTTTGGTTCGAAACGAGAGGATCATCAAGGCCGTAATCGATAAATCAGGGCGCGTTTGGCACGGTTCGGTTGCTCTGATTGGTATCTACGGCTCATTCGCCTCGGACGATATTCATAAAAGTCCGATCTTGACCTTTTATAGTGATAAACGATCTCGATGGTTACAAGATCGCTTCATGCTTTATTATGGGTGATGTCGCGCACGATGTTTATTGTACGACATGGGAACAACATGAAGAAATGGCCCCATACTCGAACCCGTATATCCCCGGGTTGGCGGATCTCAAGATCGTTTATGTCTTGATGACAAGTACCGTCAAAGATTCATGGAACTTCGCGACGCTGTCGGTAAACGGCTGACCTCACCTTTTAACGAGTCAGACCTGCAGAACATCAAAGTCCATTTCGGGGAGGCTCAAAGATCATACGCGGACGTAGTGATGAGTGAAAAGCCTGAAAGAGCCAAGTATGCGTAGGCCAGATTGATCCACCACTCAGAAATCATCTTATATCTCATGAACAAATCGTACGTAACGCTCGAGGTAAAACGGAGGCCAGAAGAGATCGAAAGGTTGCAGAGATTACCGTCCGGCTTCCTGGTCTGCTACCGTCTACTGGTTGAAGCAGATTCGCTGCGGTCGATCAAGAATCTGCGCTAGAGGAGACAGTTACTTGAACTGAAATGGGACGAAAGTCAAGGAGACAGTGTTTACTGCATAATAGAAAACCCCCACCTGAGTGAGGGTTTATAACTTACGGATATCTATTATCTTATTCTTCCGTCAAGTCTGGCGCTGACCGGGCTGTTGTTTTGCATGTATTCCTTGACTATCTTCTGTACATCCAGTCCAGTATCGGTGTATGGCAGTCCCGCAAAGAGATCCTTGTAACCGGGGGCGAAGAGACCCTGGTAGTTCGTTGTGGCTACCAGATAGATTGCCTCGGGATTCAGCAAAGAGAAGCTGTCTGGGCATTTCAGATCTGCCTGGACCTCGATCGATGTCGCCTTTCCGTTGCTTATTATGAATCGCACTCCGGAGACCTGTGAGAAGAATCCCGTACCGCTCTGACTGACTGAATGGTTCAGGATCTTCTCAAGCGTTTCTCCCTTTACCTCATATACGTAGATTGTGTTGACATAGGGAAGAGCGTTCTTCAGATCCTCGTAAACAGCAGATCCTGGAGCGATAGATGCCCTGAAGCTGCTCGAAGTCGATAGAGCAACGTTTGCTCTCGATTTTTCCCTGATGACATCCATCACAAAGTTTCCAAGTACCGATTCTCCCGTGTTGACATTAGCTGCAGATAGTTCCGTTTCGACATCCCCGATCCATTCAAAAAGATGAGCGAACTCAGGGTCGCTTTCTAACTCGTACTGAAGCTTTTCTACCTTATCAGCTAATATTGGATCCACTGGCATGGAAACGTCCAA
>CAYZCW010000038.1:0-4383 GCA_964477035.1 uncultured Bacteroidales bacterium
GATAAATCGCCCTGGGCCAGGATGCCGTTGGATGAAACCCCGTCAAGTCCGGGCAAATCCTCGGCCGGCACCGCGTAGAGGGTCACGATGGCGGGCCCGTTCTGCCCGGCTTGCGCGGCATGGATATGGGCCATGGTCACGTCGGTGAGTTTGTTGACAATCAGCCTGAAATGCAAGGAATTTCCCTGCAGGCGAAAAGTTACCTGCCCCTTGCCCTCCGTCTCGACCGGTGGAACCTCCTGATCGCCTGATAGCTGGGCCTTGTAGATCACAACCGCCCTGGAGGAGGTGTTTTCCAGGCCGGCAAATTCGCCCCCTTGAACCAGGGCGAGCGGATCCTCATTCAACTGAGGCTTGGCGGCGAATTCACTTTCAAGCTCCTGCTTGCTGCAGGAGCCCAGGAAAAGAAATCCGGCCATGGCCAGAAACACAGATGTTTTTTTCATAAGATTGTGGTTTTGTGGGTTATACAATCAATTCACGCGTTTCATCTGTTTTAAACGCTTATTCAATTTAATCATAATTAGTTACATATCCAACTATTTCGCGTCGTATATGTACGGCCAAGGGGCATTTGCCGGAAAGCCCTTCGATTGATCCGGACCAACCAGGTTTGGAGGCCCCTCCCAGGAGGGATTCTGAAGCTGTTCGGAGGCCCCTCCCGGGAGGAATCTGCCCCTGTTTGAGGCCGCCTCCCCGGATGGAATCTGAAGCTGTTCCAAGGCACCACCCATGATGAAATCTGAACCTGCCTATAGGTACCTCCCTTGAAACCATCCGAACCTGTTGAAAGCGGCTCCCCGGATATTGCAAAAAATTACATGAAAAGCTTGCCTGAATCAAAAGAAGTTTGTATTTTTGCAAGCCTTAAAAACGAGGAAAATAACCCCATAAAGAAGCAAAGCAGATGTACCTAACCTCCGAGATCAAGAAAGATATTTTCACGGAATACGGATCCGGCGCCACCGACACCGGCTCACCCGAGAGCCAGATCGCCCTGTTTACCCACCGCATCAAGCATTTGACCGAGCACCTGAAGAAGAACAAGAAGGACAAAGGCACCCAGCGGTCCCTGATCCGGCTGGTCGGCAAGCGCAGACGCTTGCTCGATTACCTGAAGAACAACGAGATCGACCGCTACAGGGAGATCATCAAGAGACTGAATCTCAGGAAGTAAATTCCCCGAAAAAACAGGCAATTAGAATCTAATTGCCTGTTTTTTTTATATTCGCTGTTTTATCTGAAAAGTTAAGAGACGCAACGAAAAATTCAATCAATCAGAAACATTAAGACGAAAAGACGAAGACGATGAACATTGGAATCAAGAAGCACATTGAGCTGGGCGATGGAAGGACCATCACCCTCGAAACCGGAAAACTGGCCAAACAGGCCGATGGCTCCGTGGTGGTGACCATGGGGCAGACGATGCTGCTGGCCACCGTGGTGGCCAAGAAAGAAGTAAATGAAAGCCAGTCTTTTTTACCCCTTTCCGTAGACTATCAAGAAAAATATGCCGCCGCGGGCCGGTTCCCGGGTGGTTTTTTCAAGCGTGAAGCACGCCCCTCGGAATACGAAATACTGATCTCCCGCCTGGTGGACAGGGCCCTGAGGCCGATGTTCCCGGACCATTACCGGGCCGACACCCAGGTGTTGATCTCCCTGATCTCCTCCGACAAGACCGACATGCCGGACGCACTGGCCGGGCTGGCAGCCTCCGCCGCCCTGACCGTATCCGACATCCCCTTTAACGGACCCATCTCAGAAGTCCGCGTCGCACGCATCGACGGACAGTACGTGATCAACCCCACCATGCAGCAGGTGGCCGAGGCCGACATCGAAATGATCGTGGCCGGCACCCTGGACAACATCGTGATGGTGGAAGGCGAGATGAAGGAAGTCTCTGAGAAAGAAATGCTCGAGGCCATCAAGGCCGCCCACGAGGTCATCAAGGTGCAGTGCCAGGCACAGCTCGACCTGGCCTATGAGGTGGAGAAGTCCAGGGTCAAGCGGGAATACCCCGAAAAACCCCAGGACGAAGAACTCAAACAGCAGATGCAGGACAGCCTGTTCGACAAGCTTTACCAGATCGCCGCTTCCGGCAATGCCGACAAGCACGCCCGCAAGGCAGCCTTTGACCAGGTAAAAGCCGACTTTGTGGCCGGCCTCAGCGAAGAAGAGATGGAAGAGAAAGGCGCCCTGGTGGGCGAATACTTCTACCAGATCCAGAAGGACGCCGTGCGCCAGGCCGTCCTCAACGAGGGCATCCGCCTGGACGGCCGCCGCACCAACGAGATCCGTCCCATCTGGTCGGAAGTCGACTACCTGCCTGCCGCCCACGGCTCGGCCGTGTTTACCCGGGGCGAGACCCAGTCGCTGACCACCGTGACCCTGGGCACCAAACTGGACGAACAGACCATCGACGGGGCCGTGATCGAAGGCAAAAGCAAGTTCTTGCTGCACTACAACTTCCCCCCGTTCTCCACGGGCGAGGTTAAAATGATGCGCTTCACCTCCCGCCGGGAGATCGGGCACGGCAATCTGGCCCTGAGGGCCCTCAAGCCAATTCTCCCCAACGTGAACGACAACCCCTACACCATCCGCGTGGTATCCGACATCCTCGAATCCAACGGCTCGTCTTCCATGGCCACCGTCTGTGCCGGCACGCTGGCACTGCTCGACGCCGGGGTGAAGATCAGCAAGCCCGTATCGGGCATCGCCATGGGGCTGATCGCCGACCCGGCCACCGGCAAATACGCCGTGTTGTCTGACATCTTAGGCGATGAGGACCACCTGGGCGACATGGACTTCAAGGTCACGGGTACCCGCGACGGGATCACCGCCTGCCAGATGGACATCAAGATCGAAGGCCTGGATTACAGTGTCATGGAGGAAGCCCTTGCACAGGCCCGCGAAGGCCGCCTGCACATCCTCGGCGAAATGGCCAAGACCATCTCCGAGCCCAGGGCCGACTACAAGCCCCACGTGCCGCGCATCGTGAAGATGACCGTCCCGAAAGAATTCATCGGCGCCATCATCGGCCCCGGCGGCAAGGTCATCCAGGAAATGCAGAAGGAAAGCGGCTCCACGATCGTGATCGAGGAAGTCGGCGATTACGGGATGGTGGACATCGTTTCCGAAAACAAGGAATCGATCGACTATGTCATCAACCGCATCAAGGCCATCATCGCCGTGCCGGAGATCGGACAGGTCTACCACGGCAAGATCAAGAGCATCGTGCCCTTTGGTGCATTCGTGGAAATCATCCCCGGCAAGGAAGGCCTCATGCACATCAGCGAGATTGAATGGAGGAGGCTGGAGAAAGTGGAAGACGCCGGACTCAAGGTAGGGGACGAGATTGACGTGAAGCTGCTGGACATCGACAAGAAAACCGGCAAGCTGAAACTCTCCCGCAAGGTCCTCCTGCCCAGAGAGAACAGGGACGACCAGCGGCGGTAGCCATTGAATTGATCCACGGCAAACCATTTTGCGGTTTGTTTAACAAGCTGCAAAATGGTTTTCGTCGGATGGTAATGGCGATGCCCAACGCAACCTGCTGGCCGTTTTTACGTAAACGAACGTACGAAAAGCTTATTCAGGTTCCCCCATGAGGCAGCTCAAAATTACCAAACAGGTCACCAACCGCGATACGGCCTCCCTGGACAAATACCTCCAGGAGATCGCCCGCGTCGGACTGATCACTGCCGAAGAGGAGGTGCAGCTGGCACAGCGCATCCGACAAGGCGACAAGAAAGCCCTGGAAAAACTCACCAAGGCCAACCTGCGGTTTGTCGTGTCCGTTTCCAAGCAATACCAGAACCAGGGGCTTAGCTTGCCCGACCTGATCAATGAAGGGAACCTCGGACTCATCAAAGCCGCGCAACGCTTTGACGAGACCCGGGGTTTCAAATTCATATCCTATGCCGTCTGGTGGATCCGTCAGTCCATCCTGCAGGCCCTGGCCGAGCAGTCGCGCATCGTGCGGCTGCCCCTGAACAAGATCGGCACCATCAACAAGATCAACAAGGCCTTCAGCCAGCTGGAGCAAAAGCTCGAAAGGGAGCCCAACGCCCAGGAGATCGCCGACCTGCTGAACCTCCCCGTGGAGGAGATCAAGGAATCGCTCAAAAACTCCAACCGCCACATCTCCATGGATGCCCCGCTGATCCAGGGCGAAGAGTCGGACATGTACGAAGTGCTCGGCAACGACGAAGCCGACATGCCCGAGACCAACCTGCTGCGCGACTCCCTCAAGCGGGAGATCGAGCGCACCATCGCCACCCTGAGCGAGCGCGAGGCCGAGGTGATCCGCTATTATTTCGGACTGAACGGGATGCAGCCCCACACCCTGGAGGAGATCGGCGAGAAGCTGGAGCTGACCCGCGA
>CAYZCW010000039.1:0-1497 GCA_964477035.1 uncultured Bacteroidales bacterium
TTATGGCGAGGTAATTGGTTATCCTCTTGTCCGACATATATGCGGTAAAGCCTTTCTCCTTGACGATGTAATCAATAACGTCTTCACGAAGCAAAAAGGCGGCTCCCTTATGGTAAGCCGGAAATATCTGTTCGAGTGTAATGGCCCTGACCAATTCGTCTCTCTCACAGTTCTTCCAGAAGAGAATCTCTCTTTTCGTCTGAGTCTCTATGGTTTCAGAAGTCATTATGCGCGCGAAGACTCTAAGAGCTTCAGGTGAGAAACCTTTCACGTAGTCTCCTATGAGCCATTTAGCAACCACTTTTCTGTACTCCTCAGAACTGTTCGAAAAGGGATCGTCTGAAACAAGATGACGTTTTATTTCCTCTGCGCTCCTTCCCTTCATAACTTCGCCCATTATGTAAATGACATTCTCTAGATGATCAAATGCTCTGTTGAGGTGTGTTTTTGAGTTTGACGGCATATGTTTAGGCCTCCGTAGGGTTATCTAGAGATTAATTCATTGCTTCTTGAATCTATATTTATTCCAAATTTCTGTATTATTAAATTGAATTCCTCCTTGATTTCACGGATCTTATCCTTCAACTTATGACGGAAAGAGACTACTGCTTTTGGATTCTTTTCAATCTTCAAATTAAATACGCTCGCTAATGAAGATAATTCTTCTAGGCCCAAGAACTCTATTTCGTCTGGTTTACTGACATATTTAGCTATTAAGTCACGATGTTTTTCAACACGATTTCGAATTTCAATTGTATCGCTCGCCGAAGAATAATCGTTTTTTACACAGGAAACCGTATAATTCCAGGGTTTCTTTGTGTCCTTCTTATCTTTCGTGTATTCAACGGCAACCAGGAATTTCATTTCGAAATCTTTTAATGCGGAAAGCCTCTCTTGAAATGTCCCTCCAATACTCTCAAGCTCTCTTAAAAGATAATCAAGAAATGCAGCACTAATTTTTCTTGAATCGAAGCCTCTAGCAAGTGCATATGTGACAACTGTTTCTAATGTATCCCCGGAAGAAGCCCTGATAGTTTGAACTAAATCCTCAGAATTCACTGCTGCATTTTTTGCAGCACCATTCACTATAAGATCTTGGTTTTGTATGTTTTGTTTCTTATATTTATTAAGAACATACATACATAACAGTGCTCTGCTGCTGTAATTATTGCTGCAGTAAATTTTGGTATACCAAGCATTTATAAAATCAGTCACCTGTATAGATAATTCTAGATCAACTATGACTTTTCTATAAAGACCACGAATATCAGCTCTGCTTTCAATACTCTTATTCTTTCCCTTATTATAGTCAAGAAAACCAAGCGTTTCCAATCTCTTGATCGTTTTGATTACTGTGTTAAGGCTTTTAATACCAGTCTCAGCCTGTAATTCTCTGTAACTGATTGGGATTAGATAATGGCTCTTCAATGAGGTTTCGAAGAGATAAAGGAGGATAACTTTCTCGGTATTGTTAAGCTCAGTATTAGTTAGTATATA
>CAYZCW010000039.1:1597-3998 GCA_964477035.1 uncultured Bacteroidales bacterium
CTGGTACAGCGGATTGTTTTGATTGCAATTCCGAGTTTAGTTCTTCGGCTTCATTTATTTCCGCCTGTTCTTTTAAGCTTGATAAAAGGCGGGATATTCCGCTGGTGCTCTCGCGTTTAGCCATAATGATCACCTGAATTGAATGAGGGCAAGCAATTCATCCACGAATGATTCATAGTCGATAAGTCCTTGCGGCGTCTTTTTCTCTTTTTCAGCGTAGGTGCGCAAGGTTATGCCTTTTGCTATTGCCCTCTGCACATCAGTATTCCGGTTTATAAAAGAAGTAAGAACAGTATCTTGGCCAAAATTCTCTGCCACATCTTCTCTGACATCTTTTGACATCCTCGTTCTGGAATCAAACATCGTTATGAGAATCCGAATCAAAAAAGTACGCTTGAGAGCGGGTTCGATGTCTTTTGTTAGAATATTCTTCAATCTCAGGAATCCTTCTACTCCCAGGAAAGATGAATCAATAGGAACAATTATGATTTCGCTGGCGATAATACCGTTTAGGACAAATGTTCCTATGTTTGGCGGTGTGTCAATTATAAGAAAATCATATTTTGCCTTTATAGGCCTTAAAGCATTATCCAGTAAAAAATAGGGCGTTATCGCTCTCCTGAGCTCGTCCTCAATGTCAAACATCCCAATGTTGGAAGGGAGCAAATCGAAGTTAGGGCCCATATTAACTATGCTTTCCTCAATAGAGGCCTTTCTGGTAAGGACATCAGCGACCGTATTGTAGAACAAAAGAGGGTTCTTTCCCAACGACATAGAACAATGCCCTTGGGGATCCATATCTATCAAGAGAACCTTCTCCCCTCTTTTCGATAGAATATCAGCAACATTTACGCAACAGGTAGTTTTTCCAACGCCGCCTTTAGAATTTCCAAACATTATAGAATGGGCCATGTCAGATCAACCCCTGTTCTTTAAGAGAAGTTTGACATTTCTTTTAAGCCAATCAACCTGGCGTTGTTCATATACACGCCAGTCTCTAATATCTCTAGCGGGCGTAAAAGGCAGCTTACCTGCTGCTTCCCATCGGAAGAGTGTTCGCTTGTTAATACCCAAAAGATCAGCTACTTCCTGAGCATAGTACGTTCCATCTTCTTTCATAAAGGCACCTCAATACATAGTGTACATACTCAATATGCTTAAAGTTGTCAGTATCGAAATACTACCACATTTGGAGTCTAGGATCCAAGCAAATAGTTATTTGAATATGCAACACAATTTATTCGTCTAAATGCCAATCAATTCAAGAGAGCGATTTCGAATATGAGAAAATTTAACGGTCAATTCCACTTGATAGAAGATCCAAAGAATTGATGGCGTCAGAAAGCATATTTGAAGCGGTTGATAAAGTAAAAGCTATATCAGGAACCAGAGTCTTCGCATTCCCGATCGTTAACCTCCGGGAAAGCCTGTCCAGGTTTTTCTTTATGATTATCAAGTCAGTTTCAATACTTGCCAGTGCTTTCGATTCATTCCCTTTCAACATCAACCCCTCCTTAAACGAAAATGAAGATCCTCTGTCAGACTGAATTATACTCGTTGTTTTGGTATAAAAAACACAGTGAAGAGAGCCCTAATCGGCTTTCTTTCTAATTTTCGTGCAAAAAGGAGGAATTTTTATGAATGTTCAGACTGTTAACACCACTTCCCTGCTGCTACAGCTTAAACAGATTAAGGACCTAGAGAACCGCCTCAGAGACAAGAAGAAGGAACTAGAAACTCAAATCTTCAGCACTATCAGCAGGCCTGACAGAGGCCAATCCCTGCAGGTGGAGCTGTCAGATTTCACCGCAAAACTAAACTGGTCCACCGAAGCGAGAATCAGCCAGGCAGACGCAAGAATCATAGTCGGGAAATACCCTGACTTCGCCGGTCAAGTGTTTTCAGTATCCTACAAGCCTAAGATCAGTGTGATATCAAGATTTCGGATGCTTCAACCCGACCTGCCTGCGTTATCAGAGCTGAGCGAGTATCTGACGGTCGAGGAGAAGCAGACTATAGCGTTTGTGGAGGTGATGGAAGATGCTGCCGGTAACGATAAATGAATCTCCGTGGTCGAAGGAACAGATTGAACTTATTAAAAGGACCGTCGCCAAAGGGGCATCGGACGACGAGCTGAAACTGTTTCTGCATCTGGCAAGTAGATATGACCTCGATCCCTTCACCCGCCAGATTTGGTTCATCAAATATGGCGATGATGCTCATATATTCACGGGTAGAGACGGGTTCCTGCATATCGCTCACCGCTCCGGGGCATTTAACGGTATGAACACTACTCTGAGGGAAGAACCTGTGCCCTTCGAAATTAAGTTCTTCAATAAGAGGGATAAGCGTTGGGAGGCACTCAAAAAGCCATCACAGTTTGTTGCGGTCTGCACCGTTT
>CAYZCW010000040.1:0-3809 GCA_964477035.1 uncultured Bacteroidales bacterium
CGAAGATGTCGGCGATGATCTTCATCGAGAACTTGGGCGGGTAGATGTAGGTGTTGCGCACCATGAACTCCTTGAGGATGTCGTTCTGGATGGTCCCGCTGAGCTTCTCCATGGGCACGCCCTGCTCCTCGGCCGCCACGATGTAAAAGGCCATCACGGGCAATACCGCCCCGTTCATGGTCATGGAGACCGACATCTTGTCCAGCGGGATGTCGTCGAACAGGATCTTCATGTCGAGGATGGAGTCGATGGCCACCCCGGCCTTGCCCACGTCCCCGACAACGCGTTCGTGATCCGAGTCATAGCCGCGGTGCGTGGCCAGGTCGAAGGCCACCGACAGCCCTTTCTGCCCGGCCGCCAAATTGCGGCGGTAGAAGGCGTTGGACTCTTCGGCCGTGGAGAAGCCGGCATACTGCCGGATGGTCCATGGCTTCATCACGTACATGGTGCTGTAGGGGCCGCGCAGGTAAGGCGGCAGCCCGGCTGCATAGTTCAGGTGCTCCATCTGCAGCAGGTCCTCTGCATCGTAGACGGGCTTGACCCGGATCTGCTCGGCCGTTTGCCAGCAGGAGGTGTTCTTGTGGTCCTTTTCCCACCGGCGAAAATCGGTTTTCTTTTTATCGTCGGACCGGTATGAGATGTTTTTGAACGAGGGACGCATAGACATGGGCGTTTTGTTGTTTTTACATGGTTCTTTGGGGTGTCGTCCCGGGGCGCCTGGGTGCCGCTTCAGGCGCCGGGCTCCCTAATGGATCTCCAGGATCTCGTTGAAGCGGGACAAGGCCTCCAGCGCATTGGTGCGCAGGTGGATGTATTGGTCCACGCCGGCCTGGTTCAGGCTGTCGATGAGTTCCGTGGGGTTGCCCGCCACGACCACCTGGGTTTTCGGGGCGGCCTTTTTGATCTGTGCCACGGCCCCGGTGAGTTCGGCATATTCCTCATCGCTGCTGCAGAGCACCACGATGTGGGCCTTGTGGTCCAGGGCGGCCTGCACCCCGGCCTCCGGCTCCTTGTAGCCGGCCCCTTCCTTCACCTGGTAGCCCGCCACGCCAAAGAAATTGGCGCTGAAGCCGGCACGTGCCTTGCGCATGCCCAGGTTGCCATAGGTAAGCAGGAAGACCCTGGGGGCTTCGAATCCCTTGCGTTCGTGGTTCTCCACCGCCAGGCGCAGGGCTTCAAAAGCCTGGGGTCCGCGGTAAGGACGCAGGCCGCCGAGGTCTTCCAGCTTCGCCGTGGGCTGCAGCTTGTCGAGCATGCGTTCTGAGGGATTGGGATACTGGTTGGTGCCGACAAACACCTGCTTGCGCAGGGCGATGTCCATGTCGCGCTTCTGGCAGGTCTTTTCGATCTCCGTTCGGATGAAGCCGCTGTCGGTCAAGGAGACAAATCCCCCGTCCTCTTCTGCTTGCAGGAACAACTCCCAGGCCGCGGCGGCGATGGAGTCGGTCAGGTTCTCGATGTAGTAGGAACCGGCCGCAGGATCCACCACCTTGTTGAAGTAGGATTCGTGCTTGAGGATGATCTGCTGGTTGCGGGCAATGCGCAGCGAGAACCCATCGGGCTTCTTGTAGGTGCTGTCGAACGGTTTCACCGTGAGGCTGTCCACCCCGGCCAGGGCGGCCGACATGGCCTCGGTGGTGGTGCGCAGCATGTTCACATAGGGGTCGTATATGCTTTTGTTCCAGTCGGAGGTGACCACATGCAGGCTGATCTTGCGGGCGTGCTCCCCGGCCGGCTGGTACTGTTCCACGATGCGGGACCACAGCATGCGGATGGCGCGGATCTTGGCGATCTCCATGAAATAGTTCGAGCCCACGGCCAGGCGGAATTGCATCAGGGGGGCGATGTCGTCGACCGCAAGCCCCTTCTGGGTGAGGCGCACCAGGTATTCGTTTGCCTGTGAGAGGCTGAAGGCCAGCTCCTGCACGATGCCTGCCCCGGCATTGTGGTAATGCTGTCCGTTGACGGTGATCACCCGGAAGCCGGGCAGCTTTTCCCCGGCCAGGCGCAGGATTGTCAGGGCCTGGTCTATATTTCCTTCCAGGTCGCCCCAGGGTTTGCCGTACAACAAATAGTATCCCAGGGGGTCAAAATTCAGGGAGCCGCGGCAGGGATTGCCTCCGGCCACCTCGATGAAATGATTCAGCAGGGCCGGATAGTCTTTGCCATGGATGAAGTGCACCGCTGTTTGAGAGGGGTCGATGCCTTGCAGCAGGGCCTTCATGTCTTCCGGTCCCTCCACGGCCCGCGCATTGAGGCCCACGGCCCGGACGCCTCTTTCAATGGCGTTTACAGCCAGGGCATTGGCGGCCTGCAGGTCTTCCTCCTCAAAGTCCTGCCGGATGTCCCATTCATTGTCGCGGGTACGGGTTCCCCGCACAAACGGGGCCTCCCCCGGAAGGGTGCCCATATGGGCGATGTCTTTCAGGTGCTCTGCCCTGTAGTAGGGGCGGGCGGCAATGCCGTCGGGGGTCTTCCATACCAGGCGTTTCTCATAATCGGCGCCCTTGAGGTCTTCCAGTATCTTCGCTTCCCACTCCTCGGTGTTTACCGCGGGGAAATCCTTCAAAAATTCAGGGTGGCTGTGTTGTTCCATGGGTGAAGAAGGGATTTTGACGGGCCGTGGCCGGCCTGCTTTGTAAAAACGCCACAAAATTACAACTTTAATGCCAATAGGCAAGGGAGAAAGCAAGAACAAAGGGGTATGCAGACCCCTGTTTGGTTCACGGAAACGGGGGCTTGGCCGGGATGTTAACGAACCTTTGCGGAGAGGGGATGACGGAGGCCCCTGAAATCATCCAGCTCCATGCGGATGCTGCCCACCTTCAGCCCCGATTCGATCAGAACGGGGATCTTGTTGCGGTCGTCCGAGACCCAGAGGGTCATGGGATACGGTTGACTGAACACGGTGCCTTCCAGCACCATGGGTTTGAATTTCAGGGTGTTGAAGGTGCCGGTCCGGGTGGTGACCTGTTCCCGTCCTTCATAGATGATGCGTGTGACGTAGAGCGTGTCCCCGAAAAAGAAATCAACGGCAAAGGCGTCCCCGGGGCGGGCGTTGTCCACGTCCAGGGTGCGGGCGTAGTAAAAGGCGGAGATCAGATCCTGGGTATAGGGAACGATGTCGGTGGTGGCCCGGTTGCTGACGGCCACCTGACCGATGTGGTCGAACTCAACGTGTTCGTAGCGGTGGTAGCTGCCCTCCCGGATGTTGCGGGAGAACTGCAGGGGGGCGATGGCCGCATCATCTATGTAGGAGTCGTATCGGTTTTCCACCTTGAAAAAAAAGCTGAACAGTCCCCGGCTGTTGATCTGTCCGACGACATGCATGGCCGGGCGTCCCCCGAGGGTGATGTGGCTGGGCTGGATCTCCAGAATGGCTTCGCCGGCCCGGACGTTGCCGGTCAGGCGGCTGTTGTAATAGGCCGTGAAATGCATCATCTCGCCCCGGGCGAACACGCTGTTCTCAATGGTGCGCATCTGCCGGTCGCTGCCGGTGGCCGGGAAAGTGGCCAGGACCAGCAAGAACAGGGCGGCGGTGAGTGCCCTGGCAGAAGCCGGGCAGGGGCAGCCGGGGATATAAGAATTTCGATGGGGCATGGCCTTGTGCATTGATGAATGGTTCCTGCCCAGAGGGACCTGTTCCATACAATTTACAAAATCCGGGCCAAAAAACAGCCTGCCTTGTCCATCCTGTTGTCCGATAAAGAGGCCTAAGGGTGGAAGGGCTGCCGGGTGGGCACCCCTGGCATTCCTACACCACCACGTTCACGATCTTGCCCGGCACCACGATCACCCGGCGGGGGGGC
>CAYZCW010000041.1:0-3518 GCA_964477035.1 uncultured Bacteroidales bacterium
TTGCTGGAAGAGAGAGCGGAATAACAATCTTGAAGATCGCCTGCACTCTGGAACACCCATCAATGATTGCGGCTTCCTCAATTGAAAACGGTATTGTTCTGAAGTAATTTCCCAGCATGTAAAGGGAGACTGGAAGTGTCTGAATCACATAGACCATAATTAAATACATTCCCGTCCCCAGAGGCGAGGAAAGGATTCCGAGTTTCACCGCCATCTGATAAAGCGGGACCATTATTACGGTGCCACCGAACAGATACACGAAAAGAACCGATCGCTGGACTGCTCCTCTTCCCTTGAATCTAAGTCTTGAAAAGGCGTAAGCCCCCAGAATCGCAACGAAGAGACTTATCAAGGCGGAAGTTCCCGCAAAAGCCAGAGAGTTTCTCAGATACTTCAAAAAGGGGAATTCGCTTGCCCTTTCTTCTAGAATTTTCGTTTTTTGATCTTCGTAAGACTTTAGCTGAGCCTTTGCGTTTTCGAAACCAGAAATCAGTGATTCCTCTGTAAGCGCGTTTTCAACCTCAGTTCTCAGATCTGTAAATCGCTTCAAATCGTTCGCACTGAATATTGATTTCATATTCTCTTCAATGGTCTTGGCCTCTTCTGTGCCGGGAATTAGGGAGTTCTCAATAAACTCTTCCCTATTTTCGACCTCAAGTCCGCTGAAGTCAATCACGAGATCTACGATGTCTCTGAGTTCTTTCTCCTTAGCCTTCAGCTGAACTTCATGAACATACTGAATGTATGCTTCGAGCGAGGCTGTTCTTTTCTCCAACTCATCTATTCTCTTCAAAACAGGTTCCAGATTCGCTCGTATTATCTCGTCACCGAAAAATTCCGTTTCACTGCTCTGAATGAGCCCAAATATCTCCAGATAGTTTCTTATTGTGAAATCGGAAAATGTTAACTTATTTGGATCGTAGTCTGCTTTAAGAGATACATGAACCATGAAATAGAAAGGAATCAGAATAAAGAAACAGATTGTGAGAATTCCAAGAGCAAACATTATTCTTTTGAAAGGTGTCTTCTTCTTTACCATTTCAACACCTTCTTGACGTATGCGGTTATCAATCCGAACATAATAACCATGAGAATGGTTGCGATTGCAGCCGCAATGCCATACTCAGGTGAAGTTGTGCCTATTACCCTTTCATAAATGAATATCGGAAGAGTACCGGCTCTTTTGCTTATCAAATATACCTCGTCAAACTTGTAGAAGTTCCAGATTCCCCTCATAAGAGCTACAGCTCCCATAACGAAGAAGATCTCGGGAAGAGTGATATTCGTGAACTTCTGCCATGCTGTTGCTCCATCTATCTCCGCTGCTTCGTAGTAGTCCTCAGGAATTGATTGAAGCCTTGACAGAAGCATCAGGTA
The DNA here is from genome assembly GCA_964477035.1 of uncultured Bacteroidales bacterium. Lineage (GTDB taxonomy): Bacteria > Bacteroidota > Bacteroidia > Bacteroidales > UBA7960 > SLSG01. The sequence continues at coordinate 1,378 of CAYZCW010000041.1, forward strand.
GACGAAGGGGAAGTTACGCCAAATGTTGAAAATAGATGCAACGAGGAATGCATTGTTTGAGTTGTTAAGAAGATCAAGTTGAGGGGAAACCCATCCGAGAGTCTGACTAAAAAGCTGCATGAAAGGGCCATAGCTGGGATCAAAGATATACTTCCAAGAGAAAACAATCGAGATCAGAGGGGTAATGTATGGTAGCAAGATGATTGTTCTTACTATTGCTCTTCCCTTGAACTCTTTGTTCAGCATGAGGGCAACTCCAAGGCCTAGCAATATGCTCCCAAAAACCGTCATGAGAGTGAACCCAACTGTTATTAAGAACGACTTCCAGAATGCACCATCTTTGAAGACTGTGATGTAGTTCTCCAGTCCCACAAACGTGGAACTCGTAATGCCGTAGTCGAAAAATGAAATGTATATGTTGTACGCAACGGGATATAGTATGAGTATCATCAAGAGAATCACCGTTGGCGACACCAATTTCCAACCCAAACTGTTTTCTTTCCTCAAAATGGAAGAGGTAACTTGCCGCATGAAATCTACCTCCAAAAAAGGAAGGCCCCGGCTCCGGGGCCTTCTATGTCAGATGCTTATCTGCCTATCAGCTTTCTTATATCCTCTCTCCAGAAAGTCAGAACCTGATCGGGGGTTGCGTTGTTATCGAACATCATAACGATTCCATTTCCAATTGTGAAGGCTCCGGATATCCTTCCCATCTCCGGGAAGACCTTCCCTTCAACGTAACCGAACTTCTCAATATTCTCCATTCCATATATGATTGCCTTGATCTTCTCTGCACCGTAGCTCCTGTAAATCCCCTTTGGATCATTGAGGAATTCTTCGCTTTCGGCTATGGAAGACCTTGTTGGAAGCATTCCACCGGGAGCCATATGTATGTACTTTATGTAGTTGTCCGGCTCGAACATGAAGTCGAGGAGCTTAAGGACATCAAGCTTGTTCTGGGAAGACTTGACAACAGCGAGTGACAAGACCTGCCCAAAGGAGGAAGATCTACTATTTGTCATCATTGGAGCAAATTCGGTATTCTTAACGAGATCAGGATCAAAATCGCTTATGTACTGAGTCTGAATTTCGGCCAGAGCCAGGTCATCCATGACGTAAGTTGAGTAGAACATCATAGGTGTCCTACCCGCAAGGTAGAGCTCTCTTGCCTGCTGCCAGTAGGTGTGTCCTGGAGCCGAGTATGCACCAAGGTCCTTGTAGTACTGAAGCACTTCCTTCATCTCTGGGGAATTTACTATAACATTTCCATCCTTATCAAAAATCCTTGCTCCATTTGACAAAGCGAAAATCGTGAATACCTGTTCCGCATATGCGTCGTTTGTTTTTCCAAGAACAATTCCATACATCCCATTCTGTGGATCATGGAAATGCTTAGCAGCCTCCATGATCGCTTCCCATGTGGTCGGCTCGGCCAGTCCGGCTTCTTCAAACCAGTCTTTTCTGTACCAGATTCCCTGAACCCATCCATGATAAGGAACCGCGAAGTACTGATCCCCAGTCGGCGTAATAACAAATCTTGTGGCACCATTGTAGAAGTCTCCGGCGTTATTAATGAATCTTGTCGGAATAGCCGTATCGAGAAGACCATCAGCTCCAAGACCGAGAATAGTCTCAGCGCCAGCTTCAATTAGGTCTGGAAGCGTATCTGCAGCAGAGGCTGCAGCAAGTTTTGAGAACATCTCATTCTCTTCGATCGCTACTACTTCAACTTCGATTCCAGTTTCAATTGTGAACGACTCGATTATCTGGGCAATAACCTGCTGTCTGGATTCTTCTTCCTGAGTGTGCCAGTAAACAAGTTTTCCAGTCATTGTTACCGAAAGCATCAATACCAGAAATACTACAAAGAATATTTTTTTCATTTTAACCACCTCCGAAGGAAATTTTTTTCACCCTAATCATACCAAACTTCTTCTTTCGTTCAAAGAGACTATACACCCTATCAGGATCCATCACTGCCATTCTCGTCAATCTAGCATCGATTAGATAGAAATAACTCTAAGAAACTAGCGCTAAGAGTATGGTTTGAACCAAGAGATCTTATGCTGTCATCAGAGGAAAACGATTATAGAAGTTCACTGAATATATCCTAAGCATAATAAAGCTACAAAAATGGGATC
>CAYZCW010000042.1:0-3394 GCA_964477035.1 uncultured Bacteroidales bacterium
CCTGCACCTGAAATCCATACATTATGATCATCATCGACAAAAATTCCATGCTCCAGATCAGGCCATTCATATCCTTCTCCCGGTCCACCCCAACTGCTGACCAGGTTGCCTTCGGCATCAAATTGGAGGACAGGAGGAGCAGGAACAAATAAAAATTCTTCTGAAAACCATGAAGGATCTCCTTCATTGGCGCCCACTGTTCCGGGACGGTGGATTATCCAGATGTGATCCTTTGCATCGACATCAACACCGGAGACCTGGCCTAAAATCCAGTTATTGGGTAAAGATTCTGGCCAGAAAGGATCAACCCTGTAAGCAGGCACAGGATCATCAGATTTTTTCACAATTGTGTTTCGGGGTGCATCTTTACACCCTGCATATAATATCATAGCTAATAATGTGATATTTAATAATTTCATTTATTACATTTTTTTACAGGCTATAGCCTGCTTATTATTTCCAGTGCTTTCTGTTCATAAGTTTCATGCCACTCAGGTGCAAGAATACAGTTGGTATCTTCGTATGCCCATCCGTTAAACCCTTCGGCAGTTGGCAGATAGTCAATGTACCCGTTCGAATAACCTGCAACAAATGTATACTTATATGGTGATTTTTCCTTAAGATCCAGGCCAATTTTTGCAAATACCTCTCCCGGAAAGGATACAAGTATATACTCCCCAATTCTCATACCCTGAATTTCAACAGAAATAGTTTCCGAACCCTCTCTTTCAATCTCCTGCTGTCGTGACCGCAATAAATTCAAATTATCCTGTATCCTGCATAATTTCTCCATGGCCAGAACATTTCGCAAATACTTTTCGATGTTTCTCCTGTTCTCTGCATCCAGGCCCTTAAGGCCATGGACTCCGGCCTTTTCCTCATGCAGATACAAGTGTTTATAGTATGAAGGGTATTCAGGGAAAAGGTTATATTTGATATACAGCGGAATAAACGTTTTAAAATTAAGGCTTGTTCCCCTGAGTGATGAAAGCAATGCTGACTCCTGTTTTTTCAGGGAATCAATTCTTGAAGGTATGTCTTTTCGCAGCGGCAGAGATATTTGCTCAGCAATAACAGAAAGTTCATCTGTATTAACAGGATTTATATCTTTCAAAGCCTTAAGGGTACTCAATCCCAACATATATCCAAACGATTCAGCATCTCTGGGTTGGTTAACATCTTTATAACGCATCGTTGTAATGTCTCCGCCTGCTCCCTGCAGGAACAATGCTATGGCGCCATTTCCCAGATTCTCCTCAATAAGGCTTGAGGCAACACCGGGAAAGTCTGCTGTTGTCCCTCCGTATGGAGGCTCGGCGCCATATGGATCAGCATAGGTGTGGCATCCGAAATTGTATAACACAGCCAATGGTTTGCCATTAAGCCTGTCTACTCTCAGAATTCCGATTTCCGGATCAAAGGGGCCTGTTGCTGCTACCTCTTCATCCGGGGGACAGGGATTTGAATGGCGTATTGACCATTCACCGCCGTCCTTAAGAATTAACCTGCGGTTCATAGATATCCGGTCATCATAACCGCTGCCCGATCCAATCTTCACCGCAACCATATTGTTGTATGCATCCTTTACAGCCCCGACAGTTATTGCAACGACATTCTTACTTATCTGGTTCCGGCAGTTATGATTATGTGAAGCATTAAATAAAATATTGTCTCCGTATATATTCAGTTCCTTTTCAACAGTAATCCTGACCTGGTCAATATAGTCAGCAGGCACGTAACGTGCACCTGTCCCGCTGCCTGTTAAAGAAATCGCATCAATGGCAATGATCACTGCTTTTTTATGATCACCGTTTTCAAAGACAATTGCCCGTACAAAAAGAGAATCGTGAATCATAAAGTCAGGTTCCTCAATGGTAATATTTTTTTTAGCCACGCCTGCTTTTAACCGGGCGGCACTTGCACAGGGAACAATACAAATACAAATTAAAAGGATAATTGATCCTTTTAACATCAATTGTTTTAGCCTGTTGATAAAAAGGTTTTTCATAATTATTACTTTATTAATTTATGAGTTATGTAACTGTTTCCTGCAAGAAATTTACGAATATTAAAAATTTTTAAATGGGCCGCGGGGTTCGGCCTCAGCCATCTCTCTCTGCCAGTCATGGAATTTTTCCTGCACCATCTGATATTCAAAAGGATTTTGTTCAGACATGTCATTTTGCTCTGCCACATCCCGGGAGAGATCAAAAAAACCATTATGTTGTATTCTCCGGTCTGATTTGATCCATTTTAAATTACCAACCTTTGCAGCATACTCTTCCCTGAACTCCCAGTACATCTCTTCCCTTGCCATATCTTTTTCCCCTGTTAGCAAAGGCAGAATTGAAAATCCGTCAATAATAAGAGAATCAGGCTTTTCTATTTCTGTAACATCCAGGATAGTTGGAAATATTTCCATTGAACTTATAAAATTTTCAATAACCCGTCCCTTTTTAACTTTCCCGGGCCACTTAACAATGCAGGGCACTCTGAGTCCGCCTTCCCTCATATTGCCCTTTCCTCCCGACAGGGGTGAATTATCAGAGCCCATTCCTCCACCGTTATCAGAAAAAAATATCACAATAGTATTATCCGTAAGGCCATAATCATCAATTAGCCTTAAAACATTACCAATGGCATTATCCATACATGTAACTGCGGCCATATAACCTCTTCTCCTCTTCTCCTGCACAGTCGTCCCTTCAGGGTAGAGGGCCAGATATTCGGGCGGAGCCTGGATAGTCCCCCGTATTTCAGGATCAAGGCTGGAGGATCCGTGAGGTGCATTAAACGGCAGGTATAGTAAAAAAGGATGATCCCTGTTCTCAGTTATAAACCGTAAAGCTTCACGCTCAAACAAGCTGGTAGAGTATGTGCCTTTATCTTCAATTGTAGGTTCATTATTCCTGAACATTGAAGGCACGAAATATCTTTCGTGGGTATAATAATCAATGCCTGTATTTGAGAACCCGTAGTATTCGTCAAATCCCCTTTGTAAAGGCAGGAACCTCTTTAACTGTCCGAGATCCCATTTTCCAAAAATACCGTTATAATATCCTGCTTTTTTCAACAATTCGGGTAAAAGAACCTCCCTGGTGTCCATTCCCAATATCCTTTCCGGCGAGGTACTATATTCATACGGTGTATAAACATGGCCATCCTCGATCCTGTTATTTCGAAATAATTCATAGGTCCCGTTTCTTTGCGGATAACGGCCTGTAAGCAGGCTGCCGCGTGACGGGGTGCACCCCGAACAGGTAACGTAAAAATTGGTAAACCGTGCCCCATCCCTTGCCAGCTGGTCAAGGTTAGGTGTTTTAATATCCTCCCGGCCACAAATTCCAAGGTCATTGTATCCCTGGTCATCAGAAACAATAAGAAGGATATTGGG
>CAYZCW010000043.1:0-3370 GCA_964477035.1 uncultured Bacteroidales bacterium
TTCTCTACACCAAAGTTTATGGTAAGGCCGCTTACATCAATTTTGTTCAGCATAGTCTTTGGTAGCTCATAGCTAAGGCTAACATTTTTGATTACGAAATATGAGGCATCATGTAGGAAACGGCTTGATGAAGCATTGGTCAGAGAACTCTCATAAAAATCGATACGAGGTGTACCATTGGGATCGATTCTGTTAGGGGAATCTTCGCTCATACCTTCAGGAATACCGTTCCAAGAGTTCAGTAGATTTTTATGTAAGGCTGCTGGAGTTGCAGTTACCGACATAAGGTTTCTGTAGGTGTTGTCGTATATTTTACCACCAATAGAGTATGTAAATAGGGCAGAAAGCGTGAAACCTTTGTAGTTTAATGCAGATGATATGCTGCCAAATACGTCAGGGATAGCGCTCCCGCTCCAGTCCTTCTTAGCATAAGTTGTATAGGTAGTATAGTACTCGTCACCAATTTGAACTGTATACTCGCTAGGAATGGGGTTTTTGTCTTCAACAGCCTCTTCGCCAACGTAGAACCTTTCAAAATCGGGAATGTACAGCGACATACCAGTCATTTGATCTACTCCTACAAACTGATCCATCCAAAAATCGTAAATGCCATGTCCTTCCATGTATCGTTTAGTACCACTAATAATACCATTCTCACGATTTTCTTCAGGTAGTCTTAGAATTGTATTCTTGTATGAGGTGGCATTAAGTCCAACTTTCCAGTTCCAATCTTTTGATCTTACTACATCAATATCTAAAGCAAACTCAACCCCACGGTTGGCAATTGATCCAATGTTTTTTGTTAGAGTTGCTTCAGCAGCGGACGTTGATGTTGCTCCGGCTGATAGAGGTAGATTAACGTCAAAAAGTAGGTTCTGTGAGCGCTTGTCAAAATATTCTAGGGTAATGTCAAGCCTGTCGAATAACCTTCCTTCAAGGGCAGTGCCGAATGAGCTAGAGGTCTCCCATATTAGATCTAATGCATCGTTTTGAATCTTGTATGAAGCTCCAAGGTTAGCATTTTGAGCCATAGTGTAAAGCGCCATGTAGGCGTAATATGAGTTCACATTGTCGTTACCAACCTCACCGTAAGAAGCCCTAAGTTTAAGCATGTTAACCTGCCTTCTTAGGTTGGCCATAAAATCTTCGCGGGTTATAATCCATGTTGCACCTGTTGACCAGAAATTACCCCAGCGGTTCTCTTCGTAAAAGCGAGATGAGCCATCGCGACGGAATGAAGCGTCGAAATAGTACTTGCTATCGTAGTTATAACGAATTCTTGAGAGATAACTTTCGGTACGATAGTTATGTTGGTAACCCGTTAAGCTTGTGATGTCAGTGAAGTTGACAAGTTCCGTACCACCTGCAAAAACCTCGGTTGTTTTATATCCGTACGTGTAGGCATAGTTGTAGTTATAGTTTTCGTGTGCTAAAAGTGCGTCTACGCTGTGGCGGTCAAACTTCTTTTTCCAAGTTTATTGCTGCTGGATTGTGTAGTTTTTATACCTATAGAAAACGCTTTTGGCTCTACCAGATCCTGAACCATCACCAATTATTGCATTGTTGTAGCTTTGGTTTTCGCTGTTCCTTAAGTTCATATCACCTTTAACAGAAAATGTGAAATCCTCTAAAAAGTTAATGTCAAGGAAGGCCATACTCTGCATAGTATTGCGGAAAGTTCTGTCCATATCAAGTTCCGATTCCCAAATTACATGCCTACCATTATACTGTGGCCGCCCATCTCCGCTATTGTATATCTTTTCTCCCTGTTCATCATAAATGTACTCTCCGGTAGTTTGGTCGTGCAGATATACAGGGTAGATTGGAGCAATATTTCGTGCGAAAAAGAAGGGGTTTGCGTATGTCGTATGGCTGTCAGCGCTACCGTTAGTGTTGTTGCTAACTTGATGTGAACCAGAAATATTTAGACCTGCCTTCATCCATTTCTTAGGGGTAACGGTTACGTTTGTTCTAGCTGTTAAGCGCTCGTAATCCGATGATCTAACGTAACCTTGCTCGTCAAGATATCCGAGTGAGAAAAAGTAGTTGCTATTCTCTGTTGCAGCATCGGCACTTACTGAGTACTCTTGCCTGTGACCTAGACGTTCCATGTACTTAAACCAATCCAAATCATCATATCCTGCTAGCATTTGAGCATCTGAAACGAGCTTTCCGTTCGAGTCGAATAGCTCATTATTCGGCTTGTTGTAAATATTATACCCAAGATATGTGGACACAAGGTCACTTGATGCTTGAGTATTAGCATCTGCAAGAGAGTATGCCATGTTGGGGTCACTCATAAGCGAATTGCGATATCCTAACCACATGGTTTCCATAAACTCATCGGCGTTAAGCCTTTCGTATTCCCTGATACCCCTATTGTAAACACCTTGGTTTACGGTAGCCCTCAAGGAAAGCTTATCGCTTTTACCTTTTTTGGTAGTAATCATAATTACACCGTTAGAAGCACGATTACCGTATAGCGCTGATGAAGCGGCATCTTTTAGTACCGATAAGCTCTCAATGTCTTGAGGGTTTAGGTCGGAGATGTTGCCGCCAAATGGTACTCCATCAATCACGTAAAGAGGGGCATTTGAACCATTAATAGTGGTAAATCCTCTAATTCGTATGCTTGGGTCAGAACCAGGCTCGCCGTAGCTGTTGTTCACCTGTACCCCGGCACTGAATCCCTCTAGCACGCTACCTACGCTTGATACCGGCCTTTTTTCGATTGCGCTTGCATTTACAGCAGCAACCGATCCGGTTAGTGATTCTCTTGTTGCGGTACCGTAAGCTACTACCACAATCTCATCAAGCTCTGTTACATCAAACTCCATGGCAACATCAATAACATTGCTTGTGATTTCTATTTCTTGGGTACGCATACCCACAAAAGAGAAAACCAAAGTGTTAGCGTTTTGAGGTACGTTTACAGTGTACCTCCCATCGCCATCGGTTGCAGTTCCAATGGTTGTACCCTTAACAATAACGGAAATTCCAGGCATTGGATCACCGTATTCTGCAGAGATTACCGTTCCGGTTATTTGCCTCGTTTGCGCAAGCGCAAGTTGCAAACCCAAGAACACGAATAATCCAAGAAAGACAATTTTCCTCTTCATAAATCTTAAGTTTAGGTTTAGTAAAAAAATTGAGTTGAAAGAATTTTAGGTTGGTAATTGTGTTTCGGTAACATAGGACTCTTTGTTGTTTTCACTTTTATGAGTCGAAGTTTAGGAGATGTCAGCAAGTGACATCTCCCAGTAGCTCTACTCCAATGACATTTGCCTAAAAACTATGCTGTCAGCAGCAAAAATAGTGTTTTAACCCTAAATAACCAAGCATTTTTTTTACAATTTTATTATTTATTTTT
>CAYZCW010000044.1:0-3337 GCA_964477035.1 uncultured Bacteroidales bacterium
TAGGTGTCCCCGGCCATGAGCACCTGGTGTTCCCAGGAGTTCTTGATAAAGACCATGCCGCCATAGACCAGTGCGGCGTCCAGGACGGGCCAGAACACCTTGCGGGCAAAGCGGCCCGCGATGGCAATGCCTGCCCGGAACCATACCGCCAGGTGGATCAGTTGGGAGAACAGCCGGGCATTCTTTCGCGAAAAGTGCTTGCGGGCAAAGATCACCATGGCCCGGTAAAATACCAGCACGTAATTGATGCTGCTTTTCTTGGTGCTCTCGCCCTTGTAATGGATGATGCGCGTGCCGGGGTAGTAATAATTGCGGTACCCCGCCTGGGTGATGCGGTAGGACAGGTCGATGTCCTCCCCGTACATGAAGAAATCCTCGTCCAGGGTTCCCGCCTTTTCCAGGGCTTCCCGCCTCAGCAGCATGAAGGCTCCGGACAGCACGTCCACCCGGTGGGTCTGGTCGGGGTCGAGGTAGCCCAGGTGGTAGCGCCCGAAAGTGCGGGAGCGGGGGAAAAGGGCCGACAGCCCGAACACCTTGCAGAAGGCCACCCCGGGGGTGGGCAACCCCCTTTTGGACTCGGGCAGAAAGCGCCCCTGCCCGTCGAGCATCTTCACCCCCAGCCCCCCGGCATCGGGATGCGCCTCCATGAAGGCCACGACCCCGGGCAGGGTGTCGTCCTGCAGCACCGTGTCCGGGTTGAGCAGCAGGACATGGCGGCCGGAGGATTCCCGGATGGCCTGGTTGTTGGCCCGGCTGAATCCCGCATTTTCCCGGTTGGCGATCAGCCGCACGGCGGGAAATTTTTCGCGCACCATGTCCACCGACCCGTCCACTGAATTGTTGTCCACCACAAACACTTCCATCTCCAGGCCGGCCCCTGATTTAAAGACCGACTTGAGGCATTGCTCCAGAAAGAACCGGACGTTGTAGTTGACAATGACGACTGAGAGGTCCATGCCGCGCTATTTGTGGATGAGGTTCTCGTAGGCGGTGCGGTTCACGATGGAGCGGCCCAGGGTGATCTCGTCGGCGTACTCCAGTTCGTCCCCGATGGCGATGCCGCGGGCGATGATGCTGATTTGAACCTGCAGCGGATGCAGTTTCTTGTAGATATAAAAGTTGGTGGTGTCGCCCTCCATGGTGGTGCTCAGGGCCAGGATCACCTCCCTGATGCTGCCGTTCCCGTCCCGGATACGGGCTTCCAGGGAATCCAGCGTCAGCTCGTCCGGCCCGATGCCGTCCATGGGGGAGATGATGCCGCCCAGCACATGGTACAGGCCCTGGTATTGCCCCGTGTTCTCGATGGCGATCACGTCGCGGATGTCTTCCACCACACAGATGACGGAGGGGTCCCGGCGGGGCGACCGGCACACCTCGCACAGGTCCTGGTCGCTGATGTTATGGCAGGAACGGCAGTAGACAACCCCCTGGCGCAGTTCGGTCATGGCCCTGGAAAACCGTGCCACGGCCTCCTCGTCCTGCCGGAGCAGGTGCAGCACCAGCCGCAGGGCGGTCTTTTTGCCGATGCCGGGCAGGCTGGCAAACTCTTCCACTGCGGCCTGCAGCAATTTGGATGAAAAGGTTTCCACGGCGACGGGGGTTTGGCTTCAGGTCAGGCCAAAGTTAATAAATAAGGCGGGCATGAAACGAATTCTTTGCCTATTTTTGCCCTCTGAACGCCCGGACCGGATCCCTGTCATCGGGAGCCGATGCGGCCGGTGACGTTCCCTGATCAAAAGACAGTCCCTGCTTATGAGCCCGATCCTGATCCTGCTTTGCTTCCTGGTATACACTTCCCTGATCTTTTTGATCTCCCGCCTCACCGTGCGCAGGATGGCCGGCAACCTCGCCTACTTTCTGGGCAACCGCAATTCCCCCTGGTTTGTGGTGGCCTATGGCATGATCGGGGCCTCGCTGTCGGGGGTGACCTTCATGTCGGTGCCCGGACTGGTCAGGACCGAGCAGTTTTCCTATATGGTGCTGGTTTTCGGTTACCTGGCCGGGTACCTGGTCATTGCAAAGGTGCTGCTGCCCCTGTATTACCGGCTCAACCTGACCTCTATCTATGCCTATCTGGAGCAGCGTTTCGGTTTTTTTTCCCACAAGACCGGCTCGTTCTATTTCATCCTCTCGCGGATGATCGGGGCCTCCTTCCGCATGTTTCTGGTGGTGAACGTGCTGCAGGTCTTTGTGTTCAACGCCTGGGGCATCCCCTTCTGGGTCACGGTGGGCCTGTTCATGCTGCTCATTCTGCTCTACACCTTCCAGGGCGGCATCAAGACCATCGTGTGGACCGACACCCTGCAGACCACCTTCATGCTGACGGCGGTGGTGGTGACCATTTTCATTGTCGGAAAGGAACTGGGCATGGGTCTGGGTGAGCTGATCGGGGAAGCCGGCCGCCGGGGTTACACCTCCATGATCATCACCGACGTGAACGACCCCCGCTTTTTCCTCAAGCAGTTTTTTGCCGGCATGTTCATCACCATCGTGATGACCGGGCTGGACCAGGACATGATGCAGAAGAACCTGAGCTGCCGCAACCTGGGTGACGCCCAGAAGAACGTGCTGACCTTCGGGGGCATCCTGATCCCGGTCAACCTGCTGTTTCTGATGCTGGGCGCCGTGCTGTGGATCTATGCCGGGGAGGTGAACCTGGAGCTTGCCAATACATCCGACGATTTGTTCCCCACTTCGGCCCTGCAGTACCTTGGGGTGTTCGCCGGACTCACCTTTTTCTTCGGGCTGGTATCGGCGGCCTATTCCAGTGCCGACGGCACCCTGACAGCCCTGACCACCATCTTCTGCCTCGATTTTCTGGGCCTGCAGAAAAGGCCCGGCATGACCGAAGAGCGCATCCGCCGCGTCCGTTACCGGGTGCACATCGCCTTTGCCCTGCTGGTGATGCTGGTCATCATCGGTTATGGCTTCATCAACAACGAGGCCCTGATCAGCAAGCTGTTCACCATCGCCGGTTACACCTACGGCCCCCTGCTTGGGCTGTTTTTTTTCGGGCTGTACACCCGCTGGCAGGTGCGAGACCGCTGGGTGCCCCTGGTGGCCCTGCTCTCTCCCGCCCTGAGCTACCTGCTCAGCATGAATTCGGAATGGCTCCTGGGCGGCTACCGGTTTGGCTTTGAGATCCTGATCGTCAATGGGCTGATTACTTTCATCGGATTGGTGATCCTGAGAAGGAACCCGGCATCGGCCTGAGCGCTGCGCCTGCCTTTCCGTTTTCCCCCGTTTAGAAAATATCTCACCCCCACTGTTTCTGCCGGCAGGTAACCGCTGGGCTGCCAGGAATTTATACTTAACCCGGGCTGGTGGATTTTTCATA
>CAYZCW010000045.1:0-3244 GCA_964477035.1 uncultured Bacteroidales bacterium
ATTGAAGCCTTTACTGGCAGTGGGATAGGGGAGAATTAGTGAATTTAACATAATACTCTTGTGTTAAATAGGGAGGATTGTTTTTCTGCTCGTTTGATGTGGATGAACAATGAAGATAGAACCTTTATACCACTATGGTTCTTACGCAACCTTATGTTTTCTATTCCCTTTCTAGGCGTACACTCCCAATGACAATACCAATAAACTCATATTCACTATGCCACGCGTAGCGGTCTACAAACGTGTCTTCATAATCGGGGTTGTCGCTTTTCAGCAGCACGCCGTTGCTCTGCTGATAGAAGCGCTTGATGAAGGCATCATTGCTATTAGTCCTTACAAGAGAAGGCTGACCATCTCGATCCGGTCTCGGCTGTTTTCTGATGAGGGCAATTTCACCGTCTTTGCACAGCGGAAACATTGAGTTGCCTCTTACGATTAAGTCGAAATCCTCGTCACGAAATTTAGGCATCGTGTAAAGTATCTTCTCCTTTGGGGGAAGACCGATGCCAGTAGACACATTCTCTAGTACAGGCACATATTCACGAGTGTTCACGGCCGAGTATTTGCCTACCCCTGTCTCCCTATCAGTTAAACCCAAAAGATAATCTGTTGATACCCCAAGAAGATTAGAAAGTTTTGGAAGCACAACTGCAAGAGGAAATCTTGTGTCGTGTTCCCAATGATGAATTGCAGAAATAGAAAGGTCAAGCTGCTTGGCTACGTCCATTTGCGTAAGCCCTTTCTTTTCCCTGAGTTCCCTGAATCTCTGACCGAAAGTCAATCCAAAACACCTCTCATTTCTCAAGCAAATCGTATGCCGTTATTAGCACTAAAGATGCCTTGTTTTTAATGAAGAATGTTGTAACCAGATATCAGGCTGGATCTTCTTAAAGGCCGATATACTGATACACTTCTGCGTCAAATGCACAGTAGTCGTCAAATCCATCCCAATCTGTGTCAACCCATCCGTAATCAGTATTGTCAATAACGACGCGATAATACTCTCCTGGAATCAGTGAGTCAGAATAGAAAGTGTAGCTTCCTGAATAAACTGTTGAGTGATCCGCGACACTTACTTTGTTTGAGCTAACAAAGTCTCCAAATTGGTCTAGAGTCATTATCCATATTTCAAAGCCGTAGCTAGGAGCCGTAGAACAGTTGATAGAAACCTTAACTTCCGTACAGTTTGAACTTGCATAGATCAGATAGGAATAAGTGTAATAATGCTCTGGAAGCACATAGTAATCCCATTGATCGACTAGCGCCCATTTTCCTTGACTTACGGGAATAAGTATACAACCTGAGAGAAGAATGGTAATAACGATCAGTAGTCCTAGAAGCCCCGTAATTCCTTTATGCAAGATTCACACCCCCCTTGTTTTATTGAAATCCTGAGTCTTCCGTTAAGCAATTGTTTGATGACTTCCAAATGAAATCATAACATCGTTACTTCAAATAACGACGGCGTTAATATAGTTTCGTTTGATCAATAACTTGAAAGACGCTTAGTATCAGAATAAATGAGGGATATATGTTTTACTGTTTTGATTTCAATGTAACAAAGTCTATCATTTAGTTGATGACCAAAAAGGGGGCGAGCAAATGAAAAAAACAAGTTTCTTCATTTTGCTTTTGCTAACAACCGCAGTAGCTATGTTGGTTCTTTCCTCATGTGTTAGCCAGGTTTATCCAAACATGTTAGGCAAATGGGAGGTCTTTATTTATCAAGTAGCACCCGTGGGAATATTCCTAGATTTTTACATCACGAATCAATCAGGAGGAGTTTTTAGCGGTGAGGGTGTTGTTCCTGATGGTGTTTTTGGAACGATATTTGGACTGGTGCAGCCGAATGGGGATGTGGCAATTGCCATATCTGTCACGGTAGAACATAGCACTGATCAAAGTATGTCTTTCCAAGGAAAAATGATTTCAGTTAACGACATGTCTGGGGACTATACTATGTTCAAAAATAACCAAGTTTTGTATACGGGGTTTTGGACTGCTCACAGATAGTTGTTGAGTAACCCGTAGCTATTTGAATAGCAGGCCTAACGGTTGCGATCTAAAGCGGGGGATCCCATGTTTTGTGCTATACTCACTATACACATACTGTGTGTATAAGGCGGTGATCGCATGAAAGATATCCAGGAAACCAAAGAAAGACACAATATCATGATGAAGCCTTCTTCATGGAAGGTTCTGAAGGAGCTCAGGCGCGTACAGGGCAAGAGCGCCAGCGAAATCATTGAGACGGCTCTATGGAATCTCATAAAGACCGAAGGCTACAACTCTCTGTACTTCAAGATAATGGCTAACGCCGAACCGTGCGACCCCGAAGAGAATGAGGAACTCACAAGGATACTGGATCAGATGACGGAAGAGGATCTGGAAATCGTCGATAGTTATGAGTTACCGGATTAGCTTCACGAGATCGAGCAAACGGCAACACGAAAAGCTCGATACCGCGGTTAAGAATAGAATAGACAAAAGCTTTCGACAGCTCGTTGATTACTACGGCGGAAAGGCGAGCAAGAAACCGGACGTCAAAAGTCTTTCAGGCAAATACTACGGACTTCTTCGGTTAAGAGTCGGCGATTACAGGATCATTTTCCAGGTCCGAGGAGAAGAGTTTGTGATTCTTGTGGTCCAGATAGTTAAACGCGGAGACGCGTATAGATAAGCTCAATAGATGGTCTGCATTGTAGGTCGAACAAGATACTCATTTGGTTTAGATTGTAACACTTACTATAATCTTGATTGAGAACCTTTGCTGATAGCCGGTATCGGTTATTGGAAGGGTGCTTGAATTTTTATATTCCTGATTTGTTGTGGAACGGAGACCAAATGAAAATAATCGACAACATTCGAGAGACTCTTAAGGATGATCTGACAGCAACCATTAGCGACAGGAGCAAGATAGACATTGCCGCGTCATGCTTCTCCATATATGCCTTCCAGGTACTCAAGGAACAGCTTGAGGGTGTCGATGAGCTGCGATTCATATTCACTTCTCCCGCCTTCGTGGTGGACAAGACGAAGAAGGAAAAGCGAGAGTTCTATATTCCCCAGCTGAACCGCGAGAAAAGCCTCTACGGTACGGAGTTCGAAGTCAAGCTTAGGAATGAACTCACCCAGAAGGCGATAGCGAGAGAATGCGCCGACTGGATTCGAAGAAAGGCCTCTTTCAAAACCAATGTGACCGACGAGAGCATGGGTGGCTTTATCAACGTCAAGAATGGGTCTG
>CAYZCW010000046.1:0-3110 GCA_964477035.1 uncultured Bacteroidales bacterium
GGTCCTAAATGGAGTTCAGGTATTCGTAAAGGTCTTCCTCGGGCTTGAGAGACAGTTTTTTCCTGAGCCTGGAGCGGCTGATGTAGGTACTGGATGGCTGGATGTTTAAAAGATCGGCAATCTCCTTGGAATTAAGCCCGATCTTGATGTAGGCACACAAGCGCAAGTCGTTGGCAGACAAGTCCGCATGCCGCTTTCTTAGTTTTTTAAACAACTCCTGGTGCAGCTCATCCATCTGAATCTCAAATGTTTTATCCTCTGAGCTCAATTGCTTGTCTATGAGCTTCTGCATGTCTCCCCATTTGGCCCGGGTGTTGGTGGAAAGCTTTTCTGCCTTCATGCATTTTTCTTTGAGGATCAAAAGCAGGCGGTTCTTTTCCTCGTTATCCCTGGCCTTGTTTGCCAGCTCAATCGTCTTGTTTTTCATTTGCTGCTTCAGCAGATCGTACTCACTCTGCAACTGCTTTTGCTGGATTTCCAGAATATGATGCCTGTGCTTTTCGGCTTGTTCACGTAAGGACCTTTGCTCCCTGATCAGCATGGCTTTTTTCTGTTTCTTCAGGATGGCCTTTTGCCACCGGTAAGCCAAAAGGGCCGACAATACCAGCAACAGTAAATAAACGCCATAGGCGTACCAGGACCTGTACCAGGGGGCATTGATGCGAAACGACAGGACCAAAGGCTCCGAGACGGCATCATTCACCTTCGCCCTGATAAACACCTGGTATTTCCCGTTTCTCAGGCCTGACAACAAAAGTGACGGATCGGGGCTCCAAACGGACCAGTCGGCGGAACCGTTTATGGCAAACTGGTAGGCCACATGGTCCTGGTTGGGCACAAGAAAATCCACCCGCAGGCTGTTTAACCGATAGGGGATCCTCGCCCCGGGAAAAAACGGTTCCCGGTGGTGGTGATTAAACGCTTCCATTCCTCTGAGGACCAACACAAGGTTGTCCACTCCCAGCTCATGGGTGTCTTGGTGGAAATTCAACGCAAACCCATTGTATACAGGGAAAAAGCCGTAGGCTGAATCCAGGGGAACCGGCCGGTAAACTCCTGGAAGGATGTTCTCAACGGTTGCCGGCAGGGTGCTTTCTGACACCCGCTCGAATCCTTCATTTGCCGTATTGTAACGGTACTGAAAACGATCGGTAAGAACCTGCATGCCCTCTTCTTCCCTGGTTAAAAATAAGTTGCGGCCTTCGAACTGGTTTTCAGTAAATATCGTTCTTTCTGCCGGATACAGGTCCTCGTCCAGCACGGCCCGGATGATCCCAAAATTGGGAATATTCACCCAGAGGACGCTGTCGTTTTCTGCCACCAACTGATTGCAGGAACCCAGGATGAGTTCCATCTTCCTGATAAAATTCCATTGGTTGTTCTCTTTCCGGAAGATGGAGATGCCATTGTAGTTGCCTGTCAGCAGATAGTCCCTGTAGGGAATCACTGTCCAGACGCCTTCCCGCATATCAAGCTGCTCAACCGCCGCTCCCTCTAGCTGGAACAAGCCCTGGTCATGGCCCATGAACACCGAGTCGTCAATTTTTTGCAAGGCCCATACCTGGCCCTCTGTGCCACGGACCAGTTGAAACTGGTGAAAGTCCGACGCATTGTTCAGGTCATCCCAATATGATTGGTATAATCCCTGGTTGGTTCCCAGGTAGAAAACATCTTCGTGAATCAGTGCGGTGTAAGCCGTGCCAAAGTCCCCCCGGTAATCATAAAAATAGGTGTGCCTGTCTCTCAGGTTCAGGGCCGAAACACCAAAGTCCATTCCGATCCACAACCTGCCGAAGGAACAATAATGCAGGCTTAAAACGGTGTTGTTGAGCAGGCCTTTGTTTTTATTGACCTGATGAATAATGTTGCCCTGCCTGTCTGTGATGTACAAACCCCTCATGACAGTCCCGAAGGCCAGGTGGGTATTTCCGATTGTCCCGAAGCTGAATACCCGGGCGTTTTTTAACAGCTGGTTCAGGGGGTTGTTCAGGGGGCTCAGGCGGCCTCCGGAATAGGAATACAAACCCGAATCCCTCGAAACGACCACCAGGTCCTGCCCACTCCGGTACAGGCCCGAAATATGGAGCCGCGTCCCTTCCGGATAGGGGAAAACCTGTTTCAGAGACAAATTCTCCAGCACATACAAGCCGGATAATTCATCAGAAAAATAGATGGTGTCATTGACGGAATAACTGCCAACAAACCCGCTGGGGGCGGATATTTTGGTAAACTGGTCGTTGCTGTAGATGTAAATGTTCTGTGCCGAAACGAAGAGGATGTAGTCATCCACCTGGTGGATGTCCCAGAATTCTTCGTTTAACGCGGCAAGCTCCTGTTGGAAGGGATACAAAGAGGTGTATTCGAATGCCAGGTGCTTATTTCGCTTCCATACGCCAAAATCCAGGTCCGACCCAGTGTAAATAACCGAATCGTTCCTGATGAGAAGCGAACGGGTATTCCCGGCACTTCCCCTGAAAGCATTCCAGCTTGTACCATCATACTCCAGGAGTCCCTGGTCGGCAGCCATGTAGGTTATTCCATTTCCCGCCGACTGAATATCCCACACCTTGCCTTTGTTGTGATAGGCCGCAGGCATGTGGTTTTCCAATAACGGCATGCCCTTATCCGGCAGCTTCTGGGCATAAGCTCCCAGCGCGGCCATGGCGGCAATGAGGAAACAGCTTGTGTGTGTTTTCAAACCAGGCAACGTATTAAAACTTCCCCCGTAATGTATAAAAAAAAAGCCGTCCTGTGACAGACGGCCTTTTTTTTTAAAGAAGTTTGTTTTTAATTCACAACCAGTTTTAGCGTTTCTGTTCCCCCATTCCTGGTGTAAACCCGCAACAGGTAGATGCCTTCATTCATGTCTTCCGTTCTGATGACGGACGTATGTTTTGAAGAACTTACCAGCCTGCCCGTCAGGTCGAACACATCCACCTGCTCTGCCTCTGCACTCAGCTGCACCAGGGTGCCGGATGTTACAGGATTGGGATAGACCCTGAACCGGCCGGCGGATCCCGGTGTGAGGACATTGGTTTGCGGATCTTTGTAGAAATACACATTGTCCACATAAACCGTGGTTTGTGCCGTGGGACGGCCCACCAGGATCA
>CAYZCW010000047.1:0-3089 GCA_964477035.1 uncultured Bacteroidales bacterium
TTCATCATCATGTCTGACAAAAAAGCCCTGAATGTTACATTGCTCCAGCGGGCTGCTGAGGAGTACGACCCCACGCTGAGAAAGCTCCCCTTTCTTGGCCTCATGGACACTCTCAGCGCCCTGGAGGTAAACCTGCTGGAAGTGGACGGCAAAGACAAAGTCGTTCTTTTCCACCGCAAGAGCGGCATCGCCCGGCCCTATGTTGTTGGTGGCACCAACGAGGTTGCAGAGGGAGAGATCGGGAAGGCCATCGAGCGCGAACTCACCCCAAAAGAGTGCTTCACAGCACTGAAAGACCACATCATGAACTACTCCAACAAGCGGGTGATCTCCAACCAGAGTGAAAAGGTTGACACCAAACAGAAGCGTCACCCCCTGGAGTTGCTCATCATTGAGTCCAAGATCCGGACCGTGAACGAGGACATCATCGATGCCCTGTTCCATGCCAAGCGTGACAATGACGACAAATCCCCCATGGGGATGTTCGATGGCTTCAATGAGCTGATCGACACTGAGATCTCCAACGGGGAAGTCTCCACCGCCAAGGGAAACCTTGTTGAGACCGGCTCCCTCTCCACTCCGGCCACCGATGAAGACACCGAAGCCTTCAACAAGCTGGTGGCCTTCATCCGCTCCGCCAGCCCCCACCTGCGCCGCAAGGGGGTCCTGTACATCACCAACGATGCGCTGTTCCACTGCATGGACGCCCTGGGCAACAAACTCAAGTACAAAAACGCCCTGGAGTTTGAGGTTTTTGTTGAACACCTCAGGGGCCTGACCCAGGCAGCCAACCTGCGACTGATTACTCATGAAGCCCTGGGCAGCGGAAGCCGCCTTCTGTACACCATCCCGCGCAACCTGGACTTCGGCCTTGGAACACGCGGAGAGGAATCCTTTGTTCAGGTTCGTGCTCCTTACGAGGACCCAAATATCGCCCAGTTCTGGATGCAGTGGTCCTCTGGTGCGCGCGTGACTTCCATCCACCCAAAGGAATTCCTGGTCAATGACCAGACCAACACGGCAACTGAGCTCAGCGGCGACTACTCCTAATACCAAGGAGTAGCGCCCCGGGGGCTCTGTCAATCAAGTAACAACCATCAAATCACAATCCATATGGGACCTACAAGCAAATCCATTATTCGAAAAATCCTCTGGGGCCTTTCAGCCATCTTTCTTGCGCTGTTTTCAATGGCCGCCATCACCGGCAACTTTGAACCAGTAAGTGCATTGATGTCGGGGGGCTTTGCCTTTGGATCAATCGACTGGGAAGGAGGCGACAACATCGGAGGGTTTACATCCGAAGCTTTCCTGGGCTTTTACCATGAAATCGACAGCTGGCCGGCACTGAAAAGCAACCCGACAAATGATGCAGAGCTGGTTACCCTGGAAGGGAACTATACGATGAAGCAGGACAAGCATTTTATCCGGGTTTATGTCACCCCACGCACATTTGGAGCAGAGGCAGAAAACCAAGGAGAAATCGATGGCAAGTCCTTCCTGCAAAAAGGGACCTTCTTCCTTCCCGGGACCAGAGAAGAGACAATCGCATTTGCCCGGAAGATCAACAACGCACGGGGAGTCCTCATCGGGACAGATCCCAACACCGGCAAACGGATCCAGTTTGGCAGCAGGGAATTCCCCTGCCACTTTAAACCCCAGCTCAGCTTCGGCAATGAACCGACATCGCGCAGGGGGATCACAGTGGAGTTCGAAGCAGACAATTTCTTGCCGGCAATGGTTTACCCAGGGGCAATCCCTCTTAGCGGGGGCGAGATCCCTGCCCAAAGCTAACCCCCCATTGAAGCATGAAAAACTTTGAACTGGTGGGGATCAAATCCCCAGGGACGGTAAACCTTCCCAATTTGGGAACCATCGATTTGGAAAAGATCGATGACAAAAAAGCCGAACAGCTCTGGCGCCAGGGATTGCCATTTCTTAAACCAACCCCTGCTTACAGAAAAAAACTCTTTCCCGATGAAAAGCCTCTTGCCCCAACCCCGACCCCACAACCCATGAAAGGGGATCCTCCAACCCGAAAGCCGGGGAAAAAAAAGTAAGCCGACCAAAACAAACCCGGCCCACTGCTCAAAATAAAGTAGTGGGCTTTTTTTTAAACCCACCCAAATGAAAAATGGATTACCGGTAATATTCAATATGGCTACCATGCCGCCACGAATCCCAGCCCTGGAAGAAACCATCCCCTATATGCTTCGCCTGTGTGATGAGTTGCATATCTACCTGAATGAATTTGACCACATCCCTGATTTTCTATTTCATGAGAAGATCCGCCTTTACCCATCACAAGATTATCTTGGGGATTTGGGAGATGTCGGCAAGTTTTTCACTTGCGGTCAGTGGCCCCAAAAAGATGCCTACATTTTTACTGTAGATGACAAATTGATCTATCCCAGTGACTATGTGGACCGCTCCGTGGAGGCCATCGAAGAATATGAAAGAAAGGCCGTTGTCTCCTTCCATGGGCGCAACCTTAAACCAAACTGCAACAGCTATTATTTTGATGCCGCCGCATTCTTTGGTGTACTATCAAGCGTACCGGTTGACCAATGGGCCCATGAACTGGGCACCGGTGCCATGTCATTTCACTCATCCACCATTAAGCCATCCCTGGATGTCTTTAAAACAATCAACATGACGGATATCTGGTTCTCGATGTATCTTCAGAAAAAGAAGATACCGATTTTGATCAGAAGGCACCGCAAAGGATGGGTCGGAATAAGCATACGCCATGATGACGACTATTCAATCCACGCTATTTGTAACAAAAATGATGGTTACCAGACTGCCGTAGTCAACGGTTTCAAGTGGCAAAACTTTTCCGTTAACCCTGAAAAACTCCCATCAATACACCATGACGCAAGAGTACATTGAATACTCCTCCACCAACTGCTCTTTTGATCCTGCCACCGGAATAAAAACCTATGTGTCAAAAGAAAAATGTGATTTTGCATACCAGGCCCAACAAAAGGCATTCCTGGTGGGGGCAGCGCCAGAAGTCTTTGAGCGTATTGATGATTTCAGTTTCAGGACGGCAGTGGCTGAAACAGATTTTTTTATGAAGAACTTCAAGG
>CAYZCW010000048.1:0-2914 GCA_964477035.1 uncultured Bacteroidales bacterium
CCGGGCTCTTAACCAAGAACCTGGACACGAAGTGTCAGAACGAAGAACCGCTCTTTACAACATTAGTTCCCAACGCTCTTGCCAGACCCTAGACCCCACTACCCTAGACCCGGGCTCTTAACCAAGAACCTGGACGCGTAGCGTCGGAACGATAAACCGTTCTTCTGCGCATCGCTTTTTTGAACCAAGAACAAAGCTTCTAGCTGCGCAACGAAGAACGAAATAACTTCACTGTAAGTAATGGAGTCCCAAAAAAGAAAAAGGACTTCCTAATCTCTTATATGAATAGTCTCAAGTAACATTGCCGGACTAAGCACTTTTACAAAATCCTCGGGAAAATGCTTTGCGTTTCCGGTAACGATCGGAGCATCGGAAGCCCGTGCAACCTCGATAAAAACTAAATCCGACAAATCGGGAAGTTGCAAATGGACTGGTTCTGGGCTCACAAAATAACCTTCCCTAAGAAAGAAGTCTAAAAGCGAGCGAATATCATCGTTCTTGAATTGAAACCTGGGTCTACGCAAAACCCTCTCGTATTCATTGATTATTCTTGCATCAAAACAGGGAGAGATGAACTTCGAAAGGACAGCATTTAGAACAGTTGCTGGCTTGCCGTAAGGGTTAATAAGTGAAGAGACAAGCACATTTGTGTCAAGTACTATTCTCATCGGTCTTCTTGTCTACTCTTCGAGATCTCGCTTTCAATTTCCTCTGAAGACAGTCTGTCAAGACCGAGCCTCAATGACTGCAGTCGCATTCTCTCAACAGCAAGTTCCGCCTTTGCTCTTGTTATTGCCTTCATAAGAAATTCGAGATCATCGTCTGCCTTTATCATTATTGCTTTGGGCTTGCCGTTGACTGTAACGACAACCTCAGATCCCTCATCGAGCGTTTCCCAAATTGCTGAGGGGTTGTTTCTCAAATCTCGAGTAGCTATATATTTCATTATTACCACCTCCCATACAAATATATCATACAATTTATCCTACATTATAACCTCGCTCGCTCGCCATCATTTTGCTTCTCTTCACAAATACCGCCTGATCATTCACCAAGAGTGATATAGCTCTTTAGACTAACGTAATCGATGTCGAGCTCAAATGAATACAGCGGGAAGATGCGAATTATCAGCACGGAATGTACCGACACAGGATCTTGCTCTTCCGCTTTCTATATCAAATCCCGGCTTGATTGGCGAGGTTTTTTGCAGTGGGGTATCTGCTCCAAAGAGTCGTGATGAGTAATAGATTGTACGCTACAGGTAAGTGATTTCCCTCTTCCACTTCCTGTAACTCCTCCCTCGACGTAGAGCCTTTCTTAGGATCAAGATACTAGATACTGAAACAAGTTCAGATGACGAAGAGAGCAGGGGGTTCTAACCAAGGATGGCCCTTCTGTAAAATGGAGTCCCAATGTTTCTCTTAAAACTCGCCGCTTTTTATTAACTCTGCAAGCACGCAATCAATGATCGAATATTTTCCGTGCTCTTTACTTATCCAGCTTGATCTCTCAAGTATTCGTAGAGCATCTGCAACTCTAGATTTTGAAGCTGAGTCACCGCTGACTTGAAAAGACCGGAGTATTGCCGTGAAGCTCGTGGCACCAGATGCAATAAACTCTAGTGCCTTCCTATACCTTGCACTCCGCTTCTCAAGCTCCTTGAGCTCATTGATAAAAAGCAGCTTGGCTGTTCGAAAGGTTTCGGAAAGTGCCTCGTCGTGGCTTCTTCTGAGTCGATTAAGACCGTACTGTACAAGATGTCCCACTATCCCATCAAGAAGACTCTGCGCTGCAGTTATTTCTTCAAGCGGGATTTGTATGTCACTCTCTGCGAAGGCGGCTTTCAAGAACTCTATAGAAATATCTTTTGAGAAAGGCTTGAGAACTATTTCGTATATATATCTCCCATGCAGCGGACTTTCATAATCGTCTGTTCCAATGAAATCATGAATTAGACCAACTTCCGAACCAGAAAGCATAAACCTTATGTTTTCGAGATTATCGAAAGACCAAGCAATCAGGTTCTGTATGCTCTTCCCGCCTCTGCCTCCATAATATCGAAGATACTGAGCCTCATCAAAGGCAATAATAAACGGCTTTGGATGATCGTTCAGCTTCTCCAAAATCGAACTGAGAGTAACATCATTCCAATCGAAGGTTACTGAGTTCCCCATAATTGAAACTCCCTTTACCTTACTCAACAGAGCTTTAATTCTCTCTTTCTTGATTTTCTTCTCGAGCTCACCCTGTATAGCATATGAAAGATCGGCCCTGCCTATTGAGC
The DNA here is from genome assembly GCA_964477035.1 of uncultured Bacteroidales bacterium. GTDB lineage: Bacteria > Bacteroidota > Bacteroidia > Bacteroidales > UBA7960 > SLSG01. The sequence goes on from CAYZCW010000048.1 coordinate 2,285, forward strand.
CAGAAGAATCTGAGTATATCCTTCTGACGTCTATCATTATTGAATCTTGCTCCGTTTCCGCAATGGCAACTCTCATTAAGGAAGACTTCCCGACTCTTCTTATACCTGTGATCAGAGTGATCGGATTGTCTCTCAACGATGACAGTAGCTCTTTGAGTTCTTCGTCTCTTGAGAAAAGATCGGCTCCTTTGCTCTTTGGTTTTGGATCGAGCAACATATTGCTTCCACCTCCAGTTCTGACCCCGGAATTAGTTCTGACCTCGGAACCAGTTCTGATATCAGAACCATTTTAGCACACGCTTTAAGAAAAGGCGAGAAACCTCCAAGAGCTCTGCTGGGGTGCGTTGTGCGTGGTAGCTAACAGCAAGGAAAGAGTGAGATGCCTGATCGGAGTCCAACCAGGGGCACAGGCTCTAAGCCTAAGGAAGACAGCTGGCCACTCCCTCTACCCTCATTCGATACTCTCATCTCTCTTATGACAATACACAAGGACGATATGAAGGACTGTCATCCCGTATAGCCTGCACCAATGAGCCTGCCCCAAAATGCTCCTGTTTGGGGTCTTGTTCAGGGCTTCTGCACGGGATCTCGCATCTAAGATCCGCTGAACGCTGGGAAGAGCCGCTATTC
>CAYZCW010000049.1:0-2818 GCA_964477035.1 uncultured Bacteroidales bacterium
ATTGATTATTTAAGAGGACGGGGCAGCTGGTGACCTTTTTATTCCCTGATTTTCTTTCCTTGAGGTCCCAATGTCAATTCCTGTTTTCATTGTCCAGGACGACTTCGTCTCTCCTGTAATCTCAAATCCAAGTCGTTTGTATAAGTTCAAAGCGCTGTTGGCTTTGTCTACACTTAGCGACAAGGAATCTACTCCAATCTTCTGGTATTCCGAAACTATTGCCTTAATCAACATGGTTCCTATTCCTTGATTCCGGTATTTTTTTTTGACTGCCATGCTTAACTCAGGTGTATTGTCGTCTACATATCCAAAACCTTTATCCTCTTTTGTCATAAGTCGTCCCCAAATTGCGCCGGCAAGCTGACCGTCCAATTCCATGGCCAATGCAATGTCAAATTTGTCCTTTCCCCAGTTTTCAATGTATTTAGCCAAAGACTTGTCTTTAATCACTTCTCTCGGCAGGGGGTCATGTCCTTCAGGAATAAATATCGCTTCATAGAGCATGTCCGCTAAAAAGAAGGCTTCAGTTTTCTTTAATTTTCTTACCGTCATGGTTGTTTTTTTGGCTTACACCCCTTATGGCTGTCATTTATTTCAATAACCAAAGGCATAAAGTGATGTGTTATCTGTTGAACATCTTATACATCATACAACTTTTGCAATCAATGTTATTTCAACCGGTGCATTTGACGGCAATGATGACACCCCGATAGCTGCCCGACTTCCTATGCAATCAGCCCCCAGCTTTTCTATCAAAACTTCAGATGCAAAATCAGCAACTTTCGCGTGGGCTGTAAATTCCTCTTCCGAATTCAGGAAAACATTTAGCTGAAGGATGAAAGCAATTCTTTCGCCTTCACGCAAGCAGGCCTGCGCGGCCGTTAAGGCATTTAAAGCCGCCAGGCACACAGCCTCTCTGTGGGATTCTAATGAATCTGCAACGCTTATTTTACCTGAATAAAGAAGTTTTCCCGATTTGCGGGGTGTCATACCTGAGGTGTATATCAAGTCTGCATGCCGAACCGCAGGCAAATACTTTCCTTGTGGGATGGGTTGTTCTGAAATATTACTCATATGCTGTATATCTCCGTCATTCTTACAATTCGTTTTGCTGCCGCCACTGCTGCAGTGTGATCCTGGGAAAAGTTAAGCCGGATACTGTCCGTGCAGTCAGGGTCAAATTCTGTCCCTGGTGTAACGACCACATTTGCCTGATGGCGAAGCAAATGTACAAAAGTATGTAAATCAACACCAAGTGGTGGGAGTTGGGGGAAGAGATAACTTCCTGCTTGTGGACATGGGGTGTGAAGATTACCGGCATTGAAAATTTCGAGTAAATCATCTCTGATTGCTTCATGCTCACGAATACGATTTTCCAGCCAACCTGCAGGTTCCTGAAACCAGGTATCAAGAACGGCTTGATTATAGCCTGCAGCACGAAGCGAAACGATGGCCTGCAGGCGTTCCATTCTGTCAATCAATTTTGGTGTACCAAATGCAATGCCAAGACGGAATCCGCTGAGTGACTCCGTTTTTAAATGCCAGTTCAAGCTGTTTCAGATCAATGCCCTTTTCAGCATGAGAATCCTTGTAATTGAGTGGAATTGGCACAATCTCACCGCCAAAAAAGAGGGCAAGTTTGCGGTTGGCAAAATAGTCGGGTATTACCACAGCAACTTTTGTCCCGAATGTTACTGTAGCACCTAAGGCTAAAAACAAAGCACCTTGTGTTCCGGGAGTGATAATCAATTCGTTTTCTGCTGAAATGGATTTACCTGTATAATTCCCAAGCCGCTCAGCCAGTCCCATGCGGATTTTGGCTGCTCCCCGGTACTCGGTGTATGCTTGCCTTGCACCTTCCCTAAAACCATCATTCCAGACCTCTTCAGAGCCAGGTGCTGGGGCAAAAGCATCAACATCCCCATGTGAGAAATCAACAAAAATTCCATCAATTTTTTCGCCCAGCATGATTGAACTCAAATCCCCGGGGGACTGCCTGACCTCTTGACCTGGCGCATTGTCGGCTTTAAGCGCATTAAATTTCTCAACCAGAGTCATCATCATGTAATTCATCATTTTTCGGGCAAAAGTAGGGATTGACCTGTTAAGCACGAAATGGATTAATCGCATATTGTGTATATTTGCCATTGAATCGCAGTAATTATAACCATTTTAAGAATGATTCAATGACAGACAACATCGATGCACAACTATTGGGCCTATTAAAAGAAAATTCGCGTTTGTCTTTTGCCGATTTAGGAAGAAGGATCAATTTATCCCCCTCGGCAGTGAGGGAGCGGGTGCAGAAACTCGAAGATGTTGGCGTTATAAAGAAATATGATATTCAGATAGATTATAAAAAGCTGGGATACGGATTAGAGGCTTTTATTTTATTGAAGGTTTTCCCGGGGTCATTAAAAGATGTGCTTAAAAAAATCATAGAATTTCCAGAAGTTAAGGAAGCACATCGCATAACAGGAAATCAGAATTTGCATTTAAAAGTTGTCCTTAGAAATCAAATCGATCTGCAAAACCTGTTGGATAAATTAATGGTATTTGGCGATACCAATACATTTCTTATACTGTCGGAGGTTTAGTATAATGAGGGACAACCGGGAACCATCCCGCCAAAACCGGTAAGCCAGCGGATGACCGACAGCCATCAGGGGCATTAAAACCCTACCCTCCTTTACCCCAAAACCGGATAGGCGCCGTTCATCCCCTGATCACGAGCCGGTTCAAGAGCGCAAATTTTCTGACAACGGCGGGTCAATCCAAAAGCCCAACCCCTGCAATCGCAATGGATGTGTTAAATCAT
>CAYZCW010000050.1:0-2712 GCA_964477035.1 uncultured Bacteroidales bacterium
TCTCCTGCTATTGCTTTAAGAGCATATTCAATACCGTAGTAACCCATCAGGTAAGGATTCTGCTCGACTGTTGCATGCATTGTACCTTCGAGAATAGCTGCCTGTGCGGCGTCGAGGTTATCATAAGAAGTAACGTAAATTTCTCCTGTTTTCCCAGCTGCTTCGATTGCCTGAATTGCACCGAGAGCCATCATATCGTTTGCACAGAACAGACCGTCTATATCTGGATGGGCCTGAAGAATGTTACTGAAAACGTTCAATGCCTGTTCAGTTTCCCAGTTTGCTGTTTGCATAGCAACTATTTCGAGACCGGGGAAGAGTTCTACAACGTTCAAGAAGCCTCTCTTTCTACCTTCAGCATTCTCAACACCCGGAATTCCTTCCAACATTGCAACCTTTCCGCTTCCACCAAGTAGAGCGGCAAGGTAAGCTGTTGCAAGCTGACCACCAATGGTGTTATCCGCACTGATGAAGATCTCGACATCAAGTCCACCAGCTTCTGCAGCGACTGGATCAATCGCGTTGTCAATGTTGATAATATGAATACCAGCCTTCTGAGCTTCTGCGAGTGCTGGAACAACCGCTTTGGAGTCGATTGGAGCAATTACGATTGCATCGACTTGCTGAGTTGTCATGTCCTGGATCAGTGAGATCTGCTGCATAATTGACGTTTCGAGTTCAGCAGAAACAACTGTCAGATCAACACCAAAATCCTTGGCAGCCTGAACTGCCCCATCCTTCATCGTAAGGAAGAATGGATTTGTTAGTGTTTTCATTATTAGGGCTATTCTTGGAGCTGCGACAGAGACTACGGAAAGCATCAAAATCAACAAAATAGCCACTAACACTTTGGTTCTTCTCATTGAAATACCTCCTTTTTTGTTCCTACTCAGCCTACAAAAACTGAGTTTGGGATTGGTCCTTTTCCTCTTGCTTGCTTACTTAAGAACATAGAGCCATTTATATCAATATCAATAGAACAAATGAATCCCTGAACGCAAACCCAAATCTACGCCTTATTCCGCATTCTATCAATGAGAACTGCCCCTACAATGACTGTTCCGATCAATACCTGTTGAATGTACGACGAAATATTAAGAAGATTTAGTCCGTTTCTCAAAACTCCCATTATAAGAGCGCCCAAAACTGTTCCCCATATCGTTCCAACTCCTCCAGAAAGGCTTGTTCCACCAATTACAGCCGCAGCAATCGCATCAAGTTCATATCCGACTCCCGCTATAGGCTGTGCCGAATTGAGTCTAGCGGTAAGGATAGTACCGCCAACTGCGTAAGTTATACCCGCAATCATGTAAGTTATTACAATCATAAGGGTAACTTTTACACCGGCAAGTCTAGCAGCTTCGGAATTTCCACCGATTGCATATACATATCTTCCAAAGCGGGTTTGACTTAGAGAATACTGCGCCACAATAACCACAACCGATGCAATAACAACGGGCATCGGTATGAACCAGAGATACCCTATCCCAAAGAAGTTAAGAAAACTCTTGGGAAAAACATAGATACTCTGCCCGCCTGTTATTATCAAAGACAAGCCTCTTGCTGCACTCATCATTCCAAGTGTCGCCACAAAGGCCGGCACCCTTCCTTTAGATACCAATAACCCGTTGATTATACCGGTAAGCGCTCCAACAAGCACGGCCATCAAGAAGGCAAGCGGAATCGGCACATTCGCTTTAAGCATGGTCCCGAGGGTCACTCCTGTTAAAGCAACAACAGAGCCAACACCCAGGTCAATTCCTCCTGTTAGAATTACCATGGTAACACCAACAGCAACTGTAATATTTATCGAGGTTTGGAGAAGTACATTCAAGAGGTTCCTAGATGTCAAGAAAACCGGAGAAAGAAAGGACATAACTATTCCCATAGCTAAAAGAATAACTATGATGACAAAATACTGCGATACCAGTAAATCTCTAAATGAACTCTTGCCAATCTGCTTACTATCGGAACTTACATCAACATTAGACATCTAGTTTAATCCCCCTTCTCCGAGAGCTAGCTGCATAACGAATTCCTGGGTTGCTTGCTCTCTTTCAACCTCTCCTGCAATAATTCCTTCGCGCATGATTATTATTCTGTCGCACAATCCCAAGATTTCCGGGAGTTCAGAAGAAACAACAATAACTCCTATACCGTCAGCAACAAGTCTATTTATTAGATCGTATATTTCTGACTTAGCTCCAACATCAATTCCTCTTGTTGGCTCGTCAAAAATCAGCAATTTTGATTCAGAGAACAGGCTTTTCGCCAAAACACATTTCTGCTGATTGCCCCCACTTAAAAATTTAACCAATCTACGAATGCTGGGTGTTTTTATGCTTAATTCTTCCTTATAACGGTTAACTGCCTCTCTTTCTTTTTTCCCAGATATTTTTAAGACACTCGAAATCCGTTCTAGTTTTGGAAGAGTTATATTTTGGCAAACAGACATTTGCAAGATTAATCCTTGATCCTTACGGTTTTCTGGAAGAAGGTACATCCCTGATGCAATCAATTTTGACGGGGCATTCTTCTTAATTTTCTCACCATCAAACCAAATCATGCCTTCATCATATGGATCCGCGCCGAAAATAGCTCTCATAACTTCCGTTCGTCCTGAACCGACTAATCCAGAAAAGCCAAGCACCTCACCTTGGTATAAGGAAAAGCTTATGTTTTCAAATACCCCTGTTTTGCTCAGATTAGAGA
>CAYZCW010000051.1:0-2529 GCA_964477035.1 uncultured Bacteroidales bacterium
GTGGAGGATCGGGAAAGTCAGGCAACTCGTACTCCCTTTCCTGATCGAGATTCTGTATTGGATGGTTACTTAGCCATGTGCTGTTCCAGATATTGGTTCTGGTTACGACTGCGTTGGGATAGGAAATCGATTGCCATGGAACATCGGGATTGACACTCGGATTTACGTGAGTGTCTCCGCCGACTCCAACGTATATCGTGCCCGTAATCATATTGCTCCCGGGACCGATATTGACCGAACCGGGAACTATCGAATTCGTCCCGGCTCTGCCTTCAATTCTAGAACTCCCACCAATACCTATATAACTCTTACTAAACACAGCCATATCGAAGACCGGATATTCGTAAGCGCCTCCGGCAAAGGCAAGGTTAAGCACCATACTCTCTACCGCGGCGCTCCTTATTCCGTAAGAGACAATCTTGAACTCGGTGCCGGAAGAATCTGAGAAGATGGCGAAAGCCACATCGTTCGAACTCGACTGAAGAGCGTTCTGTACGGCATCTCTGACCAACTGGATACCGGTATCCCAGTAATCGCCGTCCTGCCAGGCCTCGACGAGTTCGAAGTTTCCGCTTCCGCCTTCGGGTATCGTTCCCCTGAAGACGCCCCTTGCGTCTCTCGTAGACGGGTTTTCCAGAAGGGCACGCGCGACTTCAATACCGGATATAGCTCTGTAATTAGCTTCCAATCTTGCTTCGGCTCTGTTCAACTGCATTGAATCGTTGAGTACAAGAGAGACTATTATCGTTGCGACGACCGACAGAACCAGAACTACTATAAGAGCCGTAAAGAGGACAAAACCTCCATTTCTTGCTTCACAATTCCCCATAATAATCAGCCTCCCGTGGAAGCCAAAAGATAATCTCGATAATGATCAGCAACGGCGTGCCATGACCGTAATTCAATCCGAAAGCCAACTAGAGTGTAATCGCATACTTCAGAAATAGGATAGATTTTGTTCAGATTACTCGAAATATTGAAAGTTTCAGATCATCTTGCGGGGGTTAGCATAACATCTGGTTCATTCGACAAGCCGTATATTCATCCAAATCTCATAAAATATCTCTACTAATCGAAAGTAAGAGATCTATAAGAAACTATAACTATACAAATGTTTAATATACGTTGTAGAAACTAAATCAGAAAGCCCGGGTACTTTTCATTCCCGGACTTTCTTATTTACTGCGAAGGCGGAGAAATCTATTTCAACTAACCCCTGTTTTGCGGGAATAGCCTTTCCCCAAAGAGGGCGTTATCAGAAGCTCTGGTTTCCATAGGCTATGTAGTCTATGAGGACACCGTTGTTGTCGAAGAGAAATGCGATGTCGCCTGCATTAAGCCAGACGGCGCTCTCTCTCCACGAGATACCTATTCTGCCATTCGCCGGATCGTTATAGTTTGAGGCATGAGTACCGGCTCCGGTAAAAGTGTACACTCGAACAATCCCGTCCGGTGGAAGAGTTACGTTACCAAAAGTATAGACGGCTGACTTCTCCAGTCTATCTTTTATCTTCCATCCTACAAGAGACAACGGGGCCGAAGTTCTGTTAACGACTTCTATGAACTCCGGTTCCCCTCCGGGATCAAAAGCGCCGAACCCGACACCCGGAGTCCCGACCTTCACCCTGTAAACGGCGGTGACCTCTTGAGGCGTGAAGGCCGCCTTATCAAGACCGCCGGCCATTTCATAAAAGCCCGTCAGCGTCTCGCCCGGTGTGACCCTGGTGACTGCCGGAAGAATGTTTCTCAGAGTATCGAAGTGCAGATCGTCTCTCGTGAAGATGTAAGCCACTGAATAATCCGTTCCGGGTACATATAGAACGCCCCAGTTCTGACCATCAACGTTCCTGCCCAGATCGCCGATAGTCATATTCTCCAGCGAAGAAATCCCTCCGAGATAGAAGTGCTGGTCCATGGCCTTCGAAAGAGCCTTCATATTGTAGGCGATCCTCACCGCCGTCGCTTTTCTCATTGCGTTAAGAGAAAGCGGTGTAACCACGGCTATGAGAGCGGCTATAACAGCAAGAACTATCAGAAGCTCAACGAGCGAAAAGCCTTTGCTAAGTTCTCTCCTTCGCATGCAATTCCTCCAATAAGAAAAGAATAAAAAAAGATTACCCGACAAGTATTATGCAAGATCGTACCAGATTCATGCTTTTAAGAAGTACAGAATCAGTGAAGTGACGAATGATAACCGCTTGAACAATAGAGCAGAACTGCTCAATAAGAAGAATAACACCTGTCGAAAGCCTACAACAAGGACTTGCTATGGTTCTGGGTTGCCCCAAGATAGTACGAACGAATCATTACTTCCAGGACCAGTTTTCCTTAGGACTCACGTAGAACCTCTGCCTCGAACTCCCATAAATGGACGTCACTTCATGAACGTTTAGTGTTTGGCTGAAATCTATGGCAATTTGTGAATCTATGCTTGCTATTCTCTGGAATACGTCGCTGGTCTTTGAAAAATCGGCTGTACTCTCTTTTTGCCAAAGGTTGACTGCAGCCGAGGCCGCAACGTTTGTGTCT
>CAYZCW010000052.1:0-2516 GCA_964477035.1 uncultured Bacteroidales bacterium
CTGTCAAGGATAAGTTTTTTAACGAACTCTTTGCCTTCGACATTCATTTTTACAAAGTACATTCCTGACACATTATCTTCCATGCTGAATGATATCAGTTGTATATCGCTGAATACCCTGCGTATGACCTGTTTGCCTGTAATTGTGTAAACGGCAACGTCTACCGTACCGCTGACATTTTTACTGATCTTCAGGTTTACCATATCTTTTGTGGGGTTGGGATAGAGTGTTACATCCAGTTTGCCTGCCGGGTCAAATCCTGCAAAAACAGGCAGCTCTTCCACAACCTTCACGGTAAAGGTAATTTCAGTGACATCTGTGCCGCCATTTTCCGTGCCGCCGTCATCCTGAACGGTGACAGTGATTTCGGCTTCTCCGAAGTCGACCGGTATAAAGGTAACCTGTGCCGAATCATTTCCTTCGATGTAAGTAATTACTGCTTTAACAACAGAGGTGTCTGAAGAGGCAATGGTAACCCCGGTTACCATCTGTTCTTCACAGTCAATTCCCGGTGTTATACCAGTAAGGGCCATTACCATATTGCCCGAGTCTTTCACCATGGTAATATCTTCAACCGGGTCAATAGCAGGAGCGCCGTTATAGGTTGTTACAGTTACACTGAACGACATTGTTGTCACATTGCCTGCCTGGTCTTCTGCTTTCCATGTTTCAACCGAGGTGCCCAGCGGGAACAGTCCGTTTGGACCGTAACCTTCATCCAGGGTGAGCTCTGCGCCGCAATCGTCAGTGGCAACTATCTCAGGATAATCTGCAATTGGGGTTACACAGACTCCCGGTTCCACGACAATCTCAATATCATCCACCTGTGTTATTTCGGGTGACTGGTTGTCGTGTACCATAACAGTTGCAGTGCATGATGACTCGTTTCCTGCCCTGTCGATCACAGTGACGGTAACCTGGTTTTCACCAGTTGTTGAGCAGTCGAAACTCATTGGTTCAACAATAATTGTATCGACTCCGCACAGGTCACCATATTCGGCAACCACCATATCGGCAGTAAGAGAGGCTACCCCGTTTTCATCAAGGGTAATTTCAGCATCTTTGCAGGTAACCCATGGCAACTCATGTTCAACTACAGTGACGGTCACCTGGCATTCAGACACATTACCGTTCGGATCACCTGCAGTGAGTGTAACGGTGTTGGGTCCGATGTGCTGACATGAGAACTCATTTTGACTCAGTTCCATGAACTCAATGCCGCAGGCATCATAAGAACCTGTTCCCATATTGTTGTATGTCCTTGCCCATGAGGGGCGAACTGAAGTTGAACCCAGGTTTAACATTTCAGGGAATATAAGAGCATTGCCTGAAGCATCAAGCTCCACTTCAATATCCTGGCAAAGCATAACGGGTGGTGTGTTATCAATAACAGTCACTGTTGTCTGGCAGCTTGCGATATTGCCGGAGGCATCTTCGACAGACACAGTAACGGTAACGGGCTCATGTGTGTGAATACATTCGAATGCTTTGGGGGTTACAGTGATTTTGAGCTCCTCATAGGGAGTGCAGTTATCTGCAGCTTCCGCTACAATCTTCTCAATATCCCATCTGTTCAGAACATATTCGCCATTTTCACGGAGGATAACATCCAGCGGGTTACAGACCACTGTTGGAGCTTCATTGTCTTCGACAGTTATTTTGAAACTGCATTCAGATGTATTGCCGCTGCTGTCGGTCACAGTGAAAGTATTGGTTGTGGTACCCACGGGGAATTCACTTCCGCTTGGCAGTCCGGCAGTCTGCACGACAGTCAGAGAGGAGTCGCAGTTGTCAGTTACCGAGAGATTCCCGGTATTGGCGATCTCAAATTCAACGGTCATGCGTTGTGAAAGAGCTCCATAATCAGAGCAGGAATATGTTCCAATTCCTCCCCAATTATAATTCCCTATGCAGGGCCTTACTGCATATTTTGAATTGCAATCCCAGTAAATTCCGTCACCTGTTAATTCAATTCCATAACTGCCTTCACTGTATACAGACCAGTACTGGCCGTTATCATTAACTTGCAGGAATACTCCTTCACGCAATGCATTGGCAATCTGAAGGATTTTTACCGGGTCAGTGAGTGTTACGCCGACAGGATCATAAGTCCCTTTCATGGTCAGCCTGGTATACTGGTAATCAGAAAGAAGCTGTGAGCAGAATGTTTCCCATTTACTGCAATTTCCATATGTTTGATACCGGATAAAAGTATCAGAGAAAGCAATTACATCAGGCATCTCGTAGTTTACAACAGCATGGCATTCACCCGGAGCTGTGTTAACCGTAATGTCTGCCGGACAGTCAAATACCGGTGCTTCACTGTCGATTACAGTAATTGTAAAACTGCAGGTATCTTTCTCTTCATCACCAAAATCAAGCTCCCATGCCTGGTATGTTACTCCGACCGGGAACAGGTCTCCGGTGGTAAGGTTGGTTGTGTCGATCTGCCTGATGTCAGCCCCTGATGCTGAAGGTATATTATAGGAGACAACAGCCCCGCAGACCCCGGGATC